>NZ_JMPJ01000033.1 GCF_000735345.1 Ewingella americana ATCC 33852 | reverse complement strand
GGCCAGTTTGCGTGGCAACGCAAGGTATTGAACTTGACCGTCAGCTGCTTTGGGCAGCCGCCCAATCCCCCCGCCGAAGGCGATAAAGACAGTGCTCCTGAAGTCTATCCCCCTCGGCTACCACCGGGTGATTAAAATTCTCCTGCGGATCACAGGTCATCCCCATACGTTTCATCACTGCCTGAGAACGCAGGTTTATTAGTGCGGTGAAGGCGACGATTTCATGCAGGTCGAGCTGGTTGAAGCCCACCTTTAATGCAGCCTGCGCGGCTTCGCTGGCGAGTCCTTTGCCCCATGACTCGGCGCTGAGACGCCAACCGGCTTCGACGCAGGGGTTGAAAGGCAGCGGGTAGCCCGGCGTGTGCAGGCCGAGGAAACCGATGAACTTGTGCTCATCGCGGGTCTCCAGCGCCCAGATGCCCCAGCCGCGTTCGGTTATCAAGGCGCTACAGCGCTCGGCCAAGTTGTCACTCTCTTCGCGGGTCATGATCGAAGGGAAAAACTCCATCACGCGCGGATCGGCATTCAGCTCGGCAAAAGGCGCCAGATCCTCTTCCCGCCATTGGCGCATGATCAGGCGCGGCGTGGTGATTTCAATCGTGGGAGTAACAACAGGGACGATAAACTCTTGCATAACTCTCCTTGTAGCCGAGTGGCCGTTAATGGACTCAGTGATTCGCAGTAACATAACCGTTATACGGAATTTCTTTAGACTTACAAGACTGATTCCACTCACTTATTACTGCGCGTGAGGGCCAGCCAGGCTTTGACCGAACCGGTGCTTTCTTGCGTGCGGTGCAGCAAAATCATATTGGCGCGCAGGCTAAAGTTCTCCAGCGGCTTATAGAGCAAACCGGGCAACGGCACCTGCTCGAAGGTCGAGGGCACCAGCGCAATGCCCTGCCCGGCGGCCGCCAGCATGAGTACGCTGAGCGTGCTTGAAACCTGATGAGCAATGCGCGGCGGGCTGCCCAAGGCGCGCTCCAACTGCGCCAACTGCCCGCCATCGGCTTTGCCGGTGGAATAGACAATCAGCGGCTCGTTGGCAATCATCTCTCTGGTGAGAAGTTCAGCGCCCGCCAAAGGGTGATCCTTCGCCAGTGCGATGATCATCGGCCAGTCGCCAATCAAC
Organism: Ewingella americana ATCC 33852; assembly: GCF_000735345.1. GTDB lineage: Bacteria > Pseudomonadota > Gammaproteobacteria > Enterobacterales > Enterobacteriaceae > Ewingella > Ewingella americana. Next base: position 154,522 of record NZ_JMPJ01000033.1, on the reverse strand, counting down.
TCTGAGCTAAGTTGGCTATCAAACTCAATGCCCATCTGGGGGCAGTAGCCAACGTCAATTTTACCCGCCAGAATGGCTTCGCTTTGCCACTGCGGGGCCAGCTCTTGCAGCTCAATCTCCACCTGCGGATAAGCAGCATTGAAGGCGCGCATGTCCGCCAATAGCTTGCCGGTAAACACCGCATTGCCTGCAAAACCAATCCTTACCTTGCCGGTTTCCCCACGCAGGGCGCGCTGCACCACGCTTTTTGCCCGCTCGGCCTGAGCCACGGCCAGTTCGGCCTCGGCGCGGAATAGTTTCCCGGCTTCGGTCAGCTCCACCTTGCGCGTGGTGCGCAGGAACAGCACCCCACCCACCTCCTCTTCCAAGGCTTTAATCTGCATACTCAGCGCAGGCTGCACGATGTTGAGACGCTGGGCGGCACGGCCAAAATGAGCCTCTTCGACGACCGTAAGAAAGTAACGCATTTGCCGCAAATCCATGTTTTAGCACTCATCAACTAAAATGATTAATAGCTCAATTTAAACTATTTGTTTTGATGGCTCTAGACGCCGATGCTGTCAGCAGAAAATGACTAAGCAACGAATCATCAGGAGCAGCACCATGAGCAATACACTGCAAGACCGCCAAGACATTGCCGACCTAATGACCGGCTGGATACATCGCGATTTAGCTGAGTGGGATCAACTGCTCGAATTGTTCCATGACGACGGCATTATTGAAGTCACATGGTTTGAGGGCCTGTTCGGCGAGTTCGTTAAAGGGTCGCAAAAGATGGGCAATTCCGGCTTCAGCACCAAGCATGTGATTGGCTCGCCGGTGATCACTTTTAATGGCGATCGGGCGATTGTCGAAACCAATGCCATTATTATTGGCGAAAATGCCTCGCTGGGGTTGGGCTGTAACGGCCATAACCGTTTCTATGACTTGGTGGAAAAACGCGACGGCGTGTGGCGCATTGTTAAACGCCAGTCAATTTACGACATGGGCAACTTCACCTTCCCAGTTGGCGTGGTGGATATCGATCAGACCACGGTGGCGAAGTATCCGCGCGAGTACGCGGCGCTGGCCTATCTGCTGGAGAAGAGTGGTTTCCCGGTGAAACGGGTGTTCGCCACCAAATTTAGCCAGCAGGAACAAGAGATGAAAGCCAAAGGCAAACAGTGGTTAGCCGAGGCGAAATAGTCATGAAGTGAAATGCCGTTGAAGTGAAATGCATTGGCAGGCCCGCGCGGCTGACAGGGGCGCGGGCTGCTTTGAGCAATAGACGAAAACTAGCCGTTACCTTTGCCGGTTTTCGGGTATTCGCTGCCCGCCGAGACTTCCGGCAGGTCGTCTAAATCGGGCTGAATGCCCTCCGAGATATAGTCTTTCGCCGCTTTGGCCTGTTCATGGCCAGATTTATCGCGCACCAGTACGTGCTTAATAGTGCCGTCTTTCAGGACTTCGCGATGGATGCCAGTAAATTCGCTCATAAGTTCCTCTTTCTGGTGATCAAACTGAAGCCGGATGCTCATATCAGGTTCCATGAGCTCAGTAATAAGCATAGTTTTAATCCGCCAGAGTTCGAATAATAAATATCTGAATATTCCTTCAGCGACGATAACTTTTTCCTGATAAATTAATACGCGAGTCAATGGCATACTGGCTCAATCAGGTTTTATCGGCGCATTAGTAGGAGAAGGCATTTTGGACGCAAGCACTATCAACACACTTTTCTTCGTCGGCGCCCTGTTGGTAGCAGCAAGCATTCTGCTCAGTTCGCTCTCTTCCCGCCTCGGAATTCCCATTTTGGTCATTTTTCTCGCCATCGGTATGTTGGCGGGGGTTGACGGCATTGGCGGCATCGCCTTTGACAATTATCCGGCGGCCTATTTAGTCAGCAACTTGGCGCTGGCGGTAATACTGCTCGACGGCGGCATGCGCACGCGGGCTTCCTCCTTTCGCGTGGCGCTCTGGCCCGCCCTGTCGCTGGCCACCGTCGGCGTGCTCATCACTGCCGGGCTTACGGGCATGGCGGCGGCCTGGTTGTTTAAAGTCGACCTGATCCAAGGCTTGCTGATTGGCGCAATCATCGGCTCAACCGACGCCGCGGCGGTGTTCTCGCTGATTGGCGGCAAAGGCTTAAACGAACGCGTTAGCGCCACGCTGGAGATTGAGTCCGGCAGCAACGATCCGATGGCGGTATTCCTCACCATCACCCTGATCGACATGATTGCCAAAGGCCAGCACGGCCTGAGCTGGATGTTCGTTCTCGACGTGATTCAGCAATTTGGTTTGGGTATTTTCTTCGGGCTGGGCGGCGGCTGGCTGCTGCATAAGCTGATTAACAAAATCTCTCTGGCCACCGGCTTATACCCCCTGCTGGCCTTCAGCGGCGGGCTGATGGTTTACGCGCTGACGGTAGCGATGGACGGCAGCGGCATCTTGGCGGTGTACCTGTGTGGTCTGGTGCTGGGCAATATGCCAATCCGCAACCGTCACGGCATCATGCAGACCTTCGACGGGCTGGCGTGGCTGAGCCAAATCGGCATGTTCTTAGTGCTCGGCTTGCTGCTAACGCCAAGCGATCTGCTGCCGATAGCCGCAGGCGCGCTGGCCTTGTCACTGTGGATGATTCTGGTGGCTCGCCCGCTTTCGGTCTTCGTCGGGCTGTTCCCGTTCAAAAACTTTACCCTGCGCGAGCGCTTCTTTATTTCATGGGTCGGCCTGCGCGGCGCGGTGCCGGTAATTCTGGCGGTATTCCCCATGATGGCGGGCATCCCGCAGGCCAACCTGTACTTCAACGTGGCCTTCTTCGTGGTGCTGGTTTCCCTGCTGCTGCAAGGCACCTCGCTGGGCTTTGCCGCCAAGAAAGCCAAGGTGATCGTGCCGCCAATGCCTACGCCGATTTCCCGCGTGGGGCTGGATATCGACGTGTACAGCAATTGGGAACAGTTTATTTATCAGCTGGGTTCTGAGAAGTGGTGCGTGGGCGCGGCGCTGCGTGACTTGAAAATGCCTGCGGAGACGCGCATTGCGGCCCTGTTCCGTGGCACCGAAATGCTCCACCCAACCGGCAGTACCAGGCTGAAAGAGGGTGACATTCTTTGCGTGATTGGTCAGGAAAAAGACCTGCCGGAGCTGGGCAAGCTGTTTAGCGACAGCAACGCGGTGGTGCTGGATGACCGATTCTTCGGTGACTTTATCCTGCAAGCCGATGCCCCTCTGGACGCCATTTCACAGCTTTATGGCTTGAATCTGGATGATTCGGTGGATAAATCCCTGTCACTAGGCAACTTCGTGATTAATCTGCTCGGCGGCGAGCCGGTCATTGGTGACCACATTGAATGGGATGGCCTGACGTGGACCATTGCTGAGATGGATGGCAAAGACGTGAGCAAAGTTGGGGTAAGAATTGTGACTGAGAAAGCCTAAGCCAAGAGCTTCTCAGCCACAAAAAACCATAAAAAAAACGCCTGTGAGGTTAAACCTGACAGGCGTTTTCTTATTTAGCGGCCAGCAAAAGCAGCCGCTAAATCAAACCGTTATTGGCCGGCTTGTGGGTCTTTGTCGTAATCTGAACAAGACTGGTAGCCTTTGTTCATTACGTGGCCCGTGTCGTTAAAGCTAACGAAGTAAGTCTGAGCTTTACCATCACGTGGCGCAACGGCGTAGGTCTGACAAGTCCCTTTAGCATGGACCAGCGTCGCTTCTGTTGAAGGTGGGCCCGCCAGAGCACGAACCTGAGCTTTAGTCATACCGACTTTAACGTCGCTGACCACAGGCTCTTTAACATAGCTTGCCGCGCGATCGTAAGTCTGACACCCAGCAAGGACTGATACCGCTGTAGCAACAATAATTAACATCTTCTTATTCATGACTTCTTTCTCCTGAAGTGCTTATGTTTAGTTAAGACTAGAAGAAACGGTCAGTTTCGCCAGTTAATATGACTTTTATTTGTCAATTACCCGGCCAATTCGGCTTTTTCTGATAAGAGTGATTAAAGAGTGAGCGGCTTTGCGGCGCTGTTAATGTCAAAACAGCGACTTTGTTCTATAAATGAATGAAGTAAACCCTCGGACTTAGGGTAATTGGTTTCTCTTTTGTAACAAGGAGCAGTGCTAATGGCTTTGGACAGACGTCGATTTTGTACTTTACTCAGCGTTGCCGCCCTGCTGCCCTTACCTTTCACCCTCAAAGCCCAACCTCGGGAGGTCGCCGTGGAGATCCTACACACTGGCAAACCTGACGGCGGCGTGCCCAACAGCAAGCTGCCGCTGCTGATTTACCATCACGTTATTCCGCCAGAAGTGACTGACAATGCCGAATACCTCGAGCATCTGTTCCGTTCTAACGGCTGGCCGCCGCAGTGGCGCTATCCGGTCTACCCTTTCACCCATTTCCACTCCAATACCCATGAGGTAGTGGGCGTGTACGCAGGCTCGGCCAAGCTGCAACTGGGTGGCGAGAAAGGCAAGATTATCGAGGTTAACGTCGGCGATGTGCTGTTAATTCCAGCCGGTGTCGGCCATAAGCAGATTTCAGCGGATGACGATTTTATGCTGGTCGGCGCCTATCCGCCAAACGTCACCGCCGACCTGTGCCACGATGAGCCGAAGAAGATGGCGGAGCGAATTAAGACCATAAATCAGGTGCCGATGCCGGAAAGCGATCCGGTCACCGGCCATTCAGAGGGAAGTATGCACTACTGGCGCACGGCGAAATAAGCTCAAGCCAAGTTAGCGCAGCGGGCGCTGCATAACCGTGACCTGCTCGTTGTCCACTTCGCGCGTTTCCACTTCCTGCCAGCCAAGGCGGGAATAAAGTCCCTTTTGATCAGGCGTGTAGAGCCAAAGAGTATCAACACCCGCCGCGCGCGCACGCTCGATGCTGGCATTGATCAAGGCAGAGCCGATACCACGGCCGCGCAGGTGGTGGCGGGTAAAGACTTCGCCCAGCCAATATTTGCGCTCGGCCACGTCGTCCAGCTCGTAGCGCATCACGCCGGCAGTGCCGACGACTTCGTTATTCTCATCGAAAGCGACCAGCACGAACTGGCGGCCTTTGCTGGCCAGACGCTGGGTAAGTCTCTGACGAATATACTCTTTCTGGGCCCAGTGCGGAAAAGCAGACCATTCGCCATGCAGGTATTCTGTGATAACCTCGAGGTACTGGGGTACATCCGCAAGGTTGGCAATCTTCACAGCACAGGCGTTGGATGGGGATGAAGTCTCAGTCATGGGAAAACCGTTTTAAGCAATCAGGGCAACTAATTTGTCGATTCCCCCGTTGACTGTCAAGCCGCAGCCTGAATTTCGCCCAAACCAAATCTAGACACCGCCCTCTCCAAACGTTGCGATTGCGCCAATAACTCCTGTGAAGAACTGGCCGCCTGCTGCGCCAACTGGCTGTTTTGCTGCGTAACCTGAGTCAAAGTGACAATGCGTTCAGAGACTTCATGAATGCTTTCGCGCTGGTGTTGGGTGGCGTCAGAAATTTCACCCACCAGCGTGTTAAGCCCACTAAAAATGGTGATGATCTCATTTAAGCTCTTGCCCAAGTGAGTCACCGACGTCGAACCCCGGCCAATTTGCGCCATCGAATCTTCAATAAGTTGATGAATGCCGCGCGTCGAATGGCTGCTTTTTTGCGCCAACAGTCCAATCTCTTTCGCCACCACGGCAAAGCCGCGACCATGCTGCCCGGCGTGAGCGGCTTCAATCGCGGCATTCAGCGCCAAGATATTGGTTTGAAACGCCACGCTGTCGATCATCGCCACGATGTTACTCATCTCGGCGGACTGGCTGACAATCTCTTTCATCGCCGTGTCCACCTTGTGCATCACGTCGCCGCCGCTGGTTGCAACCTGCTGGGCCTGCTCGGCGCGCTGGCTGGCCTGATGAGCGTGCTGCGCGTTGTCCTTCACGCGCTCGGTCAGAGAACTAATGTGCTGGTTGGCGGCGTTTAGCTCATCGCGCTGCTTCAGGGCTTGGGCTGAAAGCTCCTCATTACCTAAAGCGATTTCATTGATGTTCACCATGATATGCGACGACGCGTCGCGCACTTCGCTAATCAGCCTGCGCAACCCGGCCTGCATCTCACTCAGGCTTTGATTGAGCTGGTAAACCTCGGTCACCCGCAGGGTTTTGCCGCCAATCTGCTCGGAGAGATCCCCAGCCGCCAGCACGCGGATGTGGGCGATAAGCTGCTGTAAGGGTCTGATAACCCAGCGAGTAATGCCGCGCCAGACCACCAAGGCGATCACCGCCAGCAGCACTAACGCGCCGAGGAAAAGAGACTTAGCCTGCGACAGCGCCGCCAGCAAATGGTCGCTCAGCGAGACTGCCGTCTGTTCATTCACACTCAGGTAGCGATAGTATTTGTCGCTGAAATCATCCTGAAACGCCTGAATCGGCACGTTAAAGAAGGAGTCAATGGTATTGGTTTTTTGCAGGCCGTCGGACTGCTCGCGCAGACCGTCGTAGAACATCTGGTAGCTGGCCTGAAGATCGGCCGCCGCCTTTTGCGCGTCGCCCTGCAAGCCGCCGGTCATGGTGGCGAACTGCTTGAAAGCCTTGTCAGACGCGGCAAGCGCCCCCTGCGACTCTTCCATCAAGCTGTGCCAGCTGCCGTCCGAGCCGGTTTCTTTATCCTGCATGAAATAGATCCCCGCGCGGTTGAGCTTATCGCTGGCGATCAGCAATTCCATGCGCGCTTTGTCCATCACCGCCTGCTGCTGGCGTAGGCTTTCGGTGGCAATGACGTTTTGGCGGGCATCTTGCAGGATGTTGGTCAGGATAAAGGTGGAGAAGATCTGTAAAGCGGAAAACAGCGCGATAACACAAATTACACCGAAAAGTATGCCTCTTGGGCGAGATGTGAAAGCTGTGCGGAATACTGTGCTGAAAAAGCCATTAGCTTTGAACCAAGGGAAAGTTAATTTCATGATTATTCTGCATAATTTTTAACGTAGGCAGAATTTTACGCGTGGAAAATGACATATTTATTTCAGGGGCCGCAGCCCCTGAAAGTCAGTCTCAACATCAGGTTTTCGGGAAGATCCACAGGTGCTCTGCTGGCAATGACAGGCGGAACATCTCCTGCCCGCGAACTTCGCTGCCATAAGCACGAACCACGAAATCTTCGGCCACGGTGCGGAACAGGTATTCCCAGCGATCGCCAAGATACATGCTGGTCAGCAGCGGCAGTTCGATTTGGTTGCCCTCGGCGCTGTCACCCAGTTTCACCTGCTCGACGCGGATCACCGCCGTGGCTTCCTGCCCGACCTGTACGCCTTCAGCCGCCAAGCCCCACAGCGCCCAGTCTTTGCCTTCAATGCGCGCCCTGCCGTTGCTCAGTTCAGTGATTATGCCGTGCAGGCGGTTGTTGCTGCCCATAAACTCGGCGGTGAACAGGGTTTTCGGCGAGCCGTACATCTCCTGCGGCGTGCCCTGCTGTTCAATTTTGCCATTGTTAAGCAGCAGAATGCGGTCAGAAATCGCCATGGCTTCGTTCTGGTCGTGGGTGACCATCAGCGCCGACAGCCCGAGCTTGATGATCAGCTCACGCAGGAAGACGCGTGCCTCTTCGCGCAGCTTGGCATCAAGGTTGGAGAGCGGCTCATCCAGAAGAATAACCGGCGGGTTATAGACCAGAGCACGGCCAATGGCCACGCGCTGCTGCTGCCCACCGGACAGCTGGTGCGGGTGGCGCTTGCCGAGATGCCCCAGTCCGAGCTGATCCAGCACCGATTGCACCCGCTGGTTCATTTCGCCCGACGCCACTTTGCGCAATTTCAGCGGGTAAGCCACGTTTTCGAACACGGTTTTGTGCGGCCACAGCGCGTAGGACTGGAACACCAGCCCCAAATTGCGCTCTTCCGCCGGGATTTCGCTACGCGGGCTGCCGTCATAGACGGTGTTTTTGCCGATAACAATTCGGCCCTGCGTTGGCTTCTCCAGCCCCGCCACGGCGCGCAGCAGCGTGGTTTTGCCACTGCCGGATGGCCCAAGGAGTGACACCACTTCTCCACGTTTTAAATCCATGGATACGCCTTTCAGCACCGGGTTGTCGCCATAGGTTAAATGCAGATTATCGACGCTTAACTCAATCATGTAATTTGACTCCGAAACGTAAGGCAATACCCAGACCTAACACCACCAGCAGGATGTTAATAAAGGAGAGCGCGGCAACGATATCAATCGCCCCCGCCGCCCACAGGGAAACCAGCATTGAGCCGATGGTTTCCGTGCCAGGCGACAGCAGATAGACGCCGGTGGAATATTCGCGCTCAAAAATCAGGAACATCAGCAACCAAGAGCCAATCAGGCCATAACGCGACAGCGGAATGGTGACGTGGCGGGTGATTTGCCCACGGGTCGCGCCCGTGCTGCGTGCTGCCTCTTCTAGCTCCGGCCCGACCTGAAGCAGGGTCGAAGAGATAAGGCGTAGGCCGTAAGCCATCCACACCACGGTGTACGCCAGCCAGACGCTGAAGATGGTGCTACGCAGCGAACGCAGCCACACCACCAGATTCTCCCGCAGCCACTCAGATACCGGCAGGCCCGAGAGCCAGCCCGATTTCAGCGCGTTGTCGAGCCACATTGGCAAGAACAGGAACACCCACAGGAAGGCCAGACCGGCCAGCAGGCCCGGCACCGCGCGCGGCACCAACACGCTATAGTCGAGGAAACGCGTCACGCCGTCGGGCTTGCGGTGCATGGCGATGCCGATAAACAGATAACACACCACCGCCAGTGCCCCGCCGAAGACGCCAATTGCCATTGAGTTGACAATCGCGCGCAGCAGGTTTGGCTGTTCCCAAATGGTGCGGAAAGTGTTGAGCGAAAGCTCGTCCCACAGCGACACGCCGACGCCCCAGTTAGAGATAAAGGCGCGCAACACCACGCCCACCAAAGGCACGCCAATGGTGACGGTCAGCCAGAAGGCCACTACTGCGCCAGCCACCCAGCGCCATTTGCCCAGCGGCAGTGCGCGAGCCTGCGAGGCTTTGCCTTTCACGGTGACAAAACGGTTGGCGGTGCGCATCAGGCGGCGTTGCAGCATGACCAGCGGCACGGTGATACAAATCAGCACCACGGCGACGGCAGCCATCAGGTGATAAGACGGCGTGCCGAGCTTGTTGGTCAGCTTATAAAGGTACGTTGCCAGCACCATGTTGCCTTCCGGGTCACCCAACACCAGCATCAGGCCGAACACTTCCAGCCCGAGGAAAAACAGCAGCACGCTGGCGTAGAGGATTGACGGACGCACCATCGGCAGGCTGACGGCGGTCATGACCTGTAGCGGGGTGGCTCCCGCCGTGCGCGCGGCCTCTTCTACATCTGACCCGACGCTGCGCAGCGCCGAAGAGATATAAAGGTAAGCGTGCGGCACGTGCGTCAGGCCCGCGATCACCACGATGCTCGACATGGCGTAGATATTCCACGGCACGAAGCCAAACAGCGATTCAGCCCACAGGGAGAAGAAGCCCACCGGCCCTGCCGCCACCACGTAACCAAAGCCCAACACCATCGGCGACACGAAAATCGGCACCAGGATCAGCGGCTCGATCAGGCGTCGTCCCGGTAGGTCGGTACGCACCATCAGGAACGCCAGAATGCCGCCCAGAGGAATAGAGATAACAATCAGGCCAAAGGCCAGAATAAAGCCGCTTTTCAGCGCCTTATAGAAATCAGGATCGGTGAAGATAAATTCAAAGGATTCAAGGCTGAACTCCTTTGAAGGCGAAAAGAAAGGTGCCGAGAGAAAACTTTGTATAACGATAAACGACAGTGGAATGTAGATAACCAGCGCGGTTATCAACACCACTACGCTGCGCGGCAGGCTCTGCCACTTTCTGCGTAATGCAATCATGTCACGTCCCTTCGGTTATGCGCCCTGAGCCACGTAAATGAAGACGGTCAGAGCAAATCGAGGGGATACGCGCCCTTTTTAACCGACGCGCATCCAGTTTCACACTTTCATCCAACCAATATCCAAAGTCATTCGAATTGCAGGAAGGCGGCAAGCAAACGCCCCTGCAAATCGAAGGCCGAAGGATATTTTTATTTGGCCGCTGCCTCACGCCACTGTTTGATGTAATCCAGACGTTTTTTCTGCTGTAAATATTCCAGCAGGGTTTCGTCAACCGGGATAGGTTTGAGGGCGTTGCCCAACATTTTGGTCATGCCGTCGATATCGTTGTTGCCTTCGATGTCGTTACGGATGGAAGGAATGTCGCCCTGATTCGCCAAGATGCTCTGGCCTTTTTCAGACAGCACGTAGTCCAGCCACAGGCGAGCCGCGTTGCTGTTCTTGGCTTCTTTGCTGATGAACGAGACGCGGGACAAGACCAGCGTGTAATCCTTCGGATAGGAGATGCCCAGCGACGGGTCAGTTTTGGCGCGCGCTTCGGCATAGGAGCCTAAGATGTTAAAACCAATCAGGTTTTCGCCCGACGAGACTCTTTCCATCATGGTGCCGGTGGAGGACTGCACCGCTAAGCCGCCCTTGGCGACGTCAGCCAGCGTTTTGAAGTAGTTCGGATCGGCTTTGAAATCTTCAACTGAAAGCATGAAGCCTAGACCTGATTTCTCAATGTCATAGGTGGTGACTTTCTTCTTGAATTTGTCGGTCTGGCTGGCAATCAGCTTCGCCAGCGCGGCGTGAGAGTCCGGCACGTCACCGGCTGGGATCAGGCGTTTGTTGTAGATAAACACCACGGGTTCATAAGTGGTGCCGTAAGCCTTCTCTTTCCACACTGCCCATTTAGGCAGTTGCCCATGCTCCGGCGAGGTATATTCCTGTGCATAGTCGGTCGCCAGCTTCAGCGCGGTATCCATGGAGGAGCTCCACACCACGTCGCCGCTGTTGCCGCCCGCCGCCTGCTCACTGATGAAACGGTTGTACAGCTCGGTGCTGTTCATGTCGTTGTATTCGACTTTCACCCCTGGGTAAGTTGCTTCAAAGCCCTGAATCAGCGGGCCTGCTGCCTTGACGTCCGTGGTGGAATAAATAACGACTTTGCCCTCTTTCTTGGCGCCGTCGACCAGCTTCTGGTAGTCAGCCGGGTACCCTTCGGGTAATGCAGAGATTGCAGAGGAAGACATCAAAACAGCAGTAGCAATCAGAGAGATACGTAATTTCTTAGACATTATTGTTAACCTCTAGTTACATTTGGGAAACTAAAAATCAACATATAGGCAGTGCCGCTGCTTGCGCAATCAGGTTAGCGGGTTATGTTCGGGAATTGTGAGACGGGGCATTTTTTAGGCAATTAACACCATTAACACCACGAAAAAACCTTAAAGAAGGAGTTAAAAAATGGGGATTCACAGCTCAGGGACAATGCAAAACGAGGGAGAAAGAGAGATTTAGGTGAATTTTAGGCACAAAAAAAGCCGCTAATCACTTAGCAGCTCATTTGCGTTGTTGTTAATGGCGGAGGAGAAGAGATTCGAACTCTTGAATGGTTTCCCATCGCCGGTTTTCAAGACCGGTGCCTTCAGCCGCTCGGCCACCCCTCCGCAACAACAATCTGTCTCAAGAGCAGTGCTCATCAGACGGGGCGTAGTATACAAGAAGCAGAACAAGATGCAAACATTATTTTCGTTCTATTTTGTTGATTTAATAAGCATTCTTTCAAAATAGATCAATTGGCGCGAAATCGAACAAATGAAGAAACATTGGAGGGTCAGGAGAGGAAACGCCAAAACGCAGATACAAAAAAAGCCGCTAATTTCTTAGCAGCTTTCTTGTGTTGTATATGGCGGAGGAGAAGAGATTCGAACTCTTGAATGGTTTCCCATCGCCGGTTTTCAAGACCGGTGCCTTCAGCCGCTCGGCCACCCCTCCGCAACGAAGCGAACTATAAACATAGCCCATTAGGTTGTAAAGCCTGATTATGTTCGTTTGCCTGAAAAACAGGCACTCGCGTTGCGAATGACGATTAAATCGACATTACGGCCAGTTTTAAAACAGAGAAGTGCCCATTCTACGGCGAGTTGGCGGTGACGCATGGGTAAAGAAGGGTAAAACGCCTTTAGTCACGGCAGGTAACTATCTACTATTCAAGGCTGATTGTATTTTCACCGACTCCAACTTTTGTCGATAAGTGAGATTTTATATGGAACGTATTGTTGCCTCTTCCTCTTCTCGTGCGGGCGCGCTGTTAAGCACCCACAGAGTTCTACGTAATACCTATTTCCTGCTGGCGCTGACGCTCGGCGTTTCCGCAATTACTGCTACTGCCAGCACCCTGCTGCGCTTGCCTTCACCGGGCATGCTGCTGACGCTGGTCGGTTTCTACGGTTTGATGTTCCTGACTTACCGCACGGCTGACCGCCCTGTGGGTATTCTGGCAGCCTTCGCGCTGACCGGCTTTATGGGTTACACCCTCGGCCCACTGCTCAGCTCCCTGCTCTCAGTTGGCGCGGGTGACATCATTATGCTGGCCCTTGGCGGCACGGCGCTGGTGTTCTTCTGCTGTTCAGCCTACGTGCTGACCACCCGTAAGGACATGTCCTTCCTGTCTGGCATGATGATGGCGGGCTTCGTGGTGCTGCTGGTGGCGGTTATCGCTAACCTGTTCCTGCAGATCCCTGCCCTGTCACTGGCGATTAGCTGCTTGTTCATCCTGTTCTCCGCTGGCGCAATCCTGTGGGAAACCAGCAATATTATTCACGGCGGCGAAACCAACTATATTCGTGCCACGGTGAGCCTGTACGTGTCTCTGTATAACGTATTTGTCAGCCTGCTGAGCATCTTAGGTTTGTCCCGCAGTAACTAATCAGGCATTTCGGCCAGCAAAGCCTCGCGAAAGCGGGGCTTTTTATTTTGTGGCTCAGGCCTTTTTGCTAAACTGCGCGCAGCGTTTTATTGAGAATTGAGGTGTTATGTTGGATTTTGCAGGCCGCGAGATAGAAACCGATGCTCAGGGCTATCTAAAAAACAGTGCTGACTGGCAGGAAGAACTAGCCCCATTATTGGCGCAAGAAGAAGAGATCGAGCTGACCGAGGCTCACTGGGAAGTGGTGCGCTTTGTGCGCGAATTTTATCTCGAATTCAACACCTCCCCCGCCATTCGCATGCTGGTTAAAGCCATGGCGCAAAAATATGGCGAAGAGAAAGGCAACAGCCGCTATCTGTTCCGACTGTTCCCTAAAGGCCCGGCGAAGCAAGCCACCAAAATTGCTGGCCTGCCAAAACCGGTCAAATGTTTGTAATACATTAAGATAAAGTCTGGAGCTAATGGCGGATTTTAAAATCGCTATAACCCCCCGGCGGCGCGGGTTCGCTTAAGACTTTATCTACCTTGGCGTGTTTCGGTCCACCCTGTTTGAGCCACGCCAACAGTTGATCTACCTGCTCCTGCTCACCGCAGGCAATGACTTCTACGCTGCCATCATCCAAGTTCTTGGCATAGCCCGTCAGGCCCAAGCCGTTGGCCTGTTGTTGTGTTGCGAAACGAAATCCTACGCCCTGCACCCGGCCGTAGACATAGGCGGCTATACTGACTTTTGCCATAATATTCTCTCCGTTAGCGGTATGGTTCGTTGCAATTTAGACTGCTTGCTCGGACAATGACGCTCTTTTTTGCCCCGAACTGACAGAACCTAATTCTATGACTGCTCGTTTATTCTTGGCCAAAGGCCGCGAAAAATCTCTCTTACGCCGCCACCCGTGGGTATTTTCTGGCGCGGTAACCCGTGTCGAAGGTAAAGCAAACTCTGGCGATACTATTGATATTGTAGACAGTCAGGGGAAATGGCTGGCTCGCGGTGCGTATTCTCCTTCGTCGCAAATCCGCGCGCGCGTCTGGACCTTCCGTCAGGACGAAGATATTGATATCGAATTTTTCGTGCGTCGCTTACAGCAAGCGCAAAGCTGGCGTAACTGGATTGCCAAGCGTGACGGGCTTGATGGCTATCGCCTGATTGCCGGTGAGTCCGACGGTTTGCCGGGCATCACGATCGACCGTTTCCAGAATTTCCTGGTGCTGCAACTGCTTTCGGCCGGTGCTGAATACCAGCGCGCCCCGCTGCTGGCTGCGCTGCAAAAATGTTACCCGGAATGCGCTATCTGGGATCGCTCCGACGTCGCCGTGCGTAAGAAAGAAGGTTTAGAGCTGACTCAGGGCCACGTGATTGGCGCCGAGCCACCGGCTCTGCTGCCGATTCAGGAACACGGCATGAGCCTGCTGGTGGATATCAAGCAGGGTCATAAAACCGGTTTTTATCTCGACCAGCGCGACAGCCGCCTAGCTGCGCGTAAATATGCCGAAGGCCGTAAGGTCCTCAACTGCTTCTCCTACACCGGCGCTTTTGCCGTGTCGGCGCTGATGGGCGGCTGTGAGAAAGTAACTAACGTTGATACTTCGCAAGACGCGCTGGACATCGCTCGTCAAAACGTTGAGCTGAACAATCTGGATCTGTCGAAAGCCGAGTTCGTGCGCGAAGACGTGTTCCAGTTGCTGCGTAAGTACCGCACCGAAGGCGTGCAGTTCGACATGATCGTTATGGATCCGCCGAAGTTCGTCGAGAACAAGAGTCAGCTGGCCAGCGCCTGCCGTGGCTACAAAGATATCAACATGCTGGCATTGCAGTTGCTGCGTCCGGGCGGCATTTTGTTGAGCTTCTCCTGTTCTGGCCTGCTGCCTACCGATCTGTTCCAGAAAATCCTCGCCGACGCCGCGCTGGACGCCAATCGCGAGATCCAGTTTGTTGAGCAGTTCCGTCAGGCCGCTGACCACCCGGTTATCGGTTCTTACCCGGAAGGTCTGTACCTGAAAGGCTTCGCCTGCGTAGTGATGTCGTAATTTATCGTTCTGTGCCTTATCGCGGCACAGAACCTGAATTAACGCCGCAAAACAGGGTCAAAACTTGAAATAGCGCCGCTAACCTCCATATAGAAGTTAAGGTAATTTTTTTCAGGAGATGACTATGATCGCCAGCAAATTCGGTATTGGCCAGCAAGTACGCCACAGAATGTTAGGTTATCTCGGCGTCGTGATTGACGTGGACGCAGAGTATTCGCTTGAGAAGCCAAAGGTCGAGGAACTCGAGACCGATGACTCTATGCGCACCGCGCCTTGGTATCACGTGGTGATGGAAGACGAAAAAGGCGAGCCGGTACACACTTATCTGGCGGAGATCCAAATCGATCACGAAGCGGCGCGTTCCCACCCGGAACAAAGCTCTTTAGATGATTTGGCCGAGTCTATTCGCAGCCAGCTGACTTTACCGCGCCTGCGTCACTAAACCTGCTGCCTGCGGCAATAAAAAACCGACTCTTTTGGGTCGGTTTTTTTATGTCTCAATTCAGCTGCTCGGCCTATTTCTCCAGACCAAGACGCGGGATCTCAATTTTCGGGCATTTGTCCATCACCACCTTCAGCCCCGCCTGTTTCGCCAGCACCGCCGCCTGTTCGCTTATCACGCCTAACTGAAGCCATAACACCTTGGCACCAATATCAATGGCTTCCTGCGCGACGCCGTAAGCCGCCTCGGTATTGCGGAAAACATCAACCATATCAATCTTATGTGGAATATCTGCCAGCGTGGCGTAGACCTTCTGCCCGTGCAGCGTGCTTCCGGCCAGTTTCGGGCTGACGGGAGTGACCTCATATCCCTGAGACAATAAGTAAGCCATAACGCCATTGCTCGGCCTGTTTAGCTTTTCACTCGCCCCCACCAGCGCAATAGTTTTCACCTCTTTTAAGATGGTGACGATGTCATTATCTTGCATGCCATTTCCCTCATTAAGCGACGTAATACAAGTTTAACTCAGCGCCAAGAGTTCGGCAGTTTTTCGCTGAAAACTGCGGCTGAGAGCACTGATCCCTAAGAAAATGCTCACAAATGTAACAATACGTACATCCTGTAAAGTTTTGACACATTCAACGCATTGCTCAATAATAGAGGTTGTCGGAAGAAGTGAGGGATGAACTATGAAAGTCAGATTAATGGCCGCTTTAATGTCGGTTTGCCTGCTGGCACCCGTTTGCGCGACCAGTCTGAAACTTTCATCGGACATCGACCTGCTGGTGCTGGATGGCAAACGCATCTCCGGCGCTATCCTCAAGGGAGCTGAAAGCCTTGAAGTTGATACCGGGCAGCATCAGATTTTATTTCAGGTCAGCAAAAACCTGCACCCGGCCACCATGAATGCCCTGATGTACCACTCCCCCGCGATGATTGTCAGCTTTAGCGCCAAGGGTATCCGTTCGGCTTCTTTCATTCTGCCCACGCTGAATAACGAAATGGACGCCGCGTTCTTTAGCCACAAGCTCAATTATCGTCTGGTTGATCAAGATGGTCGCGATATTCCAAGCCGCCGGGACGTGTTGCGTCAGGTGGTGTATGGCAATGCCGCTGATTTAGAGAAGGTGATGCTGCGCTATAACATGTCTAACCTGCGGGCCTCGGTTCCGGCCTTCGCCGCTGCCGCCCAGCAGCAGGACGACTCTCTGTTCAATGCGACCTCGCTGTCGATGCTCAACGCTTCGGGCAAAAAGCACAGCAACGCCAGTAAAGCCAGCTGGTCAAAGCTGGTCGGCTCGCCGCACGTCGGGCGTTTCTTCTCTTGGTTTAGCCTCCCCTCTTCCTAAAAACCCTCAGTTATCAGCCTGATGTCACGAAACGGCTCATCCTCAAGCTGATTTGTTGCATCAGAGCTATGCAGAAAATATGAGTTTCAGTACTCTGGACGCAACTCTATTTGGCGTTTAAGGGAAGACTTATGGAATTCACCACCCGCACCATTGGTAAACAAAAACATATCGCGCTGGTTGCCCACGATCACTGCAAAAACATTTTGATGAAATGGGTAGATAAGAACGTTGCGGAGCTGTCGCAGCACACCCTGTATGCCACCGGCACCACCGGCAATCTGGTGCAGCGCAATACCGGGATTGAAGTGAAAAGCATGCTCAGCGGCCCGATGGGTGGGGATCAACAGGTTGGCGCGATGATCGCCGAAGGGAAGATTGATCTGCTGATTTTCCTCTGGGACCCGCTGAATGCCGTGCCGCACGACCCCGATGTTAAAGCCCTGCTGCGCCTCGCCACCGTGTGGAACATTCCGGTCGCTACCAACCTTGCCACCGCCGACTTCCTTATCGCCTCGCCGCTGTTTAAAGAAGAAGTCGAGATTTCTATTCCCGACTACCAAAATTATCTGCTTTCCCGCCTGAAAGCCTAAGCAAAACGCCCCTATTCACAGGGGCGTTTTTACTGGTTTAACCAAAGGGGTTAAGCAAGTTGGTTAAGGCTTTCTCTGCGCGGGCACGCCCAAATCTTCAAGCTGGGCCACAAACACTGAAGGCTGCGTTTTATCCTGCATCAGCCACACCTGATGCTTGGCGCGGGTGATTGCCACATACAGTAAACGCCGCTCTTCGGCATCGGCAAAATCTTCCGGCTCGGGCAGTAACACCTCTTCCAACAGAGATTCCCGCGCCGGGGCCGGGAAGCCGTCATTCCCTTCGTGCAGACCAACAATGATCACATACTCCGCCTGCTGCCCTTTGCTGGCGTGAATGGTCATAAATTCGATATTGAGCTTAGGCCAGCGGGTCGCCGCTTTCTGCAACACGTCCGGGCGCAAATGGTGATAACGCGCCAGAATCAGGATCTTTTCATCGGCTTTGGCAAAGCCGCTTAGTTTGTCCAGCAGGGCATCCAACTGCTCATTGGGCAAAATCGTGACGCTTTTTTTGTTGCCTTTGGTCAGGCTATTGAGCGGCTTCTTCAACTGATACGGGTTCTGCAAAACAAATTTATTGGCGATTTCGCCGATGCGATCGTTGAAGCGATAGGTGGTATCCAGCGCGCACTGCGCCCCTTCGCCAAAATGGCCCTCAAAGGCAGTGGTCAGGGAAAGCTCCGCGCCGCTAAAGCGATAAATAGCCTGCCAGTCATCGCCCACCGCAAACAGGCTGGTATAACTATTTTGCTCGCGCAATGCGGCCAGCAAGCGCGCGCGCTGCGGGGAAATATCTTGGAATTCATCGACTAAGATGTGTTTCCACGGGCTGACAAAACGCCCTTTCTCCAGAATATTCACTGCTTGATGAATCAGCCCTGAGAAGTCCACGGCGTCTTCTTCTTTTAGCGCTGACTTCCACGCTTTAAGTAGAGGAGCCATCAGGCGAATACGTTTCTGGAATAGATCTCGCACTTCTTCGGAAGCCTGCTCTACCATTTCCGCCTGACTGCCGCCGTGCATTCGCATCAGCCCCAGCCAGCGCTCGAGGCGGCTGCCTAAACGCTCCGCCAACGCCTTATTCTTCCAGTAATCCCCTTCCGGAACCTCCCACTCCAGCTCCTCGGTCATCCACGCCCGCCAGCCGCTGGCCTGAACTTTCTTCTCAGCGCACTGCTGCTGCCAAGTTTTGATCAACAGGCTGCGGCGCGCCTTGCTGTCGGTTTCCAGCTTACTGATTTTTGGCGTTTTCTTGCCGCCTTCCTGAATAATGTGCAGCGCCAACGCGTGGAAGGTTTTGGCTTTAATGTCGCTGGTGTGCAGGCGTTCCTTAATTCTTTCATTCATCTCGTCGGCGGCCTGACGGCCAAACGCCAGCAGCAGGATCTGATCTGCAATCGCTTCCTGACGGTAGAGTAGCCAGCCCGCGCGGGCCACCAGCACGGAAGTTTTGCCGCTACCCGCCCCTGCCAGCACTAACACGGCATCTTCGCCGTTGACCACCGCGCGGCACTGGCTGTTATTCAGCGGCGTGGTTTCAATGTTGTCGAAGAAGTCGCGGTGCTGCTCGATGGTTCGCTCAGTCCACGCCTGATTGCGTGACACCACGCTCTCCTTGCCCTGACGCAGCCATCTCAGGCACAGCTCGTAGTCTTCGCGGCAATTTTCAAACTCATGCAAACGTTCGACGGGGACCGGCACCGAGGCGAAGGCTTCGGCAATGCTTTTCTGCACCGCCGCCAACTCGCTGCCTTTAAACCATTTGTCCTGCTGCTCGATGCGCGCAATTTTTTCCGCCTGCTGATGCAGCACGCCTGCGCTCACCTCACTCATCTCCTCACTCCAACTGCGCCATATTTTGAGCAAATGATGATAAAACTGCTGAGTTTCCTGCCATTCGGTGCCGTGCAGGCGCACCACTTTTTCTTCCGGCAACTCAAACTCCAGCTCGCCCCAGACGATGCCGCGTTTACAGCGAATAGAAATTAACTGATTGAAAGGAATGAGATAGTGATGCTTATCGCCACTGACTTCGACGCCTGCGTTGAGTAGCCGCACCCGATTGTAAGGGTGCTGCGCCAGATGTTTTCCAAATGAAGTCGATTTCAGTTCCATATCATCACGCCATTTTCTCAGTATTTGCAGCCGCTAACGGGTAGCTGGTTATTAATTAAGGAATTATTTGCTTCAGTTTACCTGCGATAAGCACTGGCGCTCTACCCCCAACATCAGGGTAGAATAAAAAGCGTAGGATTTCCGTTAACGCACTGGCGTTACCCTCTTTTCTGAAATGACTGAGTGATAACATGCGCGCAATTTTGAATATTTTGAACTTTGTTCTGGGTGGCTTTTTTACCACGCTGGCCTGGCTATTCGCCACACTGATCAGCATCGTGCTGATTTTTACTCTGCCACTCACCCGTTCTTGCTGGGAAATCACCCGGCTGTCCTTAATTCCGTTCGGCAATGAAGCCGTGCACGTTAATGACCTCTACCCGGAAAAAAGCAACGCTATCTTAACTGGCACCGGCACGCTGCTGAACATTTTCTGGTTTATCTTTTTCGGCTGGTGGCTCTGCCTATCTCACATCTCTATTGGCATTGTGCAATGCCTGAGCATTATTGGTATTCCAGTGGGTATCGCCAATTTCAAAATTGCCGTGATTGCTCTTTGGCCGGTTGGCCGCCGCGTGGTATCAGTAGAAATGGCTAAACAGGCCAGAGAAGCCAAAGCGGCGCGCAATTTGTCTAATGGCCGAATTCGTTAATTCAAAGTTAGTGATTAATTTATAGAACGTTTTTCATCATTGCTGAGTTTTTCAGCCCTTTAATTAGCCGTTTTGCTAAGTGGAGTTCGCCTTGTTCTCTTTTACCCCGGGTTTAAGACGTTATGCCTATAACAGCAACGTCCTTTACAACATCCGCATTTTTATTGCGCTAACCGGGGCCGCCGCCGTGCCCTGGTGGTTGGGGTTTCCCACTCTCACTATCCCGCTGATTTTAGGCGTGGTCGCGGCGGCGCTAGCTGACTTAGATGACCGCCTCTCGGGGCGGCTTCGCAACCTGCTGATAACCTTAGTCTGTTTCTTTATCGCTTCCGCTTCGATTGAGTTACTTTTCCCCTACCCTTGGCTGTTCGCCTTAGGGCTGCTGGTCTCTACCTGCGGCTTTATTCTGCTCGGCGCGCTGGGGCAGCGCTACGCCACCATCGCCTTCGGCGCATTGCTGATTGCTATCTACACCATGCTCGGCACCAGCATGTATCACATTTGGTACCAGCAGCCGGTTCTGCTGATTTGTGGCGCAGTGTGGTACAACCTGCTGACGCTGGCGGGGCATATTCTCTACCCGATACGCCCGCTGCAAGACTTGATCTCGCGCTGTTATTCTCAGCTGGCGCACTATCTTGAAGCCAAGGCGACCTTGTTCGACCCGGATCAGGAAGGCGACAATAAAAAAGAGTTGGTAGCGCTGGCGATGGCCAATAGCCAGTTAGTCGCAACCCTCAATCAAACCAAAAACACCTTACAGACCCGGCTGAAAGGTGACCGTGGGCAGAAAGGCACCCGCCGGACGCTGCACTATTACTTCGTGGTGCAGGATATTCACGAGCGCGCCAGCTCTTCACACGTGCAGTACAAAAAGCTCAGCGAGCAGTTTCACCACAGCGATATTCTCTTTCGTTTCCAGCGCTTAATGAGCATGCAGGCTCGGGCCTGCGCGCAGCTGTCACAGTGCATTCTTTATCGCCAGAAATACCAGCACAACACCCAGTTTGAGCGCGCTTTCCTGCGCCTTGATGAAGCTTTAAAAAGACTGGATACCCAGACCCAGCATCGCGAAATGCTGCAAGCCCTGCGCCATCTGTTAATTAACCTCAGAGCCATCGACGCGCAACTTGCCAGCATCGAATCCGAGCAGGGGCTGCCGGAGAATCAGGAGAACACCAAGACCTTCGTCGACGACAAGCTGATGGGAATCGATGACATTTGGCTGCGGATTTCACGCCACCTCACGCCGAAATCCGCCCTGTTCCGCCACGCGATCCGCATGTCTATCGTGTTAGTCATTGGCTACGCCTTTATCCAAATCAGCGGCTTGAACCATGGATATTGGATATTGCTCACCAGCCTGTTTGTCTGCCAGCCGAACTACAGCGCGACTCGCCGCCGTCTGGCCCTAAGGATTATCGGCACGCTGGCCGGTATCGCATTAGGCATTCCAATCCTCTATTTCGTGCCGTCCATCGAAGGCCAGATGGTGCTGATCGTCATCAGCGGCTTGCTGTTCTTTGCGTTTCGTAACGTGCAGTACGCCCACGCCACCATGTTCATTACGCTGCTGGTGCTGCTGTGCTTTAACCTGCTGGGTGAAGGCTTCGAAGTGGCGATTCCGCGCGTTATCGATACCTTAATCGGCTGTGCCATCGCCTGGGCGGCGGTGACCTTTATCTGGCCGGATTGGCGCTTCAGACAGCTTCCGGTGGTGGTAGATAAGACCTTCACCGCCAACTGCCGCTATTTGGATGCCATTCTGGTTCAGTACCATCAGGGCAAGGACAACAGCCTTGATTATCGTCTGGCACGGCGCGATGCACATAACTGCGATGCAGAGCTGGCCTCGGTGGTTTCCAATATGACGTCGGAAAAAAATAATGATGCGCAAACCCTTGAAGCCGCTTTCCGACTGTTGTGTTTGAACCACACCATGCTGAGCTATATTTCGGCGCTGGGGGCACACAGGGAGAAGCTGCAAGATACTGACACGCTGAATCTGCTGGACGATGCGGCTTGCTGCATTGATGACGCCCTGCATCATGAATCGGCGGATGCGGAGAAAGTTCACCGTGCAATTGATCAACTGATGGCGCGCATTGAGCAGAGAACCACCGAGTCAGACAGTAAGGAGCAGTTGGTCTTACAGCAGATTGGCCTGCTGCTGGCCCATATGCCGGAGATAACCAATCTGAACAGCAAAATTTTGCCTGCGCAAAGCAGCTAGAATGGATGTGATAAGCCAGCAAAGTCACCCTTTGCTGGCACTATTTTTAACGAGCGGTCGTATCAATCATCCGCTGATGAGATTTAAACCACTTCATTAATACTTCGCGAGAGGCCATTGGCAGAGCCGCCTCGTGGAAACCCTGAATCGCCGCTTCCAGCGCAATTAACACATTTAGCCCCAGGCTGTGTTTCACCGATTTCAATTTCAAATAGGTAATACAGGCTCCCTGCGCACGCAGTTGGGAAGAGGTTGATATGCCCACTTGCCACAGTAAACGCTCCAGATTGAGCGAAATATTTGGCAGATCTTTGAGTCTAGCCCCACCCTCTTTTTTCAATTTTATGTCGTCCAACATGCCTTGCAAAGATCGCTTGGCAAGGGTGATCAACAGGGCTTCATCTTGCCAAAGTTTCTGGTCAACTTTGAAGTAGCGCAGCGTGATGGCGATGCCGCGTTTGCGATAAATCAGCGATTCCATCCCCATACGGCGAAAAACCATTTCATTTTCAGGGGTGGCTCGCAGATAGAGATCACCGTCAGAGACTAAGGCGAACATCACGCCATTAGCTGACAAGCTATAGCCCCCAAACTGCGAGCGAAAGCGGATATTTCCAAGGCAGGTAAATAACTTTTGAGATTCAGAAACCCTTATTTTTGTACGATTAATCATTGCGATATCCTTTCGTGAATAAATCCAAACGTACCCTTTGTTGTTACTCGTAAAGCTATTTGCAAAATACGCAAACTCCTTCACAGCACCAAACATAAAATGCGATTACATTCCGTTGCCTTCCATTTTTGCGAGATCTCTTGGAAAAAATTGGGTTGATCTTTGTCCAGCCAACGAGTACTGTACATCCATACAGTTACTCACTGGCAGGATACATCATGCGAACTCAAGCTCTGACAAATCATCATTTACGGCATCAAGCGGTTTCTGTAACTCCACCGCACGTCAAACAATCGACATCGATATCGAGAAATAGTGGCCTGCTCACAGAGTTCGTATACTGTGAAAGCCAACCGGCGTTGTCAGAACTATTATTACCGGTGCTTCAGCACTTAGGATTGCAGTCACGCTGGTTGCTGTGGTTAACCCCGCAACAGAAACTGAGCCGTAATTGGTTATCTCAATCTGGGTTGCCGGTGAGCAAAATTGTTCAGGTGAGCCAAATGAACTCCATGTCGCCGGTAGATGCGATGGAAAAAGCGCTTTTGACAGGGAACTACAGCGTAGTTTTGGGGTGGCTGCCTGATTTAAATGATTCAGAACGTGAAAGATTGCGTCTGGCGGCACTTCATGGAGGGTCTTACGGATTCATCATGAGACCGACAAATGCTCAAATCTCAGCTCATGGACAGCAATCAACAGTAAAAATTCAGTCCTCCGTGTACCATTAGTTCAAAATAGGAATGTTCTGATGAAATTAACTCGTTTTTTAGTGATTCGTGCTGAAAACAGGGTTTTTAACGGTAAATTTGCCCCTTCACGGTGCAACTAACTCCAAAGTTTCGTCAACAAATGGCCTTTGATGTTAAGAAATGTGTACATTTTTCCCTTTTTTTCCACGCTGTTAACACATCAAGCTTGTAAGTTTCTCGCCACGTTGTAGACTTTACAACGCCAAGGTTGCTCTATAATGCCAACGTAAAGTGGCAAGTTCTTAACGGAAGCAATAACTTTGGCGTAAGGATTTTATAACCAAGGGCTTAAAAGCTTAAAGCTCAATTGCCTATTTGGATGATAACGAGGCGCAAAAATGAAAAAGACAGCTATCGCATTAGCAGTGGCACTGGCAGGTTTCGCTACCGTAGCGCAAGCCGCCCCTAAAGATAACACCTGGTACACCGGTGGTAAGCTGGGCTGGTCCCAGTACCATGACACTGGTTTCGCTAACGCTTACAACGGTATCGGCAACGGCCCTACCCACGAAAGCCAACTGGGTGCAGGTGCGTTCTTGGGTTACCAAGCAAACCAATACCTGGGCTTTGAAATGGGATATGACTGGCTTGGCCGCATGCCTTACAAAGGCGACACGAACAACGGTGCTTTCAAAGCACAGGGCGTTCAACTGGCTGCTAAACTGAGCTACCCACTGACTGACGATCTGGACATCTACACTCGTCTGGGTGGTATGGTTTGGCGTGCAGACTCCAAAGGTAACTTTGGCGCAACTGGCGACCGCGTAAGCGATCACGACACCGGTGTTTCTCCACTGGCAGCCGTTGGTTTCGAATACGCTGTAACCAAAAACTGGGCTACTCGTCTGGATTACCAATGGGTTAACAACATCGGTGATGCTGCTACCGTTGGCGCACGTCCTGACAACGCTATGCTGTCTGTGGGTGTTTCTTACCGTTTCGGTCAAGATGAAGCAGCTGCTCCGGCACCAGCTCCAGCACCAGCTCCAGCTCCAGTTGTAGAAACCAAGAAATTTACCCTGAAGTCTGACGTTCTGTTCACCTTCGGTAAATCTAGCCTGAAACCAGAAGGCCAGCAGGCTCTGGATCAGCTGTACACCCAACTGAGCTCACTGGATCCGAAAGACGGTTC
Source organism: Ewingella americana ATCC 33852 (assembly GCF_000735345.1). Taxonomy (GTDB): domain Bacteria; phylum Pseudomonadota; class Gammaproteobacteria; order Enterobacterales; family Enterobacteriaceae; genus Ewingella; species Ewingella americana. The sequence continues at coordinate 129,777 of NZ_JMPJ01000033.1, read as the reverse complement.
AGTAGTTGTTCTGGGCTACACTGATGCAGTAGGTTCCGAGCAGTCTAACCAGAAACTGTCTGAGCAACGCGCTCAAACCGTGGTTGACTACCTGGTATCTAAAGGCATTCCTAAAGACAAAATCTCTGCACGTGGTATGGGTGAAACTAACTCAATCACTGGCAACACCTGTGGCTACAAAGCTGGCCGTGCTACTAAAGCACAGATCGCTTGCTTGGCTCCAGATCGTCGCGTAGAGATCGAAGTTAAAGGTATCAAAGACGTTGTGACTCAGCCACAGGCTTAAGTCATACCGCTTTCTACTGTTTAACGACAGATACTAAAAACCCCGCCTAGGCGGGGTTTTTTTATGGGCGTAGTTTGTCGAAGTCAGTTTTGGATAAGTGCGCTTGTTTGAATAAATAGCGAATGACTTGAGGTACTCGGGTTGAATGCCAGAGTTGAACAATGGCCTTGAACAACGGAGTTGAATAACAGAGTGGAATTACTGAGGTGATGGCGGCGCTGAATGACGAAGTAGTGCTAGGCGGCTGACTGAGGGCTGCGAAGGCCGACCCGGCCTCGCGCAGTGCCCCTACTCTTTGTTGCCGAGAATCTGCTGCAAATCTTCTTTGAGAGATGACATCTGGCTCGCGTACTTCTCTTTGCGTTCAGCATCTTCCAACAGTTGGATGATGGTATCCGAAAGGGTTGAGCTGCGGCGCTGCGCCAGACCGGCGAGTCGTTGCCAAACCAAAAACTCTAGATCGATGGATTTCTTGCGGGTATGCTGATGCTCAGAATTAAAATGTCTTTTTCTGCGGGCACGAATAGTCTGCTTTAGGCGATTTTCCAAAGCAGGATTCATATTATTAGCGATCCAATCGAGAACTTTGACCGGCTCGTTTTCTAATTTGAGAAGTTCATCAACAGCATCTTCGGCGGCGCTATTTTCTAAATGGCGGGTAATGCGTTCACCTTCACGGTGTTTTTTTACCAGATACTTCCACTTCCAACCGCTCTCAAGATTTTCCAATTGCTGATATTTCATTGTGAGCTCTTCTGTGACCCCGTAACTTTGATAAGCATAACAGCTTTATTCGAATTTTCACTGCAAAAAGCGCATGCAAAACTGTTCAATTTTTACACGAACAAACCTTAGCTGCCGTGACCTAGGTCTTAACCACGACACTCCCTGTATTCATCACTGTTTATTCTTGTATAATCGCCCTTTCCCATTTTACAGAACACAGCTAACACATTGACCAATAACCGACTTGATTGGCAGCTCTTACTGCCCGATACCACGCCCTATGAGGCTATTTTCGCAACGGCTGCTGAGTTGGCCCCAGTGGATTTCGCTGCTATTCAGCCACGACTGGAAAATGGTTTAACGCTGTTCTGTCACCCGCTCTCTCGCCCTCGCTTTATGACCATTAAAGCGCTGGAGAGCCGTGAATATCTTTCCCGCATCAATGACGTAATCGCTGAGATCCTCCCTGAAGAGCGACCTGTCTTTGGCAGCCGCTATCTGATTGAGGGCGGAAAAGTCTCTGTAGCTGACGCCAGCACGGCTGAAGACAATTTTGCCGCTAAACTTGCTTGCCACTATCAAGAGTGGATTGAGCCAGAACAGCTTTTCGGCTGTGTGCGCATTTACCAAGATCAAATTCAACTCGAGCCGGGCCTGATCCATCACGTTAACGGCGGCGTATTGGTGCTGTCCGTTCGCGCCCTGCTCGCTCAGCCGCTGATGTGGCTGCGTTTGAAGCAGATGATCACTCAGGGCGTTTATCACTGGGTTTCGCCAGACGAGAGCCGCCCGCTGCCGGTGACTATCCCTTCAATGCCAATAGACATCCGTTTGGTGTTGGTTGGGGATCGCATTTCATTAGGCGAGTTCAATGAAATGGAGCCGGAGCTGCTCGAGTCTGCCGTGTATGGCGAGTTCGAATCTGATCTGCCGTTAACCGACGCCGACGACATGGCGACTTGGTGTGGTTACGTCAACACGCTGGCCGACGAGCTGGAAATTCCGCGTCTGTCAGCCGAAGCCTGGCCCGCGATGTTACGTCTGGCGATTCGCTATAGCACCGACCAAGGCAGCCTGACGCTTTGCCCTGCGTGGCTCAGCGCGCAGCTTAGCGAAGCGGCGATATATAATCAGGATGAGGTACTGACCTTAGCTTCGTTCGAAGCCGCCATCAACGGGCGCGCATGGCGTGAAAGCTACTTGCAAGAACGTATGCAAGATGAGATCGAGCTGGGTCAAATTCGTATTGAAACCGAAGGCGAAGTCATCGGCCAAATTAACGGCCTCTCGGTGCTGGAATATCCGGGACATCCGCGCGCCTTTGGTGAACCTTCGCGCATTAGCTGTGTCGTACACACGGGCGACGGTGAATTCACCGACGTTGAGCGCAAAGCCGAGCTGGGTGGTAATCTGCATGCGAAAGGCATGATGATTATGCAGGCGTTCCTAATTTCCGAACTGGAGCTGGACCAGCCTCTGCCCTTCTCAGCCTCAATTGTTTTCGAACAGTCCTATGGCGAAGTCGATGGTGACAGCGCGTCTCTGGCCGAGCTTTGTGCGTTAATTAGTGCGTTATCGATGCAGCCGATTAACCAGCAAATCGCGGTCACCGGCTCAGTCGACCAGTTCGGCAACGTACAGCCAATTGGCGGCGTGAATGAGAAGATCGAAGGATTCTTTGAAGTTTGCCAACGCCGCGGTCTTACGGGCAATCAGGGAGTGATTATCCCGACCAGCAACGTGCGTAACCTGTGTTTACACCCACAGGTAATTGACGCCGTGCGTGAAGGCCAATTCCATTTATGGGCAGTTGATAATGCAGGTGAAGCACTGCCTATCCTGACCGGATTAATTTACTCTCACGAAGAGCAAGCTGAAGAAGCTCGCCCAAGTTTACTGGGCTTGATTCAGGAGCGTATCGCGCAGGCATTACCACAGGAACGCCGCAGTTACCCCTGGCCACTTCGCTGGTTGAGTTGGTTCAGCCACAGCTGATCGGAGTTGTTCAGCTTACACCTGTTAGCTAAACTCCGTCCTTCAATAAAATAAGGCTTACATAGAACATGGTAGATAAACGCGATTCCTATACTAAAGAAGATCTAGAAGCCTCTGGCCGTAGTGAACTCTTCGGTGCCGGTGGCCCACCATTGCCATCAGGCAACATGCTGATGATGGACCGCATCGTGAAGATGCAAGAAGATGGCGGCAGCCATGGCAAGGGTTACGTTGAAGCAGAATTAGATATCAATCCTGATTTGTGGTTCTTCGGTTGTCACTTCATCGGCGACCCAGTTATGCCGGGCTGTCTTGGTCTTGACGCCATGTGGCAGTTGGTTGGTTTCTATCTTGGCTGGCTCGGTGGCGAAGGCAAAGGCCGCGCACTGGGTGTTGGCGAAGTGAAATTCACCGGTCAGGTTTTACCGACTGCGAAAGTGGTTACCTACCGCCTGAACTTCAAACGCGTGATCAACCGTAAACTGATCATGGGCGTTGCAGACGGCGAAGTACTGGTAGATGGCGAAGTCATTTACACCGCAACCGACCTGAAAGTGGGTCTGTTCAAAGACGCCAGCGCCTTCTAAATCTGTCAGAGCTTGCCCGGCAAGCTCTAGTCACAGGTTGAAAGCTAAAAAAAGCGAATATGTTCTGCATATTCGCTTTTTTGCATTTGTGGGAAGCTGAAACAAAAACCTCCGCCCGTGGCGGAGGTTGTTCCTTTTCTGACAAGGTGCCGCTTAAGCGGTTACTGCCCTGTCCTCCATGGCTTGTCGCCAACCCCCGAGCCAATGTGCGCGGGCATCAACTGCTTGGTGCGGACAAACTTCTTTTGAGCGTCCGACAATTCCTGCTTGGTATCCACGTGATTGTGCCCGTTCCAGGCGATCGCGTTTTTGTCTCTTCATGCCTTGGTTCCCTCATTTATTCAGGTTCAGGTGGAAAGAAAACAGTGGCCCGCTTGCGCGTCCACACTTAACAAATAGCCGCAATCTTTGGTGAGGTCAATGCGCAAATTTCACGCCAATGTCATATTCGTGAGCTATTTTATCTGATTGCACGCGAGCTAATCGTGCCGAGAAAAACCCATCTGGCTGATCGCCAATAAAAAATCCCGAAGTCTGAAAACTCAGAATTCGGGATTTTGCGTCTTTATCTTAAATTAAATTAAGCTTAAAAAATGTTCATCTTAGCTGACTGGCGATCTGGCTTGCTTCTTGCTGCCAGCCCGCAGCCAGCGTGCGCACCAGCGCGTCGTAACCATCTTCATTTTGCTTGAGCGTCAGGTTAAAGCTGCGCTGAATGGTCTGCCCATCGCGCGTTAGCACCCAGCTGCCGCTGATCAGCGCAGAGCCGTCATAGCGACCGTGAAAGCCGGTCACATTGACGTTCAACACATCTTGCTCTGCATTGTTGGCTGGCTGTGCTGACACCACGCGCCCCGGCAGGTCTCGACCAAGATAGGTGACCAATGACTGCTGGAGCTGTTGGTCAAGCGGGCTGGCCCACAGGTTGTTTTGGGTCAAGACGTACTGCACGTCATTGGTCTGGAAAACCAGACCGTTGCCCGCTAAGTAGTCCGCGACGCTGACATGCTCAATCCACAACTGACGCTGCTGCCCCTGTGGGAGCAGGCTGCCGCTGTTAGCTGCCGTGGTCGCTGGCGCGTTGCCGACGATAGGCAGCTGATAATAAGTTTTCTGATCGCTACTGCTACAGGCAGTCAGAAACAGTGCTAAGACGACAGGTATCCATTTCATCATTGTTTGGCCTTCTTCGGCTGAGGATCATCTTGCCCAGGGGCGGCGAAAATCAGTGCATTACTCTTACCATTCAAGGTCTTCAGCACCGGCTGCAATTCACGCAGGGTTTTATCCAGACTCTGCATATCTCCCACCAGATTGCTGTAAGCCGGGGAACCAGGCTGGAAGCCTTTCAGGCTGCGATTCAGCTGTATAAGCGTCTGCTGCATATCCTGCGGCAGATTCTTCATCTCTTTGCTGCCCACAATCGCATTCAGCGAATCGAGGGTTTTCTGCGTGGCTTTCATCGTCTTCTGGCTTTCGGCCAGCGTCGTGGTCGCCTCGCGCAGCATAGGTTCGATTGGCAAGCCGTTGATCTTGTCGAGCGTGGTCATCAGCTTCTGCTGAATCTGCGCGAAACCAGCACTCACGGTCGGCAACAGTTTCTGACCATCAATCTGATACGGCCCTTTCCACGGTTTCTCATTTGGATAGAAGTCGAGATCGACATACATCGAGCCAGTCAGCAAGTTAGCAGACTTCATGGAGCCGCGCAGACCCCGAGCAATGCCGTCGCGGATATGGTCAGTGATGTTGAAATCATTACCAATCAGCTGGGCAAAACGGTCTGGCTCGATGCGAATCAGCACCGGAATACGGTAATCATTATCCATCTGCTGTTTCAGCACGTTCATTGGATAAGGCACCTGTGCCACGGTCCCCAGACGAATGCCACGGAATTCAACTGGCGCGCCCGGTTGCAGGCCGCGAATCGAGTCGGAGAAGAACATTACGTAGTCGATGTGCTTGGTGTACAGCGACTCTTGAATGCTGCGTTGGTCGTCAAACAGCTGATAGTTATCGCCATTTTTGGCCGCCGTGCCCTGCTCCCAGCCGTTCGGCACGTCAAAGCTTACGCCGCCGCTGAACAAGGTGGTGAGGGAACCCATCTCGACGCGCATGCCCTGTGCGGACATGTCGAAGTTAACGCCGCTGTCTTTCCAGAAGCGCACGTTATCGGTCACCAAGCCGTCATAAGGCGCACGGATGAATAGCTGATATTTGATATTGCGGGCTTTCGGGTCGAAGTGGCTGGTTTCCACAGTACCCACTTGGAAGCCGCGGAACAGCACCGGGTCACCCGGACTGAGCTGGCCGGAGCGCTCGCTTTCCAGAATAACGCGGATGCCTTGGGCGTCCGGCGAGGCCAGCGGCGGCGAGTCATTCAAGGCATATTGCGCTTTCTCCTCACCTTTATTGCCCGGCTGGAGCTGGATGTAAGCCCCTGAGAGCAAAGTGCCCAGCCCCGAGATACCTTCACGGCCCACCTGAGGTTTCACCACCCAGAAGATGGAGTCGTCGCGCAGCATCTTCTCCATGCCGGAGTTCAGGCGCGCCTTGATGATAACCTGTTGCAGGTTTTCACTCAGGGTGACGCTTTCGACTTTGCCGACATCAACGTTGCGGCTTTTAATGGTCGTTTTACCACCCTCAATGCCCTCAGCGGAGCTGGTGACCAGCGTCACTTCTGGCCCCTGATGGCTGTAGTGGTAAAACAGGATCCAAGCCCCGATTAATGCCGTAACGATCGGAATGATCCACACCGGCGACCAGCGTTTGATCTTCTCGACCTTCGCGGTGCCGTTGTGATTCTCATTGATATTATTTTCCGCCATCTTGTTGCTCCTTCAAAGACTGAACTCCGGCCCGATCCCAAATCAATCTTGGGTCGAAAGTCATCGCGGCGAACATAGTAAGAATAACGACCCCAGCAAATAGCAGTGCGCCGATGTCCGGATAAATACTCATTAGCTGCCCCATTCTGACCAGTGCAGAAAGCACGGCTATGACGAAAACGTCAATCATTGACCAGCGCCCAACAAACTCCACCACTTCATAAATCACGTGCAACCTTTCCCTGTCGATTTGCTTATTACTGTTGGCATCCCAGCACAACCAGCCAATCGCCAGCATTTTCAGCGACGGCACCATAATACTGGCGATGAAAATCACCATCGCCACCGGATAAGAGCCTTCACTCCACAGCAGCACCACGCCCGCCATAATGGTCGAAGTGATTTTGGTGCCGAGGGCCTGAGTTATCATGATTGGCAATAAATTGGCCGGGATGTAGAGCAGCAGTGAGGTGACCAGCAGCGCCATGGTCCACTGTAGGCTGTTTTTGCGCCGCGCGTGGCCCTTAGTTTCACAGCGGCTACACACCGACTGCTCGACGGGCAAAATCGCCATGCAGCAGTGGCAAGAACGCAGCCCCTGACTGAGACCACTTTCGCCAATTTTCAGCGGCTGAGTCAGGCGCGGCGCGGGTTCGACCTGCTGCCACAGCCAGTAACGATCGGTACATTGGAAGGCGCGCAGTTGCAGCAGACAGAACAGCACATAAGGCAGGAAGCTGGTGCCAACGCCGACGTCGCCATAGGCCATCAGCTTGACGAAACTGACGAGCACCCCGGCGAGGAAAATCTCCACCATGCACCAAGTTTTGAGGCGGAAAAGCGTGCGCGCAATGCTGACTTTCCACTGGGTGGAGAGCCGCGTGTTCAGGCAGAGAACAATGATAGACAGCATGCAAATCGCTGGCAGGAGCTGGACAACTATCATGAACAGCGACGCCATACTGGCATAGTTATCAGACACTAATACCCGAGGGATCTGCACCAGCGTCACTTCGCTGCTCAGCCCGGCGACATTCATATTAACAAAGGGGAAAAGGTTGGCGAGCAGCAGCATAAACAGCGCGCTGATGGCGAAGCCGATAGGACGTTTACGAGGTTCTTTCCAGCGGGAGGTCAGCGTGGTGTGGCAACGCGGACACTTCGCCTTTTGCCCGATGGCAATAACCGGGATCTCCACCAACAAGTCGCATTGTGGACACAAAATGTGCGGGTCATGGACATGAGAACACACAGTTAACTCCTCAAGTGCGCTAAGGGCAAAAGCTGTGCAGACGACGCGCTCCCTGCTCGTCTGCACAGCTGAGGGCAAACTTAGCCGTTTTTCTGCGCTTCCAGCGCTTCCCAACGTTCAAAAGCCTGCTCTAATTCCTGCTCTGCCGCAGCCAGTGCGTTCAGCACCTGCTGCGTTTCGTCATGCGGACGAGTGAAGAAGTTGGCATCACTCATCTGCTGTTGTAAATCAGCAATGCGAACTTCAAAGTCGCTGATTTGTTGCGGTAAAAGTTCAAGCTCGCGCTGCTGATTATAGCTGAGCTTATTCGCCGTGCGTTTAGCAGGTTCTGTCTTCGGCTGCGGCACAGCTTTCGTTTCAGTGGCTGCAACCTGACGAATAGGCTTCTGGTTACGGCGCTGATGCTGTGCGTCATGGTAGCCGCCAACATAGCTGTTGATCACGCCATCGCCTTCATAAATCCAGCATTCAGTGGCTGAGTTATCAACAAATTCACGGTCGTGGCTTACCAGCATCACGGTGCCCTGATAGTTGTCGATCATCTCTTCCAGCAGCTCGAGGGTTTCCACATCCAGGTCGTTGGTCGGTTCATCGAGAATCAACAGGTTGCTTGGACGCAGGAACAATTTCGCTAACAGCAGGCGGTTACGCTCACCACCGGACAGGGCTTTGACTGGCGTCATCGCGCGTTTCGGGTGGAACAGGAAGTCCTGCAAGTAGCCCAACACGTGGCGAGAACGGCCATTGACCATCACCTCTTGCTTACCTTCAGCAAGGTTGTCCATCACGGTGCGCTCTGGATCTAACTCGGCGCGGTGCTGGTCGAAGTAAGCCACTTCCAGCTTGGTGCCGCAGTGAACGCGGCCGCTGTCGGCCTGAAGCTGGCTCAACATCAGTTTCAGCAAGGTGGTTTTACCACAGCCGTTCGGGCCAACCAGCGCGATTTTGTCGCCACGTTGTACCTGTGCGGAGAAATGGCTGACCAGCTGTTTGCCGGAGATGGCGTAGCTGACATCTTCCATTTCGAAGACGATTTTGCCGGAGCGGCTCGCCTCCTCCACCTGCATTTTCGCCGTGCCCATCACTTCGCGACGCTCGGAGCGCTCGCGACGCAAGGCTTTCAGTGCGCGAACGCGGCCTTCGTTACGGGTGCGGCGCGCCTTGATGCCTTGACGGATCCACACTTCTTCCTGCGCCAGTTTTTTGTCGAACTCGGCGTTTTGCAACTCTTCCACGCGCAGCGCTTCTTCTTTCGCCAGCAGGTAAGTTTCGTAATTGCCCGGGTAAGAGACCAGCTTGCCGCGATCGAGATCGACAATTCGGGTCGCCATATTGCGGATAAACGAACGGTCGTGGGAAATGAAGATAATGCTGCCCGGGAACTCCTTAAGGAATTCTTCCAGCCAGCCAATACTTTCAATGTCCAAGTGGTTGGTCGGTTCGTCGAGCAGTAAGACCTGCGGAGAACTGACCAGCGCGCGGCCCAGAGCTGCCTTACGCAGCCAGCCGCCGGAGAGCGATTTCAGCTCGGTGTCGGCGTCTAAACCCAGTTGCAACAGCACTTCGTTGATACGGCTGTCGAGCTGCCACAGGCCCTGATGGTCAAGGATTTCCATCACCTGAGACAGTTTGTTCATGTTTTTCTCGCTCGGGTCAGACTCCACCAGATGAGAAATCGCGTGGTAGGCTTTCAGATGCTCAGCCTGCTCGGCAACGCCTTCAGAAACGAAGTCGAAAACCGTGCCTTCCACGTTGCGCGGCGGGTCCTGTTGCAGACGCGCCACAATCAAATCTTGCTCGTAAACGATGCGGCCATCATCTAGTGGCACTTCGCGGTTGATGATTTTCATCAGCGTCGATTTACCGGCACCGTTACGGCCTACCAGACACACGCGCTCGTTTGGCTCGATGTGTAATTCGGTGTTATCCAACAGCGGCGAGTCACTGAATGACAGCCAGGCACCTGACATACTAATTAACGACATAAACTTTATTTTTCCTCGCCGGCGTGGGACAGCAGCCAGCAGTTATGAATTTGACGATTACGGGCGAAATCCTGCGACAGGGTTTGGCTGGTGATCTCTTTTGCGCTCAGACCGAGTTTGCTCAGCCCGTCGAGATCCATTTGGAAACCGCGCTTGTTGTTGGAGAACATGATGGTACCGTTGCGACGTAAAATACGCTTCAAATCTTTCATTAATGCCAGATGATCGCGTTGAACGTCGAAACTGTCGGCCATGCGTTTTGAGTTTGAGAAAGTCGGTGGATCAATGAATATCACGTCGAACTGCTCGTCACACATGCCCAAATATGAGAGGCAGTCAGCCTGAATCAGGCGATGCTGGCGTCCGGTCAAGCCGTTAGCCCGCAGGTTCTTCTCTGCCCATTCGAGATAAGTACGCGACATATCTACCGTAGTAGTACTGCGCGCGCCGCCAAGACCCGCGTGAACGCTCGCCGTGCCGGTATAAGCAAACAGGTTGAGGAAGTCTTTACCGTTGCTCATTTCACCCAGCATTTTACGCGCAATGCGGTGATCAAGGAACAGGCCGGTGTCCAGATAGTCAGTCAGGTTCACCCACAGCTTGGCGTTATACTCTTCCACCAGCAGGAATTCGCCTTTTTGGGCCAGTTTCTCATACTGATTTTTGCCCTTCTGGCGCTCACGCGTCTTCAGGATCAGCTGGCTGGAGGAGATATCCAGCACCGAGAGCGTGGCGTTAATCACGTCGAACAGGCGCTGGCGGGCTTTCTGCGCATCGACGGTTTTCGGCGGCGCATACTCCTGCACCACAATTTTGCTGCCGTAGCGGTCAACCGCCACGTTGTAGTCTGGCAGGTCAGCGTCATACAGGCGGTAGCATTCGATACCCTGCTGCTTGGCCCACTTCTCTAGCTTTTTCACGTTTTTACGCAGACGGTTGGCGAAGTCTTCCGCAATTTGCGCACCAGCAGCACCGGCCGGGTTCTCAGCCAACTGATAGTTTTTCTGCACGCATTCCAACGGGCCGTTTTTCGCCTTGAATTGACGATCGGCGCGCAGTTGCAGGCAGCTCAGAAGCTCCGGCGAGGCGCTGAACAGCGACAACTGCCAGCCGCCAAACTGCGTCTTCATGATGCGGCCCAGCAGGTTGTGCAAGGCAATCAGCGCGGGTTCGCTTTCCAGTCGCTCGCCGTATGGCGGGTTGCTGATAACCGTGCCGGTCGGGCCTTCTGGCAGTGGGTTAGTCAACTTGCCGACTTCTTTGGCATCAAAGCTAATCAGCTCAGAAACCCCGGCGCGACGGGCGTTGGCACGGGCCATTTCAATCACGCGGCGGTCAATATCTGAGCCGAAGAAGCGAGAAGTGGTTTCCTGCACTGCGCGGCGCGTACGCACCTGCGCCTCGGCGGTCAGTTCACGCCACAGCTCGGCATCAAACTTGTTCCAAGCCGTAAAGCCCCAGTGTTGGCGATGCAGGCCCGGCGCGCGGTCGGCTGCGATCATCGCCGCTTCAATCAGCAAAGTCCCGGAGCCACACATTGGGTCAACCATCGGCGTACCGACTTGCCAGCCTGAACGCATCACGATGGCGGCCGCCAGACTCTCTTTCAGCGGAGCCTGACCCGTCAGGTCGCGGTAGCCGCGCTGGTGCAAGCCTTCGCCGCTCAAATCCAGAGCTACACTGGCGGTATCACGCTGCAAAAATACGTTAACGCGGATGTCTGGTTGCTGTTTCGCCACGTTTGGACGTTGGTCAATTTTGCGGGTGAAGCTGTCAACGATGGCGTCTTTCACTTTCAACGCGCCGTATTGGCTGTTACGGATCTCATCGTTCAGCCCGCTAAAATGCACTGCGAAGGTTTTATCGACGCCGAAAATTTCCGGCCAGTCGATTGCCATCACACCCAGATAAAGGTCTAAGTCACTGTGGACTTTAAATTCATTCAGAGGCAAAAGAATACGCGAAGCCAGACGGCTCCAAAGCAAACTTTGGTACAGCAGGCGATCGTCACCTTCAAAATGCACCCCTCCCTGCACAACTTTGCAGGCTTGCGCACCCAGCGTTTCCAGTTCGCTTTTTAAAAGTTCTTCCAGTCCACGCGCCGTGCTGGCAAACAAAGAGTTCATATCGACATATCACCAAAAAGAAAATAGTTGCGCATTATAGCTAATCCAGCCAGCTTGTCATAAAGTCTCTGGTCATCATAAAAAATATAACCGAATTCAAAGGAGGCACGATCCCGTGGCTACCCTTTCCCGCCTTTTCGTACACCCTGTTAAATCGATGCGTGGGTTGCAGTTGTCACACGCGCAGGTGACGGCCAGTGGTCTGGCATTTGACCGGCTTTTCATGGTGACCGACCCGCAAGGCACTTTTATTACCGCCCGACAATATCCTCAGTTGGTTCAGTTCACTCCTTCTTTATTACCCGACGGCCTGATGATAACCAGCCCGGACGGCGACACGGTCTGCGTGCGCTTTAGCGATTTCAGCGGTCAGGGCCAGCCAACCGAAGTTTGGGGCAACCACTTCACCGCCGTCATCGCGCCCGACGCGGTGAATCAGTGGCTGAGCGGCTATTTGAAACGCGAGGTGCAGCTGCGCTGGGTGGGCGAAGAGTTAACCCGCCGCGTGAAGAACCACGCCGAAGTACCTCTCTCCTTCGCCGACGGCTTCCCTTATCTATTAATGAATGAAGCCTCGATGCGTGACCTGCAAAATCGCTGCCCGAGCAGCGTCAAGCTGGAGCAGTTCCGCCCTAACTTAGTGGTCAGTGGCGCAGACGCCTATGCCGAGGACACGTGGCAGACCATTCGCATTGGCGAAGTTATCTTTGATTTGGTCAAGCCGTGCAGTCGCTGCGTCTTAACCACGGTCAGCACTGAGCGTGGGCGGAAACATCCGCGCGGCGAGCCGCTGAAGACCTTGCAGGGCTATCGCACGGCGGACGACGGCGCGGTGGATTTCGGCCAAAACATGATTGCTCGCAACACCGGCATGATCCGCGCGGGCGACAGCATTCAGGTGCTGGCGACCAAGCCGCCACGTCCATATTCAGCCGGAGAAGTGATTGAAAGCGTGGCTGCGCCGAAAAACGACAGTAAAAAGCTGGAGATTAATTATCAGGGGACTACGTTCATCGGCAACAACCAGCAGATTTTGCTCGAACAGTTAGAAATGCAAGGGTTACGCATTCCCTATTCATGCCGCGCGGGGATTTGTGGAGCTTGCAGATTGACGCTGGAGTCGGGCGAAGTGTCACCGTTGAAAGCCAGTGCGATTGGCAAAGATGGGACGGTATTGGCGTGCAGCTGTATTCCGAGTTCGGATGTCGTTTTGGGCTAACGTCGGCAATCACAAACAATCAGGCGGAAATCACACCGCCTGATCGTAAAGCTGGCTATTGTCAGCTCGGACCGGCGCTGGCATCAGGCGGTCGTGCATGATCTTAATCGCGTCGCCGAGCACCATGCCGCGCCCTGCCAAGGTCAAACGCTCTTGCGCCAACAGGCACAGGCTGGCGTTATCTCCAGACTCCACCACCAGCAGCGTTGCCTGCTCGCCGCTCTCCATCACCTGCACTTGCGCTATCTGGCCGTTATCGGGCTGGAAAGGACGGGACTGTTGGGTGAAATGCCAGCTTTTCGGCATTAAAGGTTTGAGGAAGCGGAAGGCGACTAATGCGTTCAGAACTAATTCAGCGCGCTGCTCATTGGCTAATTTAATCGCCTTGCAGTGCTCTTCATAATCGAAATATAAGGCGGCGTCATCGACACAAAATGAGGCGTCACCAAATGCATCTGGCGTTAACATTTTTGCTGGAAAGCGCGAACGGAAAATCATGCCATTAGCTAAATCCAACATGAGCCGGTCATGCTCAGCATCAAAATACCAACGCCAATTATCATCTGGTTTGATTTTCATTTCGTTATCCTGTTTGCTCCGAACCCACAATCCGATCACTCGCTATTAAGAAAGACAGCAAAGCAGCATAGGCTTTTTAGTAGAGAGGTTAAATCAGACAAATCTTGAGCTATCGCTGACCTTAATTCAGGCCAGTGGACAAAATATAGACGAGCCGGGTTAATAAATAAACCCCCGGCTGCCTGAGATATGAAAAAATATTAGATATGGGTAACAATATCTTTAATCAAACGTGGTCCGTGATAGATAAACCCGGAATATATTTGTATTAATGAAGCACCCGCCGCCATTTTTTCACGCGCTGAGGTTAAGGAATCTATTCCACCCACGCCAATAATAGGCATCTGTCCTTTAAGTTCATTGGACAGCATACGGATGATTTCGGTGCTGCGGAACTGCACCGGGCGGCCACTTAATCCACCTGCCTGCTCGCAATAATTAAGGCCTTGGATCAATTTACGATCGAGGGTGGTATTTGTGGCGATCACCCCATCCATATTATGGCGAACCAAACTGTCGGCTATTTGGATCAATTCTTCTTCTGAAAGATCCGGCGCGATCTTAACTGCCACAGGAACATATTTCTGATGGCGCTGCTGAAGTTCAAGCTGCTTATTTTTAATCGCCGCCAGTAAATCATCCAGCGCTTCGCCATACTGAAGCGAACGCAATCCGGGGGTATTAGGTGAGGAAATATTCACCGCGATATAGCCCGCGTACGGATACACCTTCTCCATACAGGTCAGATAATCGTCTTTACCATTTTCCACCGGGGTGTCTTTATTCTTGCCAATATTGATGCCAAGAATTCCACCAAAGTGTGAACGCTTTACATTATTGACCAGATTATCCACGCCCAGATTATTAAAGCCCATGCGGTTGATAAGACCCTCGGCTTCAACGACGCGGAATAAGCGCGGCTTGTCATTACCTGCCTGTGCGCGCGGCGTCACCGTCCCCACTTCGACAAAACCAAAGCCCATCGCGCCGAAGGCATCAATGCACTCGCCGTTTTTATCCAGCCCGGCGGCAAGACCTAATGGATTTTTAAAAGAGAGCCCCATGCAGCTAACCGGTTTGGTTGGCACGGATTGGCGAATAAGGAATTCAAAAGGTGAACCTGAAAGGCGGCTCAGCTGGCGGAAAGTTAACTCATGCGCGTGCTCTGGGTCGAGCTTAAACAGTGCTTTCCTGACAAGTGGGTAATACATGAAGACTCCTGGGTCCCGTGGCTAGACGGGGCGGTATTATCGACTAACATCCGAGCAAAGGGAAACGAATCACGACTAAAATCCCCTATCCGCGCAATCGATACCCTTTTATTCACCTGTTGATCACCTTTCCTTTACCTTTGCAGCATCTCTTAAACCGGTTTTTGGCTATATATAGTCAAAATTTAGATTTCCAGTCCCCCGCCCGCGCCTGTTAGCTTTAAACCACTAAGTTAAAGAAAATGATGAATCTATAATTTTTGGTTATAAGGAGTAGTGATGCGCGTTATATCCCTCGCAGGCAGCCCGAGACAACCTTCACGTTCATCGGCGTTATTGGCTCTGAGCCATCGCTGGTTGGCCTCTCGCGGCGTTGAAGTGATTTCCTACAGTTTGCAGGACTTCAATGCAGACGATCTGCTGTTCGCCAACTTCGGCAGCCCGCAGTTGAAAAAGCTCATCGCACAACTCGCTGACGCGGATGGCCTGATTGTCGCCACGCCGGTCTATAAAGCCTCTTTCTCCGGCGCGTTGAAAACCCTGCTGGACCTGCTGCCTGAGCGCGCGCTAGACCATAAAGTAGTGCTGCCTCTCGCCACGGCGGGCTCTATCGGCCACATGCTGGCGGTGGATTACGCCCTGAAACCAGTGCTGGCTTCGCTGAAAGCGCAGGAAGTGCTGCAAGGCGTTTTCGCCGACGACAGCCTGATCACCGACTACCAGACCTTCCCGGCCACGCTGCAACCCGCGCTGAATGAGCGCCTTGAAGAGTCGCTGGAAAACTTCTATCTGGCCCTTAGCCGCCGTCGCCCTATCCCGCACTCTGCCACTCAGAATTCTGCGGCGAGTATTGGCGTCTGACTGCACTAACAGGAGTTTGCTGATGCCATCCACCCTTTCCTTAATACGCCGCCTGCCGGTAATTGCCGGGCTAATGGCCGCCATGGCCTTCGGTGCACAGGCCGCCACGCAGGTTGAAAAAGACCCGGCGACCTTCCGCATAGCTTACCAAAAAGGCTCCGTCGGGCTGGTGCTGGCGAAATCGCATCAGTTATTAGAGAAGCGTTTTCCGCATACCAAAATCAGCTGGGTTGAATTCCCCGCTGGCCCGCAAATCTTGGAAGCACTGAACGTCGGCAGCATTGATTTGGGTGGAACCGGCGACCTTCCGCCGCTGTTTGCCCAAGCCGCCGGGGCGGATTTGCTGTATGTCGGGCAAGAGCCGCCGAAGCCTCTCGCCGAGGTGATTCTGGTCGACAGCAACAGCCCGATTAAAAGCGTTGCCGAGCTGAAAGGTCACAAAGTCGCCTTTCAGAAAGGCTCCAGCTCGCACAACCTGCTGCTGCGTGCGCTGCAACAGGCTGGCCTGAAGTTCACTGATATCAAACCGGTTTATCTCACGCCGGCCGATGCCCGCGCCGCCTTCCAGCAGCACGATGTCGATGCTTGGGCAATTTGGGATCCCTACTACTCGGCGGCCAAGCTGCAAGGCAACGTTCGCGTGCTGATTGACGGCACCACGCTCAACCAAACTGGCGCGTTCTATCTGGCACCGAAGCAGTACACCGAGGCCAATCCGCAGTTTATTCACCAAGTGTTAGCGGTGTTAACGCAGGCCAACGCGCTGGTGAAAACCGACCGCGCGCAGAGCATTCAGCTGCTTTCCAAAGCCATGGGGCTGCCAGAAAACGTGATTGCCAGCTATCTGGATCACTTGCCTGACTCGCCGATCACCCCGGTGGACGCGCGTACCGAGAAAGCCCAGCAGGCCACGGCTGACCTGTTCTACCAAAACAAGATTTTACCTAAGCAGGTCGTGATCAAAGACCGAATCTGGCGCGACGCCGCCACTCACTAAATTAGCAGAATAAAACAGCCGCCCTCCCAAGCAAGGGCGGCGATCAGAGAGGAGTAAATCACATGAGTCTGAACGTTTTCTGGTTTTTACCGACCCACGGAGACGGTCGCTATTTGGGCACCGACAAAGATGCCCGCACCGTTGACCACGGCTATTTGCAACAAGTGGCACAGGCGGCTGATCGTCTGGGCTTCGGCGGCGTTTTGCTGCCAACCGGCCGCTCATGTGAAGACTCTTGGCTGGTGGCCGCCTCGCTTATCACCGTGACGCAAAAGCTGAAGTTTCTGGTGGCGCTGCGTCCAGGGATTATCTCCCCGACCCTTGCGGCACGTCAGGCTGCGACGCTCGACAGGCTGTCCGGCGGCCGCGCGCTGTTCAATTTAGTCGCCGGTGGTGACCCGACCGAGCTGGCGGCGGAAGGTTTGCATCTCAGCCATAAAGAGCGTTATGAGTCTGCCGCCGAGTTCACTCGCATCTGGCGTCGAGTGCTGGAAGGCGAAACCGTCGATTACGAAGGCAAGCACATTCACGTCAAAGGGGCCAGCCTGATGCAGCCGCCGGTGCAGTTCCCGCGCCCGCCGCTCTATTTTGGTGGCTCTTCGGACGAAGCGCAGGATCTCGCCGCCGAGCAGGTCGAGCTGTATCTCTCGTGGGGCGAACCGCCGCACTTAGTGAAAGAGAAAATTGAGCAAGTGCGCGCTAAGGCCGCGGCTCAAGGGCGCACCCTTCGCTTCGGCATTCGGCTGCACGTCATCGTGCGCGAAACCACTGAAGAGGCGTGGCAGGCGGCTGATCGCCTGATTGCAAATCTCGACGATGAAACCATTAAGAAAGCGCAGGCCGCTTTCGCGCGAACTGACTCCGTGGGCCAGCATCGTATGGCGGCATTGCACGGCGGCGATCGCAATAAACTGGAAATCAGTCCGAACCTGTGGGCTGGCGTCGGTCTGGTGCGCTCCGGCGCAGGCACCGCGCTGGTGGGCGATGGCCCAACCGTCGCCGCCCGTATGCAGGAATACGCGGATTTAGGCATCGACACCTTTATTTTCTCCGGCTACCCGCACCTTGAAGAGGCTTATCGCGTCAGCGAGTTGCTGTTCCCACATCTGGATCTGGCGAAACAGGATCAGGACAGCACGGTGAAACGTGCCATTGAGGCTCGCGGCGAACTGGTGGCCCATGACTTCGCACCAAAACACGCTTCGGCCGAGCAGTAAGGAACATCAGCATGCATAGCAAAACCTCACATCGCTGGCTGGACCGGATTTTACCTTGGATTGTGCCGGTAGCGCTGATTGGCGGGTGGCAACTGGCGGTTGAAGCCGGATGGCTTTCAGACCGCATTCTGCCCGCGCCGAGCGCGGTCATAGAGGCATTCTGGACACTGGCCAAAAGCGGCGACCTGTGGCAAAACCTGAAAATCAGTACCTATCGCGCACTGATTGGTTTTGTGATTGGTGGCAGCCTCGGGCTGCTGCTGGGCTTTATCACCGGCCTGTCGCGCTGGGGTGAACGCCTGCTCGACAGCTCCTTGCAGATGCTGCGTAACATTCCGCACTTAGCGCTGATCCCATTGGTTATCTTGTGGTTCGGCATTGACGAAACCGCCAAGATTTTCCTGGTGGCGCTCGGCACCCTGTTCCCTATTTACCTCAACACTTACCACGGCATCCGCAACATTGATCGCGGTTTGCTGGAGATGGCGCGCAGCTACGGCCTGTCCGGCTTGCCGCTGTTTATGCAAGTGGTTCTGCCGGGCGCGCTGCCGTCAATCATGGTCGGCGTGCGTTTCGCGCTGGGCTTTATGTGGCTGACGCTGATCGTCGCCGAAACCATTTCGGCCAATTCGGGGATTGGTTATCTGGCGATGAACGCCCGCGAATTCCTGCAAACTGACGTGGTGGTGGTGGCTATCGTGCTGTACGCCATTCTCGGCAAACTGGCGGATATTCTGGCCCGTTCGCTGGAGAGCGTTTGGCTGCGCTGGCACCCCGCTTACCAGAAAAAACAAGGAGATGCCGCATGAGCAACACCACTCGTATTCCACAAGGCACGCCGGTGACCTTGTCCGGCATCAGCAAAAAGTATGGCAACCGGACGGTGCTCAATGACATCAATCTGCGCATTGCCCCCGGCCAGTTTGTCGCCGTGGTTGGCCGCAGCGGCTGTGGCAAAAGTACCCTGCTGCGCCTGCTGGCCGGACTGGAGAAAACCACGCAGGGCGAGCTTCTTAGCGGCAGCGCGCCATTGAGCAACGTACGCGAAGATACCCGACTGATGTTCCAAGACGATCGCCTGCTGCCGTGGAAAAAGGTGATTGATAATGTCGGTCTGGGGCTGAAAGGCGCATGGCGCGAAGCCGCACAGGCCGCGCTGGAAGAGGTCGGTTTGGCGGATCGCGCTAACGACTGGCCTTCGGCACTGTCTGGCGGGCAGAAGCAGCGCGTGGCCTTGGCCCGTGCGCTGATCCACCGCCCTCGCCTGCTGCTGCTCGATGAGCCTTTAGGCGCACTCGACGCCCTGACGCGCATTGAGATGCAGGGGCTGATCGAACGCCTGTGGCAACAGCATGACTTCACCGTTTTGCTGGTAACTCATGACGTCAGCGAGGCGGTGACCGTGGCAGATAGAGTGATTTTGATTGAGCAAGGCGAGATAGGTTTAGACTTACAAGTCGACTTGCCGCGCCCGCGCCGCAAAGGCTCGGTACGGCTGGCAGAGCTGGAGGCCGAAGTGCTGGAGAGAGTGTTAACGCCTTCTGCGCCAGCGAGCGAGGCGCGTCGCGCTCAGGTTTAAGCTTCTCACTTTACCTCACTTCAGCAAAGAGAAAGGGCGATGTTTCCATCGCCCTTTTTTGTGTCTATTTATGCCCAAGTCACCTGATGCGGCAATTACGCATCCAGCGCTTTAGACACTTTCTCGAACAGGTCACCGGAGAGGTTTTCAAGTCCTTTCAACTGCTCCAGCGCGCTACGCATCAGCGCCTGACGTTGGCTGTCATAGCGTTTCAAGCGGATCAGCGGCTCAACCATGCGCGCAGCAACCTGCGGGTTACGAGTGTTCAGGTCAGTCAGCATTTCCACCAAGAACTGGTAGCCACTGCCGTCGACCGCGTGGAACGCAGACGGGTTAGCCGAAGCGAAGGCACCCACCAGCGAGCGAACGCGGTTCGGGTTGCTCATGGTGAAGGAGCGGTGAGTCAGCAACGAACGCACTTTCTGCAAGACATCCGCCGCCGGGCTGGTAGCCTGCTGAATGAACCATTTGTCCATCACCAGACCATCCTGATGCCAGCGCTCGTCGTAAGCCGCCAGCAAGGCTTCACGGCAAGGCAGCTGGGCAGAAACCGCCGCAGACAGCGCCGCCAGTGAGTCAGTCATGTTGTCAGCCTGTTCGAACTGGGCTTTAACAATCTTGTCAGCCTGAGCCACGTCGCCAAAGGCCAGATAGTGCAGGCAGATGTTGCGCAGTGCGCGTTTGCTGATATCAGCATGGGTCACGCGGTAAGCCGGCAGGCTGTTGGCATGGTAAACGGCGAGGAATTCGTCGCTCATTTCCGTCGCCAGACAGCGAGTAATGGCTTCGTGAACCGCGCTGATCGCTTCTGGATCGATAACCTCGAACAGCTCCGCGATTTCGTTTTCCGATGGCAGCGTCAGGATCTGCGCCGCGAGGCCCGGATCGATGCTCTCATCCAGCAGCACCGCGCGGAAAGCGTCGGCCACGTGCAGCGGCAGAGACAGCGGCTGTTTCTGCTGGTGGCGCGCTACGTTGAGTTTGATGTAAATCGCCAGCAGACTCTGTGCTGAATCCCAACGCGAGAAGTCGTTACGCGCGTGTTTCATCAGGAAGGTCAGCTGGTGATCGCCATATTTGTAATCCAGTTTCACCGGCGCGGAGAATTCGCGCAGCAGCGACGGCACCGGCTGGTATTCCACATCTTCGAAGATGAAGGTCTGCTCGGCTTCGGTCACGTTCAGCACGTTGCTGACCACGCCGCCATTTTGCTTGAGCGCAATCACATTGCCTTGCGGATCATAGAGTTCGATATCCAAAGGAATGTGCAGAGGCAGCTTCTCAGACTGGTCCGCCGTCGCCGGGGTTTTCTGGCTGACGGTCAAGGTGTACTGCTGTTTTTCCACGTCATAGTCGTCGCGCACGGTCAGCACCGGAGTACCCGATTGGCTGTACCAGCGGCGGAACAGGGAGAGGTCCACGTTGGACGCATCTTCCATCGCCTGCACGAAGTCGTCGCAGGTCGCCGCGCTGCCGTCATGGCGTTCGAAATAGAGCTGAATACCGGCCTGGAACTTCTCTTCGCCCAGCAAGGTGTGCAGCATTCGAATGACTTCTGAACCCTTCTCATACACGGTCAGCGTATAGAAGTTGTTCATTTCGATGACTTTTTCCGGGCGAATTGGGTGCGCCATTGGGCTGGCGTCTTCCGCAAACTGCGCGGCGCGCATGACGCGCACGTTGTCGATACGGTTAACCGAGCGTGAACCCAGATCAGAGCTGAACTCTTGATCACGGAAGACGGTCAGGCCCTCTTTCAGGCTCAGCTGGAACCAGTCGCGACAGGTCACGCGGTTACCGGTCCAGTTATGGAAGTATTCGTGGCCGATCACGGCTTCAATGCCCAAGTAGTCTTTGTCGGTAGCCGTTTCTGCTTTCGCCAACACGTATTTGGAGTTGAAGACGTTCAGACCTTTGTTCTCCATCGCGCCCATGTTGAAGAAATCAACGGCAACGATCATGAAGATGTCGAGGTCATATTCGAGGTTGAAACGGGTTTCATCCCACTTCATCGACTGCTTCAGAGACTCCATCGCCCAGTCGGCGCGGTCCAGATTGCCACGGTCAACGAACAGCTCCAGCGCCACGTCGCGGCCAGAACGCGTTTTAAAGGTGTCGCGCAGCACGTCGAAATCACCCGCCACCAGCGCAAACAGGTAGCAAGGTTTTGGGAACGGATCTTCCCATTTAATCCAGTGTTTGCCGCCTTCAAGCTCGCCCTGATCGATACGGTTGCCGTTGGACAACAGGTACGGGTAGCGCGCTTTGTCAGCCACGATGCGGGTGGTGAAACGCGCCAGAACGTCCGGGCGGTCCAGATAATAGGTGATGTTGCGGAAACCTTCGGCTTCACACTGAGTACAGAGCGCCACGCCAGACAGGTAGAGGCCCTGAAGCGCGGTGTTTTTGGACGGGTGAATTTCGTTAACGATGCTCAGTTCAAAGGCATCCGGCAGACGGTCGATAGTCAGCGTGTTTTCAGTCAACTGGTAGCTTGGCCAATCCTGACCATTCACTTTCAGGCTAATCAGCGTCAGACCTTCACCATCCAGAACCAGAGAAGCGCCTTCTGCGCCCTGGCGTTTAATCTGGCTGACCGCGGTCACTACCGTGGTTTCTGCATCAAGTTCAAAGTTGAGGTCGATGTCGGTGATGGTGTAATCCGGCGCACGGTAGTCGTGGCGGTATTTGGCTTGTGGCAGTTGAGTCATAAAAAACCTTTTAACGTTTTCGTCAATCGTGACGACGTTTGTTGTTGGGTTAGACGCCAGAGCATCCCTAAACGGCGGCGCTACAGCTTGTAAAGCTTTCCTAAACTTTACCACAGGCACCCGAAATTCCCAGATTGTTACAGGCTTGTGAGTCTGTTAGGACACGTTTTGTTCAGCACGGGCACTCTGTCGCTGCCCTGACTCGCCTCGGCTGGCGGTTTGATTAATTAATAATCCAGTTTTTTATGCTTAATTTTCTTCTTTAACTAATGAATTCAAAATTTAAAACCGCCCGCTAATCATTAGCATGGTTGTTAATACCATGTATCCAAGAGGTTAATAAAAAATGAGCGGTATAGCTGCGCCCGGAGTGGATTCGACTTACTCTAAAAATAACAATAACGCTACGCTGTCGGCACGTATCGACGCACTCCCCCCTTCGGCCGGACTATGGCGCTTTATCGTTTTGCTCTCGCTAGGCGGTTTTTTCGAGCTGTATGACCTGTTCCAGACGGGATATATCAGTTCAGGTTTGGTGGCTGAGAATATCTTCCACGTCGGTGCGGCCGGGATTTTCGGCATTGCCGATCAGGCCGCGTTTGCCTCCAGCACCTTCCTAGGATTGTTTGTCGGCGCCAGCCTGCTGGCACCCAACGCCGACCGATTTGGCCGCCGCATGACCTTCATGTTTGCGCTGGTCTGGTACGGTTTCTTCTCCTTATTAATGGCTTTTCAGCACAGCGCGGAAGGAGTGATCCTGTGCCGCTTCTTAGTCGGCATAGGGCTGGGGCTTGAGCTGGTGACCATTGATACCTACCTGACCGAGTGGGTGCCGACTCATCTGCGCAGCCGGGCTTTCGCCTTCGCCTTCTTTATTCAGTTTCTCTCCGTTCCGGCGGTGGCGTTAATGTCATGGTGGCTGGTGCCGCAAACCTTCTTTGGCCTCAGTGGCTGGCGTTTCGTGGTGATCGCGGGCGCAGTGTGCTCGATTGTTATCTGGCTGGTGAGGAAGAATCTGCCGGAGTCGGCGCGCTGGCTGGCGCAGCAGGGGCGACACGAGGAGGCGCATAAGGTCGTCACTGAGATGGAAAAGCGTTGCGGCGTCAGCCACAGCCCGGCCTATGTGCCGACGGCGGCGCGCGCAGAGCCGCCGCGGAAAAGCACTTTCAAAGAGATTTGGGCACCTGAGTATCGTTCGCGCACTATTATGCTGATGGTGATGAACTTCTTTCAGGCCATCGGCTTCTTTGGCTTTGGGAACTGGCTGCCCGCCCTGCTCTCCGGCCAAGGAACGACGCTGACTCACAGCCTGCTGTACGCCTTCTTTATTACGCTGGCCTACCCGCTGGGTTCGCTGATTTGCAGCCGCTACGCCGATAAGATTGAAAACAAATGGCAGATTGTTCTCTCCTCATTAATGACAGTTGTTTTCGGCACGCTGTTCGCTTTCCAGAGCAATGCGCTGATGCTGATCATCTGCGGCTTCCTGATCACCTATTCCAACGCGTGGCTGACCTATAGCTATCACGCCTATCAGACAGAGGTTTTCCCGACCCATATTCGCGCCCGCGCGGTGGGCTTCTGCTACTCCTTCAGCCGCCTTTCTACCGCCTTCAGCAGCATTATGATTGGCCTGATTTTGCAATATGCCGGAACCGCGGGAGTGATCGCCTTCATCGTGATCAGTATGTTAATTGTCATGCTGGTGATTGGCCTGTTCGGGCCGAAAACCCGCGGCATTAACTTGGAAAACATCTAACAACACAGGCCGGGTGCGGCATGCTGCCCCGGCACTTTTGTTATCGAAATGTGATCATATCCGGCAATTCGCCTTGCAAAATAGTTAACAGAAAGAGCCTTAATGGGCGGAAGCGCACATTTAATCCTCGACCCATCGCGGACAATTATGATGTGATGTGGGTTCTTTCGCAGGATATTACGGTATACTTCACAGACTTTGCTGTTTTATCCAGAACGCTTTTTTATCTGGAATGGTTGTGTACAGGCAAACTGCCTACATATGAATGTAACGGTGATTGCCGACGACCCTTTCTGACGAGGATGCTGTAAACGCGCTATGACTCCATACGCCTCCCCGATTTTGACTTCGCTGTTAGATACCGACGCCTACAAGCTTCACATGCAGCAAGCGGTCTACCATCGCTATCACAATATTAGCGTGGTGGCTGAATTCCGCTGCCGTGGTGATGAACTGCTGGGCGAATACGCTGGCGAAATCCGTCAACAAATCGAGATGATGAGCCAACTGGCCCTGACCGATGATGAGTTTACTTATCTGTCCGGCCTGCCGTTCTTCAGCAACGATTACCTTAACTGGCTGAAAACTTTCCGCTACAACCCACAACATGTCACGGTTTCCGACCGCGACGGGCATTTGCACGTGCGCATTGCCGGTCCGTGGCGTGAAGTGATCATGTGGGAAGTGCCGCTGCTCGCGGTGATCAGTGAAGTGGTGCACCGCCAACGTTCGCCGCAGGTCACGGCGCAAATGGCCATCGACCAGTTGCGCAAGAATCTGGCTCGCTTTAAAGAAGAAGCGGCCGACGTGGATATTTCTCGCTTCCGCCTGATGGACTTCGGCACTCGCCGCCGTTTCTCCGGCGAAGTGCAGCGCGCCATTGTCAGCACGCTGAAAGAGGAGTTCCCGTACCTCGTTGGCACCAGCAACTATGATTTAGCCCACCAACTGCAATTGTCGCCGGTCGGCACTCAGGCCCACGAGTGGTTCCAGGCGCATCAGCAAATTAGCCCGGTGTTAGCCAATAGCCAGCGCGCGGCATTGCAGGCGTGGTTGGATGAGTATCCCAATCAGCTGGGTATCGCCTTGACTGACTGCATCACCATGGATGCCTTCCTGCGCGATTTCGGCCTGAAGTTCGCTAACGCCTATGAAGGTCTGCGCCATGACTCCGGGGATCCGGTGGAATGGGGTGAGAAAGCCATTGCTCATTATCAAAAGCTGGGCATTGACCCGATGACCAAAACGCTGGTGTTCTCGGACAATCTCGACTTGGATAAGGCGCTGGACCTCTACCGCCACTTCCACACGCGGGTCAACTTGGTGTTTGGTATCGGCACTCGCCTCACCTGTAATATTCCTGAGGTGAAGCCGCTGAACATCGTCATCAAGCTGGTGCAGTGCAATGGCAAGCCGGTGGCCAAGCTCTCTGATAGCCCGGGTAAAACCATCTGTCAGGATAAAGCCTTCGTCAAAGCCTTACGCAAAGCTTTTGACTTGCCGCTGGTGAAAAAAGCCTCCTGACTTTCGCGCCGTCGGGTCATTCCGGCGGCATTATTTCCTCCCTCAATCCTGCCCTTCTTCCCGCTTTAGACTTTTTCTTCCTTTATATAGCTATTATTTGGTTTTGCTTATTTAGCATTCATCAGCCTGATGCATCTGATCTCGCCGCCGCTCTGACTGACAAATGTTGTCTGGCGAAGGTGATTTCTGCTTGTGTCCTGAGAAAGGCTAAGTAACATAGCAAAATCCCTTTTTTTAAAGGGTGTCCATTATTTCTGAATCAACATCTGAATATATAAGAAAGAGAGAAACCTATGAGCGTTGTGCCTGTAGTCGACGTACTGCAAGGCCGTGCTGCGGTTGACAGTGAAGTCACCGTACGCGGTTGGGTACGTACCCGGAGAGATTCTAAAGCTGGCATCTCCTTCGTCGCCGTTTATGACGGTTCCTGCTTTAATCCGTTACAGGCCGTTGTGAATAATTCTCTTCCAAATTATCAGGATGAGGTTCTGCGCCTGACGACCGGTTGTTCGGTAGAAGTGACCGGCACCGTGGTTGCCTCTCCTGGCGAAGGCCAGAGTTTCGAGCTGCAAGCAACGGCGATTAAAGTGGTTGGCTGGGTTGATGACCCGGACACTTACCCGATGGCGGCAAAACGCCACAGCATCGAGTATCTGCGTGAAGTGGCTCACCTGCGCCCGCGCACCAACCTGATTGGCGCAGTAGCTCGCGTGCGTAACACCCTGTCTCAGGCTATTCACCGTTTCTATCACGAGAATGGTTATTTCTGGGTGTCGACTCCGCTGATCACCGCGTCCGACACCGAAGGTGCTGGCGAGATGTTCCGCGTTTCCACGCTGGACTTCCAAAACCTGCCACGCACAGATAAAGGCGAAGTCGATTTCAGCGAAGACTTCTTTGGTAAAGAAGCGTTCCTTACGGTTTCCGGCCAGTTGAACGGCGAAACCTACGCCAGCGCCCTGTCCAAGGTTTACACCTTCGGCCCGACCTTCCGCGCAGAGAACTCCAACACCAGCCGTCACCTCGCCGAGTTCTGGATGGTGGAGCCTGAAGTGGCATTTGCCACTCTGGATGACATCGCCGCACTGGCTGAAAGCATGCTTAAATATGTTTTCCAAGCCGTTCTGGACGAAAGAGCAGATGATATGGCGTTTTTTGCCGAGCGCGTAGACAAAGATGCTGTTTCTCGCCTCCAGCGTTTTGTAACATCAGATTTCGCACAGGTGGATTACACCGATGCTGTAGAAATCCTTATCAATTGCGGTCAGAAATTCGAAAACCCGGTCTCTTGGGGCGTCGATCTCTCTTCCGAGCATGAACGCTATCTTGCCGAGCAGCACTTCAAAGCGCCGGTGGTGGTTAAAAACTATCCGAAAGATATCAAAGCATTCTATATGCGAATGAATGAAGACGGGAAAACCGTTGCAGCTATGGATGTGTTAGCACCGGGCATCGGCGAAATTATCGGCGGTTCTCAGCGTGAAGAACGCTTAGATATGCTGGACGCACGTCTGGAAGAGATGGGCCTGAATAAAGAAGATTATTGGTGGTATCGCGATCTTCGTCGCTACGGCACCGTGCCTCACTCAGGTTTCGGCTTAGGCTTCGAACGTCTGGTAGCTTACGTCACTGGCGTGCAAAACGTGCGAGATGTGATCCCGTTCCCACGTACACCACGTAGTGCAACCTTCTAATTAACTAAAATATTTTCCAATTAACATTTTAGTTACATAAATAAGGCCAGCTTTGCTGGCCTTAGTCATTTTTAAAGATAGATCCCTGTCACAAAGTTCCGTAAAAATTACATTTTGTAATACATTTTTTCCTGCTGAAACATATTTGGGGGTTTGGTAGCATTTTCGATGTGGATTAACCCCCCTTCGGATGGAACACTGCGTTCAGACACAGGAGACACCAAACTCTCAAGAATAGTTCCCCAAAGAATTATTTACGGCAGTGGCAGGTGTCCAAATAAAACCAATGAGGGTAATAATAAATGATGAAGCGCAATATTCTTGCAGTGGTAATCCCAGCTCTGTTAGCTGCTGGTGCAGCAAACGCAGCTGAAGTTTATAACAAAGACGGCAACAAACTGGACCTGTACGGTAAAGTTGACGCACGTCACCAGTTCTCTAAGAACAACGGTGATGACGGTGACCAGACTTACGTTCGTTTCGGCTTCAAAGGCGAAACTCAAATTACTGACCAACTGACCGGTTACGGCCAGTGGGAATACAACGTTCAAGCTAACCACGCTGAAAGCGCTGGCGACGAAGGCAACAAAACGCGTCTGGGCTTCGCGGGTCTGAAATTCGGCGACTGGGGTTCATTCGACTACGGTCGTAACTACGGCGTGATCTACGACGTAATGTCTTACACTGACCAATTACCAGTGTTCGGCGATGACACCATGTACCAGAACAACGACAACTTCATGATTGGTCGTTCTAACGGTCTGGCAACTTACCGTAACAACAACTTCTTCGGTCTGGTTGATGGTCTGAGCTTCGCAATTCAGTACCAAGGTAAAAACCAGAACGACCGTAACGCCGACGCGTTCGACGAAAACGGCGTCAACTTGGGTGTTCCACGTAGCTCTGCTAAAAACCAGAACGGCGACGGTTGGGGTGCATCTACCGCTTACGCTATCGGTAATTCCGGTGTTAGCGTAACTGGCGCTTACTTCTCTTCTAACCGTACCGACACTCAGAAACTTGACGGTAACGGCGATAAAGCGTCTGCGTATGCATTGGGTACTAAATACGATGCTAACAACGTATACCTGGCTGCGTTCTACGGCGAATCTACAAACACCACGCCATACGGCGGTGACTTCAACGCTATCGCTAACAAAACTCAGAACCTGGAAGTTGTTGCTCAGTACCAATTCGACTTCGGCCTGCGCCCATCCATCGCTTACCTGCAATCTAAAGGTAAGGACTTGAACGCTCTGGGTACTGGTTTTGGCGGCGGCGATGCTGACCTGGTTAAATACATTGAAGTGGGCACCTACTACTACTTCAACAAAAACATGTCTACCTACGTTGACTACAAAATCAACCTGCTGGACGACAACGACTACACCAAAACTGCCGGTATCTCTACCGACAACGTTGTTGGCGTTGGCTTGCAATACCAGTTCTAATCTCGCTTAATCGAAGCACTTTTGGGTGCTTCACTGGCGAATTTAAAGGCAGAGCTTCGGCTCTGCCTTTTGCTTTTTGGCTTCTCCCCCGCCTTTTCCATCATCAAAATTATTAATCTCGACAGCCGCTTCACAACTCTGCTTTCTTTTTACCGCAAACGGTTGGCAAACTGATTTTGAGGCGGTAACCTGAGCCCTCTTTCTGCTAAATATCAGGTCATGGAAGTCTTTCACATGTTTGAAAAAATCATTGCTGCTCCTGCCGATCCTATTCTGGGTCTTACCGATCTTTTCCGTGCTGACGATCGCCAAGATAAAATTAATCTCGGGATTGGTGTTTATAAAGATGAAACGGGTAAAACTCCGGTTCTCACCAGCGTAAAGAAAGCCGAACAATTCCTGCTGGAAAACGAAACCACCAAAACCTATCTGAGCATCGACGGCCTGCCAGACTTCGCACGCTGCACTCAAGAATTACTGTTTGGTAAAGACAGCGCGATCATCGCGGCTAAACGCGCGCGCACGGCTCAAACGCCGGGCGGCACCGGCGGCCTGCGCATTGCCGCTGAGTTTATCGCCACGCAGACTTCTGCCAAACGCGTCTGGGTAAGCAACCCAAGCTGGCCAAACCATAAAGGCGTGTTCAACGCTTCTGGTCTGGAAGTGGTTGAATACAACTACTATGACGCAGCAAACCATGCGCTTGATTTTGACGGCATGCTGAAAAGCCTGAGTGAAGCGAAAGCCGGCGACGTGGTGCTGTTCCACGGCTGCTGCCATAACCCGACCGGTATCGATCCAACAGAAGCCCAGTGGACTCAGCTAGCTGAGCTGTCCGTGGCTAACGGCTGGTTGCCGCTGTTTGACTTCGCTTACCAAGGTTTCGCTAAGGGTCTGGAAGAAGATGCTCAGGGCCTGCGTATTTTCGCGGCTAAACATGCGGAACTGCTGGTTGCCAGCTCCTACTCCAAAAACTTCGGCCTGTACAACGAGCGCGTGGGTGCCTGTACTTTAGTTGCTGCTGATGCAGAAACCGCCGAGCGCTCATTCAGCCAAGTTAAGTCCGTGATCCGCGCCAACTACTCCAACCCACCATCACACGGTGCGGCAGTGGTAGCGACCATTCTCGGCAATGAAGCGCTGCGTGCTATTTGGGAACAAGAGCTGAGTGATATGCGCCAGCGTATTCACCGTATGCGTCAGCTGTTCGTGACCACCTTGCAAGAAAAAGGCGCGCAACAGGACTTCAGCTTCATCATTAACCAGAACGGCATGTTCTCCTTCAGCGGCCTGACCAAAGATCAGGTTCTGCGTCTGCGTGAAGAGTTCGGCGTTTATGCGGTGAACTCTGGCCGTATCAACGTCGCGGGTATCACGCTGGACAACATGTCCCCGCTGTGTGAAGCCATCGTTGCCGTTCTATAATTACTGAATTCGGCAAAATAAAAAGCCCGTCAGGCAACTGGCGGGCTTTTTTTATGGCTTCAATGACTGCCAGAGTGGTCTCAATCAACTCTTACCAGACGGGTAACTCATCCTGTAAAAACGGGTTGGTTTTGCGCTCGAAACCTAAATCTGACATTGGGCCGTGCCCCGGAATGAATTTAATATCATCACCCAGCGGCAGCAATTTGGTTTTGATGGAATGAATCAATGCCTGATGATCGCCACGCGGGAAGTCACTACGCCCCACGCCACCACGGAAAATCACGTCGCCAGACACGGCCAGACGGCTCTTCTCATTGATGAAAACGATATGTCCCGGCGTGTGACCCGGACAGTGTAAAACCGACAGCTGCTCTTCGCCGACGGTAACCTTATCGCCCTCTTCCAACCATTGATCGGTTTGCAGCGGCGCACAGTCGGCTAATCCAAACATTCTGCTTTGCGTCGGCAGCGATTCTAACAGGAACAGGTCTTCTTTCTGCGGCCCGACGATAGGTGCGGAGTAGTGTTTTGCCAGTTCGGCGGCGGCACCCACGTGGTCAAGATGACCATGAGTCAGCAAAATTTGCTTAACATCGACGCCAAGGGAAGAGACTTCAGCAATGATTTTTTCAGCTTCACCGCCGGGATCGACAATGGCAGCTTGGTTAGTTTCGGTACACCAGATAACTGAACAGTTTTGGCTGAAAGCCGTGACAGGAATGAGATGGTATTTCATAAGGCTCCACGGCGGCTTATTTGTTCATCTGTTCATTCATAAGAGATAAGAAGTCATGAACCAATAAGCCGCATATTCCACATATCACCAGGTTCTTGCCGGACCCGTGTCGATATGCACAAAGTTGCTACGTGGATAATATCCTACACCACCCATCTTCATTTTTAACGCGGCTTTGCGAATATTACTCAAGTCTATGCCAGCAATATGGAAGTCCATCGCCTGCCCCAGCGTGTGGTAGCTATGTTTCGCCACGCCGCTGCCGGGTTTACGCATGCTGTTATTGGTGGCTAAGGTGCGATAACCCGAAATTAGCTGAACCGGTTTATTGGTGCCCAACATCACTTGTAAACGATAGAGATGGTCAAATAAGGCGGGATCAATGCTCTTAACTTGCTCGGCACGATAATCTCTGAACAAGTGGTTCAATCTAGCCAACTCATCCTTGTTGTAACGCTTTCCATCAAAAAACTCGGTTTTGAGGGTCTCACCGGTATTTATGTTGTTAACCACTAAAATACGCGGACGAGGAGTGGAAAGAGTGGCAAAAGCACGCCCCGGAAGGAGTGAAATGCCCACAGCGGCACCGCCAAGTGCCAGCCATTTACGGCGATGTTTGTCTATTTGGTCCATGAACAGTTTATTACCCGATAAGAGAGTCAAAGTAGGCGCATAATTGAGCCCTTCCGAACCTTAACCGCCTTATTTCAGTGAGTCAACTCGCTGTATAAAGCATGACGGGAATAGTGTGGCCACTATTCCCGTCATTAGGCCAATTACTCTGACCGCTATCATTTTAGTTTTACTGCATTTATTGCAGCAAAATTTCTGCTTGTGGCAAAATTTGTGCGCCAGATCTCACCGGAGAATCATAATTGTAAATATCTGTACGGAATTGTGGCTTACCATCTTCGGCAACCCAAGCCGTTAAATAGAACAGTTTTACCGGTATACGATGACGAATCGGCACAAATGTCGTATTCCCGCCCTGTAGGGTGGACGAGATACGGGTGTCATTCCATCCCGCATCCTGTAACAGCATATTCGCCAATTCAGAGGCTTTATTAACGCGCACACAACCCGAACTCAGAGCACGGATATCTTTCTGGAATAACCCGTGGTTAGGCGTGTCATGTAAATAGATGGCATCCGAGCTTGGCATATTGAACTTGTAACGCCCTAGCGAGTTGGTCGCGCCCGGTGCCTGACGAATGCGATACGGGAAATGATTCGGTGACACCACGCTCCAGTCAATCATAGTTGGGTCAACCACTTCCGCATCATTGCTCCAGCCAGACAGCACGGTATAGCCATGTTTTTGGAAATAGCTGCTATCACGCATCGCTTTAGGAACAATATCTTCACGCACTAAGGTTGTCGGCACGTTCCACGGCGGGTTAACCACCACGTTGTTCAACGCGCTGCTCATTAATGGCGTTTTACGGCTTGGGCGGCCAACAATCACCCGAGAAGACAACACTTCGCTACCGTTGAGATAATAAGTCAGTTGGTAGTTAGGAATGTTAACCATAATGCCGGTGTTCACATTACCCGGCAAAATGCGCAGCCGCTGGATGTTCAGCGCCAGCAGCGTTGCGCGCATACGCGGCGAGGCGTTCAGCCATTCGCGAGTACGGGTACCGATAATGCCGTCGGCTTCCAACCCTTGCCATTTCTGGAAGCGTTTCACAGCTTCTACCAAATCTGGTGAGTATTGGTTATCTGCCACAGCAACCGGCGTTGGTGTCGCTGACTGCCCTGCCGGGGTCACTGTCGGTAAGACATCCGTCACCGAGGTTGCCGCCGGGCTGACTACCGGAGATGGCTGGGCTGTTTTGTCAGCGGTTTCATCTACGGACAGATCGTCATTCGCCGCAGCACCCGGGCCATCTTTGGCGATAGTTTCGTCAGTCGGCTGTGGCGATTTAGTTTCCGCCGCAGTGGCATTCATCATGCCGGTGCGGCTGAGGATCTCGCGTAACGCCGGGATATCATCACTGATTTGCCCGGGGCGTAGGCTGGCAGCGTTAGTCACCTGCGGCCATGGGTGGTTATCCGCCAACATGGTTCTCAGCGCGGCGTGCATTTTGGCATACAGCGGGTGTTGTGGCGTTAAGGTCGCCATATATCCTGCCGTGGTGCCTTTACGCAGCGCCAGCTGCCATTGGTTAATCACCGTCAGCGGCGGCGTGGTCATTTTGTAAGGCGTGGAACTGTATAGCCAATTATCGCCATTTGCCTCAACGCCGCTAACAAATTGCAAATAGCCGAGCATGGCGTCAGACAGCACGATATCTCGCGCCATCCCTGTTATCTGCGGATCCGTTAACCATTTTACCCACTGGGTAAACTGCGGCTGGATTCCGGAAAGCGCTAATTCTGCGAGTTGTTGCTGGAATTGATGAACGGTATCTCTGTCTTCCCACATTGGCTGCATATGATTTGCGGCATACAGAGATGAAAGAGAGGAGAGATAAAGCGGTTTAACTCCTTTTGGCAACTCGGCCTGAAGCTGGCTGAGGCTTTGGACGCTAGAAAGCGTCGCCGAGCGCACCGATAATGTCGGCACTGCCGAGAATGCAGCCTGCAGCGGCGCTAATCCCAACGCGATTAGGCAGCTGGCTGCCAGAAATCTGAGAGACCCTTGACTCGTTAACATCATCCCTTGCCTCCCTTAAATATGCCCAAATTGAACCCGATAAATTCAAGCAAACCGCTCATGGTTTAAGTATATAAACATAATTCTTTTTTTGCGCGGGATCTCAACACAATAGCACCCCGCGTGCAGTGAAGACTCTAAGCTAGCGCGAGGATGAAATAAAGTGCTGACAGAGGATAATCATTAGGCTAACTGCTACAAAAGATGTCTTTATGGGTGAAAAATCCGCAACTTACCAAAAACGGCAACTTTCTCTGGCGATGGCACACAGTAAAAGTGCAAGAGTGAACTTTCTTAACCCCATAAACTCAAAGTAAATATTCGTTATCTTGGCTCAATAAAACGGTAACAATTAAGCTTGATTATTTAAAGGCCAAAACCTAGGATAGCCACTGTTATTTTAACTAAATTATTTATATGAAAATTTTACTCATTAGACGCGATAATATTGGCGACTTGATTCTAACGACACCTCTCATTGCAAACCTTACTAAACACAAGGCAAATACTCTCGATTTACTGGTAAATACTTACAATAAGGATGTATTGGTGGGTAATCCCCACATAAGCAATGTTCATCTATATTGTAAGTCTCACCATAGAAAGCCGGGACAAAGCCTGTTAAACGTTTATTATCAAAGAATTAAAACCATTCTCGCCGTGCGTTCGGCGCGCTATGACGTGGTATTGATTGCTAGCACTGATAAACACTCTCTTAAATGGGCAAAGCTTTCCGGTGCGAAAAGAATAATCGCTATAGGAAATTCCCCTAAGAAAGTGGTTACCGATTGCCTGCCACATACAGAAGGCTTACATATTGTTGAATTACTCAATACATTATTAACGCCGCTGGGTATTACTGAAGTTCCCGGACCTTTGGAATTATACGTTTCTGAGAATGAAATTAATCAATGTGCTGAAAAGTTCAAAATTATCAGAGACAAACCTATTTACGGGCTGCAAATTAGTTCGCGTAAACCGAAACAACGTTGGCAGGCAGAAAAATTCATTGAACTGGCCCACCGTTTGGCGGCACGTGAAGATTGTAAGCTGGTGCTTTTCTGGTCTCCTGGTGCAGAAGATAATCCTGAACACCCTGGTGATGACAACAAAGCCAAACAGGTGATTGAGGCCTGTGCCGATATTCCCTTAGTTGCTCTGCCAACCACCAACATTCGCGAACTGATGGCAGCAATGTCACTCTGCGATCAGATTATTACCAGTGATGGCGGTGCGTTGCACATCGCCGCTGGCGTACATAAACCCGTCGTGGCGCTGTACGGTAATAGTGACACCAAATATTGGGCCCCGTGGCAGGTCCCTTGCGCCATCATCAAGGCTCCTTCAGAAGATGTCGGTCTTGTTGATGTGGACAATGTATTTAGCCAATTCACTCAATTGCGTGAAAAAGTACTGTCCATGGCCTCATAAGCCAAAGTTCGTTAAGTTAGGTAACCACTTATACGTAAAAAAGCCCCGTAAACGGGGCTTTTTTTATACGTGGAGCCCGGCGACTATCAGCCGTTTTCTACTTCCGCATCCACTGTTGCCGGTAGCTCGGCGGCGAAACCGCGCAGGCCCACCACGTGAACGTGCTCGTGGTTGTTGAACACTTTACGCACCAGCTTATAGGTTGTGCCTTTCTCCGGACTGATGTTTTCAGGTGCGGCGATAATCAGCTGCATCTCAAGACGGTCGCAGAGTTCGAACAGAGTGGCGATGGATTTAGCATCCAGACGCGCAGCTTCATCGAGGAACAGCAGGCGGCAAGGCGAAATGTCTTTACCGCGCATACGGCTCGACTCTTCTTCCCAGCTCTGCACCACCATCACCAGAATTGACATACCGGTACCGATAGCCTCACCGGTGGACAGCGCACCGCTCTCTGCACGCAACCAGCCGTCAGATCCACGGTTAACCTCCACTTCCATCTCAAGGTAGTTACGGTAATCCAGTAACTCCTCGCCGATGGTCTGTGGCGTACGCTGACCCATGTCGATCTGCGGATTCAGGCGCTGATAGAGCTTCGCTAATGCTTCAGAGAAGGTGAGGCGATTGCTGCTAAACAGGTCCTGATGCTGATCTTGCTGCTCGGAGAGCACGTCCAGCAGCCCGGCATGCGCTTCACGAACGTTAACGTTAAGGCGCACACTCTTAACCTGACCGAAGGCCACGGCCTGCAGCCCTTGGTTGAGCATGCGAATGCGGTTCTGCTCGCGTTGAATGGTTTTGCGAATAATATTCGCCACGCTTTTCGAGCTGATCGCCAGCTGCTGCTCACGCGCGGTCAGCTCTTCGGTCAGGCGGCCCAGCTCGATTTCCATCTGTTCGATAGCTTCAACCGGGTCGTCGGTGCGAATAATATCCTGACGAATTCGCTCGCGCAGATGCTGATACACCGCGATGTAGAACTGAATTTTGCGCTCAGGGCGTTTTGGATCTTCGGAAAGACGCAGAACGTCGCGCAAGTGCTCGTTGTCAGCCACCGCCAGGCGCAGCGCACCCAGCGATTTATCCGACATGGATCGCAGCTCGTCGCCGTCCATATAGGCCAGTTCGCGGCGGTGCAGACGGCGCTCGACGCCATTGTCTTTCACCAAACGCATCACGGCGCACCAGCCGGCCTTCGCCGTCACCACGTGTTCGCGGCTCTGGTGATAGTCGCGCTCAAGCTTGCGCAGTTTCTTCTGCAAGTTGTCCATTTCGGCTTCGCAGAAGGTGATCTGTTTTTCCAGCTGGTTGCAACGCGCGCGGTTGGTGCTCAAGGCTGCATGCAGCTCGTCACGGCGCGTTTTGGCACGAGCTTCGGCATTAGCGTCTGCCTGCACGCCGATATCCTGCAGCTCTTGCCCCAGCTCTTTCAACATGTCGCGCTTAGCATCGAACGAACTTTTCAGCGACGCCAACACTTGATTGTACTGGGCGTATTGCGCCTGATGCTGACGCATCTGCTCGCGCGCACGGGTACGCTCGGCTTCTGCATGCTCAAGACGCTGACGCAGCTTGTCATTCAAATCCGAGTTTTCAGTTAGCATGCCCGCAGAGTCGGTATAGCCGAAGTGCGCCCGGCGCTGAACCACTTCGGTCAGCGAGAAGGCCTGCTGCTTCGCCAGCCGCTGGGCGTGCTGGGCCTGCGCATAATCTTCTTTCAGCTGGTCGTGCTGCTCTGGGTCACTTTGCAGCACAGAAACCAGCGGCTCCAGCTTGGTAAGAGACGCGCTGTGTTGCTGAATAAAGCGGGCAGAATCCTGCGCTTCTTCCAGCTCTTCACGGATCTCTTCGACACGATCAATCAAGGTTTCGTCACACAGCAAGCCGACGCGCGGCAGCAGCTTGTTGAGCATGGCAACCGACTCTTTTGCCTGTTCATACTGCTGGCGCTGCTGCTGGTTGGCACCTTCATGCGAGTTCAGGGCGCGCTCCAGCTCACCGCGACGGCCGCTGAGGGTGCGGATCTCTGCTTCTGGGTCGGCGTCAAACGCCACCGCCAAGTGACTGCCGATGAAGCGGCTGAAGGCCTGATGCACACGCTGGATCTTCTGCACGTCAAACGACAGAGTCGCATAACGCTCAGACAGGGTTTCGCGCTCTTTATGTAAGGTTTCGAGGCGATTCTCACGCGCCGCGCGGCCAAACAGAGGCACTTGCGGGAAGTGGGAATAACGCCACTGGCGGTCGCCGGTTTTGACCAGTACCGCGCCCTGCATCTCTTCGACGGCAAACACGCTGTCATCGAAGGACTGCGGATCCCCTTCAATCAGATAAAGGTCTTCCGGGCAATCGTCCAAACCGTCAAGCTGATCGCGGATCAGAGAGAGATCTGGCACCACGATGGCGTGGCGGGATGGCCCGTAAAGTGCGGAGAAGTAAGGCGCGTCATCAATGGTGACGTCGTCATAAATCTCGGAGAGCAGAACGCCGCCAAAACGTTCGGCCAGCGCAATCATTCGCGAATCTTCCGCGCCGCTCGGCTGGCTAAGGCGAGTTATCTGCCCTTCAATGCGTTTTTTGCGTGAAGCCACTTCGTCGCGCTCAACCGTGGTTTCGCGCTCGCTTTCCAGCATCTGCTGCATGTACTCAGTGACCTGCTGGCTACTTTCCAGCGGCTCTTTGCTCTGCTCGCTCAGTTGGCTCAACGCATCTTGCGCCGCCAGCCAAACGGGCGCGCGTGCGGTCAGCTCACGAATACGGGCTTGCACGCGTTCGAGTTCCTGACGCATTTCCATGCGGCGTTCGCCGGCTTGGGAAACCACGCCAGACAACTCTTCAATCTGTACTTCCAGCTCGCGTTGCAGTTCATCAAGATCTTCAGGATGGACATCCTGACCCGAACGTTTGCAGAACTCCTGCAATTGGCGCTCGGCGTCTTGCTGCTCGCGCAGGCGACCTTCCAGCTCGGACAGGCGCATGCGCAGTGGTTCTACGCGCTCGGCCTGATGCTGTTGAGAAGACCAGTCGCGCAGCAATTCACGCGCGGTTTGCCATGCTTCGCTGCGGCTCACTTCACCGGCGATTTTCACCACCAGCTGATAAGCGTTTTCGAACTGGCTGTGCGCCGCGTCGGCCACGCTCATCTTCTGCTCAAGCATCAGCAGAATATCTGTGGCTTCTTGCTCTTTGCTTTGGAAGGTTTCCAGCCACTCTTCGCTGTTCTGGCTCGAAAGGTCAGGGATTTGGCACAGTTCGCGCGCGCGCTCAAGGGCGTGCAACGCCTGCTGATACTGAATGGCACGGGTTTGCTGCACGTCCAGCGCCTGCTGGTAATCAGCCAGCTGGCTCTTCAGCTCATCCACTTCAATCTCAGCGGCTTCGGCACGGGCTTCGTGCTCGGCGTGCAGCTCGCTGGCTTCGGCAACCACTTCATTTTGTTCTTCGAGACGATAAGTCAGCTCCTCGAGGTCGCTTTCATAGCGCTCGATTTTTTCCTGCTGACGCATCGCCGTCTGCACCAAACTCAAGTGGTCACTGGCCGCCTGATAATCGGTCTCTAAATCACTTTGCGAGCCGCTCTGCTCGGCCAATTCACGGGCCATTTCTACGTGACGATACTGCTCGCTGGAGAGCTGTTTACGGCTGGTCAGCAAGTCATTACGCAGCACCAGCGCGCCGTCGAGATGGATGCGTCGCTCATTGGCATGGCGCATATAGTCGGCGGCAACGTAAGAGGTGGCCTCGGAGATCAGGTGCTTGAACAGGTCACGGTCAGACTGGGTTACGCGAATGGCTTCCAGCGTCATGCGGTTCTCGCGCAGCGCGGCTTCCATGTCTTGGAAGGCTTTGCGCACGCCGCTGTTTTCAGGCAACAGGTAGTCGCGCAGAGAGCGGGTGATGGCGCTGGAAATCCCGCCGTACAGCGAGGCTTCAATCAGGCGATAGAACTTGCTGCGATCGGACGCGGTGCGCAGACGGCGCGGGATCACACCCAGATCAAACATCAGCGAGTGATAGTCAGTGATCGAGTTGAACTGCTTGAACTGCACCCCTTCCATCGCTTCGACGCTGTCTTTCAGCTCTTGCAGCGACAGCACGCGCGCCTGACGGTCGCCCACGGTCTGAGTCAAAATCTCTGTAGGCTGAATCGCAGTAGGCAGACCTTGAATGGTGAAAGGTTTGATATCCACTTTACGATCACGCCCGGCAACCTGCTGCAAACGCACGCCGACGATCACCCGCTGATGGCGCGAGTTCACTACGTCGAGAGTGGAGTAGCAGACGCCCGCGCGCAGCTTACCGTGCAGACCTTTGTCACGAGAGCCAGATGTCGCGCCAGCCTCGGTGGTGTTACGAAAGTGCAGCAAGGTTAAGTCAGGGATAAGCGCCGTGACGAAGGCCGCCATGGTGGTGGATTTACCCGCCCCGTTGCCGCCCGAAAGCGTGGTAACCAAAGCATCAAGGTCAAAAGTACGCGCAAAGAAGCCGTTCCAGTTAACCAGCGTTAGTGAGCGAAATTTACCGCGTTCAATCATTCCTGTTCGTCCTCTGCGCTGTCATGCCCTTGTTCGGTTGGCGATTCGCTGTCTTCGTTTTCGTCATTCAGCGATAACGCGCTTTCAATTGGCATTGCTTCACCGTCGCGGATCATTCGCAACTGCGCTTCGCGGGCGTCATCGCCACTGCGTACATCTGCCCCGAAGCGGAACACGGCTTCGGTAATGCGGAATTTACTGCTGTCGGCACCCATAAACCACACCATGCCCAAGCGGCGCAGGCGGTTCAGCGAGGTTCTGACCTTCTCTTGCAGCTTCTGGCGGTCAAGGTCAGAGCCGGTAGAACGCTGATTGACGTATTTCAGCAGCTTGCTTTCATCGGCAAGGCTGAGCAGCTCATCATACAGTTCCTGCTGGGTGAAAATGCCTTCATGCGCCAGACGCTCAGGGCTGAGGTACAGATAGCAGAGGATTTTCCCTACCATCATGTCCAGCTCGGAAAGCACCGAACGCGGGATAAGCGTGGTAGAACGCGGGCGCAGGTAGAAGAAACCTTCCGGCGCGCGGATCAATTCAACGCTGTAGCGACTGTAAAACAGCTCGAGTTCTTCCTGATAGTCCATCAGGAAAGCGTGGTTATCCAATTCGTCAATGCCAATGTGACGGCCAGAACGCAGCTGACTGTCCAGAGCAGGAAATACGGAATTTGCCAACGCTTGCGCCAGCTTAGCTGGCATTATGTGTTCAATATTTGTCGATGACATGGGCCTGCACCTTGGCTCCGAAATCATTGATTGCCTGCCATTCGGCTGGCAACCCTGAAAAATCTGCTTCAGCCACACCAAGGCGTACAGCCTGGTCGACCACAATTCGCGCTACGTCAAAATGCCGCGCGCGCGGGTACTGTTCAAGGTAATCGCGCATCACGGTGCCCAGATTGAGCGGCGTCTTCTGTTGTTGATACACTTGCAGCGCTTGCTCAATCATTGCGGCAAGCTGCTCACGGATTTCACTAAATTCTTCATATTCCAGGTCCGGCGGAAGTTCACCGGTCACCTCTTCACTGCGCAGCGCCAGCTCTTCATCACGCATATCCAGTAAACGCTCTGCATTCGCAAAGGTTAAGGTCCAAGGGTTGTCGAAGTAATTTTGGACGGACTGACGCAGGCGCTGAGCAAAGACGCGGTTTTTATCCATGTCGATCGCGGTACGGATAAATTTGTGAACATGGCGATCATAACCGATCCACAGGTCAATCGCTTGCTGGCCCCAGCTGGTGATACGGTCTAACTTGCTTTGTAAATCAAAGACTAACTTATCGACGAAGCTCAGCTCGCTTTCGCCCATGGTCGAATCCTGAATCCGCAGTAAATGCGCCTGCAACAGGTCACCCGCGGCTTCCAGCGTATCTTGCAACTCACGCAGCGTACCTGAAGTTTCAGATAGCAGCATTTCACAGCTGGAAATGGCCGCACGCCAATCTTTGTTTAACAGCGCGGCGATATCGTCTTTCACGCCCTGCTGCTGCTCGTCCATGATGCGCTGCGTCATGTCGATGCTGTCAAAAATCTCCGCCACGGAATATTTCAGCGGCGCGAAAACGTTGCGGTGCCAATGAAACTCATCACCGCCCTCTTCGGCGGCATCCGCGGCGCGCTTAAGCTCTTGGGCCACGATGGACAGCTGCATGGAGAGGCGCAGCGTCGAGAATTCACGTTGACGGATATAGTAGTCGGTGATGCCAATGCCCAGCGGCGTTAAACGATAAATGGCATTGCCGTCAGCCAGTTCACTGACAAAACGATTGAGTAAACGCTGACGCACCATGTCATTAATGGCGTTGTTGGCGCGCACGGTGACCGTTTCATGGGTTTGCTCGAAGCCTTTGCTTACGTGGCGAAATGCATCGACCAGCTCACCCTCGCTCATTTCACCGTCCAGACGCTCGCCGTTCAGCGTAGCAATTGCCAGCAGAAAGGCCAGACGTTCGGTAGGCAGAGAAATGGAGAAGTCATTTTTGCGCGCCCAGGCGACCAGTTCGGGTACAGTCTGGGAAAATTCACTCATGATTCGTCCTTCAGATTGGGTTTGTGCGCCATCACGTGGATGTAACGTCCCAAACTAACAAAAGGTTCCTGTCGGCAATAACGCTGTTCCAGCGCCAGAAGCTCGTCGAAATCCTGTTTATGTTGTTGCCGGTTACGCAAGTAATCATGGAAAACGCGAACACCGGTTTTGCCAGCAATAGTCATCCCCAGCTCTTCAAGCCATGCATAAACTTGTTGAGGTTCCAGAGGATGATCCGGCAACAGCGAGCTTTTTTTAATTTTTGGCACGCCTGCTTCGACGTGACCGAAGTTACCCAAGATCATGTGACGCATCACCAGACCATGGATATTGTAAAACATTAGCGACAAGGCACCACCCGGCGCCAAACAATCGGTTAATGCCTGCAAAGCCTCTTGAGGTTCTGCCAGCCATTCGATCACCGCGTGAAACAATATCAGATCAACAGGCTGTTCCAAATGCTGAGCGACGTTCTGAGCGGGACATTGTACAAATTGCATGTTGTCGCTCACACCTTTTTCCTCGGCGGCCGCTTTGGCGCGGCGGATCATCTCACCAGAGAGATCGCACAACAAGACCTGATGTCCTAAAGCGGCGAGTTCGCACGCCATCTGCCCTTCACCACCACCCGCATCCAAAATGCGCAGCGGCCTCTGCGGCAGCGTGGCGATCAGTTCGCGAAGATCTTGTCCCAGCACGGCCTGACGAATACGGCCTTTGGTCGTACCGTAAATATTGCGTGAGAACTTTTCGGCGATATCGTCGAAATTACGATCCTGCATGAAATGATACCTGTTCCTGATAGCGCATTTTGTTGAATGAAATCATAACCGAAATAGTTGGCATTGCGGGACGGCCGCGCCTGCTATTTTGGCACAGGCTGACGTAGAATAAATCATCCCAATGTGGATTCGCGCCTGGATGTCGTTTTTTCGCTCAAAAGGACCTATTTTCGATGCCATTTATCCTCAAAAAAGCCATCGGCGGCCTGCTGCTTCCGCTTCCCTTTATATTATTGATCATGGCCGTAGCGCTGGTTTTACTGTGGTTTACGCGATGGCAGAAAGCCGGGAAAGTCTGCTTTTTACTGAGTTGGCTCGTTCTGGCCTTATTAAGCTTGCAACCTGTCGCTGATACATTGCTGCGTCCGCTGGAGTCCAGCTATCCCACTTACCGTGCCAATAGCGCGCAGCCGCTAAAATATGTGGTGGTGCTCGGTGGCGGGTACACTTATAACCCAGACTGGGCACCCAGTTCCAATTTGATCAATAACAGTCTGCCGCGTGTAACCGAAGGGATACGCATTTATCGGGAGAATCCGGGGTCGAAGATGATTTTTACCGGCGGAAGAGCCATTGGCAACCCGGTGAGTACGGCAGAAGTGGCGGCGAAAGTGGCTGTCAGCCTTGGCGTGCCGCAGAGCGATATCATCATGCTCGACACCCCGCGTGATACTCACGAAGAAGCCGAGCAGGTGAAAATACACATTGGAGAGCAGCCAATGGCGCTGGTGACCTCTGCCAACCACCTGCCGCGCGCCCTGATTTTCTTCCAGCAACAGGGGCTACACCCTATCCCTGCTCCGGCCAATCAGCTGGCTATCGACTCGCCGTTGAATCCGTGGGAGAAAATATTGCCCAGCTCGATCTACTTAGGCCATAGCGAGCGTGTTTGGTATGAAAGCATGGGGCGCATCTGGCAACGAATTGGCGGCAGCAGCGACTGAGCTTAGTTAAGCCACGGAAGCAGTTGGCGTTTGGCCTGCTCAAACGCCGGGCGATCCAGTTTGCCGGTATGCAGCAGATGGGAGACAGACTCCCACAGAAGATATAAACCGCGTCGGGTAA
The DNA here is from genome assembly GCF_000735345.1 of Ewingella americana ATCC 33852. Classification (GTDB taxonomy): domain Bacteria; phylum Pseudomonadota; class Gammaproteobacteria; order Enterobacterales; family Enterobacteriaceae; genus Ewingella; species Ewingella americana. The sequence goes on along the minus strand of NZ_JMPJ01000033.1, from coordinate 86,523 downwards.
GGAAGCTTTCTGAGACCGGCGCGCGCTGTAAATAGCGAAATAGCAGCTGCTCGCTCATCCCTTTCTCCCACAGGCGGAACAACTCGAACTCCCTCGGCCCCCACAGCAGCGTGCCGGGGTTGATCATCGCCAGCAGCTGGTCACTGCGCGGGTCTTTTAGCAGACTGCGCAGTGAAAGATTGCCGTGAAGCAGCACGGAATTGTCATTAAAATCAGCAAACAGGCTGGGTAAGCTGGCGCGAGAGCGGAACAGTAAGGTGCGATCTTCCTGCGTCAGTTGCGCTGACTGCAAATGGCTGACCGAGGCCCAAAGCGCCTCGACTCGCTGCTGATACCACAGCGGCCACTTATTCTCCTGCGTGCTGTCCACCGTGCCCACGTGGCCGTGGCTGTCTATTCTGTGCCACGCCAGCAACCCCTCAATAATCTGTTCTATCAGCGTCTCCCCGCGCTGTGGCGTGCGGGTCGGGGCTTCGGCAGAAACGCCGCGCAGGCGCTCAATCAGCAAGACTTCCTTGAAAGGCGATTGGCTGGTGGTAACCAGACCAAATACCGTCGGCACGCGCACCACGCCCTCGCGCGCCAGCATCGACAATTTATAGGCCTCTTGGCTGGCAATGCCTGCGCAAACATAGCTTTTCGCCATTAACGGCACGGCGTGCCCCTGCTCATCGTAAATCGCATACAGATGGGCATAAGGTTGTTCGCTCACGCATTCAAGGCGAGACAGGCGCTCACCCAGCACAATACTCAGTTCGGCTTTCAGCTGTTCCATGACGGTTACACAGTGAAGAAGTGATGAGGTTTATGATGAAAGCATTTTCCGACGATTTCTCGGCGGCAGATCAATGAAAGTCGCAGAATAAAAAACGGAATGCCAATGACATTCCGTATCAGTATAGCTTTGCAAGGCGCGAAGCCGAGGGGAAGCTGATTAGTGCGCCAACAACTCACGCACGCGCTGCAAATCTTCCGGCGTGTCGACGCCAACGGAAGGCACTTCTTTCGCCACCGCGACGTGGATTTTCTCGCCGTACCACAGTACGCGAAGTTGCTCCAACAGCTCAATATGCTCAAGCGGGCTTGGCGCCCAGTTGACATAACGGCGAATAAAACCTGCGCGATAAGCATAAATGCCAATGTGGCGCAGGAAGGTGTCGCCGACGGTCTCTTTGGATTTCGCGAAACGCTCGCGCTCCCAAGGAATGGTCGCCCGTGAGAAATAGAGCGCGTAGCCTTTGGCGTCCATCACCACTTTCACCGCATTAGGGTTGAATGCCTCTTCGGCCGTTTCAATCGGCACCGCCAGCGTCGCCATGCCCGCTTCACAGGAGGCAAGGTTTTCCGCAACTTGCTTGATAATGACCGGCGGCACCAGAGGCTCATCGCCCTGCACGTTGACGATAATATCTTCATCAGAAAAGCCGTACAGCTCAATGACTTCGGCCAGACGTTCCGTGCCAGACTGGTGATCAGCGCGGGTCATACAGACTTCGCCACCCGCTGCTTGTACCGCAGCAAACACATCAGGATGGTCGGTAGCGACGATAACGCGATCGGCGCCGGACTCTTTCGCGCGTTCCATCACATGGACGACCATTGGCTTACCGCCGATATCCGCCAAAGGTTTCCCCGGCAGGCGGCTGGAAGCAAAGCGGGCAGGAATGATGGCAATAAAACTCATGGATGCGTCTCGTCAGCAGAAAGCGCACGGGCTTCAGTTTCCAACAATACCGGAATGCCGTCGCGCACCGGATAAGCCAAGCCGTCCACTTTACAAATTAATTCTTGCGACTCTTTATTGAAATAAAGCTTACCGGTACAGACTGGGCAAGCAACAATTTCGAGTAAACGATGATCCATACATTCTCCCGGAGCATTTAAATTGCACGCTTGAGGGCCAAGCAACTGCAACAATGCGTGTTTTGACAAAGCGCTATGGTGGCAAAGAATACCATAACCCTCCCGCCAAGGTTAATCTGACATGCGCAATATAGGCTGCAAAGCAGGGTAAAATCGCCGAAAGGCCGAAACAGAGATTGATAAAAGCCCGAGGTCGGCGTAGTATTTTTTTGTGACACAAGTCACATTAAATTTCTACTGACGAGCACTGAAATGAAACTGATCCACAAAATCATCGCGATGTTTGCCAACTACAGCAACTAAGGCTGTTTTGACATTCTCACCCTGCGAAAAACGGCTGCCCATGGCAGCCGATTGTTTATTTGAGCAGGGACCAGCCCGCCCCCCAATGCAGTTGTAGCTCCTCCGGCACCTTCCCTATCTGCACCTGTTCAGCACCGTGCCACAAGGCAAAACGGCTGACAGCGTCGGTAATGTCTTTGATGCGTCTTGGCGGCAGTTTAGTGCCATTCTCAAGGTGCAGAGTTTTGACTTCAAAGGCTTTATCTTTGCGATGCATCTTGGCATCCACGCGCCCAATCAGCTCCCCGCGATTCAAAATAGGTAATGTGAAATAGCCGTATTGGCGCTTAGGCTCCGGGGTATAACATTCCAGACGGTAGTCGAAATTGAACAGCGCCAGGGCGCGTTTTCTGTCCCACACTACCGGATCGAAAGGTGAAAGCAGCGCGGTGACCGTCGAGCTAATTTTGCCGCTAATCGCCTGTTCCAGCAGAGGATACTGACTCTGATGCACGTAAAACAGGCCATCCAGCCCCTTCACGTTGACCGCCCTAACCTCGCCGCTTGCCAACCAGCGAGATATCACCTCCTGCGCTTTAATGCGCTTCAGGCGATAGTAATCTGCCAGCCACTCGGGTTTGAATAGCCCCAGACTTTGCGCCGAGCGGCGCAGCATGACCTCTTCGGCATCCTGCTGTGATAGAGCCTGCGTGAGGTCATCCCAGTCGGGCATCACTCGCTCGGTGAGGTCGTAAACTCGATGGAAACTGCGGCGCTCCACCACCATCAGCTTGCCCGCCGTAAACAGCGTTTCCAGATGCCGTTTATGCGGTTTCCAGTCCCACCAGCCGGTGGCGGAACGCTTCTCTCCGGCGAAATCTGCCGAGCGCACCGGGCCGTTTTCCGCAATATGACTGAGAATGCCGTCAATGTCTTCTTGATGCTTTTCCACCCACTCGGCGGAGTATTTCCAGCCCATATTCTCCGGCGCAAGCATGCGGTGGCGCAGCAATGAATAGTCTTCGATGGGGATAAAACAGGCTTCGTGTGCCCAATACTCAAACAGTTTTCCCGACGCCAGCGCGTCTTCCAGCCACTCCTGCGGATAATGTCCCAGACGGCTGAAAAGCACTAAATAAGGGCTGCGCGCGACCACGCTAATGGTGTCTATTTGCAGCAATCCCATTTGGGTAATGGCTGACAAAAGGTCTTCACGTTGAGGTTTGCGCTTGAGTGGGTGTTGGAGTTGTTGAGCAGCGAGGTGCAAGGTGCGAGCGGCAGAGAGAGAAATAACCGGGTAAGACATATCGGTATCCGTTGATGAAAGCATTACAGATACCGATAACACATTTTGACCTGGGCGTAAATTTACGCGCCAAGGTCTGGGGTACAGCTCAAACTTAGAAAGCGATCACATCGGCAGCAGCCGGACCGTGAGCAACGCTGCGGTAGGTGGTGAACTCTACGCGCTGGCCCGCATTCAAAGATTTATTGCCCGTGTTGGCAATGGAAGCGCGCTGAACATAAATTTCAGACGAGCCGTCGAGAGGGCAAATGAAACCGTAGCCTTTGGCTTGGTTGTACCATTTAACTAAACCCATTTTTAACATCATAATTGTAGATCCTTTATTTTGGGCATCCATGAACACGCTTTTTATTATTGTTCGGATGCGCTTGCCCACTCTAAAGTTATTTTTTTATAAAAACCTCTAATGAGCGATTGTGAAATAATTTATTAGTTTTTTCGCCTTGTAAGTCAGCGTCTTATTATCATGAAGTAGCATTGCTAAGACTGTCTGCCGTACGGCGTTTAGGGCCAATCGAGTAGATTGATTACTTATGGGGAGGTACTTAGAAGTTTCGACTTGAAGAGGAATCGTTTTATCAAAGATAACGTCTTGGGAGGAACTGCTAGATTGTAAACTCGGACATAAATAGCTCTGCTTCGCAGGCCGGACTGCATTTACTCACAACTCAAATCAGATAGCAAGACCTATAAATCAAAAAAATATTTAACCCGCCAACATTGATTTATATTCCATATAAATCAGCTTATTAGCTGGTAAATTAATTATTTTTTTAATTTGAAGAAATGTAAACAAAGCCTGCCATGGCTGGCAACGGACTATTTTTTAGTGATGACGTGATGGATTTTGGCCAGCAGGCGGGCTGTATCACTGTCTGAAATTTGCGCATTAACCGGTAAATACCACCAGTTAGGCTGCGCAAAACTTCTGCATTTAACCGCGTCTTTTTCAGTCATCAACAGGGTTTGTTCAGCACCCAGCAGAGCATTGAGTTGCTCGAATTGGTAATCCTGATGGTCCGCAAAGGCGAACTCGGCTTGCGTGGTTACTTGAAGGTTCTTCAGGGTGGCGAAGAAGCGTGGAGGATGCCCAATGCCGGCCATAGCAACTACCTGCGGCAGCAAGGTCGCATCGCGCTGTTCACCTGTCAGCAAGTTGACGGCCATTCCCGGCTGCAACTGCATGGCGATTTCGCCCGGCTCGCTCTGCCCACCATTGGTGATCACGGCGTCCACTGAGTTGAGTCGCGAAGCCCTTTCACGCATCGGCCCCGCCGGTAACCACCAGCCGTTGCCGAAACGTCGAATGCCATCAACCACCACAATCTCGACATCACGCTGCAAAGCATAATGCTGAAGGCCATCGTCGGTGACAATCACGTCGAGCTGATGATGTTCGAGCAAGGCTTTTACCGCGTCCGAACGGACCGGCGACACAGCGACTGGAGCGCCAGTGCGTTGGTAAATCAGTACCGGTTCGTCGCCCGCTTCGGCCGTTTTGGTACTTGCATCAAGCACCAGCGGATAGCTGTCAGCTTTGCCGCCATAGCCGCGAGACACCACGCCTGCGCGTAATCCCTGACGCTGTAACAGCTCAATCAGCCAAATCACTACCGGCGTTTTACCATTGCCACCGGCAGTGAGATTACCGACCACGATAATCGGGACAGGCGAGCGCCAGCTCTTTTTCCAGCCCTTTCTATAGCAGAGCCGTAACCCGCAGGTTATCAGCCCATACAGCCATGAAAGGGGCAAAAGCAGGAGATAAAGTGGCGACTTGCCTGACCAGATTCGCTCTATCATTGACCAAACTGCATCCGGTGCAACTGGGCATAAGCGCCGCGCTGCTCAAGCAGCTCAGCGTGCGTCCCACGCTCAACCACGCGACCATCTTCAATTACCAGAATTTCATCAGCTTTTTCAATGGTTGAGAGGCGGTGCGCAATCACCAACGAAGTACGGTTCTTCTGCAACTCATCGAGTGCAGACTGAATCGCACGCTCAGACTCGGTATCCAGCGCCGAAGTGGCCTCATCGAGGATCAGCACCGGTGAGTCACGCAGCAGAGCACGGGCAATGGCAATACGCTGACGTTGGCCGCCTGACAGCAGCACGCCGTTCTCGCCAATTACCGTATCGAGGCCGTTATCCATTTTATTAATGAAGTCCATGGCATAGGCCATGGTGGCGGCTTTCTCAATCTCTTCGCGGCTGAAGACGTCAGTGCGCGCATAGGCAATGTTATTGGCAATAGTATCGTTGAACAGATGCACGTTTTGCGATACCAGCGCGACCTGATTACGCAGCGATGACAGCGTGTATTCACGCAAATCATGGCCGTCCATCAAGATTTCGCCTTCCTGAATATCGTAGAAACGGGTCATCAGGCTGGCAATGGTCGATTTACCCGAGCCAGAACGCCCTACTAGAGCAACAGTGCGACCCGCCGGGATGCTGAAAGCAACATCGCGCAGTGCCGGAGCATCACGGCCTGGATAGGTAAAGGTGACGTTTTTGAACTCAATGTCGCCTTTAGCGCGCTCAACGACGCGTTTACCTTCATCCTTCTCCTGCTCCATATCGAGGATAGAGAACAGCGTCTGGCAAGCCGCCATACCGCGCTGGAATTGGGCATTGACGTTAGTCAGGGATTTCAACGGGCGCATTAACGCGATCATTGAAGAGAACACTACCGTGATAGTACCGGCACTCAGCGTTTCCATCACAGATGGGAAGCTTGCGGCGTAAAGCACAAAGGCCAGCGCCAGAGAGGCGATCAGCTGAATAATCGGGTCAGAAATTGATGACGCTGACACCAAACGCATACCCTGCTGACGCATGCGGTTGCTGACAGAATCGAAACGCTCGGTTTCCACCTTCTGGCCGCCAAAGATCAGCACTTCTTTATGACCTTTGAGCATCTGCTCGGCGCTGGTCGTCACATGACCCATGGTGTTCTGCATGTTTTTGCTGATATCGCGAAAACGTTTAGAAACCAGACGGATAACAATCGAGACGATTGGCGCAATCACCACCAGAATGATCGAAAGCTGCCAGCTGTAGTAGAACATCATGATGAACAGGCCAATGATTGAAGCCCCTTCACGCACGACGGTAACCAACGCGCTGGAAGAAGAGGAAGCAACCTGTTCGGAATCATAAGTAATACGTGACAGCAAGGTGCCCGTAGACTGTTGGTCGAAGAAGGCGACCGGCATACCCATCATGTGACCAAACAGACGGCGACGCATCTGCATAACCACTTTGCCGGATACCCAAGAAATGCAGTAACTGGAGATATAGCCACTGATCCCGCGCACAATCATTAAGGCGATAACCGCCAGCGGCATCCATAACAGGATGGAGCGATCGGCTTTGCCAAAACCATCGTCAAGCAGAGGTTTCAGCAGCGACAGCATGAAAGTGTCACTCGCGGCGTTAGCCACCAGCGCAACAGCCGCCGCGATAAGCCCCGCTTTGAAAGGGGTAATCATCGGCCAAAGGCGGCGGAATGTCTGCCAGGTGGAGAGATCTTTATCATTCATAATGCATTATTAACCAGCAGCGAAAGAAACAGCGGCCCATTCTACTCATTATCACCTGATACGCCAAACCGCCGATGGTACCAACGAGGAAATATTTGCTCCCTGAATCCATTTATCCGCCAATATTTGTCATAAAAATGAACAGATAACTGGCCTGAACGCGAAGTGTCACGCCATGCCACCTTGGCATTTCGATACCTTGCCATCACTTTTTGTGCTGGCAGATGCCACTTATTGAAGCGAGACGAGGAAGAAATCGCCAGTTCCGGCGCAACCGCGCGCAGAAAAGGCGGTGTCGATGAAGTATTGCTACCGTGATGAGGGACTTGCAGGATGGTCGACTGTAACGCGCCTCGATATATTGAAACAATTTTGCGCTCAGCAGCCGTTTCGATATCTCCCGTGAGCAAGACACTGAAATTGCCATCACTCACACGCACCACGCAACTGTCATCATTCTCTGAAATAACGCCCGCCTTCTCTGGCCAAAGCGCAGTAAATGAGAGCCCTTGCCACTGCCATGAGACTCCGGCGTGGCACGGTAGTGGGGAATCCACCGTGCTTTCTCGCAAAGTGGCTAAAGGAAATGCCTTTCTCATGGCGTCTAGGCCACCGCGATGATCGGCGTGGGCATGGCTGATAATGATCTGTTCGAGCTGAATGTTACGCCATCTCATCAAGGGCAAAATATTCATCTCGGCCGCCGAACCCCTCTCCCAGCGGTTTCCCGTGTCATATAACACGCCCTTGCCGTTTTTGCTGATGAGCACCGCCAAGCCATGGCCGACATCCACCATGTCCACGCGCCACTTCTCCCCTTCGGCTCTGTTGAACCAGACTATTAGCACTGAAAAAACGCCAATCACCGTGGCGGGAAACATGCTCAGCCAGCCCAGACGCCAAGCCATGACGCTCCCCCACCCCACCAAACTCAGCGCGACTGTTGCTTCACTTAAGTAAAACCACTCCCCGGCGAATCGCTTCACTCCCCAAAACGCCAGCGATAGGCTTTGGTCTGCTATAAACCAGGTTTTCTCTGTGATCAGTGCTGGCAGAATGCCTGTGCCCATCACCCCAAGCAGCACCAAAGGCACGGTAGATAATGAAACGATAGGCACCGCCCACATATTGGCGGCGAAGGAAGCGAGATTAACGCCGTGGAACAGGCCGACTTGAATCGGCAGCAGCAAAATTGTCATTCCCAGCTGCAAGTGCGCCCAGCGTAAAACAGCCCAGCGCCACGAATGCCCCACTCTCTTGGGTAAAGGTGCCCACTGAAACCAGAAGATTAGTGCCGCCACGGCGAAGCAGGAGAGCCAGAAGCTGTCTGAAAGAATGCTCATCGGATCGCTCATCAGTAATAGCGCCACGCACCACAGCCATATTTGCCACGGGTGGCACTTAACTCGCATAAATCGCAGCAGCAGCCACAGCGAAAGGGCTACGGCAGCCCTGACAGCCGGAGCATTTCCCCCCGCCAGCCAAGTGTAGGTCAGCAGGGTTAGCTCACTGATTATTAGCGGGAAACGATAATCCATATACTTAAGCGGTAAGCAATATTGCAGCCCTCGCGCCAATAAATAGCCAAACCAAGCCGCAATGCCAATGTGCAGCCCAGAGATAGCAATCAGATGAGCAATGCCGGTTCGCTGCATCAGCAGCTTATCTTCGGGCTTTATCAATCCCTTCTCGCCAAAGGCTAAAGCCATCAGCACCGCGCCGTTATCCAAAGGAGCAATAGCCTGCTGCACGTGGGTGATGAGCCGCTGGCGCAGGCTGCATTCAGCGTTGATGACTGTTTTGCTGCTGATCCTGCCTGTTAAAGGCCAGCGATTGGCTAAGGCCCAGCGCTGGCTATCAAACCCGCCTTCATTGAGCAGTGCGTGAACCGGGCGTAAATTGGCATTGAGCTGCCACTTTTGACCAGCGCAGTAGCTCTCCTGCCCTTCCCAACGGCTACGAAAATAGACTGGAGGAAAGAGTAACTCCCCGTCGACGTGTTCAATTTTGGAGGTGACCAACTGACTGTCGGACTGATGCAGATTGATGGTTTTTATCTCGGCAATCAGCTCCTTCTTACCAAGGCTCAGGCTCTCAGTTTGCTTTAGCAGAGAGTGACCGTTGTGCGTCCCCCATAGCATGCTGAGCAATAGGATAGCAGCCAGCAGAGACAACTTATGGTTAAGCCAGCAGCCCGCGATCGTGCCAATGGCCATCAGCAGACAGATGTAGAAACCCGGAAGTTGAGGAAGGAGAATCAGTGGCAGCATTCCGGCGATCGCGGCCAGCGCTATCTCATCCATTGAGATTTTGATGTGGCGTCCTTACTGCATTAGTTGGCGAGTGATAAAAACTCGTTGCTGTTTTTCCAGCAGCATTCATTGGCGGAAGTATGTTTTTGCGGGATTGAGAGAACAAGCGTCAGAGAGGAAGGATGCGAGGCGTCACGCAATTGTGAGGTGAGATAGGCACAAATAAAAAAACGGTGTCTTAAAAAGACACCGTTTTTGGTTCGCTATAGGCAGAATTTATGTCAGACCGAAGTCTTAACCATAAATATTCGCGCGATCGCGCAACTCTTTGCCCGGCTTGAAATGCGGAACGTACTTACCGTCCAACTCCACTTTGTCGCCAGTTTTTGGGTTACGACCAACACGCGGAGCACGGTAGTGAAGAGAAAAACTGCCAAACCCACGGATCTCAATGCGTTCGCCATCAGCTAAAGTTGCAGCCATATGTTCAAGCATCTCTTTCACTGCATCCTCAATGGCTTTCGCCGGGACATGAGAGTGCTGGCCAGCAAGTCTTTCAATAAGTTCAGACTTGGTCATATTACCTCCAAGCTTTGCAGCTAAACTACCGTATCGGGGCGATATAAATACCGCCCCCCGTCATTACTCGCCTTTTGCCGCTTTGAACGCTTCAGCCATAGCATTAGAGAAGTTGCTTTCGTCTGGTTTGTTGTTAACCACGGCGATTGCTTCTTTCTCGTCTGACTCATCCTTAGCACGGACGGACAGGCTTACTACGCGGTTCTTACGATCAACACCGGTGAATTTAGCTTCAACTTCATCACCAACGCTCAGAACCAGAGTTGCGTCTTCAATACGGTCGCGAGAAGCTTCAGAAGCACGCAGGTAACCTTCTACACCGCCTGCCAATTCAACTGTAGCACCTTTGGCGTCAACTGCTGTGACTTTACCAGTAACAATAGTACCTTTCTTGTTAACAGACAGGTAGTTATTGAACGGATCTTCAGCCAGTTGCTTCACGCCCAGGGAAATACGCTCGCGCTCTGCGTCAACTTGCAGAACAACAGCTGCGATTTCGTCGCCTTTTTTGTATTCACGAACTGCTTCTTCGCCTGCAACGTTCCAGGAGATGTCAGACAGGTGAACCAGGCCGTCGATGCCGCCGTCCAGACCAATGAAGATACCGAAGTCAGTGATTGACTTGATTTTACCTTCAACACGGTCGTTTTTGTTGTGAGTTTCTGCGAATTGCTGCCATGGGTTAGCTTTACATTGCTTCAGACCCAGGGAGATACGACGACGTTCTTCGTCGATATCCAGAACCATAACTTCAACTACATCGCCCACGTTAACAACTTTAGATGGGTGGATGTTTTTGTTAGTCCAGTCCATTTCAGAAACGTGAACCAGACCTTCAACGCCTTCTTCGATTTCTACGAAGCAGCCGTAATCAGTCAGGTTAGTAACGCGACCAGTCAGTTTAGTACCTTCTGGGTAACGTTTAGCGATAGCAACCCATGGATCTTCGCCCAGCTGTTTCAGGCCAAGGGACACACGAGTACGCTCACGGTCAAATTTCAGAACTTTAACAGTGATTTCGTCGCCAACGTTGACGATTTCGCTTGGGTGTTTAACACGTTTCCAAGCCATATCAGTGATGTGCAACAGGCCATCAACGCCGCCCAGATCAACGAATGCACCGTAGTCAGTGAGGTTCTTAACGATACCTTTAACTTCCATGCCTTCCTGCAGGTTTTCCAGCAGTTGATCGCGCTCTGCGCTGTTCTCAGACTCAATTACTGCACGGCGAGAAACAACAACGTTGTTGCGTTTCTGGTCCAGTTTGATGACTTTGAACTCAAGATCTTTGCCTTCGAGATGCAGCGTGTCGCGTACCGGACGAACGTCTACCAGTGAACCTGGCAGGAACGCACGAATACCGTTCAGCTCAACAGTGAAACCGCCCTTAACTTTACCGTTGATAACACCGGTAACAGTTGCAGCTTCTTCGTAAGCTTTTTCCAGCATCAGCCATGCTTCATGACGTTTAGCTTTTTCACGGGACAGCAGAGTTTCACCGAAGCCGTCTTCAACAGCGTCCAGCGCAACATCAACTTCGTCGCCAACCTGGATTTCCAGTTCGCCCTGTGCGTTTTTGAACTGCTCTGCTGGAATAGCGGACTCAGATTTCAGACCGGCGTCAACCAGTACTACGTCTTTGTCGATAGACACAACAACGCCACGAACGATGGAACCCGGACGGGTTTCGATTGTTTTTAAGGATTCTTCAAAGAGTTGAGCAAAAGATTCAGTCATGTTGATAATCTTTAGGTTCTTAAGTTTAACGTCCATCTGGCATCCTGCTGGATGGGGTTGTTTCAAATGCCCCGCTACAGATCCTTGCGGCGAGGTTAAAAAAAACTATAGCTAAAACTGGCGCTGAACCTTTATTCAGCACCAGTTAACAAGCTCGATCACCGGGTTTGTTTTTGCGGCAATCCTAGAATTTCAGTGGCATAAGCCAACGCTCGTTGGATAACTTCTTCAATCGACATGCTGGTTGAATCCAGCAAAAGTGCGTCAGAAGCAGCGACCAAAGGCGCTATAGCACGATGACGGTCACGGTCATCCCGTTCCTTTATCTCGGCTAAAAGACGTTCAAAGTTAACACTAAAGCCCTTTTCCTGCAACTGTAGCATTCTTCTGTTTGCACGTTCTTCCGGGCTGGCGTCTAAGAATATCTTTACCGGCGCGTCGGGGAACACCACGGTGCCCATATCTCGGCCATCGGCAATCAATCCCGGCGCTTCGCGGAATGCGCGCTGGCGACGCAATAACGCTTCGCGAACACGAGGGAAAGCGGCCGCCTGCGACGCCGTGTTTCCTACGGTTTCGGTGCGGATTTCATTACTGACATCCTCACCTTCTAAAATCACTTTTAATTGCCCATCCTGAGCCACAAAACGCACATCAAGGTGTGCGGCGAGCGGCACCAAAGCATCTTCAGAGACAATATCAACCTGATGATGTAAAGCAGCCAGTGCTAAAACGCGATAAATTGCACCAGAGTCCAGCAAACGCCATTCCAGAGCCTCTGCCAGCGCCTTGCACAAGGTGCCTTTACCTGCGCCACTTGGCCCATCAACGGTAATTACCGGGGCTAAAGCCGTCATTTCTGTCTCCTTTGGGTGGGGTAAACCCTCATCATTAACCCGATAAGGCTAATTCAGGAGCGGCATTATACGCTGCCTTTGCGTCAACTGTTACCCCACAGCAATCAGTTGGCGAAAAAGCAGACTATGTCTGAAGAAGAATAGTTCATTACGGCATAAAAAAACGGGCATCGACTGATGCCCGTTATCGCTGAAACCCAGATACAGCTTGAGAATTACGCCAGAGTGCTGATGCCAGCCAGTCTGTCGAAATAGTCAGGGAAAGTTTTCGCGGTGCATTTCGGGTCAAGAATGGTCACCGGCGTATCCGACAGCGCCACCAGCGAGAAGCACATCGCCATGCGGTGGTCGTTATAGGTGCCAATCTCGGCGAAAGTCAGAGACTGCGGAGGCTCAACGCGGATGTAATCCTCGCCTTCCTCGACGGTTGCCCCCACTTTGCGCAGCTCGGTAGCCATAGCCGCCAGACGGTCAGTCTCTTTCACGCGCCAGTTATAGATGTTGCGTAAGGTCGTCGGGCCTTGAGCAAACAGCGCGGTGGTAGCAATGGTCATCGCGGCGTCAGGGATATGGTTCATGTCCATATCAATGCCGGTCAGAGAGCCACGGGTGCATTCGATAAAGTCTTCGGCCCAGGTGATTTTCGCGCCCATTTTCTCCAGCACGTCGGCAAAGCGAATGTCGCCCTGCATGCTGTTCTTACCAATGCCGGTCACGCGAACGGTGCCACCCTTGATAGCTGCCGCAGCCAAGAAGTAAGAAGCCGAAGAAGCGTCGCCCTCAACTAAATAGTTGCCCGGAGAGACATAGGTCTGCTGGCCTTTGATGCGGAACTGTTGGTAGTTCTGGTTATCAACCGTCACGCCGAAGGTCTTCATCAGGTTCAGGGTGATATCGATGTAAGGCTTGGAAACCAAATCACCTTTGATACGAATAGTGGTATCGGCTTCGGCCAGAGGCGCGGTCATCAGCAACGCGGTCAAGAACTGACTGGAAACGCTGCCATCCACGGTGACTTCGCCGCCTTTGAATCCGCCGCGCAGGCGCACCGGTGGATAATCTTCTTGCTCGAGATACTCAACGTCCGCTCCGCCCTGACGCAAAGCATCAACCAGATGGCCAATCGGGCGCTCTTTCATGCGCGGCTCGCCAGTCAGCACCACGTCATGGGCGCCAAGGCACAGTGCAGCAGCCAGCGGGCGCATGGCAGTGCCAGCGTTGCCTAAAAACAGCTCTAAGGCTTCAGAAGGCTGAAAAGCCCCTGCTAAACCGTCAATATCACAATGCGTGCGGTCAGCTGACAGGCGGTGAGTCACGCCCAGTTTGGTCAGTGCATTGAGCATATGACGCACGTCGTCGCTGTCGAGTAAGTTATTTAAGCGGGTTGTACCCTGCGCAAAGGCCGCCAGCAAAAGTGCACGGTTGGAAACACTTTTTGAGCCCGGTAAATTGATAGTGCCGTTAACCAATGCAACGGGTTGTAATGTCAGGGATTCCACGCTTTCTCCATTATTCTTTATGCATAAAATGACCCCGGATTTCAGGCCGGGGTCATTTTTAAGCCGCGATAAACACGGCGATTTTTACAAATGATTAACCGTGGCTTTTCTCGAAATCAGCCATGAAGTCGGTCAATGCTTTAACACCTTCAATCGGCATCGCGTTATAGATCGATGCGCGCATGCCGCCAACAACGCGGTGCCCTTTAAGCGCATGCAGACCGGCTTTCTGAGACTGTTCTAAGAACAGTTTGTCCAGAGAAGCATCCGCCATTTGGAATGGCACGTTCATCCACGAACGGTTGGCCTGAGCCACTTCGTTACGATAGAAATCAGAACGGTCAATAGTGCCATAAAGTAGCTCAGCTTTCGCCCGGTTACGCTGCTCCATTGCTACCAAGCCGCCCTGCTCTTTCAGCCATTTGAAGACCATGCCGGACAAGTACCAAGCGAAGGTCGGCGGCGTGTTGAACATGGAGTCATTTTCAGCCAGCACGGTGTAATCAAGGATCGAAGGCAACTCTTTGCGAGCACGGCCCAGCAAATCTTCGCGCACGATAACTAATGTCAGGCCAGCTGGGCCGATGTTTTTCTGCGCCCCAGCGTAAATCACGCCAAAGCGGCTCACATCTACCGGGCGAGACAGGATGGAAGACGAGTAGTCAGCAATAACGATTTTGTCGCCAAAGTCAGGCACTTCATCAATCGCCACGCCATCAATGGTTTCGTTCGGGCAGTAGTGAACGTAGGCAGCATCCTTGTTCAACGCCCACTGGCTCATCGGCAGAATGCCGCGTTTGCCGTCGACGGTGGTCGTCACGTCGATAACATTTGGTGTACAGTATTTCTGCGCTTCGTTTACCGCGCTGTGGGCCCAGTAACCGCCGTCGATATAGTCAGCCGAGGTTTTGTCACCCAGTAAGTTCAGTGGGATCGCAGCGAATTGCGCGCGCGCGCCGCCGTGGCAGAACAGCACTTTATAGTTCGAGGGGATATTCATCAGCTCGCGAATGTCACGTTCGGACTCTTCGGCAACCTGAATAAACTCTTTACTGCGGTGACTGATTTCCATCACCGACGTGCCCAAACCATGCCAATCACATAACTCTTGTTGCGCACGACGTAACACTTCTGCCGGGATCATTGCCGGACCTGCACTGAAATTATAAACCTGAGTCATTTCCCCTCACCACTCCACTGAGCTAACCATCGATACAATCAATTTAACGGTTTTATCATTCGATACAAGCAGTCTGCAACGCTTATTGTTCCTGAGAGCAGGATCACATTGCTGTCGTTTGAATATCCCCCCCATTCACCGCGTTTAAATCGTTAAAAAATGAAAAATAAAGACTATGTTGCTGATGCTTTATCCCGCGCACGCAATACCTGTATGAATACGTGGAGCTATAGGCCAAAACCCCGTATCATTGCGCGTTTTTAGAACGCTCAAAAGTGAACTCAATGACGCAAACTTTTATTCCTGGTAAAGACGCAGCGCTGGAAGACTCCATTTCCCGCTTCCAACAAAAACTCGCCGACCTCGGTTTCAATATTGAAGAAGCTTCATGGCTGAATCCTGTACCCCACGTTTGGTCGGTACATATTCGCGATCGCGACTGCCCGCTCTGCTTTACCAACGGTAAAGGCGCCAGTAAAAAAGCGGCATTGGCTTCTGCTTTAGGTGAATATTTCGAGCGTCTGTCGACCAACTATTTCTTCGCCGATTTCTATCTGGGTAAAGAGATTGCCAACGGCGATTTCGTGCATTATCCCAATGAAAAATGGTTCCCAATCCCGGCGGACAACAGCCTGCCAGCGGGGATTCTGGATGAGCGTCTGCATGATTTCTATGATGCCGATAAAGAGCTTACCGGCAGCGATTTGGTAGACCTTCAGTCCGGCAACCCAGAGCGCGGTATCTGCGCCCTGCCGTTCACTCGCCAGTCTGACCTGCAAACCGTGTATATCCCGATGAACATCATCGGCAACTTATACGTTTCCAACGGCATGTCAGCGGGTAACACCGCTAACGAAGCGCGCGTTCAGGGGCTGTCAGAAGTTTTCGAGCGTTACGTTAAAAACCGTATTATTGCTGAGTCAATCAGCCTGCCGGAAATTCCTGCTGAGGTGCTGGCGCGCTATCCGGGCGTGGTTGAAGCCATTGCCAAGCTGGAAGAAGAAGGTTTCCCAATCCTTTCTTATGACGCCTCGCTGGGCGGCAACTATCCGGTTATCTGCGTGGTGCTGTTCAACCCATCTAACGGCACCTGCTTCGCCTCTTTCGGCGCGCACCCGGACTTTGGCGTGGCGCTGGAACGTACCGTGACCGAACTGCTGCAAGGCCGCAGCCTGAAAGACCTCGACGTCTTCACTGCGCCAACCTTCGATGATGAAGAAGTGGCTGAACACGCCAACTTGGAAACTCACTTCATCGATTCAAGCGGCCTGATCTCATGGGATCTGTTCAAGAAAGATGCCGACTATCCGTTTGCAGACTGGAGCTTCAGCGGCACCACCGAAGAAGAGTTCGCCACGCTGATGGCCATCTTCGATAAAGAAGATGCTGAAGTGTATATCGCTGATTACGAGCACTTAGACGTTTACGCGTGCCGCATCATCGTGCCTGGCATGTCAGACATCTACCCGGCGGAAGACCTGCTGTTAGCCAACAACAGCATGGGCGCACACTTGCGCGAGCAGCTGTTAGCTCTGCCAGACAGCGATTTCCCACAGGAAACCTATCTGGAAATGATCACCCAGATGGACGACGAAGGTCTGGACGACTTCACCCGCGTTCGCGAGTTGCTGGGCATTGCCAGCGGCAAAGACAACGGCTGGTACACCCTGCGCGTGGGTGAGCTTAAATCCATGCTGGCACTGGCCGGTGGCGACTTGGATCAGGCGCTGACTTGGGCCGAGTGGGCGCACGAGTTTAACTCCTCCGTATACAGCGATGAGCGCAACAACTACTACCGTTGCCTGCAAACCCTGCTGCAACTCTCATTGGAAGAAGATCGTGACCCGGCCCAGTACTATGGCGCATTCGTCAAAATGTACGGTCAGGATGCTGTCGATCACGCGTCCGCGGCAATTAGCGGCGAAGAGCGCTTCTATGGGCTGTTTGCGGTAGATGCTGACCTGAAAGCCTTGCCATCCCATCAGGGGCTATTGGCGGCCTACGAGAAGCTGCAAGCGGCAAAACGCCGTTACTGGCTGAAGAAGTAATTCGCTTCGCGCATTATTGAGTAAATCCAAACCGGTAGCCTGTCTGCCGGTTTTTTTATCCTTCGATACCAAAAATCTGAACGCGCTATGAACAATAAAAAACCATCAACATAATTATTTGGCTACTAATTCAATTTAAGACTTAATTTTGCGCCCTAACTATTTATAATCTTCACGCTTATTTTTTATTTCAGTTTGGCTAAATAGCCAAAATAACGCCGACATTCTGAACAATAAGAAATGTTTTCATTACATTACACCTCATTTTTTAACAGTTCATTGGCATGCTAAAAAACGAAATTCAACTTTTTTTGTAATATTTAAAATGTTTTTATTCGTTATTTATCAAAAAGATAAACTGTAAATTACTCCTTTAGTAGAAGGTTGAACCTCAGCTATAACCCCCCCTTATGATCCAAGTCAATTTTTACGTTATACTGCTTTGCTAGTATCTCGTTGTGCAGTAGATAACCCTTACAGAGAGAGTTACTGTGAAAGCTGACAACCCCTTCAATTTATTGTTACCCGCAGCTACAGCGAAAGTCGCCGAAGATGCTGGCGTATATAAAGCCACTAAACAACCGCTGAAAACATTCTATTTAGCGATAACCGCTGGTGTCTTTATTTCCATTGCTTTTGTTTTCTATATCACTTCAACCACTGGCACCGCCGCTGTCCCGTACGGTCTGGCTAAATTAGTCGGTGGTATCTGCTTCTCTCTCGGCCTGATGTTGGTCGTGGTGTGCGGCGCTGACCTCTTCACCTCGACTGTACTGATTGTGATAGCCAAAGCTAGCGGCCGGATCACATGGGGTCAATTGGCGTGTAACTGGGTCAATGTCTATATTGGTAACTTGATTGGCGCACTGTTCTTCGTCGCTCTCATCTGGTTCTCTGGTGAATATATGGTTGATAACGGCCTGTGGGGGCTGAACGTCCTACAAACCGCCGACCATAAAATGCATCACACATTTATTGAAGCCGTATGCCTCGGCATTCTGGCTAACCTGATGGTCTGTCTGGCAGTGTGGATGAGTTACTCCGGCCGCAGCCTGATGGACAAGATGTTCGCCATGATCCTCCCTGTCGGCATGTTCGTTGCCAGCGGCTTCGAACACAGTATCGCCAACATGTTTATGATCCCTCTTGGTATCGTGATTAAAAACTTCGCCTCCCCTGAGTTCTGGCAGGCGATTGGTTCTACACCTGCACAGTTTGCAGAGTTGAATGTCAGTAACTTTATTATCGACAACCTGATCCCAGTCACCATCGGCAACATCATTGGCGGCGGTTTAATGGTCGGATTGACGTACTGGGTAATTTATCTCCGTGATGAGCATAAACACTAAGTTCTGTGGATAGCTGGTCACGACAAGTTTACAAACCGATTTATAAAGAAAGCCAAATTAGAAGGTAGGTGCATAATGTCCAAGCTCAATGAAAAATTGACCAACGCATGGCAAGGTTTTAGTGCTGGCGAATGGCAGAATGAAGTTAACGTCCGTGACTTCATCCAGAAAAACTACACCCCATATGAAGGTGATGAGTCTTTCTTAGCTGGCGCAACTGAAGCGACTTCTACCCTGTGGGAAAAAGTGATGGAAGGCATCAAACTGGAGAACAGCACTCATGCTCCAGTCGATTTTGATACCGATGTCGCGGCAACTATCACCTCTCACGACGCGGGCTACATCAACAAATCTCTTGAGACTATCGTCGGTCTGCAAACAGACGCCCCTCTGAAACGTGCCCTGATCCCATTCGGCGGCATCAAGATGGTTGAAGGTTCATGTAAAGTTTATGGTCGTGAACTGGATCCAGCGCTGAAAAAAGTCTTCACTGAATACCGCAAAACTCACAACCAAGGCGTTTTCGATGTTTACACCAAAGACATCCTGAACTGCCGTAAATCCGGTGTTCTGACCGGTCTGCCAGATGCTTATGGCCGTGGTCGTATCATCGGTGACTACCGTCGCGTTGCGCTGTACGGTATTGATTACCTGATGGCTGACAAATACGCACAGTTCCAGTCTCTGCAAAATGACCTGGAAAATGGCGTGAATCTGGAAATGACCATCCAACTGCGCGAAGAGATTTCTGAGCAACACCGCGCACTGGGCCAGATTAAAGAAATGGCAGCCAAATATGGCTACGACATTTCCGGTCCGGCAACTAACGCACAAGAAGCGGTTCAGTGGACTTACTTCGGCTATTTGGCTGCGGTTAAATCCCAGAACGGTGCAGCAATGTCCTTCGGCCGCGTATCTACCTTCCTTGACGTGTTCATCGAACGTGATATCAAAGCCGGCACCCTGACTGAAGAAGCGGCGCAAGAGCTGATTGACCACTTGGTTATGAAACTACGTATGGTTCGCTTCCTGCGTACTCCTGAGTACGATGAACTGTTCTCCGGTGACCCAATCTGGGCAACAGAATCTCTGGCAGGTATGGGCGTTGATGGTCGTACTCTGGTTACCAAAAACAGCTTCCGCTTCCTGAACACCCTGTACACCATGGGTCCTTCACCGGAACCAAACATGACCATCCTGTGGTCAGAAAAACTGCCACTGAACTTCAAAAAATACGCAGCGAAAGTCTCTATCGATACTTCATCCGTACAGTATGAAAACGATGACCTGATGCGTCCTGACTTCAACAACGATGACTACGCAATTGCTTGCTGCGTAAGCCCAATGGTTGTTGGTAAACAAATGCAGTTCTTCGGCGCACGTGCCAACTTGGCGAAAACCATGTTGTACGCTATCAACGGCGGCGTTGATGAAAAAATGAAAATCCAGGTTGGCCCGAAAGAAGCGCCAATGATGGACGACGTGCTGGACTATGACAAAGTCATCGACCGCATGGACCACTTCATGGATTGGTTGGCTAAACAGTACGTGACTGCGCTGAACATCATTCACTACATGCACGACAAATACAGCTACGAAGCTGCATTGATGGCGCTGCACGACCGTGATGTTTATCGCACCATGGCATGTGGTATCGCCGGCCTGTCCGTGGCTGCCGACTCCCTGTCTGCCATCAAATACGCCAAAGTGACTACTATTCGTGACGAAGACGGTCTGGCGACTGACTTCAAAATCGAAGGTGAATATCCGCAGTTCGGTAACAACGATGCTCGCGTAGATGACATCGCGTGTGACCTGGTAGAACGTTTCATGAAGAAAATTCAGAAACTGCGTACCTACCGCGGCGCTGTGGCAACGCAGTCTGTTCTTACCATCACCTCTAACGTGGTTTACGGTAAGAAAACCGGTAACACTCCAGATGGTCGCCGCGCCGGTGCTCCATTCGGTCCGGGTGCCAACCCAATGCACGGTCGTGACCAGAAAGGTGCGGTTGCCTCTCTGACCTCCGTCGCGAAACTGCCATTTGCTTACGCGAAAGACGGTATCTCATACACCTTCTCCATCGTGCCAAACGCGCTGGGTAAAGATGATGATGTGCGTAAAGCCAACCTTGCTGGCTTGATGGATGGTTACTTCCACCACGAATCAAATATCGAAGGCGGTCAGCACCTGAACGTCAACGTGATGAACCGTGAAATGCTGTTAGACGCGATGGAAAATCCGGAAAAATATCCGCAATTGACCATCCGTGTATCCGGTTACGCAGTGCGCTTCAACTCGCTGACCAAAGAACAACAGCAAGACGTGATCACCCGTACCTTCACCAAAACGCTGTAAGTAAAACGGCGGTAAGCCCGCCGTAAAACATAAAGGCTCCACACCCGTGGAGCCTTTTTAACATCAAGTCCTGCTCTTTGATTAAGACTTTATAAATGAGTCTGCTTCGCCAGAGCCTTAGTAACAAAGGCTGCTGGCAAAGCAAATCCGCGATGCTATAACAATCAACCTTACTAATAGTCTGTTATTATTAATGAGTAGTAACCAGAGAATCCTCAAGGATATGGGATCACTTTCAGTTTATCTCTGCCAGGCCAGCATCCGCGCATTTAGACTGCAACTTATTGGTCAATATTGGAGAAAAACCCGCAATGTCAGTTCAAGGTCGCATCCACTCTTATGAATCCTGTGGCACGGTAGATGGCCCAGGCATACGTTTTATTGTGTTCTTCCAGGGTTGCCTGATGCGTTGCATGTATTGCCACAACCGCGATACGTGGGACACCCATGGAGGCAAAGAGATCAATGTTGAAGATTTAATGAGTGAAGTGGTCACCTATCGCCACTTCATGAATGCCTCTGGCGGCGGGGTTACGGCTTCGGGTGGCGAGGCGATCCTGCAAGCTGAATTCGTTCGCGACTGGTTCCGCGCATGCCAGAAAGAAGGCATCAATACCTGTCTCGACACCAACGGGTTTGTGCGTCGCTACGACCCAGTGATTGATGAGCTGCTCGACGTGACAGACTTGGTCATGCTCGACCTCAAACAGATGAATGACGATATCCACCAGAATCTGGTTGGCGTGTCGAACCACCGCACGCTGGAATTTGCCCGTTATCTGGCAAAACGCAATCAGCGCACTTGGATCCGTTACGTGGTGGTGCCGGGCTGGTCAGATGATGACAAATCGGCGCACCTGCTGGGTGAGTTCACCAAAGATATGACCAATATCGAGAAGATTGAGCTGCTGCCTTACCACGAGTTGGGCAAGCACAAATGGACCGCCATGGGCGAGACTTACGGTCTGGACGGCGTAAACCCGCCAACCAAAGAGATCATGGACAGAGTGAAAGGCATTCTTGAAGGCTACGGTCACAAAGTGATGTACTGAGACTTCAGTTTCCGCAAAACAAAAAAGCCCGAATCTTCGGGCTTTTTTTTGTCTGATGTTTAGCACGTTGCCGTTAGGCGGTCGCCACCGGCGTCTGATGTTTGTCTGCTTTGCGCAGCAGCACCACCAGATAAACCAAGGCCACGGCGGCAATCATCACAAACAGTAAACGGTCGGAATAGTTTTGCATCAGCATCGCGGTCATGGTTGGCCCCGCAAGGCTGCCGATGGTGTAACTCATCAACAATGCCTGATTCATCGCCACCAGCTCTTCTGGATTGACCTTCTCACAGGCCCACGACATCGCCACCGGATAGAGAGTAAAGCCTGCGCAGCCGAGGATAAACAGCGTTGGCGCCATGGCGTAGCCACTGAGCATCGCAATACTGCCAAGAATAACCACAAACACCTGCACGCGAAGCACAATCAGGCGACCATAACGGTCGGCCAAGCGCCCTACCGGCCACTGACCAATAATGCCCGAACTGACTAGCAGCGCCATCCAGTAGCCCACGTCAGCATCACTCATGCCCTGATGGTTGAGGAACAACGGCATTAAGCCGTACAGCGAGCCGAGGATAATCCCTGAAATAACACAGCCGTTAATGCCCAAGCGCGCACTGCGGCGTTTTAGCATCGGCCAAATAGAGGTGCGCGGCTGCTCGCTGTCCTGATTGGTTATCTGGGTGAACAGCAGCGGCAGAATAGAAATGGCGATAATCGAGGTCACCCACGGCAGCACGCTGAACAGCTCAGTCGACACCACGCCGAGCATCAACTGCCCCACCACGGTGCCGATGTAATAAACAATCATGTAGGCCGCAAGAAGCTGACCACGGTTGCGCACGGTGCCGCTGCGCAGCAAGGCGCTTTCGACGATAACCCAAATCAGCGCACAGCCGACACCTGCCATAAAACGCCAGCTGATCCAGCTCCAGAAGCTCATTGACAGAGCCAGCCCGGCGGTCGCGGCGGCAAATACCATGCAGGATAGGTAATAACTGCGGTTGAACCCTAGCTTCTTAATCACCGCACCCGCGATCAGCGTACCCACCAGGTTGCCGGAATAATAGGATGAACTCACCAGTCCGACTTGCCAGGTTGGCAGCATTTCATGGCTGAGCCAAAGCGGCACTAGTGTACTGAGTACAGCGATAGAAACCGTCAGCAAAAGTAGCCCACATAATAATAAAATTACCGGGCGAGAGTAGGCGGACATAGGGAAGTTGGCGACCAAGAAGCGAAGAAATTGCGCGCATCATGCCACTGGCGATTTAAAAGTCAATTGGCTGAAAATCGGTATCAGCACAAGCTGTGGGTCGATGATTTAAAACGCTAATCAATCCTGCCGAAAGAACTTATGAAGCCTGCAACGACAAAGTGATATCACCATGATAACAAACAAGTTTGCATTTACCGCAGCCGTTACAGTTATCGTTATTTATCGCCGGTTGATTATGTTGATTAAAAAATATTGCCGTCCGCGGACAGGCTATTTCACACATTCTGCACAAGTTATCGAGGCGTCCCAGACAATGCTGCGAAATAACCGGGCGCAGCCCGCTGTCCATCACCACGCTGGCCTCTAATGCCCCGCGCTGGCAGGCCTGAGTGCACGCCCCGCAAAAATCACACTCGGCATACTCAATTTGCAGCGTTGCCTTGCCCTGCTCCACGGAAATAATGCCCATCGGGCAAGCATCGCGGCAGGCCCCGCAGCCATCGCACGCCTGCAAAAACAGCGGCTCGGCAACCGCCTGTGGCGGGCGGGCGCACTGGCGGACTAACACGCCGGCGTCGCGATTGTCTTCAACCGCGCGCTGGCCGGAGGCGAAGAAGCCGCGAAACAGCCCGCGACGGCTAACTTCCCGCGAACTCATCCACGCCTGGTAGTAATTGGCATCACGCGAATCGCTCATTAGCGGTAAAGCTCCTGCTCAACCACGGCCAGTGAGCACAACGGCTGCCAGCCCTCAAGCGTGGTCTGCGCCAGACGCGCCACGGCCCGATAAAACGGGTGAATCGCCCCCAGCTCGAGCAAGGCCAGATAGCGCGAAGACCAAGGCAGCAGGTGCTCGGCCAAAAACGCGTCCAGATGCTGGGCGTCATTCTCCGCCAGCCAGCTAGCCATCATCAGCATTAAGCCAATATGGTCTTCAGGCTCGGCCTGTGCGAGCTGAGGTTCAATGCCGCGCTGGCGCATCCACTCGCGCAGTTTGAGGGTTGAATCGCCAAACAGCACGCTCTCTTTGTCCAGATAGACTGAGCCCCAAGGCGGAGCTGGCAAGGCATATGGCCCGACAAACAGCCGCTGAAACGCCTCTTCGCAGGACTCTTCCTCCGCCAAACTCTGCTGCAACAAAGCCTCGATTTCCGCCGCAGACTCAGCCGTTAAATAGGGCCATTCGCTTTTCCACGCTCCCTCTTGCAGCCATTGAATCAGCGGGGAAACCTGCGGTGAATCGGGTGGGAAGTAAAGCAGTGCGCCCAGCACTTTGCCGGTGACGGCGATAGTTTCAGTAGACATAGTTAACTCTTATTTAGCCCGCGCCGCCTCGCGACAGCACGGGCCGTGTGAAGCTTAGCTGCCGATGGCAACACCCACGGTCATATGCAAACCATAGAAAATGGCGCGACCAATCAGCTCTCCGGCAAACACCAGCACAAAGGCCAGGACAAGCGAGGCGACCGCCGGGCGTTTACGCATCACCAATGGACAAATCCAGCAGCCCAGCCCGAGCACCACCAGCACCACGCGCCACACCGACAGCGCGCCATATTGCGGGATAAGCGCAGAAGCCGCCTGAACCGAGCTGTTAATGCTCGCAAGCGTCGCGCTTTGCATCATCATCACCGCGACACTCGCCACCAGCGCCACCACGCTAATCATCGGCAGCAGCCTAAGTCCGCACCCTTGGATGTTCGCGCCGCGCAGCAGCAAATAGCCCAGCAGCGGGCCGCCAATCAGCACGGTAAGAGCAAAGTTGAGCGCCGTGAAAGCATTGTCCCATGTCGGCACGGTGTCGATTTCATACACCCGGCACATGGCGTAAACAAAGCCAACGCCCGCCAGCATAGTGACCACCAGCCAGACTTTGCCCAGCGCCTGCGGCATCTTATTCAACACCGCCAGCAGCCAATAAATGCCACCCAAGGCGAAGAACAGCGAGCCGCTGCCAATCTCATTACTCAGCGGCGATGCGCCAAGGCGATTTAGCGAGTTGAAGGCGCGCAGCGGCGACCCCAAGTGCAGCACTGAAGCGATAAACGCCACCGCCATCAGCACCCACAGGAAGAACATCGAGAGGTGAATGCGGCGCGTCTCTTCACGCGTTCTATTGCCCAATAGCGCAATCGCCAGCACGATAAAGCCGCCGACCACGCACTGGCCTAATACCGTAAAGACCATCAAAGGCCATTCATGCCATCCGTTTCCCATCTTAAACCTCCTTCGGATTAGCTAAGTAACCCGTGGTGTCGCCCACCGGGCGGCTATTGGCGTTCGGCTTAATCACAATATTTGGCTTGGTGAAGTGCGAGCCCGGCAGCGGAGCCACCTGCGCCAGCGTGCCGTATTTCTCGCGAAGCTCTTCAATCGGTGCCATATCCAGCGCGCGCAGCGGGCAAGATTCCACGCAAATTGGCTTTTTGCCTTCGGCAATCCGCTCGTAGCAGCCATCACACTTGGTCATATGCCCTTTGGCCGCGTTGTACTGCGGCGCGCCGTAAGGACAGGCCATGTGGCAATAGCGGCAGCCGATGCACACTTCTTCATTGACCACCACGAAGCCATCTTCGCGTTTATGCATCGCGCCGCTCGGGCAGACTTTGGTACAAGCCGGGTCTTCGCAGTGGTTGCAGGAGATAGAGAGATAGTAGGCATAAACGTTTTGATGCCAGCCGTCGCCGTCTTGCTGCCAGTCACCGCCGGCATATTCATAAATGCGGCGGAAATTGACGTCCGGCGTTAAGTTTTTGAAGTCTTTACAGGCCAGCTCGCAGGTTTTGCACCCGGTGCAGCGGCTTGAATCTATATAAAAACCGTATTGGGTTGTCATAACTTAGTCCCTTAAACCTTCGCCACTTGCACAAGGTTGGTATGAGAAGGATTACCTTTCGCCAGAGGTGAAGGCCGTTGTGAAGTCAGAACGTTGATGCTGCCTGCGCGGTCGATTCGCTTGCTGTCCGGCGAGTACCACGCCCCTTCCCCCAGCGCTACTACGCCCGGCATCATGCGCGGCGTGACTTTGGCAGCAATTTGCACTTCGCCACGCGCATTGAAAATGCGGATCATGTCGCCATTGCTGATCCCCCGCGCGGCGGCGTCCAGTGGATTGATCCACATCTCTTGGCGGCAGGCCGCTTTGAGCAAGTCGACGTTGCCGTAGGTGGAGTGAACGCGGGCCTTGTAGTGGAAGCCGGTAAGTTGCAGCGGATAGGTGCTGGCCAGCGGATCGTCGTAGTTTTCAAAACCGGCGGCGTAGATTGGCAGCGGGTCGATCACGTCGTCTTTTTCCAACTGCCACTTGGCGGCGATATCCGCCAGTTGGGCTGAATAGATTTCGATTTTGCCGGAGGCTGTCTCCAGCGGATTCGCCACCGGGTCTTCGCGGAAGGCTTTATACGCCACGTGATGGCCCTGCGGGTCGCGTTGTTTAAACATGCCCTGCTGGCGGAAAGTGTCGAAATCAGGCAGTGCCGGAATAGCTTTCATAGATTGCAGATAGAGATGGCGCAGCCACTCTTCCTGCGTCCGCCCTTCGGTGAACTTCTGCTCCACGTCCATGCGTTTCGCCAGCTCGCTGGTCATCTCATAAATATTTTTGCATTCAAAACGCGGCTTGATGGCCTGATCGGCAAAAATCACGTAAGACATGTTGCCCGCCGAGGCGTCGAGGCAGAAATCCATCTGCTCAGAGGCGGTGCAGTCCGGCAGCACGATATCGGCGTATTTGGCCGAAGAAGTCATGTGGTTATCAATCACCACAATCATCTCGCACTGCTTGTCGTCCTGAAGAATGTCGTGGGTGCGGTTGATGTCGGAGTGCTGGTTTATCAGGCAGTTACCGGCATAGTTCCAGATGAACTTGATCGGCACATCCAGCTTCTCTTTGCCGCGCACGCCGTCGCGGGTGGCGGTCATTTCCGTGGCACGGTAAATCGCGTCGGTCCACATAAACATCGAAATGCTGGTCTGGACCGGGTTTTCGAAGGTCGGCATGCGTACGAAAGGCAGGCTGTAGGAGCCTTCGCGAGCGCCTGAGTTACCGCCGTTAATGCCCACGTTGCCAGTTAAAATCGCTAGCATAGCAATGGCGCGAGTGGCGATTTCACCATTGGAGTGGCGCTGTGGCCCCCAGCCTTGGGTGATAAAGGCCGGTTTGGCTTGCCCAATCTCGCGGCCGAGCTTGATAATTTTATCTGCCGAAATGCCGGTGATTTTCGCCGCCCAGCTTGGCGTTTTAGCGATACCGTCCGCGCCCTGCCCGAGAATATAGGCTTTATAGTGACCATTCTTCGGTGCGCCAGCGGGAAGGGTTTTCTCGTCATAGCCGACGCAGTATTTGTCGAGGAAAGGCTGATCCACCAGATTTTCGCTGATCATCACGTGAGCCAGCGCGGCGGCGAGCGCGGCGTCAGTGCCTGGACGGATCGGCAGCCACTCATCTTCGCGGCCTGCGCCGGTGTCGGTGTAACGCGGATCGATGATAATCATCCGCGCCTTGGATTTTTGCCGCGCCTGCTCAATGTAGTAAGTCACCCCGCCGCCGCTCATCCGCGTTTCGCCGGGGTTGTTGCCAAACAGCACCACCAGTTTGCTGTTTTCGATGTCCGACGGGCTGTTGCCATCCGCCCAGCCGCCGTAGGTGTAGTTCAGCCCTTCGGCAATCTGCGCCGAGCTGTAGTCGCCATAATGGTTGAGGTAGCCGCCGCAGCAGTTCATCAGGCGGGCAATCAAGGTCGCGCCCGGCGGCCATGAGCGGGTCATGGTGCCGCCCAGCGTGCCGGTGCCGTAGTTGAGGTAAATCGCTTCGTTGCCGTACTGGCTGATGATCTTCTTCATGCTGCCAGCAATAGTGTCGAAAGCCTCTTCCCAGCTGATGCGCACGAATTTACCTTCGCCGCGCGCGCCGACTCGCTTCATCGGGTATTTCAGGCGGTCCGGGTTATACACTCGGCGGCGCATGGAGCGACCGCGCAGACAGGCTCGAACCTGATGCAGCCCTTCATAATCGTCATTGCCGGTGTTGTCGGTTTCCACATAGCGGATTTCACCGTCGACCACGTGCATGCGCAGCGGGCAGCGGCTGCCGCAGTTTACGGTACAGGCGCTCCAGACCACCTTCTCTTTCTCAGCCGCAGCCGCGACCGGTGCCTTGTCGGCCCGCGCCTGACGGAATGGCAACGAGATGCCACCGGCAGCGGCGGCCAGCCCGACCAGAGCGGAACTTTTCATCAAGGTGCGGCGGCTTAGCCCCGCGCCCTGCGACGCTTTCCCTTGTTTGTTTATCGACATTACTTGCTCCTAAATATCCTCACGGGTATTGCCCAGAGGCGAAACTTGGGTATGGCTAGATGGGCAATGGATCTCTTTGTCCCTTGCCTCGACTTACACTTTTTCTATTTGAATCAAATTGGTATGTTGCGGATTGCCCTTGGCTAACGGCGAAGCGCGATGCGTTGTCAGGGTGTTCATGCAAGCACCGTGATCGACGCGATCCCCGGCCATGTTGGCCTGATGCCAAGCTCCCTGCCCCATTGCCACTACGCCCGGCATGATCCTCGGCGTCACCTTGGCGGCCACGCGCACTTCTCCGCGCCCGTTGAACACGCGCACCGCGTCGCCGTTTTTAATGCCGCGACTCTGCGCATCCAGTGGGTTGATCCACACTTCCTGACGGCAGGCGGCTTGCAAAATGTCGATATTGCCGTAGGTCGAGTGGGTACGCGCCTTGTAGTGGAAGCCGAACATTTGCAGTGGATATTGGCTGCGCAGCGGGTCATCCCAGCCTTCAAAGGTGGAGGCGTAAACCGGCAGAGGGCTGATGATTTCATCTTTTTCCAACTCCCAGCGCGAGGCGATATCCGCTAGCGCCGAAGAGTAGATCTCAATCTTGCCCGAAGGAGTTTTCAGCGGATTAGCCTGCGGATCTTCGCGGAATTTCTTATAAGCGACAAAGTGACCATTTGGGTCTTTACGCTTATAGATGCCCATCTGGCGCAGCTCTTCATAGGCCGGTAACGCCGGGTCTTTGACGAGCATTTTGGCGTACAGATGCTGAAGCCATTCGCGCTGGGTACGATTTTCCGTGAACTTGCTGTGTACCTCTGGACCAAGGCGGCGGGCGACTTCACTCATCACCTCGTAAATGCCTTTGCGCTCAAACTTAGGTTTGGTGGCGGGCTGAATGAAAATCAGATACCCCATGTTGCCCGCGTAATCATTCGGGATGATGTCCTCCTGCTCGGTTGTCATCAGGTCTGGCAGCAGGATGTCGGCATATTTCGCCGAGGAGGTCATGAAGTTTTCCAACACGACAATCATTTCGCACTGGTTGTCGTCTTGCAGAATGTCGTGGGTTTTGTTGATGTCAGAGTGCTGGTTGGTAATGGTGTTGCCAGCGTAGTTCCAGATGAACTTGATGGGCACGTCCAGCTTGGCTTTGCCGCGAACGCCATCTCTTTCGGCGGTCATTTCCGGGCCACGGAAGATGGCATCGGTCCAGCTAAAGCAGGAAATCTGCGTCTTCACCGGATTGGTTAACACCGGCATGCGCTCAATGGTGATGGTGTAGGTGGACTCACGTGCCCCGCTGTTACCACCGTTAATCCCCACGTTGCCAGTCAGGATCGGCAGCATGGCGATGGCCCGCGAAGTCAGCTCGCCGTTGGCCTGACGCTGCGGCCCCCAGCCCTGAGAAATATAGGCCGGTTTCGCCTGACCCATCTCGCGCGCCAGCTTGATAATGCGCTCGGCAGGAATACCGGTAATGCGCGACGCCCACTCAGGCGTTTTCGCCGTAGCATCATCGCCCGCACCCAAAATATAAGCTTTGTAGTGGCTGTTCTCCGGCGCACCTTGCGGCAGGGTTTTCTGGTCATAGCCGATGCAGTAAGTGTCGAGGAAAGCTTGATCGACCAAATCCTCAGTGATTAACACGTGCGCCAGACCCGCGACCAGCGCGGCGTCGGTGCCCGGACGGATGGGGATCCACTCATCTTCGCGCCCGGCGGCGGTGTCGGTATAGCGCGGATCGATGACAATCATGCGCGCGTTAGATCGCTCGCGGGCCTGCTCAAGGTAGTAAGTGATCCCGCCGCCGCTCATGCGCGTTTCCGCCGGATTGTTGCCGAAAAGCACCACCAGCTTGCTGTTTTCAATATCAGAGGTGCTGTTGCCGTCGTTACTGCCGTAAGTGTATGGCATGGCGCAGCTGATCTGCGCGGTACTGTAAGTGCCGTAATGGCTGAGGAAGCCGCCGTAGCAGTTCATCAGGCGGGCGACTAAAGAGGCATAGGGCGAGGAACGGGTGATATTGCCGCCGACAATGCCGGACGTATAGTTGATATAAACTGCTTCATTGCCGTACTTGGCGACAATTCGCTTCAGGTTATTGGCAATTTCGTCGAAGGCTTCTTCCCAGCTGATGCGTTTGAATTTGCCCTCGCCGCGTTTACCAACTCGTTTCATCGGGTAGTTGAGTCGCTCGGGGTGGTTCATACGGCGGCGAATGGATCGGCCGCGCAGGCAGGCGCGCACCTGATGGTCACCATATTGGTCATGGCCGGTGTTGTCAGTTTCTACCCAATAGACTTCTTCGTCGCGCACGTGCAGTCGCAAGGCGCAGCGGCTGCCGCAGTTGACCGAGCACGCGCCCCACACCACTTTTTCCGAGGTTGGGTGCGCCGAGGTTTGTATCGCTCCGGCAACGGCTTTGCGGCTGAAAGGCAAGCTGACACTCCCGGAAGCCAAGGCTAGCCCGGCGAGTGTCGAGGATTTCATTAAGGTGCGGCGGCTGATACCGCCTTTTTCGCCAGATTGTGGTGACTTTTTATCCCGCATGCTCTGCTCCATGTGATGTTCCTGATAGCGAGTCCATGTCGTCACGGGCATTGAAGATCAGTTATCAGGTAAGGGAGAGCGGGCTAAGACGTTATGATGAGATGATTTATACCCACTCTTACGCAGGGGATATTACTCATTAGTGGTTAGCAAACTTTGTTTGCTATCAAGAAAGGAGGGCTTTGATTACACGACGCAGTGAATTCTTTCGTGTGGCGCACACTTACGGCGTAAAAAAGGCGCCCGTAGGCGCCTTGTCGCTATATTGTAAATTATACAGCGGTATTAGCCGATGACTTCCAGACCGCGCATGTACGGGCGCAGAACTTCTGGCACTTCAATGCGGCCATCTTCCAACTGATAGTTTTCCAGCACGGCAACCAGAGTACGGCCAACCGCTAAACCAGAACCGTTCAGGGTATGAACCAGACGCGGCTTCTTCTCAGTTTTGCTGCGGCAGCGAGCCTGCATGCGACGAGCCTGGAAATCACCCATGTTGGAGCAGGAAGAGATTTCGCGGTAAGTGTCCTGCGCTGGCAACCAGACTTCTAAGTCATAAGTCTTGGTTGAGCCAAAGCCCATATCGCCAGTACACAGCAGCACTTTGCGGTATGGCAGATTGAGCAGCTGCAACACTTTTTCAGCATGCGCAGTCAGCTCTTCCAGAGCTTGCATTGAGTCTTCCGGGCGAACAATCTGCACCATCTCAACTTTGTCGAACTGGTGCATACGGATCAGACCACGGGTGTCACGACCGTAAGAGCCCGCTTCGGAGCGGAAGCACGGAGTATGCGCAGTCAGTTTGATTGGCAGTGACTCTTCTTCAACAATTTCGTCGCGCAGCAGGTTGGTCAGCGGAACTTCAGCCGTTGGGATCAGCGCGTAGTTGCTGCTTCCGGCTTCTTCGCCCAAAGGCTTGGTGTGGAACAAGTCTTCACCAAACTTCGGCAATTGCCCGGTGCCGAACAGCGTGTCTTGGTTAACCAAGTAAGGCACGTAGGTTTCGCTGTAGCCGTGCTGCTCAGTGTGCAAGTCCAGCATAAACTGGGACAGAGCACGGTGCATGCGAGCAATCTGCCCTTTCATCACCACGAAGCGTGAACCCGTCAGCTTAACCGCGGAAGCGAAATCAAGGCCACCGGCCAGCTCGCCCAGTGAAACGTGGTCGCGAACTTCAAAGCCGTACTGGCGCGGAGTGCCCCAGCGAGTAACTTCCTGGTTATCGTTTTCGTCTTTGCCCGCAGGAACAGAGTCATCTGGCAGGTTCGGAATGGCAGACGCGATGTCGCGAATAGCCGTCTGCAAAGCATCAAGTTCTGCTTTCGCAGCATCCAGTCTCTCACCCAGTTCATTAACTTCCTGACGCAGGGGTTCGATGTCTTCGCCACGGGCTTTCGCTGCACCGATCGATTTCGATCGTGCGTTACGTTCCGCTTGCAGAGTTTCCGTTTCTACTTGCAAGACCTTGCGACGTTCTTCTTGAGAACGCAGCGTTTCCACATCGAGTTTAAAACCTCTGCGAGCCAGTTTTTCTGCAACTGCGTCTAGCTCATTACGCAGCAGATTGGGATCGAGCATGCTAATCCTGTACGTGTTGTTTTAGTGTGAATTAGATGAAGCACGCCGCCTGAATAGGCAGCATGTCAAAGAGTTATCAGAAGTAACCTTACCGCAACAGCAATATTAGCGGTAGCGTTTTGTCGGGCTATTTTGATCTTGTTCAGTCAACCATGCCAGCTTTTCACCAATCTTACCCTCCAGACCGCGAGGAGAAGGATAATAGTACTGGGTGTTGGCCATTTGTGGCGGGAAATAGTTCTCCCCGGCGGCGTAGGCATTGGGTTCGTCATGCGCATAACGGTACTCAGCGCCCAGCCCCATTTCCTTCATAAGCTTGGTTGGTGCATTGCGTAAATGCTCTGGAACGTCGTAATCAGACTGTTCACGGGCGTCGCGCATCGCGGCTTTAAAAGCCGTGTAAACAGCATTACTTTTTGGCGCACAGGCTAGATAGACAATCGCCTGCGCAATCGCCCGTTCGCCCTCTGCCGGGCCGACGCGGGTGAAGCAGTCCCAAGCGGCAATCGCCACCTGCATACCGCGCGGGTCAGCGTTACCCACATCTTCGGATGCAATGGCTAACAGTCGGCGCGCCACATAGAGCGGGTCGCCACCGGCGGTGATGATACGCGCGTACCAGTACAGCGCGGCGTCAGGGGATGAACCGCGCACCGATTTATGCAGCGCGGAGATTAAATCGTAATACCGGTCACCTTTATTGTCGAAGCGCGCGCTGCGCTCACCGGAGATCTCTTTCAACAATTCGGGCGTCAGGGTTCTCACACCTTTTTTGTCGATTTCGGCCATGTCGGCCATCATCTCAATGCTGTTTAACGCGCGACGCGCATCGCCATTGACCAGCTCCGCCAGCATGCGGCGAGTCTCAGCGGGAACCACAATTTTCTGGTCCGCATAGCCGCGCTCTTTGTTGGTCAGCGCCTGCTCGATGACTTTTTCAATATCTTCGGCAGTCAGCGATTTGAGCAAATAGACGCGGGCACGGGACAACAGTGCCGAATTCAACTCAAAAGAGGGATTTTCGGTGGTCGCGCCAATGAAGGTGATGGTGCCATCTTCAATGTGCGGCAAGAAGGCGTCTTGCTGGCTTTTGTTGAAACGGTGCACCTCGTCCACAAAGAGAATGGTGCGACGGCCCGCGTCGCGATTTTGCCGCGCGCGCTCAATGGCTTCGCGGATCTCTTTAATGCCCGAGGTGACCGCCGAGATACGCTCGACGTCAGCGTTGGCGTAGCGCCCTATCAGCTCCGCCAGCGTCGTTTTCCCAGTCCCCGGCGGCCCCCACAAAATCATCGAATGCAGCTGCCCCGCTTCTATCGCGCGCGGTAGCGGCTTGCCTGCGGCTAGTAGATGCTGCTGGCCGATGTATTCTGCAAGTGAAACTGGCCGCATTCTTGCGGCCAGTGGCTGGAACTCATTGTGGGAAAAATCGAGTGACAGATTACTCAAAGGGACCTCACTGACGCTGGTCGTCCACCGTCACGCCTTTCGGCGGTGTAAATTTGAATTTGGCATCGTCAACTGACGCGTTCTGCTCGCCTTTCAGGCTGTACGCGCTTTTCTGACCATCTTGCTCAACCGCGGTGAAGCTTTTGATGGTGCCGGTTGGCGTTACGGTGATCGCAAACTGCTTCAGATTACCGGCTGCGGTTTTTGGCGTTAATTCGAAATCATCGCCTTTCTGCTTAACGTTGTACTTAGCCCAGTCACTGCTGTCGTTACGGGTGATCAGCATAAACGGCGTGTTGCCCGTGGCGTTTTTCAGCCAAGTTGCCGTGACTTGTTCGACGAACGGATTGTAGAACCACAGGGTTTTACCATCAGAAACCAGAATGCTTTCGTCTGGCGACGTCATGTGCCAGTTAAACAGGTTTGGACGTTTCACCCACAGTTCGCCTTCACCTTGCTGCACGGCCGCGCCGTCATCGCTGGTTACGGTCTGCGTGAAACTGGCATGGAAAGTATTCAGCTTGCCCAAGCGACTTTTCAGATCACTGCTGGCATCGGCTAAAACCGAGGCGGAAGTAAATGCTGTCAATAAACAACCAACAACTAACAATTTTTTCATTCTTATCTCTACCTCAGAAACCTTTTTCGATTCAGACGTTGCCATGCGCTGGCGCATAGGCCCATGTTGCGAACTCTAGCTGAGGCGCTACCACAAAGGTAGCTCATTCGTCTGAAAAACAGGGGGTTTACGCTTCTTTGCACAAAGGCCGCAACCGCGACCTTTGTGCATTCGACGATATTATTCGTGAGAAGGTGGTGCTAAGACTTCACGGTTACCGTTGTGGCCCGGCGTGCTGACGATGCCCTGCGCTTCCATCTGTTCAACGATTCGCGCCGCACGGTTGTAGCCGATGCGGAACTGGCGTTGAACGCCGGAAATTGACGCGCGACGCTTGTCGACCACGAAAGCCACGGCCTGATCAAACAGCGCGTCCAGCTCTTCATCGTTGTCCATACCACCGCCGCCGCCTTCGCCATCTTCACCACCCGCAAGGATGCTGTCGATGTACTTAGGACGACCGCGCGCTTTCCAGTCCTGAACCACGGCGTGGACTTCCTGGTCACGGACAAATGCGCCGTGAACACGAACCGGGATTGACGAGTTCGGTGCCATGTAGAGCATGTCACCCATGCCCAACAGGGACTCGGCGCCACCTTGGTCCAGAATGGTACGGGAGTCGATTTTACTCGACACGGTAAAGGCGATACGGGTCGGAATGTTAGCCTTAATCAAGCCGGTAATAACGTCAACCGACGGACGCTGGGTTGCCAGAACCAGGTGAATACCGGCCGCACGGGCTTTCTGCGCCAAACGCGCAATCAGCTCTTCAACCTTCTTACCTACCGTCATCATCAGGTCAGCGAACTCATCGACCAACACGACAATAAATGGCTCTTTTTCCAGATAAGGCGGCTCAGCGGCCATGCCATCACCCGGTTTCCAGAATGGATCCGGGATCGGGCGGCCCATGGCTTCGGCTTGCTCAACTCGCTCGTTATAACCCGCCAGATTACGCACACCCAATGCCGACATCAGCTTATAGCGGCGTTCCATCTCACCGACACACCAGCGCAGCGCATTGGCGGCGTCTTTCATGTCAGTGACCACCTCGGTTAACAGGTGTGGAATGCCCTCATAGACCGAAAGTTCGAGCATTTTCGGGTCAATCATGATGAAGCGAACTTCTTCCGGCGTAGCTTTGTAGAGCATGCTGAGGATCATGGCGTTAACGCCGACCGACTTACCAGAACCGGTGGTACCTGCTACCAGCAAGTGAGGCATCTTAGCCAAGTCAGCGATGACGGGCTCACCCGAGATATCTTTACCCAGCACGATGGTCAGAGGTGAAGGACTCTCTTTGAATTTGGCACAGTCCAGCACTTCGCGCAGGTAAACGGTCTGGCGCTTCTTGTTTGGCAGCTCCAATCCGACATAAGGTTTTCCAGGGATAACCTCAACCACGCGCACCGCAACCGCCGAAAGTGAACGCGCCAAGTCACGCGACAAATTCGAGATACGTGCCGCTTTCACGCCCGGTGCCAGATCCAATTCGAAACGGGTGATCACCGGCCCCGGCAGCTTATCAACCACGTCGGCTTTGATGCGGTAATCGTTCAGACGCGCTTCAATCAGGTTACCCATCTGTTCCAGTGCAAACTCATCTACCGGCTCAGATTCGGCTGGCGGCGAGGTTAACAAATCGAGCGACGGCAGTGGCGTGGTCGGTTTGACCAGCGGCTGCTCGTGACGCATCAGGAATGGGTGGATCAGGCTATCCATGTTCGGCTGAGCAGGTTGCGATTGCTCCGGTGCCTCATATTGTTCGATAGGCTGGTGCTGCGGCGCTGACTGACGATAGCTTTGGCCGAAACTCGGCACTTCTGGCTCATCTTCTTCTTTGTGCGGCGATAGCGTAAACAGAGGTTCTGTTGGCGTGTCATCCACCAAATCCGCCATTGGCGAGAAGGTGAACGCATCATGCGTGCTGATGTTCATCGCGGCAGCAGCGAGAGCATCCGCTGCCGCAGAAGAGACTGGGTTCTGCTGTGGCGAGCTGTGCTGAGAGTAAGCAGGCTGGGTGTCTTGCTGCTCTTCCTGCTGATAACGGTTCTGCTCACGGGCGGCGAAAGCCTGACGAAGCTCGGCTTCTTGCAAGGCCGCCTCTTCATCTTCTTCTGTCGCGACGTGCTCATCGCCGTAACGCTGACTCTGTTGCTGGGCAAACTGCTGGCGCAGTGCCGCCTCTTGCAGTGCGGCTTCATCATCGCCCTGCTCGCCGTCTACATCATTTACTGGCGCAACAGGCTGCTGCTGGGCAGCAAGCTGCTCCTGCTGTTCGGCCATGCGCTGCGAAGGTAACTTGATGCCATAAGAAGCCAATTCACGACGCGTTGGAATACGCACCGGATTTGGCCTCGGCAGCTCAGGACCCACGCCTTTTTTGACTTGCGAATTGCCGTCACTGACCGCGCTGAAGGCGGGCATAAAGGTATTAGTAGCAGAACTGGCTGACTGCCCGGCCTGCGCTAAACCTGTTGCCAACGCCGCGGTCGCAGCCAGACTGTTCACTTCGCTGCTGTCGCGCTGGGCGGTGCTGAAATCAAACGGCGAGCGTTCCGGCTCAGCAGGCGCGCTGGCCTGCCAATTGCCTAAGCGTGGCTCATCGTCATCATAAGATGGCGATTTGGTTGGCTGCTGGGGAGCTGGCGTTTCTTGCGGAATTTCAAAGCTATACAGCGGCGGTGCGGGAGCAATAGTTGGCTCCGGCGCTACCGGCGCAGCAGGCATCTCAACTTCAGGTGCTGGTGCCCTCACCTCACTCGCAGCAGGCTGAGTCGCCTCTGGCGCTGGAGCAGGTGTTTGAACTGGCGCAGCTTCTGGCTGAGTTTTGGCCTCGGCATTGTCATGCAGCGACGGCGCGGAGAACAGCACGTCATCTTCATCATCCACGGCGGCATTGGCCGGTGCGACTTTGGCACTGGCGGTCGCAGCCGCGGCGGCTTTAGCTGCTGCAGAAGGCACGTAATCAGAGTCGAGTAACGGATCGTCATGGCTATCATGAGCAACATTTTCATGGTGATCATCTTCATAGTCATAATCATCGTCACGACGCGAACGGTTGGTCATGAAGGTGGTAACACCCAGCACCACGCCGCCAATTTTCTCTGCAATCGTCAGCCATGACCAGC
Source organism: Ewingella americana ATCC 33852 (assembly GCF_000735345.1). GTDB lineage: Bacteria > Pseudomonadota > Gammaproteobacteria > Enterobacterales > Enterobacteriaceae > Ewingella > Ewingella americana. The sequence continues at coordinate 48,775 of NZ_JMPJ01000033.1, read as the reverse complement.
CGGTAAACAGTGTCAGACCCGCCGCCCAAATACAGAGCAGAACCATGGTCGCGCCGACATTATTAAACCAAGGAGTCATCGCCGTGGTCAGCAAACTGCCAATCACGCCGCCTGAGGCAAAGTAATAAAGGTCATCAATATTGAATGCTGCCAGTCCACAAGACGTGAGAATTAACGCCAGCGTACCAATAAGTCGCAGCGACAAAGAGAAATAGTCGATGTAATCCTGATTATCACGCTGACGAAACGCCGCCCAACACAGGCAAAGCATGATAGGGGGAATAGCGTAAGCCAATACGCCAAAAATGAAGAACAAGGTGTCGGCCATCCACGCACCTACACCACCACCCCAGTTATGAATAGGTCCATGCCATGCGGTCTGCGACCAGCTTGGATCTGAGGGGTTAAAACTCACCAGCGCCGCCATAAGGTAGACGGCGAAAACGGCTACCACTACCAGAACAGCTTCCAACACGCGGCGGCTACTGCTCAGTTTTTTCAGGGTAACGTCTTTATCTTCTGTATATTCCTGGCTCAAGAAAGGCTCTCCAGGTTCCTGTGGGCTGAAAAAGCAACAGCGCCGAGAACGGGCCTCGGCGCCGGGGCTGTATAGATACACAGGAGTGTAGCTAAATTTATAAGGTTTTGCACCTGAACCTTTACCGGGTCTTAATAACCAGACGGTTGGTTTGTTTTACTTCTTCCATCACCACGTAGGTGCGGGTGTCGTTAACGCCCGGCAGTCGAAGTAATGTCTCACCTAACAACTTACGATAGGCTGACATGTCAGGTACGCGGGTTTTCAACAGGTAGTCGAAATCCCCAGAAACCAAATGACACTCCTGAATATCTTCAAGTTTTTGTACTGCTGCATTGAATTGCTCAAACACGTCCGGTGCACCACGGTTGAGTGTTATCTCAACAAACACCAGCAGCGATGCATCCAGATAGTGTGGATTGAGCAACGCGGTATATCCGTTAATGAAGCCTTGACGTTCTAAACGACGAACGCGCTCCAGACACGGTGTTGGAGATAATCCCACTCGTTTGGAAAGCTCGACGTTTGAGATCCGGCCATCCTTTTGCAGTTCGTTGAGGATGTTACGGTCAATACGGTCGAGATCTTTTCCCGGACGCTTTTTGTTGTCTACCATTATTATTGTCTCTCTGCTGTCCTTCCCTGCACCTGCCATACCCTAGCCAACTTCAATGTGTCAGGGTTTGTCCCAAGCGAAGACCCGATAGTTTTAGGTTTTAGTAAGCCGTTTGATTGCGTGAGTCCCCTGTCGAAAGAAAACGCATTCATTGACGCCATACCGAGAAGAAATATCGCTGTGAAATGAATAGCTTGCGCAAAGCTCGCTGTTTTCACTAAATCCTGCACAAGAAAAAACCAGCGAAACAACACCTTGAACATGTCAGGTAGCAGCTGATCGTAGAATTTCAAGTCACAGGCAGGCGATTAATTTCTTCGTCCCTAGATGTTTTCGCAAATGCACAGCGGATTGTCAAAGTAAAAGAAGCAAAATCAGAAGAACGTGCCAGATTGAAATCTCACAGCCCCGTTTTTACCTATCTTTCAACGACCAATAATAACAAAACAATTAACCTGCTTTTTCGTGCTAAAGCCTACATAAAGTCGGGATTTGCCGCGAAAAGGCCAGCGTCTGATTGAAAAATAACAAGCTCACAACATATTCATTGCCGATTATTTATCCAATCTTCAATCAGTTACCCCAAATGAGAGCTAGCCGGGGTGTAGTTGTACGTGGGTTTGAAATTAAAAACTATCAGACAAATCGTTAACAACATCTGAGTTTGCTTTTTTTACTGCGCGGTTTTCCCTACAATCGGTTCATTGCTAGTCGCCATCACGGAGATGAATTGCTCATGAGTACGGTTAAACACAGTAAGCTATTGATTTTAGGTTCAGGTCCAGCAGGTTACACGGCTGCGGTTTATGCAGCGCGCGCTAACTTGAATCCGGTATTGATCACCGGCGTGGAAAAAGGCGGTCAATTGACCACCACCACCGAAGTGGAAAACTGGCCGGGTGACCCAGAGGGCCTGACAGGTCCGGGTCTGATGGAGCGCATGCACGAGCATGCCGCGAAATTTAATACCGAGATCATCTTCGACCACATCAACAAAGTTGACTTGCAGAACCGCCCGTTCCGCCTGTTCGGTGACAGCGAAGAGTACACCTGTGACGCGTTAATCATCGCCACCGGTGCTTCTGCGCGCTATATCGGCCTGCCTTCTGAAGAAGCGTTCAAAGGTAGAGGCGTTTCTGCCTGTGCAACCTGCGACGGTTTCTTCTATCGCAACCAGAAAGTTGCCGTGGTCGGCGGCGGTAACACCGCAGTTGAAGAAGCGCTTTATCTGGCAAACATCGCCGAAGAAGTGCATTTGATTCACCGCCGCGACAGCTTCCGCGCTGAAAAAATTCTTATCGACCGTCTGAATGAGAAAGCCACCAAGGGCAACGTGGTGCTGCACACCAACAAGACTTTGGACGAAGTTCTGGGCGACCAGATGGGCGTAACCGGGGCCAACCTGCGTGATGCGCGCACCGACGAGCTGAGCAAGCTGGACGTCGCGGGCGTGTTCATCGCTATCGGCCACAGCCCTAACACCGCCATTTTCGACGGTCAGTTAGAGCTGGAAAACGGCTACATCAAAGTGCAGTCCGGCATTCAAGGCAATGCCACTCAGACCAGCATCCCAGGCGTGTTTGCTGCGGGCGACGTGATGGACCACATCTACCGTCAGGCAATTACCTCGGCGGGCACCGGCTGTATGGCCGCGCTGGACGCAGAACGCTATCTGGACGGCTTGGCGAAACCAGCCGTATAATTGCTGAATGCCAGACAAGCGTTAACTCCTCATGAGGCGGCCAATCGGTCGCCTCATTGTTTTGTTTTCTATGCAAATAACCGTTTTTATAGAAATAGATTTTTCAGCGTAAGTCCGAACATGTAACATGAGCGAGCTTTCGACTCAGCTCGGAATGCACGGGTAATGGCACCGCCGTGGCGGCGCTTTTTTGGATCATGCGACCTGCGAGCGGGCTTCTTCTGCGTCATCCTGACTCTCCGTTCAATCGCATGTCACTCTATACGGAAATACCCCTGTGATTTCTGTATTGCTGCGCAGACTGATTGCCTGATGAATAAAACACGACAACAAGAACTCACCCGCTGGTTAAAGCAACAAAGCTCACGCGCCAAAGGCTGGATACGCCTTTCAATGATGCTGGGCTTACTCTCCGGTTTACTCATTCTTGCCCAAGCTTGGTTAATGGCGGGCCTGCTCCACAGCTTAATTATTCAAAACACGCCTCGCGACCAGCTGGTGCAAAGCTTCCTGCTGTTGGCACTGACCTTCATTCTTCGCGCCGTGGTCACTTGGCTGCGTGAGCAAGTGGGCTTTATTTGCGGCAAAATTATTCGCCGGGAAATGCGCAAATTGGTGCTCGACAGGTTGGAGAAGCTTGGCCCGGCGTGGATCCAAGGCAAACCAGCGGGAAGCTGGGCCACCATCATCCTCGAGCAAATCGAAGAGATGCAGGATTACTACTCCCGCTACCTGCCGCAGATTGCGCTGGCGGGGATTATTCCTCTGCTGATTCTGGTGAGTATTTTCCCGATCAACTGGGCCGCGGGCATGATCCTGCTGGTCACCGCACCGTTAATTCCTATCTTTATGGCCTTGGTCGGCATGGGCGCGGCGGATGCTAATCGCCGCAACTTCACCGCCCTCGCCCGCCTGAGTGGCAATTTCTTGGACAGCCTGCGCGGCTTGGATACGCTGCGCCTGTTCCACCGCGCAAAGGCCGAGACAGCGCAGATCCAACGCTCCACCGAAAGCTTCCGCGCTCGCACCATGGACGTGCTGCGTCTGGCGTTTTTATCTTCCGCCGTGCTGGAGTTCTTCGCTTCAATCTCCATCGCCGTGGTCGCGGTCTACTTCGGCTTCTCCTATCTTGGAGAATTGAATTTCGGCAGCTACGGCACGCCCGTCACGCTATTTGCCGGTTTCTTGGTGCTGATACTGGCTCCCGAGTTTTTCCAGCCGCTGCGCGATTTAGGCACTTTCTACCATGCGAAAGCGCAGGCGGTGGGCGCGGCAGAGAGCCTGCTGACCTTCCTGAGTGCCGAAGCTGAAAGTCAGGGCGAAGGCACCCAGCCTTGGCCGACAGAGGCAGAGAGCGCCATTTCATTGGAAGCCGTCGACCTGATTATCCGCTCGCCGGACGGCAAAACGCTGGCTGGCCCGCTCAACTTCACCCTGCCTGCGGGCAAGCGCGTGGCGCTGGTTGGCCTGAGCGGCGCGGGGAAAAGCTCCCTGCTCAATGCCCTGCTCGGCTTCCTGCCTTATCAAGGCTCACTCAAGGCCAATGGCATCGAATTGCAGCAGATAGCCCGAGCGGACTGGCGCCAGCAGCTCAGCTGGGTGGGGCAAAACCCACACCTTCCGGAGCAGAGCCTGCGAGCCAATATCCTGCTGGGCTGGCCGGATGCCAGCGAAGCGCAGCTGCAATCTGCCATCGAGCGCGCCTATGTCAGCGAGTTTCTCCCGCTGCTGCCTGAAGGTTTAGACACCGAGCTTGGCGACAGCGCGGCGCGGCTCTCAGTCGGGCAGGCTCAGCGCGTTGCCGTGGCTCGCGCCCTGCTCTCCCCTTGCCACCTGCTGCTGTTAGATGAACCCACCGCCAGCCTCGACGCTCACAGTGAAAAACGGGTGATGCAGGCGCTGAACGTGGCTTCTCAATCACAAACCACGCTGCTGGTGACCCATCAGTTAGAAGACACTCAGCAATACGACGAAGTGTGGGTGATGGATAAAGGCTTGCTGATTGAGCAAGGTGGTTATCAACAATTGGCGAGCGGGAATGGCGCATTTTCCCGATTGTTAGCTCAGCGCAGTCAGGAGCTATAAACATGAAAATTCTACTGCCTTATCTGGCTCTTTATCGCCGCCATTGGCTGCGCCTGTCGCTGGGCATTGTGCTGGCGATCATCACCCTGTTGGCGAGTATTGGCCTGCTGACCCTCTCCGGCTGGTTCCTCGCGGCGTCAGCGCTGGCGGGCCTCGCCGGGCTTTATACTTTCAACTACATGCTGCCCGCTGCCGGTGTGCGCGGCGCGGCAATCTTCCGCACGGCGGGGCGCTATGCGGAACGTCTGGTGAGCCACGACGCCACTTTCCGCGTCTTAGCCCATCTGCGGGTGTTCACCTTCACCAAAATCATGCCGCTCTCTCCGGGCGGCATTGCCCGCTTCCGTCAGGCAGATTTGCTCAATCGGCTGGTTGCCGACGTCGACACGCTCGACCACCTCTACCTGCGGGTTATCTCGCCGCTGGTCAGCGCCTTGGTGATCATCGTGGTGGTCACTTTTGGCCTGAGCTTCCTCGACCTGCATCTGGCCCTGACGCTCGGCGGCATCATGCTGCTGCTGATGCTGTTGTTACCTCTGGTGTTTTACCGCGCGGGCCAGCCGATTGGCCGCGAATTAACCGAGCTGCGCGGCACCTATCGCACCCAGCTCAATTCATGGTTGCAGGGCCAGTCAGAACTGGCGGTGTTTGGCGCACAGGCGCGTTTTCGCCAGAGCATGAATGAGACGGAAAGCCGCTGGGTGAGCCGCCAACAGCAGCAAGCCAAGCTTTCAGGCCTGTCGCAGGCGATGATCATTGCCAGCGCCGGATTGACCGTTACGCTGATGCTGTGGCTGGCTGCCGGTGGCATTGGCGATATCGTCCAGCCCGGCGCGCTGATTGCCCTGTTTGTCTTCACCCCGCTGGCCGCCTTCGAGGCGCTCGGCCCGGTCGCCGCGGCCTTCCAGCATCTGGGGCAAGTCATTGCCTCGGCCCAGCGCGTAACGCAGATAATTCAGCAGCAGCCCGCCGTCAGCTTCCCGGCGCACGGCCCACAGGCTGAACAGCAGGTCGCGCTGGAGATTGAAAACCTAAGCTTTACTTATCCGGGGCAGCCGCTGCCGGTGCTGAAAGGCATCAATCTGCAGGTTAATGCTGGCGAACACGTGGCGCTGCTCGGCCAAACCGGCTGCGGTAAGTCGACGCTGTTACAGCTGATCACCCGCGCGTGGGACAGCAACCAAGGCTGCCTGAACATTAACGGCACGGCGATTACGGATTACGATGAAGCCACGCTGCGCCAAACGATGACCGTGGTCAGCCAGCGAGTGCATATCTTCAACACCACGCTGCGGGAAAACCTGCGCATGGTGGCTCCGGCAAGTAGCGACGAGCAACTGGTCAAGGCGCTGGAAGCGGTTGATCTTCAAGCCTTGCTGGTCGGCGATGGCTTAAACAGCTGGCTAGGAGAAGGCGGAAGACAGCTCTCTGGCGGCGAACAGCGTCGCCTTGGCTTGGCGCGCGCTATCTTGCATAACGCGCCGCTGTGGCTGCTGGATGAGCCGACAGAGGGTCTGGACGCGGAAACCGAACGTCATATTCTGGCGCTGCTGCGCCAACATTGTGAAAAAAAGACGCTAATCTTAATTACCCATCGCCTCTACGGCTTGGAAAATATGGATAAGATCTGCGTGATGGAAGAGGGTCAAATCGTTGAGGAAGGCTCTCACCACGCGCTGATCGGCATGGCGAGTCGCTATGCACGTTTTCGTGCGCGCGGCTGACCGACTTTTTTGACCAATGAATAAGGACCCTATGCGGTTAGTCAAGCTTGAAGCTAACTCCGTCGCCTTCCCTAACCCGGAGACGGCGCTGCATGAACCCAACGGCCTGCTGGCGCTGGGCGGGGATTTAACCTCCCCTCGCCTGCTTTCGGCTTATCACAGCGGCATCTTCCCTTGGTTCGAGCCGGGGGAAGTGATTCTATGGTGGTCCCCTGACCCACGGGCCGTGCTCTACCCCGAAGAGCGCCATATCAGCCGCAGCCTGCGCCGTTTTATGCGTCGGGAACCCTATCGCTTCACGCTTAACAAAGCGTTCGCTGAGGTGATTCACGCGTGCTCTCAGCAGCGTGATGAAGGCACTTGGATTGGCCCGCTGGTCAAACGCGGTTATCAGGAGTTGCACGAAGCGGGTCACGCGCACTCGATTGAAGTGTGGGACGGCGATGAACTGGTGGGCGGCATGTACGGCGTGAATGTCGGCGGATTATTCTGTGGAGAATCAATGTTCAGCCGCCGGGATAACGCCTCAAAGTGCGCCGTGATGATTTTTTGCCAACATTTCACCCGCTATGGTGGAGAACTGATTGACTGTCAGGTGCTCAACCCTCACACTGCGTCGCTGGGTGCGAGAGAGATCCCACGCCGCCAATTTTTGCAGTCGCTTTCCCGGCTTTCACAGCAACAATTACCGCCGGAATGCTGGCTGCCCCAAGACTTATCCCCACGTTATGAAGACCTGCCGACAGTCCCGATGGATAGGGAATAGATGCGATCGTCAACCATACTTCTTTACATAATGTGGGTTTTTCGGCATTATCACGCCGGTTAAAAACTATGGTAGTTAGACCTAGAGGATTCGATGGCCAAAGAAGACAATATTGAAATGCAGGGCACCGTACTTGATACGCTGCCAAACACTATGTTCCGCGTTGAGTTGGAAAACGGGCACGTAGTCACCGCACACATCTCCGGTAAAATGCGTAAGAACTACATCCGCATCCTGACGGGTGACAAAGTCACTGTAGAATTGACTCCTTACGACCTGAGCAAAGGCCGCATTGTCTTCCGTAGCCGCTAACAGGCGGCTCACTCATCGCTGATTTCCAGCGATATCCGAGGATACCCTCTTCGCCCTTCCTGCTTTTGCAAGGGCGTTTTGTGGTGTCCGCAATTCGGCACTTCCCGCTATTTTCCTCTTTTATCAGCTTCAGGTTATTACCTTCACTCAACTGAAATTTGACGGAAAACAGGCATAAAAAAAGGCGATGTTTCCATCGCCTTTTTACTTTTCAGCTACCGGTGATTAGTGCACCGCGCCTTCCGCTTTCTTGTTCTGCGCACTCATGAAATGGTACGTCAGTTTATCGGCACTCTTATCGAGGCCCACGGAGACTGAACCGCCATCAACCAGCGAACCAAACAGCAGTTCATTAGCCAACGGTTTCTTCAGGTTTTCCTGCACGGCACGGGTCATTGGACGTGCGCCCATGGCGCGGTCGTAGCCTTTGACTGTCAACCAGTCGCGCGCTTCGTCGCTGACTTCCAGAGACACGCCTTTCGCATCCAGCTGCGCCTGAAGTTCAACGATGAATTTGTCGACAACCTGCTGAATAACTTCAGTAGACAGGTGGTTGAACCAAATCACGTTGTCGAGACGGTTACGGAACTCTGGCGTGAACACTTTCTTGATCTCTTCCATCGCGTCCGGGCTGTTATCCTGATGCACCAGACCAATAGATCTGCGCTCAGTTTCACGCACGCCGGCGTTGGTGGTCATGACCAGAATGACGTTACGGAAGTCCGCTTTACGGCCGTTGTTGTCGGTCAGCGTACCGTTGTCCATCACCTGCAACAGCAAGTTGAAGACGTCCGGGTGCGCTTTCTCGATTTCATCCAGCAGCACAACCGCGTGCGGGTGCTTCAGTACCGCGTCAGTCAGCAAACCGCCTTGGTCAAAGCCGACATAGCCCGGAGGCGCACCAATCAAACGGCTGACGGTGTGACGCTCCATGTATTCGGACATATCGAAACGCAGCAGCTCAATGTCTAACGCTTTCGCCAGCTGTACGGTCACTTCGGTTTTACCCACACCGGTCGGACCGGCGAACAGGAAGGAACCGACAGGCTTATGATCTTGGCCCAGACCGGCGCGGCTCATTTTGATCGCCTCGGTCAGTGCTTCAATCGCCGGATCTTGCCCGAATACCAGCATTTTCAGGCGATCGCCCAGATTCTTCAGCACGTCACGGTCGGTGGCCGATACTGTTTTCTCTGGAATACGCGCGATGCGCGCAACCACGCTTTCGATGTCGCTGACGTTAACCGTTTTCTTGCGCTTGCTGACCGGCATTAACCGGCTGCGCGCGCCCGCTTCGTCAATCACGTCAATCGCCTTGTCCGGCAGATGACGGTCATTAATGTATTTCACTGACAGCTCAACGGCAGCGCGCACGGCTTTCGCGGTGTAACGCACATCGTGGTGAGCTTCATATTTGGTTTTCAGACCATTAATGATCTGCACGGTCTCTTCGACGGTTGGCTCAGTAATATCAATCTTCTGGAAGCGACGCGCCAAAGCACGGTCTTTTTCGAAGATGTTGCTGAACTCCTGATAAGTCGTTGAGCCGATAACCCGAATTTTGCCGCTAGAAAGCAGTGGCTTAATCAGGTTTGCTGCATCAACTTGGCCGCCAGACGCCGCGCCTGCCCCGATGATGGTATGGATTTCATCAATAAACAGGATGCTGTTTTTGTCTTGCTCAAGCTGCTTCAGCAGTGATTTAAAACGTTTTTCGAAGTCACCGCGGTATTTAGTGCCCGCCAGCAGTGAACCGATGTCGAGTGAGTACAGGGTGCAATCGGCCATCACTTCAGGCACGTCGCCCTGCTCGATTCTCCAGGCTAGACCCTCGGCGATAGCGGTTTTACCCACGCCTGACTCCCCCACCAACAGTGGGTTATTTTTGCGACGACGGCAGAGAACCTGAATCGCACGCTCAAGCTCTTTGTCACGGCCAATCAGCGGGTCGATACCCCCCACGCGCGCCAACTGGTTAAGGTTAGTGGTGAAGTTCTCCATACGATCTTCCCCCGCCGACTGCTCTTCGTTAACTGGGTTCTCTGCGTTGTTGTTTGGCGCCTGACCTGGCTCATCTTTACGGGTACCGTGAGAGATGAAGTTCACCACGTCGAGACGGCTAACGTCATGTTTACGCAGCAGATATGCGGCCTGGGATTCCTGTTCGCTGAATATCGCGACCAGAACGTTTGCGCCAGACACTTCACTACGACCGGAAGATTGCACGTGGAATACCGCACGTTGCAGAACGCGCTGGAAACTCAGCGTAGGCTGGGTGTCGCGCTCTTCTTCACTGGCAGGTAAGGTGGGCGTGGTTTGTTCGATGAACGCTTCCAGTTCCTGGCGTAACGCCACCAGGTCAACGGTACAAGCTTCAAGCGCTTCACGGGCTGCCGGGTTGCTAAGCAACGCCAACAGCAGGTGCTCCACGGTCATAAACTCATGCCGGTGCTCACGGGCTCTTGCGAAAGCCATGTTGAGACTGAGTTCAAGTTCTTGATTGAGCATAGGCACCTCCCAAATAGATTGCCTTAATCAGGCTTTTTCCAGCGTACACAGCAACGGATGCTCGTTCTCCTTGGCGTACTTATTCACATGTGCGACTTTGGTTTCGGCTACTTCAGCGGTATAGACTCCACAAATAGCTTTGCCTTTATAGTGCACCTGGAGCATCAGTTGCGTTGCACGTTCAATATCATAAGAAAAGAACTTTTGCAGAACGTCAATCACAAATTCCATCGGAGTGTAATCGTCGTTGTTTAATATAACTTTATACATAGATGGCGGTTTTACCTCATCCTTTAGCTTATCCGCCGCCAAGTGTTCGAAATTTAGCCAGTCTTGATTGTTACCCATTGCCTGTCCATCACCTTCTGAAGGTCTGTTATGACGTCAGCATTGTCTGGCACCCTTGTGCCCCAGCTTTCGTCATGACGTTTAACATTCATTTTACCATCTCTTAATGCATCATGCCCCCGCACATCTTCCTCTCTTTGCTATCGGTAAAATCGTTGAAATAATGACCACATTATTTCAGGATCGTTACCTGCTTCAAAGTTTGGCTATCTGCTCAGGCATGACAAATGCCCTTCCCTTGACGTCCAGATCAATTCCACTAGAGTGTAATTTCGTGTGCAAAATACCGGCGATTAGTGCCTGTATTCAGCGACGTACGGGCATTCGTGCTCACTAATTAGCTCAATCTCTTCAACTCACCAAATAGTCTTGAGAGGGAAGTAGAAGCATGGAGACGGGTACTGTTAAATGGTTCAATAATGCTAAGGGCTTTGGTTTCATCTGTCCGCAAAACGGCGGTGAAGACATCTTTGCTCATTATTCCACTATCCAGATGGAGGGTTACCGCACCCTCAAAGCCGGGCAGCTAGTCAGCTTCGATGTCCATGAAGGGCCAAAAGGAAATCATGCAAGCCTCATCATTCCGGTGGAAAGTGAAGCGGTCGCCTGACCCTACTCAACGCCTTTTTGCCACACCATCATGTTGCGTACTCTTTGCCAAATGCCAGTCTCATCTTGACTGGCATTTTTATTTATGGGGGAGAAACGATTGGCCTTCAAGCCCCGAAAAATAAAAAAGCACATTATTGTCAGTTTTGCCGCGCGCCCTAGATGCATCGCTAGCTAATTATTTACATTTGGTAACTTCAACTAAACGGAACCCAAACAATTGTAAATCTCCCGCTGTGATCAAAATCACCGTTGATATTTGGTTTATTCACCAACTGCTCAAATAACGACATTCAGCCCTTGAGGGCTTGTGAAGAGCAGGTACATAACGATGAGTGCAATCAGCTACCCAATCGAAGATAAAAAAATACACTCTGGTATGCAGATGTTATCCGCATTGGTTTCCCGCCGAATGGTGCCTGGCCCTGCCTGGAACCGGACCAGCTATCGCTTTAAATTCTTACTGCGCACCCTGATGGCGCCGAAATCCACGCTCTCTTTGCTGGATTATCTGGCCAGCCACCCACTGCGTGATGAGATGCTGCGCGCCGCGCCGTCCCTGCCTTGCAAGCTGCACCGTGTGTACCAGTCGGTGAAAGTAAACCGCGAGATTGCGCTGAAAAATATTATCGCCCACTACGATCACTTCGCAGCACAAGTGCCGCCAGCGCTGGCGCATGCCCATTTTTCTGACCAGCCGCTGCACATCGCTACGCTGGAAGGCAAAGAGGATCAACGCTACTTTATTCAGTTCAACGCCGCCGGGCGTTTAGATAAAGAAGGCGAAGCCACGCTGATGTTCACGCTGGAAAACGGCGAGCCACTGGCCACCGTCACCTTCGCGTTGATTAACTACCGCGGCCAGCCAACGCTGTTTATTGGCGCTATTCAAGGCCCGCGCGCCCACGTTGAGCACTCGCAGATTCAGGCAGCCACCAAAGCCTGCCACGGCCTGTTCCCGAAAAAACTGGTGATGGAAGCCACGCTGCTGCTGGCCGAGCTGACCCAAATGACGCAAATCGTCGCCGTCGCCAATAAAACCCACATCTATGAGAATGCGCGCTACAAGAAGCGTAAAGGCATGATGTTCGCTGACTACGACAGCTTCTGGGAAACCCTGCAAGGCGAGCTGGAGGAAGATGATTACTACCATTTGCCACGGCAGATCCCACACCGCTCGCTGGAAGAGATAGCCAGCAAGCGTCGCTCTGAGTATCGCCGCCGCTACCAGTTACTGGATTCGCTGGAAGCGCAGATCCGCCAAACCTTCTCGCAGGGTTTTGCGGCCAGCCGCAAGAACGACGCCGCCTAGTCCGCCCTACCCCGCGCCAGCCATGCGACGCGGGAGAACATCTGCCGCAGCAGTGGCGGAATAGACCCCACGCCACGTTGGGACGCCGCCAGCGCCACGTCGATAGCCAAATCAGGCTTCGACGTGCGGTGAATCGCTTTGTCGATAATACGCCGTGGCGACATAGGTAGCGTATCAGGAAGTGCCGCATTGCGGCGGTAAACATCCTCAAAGCCGCCGCGATAGAGGAAATGCTCAATATCTTGCGAAGGCAGCGCGGTCAGCCGGTAGCGCAGCGTGTCGTCGTATTTCTCAACATTGCTGATCACCGTCGCGGCATACTTCTTCCCGGCCTCGTCGCCATCCACCAGCACGTGCCACTCAATTCCCATCTGGCGAGCAAAGCGCAGCAAGGGCTTAAGGCCGCACTGGGCGAACTCAATCACCTTGATGCCTTCTGACTCGAAGTGGTAACCACACTGGCGCGCCAACTGGTTGAGCAGCCACACTTCCGTTTCACCCTCGACCAGCAGCCAGCAGCGGGCAAACAGCGACGACGGGCGGTTAAAGCGAATATGAAACGCGATGCGGCGGCTGTCTTCCGAACTCAGCCCCTCCGGCCCGATGCTGTAAGCCGCGACCCGGCCTGACTCGCGCACCAATCGGCATATCTGCTCTACCGGCACCAGCGACAGCAGCTCGCCAGAGTTAGTGGTGGTAATGCGCTGTAAGGGAAGCTGATCGAGCAGTCCCCACGCCACCGACAGCATAATCGGGTGCAGACGGGTTTCGGGGTCTTCTATTAATAGTAACGGGCGAGCATCGGGGTGCAGCACTACCGACCCCTTGGCCTGCAATAGCGTGGAAAACATCCCCAGCAGCATGACGCGCATACTGCGGCTGTTCGGTTCGGCAATCATGCGGTTGATGTTATCGAGTGAGCGCCATGCGCGGCGGCTCTCGGCCCGACCGTGGCGCTTTTGCTGCCACGGCGCGCTGCTGCTGGTGCCCTGCTCGGCAAAATAGTGTTCTAACAGCTGCTGCATCGCCGCCAGCCCGCTGCGCAACTCACTGTTGGTCAGGTTCTGCGGGTTGTGGATCAGCCCGCGCGTCAGGTCGTCGAGCTGCTTGGCCATCTCTTCATTATTCTTGGCGAGGCGCGGGGCCAGCGTCTCACTGCGCAGGCGGCGAATAAAGCGCGCATCGCGCAGCCGCAGCACCGGATTTAAAGTAATTAAGGCCTGCGCCAGCGGATCAATAGTTTGCAGATTCAGCGGCTGGCCGTTGGCCGAGAGGAAGCTGCGCAGGGTCAGCACGCTGCCGTCATCGTCCAGCTCCCCTTCGAGGCGATAATAGATGCGCGTGAGCTTGTCCGCGCACTTCACCCATAAAGGAGAAAGCGGGTTGAATCGCGGCGAAGTGTGGTGCCCAGCCTGATTCTCGCAGAAGGTGAACACCACGTGCAGGTATTTCGATTTGGCCTGCTGTTCACCAGCGGGGAAGTAGAAATCTTCTTCTTTAAAGCAGTAAAGCTTGGGTTCGGGTGAGAGCAGCAGTGTCAGGGCATCCAGCAAACTGGATTTACCCCAAGCATTTTCCCCCACCAGCACGGTATTGGTGGTGACCGAGGAGACGTCCTCCTCGCCCAGCGGGCCGCTGATGGAAGCACCGCGCTGCGTGGGTTGGGTCAAGGTTAGCGATAACCGATTTAGACCGCGAAATCCTGCAATATCGATATGTTCCAGATACATCGGACGCTCCCTTCTGCTTCATCTGTTTTCAGCATGGCGTGAAAAATGCTGTTTGGTCAAGATATTGCCTCGCCATTTGCTGCTTAAAGCGACTTTACACTGTCACGGCTTTTGGTTAGCGTGTTGACCGCCCATTTAGGACTCGCAACCACACGGAAAGCTTCATGTACTCAGGTTTACTGATCATTCTTCTGCCGCTGATCATCGGCTACCTCATTCCATTAAAAAAATCGGCATTGCTCTATGCCATCAACCGTCTGCTGAGTTGGATGGTCTACGTGATCCTGTTCATCATGGGCGTCAGCTTGGCTTTTCTCGATAATTTGAGCACTAACCTGCTGCTGATTTTCAAATACGCCGCGGTCTGTTTCTTGTGCATTTTCATTTTCAATTTTGTCGCACTTTGGCTGTTGGAGAAGCGTAAACCTTGGAAATCCAATCATCAGCAAGAGTCCCTGCCATCTCGCCTGAATATGGCGATTGATTCGCTCAAGCTGTGCGGCGTGGTGATCGCCGGTTTCCTGCTCGGCCTGACCCAGTGGCACTGGCTGACTTACGCCTCCGAAGCCAGCGAAGTGGCGCTGATTTTCCTGCTGGCGCTGGTGGGTATGCAACTGCGTAACAGCAGCATGACGCTGCGCCAAATCATCCTTAATCGCCGTGGCATGCTGGTGGCGTCGGTGGTTGCGGTTAGCTCACTGGTCGGTGGCGCACTGGCCGCGCTGCTGCTCGGCCTGCCGCTGAATACCGGACTGGCGATGGCCTCGGGCTACGGCTGGTACTCACTGTCGGGCATCGTGTTAACCGACTCTTTCGGCCCGGTGGTCGGCAGCGCGGCGTTCTTCAACGATTTGGCTCGCGAGCTGTGCGCCATTATGCTCATCCCAACCTTGGTGCGCACCAGCCGTTCCTCGGCGCTGGGCCTGTGCGGCGCGACCTCAATGGACTTCACCCTGCCGGTACTGCAACGCAGCGGCGGGCTGGACATGGTGCCACCGGCGGTGGTTCACGGCTTCTTGCTGAGTCTTATCGCGCCAATCCTCATGGCCTTCTTCTCCGCCTGACCTGTTCCATTCGACTTGATGAAAACCGCGCTGGCCCCCACCAGCGCGGTGATCAGCCTTAAGAATTTGCGCTAAATCAACCCTTCGGCAGTTATTCCATAAAGCACTTCATTTCTTATCTGTTGCGTCTTAGGCTTAGCCTAAAACATGCATTATAAATGCAACTTATAAAAGGAACGGATGATGTTTTGTGTGCAATGTGAACAAACAGTAAGAACCCCGACCACCAGCGGCTGCGCCTATGCGCAGGGGATGTGTGGCAAAACGGCTGAAACCTCTGACCTGCAAGACCTGCTGGTAGCAGTGTTGCAGGGCTTATCCTCGTGGGCGCTGATCGCCCGAGGCTATGACATCATTGACGCAGAAATTGACGCCTTTGCGCCCCGCGCCTTCTTCTCAACCTTAACCAACGTTAACTTCGATTCGGCGCGCATCGTGGCCTATGCCCGCGAAGCCATTGGTTATCGCGAATCCCTTGCCAGCCAGTGCCGCCTGATGGACCCGGCCATCAGCAATCAGCACCCTTTGGCCAATCTGACCTTAACCAGCGACGCCATCGACCAGCTACAAATTCAGGCCCAGCAATTTGCCTTGAACAGCGATAAAGCCGAGGTCGGCGACGACATCCACGGCCTGCGCCTGCTCTGCCTGTATGGCCTGAAAGGGGCCGCCGCATATATGGAACACGCCCACGTGCTGGGCCAGTCCGACACCAATATCTATGCCGATTACCATCGGATCATGGCGTGGCTCGGCACCCAGCCTGCCGACATGACTACTCTGCTGGAAAATGCCATGGGCATCGGCAAGATGAATTTCCGCGTGATGGAAATCCTCGATAAAGGCGAAACGGACGCCTACGGGCACCCGCAGCCGACGGTGGTTAACGTCAAACCTCGCGCGGGGAAAGCCATTCTGATCTCCGGCCACGACTTGAAAGATTTGCAAATGCTGCTCGAACAGACCGCGGGCACGGGCATTAACATCTATACCCACGGGGAAATGCTGCCCGCCCACGGCTACCCGCAGTTGAAGAAATACCCGCATCTGGCGGGCAACTACGGCAGCGGCTGGCAGAACCAGCAGAGTGAATTCGCTAAATTCCCGGGGCCAGTGGTGATGACCTCCAACTGCATTATTGACCCGAATGTCGGCAACTACGGCGACCGGATCTGGACCCGCAGCATTGTCGGCTGGCCGGGCGTGAAGCATCTGGAAGGGGAAGATTTCGCGCCAGTGATTGCCCAAGCCTTGGCAGAGCCGGGCTTCAAATACAGTGAAATCGAGCAAGAGATCACCGTCGGCTTTGGCCGTGAAACCTTGCTCGGCGCGGCGGACACGGTAATTGACTTGGTCGCCAGCAAACAGCTGCGCCACATCTTCCTGATTGGCGGCTGTGACGGCAGCCGTGGCGAACGCAGTTACTTCACCGACTTAGCCCGCGCCGTGCCTGACGACTGCCTGATCATGACGCTGGCCTGCGGCAAATATCGCTTCAACAAGCTGGACTTCGGCACCCTCGGCCCGCTGCCGCGCCTGCTCGACGTCGGCCAGTGCAACGACGCCTATTCGGCCATCATGCTGGCGGTTCATCTGGCGGACAAGCTGGGCTGCGGCGTCAACGATCTGCCGCTCAGTCTGGTGCTGTCATGGTTTGAGCAGAAAGCGATTGTTATTTTGCTGACCCTGCTCTCTCTCGGAGTGAAGAATATTGCCACCGGCCCGACGGCTCCGGCCTTCCTGACAGAAAACCTGTTGAACGTGCTGAATGAAAAATTCGGCCTGCGCGCCATTACCTCGGTTGAGGACGATCTGCGCCAGATGTTGCCACAATAATTTCAGTTGGCCGGTGCGCGCCACCGGCCCTGCTCAAGGAACTCGCCATGACTTTCCCACTGTTTGCCGACCAACCCACGCTGCTGTGCCCGAACCGCATGCAGGTGCATGATATCAAGCAGGAAACCGCCGATGTCTGGACTTTATCTCTGTTCAGCCACGTCACCTATGACTACCGGCCCGGCCAGTTTGCGCTGGTGAATATTGGCCGTAGCGGCAAGGTGCAGCGCGCTTATACCCTCTCCTCCACGCCCGGCGTTAGTCCCTTTATCACCCTGACGGTGCGCCAAATCGCCGACGGCCAAGGCTCGAACTGGCTGACGAAAGAAGTGAAAGCCGGAGACTATCTGTGGCTGTCTGATGCCCAAGGCAGCTTTGTTTGCGACGGCGATCAGCCCCTGTTGCTGCTGGCGGCGGGCTGCGGCGTGACGCCAATTATGTCGATTTGCCGCGATGTTCTTCAGCACACGCCTGCCAGAGCTGTGACCGTGTTTTACAGCGTGCGCAGCCCGCAGGATGTGATTTTCGCCGACCAGTGGCGGCAACTGGCCGCACGCCACCCGCAGTTAATCTTAACGTTGCTGGCTGAAAACAGTGCCGAACAGGGCTTTATCGCCGGGCGACTGAGTCAAGACTTGCTACAGACCGGCGTCGCGGACATGGCGGCGCGAAGAGTGATGATCTGCGGCCCGGCGCCTTATATGCAGCTAGCAGAACAGTGGGTGAATGCCTTGGGCGCGGCGGGCGATAGCGTCGTCACCGAGCAGTTCCACCAGCCGGTTGCCGAGCCGCAGAGCGACCAACAGCTGACCATGACGCGCCTGACGCCCCTTTCCCACTTCAAGGTGCCGGTGGGTTCAAGCCTGCTGGCGGCGATGGAGCAGCATCTGGTGCCGGTCAATGCCGCCTGCCGCGCCGGTGTCTGCGGCAGCTGTAAAACCCGCGTGATCTCAGGCGACTTCACCACCAGCAGCCAAATGACCCTAACCGACGCCGAGATAGCCGACGGCTACGTGCTGGCCTGTAGCTGCCAGTTGCAGGGCGACGTCACCCTCGCCTAAACACCTTTCTCCCAATCCTTCCCGGCCTAGCCTGTAGACATGCAGATTTACAGTAAGGCCGGGTAGATTTACAAAACTACAACCCCACTCCCTGACCTTTTCTGTAAGGTTGATAGCCATTACGGAAATCTATCGAAATCTTAAAAGCATTCTCGAAACAAATCACATTTGCATCATGAACTATGATTAGCGGAGCTTTTAACTTATCGATTCGATCGATTAACAGTCTATCTGGAGGGATCTATGAAACACACCGTGGCTTCGTTGCTGGCAAAAACACTTGAACAGGCTGGCGTTAAACGGATTTGGGGCGTCACCGGCGATTCCCTTAATGGACTCAGTGATAGCTTAAACCGCATGGGAACCATCGAATGGATGGGCACCCGACATGAAGAAGTTGCCGCCTTTGCCGCAGGAGCGGAAGCCCAGCTGACGGGCGAATTGGCGGTGTGCGCCGGTTCCTGCGGGCCGGGCAACCTGCACTTAATCAACGGCCTGTTTGACTGCCACCGCAACCACGTGCCGGTCGTGGCGATCGCCGCCCACATCCCTTCGAGTGAAATCGGCAGCGGCTATTTCCAAGAAACTCACCCTACCGAGCTGTTCCGCGAGTGCAGCCACTATTGCGAGATGATCACTCATCCCGACCAGCTGCCGCAGGTGCTGGGCATCGCCATGCGCAAAGCCATTCTCAATCGCGGCGTGTCGGTGATTGTGCTGCCGGGCGACGTGGCGCTAAAACCTGCGCCAGAAGCAGCCACCGCCAAGTGGTATCCGCCGCAGCTGCCGCTGGTGCTGCCAAATCTGTCCGAAATGGAAAAGTTGGTGGAAGTGCTCAATGGCGCGAAAAACATCACCCTGATGTGCGGCAGCGGCTGTGCCGGGGCGCATGATGAAGTGGTGAAACTGGCGGAAACCCTCAAAGCGCCGGTGGTTCACGCCCTGCGCGGCAAAGAGCATATCGAGTGGGACAACCCTTATAGCGTCGGGATGACCGGCCTGATTGGCTTCTCCTCCGGCTACCACGCCATGATGAATGCCGACACGCTAATCCTGCTCGGCACCCAATTCCCTTACCGCGCCTTCTACCCGACGGATGCCAATATTATTCAGATTGATATCAATCCGGGCAGCATCGGGGCGCACTGTCAGGTGGATATGGCGCTGGTGGGTGATATCAAAACCACGCTTACCGCGCTGTTGCCGAAATTGCAGGAGAAGAGCGACCGTAAATTCCTCGACAAGGCGCTGAAACACTACCAAGAGGCGCGTAAAGACCTCGACGGCCTCGCCACCCTCAACGACAAAAAGGCCATCCACCCGCAGTATTTGGCGCAGCAGATTAGCCGCTTTGCCGATGCCGACGCGGTGTTCACCTGTGACGTGGGCACGCCAACCGTCTGGGCCTGCCGCTACTTGCAGATGAACGGCCAGCGCCGCCTGATTGGCTCTTTCAACCACGGATCGATGGCTAACGCCATGCCGCAGGCACTGGGCGCACAGGCCATTGACCGCAACCGTCAAGTGGTCGCCATGTGCGGCGACGGCGGCTTCACCATGCTGATGGGAGATTTCCTGACGCTGGCGCAGCAGAAACTGCCGGTGAAAATCATCATTTTCAACAACAGCGTGCTGGGCTTTGTGGCGATGGAGATGAAGGCCGGGGGCTATCTGACTGACGGCACCGAGCTGCAAAACCCGAACTTCGCCGCCATGGCAGAGGCCGCGGGCATCAAAGGTATTCGCGTGGAGAAAGCCTCTGACGTTGACGCCGCGCTGCAAGACGCCTTTGCCTATGAAGGCCCGGTGCTGGTTGACGTGGTGACCGCCACCGACGAGCTGGCGATGCCGCCGCAAATCAAACTTGAGCAGGCCAAGGGCTTCAGCCTGTATATGCTGCGCGCGGTGATCAACGGCCGTGGCGACGAAGTGGTAGAACTGGCGAAAACCAACTGGCTGCGATAACCCCGACAGGGATATAGTGCAGTGAGTAGTGCGCGGGTTGTCGCATGGCGGCCCGCGCAATTTCCGCCCCTTCTCCACTTTTCAAAAGGACTCCGACGTTGATCGATTTACGCAGTGATACGGTGACTCGCCCGAGCGAAGCAATGCGTCAGGCTATGGCCCATGCAGAAGTGGGCGACGATGTGTACGGGGATGACCCGACGGTAAATGCTTTACAAGAGCTGGCTGCCAAACTGACCGGCAAAGAAGCGGCGCTGTTTATGCCGACCGGCACTCAGGCCAATCTGGTGGCTCTGCTGACCCACTGCCAGCGTGGCGAAGAGTACATTGTCGGCCAAAAAGCCCACAACTATATGTATGAAGCCGGTGGCGCGGCGGTGCTAGGCAGCATTCAGCCCCAGCCGCTGGACATGGACGCCGACGGCTCCATTCCCCTCGACAAAGTGGCTGCCGCCATCAAACCGGACGACATTCACTTCGCGCGGACACGTCTGTTAAGCCTCGAAAACACCCACAGCGGCAAAGTGCTGCCACTGGATTATCTGCAAAAAGCCTTTGAATTTACGCGCGAAAAAGGTCTGGCGCTGCACATCGACGGCGCGCGCATCATGAATGCCAGCGTCGCGCTGAAAGTGCCGCTAATTGAGATAACCCAGTATTGCGACACCCTGACCATTTGCCTGTCGAAAGGTCTGGGAACGCCGGTCGGCTCGGTGCTGTGCGGCAGCCGTGAGTACATTACCCGCGCCAATCGCTGGCGCAAGATGACCGGCGGCGGCTGGCGTCAGGCGGGCATTCTGGCGGCGGCGGGGATTTATGCTTTAGAAAACAACGTTGAGCGCCTGCAAGAAGACCACGACAACGCGGTTTGGCTTGAACAGCAGCTGCGGGCGATTGGCGTAGAAATCGCCGCGCCGGGCGCGCAAACCAACATTTTATATATCAAGCAATCTGCCGAGTTGGCCGCCAAGCTTGGCCCGTGGATGCGCGAACGCGGCGTGATCCTCAGCGCCGGTCCGCTGACTCGTCTGATCACACATATCGACATTAGTCGGGCTGATCTGCAAAAAGTCGTGTCTCTGTGGCAAGACTTCCTGCAACATCACGCCAAGTAAGCTTTGCGATGAATAAACAAAGCGGCTTAAGCGCCGCTTTTTTATCATCGATTTTTTCCTCAATGAGCGAAATGGATGATGCCAGTGTCAATACCAACCACAAGGGTCGTGGTGCTTGGGGCCAGCGGTTACATCGGCCAGCATCTGACCTCACATCTCAGCCAGCAGGGCTATCAGGTCACTGCGGCAGCAAGGCGCGTCGAGTGGCTAGAGCAGCAGAAATGGCCCAATGTGCGCTGCTGCTTCGCGGATGTGTATAACAGCAAAAGTTTAAAAGAAGTGTTTGCGGGTGCCGACGTGCTGGTCTATCTGGTTCACTCCATGAGCGAAGACGACGACCTGCTGGAGAAAGAGCGACAGGCGGCGCAAAACACCCTGCTGGCGCTGAAAGAGTCCTCCATCAAACACATTATCTACCTCGGCTCGATGCAGCCGAAGTCCAGCCACTCTGCCCATCTGCAAGCCCGTAAGCTTACCGGCGACCTGCTGCGACGCGGGGATATCCCGGTGACCGAGCTGCGCGCGGGAATTGTGATTGGCGCGGGTTCGGCGGCCTTCGAAGTGATGCGCGACATGGTCTATAACCTGCCCATTCTCACCCCGCCGCGCTGGGTGCGCTCGAAATCGTCGCCGGTGGCGCTGGAAAACTTGCTGAATTATCTCAGCGGGCTGATTGCCCTTCCCCCACAGGTGCACCGCCATTTCGACGCCGGTGGCCCGGAATATATGAGTTACCAGACGCTGTTTGAGCGTTTTATCGCCATCAGTGGCAAACGCCGCTGGCTGCTGCCATTACCTCTGCCGACGTCGCTGATTTCAGTCTACTTCCTGAGTCTGATCACCTCGGTGCCAACGCCGTTGGCCAAGGCGCTGATCCAAGGGCTAAAACACGATTTACCCGCCGATAGCGCGGCGCTGCGCCAGCTTATTCCGCAGAAACTGATCACGGTAAACGAGTCGATTCGCGCCACACTGGCCCAAGAAGAGCAGCAGGTGCTCGACTCCTCCGACTGGCATTATGATGCCGACGCCCGCGCTCGCTGGCGTCCGGGTTACGGCTACTACCCGAAGCAGGCCGGATTTAAGCTGGAAACCACGGCGTCCAAAGCCGCGCTGTGGCAGGTGATTCAGCAACTGGGCGGCAAAGAGGGTTATTTCTACGCCAACAAGCTGTGGCGACTGCGGGCCAGAATCGACGATTTGCTGGGTGGCCGCGTGAAGTATGGTCGGCCAGATCGCCCACTGCTGCGGCTCGGCGATAAGATTGACGGTTGGAAAGTGATTGGCCTGCAACCCCAGCGCGAGCTCTCCCTGTTGTTCGGCATGAAAGCGCCGGGGCTGGGGCGGCTGACCTTCACCATTACCGATCATGGCGACAGCCGCAGCATTGATGTTCGGGCATGGTGGCACCCGGCGGGCTTTAGCGGTTTGCTCTATTGGTTCAGCATGATGCCCGCGCATCAGTTTATTTTTCGTGGCATGGCGAAGCGCATTGCCAGCCTCGCCCGGCAAAAAGATCGCTGCGGCCTGTGACGCGGATTATTTCCCGCGCAGTCGCACCGGCTGGCGTCACGCTTTCCGCCTTTCCGATTGCAAGTAGCACAATTTCACGAAAGAATGGCACCCTTATTGCTCATGGGTATGGGATTGAACCTCAGCCCGGTAAAAAAGCGTTGGAATTGACCTATTTATGAAAGTACTCGTCACAGGCGCCAGCAGCGGCTTAGGCCGCAATGCCGTAGAATTTCTGCGTAACAAAGGCATTAGCGTCAGAGCGACGGGGCGTAACGCTGCCATGGGCCCGCTATTGCAAAAAATGGGCGCGGAGTTCGTTCACGCGGACCTCACCAGCCTGGTGTCATCGCAGGCCAAAGTGCTGCTGGCGGATGTCGATACCCTGTGGCACTGCTCGGGGATGATCTCCCCATGGGGCAGCGAGCAGGAGTTCGAGCTGGCCAACGTGCGCGCCACCCGCCGCCTTGGTGAGTGGGCTACTGCCTATGGCGTGGAGAATTTTGTCCACCTCTCCTCTCCTGCGATCTACTTCGACTTTCATCATCATCGCAATATAAAAGAAGATTTCCGCCCGAACCGTTTTGCCAACTCCTTTGCGCGCAGCAAGGCGGCGGCGGAACAGGTGATCACCACGCTGGCGCTGTCGAATCCACAGACTCACTTTACGATCTTGCGCCCGCAGGGGGTGTTCGGCCCGCACGACAATGTGCTGCTGCCGCGCCTGCTGCAAATGTTGAAGTACGGCGGCACGCTGATGTTGCCGCGCGGTGGCGAAGCGCTGGTGGATATGACCTACGTGGAAAACGCCGTTCACGCCATGTGGCTGGCGACGCAGACCCAAAATACCGAATCCGGTCGCGCCTTCAACATCACCAACCAGCAGCCTCGCCCGCTGCGCACCATGGTGGAGCATTTGATGGACGCGCTGGAGATGAAATACCGCATTCGCTCGGTGCCCTACCCGCTGCTGGACATGATGGCGCGCGGTATGGAGAAGATCAGCAAGAACTCGCATAAAGAGCCGGTGTTGACGCACTACAGCGTCGCCAAGCTGAATTTCGACCTGACGCTCGACACCCAGCGCGCGCAGGATGAATTGGGCTATCGCCCGCCGATTTCCCTCGACCAAGGCATTATCCGCACCGCCAACTGGCTGCGCGACCATGGCCGTCTGCAAGGTTTGCAGAGCGTCGGCAGCAAGCGCGACTAACGCCCCTCAATCATTCTTCCCCTTAATTCCCCGCCGGATATTGCTCAAGCAGCGCGCTGATAATGGCGTCAGATTCGGCATCGGCTTCGCCGCGATAATCCGCCGGGCGGAAATGTATCTGGAAAGCGGCAATCACCCGCCGCTGCTGGGCTGGGTTCATTTCTGGCGTCACCGGATAGCCGTACTGCTGAAGCTTCGCCAGCAAGCCGGCTTGATCCACTGCCTGATGCGGATCGCGCCCTGCCAGATTATCCCTGACTCGCTGGGCGTCCGGCCACGCGCCTATGCCGCGCTTGGCCAGTTCATGCCATGGGAACAGCGGTCCCGGATCGTCTTTGCGCAGCGGCGCGATGTCGCTGTGGCCCACCACGTTGCGCGGCTCAATCTGGTAACGCTGGATAATTTGCTGGCTGAGGTCGGCGAGCAGGTCAATCTGCGCGGGCGGGAATGGGTAAAAATGCTTGCCGAGCAGATGGCGGCTGTAACCCTTGTTTTCCAGCTCAATGCCAATAGAAGTGTCATTGAGATTAGTGCGCCCGCGCCAGCCGCTGGCCCCGGCGTGCCATGCACGCAGCGACTCCGGCACCAGCTGCCACGCCACCGGTTTGCCATTTTCCACCGGCGGCCGGGCAGGAATTAAATAATGTGCGCTGACGTGCTCATCAGTAAGCGTATTTAATGCATTGTGGAAATCTTCGGCAGTGTAGTGGATCACCAGAAAACGCACGCGCTGGTCAGCACCCTGTGCCTGTCGCTGGCTTTCTAGCCGATAGGGTAAATTCTGTTCTGCCGATGGCGAGTTTTGGCAGCCGGTCAGCAGCATGATGGCGGCGATCATCGCCCCGCCGGTGCGCCATATCGCTTTCATAAGCAGCAATCGAAGGAAGCAGTGAGTAGGAGTTGCATAAGTATTCCTTATTAGTTTTCGTCCATTTACTCGCCAGCCGTCGGCCAACGTCTTGAGTATAGCCCATGCGCTAAGGTTGATTTCGCACCGCACAGTGCATCAATCCAAATCGGTTTTATACTGTATGCTAAAGAAAGTCATGGTGAAAACGTTCAATCTTTCAGTAAGGAATACGATGAAATATAAAACACTTGCCGCCGCGATCCCCCTGGTGCTGACCCTCAGCGCTTGTACTACGGTTGACCCGGCTTTTAAGGATATTGGCAGCCGCACCGCGCCTTGCGTTGACGGGGGCCCGGATACCGTCGCTCAGAAATTCTATGATTTACGCATTCAAAAAGGCGGTTCTGGCCTGCCGAACAGCAGCCAGTTGGCGGAATATCGCCCTTACTTGAGCACCGGCCTGTATAACGCGCTGCTCAAGGCGCAGTCTGAACGTAAAGTGGATATCGCCGCCACGCCGAATGAAAAACCGGGCGCCAGCGACGGTGACGTGTTCTCCAGCCTGTTCGACGGCCCGACCTCGGCCTCGGTTGATGACGCTTCCACCATTCCGAATACCGACGCCCGCAACATCCCGCTGCGCGTCACCATGACCCACGCCAAAGACAACGGCGCGAAATCAACCTGGAAAGATGAAGTGTTGATGGTGCGCGAAGGCCAATGCTGGACCGTCGACGACGTGCGCTACATGGCCGACCTCGACTTCGCCTCCAGCGGCACCCTGCGTCAGGTTCTGGAAAATCAATAATCCTGCAAACTCCCTCCCCAGGCTCAGTGATCTGGGCCTGACTTTTACGTCATTAACAGTGGCGTAACAATATGATGTGCTAAGCTTTGTAGCTAAAGCACCTCACTCATAAATTTTAAGCCGCGATCGTTGCATAACTATGCTACAGAAGTTAACATCCGCGGCATCAATGGCTATTCACTATTTGCGCATGAGTATTCAACTAAATAACATCAACTGCTTCTACGGCGCACATCAGGCGTTGTTCGACATTCAGCTCGACTGCCCTGCCGGAGAAACCCTCGTGTTGCTCGGGCCAAGCGGTGCCGGGAAAAGTTCTCTTCTGCGCGTGTTAAACTTGCTGGAAATGCCGCGTTCAGGCACGTTGCAGATAGCCGGGAACACCTTCGATTTCACCAAAAAACCAGACGAAAAAGCGGTGCGTGAACTGCGCCAAAACGTCGGAATGGTTTTCCAACAATACAATTTATGGCCGCACCGCACGGTGCTCGACAACCTGCTTGAAGCGCCGATGCGTGTATTGGGTTTAAGCAAAGATGTCGCCATGAAACGGGCTGAAAAGCTGCTGACCCGCCTGCGCTTAACTGACTATGCGTCACGTTTCCCGCTGCATCTTTCAGGCGGTCAACAGCAGCGCGTCGCCATCGCCCGCGCCCTGATGATGGAGCCGCAGGTTTTGCTGTTCGACGAACCTACCGCCGCGCTTGATCCAGAAATCACCGCGCAAATCGTCAGCATTATTCGCGAACTGGCCGGTACCGGCATTACTCAGGTTATCGTGACCCACGAAGTGGAAGTCGCGCGTAAGACCGCCAGCCGCGTGGTTTACATGGAAAACGGTCGCGTCGTTGAACAAGGCGATGCCACCTGCTTTACCCAGCCGCAAACCAAAGAGTTTGCCAGCTATCTGTCTCATTGATGTTTACTACGGAGTTTGCGATGAAAAAATTATTAATTGCTGCTGTTTTGGCGAGCGTCAGTCTGTCTGCCAGCGCAGCGGACACCATTCGTTTCGCGATGGAAGCCTCTTATCCTCCGTTCGAATTTGTGGACTCCGGCAACAAGATTCAGGGCTTTGACGTCGACTTGGCGAATGCCGTTTGTAAAGAGATTCAGGCTGACTGTACCTTCACCAATCAGGCCTTCGACAGCCTGATCCCAAGCCTGAAATTCCGCCGTTTTGACGCGGTTATCTCCGGCATGGACATCACCCCAGAGCGTGAAAAGCAGGTCGCTTTCACCACGCCTTACTATGAAAACTCCGCGCTGTTCATCGCTGAGAAAGGCAAGTTCGCTGATCTCGCTGCGCTGAAAGGCAAACGTGTTGGCATGCAAAACGGCAGTACCCACCAGAAATACCTGATGGAAAAACACCCTGAGATCACCGCCGTGCCTTACGACAGCTATCAGAACGCCGTGCTGGATCTGAAAAATGGTCGTCTTGACGCCGTATTCGGCGACACCGCCGTGGTCAATGAGTGGCTGAAACAGAACCCGAACCTCTCTTCCGTCGGCGAAAAAATCACTGACAAAGACTACTTCGGCATTGGTCTGGGCATCGCGGTTCGCCAGAACAACACTGACTTGCTGAAGAAACTGAATGACGGACTGGCAAAAGTGAAGGCTGACGGCACTTACCAGACTCTGTATTCAAAATGGTTCCAACAGTAAGTTTTGCCATCAATGACTGAACTTCTACCTCTAGCAAGCGCCGCCGGGATGACCGTCGGCCTTGCCGTTTGTGCGCTGGTCCTCGGCCTGTTTTTAGCGATGATTTTTGCGGTGTGGGAATCTGCGCCGTGGAAACCCGTCAGCTGGCTGGGTACGGCGTGGGTGACTATTCTGCGCGGCCTACCGGAAATTCTGGTGGTGCTGTTTATCTATTTCGGCTCATCGCAGCTGTTAGTGGTGCTGGCCGACGGCTTCAACATCAATTTGGGCCTATTCCAGATTCCGGTGAAGTTGCCGATTGATAACTTCGAAGTCAGCCCCTTCGTCTGCGGCGTCATCGCCCTCTCCCTGCTCTATTCGGCCTATGCTTCGCAGACTCTGCGCGGCGCGCTGAAGGCCGTGCCGCAAGGCCAGTGGGAGTCAGGCCAAGTGCTGGGTATGAAGAAAGCGGCGATTTTCTTCCGCTTAATCATGCCGCAAATGTGGCGTCACGCCCTTCCGGGCTTGAGCAACCAGTGGCTGGTGCTGTTGAAAGATACCGCGCTGGTGTCGCTGATCAGTGTTAATGACCTGATGCTGCAAACCAAAAGCATCGCGACCCGGACTCAGGAACCTTTCACTTGGTACATGATTGCCGCCGCGATTTATCTGCTCGTGACCCTGTTCAGCCAGTTTGTTATCAAACGCATCGAACTCCGTACCACCCGCTTTGAACGGAGTGCTTCCTGATGTGGGATTACTTACCCGAAGTTGTCAAAGGGCTGCACACCAGCCTGACTCTGACCATTGCGGCGCTGATCGTCGCCCTGCTGCTGGCGCTGATTTTCACCGTGGTGCTGACACTCAAGGTGCCGGTACTCAGCCAAATAGTGAAAGGTTACATCACGCTGTTCACCGGCACGCCGCTGCTGGTGCAGATCTTCCTTATCTATTACGGGCCGGGCCAGTTCCCTTCGATTCGCGAAATTCCGTGGTTGTGGGACTTGCTGTCTCAGCCTTGGCTATGCGCCATGGTTGCGCTGGCGCTGAACAGCGCGGCTTATACAACTCAGCTGTTTGCCGGTGCGGTGCGCGCTATCCCGTCGGGTCAGTGGCAATCTTGCGAAGCGTTGGGCATGTCGAAGAAACAGTCGCTGCGCATCCTGCTGCCGTTTGCCTTTAAACGTGCCCTTTCGTCCTATTCGAACGAAGTGGTGTTGGTGTTTAAAAGTACCTCGCTGGCGTACACCATTACCCTGATGGACGTGATGGGCCACAGCCAATTAATGTATGGCCGGACCTATGATGTGATGGTGTTTGGCGCGGCGGGTCTGGTTTATCTGTGTGTGAACGGCTTGCTGACGCTGATGATGCGTCTGATCGAGCGCCGCGCGTTGGCCTTTGAGCGCCGCAACTAAGCTTTAAGTAAGCAGCAACCCAAGCGTGATTGCTGCACATTGCTGCCAAATTGAAAAAGCGACCTTCGGGTCGTTTTTTTTATTGCCGAATGCAATGCAATTCCACGCGGGCATCGCCGAAACTTGCGAGATATCTCGCATTACTGCAACAACATCACCTCATTTCATAAAAATAGTGATTCTCGTCACACAATAATCCCACAAAGACTCATAGAATGATTTCCCGTAAATCCTGAAGGATCACACTCATGCATTCTCGTTTCCTCGACGCATTCGCCACACTGCCCGCCACTCTTCAGACCGCACTCGAACCGTTGCTCAGCCGTGACGACTTCCCGGCCATGTTGACAGCCGAACAGGTCGCGAACGTTAAAGCGCAAACGGGGCTGGATGATGATGCATTGGCGTTTTCACTGCTGCCGCTGGCCGCCGCCTGCTCCCTGACGCCTATCTCCCATTTCCACGTGGGTGCCGTAGCGCGGGGTGTTTCAGGCAATTTGTACTTTGGTGCCAATATGGAGTTCAGCGGAGCTTCAATGCAGCAAACCGTACACGCCGAGCAGTCTGCGGTGACTCACGCGTGGCTGCGCGGAGAAGCCAAACTGGCGTCAATTACCGTCAACTACACGCCGTGCGGCCACTGCCGTCAGTTTATGAATGAGCTGAACAGCGGAACCGAGTTGAATATTCATCTGCCGGACCGCGATGTCGCGACCTTGGGCGATTACCTGCCTTACTCCTTCGGCCCGAAAGACTTGGATATCACCACGCTGCTGATGGACAAGGTCAATCACGGCTACCAGATTGCAGAGCAAGATGCCCTCAGCCAGCAGGCTTTGGATGCTTGTAACCAGAGCCACGCACCTTATAGCCAGTCACACAGCGGCGTCGCGCTGGAAACGGAAAATGGCAAGATTTTCGCCGGGCGCTATGCGGAGAACGCTGCGTTCAACCCGAGCCTGCCACCGCTGCAAGGGGCGCTGATTTTGCTTAATCTGTCGGGTGAAGATTGTCTGAAAATCCGCCGGGCGGTGATTGTCGAACGCCACCAGCCGCTGGTCAGCCAGCACGATGCCACCCGCGCAACCCTCGCCGCTTTGGGCTGCCAAGAATTAAGCGCAATTACGCTGTAAATTGTTATTTGTTCCCCCGACGACGGCTGTTAAATCCAATATCTGTCGTCGGAAATCACTTTTTTTAGTTACCTAATTCCCTTTCCCCGTCTGGCATTTGAAATAGTTATTTTCCGTTGTTACCCTTCTGTGCAGAAATAGGACACAAATCACATTTCCTCTGCCTTTCGTCATAGGCTGATAACAAATACTGTACATATTTACTTTATCTTTTAGGATCAGCTCCCTGAGATAGTAAATAATAAGAAAACAGCAACCCGCTCCGATAGCCGAAGAGTAAAATCAATGGAACTTGAATACGAGAGTAAACGCCCGCTGTATATTCCACATGCTGGCCCAATCCTGCTTGAATTCCCGCTGCTGAATAAAGGTAGTGCCTTCACAGAAGAAGAACGCAACAACTTTAACTTGCATGGACTGCTGCCGGAAGCCGTTGAAACCATAGAAGAACAAGCCGAACGTGCTTACCGCCAGTTTCAAGACTTCAAAAGCGATATCGATAAACACATTTATCTGCGCAACATTCAGGACACCAACGAAACCCTGTTTTACCGCCTGATCGACTCCCACCTCAGTGAAATGATGCCGGTGATTTACACCCCAACCGTTGGCGAAGCCTGCGAGCATTTCTCTGATATCTACCGTCGCGCCCGCGGCCTGTTTATCTCCTACCCGAACCGCGCTCACATCGACGATATGTTGCAGAACGCCACCAAACAGCACGTAAAAGTGGTGGTGGTGACTGACGGCGAACGTATCCTCGGCCTTGGCGATCAGGGCATCGGCGGCATGGGCATTCCGATTGGTAAACTGTCGCTGTACACCGCCTGTGGCGGCATTAGCCCAGCTTACACCCTGCCAGTGGTTCTCGACGTGGGCACTAACAACCCGCAGCTGCTGAATGACCCGCTGTACATGGGCTGGCGCCATCCGCGTATCACCGGCGACGAATACTACGAATTCGTTAACATGTTCATTGAAGCCGTAAAAGTGCGCTGGCCGAACGTGCTGTTGCAGTTTGAAGACTTCGCGCAGAAAAACGCCATGCCGCTGCTGACGCGCTACCGCGACGAGCTTTGTTGCTTCAATGATGACATTCAAGGCACCGCGTCAGTAACGCTCGGCAGCCTGATTGCCGCCAGTAAAGCCGCAGGTTGCCGCCTGCGCGACCAAACTGTCACCTTCTTGGGTGCAGGTTCTGCCGGTTGTGGTATCGCCGAGCAGATCATCGCCGGTATGAAAGCAGAAGGTCTGAGCGACGAAGAAGCCCGCGCGCGCATCTTCATGGTTGACCGTTTCGGCCTGCTGACCGACAAACTGCCAAACCTGTTAGATTTCCAGAGCAAGCTGACGCAAAAAAGCGCCGATCTCTCCGATTGGGGCTTGGATAACGACAGTATCTCCCTGCTGGACGTGGTTCGCCATGCGAAACCGACCGTGCTGATTGGCGTTTCCGGCCAGCCGGGCTTGTTCACCGAGGAGCTTATCCGCGAGATGCATAAGCACTGCGAACGCCCAATCGTGATGCCACTGAGCAACCCGACTTCTCGCGTGGAAGCCCAGCCGGTGGATATCATCACTTGGACCGACGGCAACGCGCTGGTCGCGACCGGCAGCCCGTTCTCTCCGGTGACTTACAAAGAGAAAGTCTACCCAATCGCCCAGTGCAACAACTCGTACATCTTCCCGGGCATCGGCTTGGGCGTCGTGGCATCGGGTGCAACCCGCGTGACTGATGAGATGCTGATGGCCGCGAGCCGCGCGCTGGCCGAGTGTTCACCGCTGGCGACGGATGGCGTGGGCTCCCTGCTGCCAGACGTCAATGACATTCAGGGCGTGTCTAAATGCATCGCCATGGAAGTGGGTAAAGCCGCGCAGTTGCAAGGCGTGGCGATGGTGACCTCTGAAGATGCGCTGTCAAAAGCCATCGAACACAATTTCTGGGCACCGCAGTACCGCGATTACAAACGCACGTCGTTCTAATTTTCGCGGACTAACGCCATAAAACATCGGGCCATGCAGCTTCTGCACTGGCCCTTTTTTTATGCCGTTTGGTGACAAAATTGGAATGCAGCTTCCACCGCGCGAAGTAATTACAGCAATGTTGCTGAAATATTCCGCGAAGCCCCGAGATACGGAGCCGTGCTTATTGCATGGTGTCGATTGGTCAAGTAGCCTTGAATTCCTGATTTCCAGCAGCGACTCAGGGAAGCGATAGAGCATAGCGTTAGCCGCTAAGGCCGCTGCAACCTGAAGGATGACGAGTTTATGATTAAGCGACTAATAGTAGGCTTCATCAGCATCATAGTCTTGATGTTGGTTGTCGCTATTGGGCTTGACCGGTGGATCAGCTGGAAAACCAAAGATTATGTCTATGACGAAGTGCAGGAGTTGCCGCATCGTCAGGTCGGTGTGGTGCTCGGCACGGCCAAGTATTACCGCACCGGCGTGCCCAATCAGTATTATCTCTACCGCATTCAGGGGGCTATCAACGCCTATAACAGCGGCAAGGTCAAATACCTGCTGTTGAGCGGCGACAATGCCCAGCAGAGCTACAACGAGCCGATGACCATGCGCCGTGACCTGATGGCAGCAGGCATCCCGGCCAGCGATATCGTGCTCGACTACGCCGGTTTCCGCACGCTGGACTCTATCGTGCGCACCCGCAAGGTGTTCGACACCAATGATTTCCTGATAATCACCCAGCGTTTCCACTGCGAGCGCGCCCTGTATATTGCGCTGCACATGGGGATTCAGGCCCAGTGCTTCGCCGTGCCGTCGCCGAAAGACATCATGACCGTGCGCGTGCGTGAAATCTTCGCCCGCCTTGGCGCGCTGACTGACCTCTATATTCTGAAACGCGAGCCGCGCTTCCTTGGCCCGCTAATCCCAATTCCAGCCGTCCATCACATCCCGGATGACGCACAGGGCTACCCTGCCGTCACGCCGGAGCAGCTGCTGGTCCTGCAACAGAAATTGGCCGAAGAGAAGAAAGCGGCAGAAGAGAAAGCGGCCCAACAGAAAGCCGCCGCAGAGAAAGCCGCGGCTGACAAAGCGGCAGCCGATGAAGCTGCCAGACTCAAAGCCGAGCAAGAAGCCAACGACGCCGAAGAGCAGAGCGTAGATGACGCCGCACCGCCGCCACCGCCTGCGCGCCCGATGGTTCCGGGCCGCAATCCGTTCTCGCAGTCTCGGGAATCTCACTGACCCTAAAATAACAAGGGCGCCGAAGCGCCCTTGTTGTTACTGCTGATTTTTTAGTTGTTGGTTCTTCCTGCTTCCCAGCCTTATTTCTTCTTGGCGTACTTCAGTGAATCCAGCGCCACCGCGAAGATAATAATCGAACCTTTAATAATGTACTGCCAGTAAGGGTTCACGCCGATATAGGTCAGGCCGTAGTTGATCACGGTGAAGATAAGCACGCCCGTAACCACGCCCGCCACTGAACCCACGCCACCGGCGAAGGATACCCCGCCCACCACGCAGGCCGCGATGGCGTCCAGCTCATACATAAAGCCGAGGTTGTTGGTGGCACTGCCGATGCGCCCTGCTTCCAACAAGCCGCCGAAGGCATAGAACACGCCGGACAGCGCATAAATCATGATCAGGTTTAACGGTACGTTGACGCCGGAAACCTTGGCGGCTTCTGGGTTACCGCCGATGGCAAAGATGTTTTTACCAAAGCGAGTTTTGTTCCACAGGATCCAAACGAAGCCAATGGCAATCAACGCGTAGAAGGTGATGTAGGAGATCTTCAGGCCGCCCAGTTGGATAAAGCCCTGTGCGAAGCTGGAGAATCCTGGGTCAAAACCGGCCACTGGAGAGGAACCCACATAGTCGTAATAGAGTGAGTTAATCCCGTAGACGATGATCATGGTACCCAAGGTGGTGATAAATGGCGTCACGTTGAGGTAGGCGATGATGATACCGTTCACCAAACCAATCAGCGCGCCAATCACACACACGGTCAGAATAACCACTGGAATAGGCACGACTTCAAGATGCGGGAACACCTTGTTAACGTTGTCCATTGCCTGCAACAGAGTTGCCGCAACTACCGCCGCCAAACCGACCTGACGACCGGCTGACAGGTCAGTACCCTGAGTCACAATCAGCCCGGCCACGCCGAGGGCGATAATTACGCGCACTGAAGACTGGGTTAAAATATTGCTTAAGTTGACCAGACTGAGGAAGGTCGGGTCCTGAATAATGATAATTGCCAGTAACACCAGCAACACAACGTAAATCCCGCCCTCTTTTAAATAAGTGAGCATACTTTTCTTATTTAATGCTTTCATAATAAGAACCCTTAAAAATTAGAGGTGCAAGGATGCAAGGCGTAAAATTTCATTCTGCGAAGTATTTTTTGTTTCCACAATACCCGCAACCTGCCCATTGCTCATAACCAATATTCTGTCTGTAATTCCCAACAGCTCTGGCATTTCGGAGGAGATAATAATGATCCCCTTCTCTTTTTTCGCCAGCTCGGTAATTAACTGGTAAATTTCAAACTTGGCCCCGACGTCAATACCGCGCGTAGGTTCATCAAGCATTAATATTTCCGGCTGAGTTAATAACCAGCGCCCAATAATGACTTTCTGCTGATTGCCCCCAGACAGCGAACCAATGCTGGTGCGATGCCCCGGCGTTTTCACCCGCATGGAGTCGATAACCCACTGGGTATCGCTTTTCATCCGGTTGACATCCAACAGGCCAATCTTGTTTTTGTAATTACGAATATTTGAAATCAGTGAGTTAAAACCGATATCGAGATAAGCATAAATACCGGTGGAACGGCGCTCTTCAGTCACCAAGGCAAAGCCGTGATTAATGGCTTCGTTGGCGCTGTGATTATTAATTTTCTTACCATGCAACTTGATGGTTCCGGCGACTTTTTCGCGGATACCAAACAGGGTTTCGACAATATCGGTACGCTTCGCCCCGACCAGACCGGCAATGCCCAGAATCTCCCCTTTGTGCAAATCAAAGGAGATATCGCGGATTGAAGGCTGGCGCAGCGAGGTCAGGTTACGGACTTCCAGAATGACCTCTCCCGGCACATTCTGACGGTCTGGGAAACGCTGACTCAGTGAACGCCCTACCATCATGGAGATGATTTTATCCATGTCGAGACCTTCCAGTGACTGGGTCATGATCCACTGGCCGTCGCGCAAAATGGTTATCTCGTCGCACAGCTGGAAAATCTCTTCCATCTTGTGAGAGATGTAGACGATGCCGCAGCCACGGTCTTTCAGCTTGCGGATAATGGTGAACAGATGATTCACCTCTTTCTCAGTCAGAGACGAGGTTGGCTCATCCATAATCACGATTTTCGCGTTATAGGAGAAAGCTTTAGCAATCTCAATCATCTGCATCTGGGAAACGGAAAGCTTGGCGACTTTCTCACGCGGGTCGATATCAATATCTAGCTCATCGAAGATAGCCTGCGTGTCTTTGAGCATTTTCTCTTGGTCAACAAAGAAGCCTTTGGTTGGGTAGCGGCCCAGCCACATGTTGTCCATGACCGTGCGCTGCAACACCAGATTCAACTCTTGGTGAACCATCGACACGCCCTGCTCAAGCGCCTCTTTAGAACTTTTAAAATTAACTTCCTGACCTTGGAAAAGAATGGTGCCGGAATCTTTGCTGTAGATGCCAAAAAGACATTTCAATAAGGTGGATTTACCCGCCCCATTCTCGCCCATTAGCGCGTGAATAGAGTGCGGTCGAACTTTCAAATTCACATTATCTAATGCCTTAACGCCGGGAAATGATTTATTAACATTGCTCATTTCCAGCAGAAACTCGCGCGGCTGCGGGGCAGCAGCGTCAGTCTGCGTGATGTCAGGCTTAGGAATATCGGCCATAGTTATACCTGGCTAAATATTAAGAGAAACTGATTATATTAATACCTGACGTCATGAATACCGCCGGTCAGTAATAGACCGGCGGTATAAAGACATCACTTCCTGTTATGCAGGTATTAACGTGATATTACTTCACTGCTTATTAATGCCACTGCTTAGCTATATATTTAGCTATTTACTCGTCTGTCCGTAATCTTTGGATTATTTAGTAAAGTCAGCCAAGTTAGATTGGTCTACCGCTACGTAAGGAATACGTACCACTTTGTTTTCAACTTTCCATTTAGTGCCGTCGGCGGCAGGTTTGCCGTCAGCCAGATTCTTCGCCAGATCGAATGTCGCCTGAGCCTGATTTTTAGCATCGTTCAGCACGGTACCGGCCATTGCGCCAGATTTCACCAGAGCCAGAGCTTCTGGCAAGGCGTCAACGCCGAACACAGGAATGCTGGTTTTGTTATGAGCTTTCAGCGCTTCTACAGCACCCATTGCCATCGCATCGTTGTTGGCGATAACCACTTCGATTTTGTTAGCGTTCGGGCCAGATAACCACGCGTCCATTTTGTCTTTAGCCTGAGCGGTATCCCACATTGCTGTATCGAGCTGCAATTGTTGAGTTTTCAGACCTTCTTTATCATTCAGCGTGCTCACCACATACTTGGTACGCGCTTCTGCGTCAGGGTGGCCCGGCTCGCCTTTCAGCAGCACGTATTGGATCACGCCGTCTTTGTTCAGGTCCCAAGCTGGAGTCGCTTTCCAGTGTTTAGCAATCAACTCGCCTTGAATCACGCCAGACTCTTTAGAGTCAGTACCGACATAATAGGCTTTGTCGTAGCTGTCCAAATCTTTGCGTGATGGCTCTTTGTTGTAGAACACCACCGGAATGCCAGCACCTTTGGCTTTAGCAATAATGACCGGGGCCGCAGCTGGGTCAACCAAGTTGATGGCCAGCGCTTTCACGCCTTTTGCAACCATGACGTCAACCTGATCGTTTTGCGTTGATTGACTGTTTTGCGAGTCATTCATCAGCAGTTGGATGTTTGGAGCTTGTTTCGCATCTTCCTGAATGGCTTTGCGAACTTCGGACATGAAGTTGTCATCATATTTATAAACGGTGACACCGATACGGGTATCAGCAGCATGAGCAGCAGCGCCAAACATCATGCTTGCAGCCAGAGTAGCCAGGGTGAAGACCTTCTTATTCATTTATATCTCCGGTTTTGTGTAGGGTGGTACAGAGTGTGGCACCGGCAATCCTGCGGGAGCAGTGCGTCCGCGCCTCAACAATGAAACGGTGCCTGCCTTCCTTGACGTATGACTTCCTGACTCGCTGTGAAAACCTGTCCTGTAACAAGGACACAAAATGAATCATGTCGAAAACGAATGAATCATAATGGCGTCAATGTTAATAAACTGTGAAAGTTCTCACAGATTGAAAACGGTTACACGGCGCTAATTAGTCAATAAGTGACCGGTGCCACATTTTGCCAAGGTGCCACCGAATGGCGTCTGACCAAGGTCGGCATAAAACAGTGAGACACGCCGGTTTCAAGCTGGTTGGCAGCCCCTTTCAGAGCCAACTCAGTGGCTAATGTCGCCATGGAAACAATGGGATAGCGCACGGTGGTGAGCTTCGGACTGGTGTAGCGCGCAATAGGAATATCGTCGAAGCCGACCAGTGAGAAATCCTGCGGCACGCTGATGCCATTCTCCTTCAGCACCGCCAGCGCGCCCGCGGCCATTGAGTCGTTATAGGCGAACACCGCGCTCAGCTGGAGGTTGCGCCCCAACAGCTCAACCATCGCCGCTTCGCCACCTTGCAGGTCAGGTGAGCCCTGCGCGCGCCAGCTTTCTGGCGGCGGCTGACGTGTCTGCGTCATTGAGACTGACGTGCCCTGCGTCATTGCTGTCAAATAGCCCTGCTGGCGCTGCAAATCATCTTCAATCCCGTGGTTAGAACCGATGTATCCGATGCGCTGATGCCCCTGCGACAGCAGCAGTCGGGTCGCCATTTCAGCCCCGGTGACATTGTTGAGCGACACGCAGCGATGCTCATAGCCGGGGATCACCCGGTTAATCAGCACCATGCCCGGCACCTGATTGAGGAAGTGAGAAAGCTCGTCGTCGTCCAGCGCTTTTGCGTGTACAACCAAGGCGTTACAGCGCTGGCGGATCAGCACTTCTATCGCGTGGCGCTCTTTCTCCGCCTCGTGATAGCTGTTGCCAATCAGCACATATTTTTGGTGGCGCTGCGCTACGGTATCTACCGCTTTCACTAGCGCGCCAAAGAAAGGATCGGAGACGTCCATCACCACCACGCCGATGGTGTCACTGCTTTGGGTGGCCAGCGCCTGCGCGTTAGCATTCGGTCTATAACCCAACGCAGCCACGGCGTGTAACACCAACTCACGCGCCTCTTTACTGGCGATGGCGGGGTTGTTTAAAACGCGGGAAACGGTCGCCACTGACACACCGGCCAGCTTCGCCACATCACGAATGGTGACCATGGGTCGCTCCAGATGCTGGCAATGAAGGCTGCGCCTGCGTTGGCAGGTTTATTGAGTTAACTGATTGAAAACAATAAGGAGGGAATGCAAAAGTTCGTGCCCAGGTGGAGAACAAAGAGGTGAAAAAAGTCGGCAGTACAGTGATCATGGTGTTTCCTGTTTTTATCGGCTAACGCTGCACGAGCGATATCCTAAACATTTTGCGAAAACACCTGCGTGAATCTCGTCACAGGAAAGAAAACGTTTACATACAATTTTGCAACGTTTCTCTCATATTTATCATTTGTGTGAATATCAACTCAGGCTTTTCTCCTCAACGCCCGAAGCGCGGACCGTCAGTTTGCGCCATATCCACTCCATCGGTCCCTGCTTGAAATAACACAGCCAGACTAAGGTCACCAGCAGGTTGATGGCCCAAACGACAGGCACCAGCGCCACCAGCTGTAGGCGGTCGAAGTGCTGATAGAAGCCAAAAACGTTGAAGAAGGTGGTGCAAACCAGAGTTTGTAACAGGTAGTTGGTGAGCGCCATGCGGCCAATTTGAGAGATCCAGTGCGCCAAACGCAGGCGAGACAGCAGCGGCCAGAAGCCATAACAGAGTGACAAATAGCCCACCGCCTGTATCAGGCTGCCCACTTCACGCGGGGCCTGAAGCAAAAAGCCGCTCCAGCGATAGTCCCACTGCAACTGCCACTGCATGGTGATGGCCGGGATTTGAATCAGCCATGAAAGCGGTAACAGTAGCGCCGCAAGATGGCGGTAGTGGCGCAGGCTATATCCCCCGCGCAGCCAGCCGCTGCGCATCAGCCCGGCTCCCAATAGCATCGCGCCCGCCAACTCCCAGCCGTACTGCACGGCAATGGCAATCAGGCTGGATGACAGCAGGTCCAGCCGGTTAGTGATAGCTTCCAGCCCGCCCTTCAACTTCCAATATTGCTCATATTGCAGCTGCGCCGGGCCGGGCAACCAGAAGCTGCCGGGCTGTGGATTGCTGATAAACCCGAGCATCAGCAGCACCGCGACGCCAATCAGATAGAGCATGATACCGGTATTGATCAACGACTGGCTGCTGCGCCCTTCCCTGACCAGCCGCCAGCACACCAGACCAATCAAACCGTAGGAGAGCAGGATGTCGCCATCCCAAAAGAACGCCGCATGTAACAAGCCGCAAAGCAGTAACAGTGACAGCCGCGCCTGAATCCAATGCTTACCGCGAGGCAGCAGCAGGTAGAGGCCGCCGCCAAACAAAATGGCAAACATCATCAGGAATTTGCCCTGCGCCACTAGGTCCAACACCGCCCATGTCCAAGCGTCGCTGCTCGACGGCTGGCCGTTAAAGGCCGGATTGAGATAGGCCGCCTTCGGCAAACCAAAAGCGCTGATATTGAGCAGTAAAATGCCAAGGATGGCGATGCCACGGGCAAAATCGAGAGTGGCAATGCGCGGACGCATTCCTGAAGGTTTTGTCATTAAAGTGGGCTGCAAAGTCGGTGGCATAGGAAAATGAGTATGCCAGATAGATTAACGGCACCTAAAAGGTGCCGCAACTTAAAGCTTTCGACTGCTTTTCGACTGTGAGAAAAAACGCGATTAGCTGGCGTGTCTCACCGTGCGCA
The DNA here is from genome assembly GCF_000735345.1 of Ewingella americana ATCC 33852. Lineage (GTDB taxonomy): Bacteria > Pseudomonadota > Gammaproteobacteria > Enterobacterales > Enterobacteriaceae > Ewingella > Ewingella americana. The sequence continues at coordinate 8,916 of NZ_JMPJ01000033.1, read as the reverse complement.
GGAACTCTTGGCGCGTATTCTGGCTCGACTTGAACAGCCCGCCGAGTGAGGTGGTGGTGGTCGCACTGGTGGCATCGCGAATGCCGCGTGCTTTCACACAGTAGTGAACAGCGTCAATCGACACCGCCACGTTGTTGGTGCCGAGCAGCGTTTGCAGAGCCAGCAGCACTTGCTGAGTCAGGCGTTCTTGAACCTGCGGGCGCTGGGAGAAGAACTGAACGATGCGATTGATTTTCGACAAGCCGATCACTTTGTCTTTCGGGATATAAGCCACGGTGGCTTTGCCGTCGATGGTCACAAAGTGGTGCTCGCAGGTGCTGGTCAGGGTGATATCACGCACTGTCACCATCTCATCGACTTTCATCTTATTTTCGATGACGGTGATTTTCGGGAAGTTGGCGTAATCCAGACCGGAGAAGATCTCATCGACATACATTTTGGCGATGCGGTGTGGCGTTTCGGCCAGACTGTCGTCTGCAAGGTCAAGATTGAGCAGCTGCATGATGCCGGTCATATGCTCTTTGATTCGCTGTTTACGCGTTTCGTTATCGATTGGCAGAGGCTCACGCAGTGGGGTTTCCAGACCACGGGCCAGTAATGCCTCGTGCACCAGAATGGCTTCTTTACTCAAAGTTGACATAGTTATTCTCCAGCAGGTCCCGCAAGTGTCGTCAAGTTGACGCAGATCACACCAAAATGAGGTGGCTTACTGTAGTGGAGTGCGGATTCATAATCCAGTGATTGTGTCTCATGATGAGTGAAATAGCCGCAAGTTATCAATCTTGGGCACAATAGTGCAGGAAGTTGGCTCAAGTCCGGCTTCCACAGGGGAAACCGGACAGTCTGAGGATTAGAAACTGTATTTCATCCCCATCGTCACGGTGTAAAACTCGTTTTCAATGCTGCCAGCATCATTCTCTTTTTCGTATACGCCTTCGGACGGACTGTTATAACTCAACGAGCCACGCTTCTCTTGATACTGGTTCCAGCTACCTTCCAAGTAGACTTTTGCCTGTGGCGTAAAGTAATAGCCGACATCCGCCACCACGGCATAATAGCGGGAATTATTGACGTCATCTTTGAATGTCACTCCGCGAGCATAATGTTCATCATTGGTCGTGGTATCAACCCAATCACTGTATTTAAACAGCAGATTAGTTTCGAATTTTTCATATTTATATCGGGCAGATAAGCCGATATAAGGCAGTTTAAATTTCTGCATATACGCAATGCCGGGCTGCCCACGAGGGAAGTTACCGATTTCGGTACCATTGCTATAGCTGTAACTGCCCCCTTTCGCCAACCAACTAAATGAGCTTTGTTGATAACCGGCCAATACCCCTACACGGTATTGATCTTCATTCAACAACCAAGCTTTCATATTGATATCAAATTCGTTGGCATAATTCAGTCTGGTCTCAGGATGCGTTGACCATTCAGTCCACTTTGATTGAGAAATATCCTGCCAATCATAATCATCCATTGCCGCACCGGCAGAAGCTAAGGTCGTCCAACCATTAAACCCGAGCGAGGCCCACGGCAATAAATCCCACGCCAAGTCAGCTTTGAGAATGGCAGCATTGTTATATTTCCAATTTAGCTGGCTGACCTTACGATCGCCCTCTTTTGGCTCATATACCCGCTCTTTGGCTTCACCTTGCAATTGGCCTAATGAAAGCCCAAGGGTGACCTTCTCCGGTGTGAAACAATCAATCTCGCTTTCCGCTAGTGCCATAGAAGGGGCAGCAGCCGAAGACAAAATAGCGGCAGTAAAATAAGTGACCTTTTTCATTGTTTGCTCCTTGCATTAGATAAATTAAATAACTATTTTATTAATTCATCTCAATAGTAATTTCCGATTATTAAAACCTTGCGGTTTCCGCTCACTATATATGTGCAAGAAAACAACTCAATAGCCTATGACTTCAGTCCCACTCAGTGAAACTGATGGTATGCAAGTAATTTAAAAGTGTTTTACTTCAAGGGATGAGCGCACGCGCTTTATCTAAAGCAGGAATAACTGGTGAACACTAAAAATGTAGAGTAATGGAAAGTTAATATAAATATACTCCTAACATATTTTATATCTGATTATTTATAAATTACTTGTGATGGATTTAATTATATAGTCACGGGGAATATCTAATAAATAAATATTCCCCGTGTAAATGTATTTTATGCTTTGGCGCTGGCCACTTGCTGCCCCGGACGCCCAACCACTAAGGCACCGGCAATAATAAAGCCCACCAGCGCAACATACAGCGCAGGCTCAAGGCGGTGAGTCAGCGCGGTCGAGATAGCGGACAGGATCGGCCCGCACAGCTGGCCTACGGCGTAACCCGTGGTCAGCAACCCCGCCAGATAACGGCTGTGGTTCGGCGCTAATTCGCGACCATATTGCAGGCTAAGTTGCACCACGCTCAGGAAGCCGCCGCCCACCAGCACGGCACCCATCACCAGCCCGCTGACGCCGGGGATCACTTCGGCAGAGAGAATTCCCAGCCCCTGCGCCCACAGGGTGAGTGCCAGACGAGTATGGGTGGTCAGGCAGTGACGGGTCAGAATGCCGATGATAATCCCAATCACCGCCGCACCGCCGAACACCGGCCAGACGAACTGAGCAAACAGGCTCTCAGGGAAACGCGCGCTGGCCATCTGCGACAGGAAGGTGGCGGGCAGAATATAGCCGAACCCCGCCAGACTGTAGCTCCACACCAAACGTTTTAGCGTCGGCGTCATCTTCAGCGGCTCGGTCGCCACGTGAGCACGATGCAGCTCACCAGTGCGCGGCAGATTGATGCTAATCAGCGCGATAAACACAAACGCCAGTACGCCATACACCGCCCAAGCCTGAGCCGAGCTAAGTTGCAGGCTGTGAATGACCACCGCCAAGATGCCACTGAGGAAGATGCCTGCCCCCGGCCCGGCAAAGACTGCCGCACCCAGCGCCGGACGGCCAAAGTGATGCAGCCGCTCATTACACCATGCCGATACCAGCACCATCGCCCAGCCGCTGGTCCAGCCAATCATAAAGCGAATAACGCTGTGGAAGACTTCACCCGTGACCGCCGCCGAAAGCAGCGTCAGCGCCACCGCGCCCCACAGCCCAAGCCACAGACGGCGCTCAAGGTGCCGACTGGCCTTCATGGCGTCATAGGCTCCGCACAGGTAGCCCAAGTAATTAAATGCCGCGACCAAGCCTGCGCCAGTTAGCGTGAACTGATGTTCAGCTATCATTAATGGCACCTGAGGCGTAAAGGCGAAACGGCCTATCCCCATGGCGACGACAAATGCCAAAAAACCGCTGAGTGCTACACGAAATGCCATAACGATCCGCCCTGTTTTATTGTTTTTTACAATTTCGCAACACCAAACAAACATAGTGAAATTGTAACGAGTAAACACCCTCTTTTGTGCCTAGGTGTTAAAACTAAGTTGTGGATCATCATGCCTTGAGGATACAATCACGAAAAGTGAATAATAATGACCAAGTTGTTTCCTCTTTGAGAACTAATCCACGGAGAGCGTTATTCAACTCGGCAGATCATCATCAAGAGGGGTGCGATGGACCTGACACAATTGCGTATGTTTTGCAGCGTAGCGGAAACCGGCTCGCTGGCGCGCGCTGCCGAGCAGTTGCACCGCGTGCCCTCTAACCTGACCACTCGCCTGCGCCAGCTTGAAATCGAGCTGGGCTGCGACTTATTTATCCGCGAGAAGCAGCGAATTCGCCTGTCGGCGATGGGCCATAACTTCCTTAATTACGCCCAGCGCATTCTGGCTCTGAGCGATGAAGCGATGAGCATCACCCACGCCGGCGAGCCTGCAGGGGGCTTTGCGCTGGGATCAATGGAGAGCACGGCGGCCACGCGCTTGCCGAGCCTGCTGGCGGCCTATCACCAGCTTTACCCTCAGGTGTCGCTGTCGCTCAATACCGCCACCTCGGGAGAAACCATTGATGGCGTGCGCGAAGGCAAACTGGCCGCCGCGCTGGTTGATGGCCCGATTGATTACGACGACATCAATGGCTGCATCGCGTTTCGTGAGCGTCTGGTCATTATCTCGCCGCAAGGGGAATCGCCTTTCGACACCCCGCCGGGGCGCAGTGGTCACACGGTGTTCGCCTTCCGCGCCACCTGCTCTTATCGCACGCGCTTGCAGTCGTGGATTAAACACACCGGGCTAGCGGTCGGCAATATTATGGAGATTCAGTCCTACCACGCGATGGTGGCCTGCGTCGCCAGCGGCGCGGGCATTGCCATGGTGCCGCGCAGCGTGCTGGATCAGCTACCGGGCCATGAGCGGGTGCAAGCCCATGAAATCGAAGACGGTTTCGCCAACACCGCGACCTGGCTTATCTGGCGCCGCGACGCTTTCACCCCTAACGTGCGCGCGCTCAAAGAGCTGATCATCGCGCAAAACGGCGGCGTCGTGCCGCAACTCAAACACCCCATTGCTGGCGAAGAAGTAGAGCAGCCAGCAGTATGAGCCCACAGTGATTAATGCTGTCGCAAGGGCGACAATTTATAAAACAGGAGCAATACCATGGAAATGATCAAAACTCGCGCAGCCGTTGCATGGGGCCCTAACCAGCCACTGTCCATTGAAGAAGTGGATTTAATGCCGCCACAAAAAGGCGAGGTTCTGGTGCGCATCGTTGCTACTGGCGTGTGCCATACCGATGCTTACACCCTGTCCGGCAAGGACCCTGAAGGCGTATTCCCGGCGATTTTGGGTCATGAAGGCGCTGGCGTAGTCGAGGCCGTGGGCGAAGGTGTAACCACCGTCGCGGTGGGCGATCACGTGATCCCACTTTATACCCCGGAATGTGGCGAGTGTAAGTTCTGTAAATCCGGCAAAACCAACCTGTGTCAGGCCATTCGCACCACGCAGGGTAAAGGTTTGATGCCAGACGGCACCACCCGTTTCTTCAAAGACGGCAAGCCAATCTTCCATTACATGGGCACCTCCACCTTCTCTGAATACACCGTGGTGCCTGAAATCTCCCTCGCTAAAATCAACAAAGAAGCCCCGCTGGAAGAAGTCTGCCTGCTGGGTTGCGGCGTCACCACCGGCATGGGCGCGGTCATGAACACCGCCAAAGTGAAGAAAGGCGACACCGTAGCCATCTTTGGCCTCGGCGGCATCGGCCTGTCGGCAATTATTGGTGCCGTGATGGCGGGCGCGGGCCGCATCATCGGTATCGACCTCAATACCAGCAAATTCGACTTGGCGCGCAAACTCGGTGCAACCGACCTGATCAATCCAAAGGATTTTGATAAGCCGATTCAAGAAGTGATTGTTGAAATGACCGACGGCGGCGTGGACTTCTCCTTTGAATGTATCGGCAACGTCAACGTAATGCGTTCAGCGCTTGAGTGCTGTCACAAAGGCTGGGGCGAATCAGTGATTATCGGCGTCGCAGAGGCGGGGGCAGAGATTTCTACTCGTCCATTCCAGTTAGTTACTGGTCGCGTATGGCGCGGTTCTGCGTTCGGTGGCGTCAAAGGCCGCACCGAGCTGCCGGGCATTGTGCAGCGCTATCTGGACGGCGAATTTGCCTTGAATGACTTCATCACCCACACCATGGGTCTGGATGAAATCAACGAAGCTTTTGATTTAATGCACGAAGGGAAGTCCATTCGTTCCGTTATCCACTTTAATAAATAAGGGAGCCTAACGGTGAGCAGCTCGATAGAACTACTCGAAGAACACCGAATGTTTGGCGGTTGGCAGCAGCGCTACCGCCACACCTCCAGCAGCCTGAATTGCAGCATGACCTTCAGCATTTACCTGCCACCGCCGCGTGATGATAATCCGCCGCCGGTGCTGTACTGGCTGTCCGGTTTGACCTGCAATGATGAAAACTTCACGGTGAAAGCCGGGGCGCAGCGCATTGCCGCTGAGTTGGGCTTGGTGCTGGTGATGCCAGACACCAGCCCGCGTGGCGACGATGTGCCCAATGACGAAAATTACGATTTGGGCCAAGGCGCGGGGTTCTACCTCAACGCCACTCGCGCGCCGTGGGACGCTCACTTTCGCATGTATGACTATGTTATCGACGAGCTGCCGCAGATCATCGCCGGGCACTTCTCCGTCAGCGATAAACAGTCAATCTGCGGCCACTCCATGGGCGGCCACGGGGCGTTGGTGTTAGCGCTGCGCAACCCGCAGCGTTTCCGCTCGGTGTCAGCTTTCGCGCCCATCGTTAACCCTTGTCAGGTGCCTTGGGGGCGTAAAGCTTTCAGCACCTATTTGGGCGATGACGAGAGCCAATGGTTGCAGTACGACAGCTGCCATTTGCTGAACACGCTGCCTAAAGATCAGAAGCCCTTCCCGATCTTGATCGATCAGGGTGATGACGATCAGTTCCTCGCCGATCAGCTTCAGCCAGCCAAATTGGTCGAGCTAGCCCGTCAGCAAGGCTGGCCGTTGCAGATCCGCATCCAGCCCGGCTACGACCACAGCTACTTCACGATTGCCACCTTTATCGAGGAGCATCTGAGGTTCCATGCCGAGTGGTTACACGGGTGAGTTTGGAAGGCGTCCAAATCCGCTTTATTTAAGTTCAACGTCAAGGTCGTGGGCGTCGGCCCACACCGGCCAAGGGAGGCGTAAACGCGCCTCCCTTGGAACCCTGCGTTTTTTTGTTGTGAGATCGAGGCTGCGCAGGGTCGGGATGCGTTCTAATTACTGTTTCACTTCACAGGCTCAAACGGCAGGCCAAGAGAGTGGAAGAATACCGTGGCTTGCGGCAGCCAGAGTTTCACGCCGTCTTTGGCGTCAAAGAACACGTGGGAATTTTTGCCGAACACGCCGATATCCACCATTTTCGCCTCATGCGCCGCGCCAATAGTGTGACTGTGATAAGCCGAAAACATCTGCTGCGGCATAGGTTGCGGCCAGTTCTGGTCGTTGTCGCCATAGAACCACAGGGACGGATAGCGAGCCTGCTTGCCGTAGGCCGCGTAAGTGGCGACCAGCCTCTGCGGCCAATCGCTACAGGTGCGCACCCGCAGCCCGCCGGAGAAGTTCACCAAGCCCAGCACGCCGGGGATCTGCTTGGTGCCGAGCGCGATAGTGGTCAGGCCGCCGTCCGACTGCCCTGCAATCACAATGCGTTTTCTGTCGACATAAGGCAGTTTCACCAATTCATTAATCGCCGCCGCGACGTCTCGCGCTTCGTCTAAGCCGTGTTTGTAGATATCACAGTGGTCATCAGGATAGCGTCCCTCGGAACCCGCAAAGCCTTCGCGCATTGGAATGGCAACCACATAACCCCGCTCCACTAAGGCCGCCGCTACCCGCAGGTGTCTTGAACGTTTTTGGTCACGGGCCTTGCCGGGGTTTTTACCGTGATTGAGCACTACCAGTGGGAAAGGTCCCGGCCCGGCAGGTTTGAAAATGGTGGTTTGCAGCTCCACAGTTCTATCGCCGATATGCGCCGGAAGCATCACCACCTGCTCATTAAGCCGCGCATCGAGTGGTGGTTCCGCGCTGTTCTGCCCGGCGTTGGCCATTGAGCATCCGCCCAGCGCCAGAGAAAGCGCCGCGACGGGCAGCCACGCCAGAGAAAAACGCGGGGCGAAATTCGGCAAGAATTGACTCATAAGCGGCTCTATAACCTCAATAATTTTCACTGATCGCGGCTGGCACTCTGCGCCGCATATTGAGGCAACAGGTGATAGATAACGCCCCGCAACTATATAAAGAGAGGGTTATTATTGGGTCAAGCGCTAAACATTGATTAACAACCCCGCATTGTAACCGGCTGTAAATTCGCCGTTTTTACCGGCTTTGTTGCTTTTTCATTCAGCAGATTTCAGCTCAGGTTTGAATCAGACGAATCCACGTTGTGATCCCCTCTCACTCAACTAGCCTTAATGGTTCATGCACGTTTAATGCATCAACCGGTGAAGAGAGGACGAATATGAGTAAGCGCGATCAATACACCATGCAGAACCCCGTAACGCAGTACAGCAGCGACGGCTTCCCTAAGCAGAAGCAACCTGCGCCGGGGCTTGATGCCAAGATGCAGCCAAAACCCGACCACGGCGAAGAGACTTATCGTGGCTCAGGTCGACTCGAAGGCCGCAAAGCCTTGGTTACCGGTGCCGACTCCGGCATTGGCCGCGCCGCCGCGATTGCCTACGCCCGAGAAGGGGCCGACGTCGCCCTCTCCTATCTGCCCGAAGAGCAGGTCGATGCCGAAGAAGTGGCGAAATACATTATTGAAGCCGGGCGTAAAGCCGTGCTGATCCCCGGTGATATCAGCAATGAAGATTTCTGTAAGCGTCTGGTGGAGAAAGCCCGCTCCGAGCTGGGTGGTTTAGATGTGTTAGCACTGGTGGCAGGCAAGCAGGTGGCAGTCACTGATATCACTGAGTTAACCAGCGAACAGTTCAGAAAGACCTTCGAAACCAACGTCTTCGCTATGTTCTGGATAACCAAAGCCGCCATCCCGCACCTGCCCGCTGGCTCGACGATCATCACCACGTCGTCAATTCAGGCTTATCAGCCAAGTGAGTTCTTGCTCGACTACGCCTCAACCAAGGGCGCCATCATCACTTACAGCCAAGGCTTGGCGAAGCAAGTCGCCGAGAAAGGTATTCGCGTCAACGTCGTGGCTCCCGGCCCTATCTGGTCAGTGCTGCAAGTCAGCGGCGGGCAGCTTCAGGAGAATATCCCCGATTTCGGTTCCGACACCCCACTCAAACGCGCCGGACAGCCTGCCGAACTGGCCCCAAGCTATGTTTTCCTCGCCTCGCAGGAGTCGAGTTACATTACTGGGGAGGTTATCGGAGTGACAGGTGGGAAACCGATCAGCTGATGGGGTGATGGGTTGGGCGACCCAGATTCGCCTTTTAAATTTCAATTCAACTTCAAAACCGTGGGCGTCGGCCCACACCGTTTTAA
>NZ_JMPJ01000032.1 GCF_000735345.1 Ewingella americana ATCC 33852 | reverse complement strand
TCACAACAAAAAAACGCGGGATTGCACAAGGGGGCGCGTTTACGCCCCCTTTGCCCGGTGTGGGCCGGCGCCCACGGTTTTGAAAGGCTTTTCCAAAAGCCCCTCCCGTCTTACCCTTTTAACTTCGGATCCAACGCATCTCTCAACCCATCTCCCAAAAGATTAAACGCCAATACCGTCAGGAATATCGCCAGACTGGGGAAAATCGCCACGTGCGGGGCCATGACCATGTCGGCGCGGGCTTCGTTGAGCATTGCGCCCCACTCTGGGGTTGGGGGTTGGGCACCCATGCCGAGGAACGACAGGCTGGCGGCGGTGATGATTGACGTGCCGATGCGCATGGTGAAATAGACCACAATGGCCGACAGCGTGCCGGGCAAAATGTGGCGGAACAGGATGGTGAAGTCAGACGCGCCGATGCTGCGTGCCGACTCAATATAGGTCTGGCGTTTCAGCACCAGCGTATTGCCGCGCACCAAGCGGGCAAAGGCCGGGATGCTGAAAATCGCCACCGCGATGATAACGTTCGACATGCCGTTGCCCATCACCGCCACCACGGCAATCGCCAGCAGAATGCCGGGAAAAGCAAACAGTACGTCGCAAACGCGCATAGTGATGCGATCCCACCAGCCTTCGTAGTAGCCTGCCAGCAGGCCAAATACCGTGCCGATAATACCGCCCAGCACCACCGACAACACCCCCGCCGCCAGCGAAATACGGGCACCCATCAAAATACGGCTGAAAATATCTCGCCCGAGTGAATCCACGCCCAGCCAGTGAATCAATGACGGACCTTCATTCAGACGGTCGTAGTCAAAATAGTTTTCTGCATCGAAGGGCACAATCCACGGGGCTAGCGCGGCTACCGCAATCATCAAAATAATGAAGACGCCCGCTGCCAAGGCAATGTGCTGCTGGCGAAAACGCCGCCAGAAGGCTTTCCAGGGTGTGCGCACCTGCTGCTTTTGCACCGACTCCGCGGTCATCACCGGCATCGAGGCCAGCACGGCATTACGCCGCCAGTTTTTCATGCGCATGCTCACTTGTACCGAATTGAAGGGTTGATGACTGCATAAAGCATGTCGACCAATAAGTTGATCAGGATGAACTCCAGTGAGAACAGCAGCACCTCGGCTTGAATCACCGGGTAGTCGCGCATTTCTACGGAATCAATCAACAGACGCCCGAGGCCCGGCCAGTTGAAGACTTTCTCCACCACGATAGAACCACCGAGCAGGAAGCCGAACTGGAGACCCATCATGGTCACTACCGGGATCATCGCGTTACGCAGGCCGTGTTTCACCACCACCAGCGTTTCGCGCACGCCCTTGGCACGCGCGGTGCGCATGTAGTCCTCTTGCATCACTTCGACAAAAGAGGCACGAGTGAAGCGGGCCATAATTGCCGCCACCGCCGCGCCCAGCGTGATAGAAGGCAGAATGTAGTGCTGCCAGCCGTCTGCGCCGATAGTCGGCAGCCAGCCAAGCTGCACCGAGAACACCTGCATTAGTAGCATACCGAGAGCGAAGGCTGGGAAGGAGATGCCGGAGACCGCCAGCGCCATGCCCACGCGGTCAGGCCAACGATTGCGCCAAACGGCAGACACCACGCCAATCACTAGCCCGAAAATCACCGACCACAGCATGCTAGTGAGCGTGAGCCACAGGGTGGGCAGGAATCGTGAGCCAATCTCATCAATTACCGGGCGCTTCGACACCATCGAATGGCCGAAGTCGCCGCGCAGAGCGTGGCTAAAGAAGGTGAAAAATTGCTGATAGAGCGGCTTATCGAGACCTAAATCTTTGCGAACCAGCTCAACAACGCTCTGGTCAGCATCCTGTCCCGCAGCCAATCTCGCCGGGTCGCCTGGTAGCAAATGCACAAACAGAAAAACCAACACCGCCACAATGAGCAGGGTTGGTATCAATCCGAGTAATCGTTTTAGGAAGTAATTCAGCATGACAGATTAACTGCGCCCATTAAAAAAACCTCTGAGACGTTAGCAAGAAACAAATTCACGGGGAAGCCTGTCGTGAGGCGCGGTTTGAGCGCCCCACTTCCTGCTTCCCCGAATGAACTTAGCTAGTCGAAAGTGATTACTTCACGTCCGCATCGTCAAAGTTGAATGAGGTATCCGGCATCACGTAGAAGCCGCTCAGGCGTTTGTTCTGAGCAGAAACCAGACGCTCGGTCACCAAGAAGGCCCAAGGTGCGTCATCCCAAATTTTGGTCTGAGCATCTTCGTACAGCTTGGCTTTCTCAGTTTTATCGGTGGTTTTCAGCGCATCGGCCAAGTCTTTATCAACCGCCGGGTTGCTATAGAACGCGGTGTTGAACTGCTTAGGTGGTGCTGACTGAGTGGCGAACAGCGGCGTCAATGCCCAATCCGCTTCACCGGTAGAAGCTGACCAGCCGGTGTAGAACAGGCGAACGCCCGCGTCTTTCTGGCCGACGTTTTCTACTTGTGCTGCACGCTGCGCGGCGTCAAACGCGGTCACGGTGACTTTGATGCCAACCTGAGCCAACTGCTGTTGAGCAAACTGAATCACTTTCTGCGCGGTGCTGCTGTTGTGCGAAGACCACAGCGTAGTGGTGAAACCGTTCGGGTAGCCCGCTTCTTTCAGCAACTCTTTGGCTTTGGCCGGGTCGTAAGGCCAAGGTTTGAATTTCGCAGCATACTCGATGCCCTGCGGCAGCGGGCCTTCTGAAGGCACGGCGTAACCGGCAAAGGCCACTTTGATCAGCGCGTCTTTGTTGATGGCGTAGTTGATTGCCTGACGAACTTTCAAGTTATCAAACGGCTTCTGGGTCACGTTGAAGCTGATGTAACGGTGCAAGATTGACGGCGCGGTCACCACGTCAAGCTTGGTGTTTTTCTCCAGCAGCGCGGTTTGCTCGTAAGGTACTGGGAAAGCGAAATCAGCCTCACCGGTTTGCAGCATCGCGGCGCGGGTGTTGTTATCCACCACCGGGCGGAAGGTAATAGAGTCGAGCTTCGGCTCGCCTTTCTTCCAGTAACCGTCGAATTTCTTCACTTTCACGAAATCAGTCTGGTTCCACTGGTCCAGCACGTACGGGCCAGTACCCACAGGGTGGAAGCCGATGTCTTTGCCATATTTGGTCAGCGCCGCCGGGGAGATGATAACCGCAGACGGGTGAGCCAAGTTGTTGATGAAGGCTGAGAATGGCGTCTTCAGGGTGATTTTCACCGTGTTGGCGTCAACGACTTCGGTCTTATCGATGTTTTTGAACAGGTTGTAACGCTTGAGATGGCTGTCTGGATTGCTGGCGCGATCAAGGTTAACTTTTACCGCTTCGGCGTTGAAGTCGGTGCCGTCCTGGAACTTGATCCCCGGATGCAGCTTGATGGTGTAAACTAGACCGTCTTTGCTCACGGTGTAGCTTTCAGCCAGCACGTTGACCAGTTTGAGGTTTTTATCAAAGCCAAACAGGCCCTGATAGAACGATTTTGCCACCGCCTGCGACAAGGTGTCGTTGGCATCATACGGGTCAAGTGAAGTGAAGTTAGACCCAACGGCGATAGTGACGTCTTTTGCTGCCCATGCAGAGCCGGAAGCCAGTCCGCCAACCACGGCGACGGCGAGGATGGCTTTGCGAAGCACTGCCTTACCCTTCAATGTTTGCATCCAATTTTCCTTTTTATAATTGCCTGTCAAAGTGACTTATCTTTATGACTACACCAGAATCAATACAGGCCGCCAACGGCGTGCCTTGCAACATAATGCCCCTCGGCAACGCGCACTAATGGCGAGACAACAGGCTCATCATGCAGTGCGCGGATCGGGCTTGGAATATCATCCACCAGCAGCGCGTGATCTTTGCTGCGATGGGCAGGATCAGCAACCGGAACGGCCGCCATCAGCTTGCGGGTGTAAGCATGTTGAGGATTCTCAAACACCGCGCGTCTTGGGCCAATTTCAACAATTTGCCCCAGATACATCACCGCCACGCGGTGGCTAATGCGCTCCACCACCGCCATGTCATGGGAAATAAACAGGAAAGCGATGCCAAACTCGCGCTGTAAATCCATCAGCAGATTGACGATCTGCGCCTGAATCGACACGTCGAGCGCCGAGACGGACTCATCGGCAATCACCACTTTCGGGTTGAGCGCCAGCGCGCGGGCAATGCAAATTCGCTGCCGCTGGCCGCCTGAGAACTCGTGCGGGTAGCGCTGCGCGTGCTCCGGCAGCAGCCCCACCTTCTCCAGCAGCCACGCCACTCGCGCCTCGGCCTCTTTGCCGCGCGCCACGTTGTGTACCAGCAGCGGCTCCATAATGGAGTAGCCGACGGTCAGGCGCGGGTCGAGCGAGGCATAAGGGTCCTGAAAGATAAATTGTATATCACGGCGCAAATGTTGCAGCGCCGGGCCTTTCAGGTCAGTAATGGTCTGGCCGTTGAAGGTGATACTTCCACCCTGACTTTCCACCAGCCGCAGCAGAGAGCGCCCAGTGGTAGATTTACCACAGCCGGACTCGCCCACCAGCGCCAGCGTTTCGCCGGGATAGAGGTCGAAACTGACTTTTTCCACCGCGTGAACCTGACGCGTGACGCGGTTGAGGATGCCGCCACGCAGGTTGAAACGGGTGACCAAGTCGCGAACTTGCAGCACAGGCTGCGCACCCGGTTTCAGCGTATCCTGAGTTAAATCCGCCGGTGATTCGGCCAGCTCTTCATCATGGACCAGCAGCGGGAAACGCGCCGGCAGATTCTTGCCGGTCATTGCCCCGAGCTTTGGCACGGCGGAGAGCAGCGCCTTGGTATAAGGGTGCTGAGGCGCGCGGAAAACCGTGCTGACATCCCCGACTTCCACCTTATTACCGCGATACATCACCAGCACGCGGTCGGCAATTTCCGCCACCACGCCCATATCATGAGTGATGAAAATCACCCCCATGTTCATCTCTTTTTGCAACACGCGGATCAGTTGCAGAATTTGCGCCTGAATGGTCACGTCCAGCGCGGTGGTTGGCTCGTCGGCCACCAGCAGTGCCGGTTTGCACGACAGCGCCATGGCAATCATCACGCGCTGGCGCATCCCGCCAGAGAGCTGGTGCGGGTAGCTGTCGAGAATATTTTTGGCTTCGGGAATGCGCACTAAATCCAGCATACGCAGAGCTTCAGCGCGGGCGGTGCGGTGATCTTTCCCCTGATGCAAACGGATGGATTCGGCAATCTGCTCGCCCACCGGGAACACCGGGTTGAGGGAGGTCATCGGCTCCTGAAAAATCATCGCGATATCAGCACCGCGCAGCGAGCGCATTGACGATTGCGACGCCGCGGTGGTGTCCACCACTTCGCCATTGCGCCGACGGAACAGCACCTGACCCTGAGTGATTTGCCCGCCGCCCTGCTCCACCAGACGCATCAGCGCCAGCGAGGTAACGGATTTCCCCGAGCCGGATTCGCCAACAATCGCCAGCGTTTCGCCACGATGCACGTCGAAACTGAGATTGCGCACGGCTTCAATTGCCTGACCTTCATGGTGAAAGCGCACGCTGAGGTCGCGCGCGGACAGCACCTGATTGTCCGGCAGAATTAGCGGCTTATTTGTAGATGGCTGCATTTGGCCGTTCTCCCACGTAAGCCACGCCGCGATACATCCCTTCACTGTTAAACGGCAACGCCACGTTGCCCAAGCTATCCACGGCAATCAGGCCACCGGAGCCGCCGAGGGCGACCAGCTTTTCCATCACCACTTTGTCCGTTGCTTGCTGCAAGGTGAGCCCCGCGTAATCTAGTAAAGCCGCCACATCATAGGCTGCGACGCTGCGCATAAAGACTTCGCCAGTTCCAGTGCAAGAGACCGCCACCGTCTGGTTATTGGCATAGCAGCCCGCGCCGATAATCGGCGAGTCGCCCACGCGCCCGGCCTGCTTATTGGTCATGCCGCCGGTTGAAGTCGCGGCAGCCAGATTACCCTCAGCGTCGAGGGCCACGGCACCGACCGTACCGAATTTGCGATCGGCATCGAGAGGATCGTCAGATCCCGCCGCCGCGCCGTCGTGATCGAGCACCACGCCGCTTTCGCTGGCAATGGCGCGCGTCAGTTGGTCATAGCGGTCTTGGGTCGAAAAGAAGTCGGCTGCCACCATTTCTTGCCCGTGGTTACGCGCAAAACGCTCGGCACCCTCGCCGGTAAACATCACGTGCGGGCTGACTTCAAGGATTTTGCGGGCGGTAAGAATGGGGTTACGGATATGGTTAACGCAGCTAATGGCTCCGGCGTCCAGCGTGCGGCCATCCATGATGCTGGCGTCCAGCTCGTGGGTGCCCTGATGAGTAAACACCGCGCCGGTTCCAGCGTTGAATAACGGGCACTCTTCGAGCAGGCGTACGGCTTCGGTCACGGCGTCTAAAGCACTGCCGCCCGCCGCCAAAATCTGCTGTCCGCTGGTGAGAATGCTCTCCAGCGCCTGAAGATAGCGCTGCTCTTTTTCAGCACTCATGGCCGCTCGGGTAATAGCCCCGGCACCACCATGAATCGCAATAACCGGACGCTTTTTGTCCGAAATGGAAGCGTCAGGAACAGGAGTCGTAGAACTCATTCGCACTGTACCCTGTGTTAATAAAAGGTTAGATCGAGCTTTTTTTGACTATATTTAGCCCGCTACAGTATGTAAAGCAGAAATGTATAACCAGAATTAATAAGCTAATTGCTTAGAATATTTAGGAAAATTAAATAATGGGATCGTATAAACAGGCGAGACAAACGTCTAAATAACAGGAATAATAAACGTCCTATCCCCAAAATAATTTACGTTACGGCTGGGTGGCAAATGCCCCTTGATGCGTAGCATAGAGGGGATTTCGTGGTGCAAGGTGTCTCTGGCAAGGCTTCCCACTCTCTTAAAACGGCTTTTACATACTCAAATGCTCAAGTTTTCGTAGGATGGCGCCCCGCCGGATAGCGAAGGATGAAGAGTACTCTTAGGAAATAGGTTATGGATACTGTGTACAACCGCCGCCGGATTAATGTTATCTCGTGGCTGAGTTACTTTTTTACCGGCGGACTGGTTTCAACGCTAGGTATTGTTATCGGGCCGGTGGCAACCGCGTTCAATAAAGATCCGGCGTTTATTGGTTTAATGTTCTCCCTGATGAACATCGGCCTGTTCCTGCCGATCATGGTCAGCGGCCTGCTGATGCGTAAATTCGATTTGGGCAAGCAGCTGATCACCGGCTCTGTTATCTCCGTGCTGACCTGTATCGCCCTATTCCTGATGCCTTCTATTACCCTGTTCGGCATTGGCGTGTTCCTGATTGGCTCCACCGCTGGCCTGATGATGTCGATTGGCAGCTATCTGGTGGTGCGTATCAATGACGACCCGAAAAAGCGCTCTGCCAACCTGATTTTCACCGACTTCTTCTTCGCCCTCTCCGGCATGACCCTCTCCCTGCTGCTCGGCTTCCTGTTCAAGCATGGCGCGAGTTGGCTGGCGATGTACGGCATCATGGGCACCCTGAGCCTGTTGATGATTTTGCTGTGCGTTGGGCAGAAATTCCCGTCCGTTCCGCAGCCGGAAAAAAGCGTTGCAAACCAAGAAGTGGCGAAAGAGCCTTGGGGCATCGCGGCCTACGTGCTGTGCTTCGCGCTGTTCGCCTTCGTGTTCAGCGAGCTGGTCTTTACTCTGTGGATGCCAAGCTGGCTGCTCGAGCATTTCCATCTGGATGCTGACCGCTCGGCGTTTTACATCACCATTTACTGGACAGTTAAGGCGATTGGCCTGTTCCTAAACCAGTTCACCGTGCGTTTCGTCAAGCTGCGCACCTTCCTGCTTATCTCCGCCATTGTTGGCCTGATTAGCCTGAGCGTGGTGACGCACAGCGAATCTACTACGCTGGTGATGATTGGCGTGGGTGTCTTCGGCTTCTGTAACTCCGGCATGTTCTCTGGCCTGATGAGCTACGGCAGCCTGCAAGTGAAGAAATCGCCGCCAACCCTGACCTCTGCGCTGCTGACCACCGCGTCAGTCGGCACACTGATCTTCGCCTCTTTCTCCTCCTTTATTCACCGCGAATTCGGCCTGTTCTGGGCGCTGAATATTGCCAGCATCTCTTATGTGCTGCTGGTGATTGCGGTAGTGATTGCCGGGATTAAGAGTAAAGCGGAAAAAATTCACCACAACGCGTCGGCGCACTGATCGCCCGCTAACCGTGGTTGAAGCATAAAAAAAGGGAAGACAGCGATGTCTTCCCTTTTTGCATTCTGCGCAACAGATTTGGCTTTCGCGTTAAAGCTGCGGTGCCTGTTGCAGGCTGTTTACCCAGCCGGTGGTCGGCTGCTGGATCAGGCGGCGAGCGCGGCCGTGGCGGCGCAAAATTAACCCCTGATCCTGCATTTCACTGAGGTCGCGGCGAATCGTTTCCAGGCTGACATTCAGCCACTCGGCCAATTCGCTGACTTGAACTACCTCATGTTCGTCCACCAACCGAAGGATCGCTTGATGGCGGTTTTTTTTCATCACAATGCAACTCCCGACGGCAATAGACATTTATTTGTGCGTTATGTCACAAAATTGACCGTAATAATACCTAGGTTTTCATATTAATTTCGGGATCGATCTCAATTTTTCTGTAAAAGTTATTCACGCTAACTCTCGATTTATTGACCGCCGTTTTCTCTTCCTTTGCGTAGTCTGACATAATGTTCCCATGCTTTTGCCCCACTCAGCCGCCAACATGTCGGCAGGCACACAAGGAATTTATGATGGAATTCAACACCGCAGGTCTTATCTCGCTGCAAGACGCACTGGACAAAATGCACGGTCACATCGCCTCGAAAGCGCCGCCAGAAGCGGAATCCGTGCCACTGACCGCCGCCGCAGGCCGCATTACTGCCGCACCGGTGCGCTCTCCAGTCTTCGTGCCGCCCTTTGATAACTCGGCAATGGACGGTTACGCCGTGCGCTGCGCCGACCTGCACGACGGCGCGGTGCTGCCGGTGGCGGGCAAAGCCTTCGCCGGTGCGCCTTTCAACGGCGAGTGGCCTGCGGGAAGCTGCATTCGCATCATGACCGGCGCGCCGGTGCCGCAAGGCGCGGACGCCGTCATCATGCAGGAGCAGGCTGAAGTCAGTGACGCGGGCGTACGCTTCACCGCCGATGTCCAGCCGGGGCAGAACATCCGACTGATTGGCGACGACATCAAACAGGGCGACAGCGTATTGGCTAAAGGCGTGCGCCTCGGCGCGGCAGAGCTGCCGCTGCTGGCTTCGCTGGGCATTGAGCAAGTCGAAGTGTTCAAGCCGCTGAAAGTGGCGATTTTCTCCACCGGCGATGAGCTGCAACCCGTCGGCACGCCTTTGCAGGAAGGCCAAATCTACGACACCAACCGTTTTGCCGTTCGCCTGATGCTCGAGCAAATGGGCTGCGCGGTGCTGGATTTAGGCATTATTCGCGATGACCCGCAGGCACTGCGCCACGCATTTGAACAGGCCGACGACTATGCGGATCTGGTGATTTCCAGCGGCGGCGTCTCGGTAGGCGAAGCCGATTACACCAAGAAGATGCTCGATGAGCTGGGCGAGATTGGTTTCTGGAAGCTGGCGATTAAGCCGGGCAAACCTTTCGCCTTCGGCAAACTGAAAAACGCGTGGTTCTGCGGCCTGCCGGGCAACCCGGTCTCCGCCGCCCTCACCTTCTACCAGATGGTGCAGCCGTTTATCGCCGGGCTGAGTGGTTACAGCAGCTGGTCGCTGCCTCCGCGCTTTAAAGCCAAGGCAGTGACGCCGTTTAACAAATCTCCGGGGCGTTTGGATTTCCAGCGCGGCATTTTCACCACCAGCGCCACGGGTGAATTAGAGGTGCACAGCACTGGTCATCAGGGCTCGCACGTGTTTAGCTCCTTCAGCCAGGCTAACTGCTTTGTGGTTTTGGAACGCGAACGTGACCGCGTTGCCGCCGGTGAATGGGTCGATGTCGAACCTTTTAACGCCCTGCTGAGAGGCTAAACATGAATACGCTGCCTGAACTGACTGACGCCGAAACCCTGCGCTACAACCGCCAAATCGTGTTGAAAGGTTTTGATTTCGACGGGCAGGAGAAGCTGAAAGCCAGCCACGTGCTGGTGGTCGGGCTGGGCGGTTTAGGCTGCGCCGCCGCGCAATATCTGGCGGCGGCGGGCGTGGGCTCCATGACGCTGCTGGACTTCGACACCGTGTCGCTCTCCAATCTGCAACGGCAGATTCTACATAGCGACGCGCGCATCGGCATGCCTAAAGTGGCCTCTGCGGCACTGGCTCTGGCGGAAATTAACCCGCACGTAGCCCTGAAGCAGATTGACCATCAGCTTGACGACGAGGAGTTACAGCAGGCCATCGCCCGCTGTGACTTAGTGCTGGATTGCACCGACAACGTGGCCATCCGCGACCAGCTAAACCGCACCTGTTTCCAGCTCAAAACGCCGCTGGTTTCAGGGGCCGCCATCCGCATGGAAGGCCAGCTCAGCGTGTTCACCTATCAGCCGGACGAGCCTTGCTATCGCTGCCTCAGCCGCCTGTTTGGCGAAAACGCCCTGACCTGCGTCGAAGCTGGTGTCATGTCCCCGCTGGTCGGTACAATCGGCAGTCTGCAAGCCATGGAAGCCATCAAACTTCTCACACATTTCGGCCAAACCCTGCGTAGCCGATTACTGATGTTTGACGCCATGAGCATGCAGTTCAGAGAGATGAAACTGACCAAACACCCCGGATGCGAAGTCTGCGGCAATCCATAAACGCTAATTTCACGCATAAAAAAACCGCCTCTCGGGGCGGTTTTTTATTTTATGAAGCTTGCTACTAGCAATCCTCAAAATCATTCGTGCTGCATCAAGGCGGCAACTAAGCGAGACCCCGGGAGCATACACAAGTATGTGACCGGGGCGAGCGAAGGCAGCCAACGCCGAGGCAGCGCGAAGGATGACGAGGATTTAGTTATCGATGCCCTTGCTACGCAGATAATCTTCATACGTACCTGAGAAATCGACGATCTTATTCGGCGTGATCTCAATGATACGCGTCGCCAAGGAGCTCACGAACTCACGGTCGTGGGAGACGAAGATCAGCGTGCCTTCGTACATCTCCAGCGCCATGTTCAGTGACTCGATGGATTCCATATCCATGTGGTTGGTTGGCTCATCCATAATCAGGATGTTTGGACGATGCATCATCAGTTTCCCGAACAGCATGCGGCCTTTCTCACCACCAGAAAGCACTTTTACTTTCTTCTTGATATCGTCCTGACCAAACAGCAAACGGCCTAAGATGCCGCGAACTGCCTGCTCGTCGTCCTTCTCGGATTTCCACTGGCTCATCCAGTCGAATACGTTCAGCGTCTCATCGAATTCATATTCGTGATCCTGCGCGTAGTAACCGATTTTGGCGTTTTCGGACCATTTCACGCTGCCGCTGTCTGGCTCAAGGTCGCCTACCAGCGTTTTCAGCAGGGTTGATTTACCGATACCGTTGGCACCCAGAATGGCAACTTTCTCGCCCACTTCCAGCATCAAACCGAGGTTTTTAAACAGCGGACCGTTATCAAAACCTTTGGTGAGTTTTTCCACTTCCAGCGCGTTACGGAACAGCTTCTTGTCCTGCTCGAAACGGATGAATGGATTCTGGCGGCTGGACGCTTTGATTTCGTCGAGCTGAATTTTGTCAATCTGACGGGCACGCGAGGTCGCCTGTTTAGATTTAGAGGCGTTGGCGCTAAAGCGGCTCACGAAAGATTGCAGCTCAGCGATTTGCGCTTTCTTCTTGGCGTTATCGGCAGTCAGGCGCTCACGAGCCTGAGTGGCCGCCGTCATGTACTCGTCGTAGTTGCCCGGATAAACGCGCAGTTCGCCGTAGTCCAAGTCAGCCATGTGAGTACAGACCATGTTCAGGAAGTGACGGTCGTGCGAAATGATGATCATGGTGCTGTTACGCTCGTTCAGCACTTGCTCCAGCCAGCGAATAGTATCGATGTCCAGGTTGTTCGTCGGTTCGTCGAGCAACAGAATTTCTGGGTCGGAGAACAGTGCCTGCGCCAGCAATACGCGCAGTTTAAAGCCCGGCGCGATTTCGCTCATCGGGCCGTAATGTTGCTCAACCGGAATACCCACGCCGAGCAGCAGCTCACCGGCGCGAGATTCCGCGCTGTAGCCATCCATTTCGCCGTAAGCTACTTCCAGATCGGCCACTTTATAGCCGTCTTCTTCGCTCATTTCTGGCAAGGCGTAAATACGGTCACGCTCTTCTTTCACGGCCCACAGCTCTGTGTGGCCCATGATCACGGTGTCGAGAACAGAGAATTTCTCGAACGCAAATTGGTCCTGACGCAGCTTACCCAGACGTTCGTTCGGGTCGAGCACGACGTTACCACCGGAAGGCACTAAGTCGCCGCCGAGGATCTTCATGAAAGTGGATTTACCACAGCCGTTCGCGCCGATCAGGCCATAACGGTTGCCGCCGCCAAATTTCACGGAAATGTTTTCAAATAACGGCTTGCTGCCGAATTGCATGGTGATGTTGTAAGTACTTAGCACAACGCTCGCTCTTAATTAGGAATGTGATTTGGCGCGCATTATGCCACAACGCCACAAGGAGATCGCCTATCGGCGTGGTCATTTTTCAGGCAGGTGGCAGGTATTTGTCTGAGGAGGAGCGTGATGAGGCAACCTAGGGCGTCGCGAGGGGTCAAAAAATCAAAATCACTCTGTTTGAATCTGTGCAAAAATGGCGGCGGATGACAGTTTTTTGACCCAGCAGCTAAGGGAAAGCGCATAAGATGATCCGCAATATCCACATTGATAACTATCGCTCAGCCAAAAATATCTCTCTGCAACTCAACCAGTTAAATATTATTTTTGGGCCAAACGGCTGCGGAAAGTCGAACATTTATAAAGCGATTCATCTACTGTCCGGTGCGGCCTCTGGCCAGATTTCTTCCATGCTCAGTGAAGAGGGCGGCATTGAAAACACCCTATGGTCTGGCATCCACAGCCCGTCGGCCGGGCCGCGCAGAATGCGTTTAGCCTGCGAGACAGACACATTCGAATACGAATTACAGATGGGTTTTCCCGAGAAACTGCCCTATCCGACCCACTTTGGGCTAGATCCCATCGTCAAGGAGGAGCACATTTGGCTGGCCGGGTTCAACCGCCGCCCCTCTTCGCAGGTGTTGAAGAGAAAGAATCAGGCAGTGTTTTTATC
This sequence comes from Ewingella americana ATCC 33852, assembly GCF_000735345.1. Taxonomy (GTDB): domain Bacteria; phylum Pseudomonadota; class Gammaproteobacteria; order Enterobacterales; family Enterobacteriaceae; genus Ewingella; species Ewingella americana. The sequence continues at coordinate 12,817 of NZ_JMPJ01000032.1, read as the reverse complement.
TAATATCCACGGCGAAAAGGTCACCCACGCCGGATCGATTTACGAGAATGAATCCTTCTTTGGGCAGCTTGGCGAGCCGCATCTCTACCCCGAGGTGTCGCAGGTGCGCGAAACCATCCGCAACTGGCGCTTCTACCATGAGTTTGATGTCTCGCGCCGTTCGGGTATCAGGCAGCCACAGGTGGCCTTTAGGTCGCCGATCCTTGCTGGCGACGGCAGCAATCTGGCCGCCGCATTCCAGACCATTGTGGAAATCGGCGATATCGAACTGCTGACTGAAATCCTCGACGCCGCCTTCCCGCAGTGCTCCTTTTTCTGCCGCAATGACAACGCGCGCTTCACCCTGATGATGAACCGCGAAGGGCTGACGCGCCCGCTGGAGTGCAGCGAGATGTCCGACGGCACCATTCGCTTCCTCTGTCTCGCCGTCGCCCTGCTCAGCCCAAGGCCACCGGCCTTTATCGCGCTGAATGAGCCGGAAAACAGCCTGCATCCGCAGATGCTCCCGGCGCTGGCGAAGCTAATCTCCGAAGCCAGCCGCTACTCGCAAATATGGCTGACCAGCCACTCTCCCGAGCTGGCGAGCCAAATCAGCGAGCACGTCACCTTCCAGTTATACGAACTGTCGATAGCCCAAGGTCAGACTCAGGTTCATCAGCTATAAGCTGCCAGCAGCGCGACGCTAATTTGCGTTATTTTCGGAACCGAAGCCGTTTCAAGACCACTTATTGGAAAAATCCCCTGCTGTCAGGCGGGGCTCTATTTGCACTAACTGGTCAACTAAGCGAGACGTCATGGAAGTTCAAAAACAGGGACATCTGCCGAGCGAGCTGCTGCACAACGTTTTTTCTAACCTGAAAGATGATGCGAAATCGCTGGCGGCGATGTCAGAAACCGACAAGCACAGCCGCGCCAACGCGCTCTACACCTTCAGCACCTTCCCCGAGGGCGAAAAGCAGCAGCAGTTGCTTAAAGCCGTGCTCGGGCGGGATGAAAAAACCGTGCGTTTTATTCTTTCCAGCCGCATTAATCCTGAGTTGATTAATAAGCCGACCAATTTCCAACACGGCTCGCACAATGCTTGGGCCTGCGCGGTATCTGGCTCGAGGAAGGATATTGTCAGCATGCTGGCGTCCTATCCCGGCGCGGTGCCGACGACAGAGAATCTGCGCCAGGCTCTGCTGCACTATGACTCTTCGCTCTTTCCCATCATGCTCAACAAAGCCCTGAGCGCCAATCCCAACCTGTTACAGAAGGAAGGCACCGGCTTGCTTAACTCGGCAATTGGGCAGATGAAACATGAGCTTATTCCGTCGCTTATCCATCACGCCGGGGTGGATATCAATAACACGCTGGCGGACAGCAACCAGACGCCACCGCTGGGACGGGCGATTCAACGCGGCGATAAGCAGAGCGTCAGCGCGCTACTCAACTCGCCAAACATTGATGTCAACAAGGGCGACCGTCAGGGCAATACCCCGCTGCACATTGTGTTGAGTAAGGATTTGCCGAGCCGCAGCATGACTGAAAGCCTGCTCAACGACCGTCGCCTTAATCCTAATTTGAAGAATGCCAGCGGGCAGTCGCCGCTGCATATGCGCAGCCGGTTCAGCGGCGTGACCTTTATGCATAATCAGTATGTGAAAACCCTGTCCCAGCCCGACATGAAACCGATGAAACTGCTGCTGTCGCGCCCCGACGTCGATGTCAATTTGCAGGACACCCACAAGGGCGACACCGCGCTGCACATCTGCGCCAAATCCGGCAACAGCCAAGGCATTGCCCTGCTGCTCAGCCACCCGAACATCAATTTGAATGTAAAGAATCGACAGGGTGAGACGGCCCGTGACGTGGCAAAACGTTATAAAAACCCGGAGATCTCACAGATGCTGAAGCAGGATAATTCGTTGATGAGTAAGGTGAAAAACTGGAAGATCTAGTTACGTATCTGCTGTCACGTTTTGTTAATTTTCAGCAGATGCAAATTTCCGTCACTTAACTTACACTCCGGCTCATGAAAACGATCCGTCTGCTTATTTTGCTCATTTTGTCCATTACGCTGCCCTCTCTGGGGCTGGCGTCGATGAACTTGATGGCGCAATGTAATCTGATGACTGTATGGCGAGCAAAAGCGCGCTGTCATCCTCGCACGGCAAGCAGCAGAGCGGCCAAACCTGTAAGTTTGGTTCTAACTGCAACCTCAACACCATTTTGACCTCTTTTGCTCCGCTGAATTTGTCTGCGCCTTACCAAGCAGATGCTCAACCTACCCCAGAAACACCCTTTTCTCCTCCTCTTGAAGGCCAGTGGCGCCCTCCTCGGCTGGCGTGATTCTTAACGACTGTTAACGCCGTCCAGCCTGTGGCTTGGCGGAATAGGTATGCCTTCGCGCGTGCCGTTACTTTCATGGGATCACCACGATGTCCTTCAAATCGTTCTATCTTCCTGCCCAGCTTTTGCTGGTGGGAATTGCGCCCTTGGCTCACGCCGCGCCGCTGACTTTCAGCTATGCGGTGAGCAGCGCTTTACAGCAATCACCCGAACTCTCTGCCAGCCAGACCGCCGTGCGCTCGGCGCAATCCTCGGCCATTCCGGCCGGTGCTTTGCCTGACCCGAAACTGGTGACCGGCATCGACAACTTTCCGATTTCCGGCCCGGCTGCCAACTCCTTCACCGAAGAGTCCATGACCATGGAGAAGCTCGGTGTGATGCAGGATTTCCCTAACTCCGCCAAGCGCGATGCGCGGGAAGATGTCGCCAGCGCGCAAATCCAGCAGGCCGGTTCTCAACACAATGTGTTGCAAGTCGACGTGGCACAGGGCGCGGCCGTGGCGTGGATAACGCGCTATTACCTCGAGCAGCAGCTCGGCCTATTGCAGCAGCTTGAGCATGAAAATGACGCGCTGGGCAAAGCCCTTCAGGCTCAGGTGGTTTCCGGACGCACAGGCCTTGCCGACTCGCTGAATGCCGATGAAAAACGGGCAGACTTGGCGGATCGCGAAGACCAACTGCGCCGCGAGCTGCGGGTTGCCACCGCCACCCTCAGCCGCTATATCGGCCAGGATGCCGAACAGCCGCTGGTCGGCCACGCCCCGGACCTGCCGGTGGATGGCGCGAGCTACATCAAGTCCTTGCAAAAAACCGCCAAAATTCAGGCTTTCAACAGTGATACCGCCAAGGCTAAAGCCGAACTGCGCGCCGCCGAAGCGGAGAAAAAGCCGGACTGGAGCGTGGAGCTTGATTACCAGCGCCGCGACCCGATGTACGGCAACATGGTGTCGGTGCAGTTCACCGTCGGCCTGCCGCTGTTTGCCGCCAGCCGCCAAGACCCGATCATCGCCGCCAAAACCCTCGATCTCACCCAAGTCGGCGAACTGCGCGACGCCGCCATTCGCCAATTAACCAACCAGCTGGACAACGATCTCGCCGACTACGCCACTCTCGGACGGCAGATTGCGCGCATAGACCAGCAGTGGCTGCCCCTCGCCCGGCAAAAAGTCTCTCTGCTCACCGCCAGTTATTCACGCGGCACCAGCGACAGCGCGGCTCTGATTAATGCCCGCAGCGCGGTGCTGGAGCAGCAACTGAGAAAAGCCGGTTTGCAAAGCCAGCGCGACCAACTGGCCGCAGCCCTCTATTACATCTTTGCTGGAGTTCAATGATGAAAATTAAATCCTTCAAGCTGGCGGCTCTGGCACTGCTTTGCATCGCGGCTGGCGGCGCTTCGGGCTATTGGCTGGCGAAAAGCCAAGCTCCGGCGGCGCAACAAGCTCCGGCCAAAACCGCCACGGCGGCCGAGCCGAAAGCCCTCTATTGGTATGACCCCATGGCTCCGGCCCAGCATTTCGACAAGCCGGGCAAGTCGCCGTTTATGGACATGCAACTGGTGCCTAAATACGCCGACGCGGCGGACTCAACAACGGCAGACAGCGGCGTGAAAATTGACGGCGGTATGGTGCAGAACTTGGCGATTCGGCTCGCTCCGGTAGTCCAAGGGCCAATCACTTCCAGCATTCGCGCCGTGGCAAACGTGGTGCTAAATGATCGCGAAGTGGCAATTGTGCAGGCACGCAGCAACGGTTTTGTGCAGCGCAGCTACCCGCTGGCGGCGGGTGACGTGGTAGCCGCCGGTGCGCCACTGGTCGATTTGCTGATGCCAGACTGGGCGGGCGCTCAGGCGGAATATCTGGCCCTGCTGCACGGCGGTGACAGCACGCTGCGCGCCGCCGCCAGGCAGCGTCTGGTGCTGCTCGGCATGCCCGCCTCGCTGATTAATCAGGTCACGCGGAGCGGCAAGGCCCAGCCGGTCTACACCCTTACTGCGCCAATCGGCGGCGTGATTCAGTCACTCGACATTCGCCAAGGCATGACGGTGGCCAACGGCAGCACGCTGTTGCAGCTCAACGGCATTTCCAGCGTCTGGCTGCAAGTGGCGGTCCCCGAGGCGCAGGCCTCACAGGTGCAAAACGGCCAAACGGCGCAAATCAGCTTCCCGGCTTATCCGGGGAAAACATTTAGCGGCAAAGTCAGCGCGATCCTGCCGGTGGCCGAAGCGGCGAGCCGGACCTTAAATGTCAGGATTGAAGTCGCCAACCCGCAGCAACTGATCAGGCCGGGGATGTTCGCGCAGGTTAGCCTGCAAAGCAGCAGCGCGGCTGACAGCCTGTCGGTGCCGAGCGAGGCGATTATTCGCACCGGCCTGCGCAACGTGGTGATTGTCAGCGAGGCTAACCACCACTTCGCGCCGGTAGAAGTGCAGCTTGGGGCTGAGTCCGCAGGCCGCACTCAGGTGCTCTCCGGCCTGCAAGCGGGCCAGCAGGTGGTAGCTTCCGGCCAATTCCTGATTGATTCAGAAGCCAGCCTGCAGGGCGTTCTGGACAAGATGGATACGGCGCAAAGCGGAGGGACACAGCCATGATCGCCTTGCTGATCCGCTGGTCTATCGCCAACCGTTTTCTGGTGCTGATGGCGACGCTGTTTATCGCCGCCGCCGGGATCTGGGCCATTAATACCACGCCGGTCGACGCCCTGCCGGACCTCTCCGACGTGCAGGTGATTGTGCGCACCAGCTATCCGGGGCAAGCGCCGCAAATCGTCGAGAATCAGGTCACCTACCCGCTGACTACCACCATGCTGTCGGTGCCCGGCGCGCAGACGGTGCGCGGCTATTCGTTTTTCGGCGACTCTTTCGTCTACGTGATTTTCAAAGAAGGCACTGACCTCTACTGGGCGCGTTCACGGGTGCTGGAGTATCTCAGCCAAGTGCAGTCACGCTTACCGGCGGGGGCGAAACCGGCGCTCGGACCAGACGCCACGGGCGTTGGCTGGGTATATGAATACGCATTAGTAGATAAAAGCGGCAAGCACGACCTCAGCCAACTGCGCGGTATACAGGACTGGTTCCTGCGCTTCGAGCTAAAAAGTCTACCGAACGTGGCGGAGGTTGCCAGCATCGGCGGCATGGTCAAGCAGTACCAGATTGTGCTCGACCCGGTGAAGATGGCGGCTTATCGCATTGCTCAGCAAACCGTGGTTAACGCCGTACAGCAGGCCAATCAGGAAGCCGGGGGATCCGTGCTGGAACTGGCGGAAACCGACTACATTGTGCGGGCTTCGGGCTACCTGAAAACCCTCGACGACTTCAGGAAAATTCCTCTCAGCGTGGAGAACGGCATTCCAATTACGCTGGGCGACGTGGCGACGGTGCAAGTGGGGCCAGAACTGCGCCAAGGCGTGGCCGATCTTAATGGTCAGGGAGAGAGCGTCGGCGGCGTCATCGTGCTGCGTTCCGGCGAAAATGCTCGGGCAACTATCGCCAGCGTGAAGCAGAAGCTGCACGAGTTGCAGCGCAGCCTGCCGGACGGCGTGGAAGTGGTGCCGGTGTATGACCGCAGCAAGCTGATTGATCGCTCCATCGACAACCTCACGCATAAATTAATTGAGGAATTTGTGGTGGTGACGCTGGTCTGCGCGCTGTTCCTGTGGCACTTCCGCTCGGCGCTGGTGGCGATTATCTCCCTGCCGCTCGGCATCATGATTGCCTTCCTGCTAATGCGCATTCAGGGCATCAACGCCAACATGATGTCGCTGGCGGGCATTGCGATTGCGATTGGCGCGATGGTCGATGCCGCCATCGTGATGATTGAAAACGCCCATAAGAAGATTGAGCACTGGCGCGCCGAGCACCCCGGCGAGAAGCTGGAAGGTCAGGCGCACTGGCAGGTGATTAGCGACGCGGCGACGGAAGTCGGCCCGGCGCTGTTCTTCAGCCTGCTGGTGATCACCCTGTCGTTTATTCCGGTCTTTACGCTGGAGTCGCAGGAGGGCAAGCTGTTCGGCCCGCTGGCCTTCACCAAAACCTACGCCATGGCCGGGGCCGCCCTGCTCTCCATTACGCTGGTGCCGGTGCTGATGGGCTTTTGGATCCGTGGGCGTATTCCCGATGAAACCCGCAACCCGATTAACCGTGGCCTGACTCGGGTCTATCGCCCAATACTCAACTGGGTGCTGAACTGGCCTAAGCTGACGCTGCTGCTGGCGGTGCTGACGCTGTTCACCGTGGCATGGCCGCTAGACAAGATTGGCTCGGAGTTTTTGCCAGCAATTGACGAGGGCGACCTGCTGTACATGCCGTCGGCGCTGCCGGGGCTATCGGTCTCCAAGGCTTCACAACTGCTGCAACAGACCGACCGGCTGATTAAAACCGTGCCGGAAGTGCAAAGCGTGTTTGGCAAAGCCGGGCGCGCCGAAAGCGCCACTGATCCCGCGCCGGTCGAGATGTTCGAAACCACCATTCAGTTCAAGCCGCGCGACCAGTGGCGCAAAGGCATGACGCCGGACAAGCTGGTGAAAGAGCTGGACCGCGTGGTGAAAGTGCCGGGGCTGGCAAACATCTGGGTGCCGCCAATTCGTAACCGCATCGACATGCTGGCTACCGGGATTAAAAGCCCGATTGGCGTGCGTATTTTGGGGCCGTCGCTGGAGGCTATCGACCACACCGCGCAGGCCATCGAGAAGCTGGCGAAAGGCGTGCCGGGCGTGAGCTCGGCGCTGGCCGAACGCCTGAACGGCGGGCACTACATCGACGTAAACATCAACCGCGCCGAGGCCAGCCGTTACGGGCTGAACATTGCCGACGTGCAGGCGATTGTCTCCTCAGCGATTGGCGGGGCGAACATTGGTGAAACCGTCGAAGGGCTGGCGCGTTACCCCATCAACCTGCGCTATCCGCGTGAAATTCGTAACTCACTCAACGGGCTGCGCGAGTTGCCGATTTACACCCCGTCAGGCCAGCAAATCACCCTAGGCACGGTCGCCGCGCTGGGCATCAGTTCCGGCCCAACCATGGTGAAAACTGAGAATGCCCGGCTCTCTGGCTTGGTGTATATCGACGCGAACAGCCGTGACGTGACCTCGGTGGTCGAAAAACTGCGCCACGCGGTGGACCAGCAACTGCAGCTGCCGCCGGGGGTTAGCGTTGAGTACGCCGGGCAATTCGAATACCTGCAACACGCGGTGCAGCGCCTGAAACTGGTGGTTCCAGCCACCTTAGCCATCATCTTCCTGCTGCTGTATCTGATTTTCCGCCGGGTCGAAGAGGCCCTGCTGCTGATGTTCACCCTGCCGTTCGCTATGGTCGGCGGTATCTGGCTGCTCTACCTGCTCGGCTATAACTTGTCGATTGCCTCCGGCATTGGCTTTATCGCGCTGGCGGGCGTTTCAGCGGAGTTTGGGGTGATCATGCTGGTTTACTTGCGCCAAGCGATGCAGGCCCACAACCCAAACAACTTGCCAATCTCAGCGCGAGAAATGGATGAAGTTATCCGCGAAGGCGCGACCCTGCGCGTCAGGCCGAAAGCCATGACCGTGGCGGTTATTCTCGCGGGACTGCTGCCGATTCTTTGGAGCGGCGGCACCGGTTCAGAAGTGATGAGCAGAATTGCCGCGCCGATGGTCGGCGGCATGATAACCGCCCCGCTGCTATCGATGTTTATTATCCCCGCACTCTGGCGCCTGCTTGCCGCGCGCCGCTTTGCACGCACCACCCCAACTGAAAACACCTCAATCATTCAACACAAAGAAGGAAGGAAATAACATGTCTAAACTCATCAAAACCCTCGCACTGTCTGCCGTCATTTTCGCCGCTGCGCCGCAGTTTGCTTCTGCCACCAGCATGTCGGGTGACATGGCCGGAATGGATATGTCGGGCAATAGCGCCAAAAGTGATGTCGCCAAAGCCAGCGGCGTGGTCAAGAAAATCGACACCGCAAACGGCATGGTGACCTTGCAGCACGGTCCGATCCCGGCTATCCAGTGGCCAGCCATGACCATGGGCTTCAAAGTCGCCGATCCGGCACTGCTGAACACGATTAAAGAGGGAGAAGAGGTAGATTTCAGCCTGAAACCGGAAAACGGCAATCAGGTGGTGGTGGCGATAGCTGCCAAGAAATAAGTCCATAAAAAAACCCGGCTGCAAGGCCGGGTTTTTCACACTGTGCGCGAGGCGTCGGATTAGAAGTTGTAACCGATAACCGCGTAGTAACCCCAGCCGGTAGACTTCACGTCGAAGTTGCCGTTGCCGAAGTTCAGCTCTGCGCCATCTTGCCACTGGCCGCCGTTGTGGAAGTAACGCGCCACGAACGAGTAGTGCCAATGGGTGTAGTTCAGAGAAAGAATGTGGCTTGACGCGACAGAGTTGCTTGAACGCGCTTTACGGCCGTTCACGTCTGCGAAGTCGTTGTCACCTAAATCTGAACCCCAGTCGAAGTTGGTGAACCCGATGTAGCTCAGGTTACCGCCCCACAGTTGGGTCAATGGAACGAAGTATTTCACTTTGAAACGGTAACCGTCCCAGCTGTTTTCGTTCGCCGCACCGTAGTTTTCCCATTGGTATTTTGCATACACGTTCAGGGACAGGCTCATTGGCAGATGAGTATCGATATCGGTACCCAGACCCATGAACCACGTGTTCTGGCGGTTATCGCTGTTCGGGCCCATATCGTAGATATAGTTGTTCGCGAAGTACCACTCTTTGAACGGACCGAAGCTCAGGTCAGTGCCGGTCAGCTTATCGATAGAGAAGCGCGGTTCGATTTCCATAAACAGCGGAGAACCGTTCTTATCCCAGATACCGGTGTCGTTGCCGTTACCCGCGCCGAAGCTCTTAGGAATATCGATATAGCCGTAGAAATCGAACCAGTCTTTGTGTGCAAAGGCTTCATATTCCAGATAAACGTCGTTACGGATGGTTGGCCCGAAACGCGTATCCGCGCTGCCCACCACGTTAACGCTCTGGTGCCACCAGTCAGAAACGAATTCGCCTTGTGTGTCGTCAGCCAGCACGGTTGCGCTGTAAGACAAAGCTAAAAGTGCGCCAGCTGCAATTATTTTATTGTTCATTGATTTACCAGGGAGCGGTTAGAGAGCAACTCCTCGTGCCAGAAGGAGACAATTTTTTACGAAACAGTCAGGTCGGATTTACAGGTTATTGTCCTGCTATATCTGACTAAATGTTTAAAACCGTAATTGGCGTGCCACATCACTACGCATAAAAAAGAATTCAAAACTGTGATCCGCAACCGATTGCGAGCCTTTAATACAAAGGCTGTGTAATTTCCAGCCGCCACAGTTCAGTTTCAAATTTTGTTAGCTAATAAATAGATTTGGTCAATGTTTGTCAATTTCTGTTTCATCCTCATACACATTTTGTGTGATTGCCGTCACACAAAGTTCATGAATGGATGCTAAGAGAGCGCAAAGAAAGCTTCGCAAATTGTGCCAAATACGTACAACTGCCATTTGTCGTGCTATAGTAATGACAATTAGCCGAGTGAGAGAAGGAGTCTGTCATGGAGAGTAAAAATTCAGAGCTGCATTCCAAAAATGCCCCCATCCCTGCAATGCGTTTGTGGCAATCTGCGGGGCTTCCCGCAAGTGGAGGAATGAGTTTGATTAATGCCATACAGAAAGGTTTTTCAGTTGATAGTATCAATCGTCTGAATGCCGAACTGGGATGGTCAAAAATGGCACTATTGGAAATAATGGGGATCAACGAGCGCAGTTTTGCCCGCCGTAAAGCGGAAAATGGCCTGTTGAAAACCGAAGAGAGTGAGCGCGTCGCTCGCCTGATACGCATCGTGGATGCCGCCACCGATCTGTTCGAAGGCGACCGCAGCGCCGCCCTCGACTGGATACGTCGCCCTGCTCCCGCGCTGGGTGGCGTGCCGCCGGTAGAGATGCTGGCTTCAGAGGCCGGTGCGTTAGAAGTTAACCGACTGATTGGCCGTCTGGAATACGGGGTCTTTGGGTGAGATTGTATCGCATCGTCAAGACCAAACATCTTTCCACCGCGTGGTCAGGAACCGGCGCCCAACTTTACGGCGGGCGCTGGAATCCTCCCGGCAAGCCAGTGGTGTATCTCGCCACCAGCATCTCGCTGGCTATTCTTGAGATCATGGTCCATCTGCAAAGCAGTCTATTATTGCAGTCTTACACCCTGCTGAGCATTGATATACCTGATGAAAAGCTGGAGCAGTTGGATATCAACAATCTGAGCGAAGACTGGAAAGATCCTTTGCCGCCGGACAGCACCCAAAGCCTCGGCGAAGCTTGGCTTCAGTCCGCCAGCAGCGTTGGTTTGCGTGTGCCGTCGGTGATCGTGCCGAGCGAATTCAATGTGATTGTGAATCCGCTGCATCCTGATTTCGCTCCGTTGCTGGCCAGTGTTGAAAAGCAGCCAATGGCCTTCGACCCGCGCCTGATTTAACGCGACCGTCTTTAACGCGAACGGTCACTGCGATAAATCAGCCACAGCGCGATAGCCAGACAAGGGATCGCCGCAAGACGATGCCACGAAAGGCCAATGGTTGGGTTGTGCAGCCAGCCAAAGTTATCAATCAGCATCCCCATCGTCAGCTGGCCGAGGATCACCGCCACCGTGGCGGCTGCGGTACCAATGCGCGGCACGGCAATCACCATGATGATGATGTAAGGCACGCCAAACAGCGCGCCCATCAGCTGCCACTTCGGCACGGTCAGCAGCGTGGCGGATTGCGGAGTCTGCAAAAACAGCACCAGCAACGCGGTAATCGCAGCACCCACGCCAAAAGTCAGGAAGGCGCTTTTTAGCACGCCAACCTGCTCGCCTAACTTGCCGTTTACCGCCGCCTGCATGCTCAGCGCCGCACCGGCGATCACCGCCAAAACAATCATAATCAGTTCAGTCATTTTCAGCTCCAAGCAATCAGAATCAGCGCCGCGACAATGAACACCAGCGCCAGCAGGCGTTCACCGCCAACCTTTTTGGCCGTGGTACCAAACCAGCCAAAATGGTCAATCAACAAGCTTTTCGCCACCTGCCCGGAAAGCACGGCAATCATGGTCAAGCCGATACCAATCACCGGCGTCGCCAGCGTCAGCACAATCACGTATACCGGACCAAGCGCGCTGCCCAGCATCTGCCAGCCCGGTAATTGGTTGTAAGACACCGCGTTGCGTGGGCCGAAGAACAGCACCAGCAAGCCTGTCAGCACTGTCCCCACGCCGAAAATACTCAGCGTCGCCCACAGGTGGCCGACCTCTGTCCCTAGCGGGCCAATCAGCCCAGCTTCCATCGACAACCCCATTCCCGCCAGCACCACCAGCGGTATTAACAACAGATTCATGATTTTCCTGTTAAGCCATTCGCAAAGATGCGGACTATAGCGTGGCATTTCATTGCTAAAAACAGGACAATCTTGAAAATACCTTTGCGAGATACGCACAGATGGAAGGTTTTAATCAGATCAATTTCAAGTCACTCAAGCTGTTTGTCGCGGTTTTGGATTTGGGGAGTTTTTCCGAGGTGGCGCGGCGCGAAGCCCTCTCCCCCTCCAGCGTGTCGCGGGTTATCCAGCAGATGGAGCAAGCCCTGCAAACCCAGCTGCTTTATCGCAATACCCGCGCCGTTAGCCCTACCGAGTCCGGCAAGCTGTTGGGCCACCATGCGCGACAGGCGTTAGACCAAATCGCCCAAGCCGAGCGCGGTTTGCAAGAGCAAGATCTCGAGCCTAGCGGGCTGGTAAAAATCAACGCGCCGATTGTCTTCGGCCAGCGCCATATCGCCCCGTGGCTGCACGAGCTGTGCGCCCGTTATCCCAAGTTGCAGATTGAGCTGATGCAAACTGACGATTTTGTCGATCCACTGCACGACGCCACGGATTTGCTGATCCGCATTGGCGTCATGGCTGATTCCACCCTGCAAGCCCGCACCTTGGCCGTGCAGCGTTACTGTCTCGCCGCCAGCCCCGGCTATCTGGCAAAAGCCGGTACGCCAACTTCTCCCGAGGATCTCCTGCAACACAGCTGCTTAGTTTTTAAAGGCTACGTCGGCTCCCAGCGTTGGTTCTTCCGCCCGAAGTCCTTTGAAGAATGGCAAGCCTACAGCCTGCGCGGCGTGCTCACGGGCAACAACGCCGAAACCCTGACTCAGGCAGCCATCAACGGCATGGGGCTGGTGGTGTTCCCTACATGGCTGATTGGCGAGGCACTGCACGACGGCCGACTGGTCAGCGTGTTGGAGGAGTATCAAGTGTCAACCCAGCTTGAAACCCCCACCATTTCAGCGCTCTACCCACAGGGTAAACGGCTGTCGCTAAAGGTGCGGGCGGTGATTGATTTTCTGGTAGAGAAATATGGGGAGAGGCCTTATTGGGAGGCGGGTAATTGAGGAATTACTGGGCCTTTTTAAATTCAACTTCAAGTTCAAGACCTTGCGTTGCCACGCAAACTGGCCCTTAAGGTCAACACCGTGCGCTGCCGCCACACCGGCCTCAAGGGG
>NZ_JMPJ01000031.1 GCF_000735345.1 Ewingella americana ATCC 33852 | reverse complement strand
ACGCGGGTTGGAATCCCGCAGCGAGGGAACCGCCTAAGCGGCGGCACTTCGCGACGAACACGATGGCTGCTGAAACATGTCCATTCCAACTCTGCGCAGCCTCGATCTTCCCGCAGCAAAAAACGCAGGATTCCAAAGGGTTTCGTTTAAAACCCTTTGGGCCAGTGTGGGCGGCGAGCCCACGGTTTTGACCTTGACCTTAAAGTTCACCGTTCTGGCCACCCGCCCCTAACTTCATACTTATATGCGGGATCCCGTCTTCATCATAAATATCCGTATAAGCCACAAACCCGAAACTGCCGTAGAATTTCTGCAAGTGTGCCTGAGCGGAGAGGATAACGTCGGCGTCGGGCCAGTGCTTCTTACAGGATTGCAGCGCCCTTTCCATTAGCTGATAACCGAGCTTCAGGCCTCGGGCGGCGGGGGCGATGATCACGCGGCCGATGGCTACTTCTCCGTCCAAATCGAGGATTCGCAGGTAAGCCACTGGCAGGCCATGTTGCCAGCCGATGATGTGGCGGTTTTCGCCGACTAAATCACGGCCATCAATATCCTGATAGGGGCAATTTTGCTCGACCACAAACACTTCGCTGCGCAGGGCCAGAATGGCGTAAAGCTGGGCGACATTGAGTTTACTGTGGTGTATATCCTGCCAAAGAATGTCCTTGTTTGAATCAGTCATAAAGTTCTCGCTCCTGCCAAGCTGTGCCGTAGCCAAAAAAAAGAGATAACCCGAAGGTTATCTCTTTTATCATTTCCAGACGATAAAGACATTCTAGCTATTTATCAGAGTGATGGTTTAGCCGCTTCTTTTCTGACCGGTGCGCCGTTGGCCTGATAATAATCCGCCGTGCTTTTCGGCAAGGCTTCGCGCCCACGGATCTTATCGGCGATTTTCTCGGCGATCATGATGGTGGTCGCGTTCAGGTTACCGGTGATGATTTGCGGCATTATTGACGCATCCACCACGCGCAGACCTTGCATACCGTGTACGCGGCCCTGCCCGTCGACTACGGCCATCTCGTCGCTACCCATTTTGCATGAGCAAGACGGGTGGAACGCCGTCTCGGCATGTTCACGGATAAAGGCGTCGAGCTGCTCGTCGGTCTGGACATCTACGCCGGGGCTGATTTCACGGCCACGGTACGGGTCCAGCGCTGGCTGGGCCATAATCTCACGGGTGATACGAATCGCATCGCGGAACTCGTGCCAGTCCTGTTCGCTCGACATGTAGTTGAACAAGATGCTCGGGTGCTGGCGCGGGTCTTTTGACTTCACCTGCACACGACCGCGGCTTGGCGAACGCATAGAACCGACGTGAGCCTGGAAACCGTGCTCATTCACCGCGTTACTGCCGTTGTAGTTAATGGCCACCGGCAGGAAGTGGTACTGAATGTTCGGCCACTCAAACTCTTCGCGGCTGCGGATAAAACCACCGGCCTCGAACTGGTTGCTGGCACCTACGCCAGTGCCGTTGAACAGCCACTCGGCACCGATTTTCGGCTGGTTGAACCATTGCAGCGCCGGATAGAGCGACACAGGCTGAGTACAGCTGTACTGCAAGTACATTTCCAGATGGTCCTGCAAGTTCTCGCCAACGCCCGGCAAGTCATGCACCACGGGAATATCCAAGCTGTTTAGCAGTTCGGACGGGCCGACGCCTGAGCGTTGCAGAATCTGTGGAGAAGCAATCGCCCCGCCGCACAGCAGCACTTCGCGTTTCGCTTTCGCCGTTTTCGCGTTGTACTCGTCGCCTTTGAAGTAACTGACGCCAACCGCGCGCTTGCCTTCAAACAGAATTTTGTCAGTCATCGCATGAGTGACAATGGTCAGGTTGGCACGAGGCTTGGCCTGATCCAAGTAACCCCGCGCGGTACTGGCGCGGCGGCCTTTTGGTGTCACGGTACGGTCCATCGGGCCGAAGCCTTCCTGTTGGTGACCGTTCAAGTCGTCAGTGCGCGGATAACCGGCCTGCACGCCTGCTTCAATCATGGCGTGGAACAGCGGGTTATTGCCATTCTTCGGCGTCGCAACGCTCACCGGACCATCGCCGCCGTGGAAATCGTTCGGCCCGATGTCACGAGTTTCTGCTTTGCGGAAATACGGCAAGCAGTCGAGGTAGCTCCAGTCTTCCAGACCCGGTGCTTTCGCCCAGTTGTCGAAGTCCATCGCGTTACCACGGATGTAACACATACCGTTAATCAGCGACGAGCCGCCCAGCCCTTTACCACGACCACACTCCATGCGGCGGTTGTTCATAAATGGCTCTGGGTCAGTTTCATAAGCCCAGTTGTAGCGCTTGCCCTGAAGAGGGAAAGCCAGCGCCGCAGGCATCTGCGTGCGGAAATCTAAACGGTAATCCGGGCCACCCGCTTCCAGCAGCAGGACGTTGACATTGCTGTCTTCGGTTAAACGGGTCGCTAATACGTTGCCGGCTGAACCGGCACCAATGATGATGTAATCGTAATCCATTCAATTCTCCTATGCGGTGGCGGATTAAAAGACCGAACTGTATTCGCCCAGCTCAACCTGCACGGATTTAATCTGAGTATAATGCTCGAGGGTGCTCACGCCGTTCTCGCGGCCTACGCCAGAGTGCTTGTAGCCCCCAACTGGCATGGCGGCGTCAGACTCGCCCCAGGTGTTGATCCAGCAAATACCGGCTTCCAACTGGTGGATAACGCGGTGTGCGGTGTTCAAGTCCTGAGTCACCAAGCCCGCTGCCAGACCGTATTCGGTGTCGTTGGCGCGGCGCACCACTTCTTCTTCGCTCTCGTAAGACAGGATGCTCATGACCGGCCCGAAGATCTCTTCGCGGACGATTTTCATGTCGTCTTTACAGTCGGTGAACACCGTCGGTGCGACATAGGCGCCCTTGGCGTAATCGCCGATGATGATGCGCTCGCCACCGGCTAGCAGGCGTGCGCCTTCGCTTTTGCCGCTTTCAATGTAACGCAGCACGGATTCCATGTGCGCGAAGCTGACCAGTGGGCCGAAGTTGACGTTTTCGTCAGTCGGGTCACCGAGACGGATGCGCTGAACGCGCTCCAGAATTTTGGCTTCAAACTCTGCTTTACGGGCTGCTGGCACAAATACGCGGGTGCCGTTGGTGCAAACCTGACCGGAGCTGTAGAAGTTCGCCATCATGGCGATATCTGCGGCTTTATCGAGATCGGCGTCTGGGAAGATGATCAGCGGAGATTTACCGCCCAGCTCCATAGTGACCTCTTTCAGCGTGGAGGCCGATGCGCTAGCCATCACTTTCTTGCCGGTTGCTACGCCGCCGGTGAAGGAGACTTTAGCGATGTGCGGATGGTCGGTCAGGGCTTGGCCGACGCTCGCGCCGCTGCCGGTTACCACGTTAAACACGCCATTCGGCACGCCAGCTTCGGTGAAGATCTCAGCCAGTTTCAGCGCGGTCAGCGAAGTCACTTCGCTCGGTTTGAAAATCATCGCGTTCCCTGCAGCCAGCGCAGGAGCGGACTTCCACAGCGCGATCTGAATCGGATAGTTCCACGCGCCAATACCTGCCACTACGCCCAGCGGCTCGCGGCGGGTGTAGACGAAGGAAGAGTCGCGCAGTGGGATCTGCTGGCCTTCGAGCGCAGGGATAAGCCCGGCGTAGTACTCCAGCACGTCAGCGCCGGTGACGATATCCACGGCGGTGGTTTCAGACAGCGGCTTACCGGTGTCTGCGGTTTCGATAGCTGCCAGCTCGTCGTTACGGTCGCGCAGAATATCTACTGCGCGGCGTAAAATGCGCGAACGCTGCATCGCGGTCATTGCCGCCCACTCTTTCTGGCCTTTAATCGCCGCGTTAACCGCCAGATCAACGTCTTCGGCGGTGGCGTTTGGCAAGGTGGCAATGACTTCGCCATTGGCCGGGTTGATGGCGTCAAACGTCTCGTTGCCGGTGCTTTCCTGATAGCGTCCATCGATATACAGTTTTTGTGTGCCGTAGCGGGACATAATTAACTTCTCCTCGGTCAGTGCGGTCTGAATTAGGCGTTCGGCGCGGCGGCCGAAATTTGTGACTCAATGAAGCGATAGGTTATCTGTAAAGCTTCTTCGCGGTTAAACGGCTTGCCGCTCAGGGCGGACCGCAACCACAGGCCGTCGATCAATCCGGCCATACCTTTTGCGGCAACGCGCGCCGCGTCTTTCGGTAGAAATCGCCTAAACTCAGAACATAAATTTGAATAGAGTCGGCGACTGTTCACTTGCTGTAAACGGTGCAACTGCGGGTGATGCATGCTGCTGGCCCAAAAAGCCAGCCAGGTCTTCATTGCCGCGCCATTAGTCTGGCTATCGTCGAAGTTGGCCTGAGCAATCGCGTGCAAACGTGCTGTTGGTGCATCGTCATCCAGCTGCGCCAGTCGCGCCTGCACCCCTTCCCCCAAGTGACTGAGCAAATAACGCATGGTGGCTTCCAACAAACCATTCTTGTCACGGAAATAGTGACTGATGATGCCGTTGGACACTCCAGCGCGGCGGGCAATTTGCGAAATCGATGCTTCATGCATCCCGACTTCGTTCACTGCTGCCAGCGTTGCCTCAATCAATTGCTGCCGTCTAATTGGCTGCATTCCTACTTTGGGCATGGGTACAACTCCTGAAAAATCGGTCTTCCGAAATCTATTTTTTAACCATGATTTCGGACGTTCTTAACCTTGTTGCTGACTCTATTTAACTTTTTTTTGATTGAACGTTCAATCAAAAATGCATATATTTTATTACCAATACGTTAGTAATTTGTATGAGAAATGCATTATAAATGGATGAAGTAACCTGCTAACTATCTGAAAATAAGTTAATTAATAACCTAACAGGGGAAACGATGGCTGCTGTCGATACGACGGATAAACTGTCCGAGAAACCACGGGATAAATTGAACGGCGTGGTGTTTTTCACGTCCGCCGGTTTAATTTTAGCCTTCACGCTGATGTCTATTTTTTACACCGAACTGTCGGGAAAATGGCTCAGTAGTGCATTGAATTGGGTATCAGCAACTTTCGGCTGGTATTACATGTTGGCTGCTACGCTGTACATCGTGTTTGTAGTGTTCATTGCCTGTTCGCGCTTCGGCTCGATCAAACTCGGCCCTGAACAATCCAAACCCGAATTCAGCATGATGAGTTGGGCTGCGATGTTGTTCGCCGCCGGGATAGGCATCGACCTGATGTTCTTCTCCGTGGCCGAGCCGGTAACGCAATATATGTTGCCGCCGGAAGGTCAGGGTCAGACGCTGGAAGCTGCGCGTCAGGCGATGACCTGGACGCTGTTCCACTACGGCCTGACCGGCTGGTCAATGTACGCGCTGATGGGTATCGCGCTGGCTTACTTTAGCTATCGCTACAACCTGCCGCTGACCATTCGTTCGGCTCTATACCCCATCTTCGGCAAGCGCATTAATGGCCCGATTGGCCACAGCGTGGATATCGCGGCGGTGGTCGGCACCATCTTTGGTATCGCCACCACGCTGGGTATCGGCGTGGTGCAGCTGAACTACGGCCTCAACGTCCTGTTCAAAATACCGGAAAACCTCACGGTGCAGGCATCGCTTATCCTGCTGTCGGTGATTATGGCAACAGTGTCGGTGACCTCTGGCGTTAACAAAGGTATCCGTATTCTGTCCGAGCTGAACGTGCTGCTGGCGCTGGGCCTGATCCTGTTCCTGCTTTTCTTCGGTAATACCGAGTTCTTGCTGAACGCGCTGGTGCTCAACATTGGCGATTACATCAACCGCTTTATGGGCATGACCCTCAACACCTTTGCCTTTGACCGCCCTACCCAGTGGATGAATAGCTGGACGCTGTTCTTCTGGGCGTGGTGGGTTGCCTGGTCGCCGTTTGTTGGTCTGTTCTTGGCGCGTATCTCACGTGGCCGTACCATCCGTGAGTTCGTGCTGGGTACCTTGATCATTCCATTTGTGTTTACCCTGCTGTGGTTGTCGATTTTCGGTAACAGCGCGCTGTACCAGATCATTCACGGTAATCTAAGCTTCGCCAACGAAGTGATCGCCCACCCTGAGCGCGGCGTTTACAGCCTACTGGCGCAGTATCCGGGCTTTACCCTGAGTGCTTCCGTCGCCACCATCACTGGCCTGCTGTTCTACGTGACGTCGGCGGATTCCGGCTCACTGGTGCTGGGTAACTTCACCTCGAAACTGGCGGACATCAATAACGATGCTCCGAACTGGTTACGCATTTTCTGGTCAGTCACCATCGGCGTGTTAACGCTGGGTATGCTGATGACCGACGGCGTCTCTGCGCTGCAAAACGCCACGGTTATCATGGGCTTGCCGTTTAGCTTCGTTATCTTCTTCATCATGGCCGGTTTGTATAAATCGCTGCGGCTAGAAGATTATCGCCGTGCCAGTACCCAGCAGTCTCTGGCCCCGATTGCGGTCAGCGGCGGCGACGCGGTGCTTAACTGGAAACAGCGTTTATCCCGCGTGATGAACTATCCGGGTACCACCCATACGCAGAAAATGATGGATACCGTGTGCCGCCCGGCGATGTTGGACGTGGCGCAAGAGCTGGAGCTGCGCGGTGCCAAGGTCGAGTTCAGTGAGCACGAGCCGGAGGAGGATGAGAAAATCAACCACCTCGAGCTTATCGTGGCGCTGGGCGAGGAGCAGAACTTTGTCTACCAGATCTGGCCTGTGCGCTACGCCGTTCCTGCGTTTACCTATCGCGCTCGTGCCGGTAAATCGCACTACTACCGTCTTGAAACCTTCTTGTTAGAAGGTACGCAGGGCAATGACCTGATGGACTTCACCAAGCATCAGGTGATCAATGACATTCTCGACCAGTACGAACGTCATCTGAACTTCCTGCACATCAACCGTGAAGCGCCGGGTAACACCCTGACCTTCCCTGAGCAGACGATATAATCCTCAACCGCTCAGTTAGCACGATAAAAAACCCGCCTCGGCGGGTTTTTTGTTGGCTATTCAAAAACCTGCTCCGTTTATTGGCGCAAGAAAGGCAACACCTTCTCCAGCAGAAGCTCCGGCTGTTCTTCTGCGATGTAGTGTCCGCAAGGTAGCGCCTCGCCTGTTACCTGTTCAGCCACCTTCGCCCATTCCTCCAGCGGCTTAAAGCATTTGCCGACAGTGCCCTGCTCGCCCCACAGGATCAACAGCGGGCATTGCACTTTGCGAGACGCCTCGAGATCAATCTGGTCGTGTTGCAGGTCAATCGACGCCGAAGCTCGATAGTCCTCGCAAATTCCGCGCGCCGTGCCATCAAGTTGCAGACAGCGCAAATAATCTGCGTATGCTTCGTCGGTGAAGGGCTGCATACCGGCGCTGCGGCTGCCCATTACGCTGCGCAGGTACAGGTCAGCATCATGAGAGATTAAGGCTTCAGGGAGTGGCGCGGGGCGAATTAGGAAGAACCAGTGCCAGTAGGCGCGAGCAAATTCTTCGTTGGTTTGCTGGTACATCGAGAGCGTAGGCGCGATATCCATCAGCACCATGCGCTTTATAGCCTGCGGGTGGTCGAGGGCCAGACGGTGCGCCACGCGAGCGCCACGGTCATGGGCAATCACGCTAAATTGCTTGAAGCCCAATGCCAGCATCAGCTCGTACTGGTCCTGCGCCATTTCGCGCTTGCTATAGAGGTAGTGTTCGGCGTCTGGCTCCGGCTTGCCACTGTCGCCATAGCCGCGTAAATCGGCTAGTACCACGGTGTATTGTGAAGTCAGGTAAGGCGCGACTTTATGCCAAATCGCCTGCGTTTGTGGGTGTCCGTGTAGCAATAGCAAGGGTTCGCCTTGGCCCGCTATCCGGTAGGCAATGTCAGTGCCGTTAATGGCAATCCGACCTTGGGTAAAATGTTCGAGCATGGGTTTTCTCCTTTTTTACCCATCTTAGCCATTGCCCTGTTGGCAACAAGGTCATAACTGGAGATCGGCTATTCACGGATCGTGTTTTGAAGCACCACACTCAGGCCATTGCTCGGAAACCTGGAAGTTGCGACGCTGGGTTATCCACTTAGTTTCTCAGGGCAATAAAATGAAACCCAGAACGCTATATGAAAAGCATATCGACAGTCACAGCGCCCGCACGCTGGATGACAAGGGCCACGTGCTGCTTTACATCGACCGTCAGGTGATTAACGAGTACACCAGTCCGCAGGCGTTTAGCGGCCTGCGCGACGCCGGACGCCGCGTGTGGCGGCCTGAGACTTCTCTCGCGGTGGTTGACCACGTTAACCCAACCGCGCCAGTGCGTACTCGCCAAATGCCAGACGCGGGCGGAGCGCGGCAGGTCTCCTATTTGGCGGAAAACTGCCAAGAGTTCGGCATTGAGCTGTTTGATATTTTAGACAAACGTCAGGGTATTGAGCACGTGGTGGCCCCTGAACAAGGCTTTATCTTGCCGGGCATGGTGATCGCCGCCGGAGACAGTCACACCACTACCTATGGCGCGCTGGGCGCGTTTGGTTTCGGCATCGGCACTTCAGAAATTGAACACCTGCTGGCGACCCAAACCTTGGTGTACAAAAAGCTGAAAACAATGCGCGTGACGGTCAACGGTAAGCTGGCAAACGGTATTACCGCCAAGGACGTGGTGATGGCGCTGGTGGCGAAAATCGGCGCGGCGGGTGCAACCGGCTACGCCATTGAGTTCTGCGGCCAAGGCATCGACATGCTGAGCGTTGAAGGCCGAATGACCATCTGCAATATGGCGGTCGAGGCTGGTGCGCGTGGCGCATTTATGGCACCGGACGAAAAGGTATTCGAGTATTTGAAAGACAAACCGCGCGCGCCGAAAGGCCAGCAGTGGCTCGACGCCGTTGCCGTGTGGAAAAGAGAGTTACACAGCGACGCCGACGCCGTGTTTGACCGCGAAGTGGAACTCAGCGCCGAGGAGATTGCCCCGATGGTCAGCTGGGGAACCAGCCCGGATCAAGCGCTGGCCATTAACGGCCAAGTGCCGGACCCGTCAGCCGAGCCGGATGCTTCTCGCCGTAAAGATTTGCAGCGCGCCCTGAACTACATGGGCCTGCGCGCCGGTCAGCCGCTGAATAGCATCAATATCAGCCACGCATTTATTGGCTCCTGCACCAATGCGCGTATTGAAGATTTGCGTGCAGCGGCCGAGGTGGTTCGCGGCAAAAGTGTGGCATCGACGGTGCGGGCGATGATTGTCCCCGGCTCCAGCCAAGTGCGGGCACAGGCCGAAGAAGAAGGCTTGGCCGAGATCTTTATTCAGGCCGGTTTCGAGTGGCGTCAGTCAGGCTGCTCAATGTGTCTGGCGATGAACGACGACGTGCTTTCACCGGGCGATCGCTGCGCGTCGAGCACCAACCGTAACTTTGAAGGCCGTCAAGGTGCCGGAGCCCGTACCCATCTTATGAGCCCGGCGATGGTCGCCGCCGCCGCCATTCGCGGCCATCTGACCGACGTTCGCGAAGTGTGAGGAGAGAACCATGCAAGCTTTTAACGTATTAACCGCCGTTGCCGCCCCGCTGACTGCGGCCAACGTCGATACCGACGTGATCATGCCAAAGCAATTCCTGAAAGGCATTGACCGCAATGGCTTAGATAAAGGCGTGTTCTTTGATTTACGCTTTTTGACCGACGGCTCGCCGGACCCGGAGTTTATTCTCAACCAACCTGAGTGGAAGTCGGCCAAGTTTCTGGTGGTCGGGCCGAACTTTGGCTGTGGCTCGAGCCGCGAGCACGCGGTGTGGGGGCTGAAACAACTGGGTATCAGGGCATTGATTGGCACTACCTTCGCTGGGATCTTCTTCGACAACTGCCAGCGTAATGGCGTGCTGACGGTGCAGCTTTCGCCCGAGCAGTGGTCCAAAGTCGCGGAACAGGTCGCACAGCCGCAGAACAATGAGATCACCCTCGACCTGCCTGAGCAGACAATCAGCCTGCATGACGGTGAACAGATTGATTTCAATATCGATGAACTGAGCAAGCTGTCACTGCTCAACGGTCTGGACGCTATCGGCAATACACTGCGCTACAGCGACGATATTCGCCAGTTCCAGCAGACGCATTTGCAAAACAACCCGTGGTTGGCGTGAAGCAGTTTCGTTGAGCTTTAAGTTTTGAAAAGTGGGTTTTTGAGAGGGCAGGCAATCAGCGCCGTGGTCATCACGGCGCTAGCCGAGCAGCTGACTGAATCTTTGCTGGAAGAACTCGACACAGACCCGCAGCTTGGCGGACTCCGCCAAACGCGTCGGATAGACCGCCCACACGCTGGCAGGCTGCGAGTAAGCCGCTAAAACCTGCACCAGCTCGCCGCTGTCGAGATAGGGCTGGACGTCCCACTGTGAGCGCAGAATAATGCCATGGTGCTTTAGCGCCCATTGCAGCACCACTTCGCCACTGTTCGACGACAGCGCCCCTTTGACGCGAATGCGCTGCTCTTCGCCCTCAGCCGTCACTGACCAGATGCCAAAAGGGTTATCGCGCTCTTTAAGCACCAGACACTGGTGTTGGGTTAACGCCTCCAGCGACTCCGGCACGCCGTGCGCCTTGAGATAGTCCGGCGAGGCGCAAAGGATGCGCTGATGCTGGGCTAACTTTTTGCCAATGTGCTGCTCGGGGATGTCATCCCCCACCAGAATTTCCAGATCTACGCCTTCGGCCACCAGATCAATCACCCGATCGTACAGGTCGAGGCGCAGACTAAGCTGCGGATAGCGTTCCGCCAGTTCCGCCACGGCGGGCGCAACGTGGCAACGGCCAAAGCCGAACGAACTGCAAATATGCACATTGCCACGCGGCTCGGTGCGGGAATCTGACAGGTCGCCGATAAACTGGTCGAAGTTATCCAGAATTCGCAGCGCCCAGCGCTGGGCGCGCTCTCCTTCCTCGGTCAGGCGAATGCCGCGCGTGGATCGGTGCAGTAGTCGCGCACTCAGCGCCTCTTCGAGAATCTGAATGCGCTTGCTGACGTAGGCCGGAGACTGGCCTAGCTCGGTGGCGGCAGCGGCAAAACTCTGCTTATTCACCACCGCCAGGAACACCCGCAGGTCTTCCGCTAAGGGCAATCTGTCGCGTTCGCTGGTCATGAGGGCAGCCCAAAGTCAGTCCGCAACTGCGCGCTATCGTGCTCGGCGTGGTGAACGTCGCGGCTTTTGACCCCGGCGTTATCCATTTTTTCGCGTGCTTCTTGAATATCACCGCTGTCGATTTGCAGCTTCTTCTGATCTTTCCCCTGCTCCGGCGTTAACGCCAGTTCCACCATAATCGGGAAGTGATCGGAGCCCATAGGCTCGAGGCGCTGAAGGTCAATCAGGGTGAACTCTTTACTGTGGAAAACGTGGTCCAGCGGCCAGCGCAGGAAGGGATAGCTGGCGTGGAAAGTGTTGCACATACCGCGCCCGCGACGAGGGTCAAGCAGGCCGCTAACCTTCATAAACAGCCGCGTAGTGCGCGACCACGCCACGTCGTTGAGGTCGCCAGTCACAATGGTCGGGTAGCTGGCGCGTGAAGCCGTGTGCCCCACCGCCACCAGTTCGGCATCGCGATTGGTGGATTCATCATCTTCCGTCGGGCTTGGCGGCATCGGGTGCAGGCAGTGCAGCACTACCTGATGACCAGAGGTTAATTCAGCGCGGAAATGCATTGAAGGGATGCCTTCAGCCACTAAGTACTGAATTTTCGCGTCGAACAGCGGCAAGCGAGAATAGACGTGCATGCCGTAGAGGTTATCCAGCGGGCATTTGATGCTGTGCGGATAGTCGCCTTCCAGCGGCGACATCTGCTGCTCCCACCACAGGTCGGTTTCCAATAGCACCAGAATATCCGGGCGGTTTTTCTCGACAATTTCCAACAGCTTGGCGCTGTTGCGGTTGGTCATCAACACATTACAGTTGATGATTTTGATGTGCGGATGGCCGTTCGGCACGGTTTTCTTCACCTGCACCGGATAGAGCCGGGTATAGGGCAAGATCCACCATGCCTGATAGAGCATACAGGCCAGCGACAGCAGGATAATAAGCGTGGCGAGTGGGCCGCCAAACGGCAAGACCCACAGTTCGGTGAGTAAAAACAGCAATGACAGCGTGGCCATTTGCAGTCGCGGGAAGTCCCAAACTCTCACCCACCAGCGTTGATTCTTCGACAACGGCAATAACGTCAGCAGCGCCATAATAACGGTCAGCACGCTGACGATAATTCGCAGTGAATCCATTGATGCTTAGCCCTTCCCGTCTGCCACATGACACCAGTTGCGCTGCTCGACAATCCCGCCATTTGGCGAGGTATAGCCGATACAGCCTAAAATCGAATCAAACAGCTTTTCATGGAACACCGGCGTTTTATCCGCAGCCAACTTTTGCAGCTGATCGAAACCGGCACGGTTATGGTCATCAGACAAGAACTTGTCAGAAGCCCACACCATAATCGGCACGGTACGCTGCTCGATTGGCGCGTGGTCACGCGGTGTCCCGTGGAAATGCATGCTTTTGGAAATAGATTCGCCGTGGTCAGAAGCATAAAACACGATGGCGTTCTTGTCGCGCAGTTGATTGAACACCTGCTCAAGGAAGTAGTCGGTATACAACAGCGAGTTATCGTAGGCGTTGATCATCTCTTGCGTCGAGCAGGAGTCGTCGATGCCCATACACTCAGGCTGATACTTGGCGAAAGAGCGCGGATAGCGGTCGGAATAGAGGTAATGCGAGCCTTTGGTGTGCAAAATGATCAGATGCTGGCCCTTAGGATAGTGGTCCATCGAGTCCTTCATCTCATCCACCAGCAGCATGTCATCCACCGGCTTACCGGCGTTACGCTTTTCGGAAGCGATGTTTTCACGCAGCGAGTAGTCATTCACGCGGGTCTTGTTATAGAACCACGCCTCACTCTGCATGGAGTAAAGCTCAGAGCTCCAGCCGTTGCTCTTCAGCACGGAGAAGACGTTAGCCTCTTTCAAGGTACGCTGTGGCGCTTCGGATGCCCCGCCCTCACGCACAAACATGCAGCGCAGCGAAAGCTTGGTGGCGGTATCGCAAGAGTAGCCCTGAAGCACGGCGAGGTTCTTCTCTTTGCTCAGATTCGGCGTGTTGTCGCGGTCATAGCCATAAACGCCCATGTGGTCGCGACGCGCACTCTCACCAATCACAAACACCACGTAGAGGTCTTTGACATCTTTTGGCGGCGTGTAGGTGAAGTGTTTAGCGGGGTCGAACAGGTTTTTGGTGTCTTCGGCTTGGCTGTAAGAGCTGTAAACAAACAGGCCAAACGCCGACAGCCAGTTTGACGGCGAGTAAGTCCCGGCCACGACGCCGCCATAGCTTGCCATCATGCGGTTATTCACCACGTCATGCTTGTCCTGCACTTTGCCCATTAGGCGCAGCGGCAGATAGCAGACTAAACCGGCGGCAATCAGCAGCACGACTTTCTTCAGCAGGCCTTTAGGGCGCGTTTCTTTAAGTGCCGCCCCCGGCATCTTACTGGCCCACAGCAGCACCAGCGGCAGCAGGCTGAATAGCACCACCCAGCCCGCGAAGTGAGTACCAATCGACTCTTTCGACAGGTCGATGGAGTCCGACGCCAGCGCAGCCGCTAAAATGCCGTATCCAATGTCGACATTGAACAGGATCATGTAATAGCTGGCGGCAACGGACGACACCACAATCACGCTGAGCAGCACGCGGAATACGGTTTTACCGGTGAAGGAGAGCAGCAGAGTCAGGAAGTAAACCAGCGCGAAACAGGCCAGCATTTCGACGGCAATCGATAGCACATTGTTATAATGCAGTTGGCCATAGCGTCGGAAGAAAATAGGTAGGTTAAGCAGGATCCCCAGATAGAGCGCAATAAACAGTGAAATTTTCTGTTGCGATAGAGAACGTAATTTATGCATCAGTCAGTGAAGCTCTTTTAAGATAATCAAATGCGTTATGCTGCCCGCGCGTGCCGAAGTGAAAGGTAAAAATGACGCGTTAGAGTGCACTTCGATAACTTAATCTGACCGGCAAAAAATGCTTTTAGTTCACATTCAATCATTTCAGTAAATGTGATAACGTAACAATATTCATGAAATCTATATATTTCAATAAGATGAAAACACATTTATTTTGCTTTTTTTTCATCTTATTGAAGAATTATTGAGGAAGCGCGGCTTTTTTCTCCTGATAAGTGGTCGGGAATTGCAGCGTGAAGCGCGTTTTGCCCTGCGCAAGGCTGCTCACTGACACACTCCCCTGATGCAGCGCCATGATAGCTTGCACGATAGACAGCCCTAAACCGTTCGAGCTTCCTCCTTCGCTGCGCGAGGCATCGGCGCGGTAGAAGCGGTCGAAAAGCTTACTGCGTTTTTCGGCCGGGATCGGCTCCCCTTGGCTATCGACGTGAATCAAGGTATTGCCCGCCACCTGCTCCACCTGCACGCTGATTTCCGTGCCTTCATCGCCGTAGCGAATGGCATTCGCCACCAGATTGCTTAAGGCGCGCTGGAATAAGATCGCATCGGCGTGCAGCGTGCCGCTCCCCTTACACACCAGACGCATGTCACGCTCTTCGGCCAAGCCTTCGAAATAATCCGCCACGCGCTCCGTCTCGGAGGAGAGCGCTAGAGGGGTAATGTTAAGGACCGAATGAGCATGAGAAGCGCGGGCCAAAAACAGAATGTTTTCCACCATGCGCGAGATGCGCTCCAGTTCCTCCATGTTATTGGCCAGCAGCGTTTCATACTCTTCGGTGCTGCGCGGCTGGTAGAGCGCCACCTGACAATGGCCCATCACCGCCCCCACCGGAGTGCGAATTTCATGAGCCAAGTCGGCAGAGAACTGTGTCAGGCGCTCATAGCCATCAGCCAGACGATCCAGCATGGCGTTAAACGACAGGATCAGCGGCTGAAGCTCCTGCGGGGCATCTTCACTGCTCAGACGGGTGCTGAGGCTGGTCGGGTGAATACTGGCCGCTTCCAGCGCCATTTTGCGCAGCGGCCGCAAGCCACGGCGAATGACGCTGTAACCCAGCGCGGCAATCAGGACATAAGCCAGCAGCACTGCCCCCATGATTTCGAGGCGAAACGCCGCCAGCATCTGCGATTCGGCATTCATAAAATGCGCTGCTGAGATAACCACCGTGCTGCCGTCCTGCATGCGCACCGCCGCAGAAATATAGCGCACCGGCGTGCCATCGGCCGCGGTCAGCCGCTGAATATCAGCCAGTGTTAGCTCTGTGCCATCCGCCACCGGTGGCGTGTCGGGCAGTGCCAAATGAGACGGATTGACGTTGATGATCGGCGCGCTGTTTTGCAGGCGAAATTGCAGCACGTCCTGCTCATTGCCGAGCATGTTTTCAAACAGCTGCGGGCTATGGCTGAGCTGAGTCAGCGGGAAGTCCGTCGCCAGCAGTTGGCGGAAATACTGCACCCGGCCGCTGACTTGGTAATCCGCGCGGCGGATCAGCTCTTTTTCAATCGAATAATAGAGGTAGAACCCCACCGCGCTGACCACCAGCGCGGCAATCAGGCCAAACAGCAGAGTGGCGCGCAGAGTCAGGGAAGTCGGGCGTTTCGCCCTTTTGGCGTGGGTTTTCACATTCATGGGCGCACTTCGCACACATAGCCAATGCCGCGCACGGTGTGGATCAGTTTGAGGTCAAAGGTGCGATCAATCTTGGCCCGCAGCCGTTTTACCGCCACGTCGACCACGTTGGTGTCGCTGTCGAAATTCATATCCCACACCTGCGAGGCGATCATGCTGCGCGACAGCACTTCGCCTTCGCGGCGCATCAGCAAATGCAGCAGCATGAACTCTTTATTGGTCAGAGGGATGATCTGCTCTTGGCGAGTCACCCGGCGGCGCAGCACGTCGAGGTGCAAATCCGCCAACGAATAGGTGTCCGCCTCGCGGGCCGACGGGCGGCGCAGCAAGGTGCGAATGCGCAGCACCAGCTCGGTAAAAGAGAAAGGTTTGATCAGGTAGTCGTCGGCACCCAGCTCGAGGCCGTGAATGCGGTCTTGTACTTCGTCACGGGCGGTCAGGAACAGCACCGGCACGTCGCTTTTTTTGCGCAGCACTTCCATCACCTGCCAGCCATTTAGCCCCGGCAGCATCACGTCGAGGATCACCGCGTCATACTCTTCTTCCAGCGCCAAAAACAGGCCGTCGGCCCCGTTGCGAGCTAAATCGACGCGATAACCCGCCTCGCCCAGCCCCTTTTTCAGGTAGTCGCCGGTGCTGACGTCATCTTCAATTACCAGTATACGCATGCAGGCTACCTATCAATGAGAGACTATTGGGCAAATACTTTAGCAGTTTTGTTTGTCATTTTTGATGACAATTTTGTCATCAAGTTGTCATCTCACTGTTCGGGTTTATCGTCCACTCTTAACTAAGCTATACCCTATAGCAAAAACACTATCACTTTGATCAACCTGCAAAAATATGGAGAGTTAACATGACGACTTCAACACGCCTGGCGGGCTTAGTCCTCAGCTCGCTTCTGATGTGTACCGGCGCAATCGCAGCAGATAACGTGATTAAACCGACGCGCGGAACTATCGACTCAGTGAATGATTCATCGATGCAAATCACCACCCGTCAAGGTGACAAGCTGGATGTGAAAATCAACGATCAGACCAAGGTTAACAGCGTTTCTAAAGGCCAGATCTCAGACATTAAAGCTGACAGCTTTATCGGCACCGCCGCCGTACCACAAGCAGACGGCACGCTGAAAGCGCTGGAAGTTCACGTCTTCGCACCAAGCCTGCGCGGCAGCGGTGAAGGCTTCAACCCGTTTGAATCCGCCGATGGCAAAATCAACACCATGACCAACGGCACCGTGGGCAAGCTAGTTAACAGCAATGGCCGCACCCTGACCGTGAAATACCATGACGCGCAGAAAACCGTGGTCGTGCCTGATGATGTGCCAGTAGTTCTGTTAGCGCCGGGCGACCGCAGCTTGCTGAAACCGGGCGTGAAAATCGTGCTGTTCGCCGCCAAAGACGATAAAGGCAACTTGGTTGCTCGTGGTATCGCCGCTGGCAAAGACGGCGTCGCACCACCAATGTAAACGGCGTCTTCGTCAGTCTCCTGTGTCTAACATTTTACTGACGATGTTGCCGTAATAAGAGGCCAAACGCTGCGGAACCCCCTCTTTTCGCGCCGTTTGGCTTCGCTCTTTTCGACTCTGCTTGATAGCACAGGAGCCTTCTTGTGAGCCATCAACCTTCGGTGAAACCTCTCTCGCCAGCCCGGCGTAAGCCACGAAAAATCCATCCTTGGCCTGTGCGGCTGTGCCACTGGATTAACCTGCTGGCGATGATTGGCATGGTGATGAGCGGCTGGGGTATCTACAACGCCGACCCGCTGTTCGAATTTCTCACCTTCCCGCAAATAACTACGCTGGGAGGCTGGCTGGGCGGCAATATTGCCTGGCATCTGGCGGTAATGTGGCTGCTGGCTGCTAACGCGCTGATTTACCTGCTGTGGGGCGCTTTGAGCGGCCACTTCAAGCGCGACTTTTTCCCTTTTACACCAGCGTCCATTTGGCGAGACATAGTCAAAGCCATCACCTTCAAGCTGCCTCATAAGCTGGGTGAATACAATGCGGTGCAAAAAGTAATGTATGTCGGGGTGCTGCTGCTCGGCGCGCTGCTGGTGCTCTCAGGGCTGTCTATTTGGAAGCCGGTGCAGTTCAGCGCGCTGGTCTGGCTGTTTGGCGGCTTCGACATTGCTCGCTATGTGCATTTCTTCGCCATGAGCGGCGTGATGCTGTTTGTGGTTATCCACGTTTTGATGGTGCTTCTGGTGCCTAAAACCTTTGTCGCCATGGTCACCGGCGGCAAGAAAACGGCCTTAAAGGAGCACGCCGATGAGTGACAAAGCAGATAAGCCGAAAATTATCCTCGAACCGGATCAGCGCAAACAACTGGTGAATATCCAGCGTCGCCTGCTGTTACGCTCGGGCCTGACCCTTGGCGCGGTGTCGATGCTCACCGGCTGCAATTTGCAGGATGGCGACAATGTGGACAAAGTGCTGTGGGCCATGTCGCGCTGGAATGACCGCGTGCAGGGTTGGCTGTTCGGCGGGCAGAAACTGGCGCAGACTTATCGCGCCGACCAGATCACTACGCCGTTTCGCTTCAATGCCTATTATCCCGAATACAACGTCCCCGAAATCGATATTCCTAACTATCGGCTGGAAGTGTCGGGCTTAGTGCAGAAGAAAGCGCCATGGACGCTGGAGCAGCTTCAGCGCCTGCCGCAGGAGAGCCAAATCACCCGGCTTATCTGTATTGAAGGCTGGAGCGCTATCGGCCAGTGGAGCGGCGTGCCGCTGAAAACCTTCTTGCAGCACGTCGGCGCGGATCTGACGGCCAAATATGTCGGCTTCAAGTGCGACGACCGTTACTACTCGAGCATCGACATGGCGACGGCGCTGCACCCGCAGACCATTCTGGCGCTGGATTTTGGCGGCAAGCCCCTGCCCCCTGACTTTGGCTACCCGCTGCGTCTACGCATGCCGACCAAGCTGGGATTCAAGAACGCTAAGCACATTGGCGCTATCTTCGTGACCAATGAATATCCGGGCGGCTACTGGGAAGATCAGGGTTACAACTGGTACAGCGGGATTTGACGCGGAAATGACGAGATAAAATGACGAAATAGCAGGCATAAAAAAACCGCCCCGAGAGGCGGTTTTTATTTTCGAAACCGTGTAGCGATTGAACGCTAACTTTTTCGAATAATTAGAAGCGGTAACCCACGCCAGCGATCCAAGTGCCAACGTCAACACTGCGGATACGAGACTGTTCGTAAGAAACGTCCAGAGCAACGTTTTCGATTGGGTTGAACTGCAGACCAGCGCCGTAAGAGAAGCCGTAGTCGCTAGTGTCAGATTTCTGACGGTCAACAGTGCTAACACCGTTGGTGCCTTCGAATTTACCGTAACCCACACCCACAACACCGTAGATGGAAGCCCAGTCGTTCAGACGGTAAGCTGGACCAGCAGTCACACCGTAGTACTGACCTTTGTTATAGTTGTCAGCGCTTGGGTAGCTGTTTTTCTCGATGTAAGTGAAAGAGCCGATAACGCCCAGTGGGTTGCTGTCTTGCTCGAAACGGTATTTCAGGTTGAAGCCGTTTGCTTTGTTAGCAACGCCTTGCATATCACCCTGAGCGTAACCTGCAGTTACGGTGCTGGTGTCTGCGAATGCGCTAGAAGCGCCCAGTGCTACTACGCAAGCTAATGCGGAAAGACATGCAATTTTTTTCATAACAACCACCTCAAATGGGAAACAAAAGTAACCTTCACCACGAAAATATAACAAAAAGCAGTGTGAAACTCTGCCTGATATAAGATGTCCAAAGCATCATATGGTGTAACAAGAAGTTTCCAACACAACATATCTTAATGATTATTAATGATTTTTTCGTCGAAAAAGTATAAGTGAAACTTATTGAACTTTTTACGATTAGCAGAAAATTCCTAAAGTTTTGCGCACTTTTCAATCAAAAAAGTGCAGGTTTTTCCGAAAGCTGAACCTAAAAAATAATTTTTTTGGATTTTTTCGCCCCTCTTTTCCCTCTACACTGAACCCTCAACAACACATCGCTCACAGTTTTTAGTGATAAAACAAGAATTCCGCGGAATCGGGATCACATTTAAGGCGCGAAGGATGACCGAGTCAGACAAAAATTCACCCGCAGACGGAAACACCACATCTCATAATATTTCTGCGGACCCGGCACCTGCCCTCCCCGCGATTGCCAAGTCAGCCTCTCCTCTTATTGCCGTGCTGCTGCTATTAATCGCCATGCTCTCTTTGCAGGGCGGCGCGTCGCTGGCAAAAACCCTGTTCCCGGTGGTTGGCCCGCAGGGGGTGACCGCGCTGCGTCTAGGCATTGGTTCTCTTATCTTGTTGGCGTGGTTCAGACCGTGGCGGATTAAAATGCGCGGCGGCAACCTGAAAGCCCTGCTGATTTACGGGCTGGCGCTCGGCAGCATGAACTACAGCTTCTATCTGGCTATCCAAACTATTCCGCTGGGCGTCGGCGTGGCGCTGGAGTTCACCGGGCCGCTGGCGGTGGCGATGTTCTCGTCTCGCCGCCCGGTGGATTTCGTCTGGGTGATTTTGGCGGTGGTTGGCCTGTGGTTCCTGCTGCCCCTCGGGCAGTCCACGGACAGCATCGACCTGAAAGGTGCCTGTCTGGCGCTGTTTGCCGGCACCTGCTGGGCTATCTACATTCTGGCGGGCCAGCGTGCAGGCAGCAGCTATGGCCCCGGCACGGCGGCGCTGGGTTCTTTGATTGGCGCGCTGATCTTCTTCCCCATTGGCGCGTTTCAGGCTCACAGCTCCATCTTTTCGCTGTCCATTCTGCCGCTGGGCCTGTTGATTGCCCTGCTGACCTCCGCCGTGCCCTATTCGCTGGAAATGGTCGCCATGACCAAGCTTCCCGCCAAAACCTTCGGCACCTTAATGAGCATGGAGCCAGCGATGGCCGCGCTGTCGGGGATTATCTTCCTCGGCGAGTTCCTAACTGGCACCCAATGGCTGGCGCTGGCGGCGATTATTGCCGCGTCAGCAGGCTCCACGCTGACCATTCAGCGCAAAACCAAGTTGGAATCGGTGCCGGTTTCTCCGCCGCCGCCGTCTAATCAATAAGGCTATACGCGGCCAGTTAGCATTCGCCAATCAGCCGCAATAACTGGTCAATCGCGGGCTGCGCCGGGCTACCGGGCAGCCACAGCGCCACCAGCGGGTGGGTCAGTCCGGCATTGCCCAGCTCCGTATCCAACCTTTCGATATCCGGCCAATGGTCTGCGCCAAAGTGCAAAGGCAACAGCGCCCAGCAGGCCCCGGCACTGAGCAGCGGCTGGAGCAGCGCCAAGTCATTCACTCGACAGATGCTGTCCGCCACTTGCAGGCGCTGCGCCATGCTGGTCGGCAAATCAATGAACGGCATCAGTTGGCGAGTGGAAGCCAGCGTCAGCATCGACACCGCCGTCTGGCTGGTAAACACGCCGCGAGCCGCATAGGCCGCCAGCTCCACCGAGCCGGTAGCCCGCCATTTGAAGCGATCGCTGATCGCCCGGTTCATCGCCTGATACAGCCCGATATTCACCTCGCCGCGCTCTAATGCGGCTTCGCACTGCTCGCGAGGCTGGCAGAGTAAATCAACCAGAATGTGGTGCTGCGCCAGTTTGGCCGTCAGTTTGACGAGCGTGCCCCGAGGCATAAAGTTGTCATAGGCGATGACTAGCCGCTGGGTGATTTGCTGCGGAATGTTCTCCGCCGTGCGATTAAAGGCCTGCGCCTCTAGCAGGAACAGCCTCGCTTGGCGATACAGCCGCACACCTTCGTCAGTTAGGGCCAAGGGGCGCGTGCTGCGGTCAAACAGGCTGTAGCCTAAATCCAGCTCCAGATATTCCAACAGTTGGCTGAGAGTGGTGCGATCTTTGCCGAGCTTCTTGGCAGCGCGGGTCAAATTGCCCTCTTCCGCCACGCTGGTAAAAGCTTCAATTTGCGCCAGTGAAAATCTCAGGGCGGCCATCCTTGCTCCTTAGTGCGTCTATTTTCATCTTTATCGACATTCTACCGGGGGAATTTCCCCCGCACAGTGATTTAACGCAATCTCTTTTGCCTCGTACTCTCTACTCCATCAACTGACGCCCCGATGGGCAATCGCACATGGAGTCCTATTATGAAAACCCTTTCCCGCACCTTAT
Source organism: Ewingella americana ATCC 33852 (assembly GCF_000735345.1). Lineage (GTDB taxonomy): Bacteria > Pseudomonadota > Gammaproteobacteria > Enterobacterales > Enterobacteriaceae > Ewingella > Ewingella americana. The sequence continues at coordinate 28,368 of NZ_JMPJ01000031.1, read as the reverse complement.
CCGCCACCCTTATCGGCTTAGCCCTCGGCGGCGCGATGGTCAGCAGCGCAGAGGCCTGTACCCGCGCATTTTTGAATACTGATCCCGGCAATATTATCAGCGCGCGCAATCTGGACTTCTTCGGCCCGGTAGACCCTGCGCTGGTGATCACGCCGCGTGGCGTATCGCACAATGGCGGTGACGATGCCCACGCCGCACACTGGAAAACTCAGTATGGCAGCGTGGTGATTTATGCCGATGACGCCTTCCCGATGGACGGCATGAATGAGAAAGGCTTGGCGGGCCACACGCTGTTCTACACCAATGGCAGCCAAGAGCAGCAGTCCAATCAGGACAAGCCGGTTATCGAAAGCCGCGCGTGGCTAAGCTACATCCTCGATAACTTTGCGACGGTCAATGACGCTGTGAATGCCATCCAGCACGACGTGCGTCTGGTCGCCAAAAAGATGCCGATCGATTACGCGTCTGACACCAAACACATCGCCATTGAGGACGCCAGCGGCGACTCGGCAATTATCGAAATCGATAACGGTAAGGTGAATATTTACCACGGCAAGCAGTATCAGGTGATGACTAACCCGCCCTCTTATGACCAGCAGTTGAAGAATTTGGCCAAATACAGCCACGCGACGCGGGACCAAATCCCTCTGGGGCTGGACGCCGATCAGCGTTTAGTTCGCGCCACCTTTGACCTGAAAAATCTGCCAAAAGCCGATACTAAAAATCAGGCGCAGGGCTTCCTATTATCCGTGATGCACAATATTGAATACCCAATAGGTACGCCGACCGGCCCGCACGAAAAACCAGTGATCGACGCCTATGCCAAATACAGCAAAAATCCGCAGTTTAACAAAGGCATCGGCACTTACTGGACCACCCTGTCGGACCTCAGCCACGGCGAATATCATTTCAAATCGACCTTCGCGCCTTCTCAGGTATGGGTGAAACTGGGTGACATTAACTTCGCCGCCGACCAGCCGGTGCGCAAGATCCAGCATCTCAATGACTATGCGGAAAAGGGTTGGGAAGGCAATGTGCTGGCGCAGGCCCAGCCGGTAAAATAGCTTTCGCCCCGATCCCACGCCAAACCACGCCAAACCACGCCAAACCACGCCGCCGTGCGTGGTTCTTTTATGCGTAAATTCAGCGAGTTAAAAATATCTGCATTTTATTTTGATTTTCCTGCATCCAAATCGCGCTCTGGTTCGTATGTACAGATGTGAGACAAGACCTTGTCTACTTACCCTTAAAGGACCACATCATGAAAACGCTTATTCGTACCGCAATCTGTGCTTCGATTCTTTTCAGCACCGCGTCAATGGCAGCAATGATGTCCGACACCACCATGGTGGGCGGCGCGGCAATGTACCCGTCGAAAAATATCGTCGAGAACGCCGTGAACTCTAAAGATCACACCACACTGGTGGCGGCAGTTAAAGCCGCAGGTCTGGTAGATACTCTGCAAAGCAAAGGGCCGTTCACCGTCTTCGCACCCACCGATGCCGCCTTCAACAAGCTTCCAGCAGGTACTGTGGCTAATCTGGTAAAACCTGAAAACAAGGCCACGCTGACCAGCATCCTGACCTACCACGTGGTGGCCGGGAAATATGAGATGAAAGATCTGGAAAAGCTGATTAAAAAAGGTGGTGGTAAAGCCGAACTGAAAACCGTGAATGGTCAGGCGCTGTGGCTGATTGGCAATGGCCCGCACAACATTCAGTTGAAAGATGCCAAAGGCGATGTTGCCAACATCAGCACCTATGATGTGCAACAGAAAAATGGCGTGATCGATGTGATTGATACCGTGCTGATGCCGAAATAAAACCGTCTATACTGGGTGCAGTGGCGAAAAATCCCACTGCACACTTTCGGTTTCGGGGCTGGCGAATGCATGAGAATTTAACAATAAAAAACACGCCGGATCCTTCCGAGGATCCCTTACGTGACCTGATGCACGCCATGGCTGGTGGGGATCGTCAGGCCTTCGAAAAATTGTACCGTTTGACTTCGCCGCGCCTGTTCGCCGTTGCGTTGCGCATGCTGCGCCGCCACGCGTGGGCCGAAGAGGTACTGCATGACAGCTTTATCACCGCGTGGAACCGGGCCGCTTCTTATAATGGCGCGCTGAGTTCGCCGATGACCTGGCTGACCCACATCGTGCGCAACCGCGCTATTGACTGGATGCGCGGCAGTGATAACCAGCTTGATGAGCTGGACGACGGCCTCGAGCAGAGCCTGTCGGTGGGCAGCGATGAGCCGCTGCGCAACTTGCAGCACAACGCCGAAGCCAAAGTGCTGGCCGACTGCATGGCGCATCTGCCCAGCGAACAGCGGCAGAGTCTGGTGCTGGCGTACTATCAGGGGCTTTCGCACGGCGAAGTCTCAGACCATTTACAACAACCTCTTGGCACGATTAAAAGCTGGATCCGTCGCGCCCTTGAGCACTTAAAGAGCTGCGTGGGCCTATGAAAAACAGACGGGAATACCATGCCGCTCTGTCGGCGGAATATGCGCTGGGGACCTTACGCGGTGCAGCACGTCGCCAGTTTGAGATTGCAATGCAAAACGACCCGGCGCTGCAGGCCGAAGTCGCTCGCTGGCAGGAAGCTTTTACCCAACTCGACAATCAGCTGACGCCGGTCACGCCACCCGCGTCAGTGTGGAAACGCATTCAGTTGCAACTCGGGCCGGTGCCGCAGGCAGCTGCGCCAACCGACAACGCTGCAACACCAAGCAAAATGCCGTGGCGTGGTTATCTTGGCTGGGCGTTGGCGGCAGGACTGGCTGCTTTACTCTTGGTACCGAAGCTGCTGGTACAACCTTCGGCTATCACGCCGGTGGCCATTTTGGCTAATAGCAGCGCTGGCGGCGGGCAATGGGTGGTGAGCGTCGATAAAGACGCCAACCAGCTGACCCTCACTCCGCTGCATTTGCAGGAGATAGCCAAAGACCGAAGTTTGGAATTGTGGACCATTCCGGCGGGCGGCAAACCGCGCTCGCTCGGACTGCTAAATGTGGCGTCGCCAACCCAGCTGTCACTGGCGACCAGGATGCCTGACCCCGGCTCGACGCTGGCTATCAGCCTTGAACCACAGGGCGGCTCCCCAACCGGGCAACCGACCGGCGCTGTACTCTACAGCGGTGCGATTGCGCTTTAATCATTACCCTTTAGCTATGAAAAGAAGTATTCCTGATTATTTCGCCGGGCAGCTCTCTGACCCGGCGTTTTTTTATCTTTGCACTCTGACTCGCCAGCGTCATCAACTCGGTCTAGGATTATGGGCAATACCCCGACTCCGCTGTAAGGAACCGCCATGAAAGACTGGAATCCTGATCTCTATCGCCAGTTCGAAGCCGAACGCACCCGCCCCGCCGCTGAACTTCTCGCCCGTGTGCTGCATCCCAATGCCAAATTCATCACAGATCTAGGCTGTGGGCCGGGTAATAGCACCGAACTGCTGCAACACGCCTATCCCGAGGCCCTGCTGACTGGCCTCGACACTTCTCAAGCCATGCTGGAAAAGGCGCGCGAACGCTTGCCTTCCTGCCGCTTTGAGAAAGTGGATATCCGCGAATGGAAGCCGACCCAGCCGCAGGACATTATCTACGGCAATGCCTCGCTCCAGTGGGTGACCGGGCACGAAGAGCTGATCCCGCACCTGATGCAGCAGCTCGCGCCAGAAGGCGTGTTTGCCGTGCAGATGCCGGACAACCTGTCGCAACCATCGCACCAGTTAATGCAAAAGGTCGCCGACCAGCCGGAGTGGAAGGATGTGATTGCTGGGGTAGATAACTCGCGCAAGCAGCTGCTCACCACCGAGCAATATTATGATTTGCTGGCAAGCCAAGGTGCGATGGTGGATATCTGGCGCACCACCTATTATCACGTGATGCCTTCGGCCAAAGCGATTGTTGACTGGCTGAGCTCCACCGGGCTGCGACCGTTTTTGGCCCCGCTGGATGAAACCCAGCAGGAAGCCTTCCTCGCCAGCTATCTGCAAGAGCTGGAGCAGGTCTACCTGCCGCGTGCCGACCGCAGCGTGCTTCTGGCCTTCCCTCGGCTGTTTTTAATTGCCCGCAAAAGCGCGCGCCATTAATTTTCAGCACCTGCTATTTCACGGCAGACAATATATTCACTCTGCCGTGAAACAAAATATTACCAATTCCCTTTAGACTGCTCGCCGCTTAATAACACCTAGTCACCCAAGGTTATTATCACTGATAAGAAAAACTGAAGCTAAAATTAAGATAGCTCTTAAAAACCTTCATAAAACCGCAATGAAAATGTAAATGATAAATATTATCAATTTATAAAAACCAAAATAAATCCAAATAAAATAGCTATAATTCAGTTAGTTGCAATTTATCTTAAAATTTAGGGTTGAAATCAACCCTGCCCGACCCTAGTGTATTTAACAGCACCAAGACAATGTGACGTTAAATATCCTTCTGCATACTTTTATAGAACGCGTCATGTAAAAGCATGACCAAATTTGCAGAAGAAGAATTATTAAAACGCTGGCTATCGCCATTCGTTTTTAACGATTTCATTGATAGCCGACGATTTAAGGCAGAATTTTAAAAGGTTGCTATACTTATTCCCATATCGAATTCGTATAACGCTTAAACTAAAGATAACTAAAGAGGATATCTATTATGAGTACCGCTAAATTGGTAAAAACGAAATCTTCTGAACTTCTCTACACACGTAATGATGTTGAAGAAGGCGTCAAGCTGGACACCATCAAAGTGTTGAACCCTTTGGTTGCAGAATACATCGACCTGTCGTTGATCACTAAGCAAGCCCACTGGAACATGCGTGGCGCGAACTTCATCGCGGTTCACGAAATGCTGGACGGCTTCCGTACTGCCATCACTGAGCATCAGGACAACATCGCTGAACGTGTGGTGCAGTTAGGTGGCGTAGCGCTGGGTACAGTGCAGGTTGTAAACGACAAAACTCCGCTGAAAAGCTACCCAACCAACATTCATACCGTTCAAGAGCACCTGAAAGCCTTGGCCGACCGTTATGGGCAAGTTGCCAACGACACACGTAAAGCGGCAACCAAAGTAGAAGATGAAGATACTGCGGATATTCTGACTGCGGCATCACGAGATCTGGACAAGTTCCTCTGGTTCATTGAATCCAATATTGAATAACACCAGAGTCCACATTTCGTCTTAAACAACTTCTAGCCTTTTAGAATGTAACGGGCCAATGGTGAAAATCATTGGCCCGTTTTCTATTGATTTGGAGGATTTATGGCAAGTGGATGGGCACAAGACGGTGCCGTTCAAGATCAAATTGACTCTACCGTCGAAGACGCCGTCAACCGCGCGCGTCAAGCACTGGGCCACGGCGAAAGTGCTGAATTCTGTCATGAATGTGGCGAACCTATTCCCGAGGCGCGCCGCAAAGCCCTGCCCGGTGTGCAATACTGCATTGCCTGTCAGACAGCACTCGACAAAAAGCATCAGGCAAACTCGGGTTATAATCGTCGTGGGAGTAAAGATAGTCAGTTGCGTTAGTCAGCGAACAACCAACCTTTTTCTCCGGCGGACAATCTTCCTTCCCTATTCCGCTATACCCTGCCCGCTTTTTGGCACGGCACCCCTGCTAGCAATAAACAGTCTGAAACAAGCAGAAATAGATCGAAATTTGATATTTCAATGCAATTTGAAATAATCAAGTAAGGTTACAGTTCTCAATCATAACTAATTTCATTGAAAATCTCAGAGTCGGACTAATCATAACCTGTTGTTATTTATTAATTTTAAATCTCACGATAAGAAAAATCCTAATCGATAGCCTAGGTAAATAATTAAAGACAAATTAATAGCCTAAAGCAATTTTACAGACTTCGGCTTACACCTGTAACGTGCTGAAATATTTGTTAAGGCTCTGATCATACTCGACACGTTTTGACCCGCTTCGGCGGTTTAGATACCCCGCGTCCACCGCTTTAAAGGCTAAAAATTATTTTTTGGCCTGGCTAGCTCATGTTCAGTTTTGCCCCGTCCTTCGACTCAATTAACGACGCTACAAATATTCTTACAGGTGATTTTTATCTCGCCTGCGGCCTGCTTTTGCTGCTGTTTTAAAAAAATGAGTCACCGTTTCTCAGCGTATTGGTTGCTGTAAACCAGGGGCGGTAGCGTGGAAATTTTCGACAAAATCTGGAATTCAATAGATGGCACGCAGTGGTTTCGAAGTGCAAAAAGCCGCGATTAAGGCTTTGTTTTTAAGAGAGATTAAAACCCGCTTTGGCAAGTTCCGCCTCGGCTACCTATGGGCAGCGCTGGAACCCATGGCACATATGCTGATTATGTTGGCGATATTCGGCTTTATTATGCATCGCACTATGCCGGATATTTCTTTCCCTGTTTTCTTAATCAATGGAATCGTTCCCTTCTTTGTCTTTAGCAATATTACTAATCGCTCGATTGGGGCGATTGAGGCAAATCAGGGGTTATTCAACTATCGTCCAGTCAAACCTATCGACACCATTATCGCCCGCGCCATTCTTGAAGCGATGATTTATGCCGTGGTTTACGTGCTGCTGATGGTGATTGTTGGCCTAGCCGGCGAAGAGTTTGAAGTGACTAAGATGGTCACGCTGGTGCTAGTGTGGGTGCTACTGGTTATTCTTTCCTGTGGCATTGGCCTTATCTTTATGGTGGTCGGGAAGACCTTCCCCGAGACCGAGAAGTTTCTGCCTATTCTGATCAAACCGCTCTATTTCATCTCCTGCATCATGTTTTCGCTGCATAACATCCCCAAGGACTATTGGCCCTATTTACTGTGGAACCCGATTGTTCACGTGGTCGAACTCTGTAGAGAAGCCGTGGTGCCGGGGTATATCAGCGAAGGCGTAAGCCTAAACTATCTGGCATTTTGCGCACTGGTCGCCCTGTTCGTCGGGCTGGCGCTTTATCGTAACCGCGAAGAGGCGATGTTGACCTCATGATCAGAATCGAAAATCTCACCAAGTCCTATCGCACCCCGGCTGGCCGTCACTATGTGTTTAAAGACCTCAACGTCGAGCTGCCTTCAGATAAGAGTGTTGCGCTGATTGGCCGAAATGGCGCCGGTAAATCAACATTGCTGCGGGTGATTGGCGGCATTGACCGACCGGACAGCGGCAAAATCTCGACCGATAAAACCATCTCATGGCCCGTCGGTCTGGCCGGAGGTTTTCAGGGCAGCCTGACCGGGCGTGAAAACGTCAAGTTCGTCGCCCGCCTTTATGCCACGCAGAGTGAGTTACGCGACAAAGTGGCCTTTGTTGAAGAGTTCGCCGAGTTGGGCAAATACTTCGACATGCCCATCAAGACCTACTCCTCGGGCATGAAATCCCGCCTCGGCTTCGGCCTGAGTATGGCTTTTAAGTTCGACTACTATCTGGTCGACGAAGTCACCGCCGTGGGAGACGCGCGCTTCAAACAGAAGTGCGCCGACTTGTTCAAAGCCCGCCATAAAGAAGCCAGTTTTTTAATGGTCTCGCACAGTCTCGGCTCACTAAAAGAGTTCTGTGACGTGGCACTGTTCATTGGTCGAGATAATAAAGTGCAGTATTTCGATTCAGTGGATGAGGCGATTGAGGTTTATAAGGTGGATGAAGGGATTTAATCAATAACCTTGATATATAAAGTATTAAGCTAAATCCTTAATAAAGATGCAGGTTGGAATTTTTATAAAATGAAAAAGATTAAGAAGTTTTTTAAAAGTCCAGGCATATTCTTCCGTGATTATCTCAATAAAAAACACCCTATTATTCGTAATGAAATTAAATGCCCAGAGTTAGAAGAGAGCATTCTTATTCGTCACGATCTTGCAATGGAAAAACTCATTAATATCGACTTCCCAATAGATGTTGTTTTTACTTGGGTAGATGACTCAGATTTGGAATGGCAACAACGCTATCAACAACATAAAGCGGTTACTAATACAAACACTGTTGGCCAGCATGCAACGGATGAAGCACGTTTTAGTAATCATGATGAATTACGTTACTCAATAAGAAGCGTAGAGCGTTATTTGCCTTGGGTAAGGCATATTTATATCGTTACTGACAGACAATCTCCTGTTTGGCTTAAAGAAAACACGCGAATTAAAGTTATCGATCATAGTGAGATCATCGAAGAAAAATATCTGCCGACATTTAACTCTCATGTAATCGAAGCACACTTGCATAAGATACCTGATCTGGCCGAGCACTTTATTTACTTTAATGATGATGTTTTTGTTGCTCGCCCCCTTCCAGCTGGGCATTTCTTCAAAAGTAATGGCATTGCTTCATTGTTCTTGTCGCAGAAGAGCTTAGCTGCGATGCAGGCTAGAGGTACCAATACGCCGACACTTTCAGCGTCTAAGCAATCCGTTACTATCTTTGACCGAGACTTCCAAATTGCTATCGATACTCCGCTGGTCCATACCTATGTGCCACTGAGAAAAAGCCTCTATGAGAAAGCATGGGAATTATACGCAAATGAAATAAGGGAGTTTTTGCCTAATAAATTCAGAACAAATTATGACATAAATTTGGCAACTTTTTTTGTACCTTGGTTATCTTATATAAAAGGTGAAGCCGTGCCCGTCAGGGATATCTGCTACTACTTTAATATCAGGTCCACAGCAGCGAGAAGTAGCTTTAAAGCACTAAAGCTCGCTAAGAAAGAAGGTGTACTCCCCCACTCCTTCTGTGCCAATGATTTTAATACCCTGAACGCACCTCTGGAAAACTATCAATCCCTCTTAAGTACAGCACTTAAATATCACTTTGAATCTGAGAAATAAAATGCTTAAAAGAAAACTTAAAAAATTAGTTCGTGATCCTAAATTGTTTATATCTGATATGATCAAAAAAAATCAAAAAAAAGCCAAATCAATAAAAAAAATTGAATTTGATTTTGGATATAAATATAGTATTGTTGCAGCAGTTTATAACTCTGAAAAATACTTAGATGATTTCTTTTTATCATTAACCAAACAAACCTTAAATTTCAAAAAACATATAAAAATCATTCTAGTAAATGATGGTTCGTCTGATAACTCTGAAACAAAAATAAAATACTGGATGGAAAAGTACCCTGATAATATAAGTTATATTTATAAAGAAAATGGTGGCCAAGCTAGCGCAAGAAACTTAGGATTAGAAAAAGTTGATACTGAATGGGTTAGCTTTATAGATCCAGATGATTTTGTTAACAAAGAATACTTTTTCACTATCAGTAAATATATCGATGGCAACAATATTGCAGATATAATTTCATGTAAAATGGTTGTTTATAAAGAAGATTCTCAATCCTTTGGCGACACACAGCCACTACGTTTTTGTTTTGAAAAAGATGAAACAATTCGTGATTGTAAAGATTTAGATGACCTGATTCAACTTTCAGCCAGTTCAGCTCTATTTAAAACTAAGATAATAAAATCCAACAATATTTTATTTAATCATGAAATAAAACCAAATTTCGAAGATGGGAAATTTGTAATTGATTACATGATGCATTGCTCAGGGAAAATAACATTTCTGAACAAGCCTAACTATTATTATCGAGTCCGCGGGGACGGAAGCTCAACCACTAATACACAATGGGAGAAAAAAGAAAAATATAGCAATGTTTTAGAATACGGTCTACTAGCAATGTTGCAGAACTATCACCTTGAGCAAAAAGGGAAAGTACCAAGATTTGCTCAACGCACTGCTTTATACTTTCTCATTCAATACTTTAATAGGATACTAAATAACCCACAAAGTATTGGATTTCTCGACACACATGAAAAAGAGAAGTTTCTGAAGAATTTAGATGATATATTCTTTTATATAGATGATAAAGAAATATTGAAATTTAATTTATTAGGAGCTTGGTTTTTCCATAAAATAGGAATGCAAGCTTTATTTAAATCAGGTGAAGGCTATAACTTTCAGATTGCTTATGTGAAAAATCATGATGCATATAAAAAAGAAGTTCAAATATCATATTTCTGTAACGAATATTCTTTAGAAGAAATAAGGATAAATAATAAAAATGTAGTCCCGATTCATATTCAAACAATGAAACATGATTTTCTTGGAAGGATTTTCTACGAACGTTTGCTGTGGGTGAAATATGATGACTTAAAAGATATTATGTCCGTTAAGCTGCATGAAAATACTGAAATTTCAATTATCGGAAAAAGCTTTAAGAAAGATGTATCTATTGGTGAAATTAATAATATCTTCCTCAATAAATCACCAACTAGAGATGAAGATGTCAACACATGGCTTTTTATGGACTCCGATACTCGTGCGGATGATAACGCAGAACATCTTTATCGCTATGTTAAAAATCAACAACCGCAAATAAATGCTTTTTTTGCCCTTAGAAAAAATTCCAAAGACTGGGAGAGATTAAGGTCAGAGGGCTTCAATCTAGTCGATTTTGAAAGTGATAAATTCGACATAATATATGATAGAGCAGCTGTTTTATTAAGCTCACATATCGACCGTTGTTTCACATCGTACAATGGGAAGTATTCCCTAGCAAATAAGAAGTTTATATTTCTACAACACGGCGTTACCAAAGACAACATATCTCAATGGTTAAACAACACCTGCAGAATAGATGGGATACTGACTTCAACATATAAAGAATATTTTTCTTTTTCAAATAAAGACTCATTGTATAATTTCGATACCAGAAATGTTTTACTGACAGGCATGCCAAGATACGATAACTTATCGTTACCGAGTGAATCATTAAATAAATCAGCAATCCTTATCATGCCTACGTGGCGAAAAGAATTAGCAGGAAAAACATTAAAAAACACTTCAACTAGAAGCTATAATAAAGAATTTAAAGAATCTGAATACTTCTCAAAATGGCAAGAGGTAATCAAATCAAAAAAACTACAAGAAATACATGTAGAATTCGGCAAAAGAGTGATCTTTACACCTCATCCAAACCTAATTCAATACATGGATGAGTTTGAGATTCCAGATTATATAGAAGTTGTTAACTGTCAGGAAAGGCAACTTCAAGAAATATTTTCGGATACAGATGTATTAATAACAGATTATTCATCAGTGGCATTCGATGTTGCTTTATCTGGTGGGAAAATAATTTATTATCAATTTGATGAGGAACAGGTATTTTCTGGTTTACATACTTATTCTCGTGGATATTATAATTATCATACAGATGGATTTGGTCCAGTCACATATGACCATGACCAAATTGTAAACTCGCTTGTAAATACGTTCAATGAAAGCACAAAAGATTCATTTAAGCCTTCTCAGGATGTATTCTCTTTTATAGATAAAAATAATTGCGAGAGGTCTTATCATGAAATAGTTAAGTTAATGAAACCTCATGAAAATGATAAATCTGTCGATATTTATTATGAATATGCAATAATGGCAACCAATAACAAGAATTGGGATTTAGCCCTTGAAAGGTGGAATATCCTGTTAAAGAATGAATTTAAATACAACCCTTATATTTCAGAAGCAAAAACAAGAATAGTAGATATATTAATTAACCAAGATAAAATAGAGAAAGCAAGTGAATTTTTAGAAGACTTATCTCTTGATGACTCATTTGAGTGGACTGACTCCAACCATATTCAAAATGGTAAAATAAATCTACTAACGCATAATTGGTCTCAATCTCTTTCTAATATCAACAAAATAAAAAAAATTTCTAATAAGGAAAAATTAATTATTTTGCAATGCTTTGCGGAATTGAGTCAAGCAGATGATTTTGAAAATACATTTGAGCAAATTAAATTAGGCATGGATGGCACTTATTCAGTGGTTTGTAATTCGTGGCGATTTATATGTTATAAGCAATGGTCATTGCTTTGTAATTTCTTGGAGGAGAATATCCACCTATTTAATAATGAGGAACTTGTCGAGTATAAACCACTTTTGATTTTAGCGAGAGCTCACCAAGAATTAGGTGATTACGATACAGCAAATGCTTATCTTGAACGCCATGAACTACACGATAGGGGTAATATATTACTTCGTTATCAAATTGCAAAACTCGCATTTGATAGGAAGCAATGGGGTAAAGTAATATCCCAGCTATCACTAATAAATATTGCCACCGATAAACTACCAGAAAATCTTGCATTAATATACCTTAAGTCTTTGCGATTTTCTAATAAATTAAAAGAAGCTGAAGACACTGTTAAGAAATTATCATTAGAAACTGTAGAAAAAAGTGATTTTATTTTCGAAATTGCCGAAATAAATTTAGCGCAAAAAAACTGGCATACCTCAGCTGAATATTGGATAAAAATAATTGATAAAAACGAAATTGCAAATTACAAACTTGCGTTTATCTATAGAAGACTGGGTATGGTTGAGGAAGGGTTAAGTTTACTAATTAAACCTGGATTAAAATCGCCCGAAACGTTAGATGAGTGGATCCTTAGGGCTGAACTTGCAGAATTATCAAAAAGATGGGATGAGGCTAACTATTGTTGGGAATCAATCCTTCGATATTACTCAGAAACTGCTCCAGCGTACTGTTGGGAACGGTTGAATAATAATAAGATGTTGGACTGCATGTCTAAAATCACAAATGCTATGGCAGAAAACACTCCTTGAGTAAATCAATTAGATGAGAGAGATATGTCAAGAATTGAAAAAACGCATTACTTTAATAATCAATCTGTCCAATATATGTTTTCCCCTGCCAAACAAGACAGACAACATCTGATTGTAATTTTCTCAGGATTTGCGGTAGATTATGATTTTGTTGGGACTACTGCTGAAAGTTGCAGAGCAAACATATTATGGATTAAAGATTTTTTTCATGGTGACAATGCCTACTATATATGTGTAAATAAAGACTTCATCATTGAAAATGCAGTTTATGATTTAATAGCCCATATTTTACATCAATTGTCTTTAACCAAAGAAAATTGTACTCTTGTTGGTTTCTCTAAAGGCGGCAGTGCCGCCTTGTACTTTGGCTTAAAGTATGACTTCAGAAACATCCTGTCATCATGCCCACAAATTAAAATTGGTACATATATTAAATATAACTGGCCACATCAAGCAAAACATATTTTGGGTAAAGATTATAATGACAATGACATTGTTGAAATAGACCATCTGATACAAGATCTTCTAGCTAGAAAAGATATTACTCATAAGAATATTTACTTCATCACATCAAAGAACGATGAACAATTTTCTGAACAGGTCGAGCCTTTCTTATTAGATTTTATTAAATGTAAGAATTTTAATTTAATCGTTACTAACTCAAGTCTTGCATGGCAACATAATAAGGTAACCAAATATAATATTCCTATTATATTGTCTATCCTATATGCTCATGGGGAAGGTATATTCCCTAATTTTGGATATGCGAGCAATGGTATTGCTCCTTTGAGCACAACGGAAAGGGAAAATATTTTAAATAAAATTAGACATCAACACCAAGCAATAGCACATATAAATAAAATAAAGTTAGAAGGATCTATGCTTCACCCCGACGGGGTAGGTTTAATTAAAGGAGCTGAATGTAAGGACTACAGCCAAATAAAACACAAAATACTTTTTGTGAAGAAAAATAAAAGCTATGAATTTAATTTAGGTAAAAATTTAAATAGTGATCTTTCCTATCAGTTTTTTGAGACAACTTTTTGTGATTATAGCGCTGCTAGGATAACATCCATTGGTCAAAGGGGTATTGACATTTCACTGATGGAAGATGGCGACTATATTATTAAGTGTGAAATTGCATGCGCTGGAATTTCTCTAATTAAAGACATGACATCTAAAAAAGAAATTAATACTCAGAGCAATTTCCAAGATAAAATAGCAAGCATATATAACTTGTCAGATAAAATATATTTAAGCATAAATTCCTTAAATAGACCTATACTTCATAAAATTTTTGAAATTAAAAACAAATGGATTAAAGATAATAAATTACATTATGAAGGGATATTTGCGCTTAAAGGTGTGGATATTAAAGATTGGGGAGATGCCACTTATTATTTATATTTAATTTCTAACGATGCAAGTTATCTTGAGAAAATAGGGTTATCAAATAAAGACGAGCTGAAGACCGTTTTTCCAGATCACTATGGAAACTATCAAAAAGCATATTTTTGCAGTATTGGTAGCAATGGAGTTGACATGTCAAGACTTATCGACGGCGAATATAAAGTTAAAATAATTTTAAATAAAAAAGGAATGACATTTGAAGAGGATACAAATGATATTATTGAAAAGAAAAATGGTGAAGTTAACTTCCTAGTAAATTGATAAGTTTAAAAAACCTTAAAAATAATGCTTTGGGGGGTAAATATGCACTTAAAATCCTATAGTGATAACTCGAGTAATGCAATTGATTACACAGGTATTACTGATGAGAAAACAAAGGTTCTTTTTTTTGGTAAAAACAATAAACTTTTTGTCCATCCTGAAGCTAAAATAACCGGAACAACAATTCGATTTGATTGTGACGATGGTATTTGCCATATAGGTAGGAATTTCTTTTCAGGACTTATTCGGATAGGTCAAGGCTGTACTGTCTCAATAGGAAATGATGTAACTTGCACTGGTGGTTGTTATATATCCACTGCTGAGAATACTAGTATAACAATCGGTAATGATTGCATGATTGCATCAGGCAATGAGATAAGATCTGATGATGGTCACCCCATATTTGATATAGCTACGGGAGAGAGGATAAATAAGTCTCGTTCAATTCTTATTAGTGACCATGTTTGGTTGGCAGCCCGTTCAATAATTTTAAGCGGTTCTACAATTGGTGAAGGTAGCGTGATTGGCTTAGGCAGTATAGTTAAAGGCACTATACCTAACAATAGTATAGCTGTTGGGACTCCTGCCAAAATAATCAAGAAAAATATTGCTTGGGAAAGACCGCACTTAACATTATCCAAGCCTTTCTTAAAGCCTGATTCCTCTTGCATTACTAAAACAAAATATTGGAAAATGACAGAGGAAATAGTAATAACAAAAAACAACAACATTTTTAAAAAAATATTTGCCTTTTTGTGCAAAAAGAAAAAATAGTTTTTAAATTAAAACAATAACACCTGCAAGTTTCTTTATTAAATAATCTCTAAGTGGCAGTTTAATTAATACCACTTAGAGAGTTTTCTATGTTAAATTCCCCCGCCCCTCATCCCTAACCTTAATCCCACTTCCCTCAAACCGGTTCCCTTCCACCACATTATTATCGGCATAGTCGGCGAAATACTTACCTGAATTATCCTTGGGCTTATCGCCGCAGTCGAAGCCGGAGAGATCGCGAGTTTGGCGGGAGGCCAGCCAGATAGCTACCGGCTCATCAATGAAGTGATTATTGCGGATAATATTATGGTCACTGTGCTGCCAGCGGATCACGGATTTTCCGCTGCTGAAATGCTCGCCGCAATTCTTATAAAGAAAAACCCCGCCCGCGCCGTTCAACGCGAATGTATTACCTTCAATCACATTATTGGCGGAAGAATCTACCGCTAGCCCTTCTCGTTTGCCTTTGCCTAAGCTCTCATGACCGTTGTTTACGATCTGATTATTGAGAATATGGTTATTACGCGACGAATGCTCAAGATATATACCGGACATATACGAATGACTAACAGTGGAGTTACTGAGCGTCGACGTCGTCACGTAATCATCAAAATAAATTCCTACCCTGCCACTGCCCTGCACGTTGACATGATCAATAAGCACCTTAGTTGGCGTTCGGCGGTAATTCTCTTGATGATCAGCGCTGAGCTGGTTAGCGGGAATATCTGACGTAATTCTTATGCCGCTATGGGTGAAATCGCGGATTTTGCAATTCTCAACGCTGACATTCTCCACCGGCTGTCCTTTGCTATTAACCACGATGCCAAAAGCACGGCGATTATCGCCATCTAGCGTCGCGCCCTGACAATCAAGATGTGTATTGCTGTGCGAAATCACCAGAGACTGCGGGTAGACACAGTGGGCCTGTAGGCGAACATTACCTTGCAGATTGGCCGCGTCGGGGACATGGCAGCTGGGCTGATTGGCTGTCGGCTCAAGGGCACAAGAGGAGGCAGAACTCAGTATTAGCGGTAACAACAGGCGAGAAAAAGTACGATGAGTCAATAACATGGCAGCATCATCCATTAAAATTAAGGGCGCTTAGTATCAACACTAAGCGCCCTTTCTATTGATTAAACCGGCGTGTGGAAATAGGTCGGTTTGAACTCTTTTCCCGCCTCGGTGGTGGTCATCGCCTGCACATTGGCTTCCTTTTTATAACCGTAGTACACCGCGTTAATCTGGGTGGTGGTTAATAAATGGAGGCGATATTTTTTAAACAGTTTGCTGTCCGGCTTGAAGTCTGACTGCCAGAACTGATTCAGATGCCCCTGGAAAGTCAGCCCTTTCATGTCATACATCGCGTTACCCATCACTTTCAACGGCTTATTGTGGATCAGCGCTGAAATGCCCGCGGTGCTATTAATCGTGATCACCGCCTTGGCGTGATTTAGCAGTTCAGGCATCGGCAGGTCATGGACATACTTAACGCGATCGCTAATGTTGTACTGCTTGCCCAGTTTGCGAATCAGCGGCGCGTACAGGCGATGTCCACGATCCATCGGGTGATGCTTGATAACCAGATGCTGATCCGCCGCCGCCTTCTTCGAAAACGAGTACATCACATCATTAATGTAGTCGCGCACATCTGCGTAGGGGCTATGATTGCGGATCTGGCTGTCGTTATAGACCTGCAAAATCGCCAAATGGTAACGCTGGTCCAGCTCGGTCTGTAACTGTGGCAAAACCTTGCGCTGAAGGAATCGGTACCATTGCTTGCGCCATGCCGCCCTGATCCAACACCGCGCTTCATAGGTCGGCGAGAAGGATTTGTGGTGACGATACTTGGGAAACTCGCTGCGATAGCGCCAGCCAGCAATATAGTAAGAGATGCAGCTGGCTACCCGCAGATTGAAATAGGGTTTGAGTTTATTGATCTGCGGCGCATCAATATCAGGCAGCTGTCGATAGAACTCAGGGTTACGCGGCAATGCTGAAAACGCATTCACCCCGCCCTCTTCGACAGTAATGAAGTGCGGTCGCAGGTAGCCCTCTTCAAACGCCAGAAAACGCACGCCCTTGGCCTGCGCCCAGCGTTTCGCCACCTGATGCAAAGGGCGGCAATCACCAAAGCACAGGATGGTGTCGAAATCGTACTCCTGCCAAGTCTGTTTCAACCAGGTTGGAAATTCATTCGGCGTTTCAGTAAATTGCAGGTAGTCGCGGTCGCGGCAGTAGAATTTATCCCCACCGTTAAACACCACATTGACCGCCTGGCGGCCGAGTGACTCAAGCCACTTGGCGGTATCGCTGAAGAAAGTCCCCATTGGGCCTTGCAGCAGCAGATATTTTTTACCAGAAAGCAGAATTTTTAGGGCGTGACTGTCCATTTACACCAACATATCATCATCAAATAACGCGCTGATTTATTAGCCTATTTTGACTTTTATCAGCATGAGAAACTTTCTGTAATAACGGAGTATTCTTCCCGCTTTTCTTTTGGTAAATCTCATCTCGGCTCGCGGCATGGCGGCCAGTACATCCAACGCGCGTTCGACGGTGATCGCTTCGCGGGTTAATGGGTCAACGTAAGTGGGATAGGCAATAAGCGCCTGATATACCAAGTCATCGAGCATTAAAGCTCTCTGGCGGCGTGGCGATACGTGCTCGTCCTCTGTTACACCCCAACCGGCATAAAATGGCATGCCGTAACAAAAAACTTTTTTACCGTGCATCAAGGCTTCGAACCCGGAGAGCGAGGTCAGCGTATGCAGCTCATCGGCGGCCTGAATGCATTGAATAATATCTGCGTCTAGTGCCTGACTGTCGGCCCAGCGCGCCACATCCTCGGCGGGGATAGTGCCTTTGCGGTTACCCACCAGCACATCCGGATGCGGCTTATAAATGATGTAAGCCTCGGGATTACGTTCACGAACGGTGCGCAGCAAATCTCCATTGTTGCGCAGGCTCAGCGTGCCGGTCAGGATCGACGCATCATCTTCAACTTGCCCCGGTACCAACAAGACGCGTTTCCCCACGGCCTCTGGCGGCAGGCTGAAAGCCGCCCCAAGGTTATATTTGCTGAGTTTACTGCTGACTAATCGCTGGCGCAGGCTTGATGCGCGTGCTCGCTCTAAATCGGTCAAGCTGCTGTTGTTGAGCATTGTCTCAAGGTCGCTTGGACGAGTGGCGTCGTAGTAAATGCCGCTTTTATCCAGCACCAGTGACAACGGCGGATGGAGATCGGAACCGAGTCCAGAGGAACGCAAAAAACCGTCTTCCATACGCCAGATTGGCAAGCTCTGGGCCAATGCCCGCTGCTGCCAGCACTGTTCCCCTTTAATACCCCAAACAACACAGGCGGAGTGGTCTGCACCCCGCTCGCTGAAATTAACTTTGTTGCCAGAGGCTTTTAAAAAAGGCTGCAAAATACTGCGTTTCCATAGCGTCAGGCCCGGCGCCCAAAGATTACCAGCACGTTGTAACTGATGATTTTTTTGCATCAGGACGCCATAAACCACATCAAACAGAGTGCCCGGTTCGCCGCTGCCCGGATTGATATAGCGGCTGTAGCGCAGATAGGCGGCGCTGAACAGATCCAGCAGGCTGGCGCTGCCACGCCGCTGTGCCAGAACCTGCGACTCGGGGTGACGGTCATCCGTCAGCCCCCAACCGGCGTACCAAGGCTGACCAAATACCGTGACTTTTTTTCCCGCCATCAAAGCTTCAAAGCCATATTGCGACGTCACGGCGTAAACCCGCTGGACATGGCGAAGGAGCGAGTGCGGGCTGGCATTGTCAGCTAACAGCCTGATGCGCGGATGCATTGTCATCCAGGCTAAAGACTGACTGAAATAACCTTTCTTTTTGCCCGACAGCACGTCAGGGTGGATCTTGACCCAGACGTCAGCCTGCGGGTTGTCGGCCAACGCGGCGTTGAGCATGGCTTCGAAACTTGCCGTATCGGCATTGCCGTATTTAACCGCCATGTCGCCATAGGTCTGGTCGACCACCAATACAGCTTCGCCCTGCGCTGGCTGGCCGCTATAGGCCGGAGCCAAATTGTATTTCGACAAATCAGCATCGACGATTAAAGTCATGGCCCTGCGCGCATCGGCATACAGCGCCTGATTACCCGTGCGGTCGCAAATTAAGCTTTCCAAGGTACTCGGCTGGCTAGCGTCGTAATAGATACCTTGGGTATCGACCACCATCGACAGCGGCGGGCTACCCGTTACGCCAAGACCCAGCGAACGGATAAAGCCGTCTTCCAGACGGATCACCGGCAGCCCCGCGGTCTGAGCCAGTTTCACCGCTTTCTTGCCCGTCGGCCGATGCCCCCAAACCGCCACCGAAGTCACTTCGGGAGGCAGTGGGCGCAGCAGCGAAAGCTTGCGGTACGGCGCATCCAGAAAGCTTTCCAGATGTGCGATACGATGAATACCTGCGGAAAAAATGCCAATCATCAGATGGTCAACACCACTTTGGCCGCAACTGCCAGTTGATACAGAATGGTTGAGATGCCGCGCGTCACTTCGATGTTCTTCGACTCAAACTTCGGCAGTACCATCAGCTCATCGCCCGGTTGCAGCGTTTTGATATCTTCGGCATTCAGTGCTTCACCATTTTGTTTCACCAGAATGACCTTGGTGTTACTGGCTTTCTGGGTGTAGCCGCCAACCTTAGTAATGTAGTCATCCGGGCTGAGGCCCTTCTGCCAGCTCACCGCGTTCGGGAACAGCACTTCACCGTGGATCATCACCAGCGAGGTCTTCTCTGGAATATTGATCACGTCGCCATCTTCGAGGATCACTTCATCAAGATTGCTTTCGTTAAGCACCACTTCGCCTTTAGGCACCACGTTGCGAGCTTTAGCCACGAAACGGCTGATCAGCTGGGCTTCCTGCATGCGCAGGCGTGCCTCTTCAGAGGTAGAAGATTGCGCAGAAAGCGAAGCTTCCTCCAGTTTTTGCAAGGAGAGGTCCAGCATCTCTTTTTGGCGCAGAGCCACCGAGCGGCGATAAAGCTGAATCGCGTTCAGCTGCGACATGCTGTTAGTGCGGATCTGCTGCAATACCTGCTTCATAGTTGAGCCATAAGGCAGTACCACGGCATGCTCGCCGGAGTGCGCTCCTTCGATGCGCACCTGAATGGTGCCAGCATAGCGGTCGGCGCTGACAATCAGTTTATCGCCATCCTGCAAGGAGCGACCCGGCGCAGAACTCAGCGGATAGTACTCGCTGCGCTTCATGGTGCCCTGCTGGCGAATGATGGTCATGTGCGTTGCACCCGGCTTAGGACGCGCCCAGCTCAAAGCTTCGCTAACCGGGATAGTGCTGTTACGGAATTCGAAATCGTAGCTGTTGAACACTTCACCTTCGACGCTGAAGGTATGCTGACGCGGGCCAACCACGATGGTGTCGCCATCGGAGAACTGGGAAAGGCTCAAGTTGCCGTTGAGCAAGAAATCATAAAGGTTGATCTGCGAACGCACGCGGTTGCCGCGTTTTACTGTGATATCCACATAGCTGCCGCGCTCGGTGTCCACCCCGCCTGCCTTGCTCAAATAAGAGAGCAGAGAGTCAGAAGCCACCCCGCCGTATAACCCCGGATTGGTGACATAGCCCGTGACAAACACTTTTACCGGCTGAGCCTGCAACAGGGAGGCGTAAACATTGACGTTAGACTGATAAACCTGTTTGACCTTGGCGGTCACCACGCTATTAATCTGACTATTGGCAATTCCTGCAACCTTCAGCGGACCCACGTTCGGCAAGAAGATGTTGCCTTTCGGGTCAACGCTGAGTGAACCTTCGAAATTGAAAGCTCCCCACAGGCGCACCTGAATTTGGTCGCCCAGACTGACCACGTAGTTCGGGTTGAAGCCAATGCTAGAGCCGCTATCTGATGCCGAAACTGAGGTAAACAGCTGCGCGCCAAACATCCGGCTCATAATGGACGGTGTGGCAGGACGCGGCGAATCGTCGAATTGACTGTCAGTGTAAGTTTCCTGCTTCTCTCCGGTAAGAATCGAAGGCAGCGGCGCGGCTCCGGTCAGATTCGGATCGGCATTCAGCCCCACGGCATGAACCTGTAGAGCCTGAAGGGCAACCAGCAAAACGGCAGATTTAATAAGTTTCATAACATACTCTGTGAAACGCCTGAAGGTTAACGCCAACAGGCAAAAAATAGCGTTAATAGCACGTCAGTCTTTATGGTCGTCGATCACGGCCAGTAATAATTTGACGGTACCGAAGAGTAAACAGCAGACCAATAGCCAGCTGGCGATCAGGTACAGCGTGCTCGGGAAGCGAGATTCCTGCGGCAGCTGTGGAGAACTGATCACTGACAAGACTTTGAGTTTTCTCGCCGCTTCAACACGGGTTTTCTCAATAGAGGTCAAAGTCAGCTTGTAAATATCGGTATCGAACTGCACCTTGGCTTTGATCTCTTCGAAGTCGATCGCCATGCGGTTCAACTTGTGTCCATCAGGCGCAGTGATTTTGCTTTTTTCGTTATCAATCTGAGTAGAGAGCGATTTCAGCGCATTTTGCGCACTCACTACCTGCGGAGCATCTTCACGCAGATAGGTCAGCAAATTACGCAGTTCGGCTTCCATCTGAATCTTTTGTCCTACCAGCGTGTTAACCAGCGAGGTCGCGGCCATGGCCTGCTCTTGAGGGTCAAGCACGTTGTTGCTGTTCTGATAGGCCAGCATCTCTGTTTTACTGGCATTTAGGCGGGTGCGGGCAGATTGCATTTCATTTTCGGCGAACTGCAACTGGTCGCGAGCAATACGGTGTGAGAGTTCATTAATGAAACGCTCGGACTCTTTCAACACGGCCTGGTTAAAGCGCTGAGCGAATTCAGGCGAAAAACCCTGCGTACCAATAGTCAGCAAGCCGGTTTTATCGTCATAAGCCACGGCAATACGGTCGCGGTAATAGTTAAGGAATTGCTCGCGAGTCGCATTGGCTGGTAAATGATAGAAAAAGTCCCAGCCGCTATCGCCAAAGGCTTTATGAAAATCGAGCTGTTTATCGAGCGTGTCGAGCATATCCGGGGAATTAATATATTCCTTCAGATAAAGCGCATCTTCTGCCGAGCTTGGATTTGCCGCGCCCAGCAGCAAGCCGACATTGAGGCTGCCGCCGTCAATATCACTGGATCGCTTAATGGCGACTTTTGATTCGCTGAGATAACGCGGGTGGCTAAAAATAACCAGATAGGCAATTAAAACCATCATTGGGATAAGAATCAGCAACTTACCCAAATTACGCTGTACGCTTTGCAGGTTAATATAGGAAATACGCAGCGTATTCAGCGCATTGTAAAAATGCGCCGACTTCATTTTTTGAATAAACATATTTAATTATTTGCTATTTATATGGCGGGTCAGCACACCATTTTTATGCTGTTACGGAACATTCCCTGCTTAATCCAAGCGCCATTCTCATGACGAAATTAAAAGCATTACCCGAGCCAATCCCTTGACCACTTACCCCAAGCAATAGCCGTGCGCACCAGTTTGGCGCACATAAATAGCTTTAATAGATGCTTTGAAGGATAGGTGATAGTTGCCACACAAATAATAACGCTTATGAACCATAACAGCGTTCAATTGCTAGCAAATATTCATTCATTGAATGGATACGTTTTTTAACATATGAAATAAAATAACACAAATTCTTTAAGAAAAATCCTACGGATATTTTCCTTTGCTATCAGCCTTCTCCCACACTAACGCCACTTTACAAACGAACAGATTGTAACCAATCATTTCGGGAATTGTTACAAAAACGGCCTGCAAGCCTTACTGCGCCTGAATTTTTTAAAGTCAAATTTCTCCAAAACGATAGCAATCTTGAACAATTAGCAGTTCAAAATTATCCTCAACGTTTTGTTGCACCAAAATGGTTCACCACTTCCCCGCTCTATGGCAAATTTTGCTCCCAACAAGCAACCGATTGCTTCATTATTAGGCAACTGTTTCAGAACTTAGTTGTAAAAGTTAGAGTTTGATAGCAATAACGCAGCGTAACTGTTAATTAGCGATTGTTTAACAGCCACCAATTGGTTAATGATGAGCCGTTGCACCATAACGATCCATGTCAATTTGTAACATCGCACCAAAAAAGTGCGATTTGCGTTATTTAGCAAGCCTTAACGGTTCAGCACGCTTTTAAATCACTGAATTTTAAACGACTTGCTCTGTGGCACGCTAATTGCATTAAATCGACGCAACAAATGCCGTTCCCATAATATGTATAAAGGAAATTAACTGATGAAGTCACTGTTGAAAGTTTCCCTGGCCGCGATGACGCTGGCCTTTGCCGTTAGCTCCCACGCCGCAGACAAAAAATTAATCGTTGCTACTGACACCGCATTCGTTCCTTTTGAATTCAAACAAGGCGATAAGTATGTCGGTTTCGATATTGATCTGTGGGACGCCGTCGCCAAAGAGATGAAAGTCTCCTACGAACTCAAACCAATGGACTTTGGCGGTATCATTCCTGCCCTGCAAACTCACAACATCGATCTGGCGCTGGCGGGTATCACCATCACTCCAGAACGTAAAAAAGCCATCGACTTCTCTGACGGTTACTACAACAGCGGCCTGATGGTGATGGTTAAGAAAGACAACGACAGCATCAAAAGCGTTGCTGACCTGAAAGGCAAAACGGTTGCAGTGAAGAGCGGCACCAGCTCCGTTGACTACATGAAAGCCAACGTACAGACCAAAGATCTGCGTCAGTTCCCTAACATCGACAGCGCCTATATGGAACTCGGCACTGGCCGCGCTGACGCGGTAATGCACGACACGCCAAACATCCTGTACTTCATCAAAACTGCTGGCAACGGCCAGTTCAAAGCCGTTGGCGACTCGCTGGCTGGCCAACAGTACGGTATCGCTTTCCCACAGGGCAGCGACCTGCGTGAAAAAGCCAACGCCGCGCTGAAAACCATCAAAGAGAACGGCACTTACGCCAAGATCTACAAAAAATGGTTTGATACCGAGCCAAAATAATATCTACCCCGCGTAGATACTGACGTTGTGCGTCAGTGAGTGAGAAGTTAACGCCTGCCAGCGCACCCCGCTGAGCAGGCGTTAAAAGTAATAGGTTTATCTGGAGAGATTACATGCAGTTTGATTGGAGCGTTATTTGGCCCGCTCTGCCAATCCTGCTCGAAGGCGCCAAGATGACGCTGTGGATTTCGGTCCTCGGTCTGGTTGGCGGTCTGATTATCGGTGTGATTGCGGGCTTCGCTCGCGCGTTCGGCGGCTGGTTCAGCAGCCACGTAGCACTGGTATTTATTGAGCTTATTCGCGGTACCCCGATTGTCGTGCAAGTAATGTTTATTTACTTCGCCCTGCCAATGATGGTTCCTGATTTACGTATCGATCCTTTTACCGCCGCCGTGGTGACTATCATCATCAACTCCGGTGCGTACATCGCTGAAATTACTCGTGGCGCCGTGTTGTCGATTCACAATGGCTTTCGTGAAGCAGGTCTGGCGCTGGGTCTGTCGCGTCGTGACACGCTGCGTTACATCATCATGCCTCTGGCGCTGCGCCGCATGCTGCCACCGCTGGGCAACCAGTGGATCGTCAGCATCAAGGATACCTCGCTGTTCATCGTTATCGGCGTGGCCGAGCTGACCCGTCAAGGCCAGGAGATCATTGCCGGTAACTTCCGCGCGATGGAAATCTGGAGTGCGGTTGCCATTATTTATCTGATTATCACGCTGGCTCTGAGCTTTGTTCTGCGCCGCCTCGAACGCAAACTGAAAATTATATGATTGAATTTAAGAACGTCTCAAAACACTTTGGTAAGACCCAGGTGCTCCACGACATCGATCTACAGATTTCTCAGGGTGAAGTGGTCGTGATCATCGGGCCGTCTGGCTCCGGGAAATCCACCCTGCTGCGCTGCATCAACAAGCTGGAAGAGATAACGTCCGGCGACCTGATTGTCGACGGCCTGAAAGTCAATGATCCGAAAGTCGACGAGCGCCTGATCCGCCAAGAAGCGGGCATGGTATTCCAACAGTTCTACCTGTTCCCGCACATGACCGCGCTGGAAAACGTGGCCTTTGGCCCGATCCGCGTGCGTGGCGCGAAGAAGGAAGAAGCTAACAAGTTGGCGAAAGAGCTGTTGGCGAAGGTTGGCTTGTCCGAGCGTGCTCACCACTACCCGTCAGAGCTTTCCGGTGGACAGCAGCAGCGCGTGGCTATCGCCCGTGCGCTGGCAGTTAAACCTAAGCTGATGCTGTTTGATGAGCCAACCTCGGCGCTGGACCCGGAGCTGCGTCATGAAGTTTTGACCGTCATGAAGCAGCTGGCGGAAGAAGGCATGACCATGGTTATCGTGACCCACGAAGTGGGCTTTGCCGAGAAAGTGGCATCGCGCCTGATCTTCATCGATAAAGGCCGCATTGCTGAAGATGGCAAACCTGCTGACTTGGTGAATAACCCGCCAAGCGAACGTCTGCGCGAGTTCCTGCAACACGTTTCCTGATTCAACCAAAGCTCAATGAATAAACGGATATCCTCGGATATCCGTTTTTTTTGCCCCCATTTCTACCCCACTTCGACATAAATTCCCTACACTGTTGTAACACCAACGACTCCTTGTATGAGATCCATCGATAAATCGCAGCTTTAAAAGTGAGGAACAATGCCGAATAACGACTGGAACGCGTTATCGCAACGACCATTATCCGAGAGACATAAAAACCCTTTATTGCTTGTCTTGCCCTTCTTAATGCTGATGTTGATGCTGTTCAGCAGCGTCACACAAGCCGCCGCCCCGCAGCCTGCCGCCAACGCGGATGCCGATAAACAGAAAGCCTCCTATGCTGCGCTGGCCGATATTCTGCAAGACGATAAATCCCGCGCCGAGCTGATTGCTCACCTGCGCGACGCCGCCAAGCCGCAGTCTGGCGAGCAGCAACAGCCCGCCGCCGAGCCAAAAACCGAGCAAGTGTCGCTGGTTGATGGACTGGTGGATACCAGCCAACGCTACGCCTCTCAGGTGATGCAGCGCGTCGAGCAGCTCAAGGAAACCATAGATTCCGGGCCGAAGCGGGTATTTAATCCCGAGCGCTTTTTCCATGCTTTGACCTATTTTCTGATCACCGTGGCGGTGACCTTCGCCCTGTTCCATCTGATCCGTTTTCTGGTCAGCCCGCTGTATAAAAGGCTAGGCCGCTGGGGCCATCATGCTCGCCTGAAAGAGGCGCACTGGTATCAGCTGCCTGCCAGTATTCTCAGCGCCTTCGCGATAGATATCGCCATTTTGCTGCTCACCGTCGCCGCCGGAAACCTGTTCACCCAGTATGTGAACGGCGGCAGTGCGTTGATTGCTCGCCAGCAGGCGCTGTTCCTCAGTGCCTTTGCGGTGATTGAATTCTTCAAGGCGGTGCTGCGTTTAATCTTTGCGCCCAACTTCGACTATCTGCGCCCCTTCCCGCTGCGCGACAAGACCGCCAGCTACTGGAACACCCGACTGGCGTGGGTCAGCGGCCTGATTGGTTACGCGCTGATGGTGGCCGTGCCGATTGTTGCCACGCAGATTAACTACCCGGCCGCCGCCGTGGTGAACTTTGTGGTGATGCTGGCTCTGACTCTCTACGCCAGTTGGCTGATTCTGCATAACCGCAAGAGCATTCATCAGGAATTCAATCTGTTAGCAGAACGCTCAATGGCCTTTTTCAGCGTGATCCTGCGCACGCTGGGCCATATTTGGCATATTTTGGCCGTCAGCTACTTCATCGTGCTGTTCTTCCTGTCGCAGTTCGACTTCGCCGGCAGCCTGACCTTTATGATGGGCGCCACGCTGAAGAGTCTGGTGATCATCGCGCTGGGCGCCTTAATTTCCGGCCTGCTGTCGCGCTGGATTTTGAAACGCATCACCCTGCCCGACGACATCAACCGCCGCTACCCGATGCTGCAAAAACGCATTAACTCTTACATTCCAGGCGGGCTGAAAATCCTTCGCGTTCTGGTAGTGCTGTCCGTCACGCTCTCTCTGCTCGACGCGTGGCAGATTTTCAATCTGCACCAATGGCTGACCACCGAGGCCGGGCAGCAAGTGGTCGGCGGCGTGACGCATATTCTGTTTATTCTGTTCTTCGCCATCGTCTCATGGACCCTACTCGCCAGTATTATCGAGCACCGTCTGGCGCTGGAGCTGAGTAACGGCACCCGCCCCAGCGCCCGCGAACGCACCCTGCTGACACTATTCCGTAATGTGCTGGCCATCGTGATTTGCACCATCACCATCATGATCATGCTGTCGCAAATTGGCTTAAACATCGCGCCGCTGTTAGCCGGTGCCGGTGCTCTCGGCTTAGCCATCAGCTTCGGTGCCCAGACACTGGTAAAAGACGTGATCACCGGCGTATTCATTCAGTTCGAGAATGGGATGAATACCGGGGAATACGTCACAGTGATGGGTATTAGCGGCACGGTAGAACGCATGACCATTCGTTCCATCGGCCTGCGCGACATTTACGGCGTGTATCACATCGTTCCTTACTCTTCGATAACCACGCTGTCGAACTACGAGCGCGAGTTCGGCGTTTACCGCGCCAGCTATCGCGTAGGCCGTGACGAGGATATCGATCAGGTCAACGCCGTGCTGGCCGAGGCCGTGGAAGCCCTGAAGCAGGATGAGAGTGTCAAAGGCTCACTGCTCGGCGAGCCAATCTATCAGGGTGTAGTCGAGCTAGGCGACCAGTCCTTCAGCGTCCGCGTGCTGATCCGCACCAAAGCGCTGGAGCAGTGGAACGTGCAGTATGCGCTGGACCGTCTGGTGAAGATCCACTTCCAGAAGGCGGGAATAAGTATGCCGAAGCAGGCAATGCGGGTGTTTACGGAGGAGCCTCCTAAAGCTGTGGGGGATGGCTTTGAAAAGCCATAGAAACTTTTAAGGTCAAAACTTTGCGTTGCCGCGCAAACTGACCCTCAAGGTCAAAACCGTGCGCTGCCGCCACACCGTCAAAACCTTGCGTTGCCACGCAAACTGGCCTTTAAGGTCTAGGTCAAAACCGTGCGCTGCCGCCACACCGGCCTCAAGGGGCGCCTATCGCCGCGCCCCTTGAGAATCCCCGGCTCTATACTGCGCGCTATCGCTCGTTGGGTGGACGTGTTTCAGGGGCTTCCGTTATCCACCGCAAAATGTCGCCGCTTAGGCGGTGCCTTCGCTTCAGGCTTCGAGCCTTTGGTCTCGAACCATTCGCTCAGCGCCATTTTTGACTGCGGTTTTGAGGCATTTAGACCGTGCCGTTTCAGTGATGTTTGTCATGCTCATGATTTGGG
>NZ_JMPJ01000030.1 GCF_000735345.1 Ewingella americana ATCC 33852 | reverse complement strand
GTGGGGTTGGCTGCATTGAGCACGGTTTTAAACCACTCCTCATCCCTGCCTTCTCCTCTGAGAGGAGAAGGAGAAAACCAAGCTAACCCACTGAAAAGGTACGGTTGAGAAGCCAGTAGGTCGCGTTCAGATGTGACGCCGAGGGAGTGGTTCGAGACCTATGGCTCGAAGCCCGAACTGAGGGAACCGCCTAAGCGGCGGCTCTTCGCGACGATCACAGTGGCCGCTGAAACACGGCCATTCTGACCCTGCGAAGCCTCGATCACGCAGCTGAAAAAACGCAGGGTTCCAAGGGAGGCGCGTTTACGCCTCCCTTGGTCGGTGTGGGCCGACGCCCACGAACTTGAACTTGAACTTGAACTTGAACTAAAAGACCTGTTCGCGTGGCAACACAAGCCATTAAGGGGCTTTGGGGCTTGCCCCCACTCCCGCCATCATCCTCACCAAATCCTGCATGCCGAGATTCACCTGATTAATCACCTCCCCAGCGTTGCGGCTTAGCGTGACTCCGCCGCCTGCGCGATTAACGCAGTTGCCCATGCCGTCGATGGCGGCCATCACGCCGTCGCGGATGCTTTGGGTGAGTTGGTCAATCTCTACGGCGGCTTTGCGTGATTGGTCGGCAAGCGAGCGGACTTCGCCAGCTACTACGGCGAATCCGCGGCCCTGTTCCCCGGCGTGGGCAGCTTCGATGGTGGCGTTAATCGCCAATAAGTTGGTCTGGGAAGAGATCCGGCGTATGGTATCGACCATCTCACCGATGCGTTCTGAGGTTTGGCCCAGCTGGCTGATAATGTCCGCCGTGCGCTTGGCAAGTGCTTCAACTTCTTGCATATCCTCTACGGCTTTTTGCACGATAGTCACGCCCTGCGCCGCCGTTTTATCAGTATTCAGTGACAACTCGTGGACGTGAGTCATCATATTTTCCTGCTGGCGCTGCTGGTTCATTTGCACCGTGATGTCTTGGGCGATTTTCACCACCTTCACCACTTTGCCTTCATCATCCATCACCGGATTGTAGCTGGCTTCCAACCATACGCTCTGCCCACGGCTGTTCACTCGCTCGAAACGGCCGAGGATAAACTCACCGTTTTTCAGGCGCTGCCAGTGGGAACGGTAATCGTTGGAGTCTCGCCACTCGGGCATACAAAACATCGCGTGGGACTTTCCCTGAATATGATTCAGTGAATATCCCATGACTTTTATAAAGTTGGCGTTGGCGGAAAGAATATTGCCTTCAGGGGTAAAGGTTATCAAAGCCATGGAACGGTCGATTGCTTCTAATAAGCCATGATGATCGTGCGATTCATTAATACGATCAGTCACATCGCTGGCTATTTTAATTATCTCGACCACCTTCCCTTGTTTATTTAAAACTGGGACGTATGTCGCTTCTAACCAAATAAGTGAACCGTTTTTGTGCAAACGCTTAATATTGCCGCTAACGGATTTGCCCTGCTGTAGCCCTTGCCAGTGCAGCCGGTAAGCATCACTGGCAACGAACTCCGGGGTGCAGAATATCTTGTGGGGCTGCCCTACCACCTCATCGCGGGTATAACCTATGGTACTGAGAAATAGGTTATTTGCCTCAGTAACGATGCCTTGCGGTGTAAACACGATCATCGGAACTGCTTGCGAGAGAGCAGAGAATTTATCACGCCATGCCGTGCTGAATTGATGAGTGAAAAGTTGCATAGTGCAGTGACCCTGTGGCTGATAACGTGAATAAGGGAATAACACGTGCGCTAACTATTTAAATCTACAAAGATTGTAAATTTAAAAATTTAGCTTAACCCTGGGTCGGTGTATTTGAAGGCTGCTAGAAAAGATAATAAAAGTAAAAAAATCAAAAAAAGTTTACGCGATGAATAATTTCACTGGTGACAAAGTGAACTTTTCTTATTGTGAATTAATCATAATTTAAACTACTAAAAAAGGAAGGGGGTCGTTAGGATTTTTTTTAGCCTGAGATATTTATACCTCTCAGGCTAATTAAATGCGGGGGAGAAACAAGGTGTTAGATTAGCCCCAACGCTTCCCTGCCCAACTTTTTTGCTGCCAAGGAGTGAGGAAAGTCCAAGCCACGAAGCGGCTAATTTTATTGCCTTGGGTCATTTCTACGGTGCGAACCTCCGTCGCTTCCAGCTCTTCCAAGGCTTCATACAGCAGCGGCAAGGTGGTTTTCTTCGACACTAAAACGGTGAACCACAGGCAGTTAGTGCGCTTCTCGGCGCTCTCTTCGGCCATGCGAACCACGAAAGCTTCTTCACCCCCTTCGCACCACAGCTCATTGTGCTGGCCGCCGAAGTTCAGTTCGGCTTTGCTTCCTGCACGGCGATCGAGGCCAAGATTTTGGCGTTTGCGCTGGCTGCTGCCTGCCGCTTCTTCCGCGGAACCGTGGAATGGCGGATTGCACAGCACGGCGTCGTAGCGCTCATCGTGACGAATAATGGTGTCGAAAATGCGCTGCGGCTTCGACTGCAAGCGGAAACGCACTTGGTTGGTCAGCAGCGGGTTGGTCGCAACAATCTTCTTCGCGGCGGCCATCGAAGTGGCGTCAATCTCACTGGCAGTGAAACGCCAGCCATATTCGCGCAGACCGATGATTGGGTAAATGCAGTTAGCACCCACGCCGATATCCAGAATTGCCAGATCTTTGCCTTTCGGGATTTCGCCATTGTTGCTGCTCGCCAGCAGGTCAGCCAAATGGTGAATGTAATCAGCACGGCCGGGGATTGGCGGGCAGAGATAATCTGCCGGAATGTCCCAGTTTTCAATCTGATAGAAGTGACGCAGCAGCGCGCGGTTGAGCGCTTTTACAGCCTGCGGGTCGGCGAAGTCTACTGACAAATCGCCCCATTTGTTTTCAGAAACGAACGGGCCAAGCTCCGGGCTGCTGGCAATCAGGGCCGGGAAGTCATAGCGGCTACGGTGGCGGTTACGCGGGTGCAGGCCGCTTTTTTCCTGCGGGAAGATTTTCTTTTGTTCCACCTGAATGACTCTCCGGTATTGTTTGATAAACGAACTATTTCTGAAAACGAATGGCTTTCACAAAGGATTAAAAATTTCTGGCGCGTAAGATACCACAAACTGCCCCCCTCTGCCGGACGTAAAAAAACCGCTATTGGCCCAGCGACCGATGGCGGTTGTTTATCGCGACGCCTTACTTATGAAAATAGGTCTGTTGCACGAAATCGGCAAAGTCCTGACACATGGCTTCGTCGCCGTCGGCGCTATCCGCTAACACGCGTTTGCCGTCTACCACACGGATGTGCGCATTGAGGTCGAAATCCGCCGCAGGCTGTTCACGCTGCGCCGCCGCTTTCATGGTTTGCTGCGCCTCTTCCCACGCCGCCGCCACGGTTTGGTTGCAAGCTTCGGCCAGATAATCCGGGTTGAAGCCCTCGCCGGTCAGGTTACGCAAGGTTTCGTCATGGCTAATGCTGTTGCCCGGCGTCCAGTAGTGCTTGGCTAAATCCGGGCCGATGGCCGGGTTATCGGTCAGATAACCATCGCGTTTAAGGAAGAAGGCGCGAGTCTGCTCGACGGCCATCAGCGCCAACAGGTAGCCCTGATAGGAACAGGCAGATTCCATTGATAACAAATGAGGAATAGCCATGGTTGGCCGCGGGCTGCCGGTGACGCCCAGAATGTGAGTTTCGACATCACGCGCCAGCGCCAGAATCGCTTCTGGAGTGCGTTTTTCGTCCGGCCACTGATAGAGCTGCCATTCGAAATACGGCACCAGCAGGATGTGGCGCTCATTGAAGGCACGCATTGGCTGGCGGGCCGCGATGCTGTCGTGGATCAGCGTATCCGGCACCGATTCGCCCTGAGCATTCTTCGCATAACGCTTCAGCCAGTCGGCATCTTCCAACAGGCTGTCGCAGAACATGGACTGGGTTTCGGCGTAAGCCATAGACGTCGGCGGGAACTCTTGCGAGAAGCACGGCGCATTCTGGCGAATATTAGCGAAATGCGCCGCGTGGCCGCCCTCGTGGAACAGGGTATTCAGGCCGCTACTGCCGCTGCCCACTTGGTCTGGCTTGGCGAGGCTGGTGAAGTTAATCACGCCGGAAACCCAGTCGCCGTTGTCATAGAAAGTGGGCACCGGGCTGTGCATAAAGCCGTTTTCATACTTGCCTTCGCGCACCAGCAGGTCGAGCTGCATTTCTGCGCCTTGGAAGTCGATATGCAGGCGTTTAAAGCTGTCAATCCAGCGGCGCAGCGAGTCGGCAAACGGGAAGTAAGGGTCAAGCTGGCGAGTGACGTCACCCGCGCTGGCAAAACGAATGTTCCACGGCAGCAAGGCACCATCGCCTTTACGCGCCACCAGCTCATTCAGGCTGCGCACGTTGCCTTCGCGGGTCTGCTCTTCGAAGCGATCCAGAATGGCGAACAGCTGTTCCGGCGTCATGCGCTCGGTTTTGTTCACCTTATAATCGAAATAGTTGCGGTAGCCCAACTGGCGCGCAAAACGGTTACGCAGCCCGACCAGCTCCGGGAAGCCGTTGTGCAGCAGCCACTCTTCCAACTCGCGCAGCGCGGTCTGGGAGCTGCGGCGGTAAGCCTCGTTTTCATTGTTGGCCTGATTGGTCAACAGCTCGCCGAGAGAAGCATTCACCCGCTCGCCTTTGGCATTGATATGGGTCAGGCGGTGCGCTTTGCGCTTGGCGAACAGCGCGGATTCGGCCTGAATGATTTCATCCAGCAGCGCCTGCGCCTGTGGGTCTTCAATGGTGTTGCAGTCAAAGAAGCGATACCAGCCCTGAAGGCCGTGCAGCAGCGCCTTGCCCTCTTCGTCGAGAGTCAGTTTTTCCAGCGAGGCAATGTGCTCGCGCAGTTCACCCAAACGGCTGGATTCAGAGATAAAACGTTTGTGGGCAGTCTCAGCTGCCGCGAAGTCTGCCGACACGTTCTCGTCGCCAGTCCCCATGTAGTTCTGCCAGAAAAGTTCTTCTTTGGCCTTGTGCACCCGCAGATAATCGTGATTTAGGGCATTAAAGTAATCTTGAGCCTTTTTCATGCAGTCTTCTCTATTGATAGGTAACGAGATTATGCATTGAGTGTATGTTTAGACGGCGGTTCTGTCGACATGAGAGAACCGCGATTGTTACGAGGATGTGAGGCAGGAAAGCTTAGTTTTTCTTTACGAATTCGGATTTGAGCTTCATTTGACCAAAGCCGTCGATTTTGCAGTCGATATTGTGGTCACCTTCGCACAAACGGATGCTTTTAACTTTGGTGCCAATCTTAAGCATCGACGAGCTGCCTTTGACTTTGAGATCTTTAATCACGGTCACCGAGTCGCCGTCGACCAGCGTGTTGCCATTGGCATCAACCACCACCAACGCGTCATCCTGAGTATCGGTATCCCCTTCCAATGACCAAACATGTCCACATTCAGGGCAATTGAGCATCGCGCCGTCCTGCCATGTAAATTCAGAGCTACAAGCCGGGCAATTTGGTAACTTTTCCATGTATTTATCTCGTTAAAGTATTTTTAAAAAAATGAGTAAAATCATAAGAGAAATGATTAATAACGAGTATTTTACCTCTTTGCGAGGGGCGTGGGTAGACTGGGAGGTAAAAAGGGGGTTTTTAATTTCAAATTCAATACATTGCGTTGCTGTGTAAACTGGCCTTAAAGTCAAGGTCGTGCGCTGCCGCCACACCGGCCTCAAGGGGCGCCTATCGCCGCGCCCCTTGAGAATCCCCGGCTCTTTACTG
>NZ_JMPJ01000029.1 GCF_000735345.1 Ewingella americana ATCC 33852 | reverse complement strand
ACCTTGCGTTGCCACGCAAACTGGCCTTTAAGGTCAAAACCGTGCGCTGCCGCCACACCGGCCTTGAGGGGCGCCTATCGCCGCGCCCCTCAAGACTCCCCGGCTCTTCACTGCGCGCTCCGCTGGTTGGGCGGACGTGTTTCAGGTACACCTGTTCTCCACCGCAAAATGTCGCCGCTTAGGCGGTTCCTTCGCCACGGGATTCGAGCCTTGGGTCTCGAACCTCTCGCTCAGCGCCATTTTTGACTGCGGTTTTGAGGCATCTCTGCCGTGCCGTTTCAGTTGAGGTTTGTCTTGCTCCCTCCCCTATTTAGGGGAGGGTTGGGGTGGGGTATTTCTCACATAAGCCAATGAGTTTTCTGCAATACACCCTCCCAGCCCCCCCTTTCCAGGGGGAGGAGCAGAACAGCACTCCACTGAAACGGTTCGGTGTAAATGCCAGTAGGTCGCGTTCAGAAGTGACGCCGAGGGAGTGGTTCGAGACCAAAGGCTCGAGACCCGAACTGAGGGAATCGCCTAAGCGGCGGCACTTCGCGACGATCACTGTGGCTGCTGAAACATGTCCATTCCAACCCTGCGCAGCCTCGATCTTACAGCAATAAAAAGCGCGGGAGTCCAGAGGGCGCGCGCTTACGCGCCTTCTGGGCCAGTTTGCGTGGCAACGCAAGGTTTTAACCTTAAAGTTTTAAAAGGCTTTTCCCAAAAGCCACCTAAAACACCTGTTCAATAATCATCCGCGCTTCCGCCATATCCGGCGACACCCCCGCCCCTACCAGACAACAGATGATTTGATTGATCAGCGCCTGCGGGATAGCCCGCTCGCCGCGTAAACACGCGTTGGTGAAGGCCACGGTGGTGGCGACATCTTTACTGTCAGGCAGGTCGACGTCGGTGAACTCCTGTTTGTCGGCCAGCACTTGCTGCTCGCCGTTGGCCAGAAGATAGATAGCCGGGCAGCGCTGCGGGTTGGCGTACACCTCGCCTTCGGTGCCTTGCGACAGCAGTGCGCGCCCTTCCACTTGGCGGAAAAACGACGACACTTTCTGAATATATTCAGGGTGTGACACGCTCGACAGGCGCAGCACGTCCTGCTTGCCGAAAGGGGTGATCAACTTGGCTAGAGTGTGGGCGCTGTTGCGCACGCCCATCTGCCAGCGCAGTGCTAACTGCTTATCCATTGGCGGGCAGAGCAAGGAAACTGGCACGAAAACCGGCTGCTGGCCTGCGTCTAACTGCTGCTGCGCCTGCTGCTGGCTTTGCGCGGCTTCAACGCCGAGCTGGCGGAAAATCTCCGCGCTGGTGATGCGGGTTGGGTCTTCATCAACACCGTGAACCAGCACCGGGAAGCCCAGCTTACTCAATAACATCGCCAACAACGGCGTCAGGTTGGCCTGCTTGCGCGCGCCGTTATAGGTCGGGATCACAATCGGCATCGGGCGATCGGCGGGAGCTTGCAGCTGCATCACCTGCTCTTCCATCGCCTGATAAAAGCCCAGCATCTCCTCTTCCGACTCGCCCTTGATGCGCAAAGCAATCAACAGGCCGCCGAGCTGCAAATCAGGCACTTCGCCCGCCAGCATCTCGCGATAGAGCGCCAGCGACTGCTCGCGGTCTAGGTCACAGGCGTGGTTCTTTCCACGTCCCACTTCTTTAATCAGTTTGGTGTAATCCATTGTTCTGCCATGTGATGAAAATCTAATAAGGCCAGCATAACTCAGCCAGCAATCAGGGAAAACGCCGAACACGGGTCATTTATCCGAATTGGCGTTGACCATCGCCTGCGCCAGCGGGCTGGCGTCGCCTTGCAGATCCTTCAAGCCATCAATCACGCCGTTGACGTCTTCGGCGCTGCGGTTCTGGCTCAGTTTCCATTTACCCTCGACTTTGCGCGCCACCAGTTCAAAGCCCACAATGCCTTTCAACTGCGCGGCGATGAAGTTCTCTGGGGCATCGGTCACCGCCCACGGCTCTCTCTGGCCCTCTTCATGCTGGGTAGTCAGGGCCTTGAGTAAGCTTAATAACCAGTCGGGGCTGTCGATAATCTTGGCTTCGCCGCTGACCTGCACCGTGGCGTAGTTCCAAGTCGGCACCGTTTTCCCGCCGTTTTGCTGTTTTGAAGGATACCAAGACGGCGAGACGTAGCCCTCAACACCCTGAAACACCACCATGCAATTGCCGTTTTCGGCCAGCGACTTCCACTGGGCATTGCCGCGTGAAAGATGGGCGCGCAGCGTCAGTTGGCCGTCGGCGTCAACATCAACTAAAAAAGGGATCGGATTGGCTTCAAAACCCTCAGATCCGTTGGAAATCAAAAGCCCCAAGGGATACTGGCGGATAAGCTCCGCCTGAGCCTGAACGTCTTGTTGTTTAAATGCAGCGGGTAAATACATTGAGGAAGTCTCTTAACCGTCAGTTATGAATCTATTGATAACGACGATTAAGAGAACAGTAAAGAGACAGTTTTGCGCAAAAAAGCTGATACAGCTTATTTAGCGCGTTTTGCGGCGGCGTTTGACCACTTTAGTGGTGCTTTTTAACAGGTCCGGGCGCTTCACCGAGCCGGGCGCGGGCATTTCTCGCTGCTCAATAGGGAAAATCGGCAGCGCCGCCAGCAGCCTTGAGCCGTAGTTTTTGCTGATCAGCCGACGGTCGTAAATCACGATTTCGCCCCGGCATTCGTGGCTGCGGATCAAACGCCCCACTTGCTGAATCAGGTTGAATGACGCACTCGGCAGGCTCTGCACTTCAAACGGATAGCGTTTCAGGGTTTTCAGCCACTCGCCCTCGGTCAAAATAACCGGGCTGTCGATGGGCGGGAAAGCAATCTTGTGAATGTGAACCTGCGTGAGCAGATCCCCTTTGAGATCCAACCCTTCGGCAAAGGATTGCAGACCAATCAGCACGCTCGTGGTGCCCGCTTCGACGCGCCGACGGTGCTCTTCCACCAGTCGGTAGCGCGGCTGATCTCCCTGCACCAGCAGCATGAGACGCAGGTCGGGCATCAGGCTGACAAACTGCTGCAAAGCTCGGTTACTGGCGAACAACACCAGTTGGCCTTTGTGCTCACCTTTGGCTAACTCAGCGCGGAAGAAGTCGGCCATCTCTTCCAAATGAGCCGCCTCGTTGGCCATCATCGGCTCATTTTTCATCTGCGGAATAACCAGCTTGCCCTGCTCGATATGGTTAAACGGCGAATCCAGACTGACGAAGCGATCGCCCGCTTTTTCATTCAAACCGGTCATCTCTTGCAGGCGGGAGAAGCTGTTTAGCGAGCGCAGCGTGGCGGAGGTGATCACTACGTGAGGCACTTTGCGCCACAGCAGCTTTTCCAGCTGTTCGCTCACGCGAATGCCCACGCAGTGCAGCATCAGATGGCTTTGGTTGTCGAAAAACTCCCGCGTCACCCATTTGCTGATTGGCGCGTTAGAGGCTTTTTCCATCGCCGCCAGCCGCCAGAGTTTGCTCATGGTTTCGAGATAACCCAGCATGCGGCTCATGTGCAAAATCGCCCGGTGCAGTCGGCCAATATCGTGCTTGCCGGTCTTTTCGCTCAGGTCGTTGAGCATAAATTCCGCCAAACCGCGCAGCGCGTCAGTCAGTTTGAACAGCCGCGCACACTGCTCAGTCAGCTCGGGAGAGAGCGCGCCCATCTCGAAACGGTGCTCGGCTTCCGGCGCGTCGGGCGGCAAATATTGGCTTATCTGCTGCTCAATCGACAGCAGCAGCTCGCGCATCTCGGCACAGTGGTTGTGCAGGCGCTCGGCGTTGGTCAGCGGCGGCGGATTTTTCGGGGTAAACAGCCCAAGGCACTGCTCAATCTGGCGAACAAAATTGTCGAGTTGCAGATGATTCCACACCGCCGAGATATTGGCATCGACCTCCAGCGCGTCGCGAGCGACATCCGGCAAGTGGTGGCCCTCGTCGAGCACCAACAGCAGATCTTTGGCCGGAGGCAGCACCATGTCGGACTCCAGCGCGGCCATCACCAACGCGTGGTTGGTCACCACCACGTCAGCGGTTTCAATCTCTTTTCGCGCCACAAAATAGGGGCACTCTTTATAGTAATGGCAGTTGCGGTTCAGGCAGTTAGCCTTGTCGGTGCTGATTTTTTCCCACAAAGAGTCCTGAATGGTCTGCTGATAGTGGTCACGCAGGCCATCCCACTGGTAGCGCGCCAGCGCAGTTTCCAGCGTTTTGGAAAACTTCTGCTCTTCGCTGTTTGAAGGAGCCAGCTCGTCGCCGAGAAACAGCCCCAAATCGCCCTGCGCATTCTCATTGCTCATCATCGACAAGTTGCGCGGGCAGACATAACGCCTGCGGCCAAACGCGCCGGTGAATTTAAGGTCAGGAATAATCTTTTTCAGCAACGGCAGGTCTTTGCTGTAGATCTGATCCTGCAACGCCACATTAGCGGTGCTGACGATTAACGGCTTCTCTTCCTCGCGACTCACGGCAATGCCGGGGATCAAATAGGACAGGGTTTTGCCCACGCCGGTTGGCGCTTCAATCGCCAAATGACGTGCAGAACCGCCAGAAAACGCCTTGGCAACCTCAGCAATCATCTGTCGCTGTGGCGCTCGGGAGATAAAATCCGGAATTTGTTGTTGCAGGGCCTTGTACCACTGACTTATCTGGTCTTTTACTGCGGGGGAAAGCGCCATTCAACCCTTATAAAATTGAGTTATCGAGAAATTCTGCTACCCATTGTCCCACAGACCGGCCTGCGGATCAGCCTGCAAATCCTGTTTCGGAAGATGTAAATCTAGGTGCATTTGTAAAATAAAAAGAAAGTTCATTTTTTTCTGTCATAAATCGATCACAAACATAAGGTAAAAAATCCTCGCTGTGAAAATTTCAGGCACACATTGAAAGCACAGTACATGAGATGACTCGCGTCCTTTAATAAAAACCTTTTAGTCTCTTTTTATATCAATAGAGATAATGGGAAAGCAGGGTATAAAAAATGAAACATAAGATTCTGGCATTATTAATTCCTGGTTTACTGATTGCATCCGGGGCACACGCAGCCGAAGTTTATAATAAAGACGGAAACAAACTGGACCTGTACGGAAAAGTTAAAGCCGAACATTATATTTCTGATAATGCCGGTGTTGATGGCGACCAGACTTATGTTCGTTTCGGTTTTAAAGGCCAGACACAAATTAACGATATGCTGACTGGTTATGGCCAGTGGGAATATCAAGTTGCTGCAAACCATTCAGAAGCTCAAGGCACCCAAGACACTAAAACCCGTCTGGGCTTTGCAGGTCTGAAATTCGCTCAATACGGCTCATTCGACTACGGCCGTAACTACGGCGCACTGTATGACATCGAAGCTTGGACGGATATGTTCCCAGAGTTCGGTGGCGACGGTTACACCAAAGCAGACCGCTTCCTGACTGGCCGTGCTAACGGCGTGGCAACCTACCGTAACCGTGGCTTCTTCGGCTTGGTTGATGGTCTGAACATCGCCGTTCAGTACCAAGGTAAGAACGAAAACGACGGCCGCTCTCTGAACACGGCTAACGGCGACGGTTACGCGCTGTCTACTACTTACGCCTTCGGTGATTCAGGTGTGAGCGTCGGTGGTGCTTACTCTTCTTCTGACCGTACTTCTGCACAAACTGCCGTTCGTTACGGTAAAGGCGATAAAGCTGACGCGTGGACTGGTGGTCTGAAATATGACAATAACAGCGTTTATTTAGCAGCTATTTATGCTGAAACTCGCAACCTGTACGGTATTTCCGTGCCGGGTAGCCTGGCAGGTACTCCTGCATCCGTTAGCGGCTTCGCAAATAAAACTCAGACCTTCGAAACTGTTGCTCAATATCAATTCGATTGGGGTCTGCGTCCATCACTGGGTTATGTACAAACCAAAGCTAAAGATATTGAAGGCATTGGCGATGCAGACCTGGCTAAATATATCGACGTAGCGACCTATTATTACTTCAACAAAAACATGTCAGCCTTTGTTGATTATAAAATCAACCAGCTGAACGATAATAATACACTGAAACTGAACAACGACGATGTTGTTGCGTTAGGTCTGGTTTACCAGTTCTAACCGGTAGTAAGAAGTAACCTTCATCAAATAAGACCTCATTGTCATAAATTCTCTGTGAACACTTCGCCGGGCTCATCCCCCGGCTTTTTTATTGCCTGTCTCCCGTAACTGATTTTTCACTCTTCCTTAATCCTATGAATCTGCTACAGTTTTGGAGGATTTTCTTACTAATACTAAAAATCAAAGGTGATAGTGAATGAAAAAGATGACGCTGTGCGCCACCAGCGCGCTGGTTATGCTGGCTCTGACGGGCTGTGCGCCAAAAGCTGCTCAAGACCAACAGAAGCTGAACGACCAATCGGTGATGGCACTCAACTGGTTCCAACAGTCTGGTGAATACCAGGCGCTGACTTATCAGGCTTTCAACGCAGCAACCGTCGCCTTTGACAATGCTAAGCCTTTGGATGGTAAGCCTAAAGCCGTAGTTGTCGATCTCGACGAAACCATGATTGATAACAGCGCCTACAGCGCGTGGCAGGTTAAAGCCAACAAGCCATTCGACAGCAAAACCTGGTCTGAATGGACCGCCGCCAAGCAGGCCACCGCCGTGCCGGGCGCGGTTAATTTCGCCAACTACGTTAACTCCCACGGCGGCACCATGTTCTATGTGTCGAACCGCAAAACCAGCGAATACGCCGCCACTCTGGAAAACCTAAACCGTCTGGGCTTCACCGGTGTGAATGAGAAAACCCTGTTACTGAGCAGCGACACCTCGAACAAACAGGCGCGTTTCGACTCCATCAAAGCCGCAGGTTATAACATCGTGATCTACGCCGGTGACAACCTGAACGACTTTGGTGCGGCGACTTATCACAAAGACAACACCCAGCGTCGCGCCTTTGTGAACCAGAACTACAAGCAGTTCGGCACCCAGTTCATCGTGTTGCCAAACCCACTGTACGGCGACTGGGAAAGCGGTTTGGCAGCGGAATACAACAAGCTGACGCCAGAGCAGAAGTTGAAAGTGCGTGATGCAAACTTAAAGGCGTGGAGCGGGAAATAACTTCTTAAGGTCGTGGGTGTCGGCCCACACCGACCAAGGGAGGCGTAAACGCGCCTCCCTTGGAACCCTGCGTTTTTTCTGTTGTGAGATCGAGGCTGCGCAGGGGTGGGATGGAGGTGTTTCAGGCACCCTTGTTACAGCCGCGAAATGCCGCCGCTTAGGCGGTTCCCTCGCTGCGGGATTACAACCCGCGTAAATAGCCACGCGGTTTTCCACCTCTTGCTCGGCGTCACTTCTGAATGCGGCCTACTGACTTCTCAATCGAACCATTCCATTGGGTTTCTGTTTTTGGGCTTAAGACTTGTTCTCTACGCTTTGATAATCCTTTCTCCCAACACCTTAAACATCACCGTGGTCGGCTCAAGCTGCCCCTCCGTTGACATCGCATACAGTGGGATCTGCCCGGCAGTCTCATAGCCTAGCGAGCGATAAAGCCCCTCGGCGGCTCCTTCGGCGATGGTATCCAGCACCAGCAGCTGCTTACCGGCGCTGCGTGCCACTTCTTCAATCGCCACCATCAGCGAACGCGCAATACCCAAACGGCGGGCCGCTGGATGTACCATCAGCTTATTCACTTCCGCGCGATGTGCGCCATTAGCGGGTTGGCTCACTGCCAGCTGTACCGTGCCGACAATCTTGCCGTTCAGCCGGGCCACCAGCAGCCGACGTTCGCCGCTGGTGAATGCTGGAATAAGCTTCTGCCAAAACGCCAAAGCCTGTGAATGCGCGAACGGCGGGACAAAGCCAATGCTAGCCCCCTGCTCTACCGCCAAATTCAAGGTTTCGGCCAATTGGTCGAGGTCCGTTTCACTTAACGCGCCATCTACCACTTCCGTGACTGCAACTTCATGAGTTTTCGACATACCGGGCTTCCTACTGATGATTGTTTTGGAGGTTAAGGTCGGGAAATAGCAATCAGGTAATGAGCATCTTCAGGGCCGGGAACGTGAAAAGCCGAGGTACCGAACAGCAGGAATCGCATGCTGTCCCCCTTCTCCAGCCTGAACTGGCGCTGGTCGAGAGTCAGCTCCAGCACGCCCTCCAGCACCCAGACATGTTGCTCAAGGCCCGCCACCGGCGGCGAGTCATAGGAGATAGTGGCTCCCGCCTGTAGCTTGCCGGTCATGAGTTCAACGCGATAGCCATGAGCCGGTGGCGACACTGAACGCCGCTCAAACCCGGTCGCCGTGTCGCGCCACACCGATTGCTGCCCGTGGCGAATCAGCTCCGGCGGGTTATCCTCCAGCGCCATTAATAGCCGAGAAGTGGTTAAGCCATAAGCCGCACTCAGCTTGCCCAACAGCGACGCCGTCGGGCTGGTTTCCCCCCGCTCAATCCGCGAAAGCGTCGCCCGGCTAATCCCCGTTTGCGCCGCCAGCACCTCCAACGACCAGCCCTGATTCACCCGCAACCAAGCCAACCGCTCCGCCAGCCGCATATCATCATTTAGATTTTCATCTTCCATCGCCACGCCCCTTAACTTCTCAATTTAGAGAATTTATTCCATATATGGGATTTAAGCAATATTTGCTTTTACTCCCCCTGAAACGGTTCGGTATAAATGCCAGTAAGTCGCATTCAGAAGTGGCGCCGAGGGAGTGGTTCGAGACCTATGGCTCGAACCCGAACTGAGGGAATCGCCTAAGCGACGGCACTTCGCGACAAACACTGCGGCTGCTGAAACATGTCCATTCCGACCCTGCGAAGCCTCGAACACGCAGCGATAAAAAGCGCGGGAGTCCAGAGGGCGCGCGCTTACGCGCCTTCTGGGCCAGTTTGCGTGGCAACGCAAGGTTTTGTGTGGGCAGCAGCCCTCAACTTGTACAACAACAATAAACTTGTACAACTTTCCCCATAACAGCTAGAGTAAACATAAGAAGTACGATTATTCAGGAGGGATCTATGTCTCTGTACAGCATAGGGGAAGTGGCGCGTATCTGCGGTATCAACCCTGTCACGCTGCGGGCGTGGCAACGTCGCTACGGGCTGCTTAAGCCTCAGCGCAGCGAAGGTGGGCATCGGTTGTTCGACGACAACGATATCGACACCATCCGCACCATTTTGTCGTGGATTAACCGCGGCGTGCCGGTCGGGCAAGTCAGAGCTCTGCTCGAAGGCAGCGTCGCGCCTCTGCCGAGCGGCTGGTCGCACTCGGAACAGCGCCTGCTCACCGCGCTGCAAGAGAGCAGCATGCACAAGGTGCGTCAGCTGCTGGCCGAACTTGGCCGTGAATATCCGGCAATGGCGTTCATCAATAACGTCATTCGCCCACTGAGAAACCGTCTCGGCTCGGGCGGCCCTTCTCTCAACCTGCTGCGCCATTTGCTCGACGGCATGCTGATCGAACACGCCGTGATGTGCATGAACGCCGCGCGTAAAAAGCCCGGCGTGCGCGTATTGCTGATGGGCTGGGGCGAAATGGACAGCACCGAACTGTGGCTCGAAGCCATTATTCGTAGCGAAGAAGGCGTGCAGATTGACCTGCTGCCGCAGCCGGTGGATGAGCCTTATCTAGAAAACCTGAACGTGCATCAGATTTTAATGTGGTCAGAAGGCCGCCTGACGCGCGTGCAGAAAAATAAGCTGGCGCAGTGGCATGCACAGGGGATCCCGGTGCAACTTCTCGGCAGCAGCGTGCTATTGAACGAGGCAGAAGAACCCCATGACACTCAAGGTCACTGAGTCTGAATCGGTACAGAAAACGCTCGCGCAGTTGGCGGAAGTTTATCGTCAGCTCGACCAAAGCTCGCTGCCCCAACTGGCACAAATCTACCACCCGCAGGTGGTATTTATTGACCCGGTGGGCCAGCACGACGGCATTGCCGCCCTTGAGGGCTACTTTCGCCAATTGCTTAAAAGCGTTAACGACTGCCGTTTCGATATTCAGCAAACCTTGATCAGTGGTGATGAAGCCACGCTGGTGTGGCGCATGGCCTACTCTCACCCTTCGTTAAAAAAGGGTGAGACGCTCTATCTGGATGGCATTAGCCATCTAAAACTGGCCGAAGGTCAGGTGATTTACCAGCGAGATTATTACGATTTGGGGGCCATGCTTTATGAGCATGTGCCACTTCTGGGGCGAGCCGTTAAGGCGCTGAAGGCGAGGTTAAAAGCATGAATCATGTTCTGATAACCGGTGCCAGCTCAGGCATTGGCAAGCAGCTCGCGCTGGACTATGCCGCCGACGGCTGGAAAGTCACGGCCTGCGGGCGCGACCTGCAAAAGCTGGAAGCCCTGACGCGCTTGCACAGCAACATCGAAACCCTGAGTTTTGATATGACCGATCTGGCGCTCACTCGTCAGGCCATGGCGTGGGTGCAGGCCGATTTAGTGATTCTGAATGCCGGGACCTGTGAATATCTCGACAACGGCGTGGTGGATGCCGAAAGCGTGACGCGGGTGATTAACACAAACCTGATCGGCCCGGTTAACTGCCTTGACGCTATTTTGCCGGGCATGGCGGCGGGCAGCCGCGTGGCGCTGGTCGGCTCAACCGCC
This sequence comes from Ewingella americana ATCC 33852, assembly GCF_000735345.1. GTDB lineage: Bacteria > Pseudomonadota > Gammaproteobacteria > Enterobacterales > Enterobacteriaceae > Ewingella > Ewingella americana. The sequence continues at coordinate 12,565 of NZ_JMPJ01000029.1, read as the reverse complement.
TCACTGGTGCCGCTGCCTCGCGCCGAAGCCTATGGCGCGTCGAAAGCCGCACTGGCTTACTTCGCCCGCTCGCTGGCGTTAGATTTGGGGCCGCGCAACATTCATGTTTCCACTGTCTTGCCGGGCTTCGTCAAGACGCCACTCACCGATCGCAATGATTTCCCGATGCCGATGATGATCAGCGTCGAGCAGGCTTCGGCCTATATCCGCAAAGGTCTGGCGAAAGGTGCGAGTGAAATCGCCTTCCCTCCTCGCCTCTCCCTGCTGCTCAAAACCATCGCATTGCTGCCACTGGCGCTGCAAAAGCGCCTGACTCAACGACTGGTGAGGTAGAAACCTATGAAAGTCGCCATTATCGGCAGCGGAATTTCCGGGCTTAGCTGCGCGTGGATGCTGTCCAAGCAGTCGCAAAATTGTGATATCACCCTGTTTGAAGCCGCCGACACGCTGGGCGGGCACACCGCCACGGTCGATGTCTCGCTCGACGGGCGCGACTACGCCATCGACACCGGTTTTATCGTTTACAACACCCGCACCTACCCGAACTTTATCGCGCTGCTGCACGAACTCGGCATTCAGGGCCAGCCGACCGAAATGAGCTTTTCGGTGCATAATCCGGTGAGCGGGCTGGAGTACAACGGCCACACCCTCAACACCCTGTTTGCCCAGCGGCGCAATCTGTTTAAGCCTAAGTTCTGGCGCTTCTTGCGTGAAATTCTGCGCTTCAACAAACTGTGCAAAATGCGCCTGCATAACCCGGCGAATGACGAAGTCACCCTCGGCGATTTGCTGGATCAAAACCAGTTTTCCGACTTTTTTGCCCTGCACTACATTCTGCCGATGGGTGCGGCTATCTGGTCATCGTCGCTGGACGATATGTCCAAATTTCCGCTGTCGCTGTTCCTGCGCTTCTTCGAAAACCACGGCCTGTTGGATGTTACCAACCGTCCGCAGTGGATGGTGGTGCCGGGCGGCTCGCGGGAATATATCCGCCGCATGCAGCAGAAAATCCCGGCCAATGTCGAGTTGCTGACCTCCACGCCGGTTCACAGCGTGGTGCGCCACGCGGCGGGCGTGACGTTGCACACCTCGCGCGGGACCGAGCACTTTGATCAGGTGATTTTCGCCTGTCACGCCGACCAAGCCCTGCGCCTGCTGGGAGAGAACGCCACCGAGGATGAAAAAGACATTCTTGGCGCGCTGCCTTACCAGTCGAATGAAGTGATTTTGCACAATGACCGCCGCTATCTGCCGAAACAGCAACGCGCTTGGGCTAGCTGGAATTATCAATTGCCGGTCGAAAGCCCGAACGCCATGGCCCGCCGTGCCAGCGTCACCTACAACATGAACATTCTGCAAGGGCTGGTGGCGCCGCACGTCTTCTGCGTGTCGCTCAATCCGACGACGCCGGTCGAGGAAAGCAAAATCCTGTTCCGCGCCCACTACATGCACCCGGTGCTGAACCTCGCCAGCCACTGCGCCCAGCTGCAACGCGGCTGGATTAACGGCCACCATCGCACTTGGTTCTGCGGCGCGTATTGGTACAACGGCTTCCATGAAGATGGCGTCAACAGCGCCAAAGATGTGGTGGATGAGCTGCTGAAAAATCACCCTGTGCTGCTGCAACCCCGCGCCGAACGGGCCGCATCATGAACAGCACCCTGTATGTTGGCAACGTGCGCCATCGCCGGTTTACGCCGGTCGATCACGCGTTTAACTACGGGATCTTTATGCCGCTTATCGATCTCGATGAGCTGGAGCAGCTGCATCAGGTTGGGATTCGGCTGGAGAAGTTCTCCTCCGCAACCTTCAAACGCAGCGACTATCTGGGCGGCGGCGATATCAAAACCAAAGCCCAGGAACGCATTGCCGAGCTGACCGGCGAACGCCTGACGGGCCGCGTGATGCTGCTCTGCCAGCTGCGCTACTTCGGCCTGTACTTCAACCCGGTCAACTTTTACTACCTGTATGACCATCTGGGCGAGCTGCGCTGGCTGCTGGCCGAAGTACGCAACACGCCGTGGAACGAGCGCCACACCTACGCGGTGCTGCCCGATGGCAGCCAGCCGGTGGAAAAAGCCTTTCACGTTTCGCCTTTTAACCCGATGGACATGGTGTACCACTGGCGGCTGACCCCGCCGGGCAAGCAGTTGCTGGTGCATATCGAGAACCATCGCAAAACAAGGGAATTCGACGCCACCCTGACTCTCAGGGCGCAGCCGCTGACCCGACACACTCTGCGTAAACAGCTCTGGCAGCTGCCGCTGATGACGATGAAAACCGCCGTCACCATTTATTGGCAGGCCCTGAAACTGTGGCTAAAACGCGCCCCTATTTATGCTCACCCTCCTGCTGATAAGGACTGACCCATGAGCCACCCAGATGTGCAGCTTGCCCGCGAGGGCGCAGACAGTCGTCGTAGTAGAGCGGCTCGGGGTTTGATCCTCAGCGTACTCAAGCAGCTACGCGGCGCGGGCCTGACCATTCAGGAGCCGGGCGGCCAGACGCTGTTCTTTGGCGACCAGCACGCGCCTTTGCAAGGGGTGATTGAAGTTCAGCACCTGCGCGCCTATGGCCGCGTGTTGCTGGGCGGCAGCATCGCGGCGGGTGAAAGCTTTATCGACGGCGACTGGACGACGCCCAACCTGACCGCCGTCTTGCAGCTGCTGGCTGAGAATCTGGGTCTGGTGGATAAAATCGAAGCGCGCCTGAGCTGGTTAAGCACGCCGGTCAACGGGCTGATCCACCTGCTGCGCAGCAACAGCCGCAAGCAGGCGCGCAAGAACATTTCGGCGCATTACGACTTGGGCAATGAGTTCTATCAGGGCTTCCTTGATAGCCAAATGCTCTACTCGTCGGCGTGGTATCAAGACCCACAAATGACACTGGAACAGGCGCAGCAGGCCAAAATGCGCCGCCTGTGCGAGCAGTTGCAACTGCGTCCCGAAGACCATTTATTGGAAATCGGCACCGGCTGGGGGGCGATGGCTGAATTCGCCGCCCGCGAGTACGGCTGTCGGGTGACCACCACCACTATTTCCCGCGAACAGTTTGATTTTGCAGTGAAACGCATCGAGCAAGCCGGGCTGAGCGACCGCGTCACCGTGCTGTTCGAGGACTACCGCGCCCTGCGCGGACAATACGACAAACTGGTTTCCATCGAGATGATCGAAGCCGTCGGCAAACGCTACCTGCCGACCTTCTTCAAGCGCTGTAACGAGCTGCTAAAACCTCAGGGCCGCATGGCGTTGCAGGCCATCACCATCGCCGACCAGCGCTATAAGTATTACAGCCGCAACGTCGATTTTATCCAGCGCTACGTGTTCCCCGGCGGCTTCCTTCCGTCTATCACCGCCATGAGCGAAACCATGACGCGCCACACCGGCCTCGTGGTCCGCGACCTGTTCGACATCGGCTCCGACTACGCCCGCACCCTCCACGAATGGCGCGAGCGGGTGGTCAATTATTGGAATGGCCAAACCACCGCCGACAGCGACGACCGTTTCCGCCGCCTGTGGCTGTTTTATCTCTGCTACTGCGAGGCAGGGTTCAGGGCTAGAACGATCAGTACAGTGCAGATGACGGTTGAAAGGCGGTAATTATCTTTTTGCTGTGGGTTTTGATTTTATCCCTGGGGTTGGCTGCATTGAGCACGCCTCAAACCACTCCTTATCCCAGCCTTCTCCTCTGAGAGGAGAAGGAGCAAAAGTCTCCCAAAGGGTCACTCATGAAGCTGATTTTTGCCTGTTTACTGTCGTTTATTGCTTTCTCCGCGCAGGCCACGCCTACATGGAGTTCATGGCCAGAGGTGGGCCACGCCACCCTGACGTGGGGGCCGTTTGACGTTTACCACTCGCAGCTGCGCACGCCGGAGGGTCACTATCAGGCGGCGCACTGGCCGCAGGCGCTGAGCATTGAATACCTGCGCAGCATAAGTCGCGAAGAGTTAGTAAAAGCGACGGATGAACAGTGGGAGAAGCTGGGATTATTGCCCAAAGCGCAGCTCAACGGCTGGTCTGAACAGGTGGCAAAAGTCTGGCCGGACGTCAGTGAAGGCAGCCAAATCACCTTTCTGGCGGATGACGACGGCGGCCAGTTTTACTATCGCGCACCCCATAGCGTGTTGACCGAGCCTCTAGGTGAGCATTTCAGCGCAGACTTCCGCGACGCCTTTCTCGCCATTTGGCTCTCCCCTGCCACGCAATATCCCGACCTACGCAAAGACCTGATTGGCGGCACCTCGCCATAACCTTGAGGATTTATCATGCTCAGATTAAGCAACGCTTTGAAGGGGTTGATGCTACTCACCCTGATTTTTCTCGCCGGGTGCAGCGCCGACATCAAGGATTACCAGCAGGCCCAGCCCAAGCTGGACATTTTTAGCTATTTTCAGGGCGACAGCGTGGCTTACGGGATGGTGCAGGACTACACCAACAAGCAGACTCGGCGCTTTTCGGTGAAGATTCGCGGCGACGTGGTCGGTCCAACCCTGACCCTGCATGAAGATTTCGTCTATGACGACGGCGAGAAGCAGACCCGCGTCTGGCACATCCACAAACTGGCCGACGGCAGCTACAGCGGCACGGCAGGCGATATCATCGGCACCGCCACCGGCCACGCGGCAGGCAACGCCTTCAACTGGAAATACGTCATGGACGTGAAAGCCAGCGGAAGCACTTATCGCCTGACCTTCGACGATTGGATCTTCCAGCAGGATGATAAGCATTTGTTTAATGTGACTTCATTGAAGAAGTTTGGGGTTGAAGTGGCGAAGGTGACATTGTTCTTTGAGAAGAAATAATGAGTTGAGCGACTCATGTGCGCTTTCTTTTCAATTGCATCTTTAAGGTCAAGGTCAAAACCGTGCGCTGCCGCCACACCGGCCTCAAGGGGCGCCTATCGCCGCGCCCCTTGAGAATCCCCGGCTCTTTACTGCGCGCTATCACTCGTTGGGAGGACGTGTTTCAGGGGCTTTCGTTATCCACCGCAAAATGTCGCCGCTTAGGCGGTGCCTTCGCTGCGGGATTCAAGCCTTTGGTCTTGAACCTCTTGCTCAGCGCCATTTTTGACTGCGGTTTTGAGACATCTCAACCGTACCTTTTCAGTAATTTTCAGATTTTTTGTGAATGAAACGGCTCGAAGTAAATGCCAGTAAGTCGCGTTCAGAAGTGACGCCGAGGGAGTGGTTCGAGACCTATGGCTCGAAGCCCGAACTGAGGGAACCGCCTAAGCGGCGGCACTTCGCGACGAGCACCGTGGCCGCTGAAACACGTCCATTCCAACCCTGCGAAGCCTCGATCTTCCAACAGCAAAAACGCAGGGTTCCAAGGGAGGCGCGTTTACGCCTCCCTTGGTCGGTGTGGGCCGACGCCCACGGTTTTGAATTTGAATTTGAAGATTTAAAGACTCAAAGGTTACTCTTAACCTCCTGAATCACCGCCGGTTTCCTCCCAAATACAAACTTCCCAAGCGTCACCAACAGCACCGCGCATAAAATCACTACCAGCGCGACCCACTCTACTGGGGATAACCATTCGCCGCCGAAGCTTATGCCTATCAGCACGGCGACGATTGGGTTGACATAGGCGTAGCTGGTGGCGATGGCTGGGCGGACGGTTTTTAGCAGGAACATATAGGCGCTAATGGCGATCATCGAGCCGAAAACCATCAGGTAGCCGAGGGCCAGAAAACCACTCAGGGACGGCGTGGCGGCGAGCTTTTCACCACTCAAATAACTGGCGGCCAGCAGCACGACGCCCGCGACAATCATCTCGGCGGCTCCTGCCATCAGGCCGGTTGGCAGGGTCAGGCGTGAACTCCATACCGAGCCAAAAGCCCAGCTGATGGAGGCAATCAAAATCAGTACCGCGCCCCACGGGTTACCGCCAAGGCTGCTGCCGGTATTCAACAACACAATGCCAAACAGGCCGATGGCGACGCCGGTCCACTCCAGACGGCTGTTCGGCATACCCCACAGGCGACTGAAACATAAGGTAAAAAGCGGCACCGTGGCGACCATCACGGCAGCAATGCCGGAGGGGACATCCATATGTTCGGCGACGGTCACCAGACCATTGCCCACCGCCAGCAGCAGGATGCCGATGGCTCCCGCCGACAGCCACTGCTTCAGCGTCGGGAACTTATAGCCGCGCAGCAGCAGAAAGGTAAACATCACGCAGCCTGCGATGAAAAAGCGCAGACCGGCCATCATCATCGGTGGCCAGCTTTCCACCCCGATGCGGATCACGAAATAGGTCGAGCCCCAGATAAAATACAACGCGAAAAGAGCACCGATTAAAGGCAGCAGGGAACGGAAGGCGGTTCGGGTCATGGTAGGTACTTTTTTAGAATTAGTTAGAAGGCGAACAGTTAACGCTATTGCTCGGCAGAGCGGCAAGTAAATATGTGCTATTACGTCCAGATGTTACGAAAAAGTTTATTTGGCGCGCGGTTTGCGCCTAAAACCTCTCCGCGAGGTAACAAGCGCATCAATAGACTGTTGCAGGTGGGGGCAAACGACTTATAATTCCCGACAATTATTTAAGAGGTTCGCAAATGAATACGTTCGGCAAAAAATGTCTTATCGCCCTGTTCGGCCTGATGGCCATTGGCGCAATCGGCGGCGTGATGGTGGCAGGTTACGCGGTAGTGATTCAGGAAGATAAAGCGCCAGATACCAGCTCCGCTCCTTCAGTTGTTCCAGCGCCAGCTGCACAAAACGCGTCCTAAGACGCGTTTCGATTCAAGACTCCCCACTTGCTTTACTGCCGCGTTATTCCTGCGGCGGAGTAACCTGCCAGCGTTGCAGGCGACGGCTCCAGCGCTCGAAAGCCATATCCACGATAATCGCCAGCAAAGCGACAATGATCGCCCCCTGCAGCACATAAGCCGTGTTAAAACCGCTCAGGCCGATGACAATCGGTGAACCCAGACTCTGCGTGCCGACGCTTGAGGCAATGGCTGCCGTGCCAATGTTGATGATCACCGAGGTGCGAATGCCGGAGACAATCACCGGCGCGGCCAGAGGGATCTCCACCTTGCGCAGAATTTGCCAGCGGCTCATGCCGACGCCCTGCGCGATTTCCCGCGCCGAGGCCGGAACCGACTCAATCCCGGCAATCGTACCTTGCAGAATCGGCAGCAGGCCATACAGCACCAGCGCGATAATCGCCGGTTTCTCGCTAAATCCCATCACCGGCACCGCCACGGCTAACACCGCAACCGGCGGGAAAGTCTGCCCCATCGCCACTATGGTCTCCACCAGCGAGCGGAACTCCTTGCCCGCGTGGCGCGTAACGCCAATCCCCGCCGCCACGCCAATCACCACGGCAATCAGGCTAGAGATACCCACCAGCAGCAGGTGCGCACGCACCAGCGAGGCAAAGCTCTCTTGCAGATACACCGGGCGGTCTAGCGCAGGAAACATCCAGTGAAATAATCCGCCGAGCGAGGTCATGCCAAACACCAGCGCGACCAGCAGCAGGATCACCCACGGCAGCGGATCTTTCAGCCAACGCAAGGTCATGCTTCACTCCTTTCGGCCACCAAGTCGCCAAAGTGCAGCACCCCCAGCGGCTGGCCGGCGTCATCAATTACCGGCAGTTGCTCGACGTGGCGCGCCACAAACACCGACAGCGCTTCGCGCAGCGTCATGGAAGCGGCAATTGGCTCAAGGGTTGTCGGCAAGGTTTCGCCGCGACGGGTGCGCTCGCCCACCAGCCCCAAAGAGAGCAGTTTGATGCCCATGTCGCTGCGCCCGAAGAAGTCACGCACAAACGGCGTGGCGGGCTTGGTCAGCATTTCCAGCGGCGTGCCCTGCTGGATCACCTGCCCTTCGTTGAGCAACACAATGCGGTCCGCCAGACTCAGCGCTTCATCAATATCATGCGTCACCAGCACAATGGTGCGATTAGTAAGCTGATGAATTCGCGCGACTTCTTGCTGCAAGGTGGCGCGAGTGACAGGGTCCAGCGCGCCAAAAGGTTCGTCCATTAACAGCACTTCGGGGTCAGACGCCAATGCGCGAGCCACGCCCACGCGCTGCTGCTGGCCGCCAGAAAGCTGATGCGGATAGCGATGACGGAACTGGTTTGGGTCGAGATGCAGCAGCTCCATCAGCTCGGTCACGCGGTCGCGAATTTTGGCCTTCGGCCATTTCAGCAGTTGCGGCACGGTGGCGATGTTCTCCTCCACCGTCCAGTGCGGGAACAGGCCAATCGACTGGATGGCGTAGCCCATGCGGCGGCGCAAATCCTGCGCGCGGAACTGGCTGATAGGCTCACCGGCAAAGGTGATCTGCCCCTGATCGTGCTCCACCAGACGGTTAATCATCTTCAGCGTAGTGGATTTGCCCGAGCCGGAGGTGCCAATCAGCACCGTAAACTCACCTTTGGACATCTCCAGCGTCAGATCCCGAACCACCGCTTTTCCGGCGAAGTGTTTGCTTACCTGATTGAAATGAATCATCTGCGTGAGGTTTCCAACATTGAGACTAAAAATTTAAAGATGCCATCGACGATGACCGCCATCAGGACCACCGGGATCACCCCGAGCAGCACTAGGTCCAACGCGCTGCTCAGCAGTCCTTGGAACATAATGGCGCCGAAGCCGCCTGCGCCAATCAGCGCGGCCACCACCGCCATGCCGACGGTTTGCACCGCGACGATGCGAATGCCGGTCAGGATCACCGGCAGCGCGATAGGAATTTGTACTTTGTAAAACACCTGTAGCCGGTTCATCCCCATGCCGCGCGCAGATTCAATCACGCCCGAAGAGACCGAATCCAACCCGGCAATCACGCTGCGCACCAGCGGCAACAGGGAATAGAGCACCAGCGCGATGATCGCCGGAGCCAGCCCGATGCCGCTAATGCCGTGCTCTGCCAGCCAAGGCAGTGCCTTCGCCAGCCCGGCAAGCGGCGCCAGCAGCAGGCCAAACAGCGCAATCGAAGGCACGGTTTGAATGATATTGAGCACCGAGAGGATTGGCGTCTGCCAGCGAGCCGAGCGATGGCAAATAATGCCCAGCGGCAGGCCGAGCAAAATCGCCGGAACCAGCGTGCCAAACAGAATGCCGAGATGCTGCCACAGCGCGTCGTTGAACACGTCGGAGCGGTTGTCGTACTCCTTGAGCAGCGACAGCTCGCTCAACTGACCAGTAACAATCAGCGCAATCACCGGAATAACCACCTGCACGTTGAGCAAAATGCGCCACGTCGGGTTCTTGGTGATGCGTGAAATGGCGTCGGAGGCGATGAGCAGCGAGAGCGCCGCGCTGGCCCAGAACGCCCCGCCGAGCGAGGTACGCGCCACGCTATCTTCATCCCCACCGGTCAATCCGATTGCGGCATGCCCGGTTAAAGCCGTCAGGCCAAACAGCAGGATTTCAGCTAACAGCATCACCACAATCATGTTGCGGCGCGAAGGAGTAAGGAATGAGAGCAGCAGCAGGAGCACCACTGGCAGCAGCAGCCACAGGCTGCGCCCGTCGAGCAGGCTGGCGAGGGAGATACCTTCGCCAGACACCAGTCGGTTCGGGGCATGGCTCAAAAAGGCCAGACCGCTTCCGGCGGCAATAATCAGAATAACCAGCGTCAGTAAAACGCGATTTTTAACGAAGTCCCGGGTCAAAAAAGTCACCTAAATCTAAAAAGTTCAGCCCGCGCGGCGAACCGGGCGGGCTTGCGTTATCTCCTCACCGATACGGCAGGGATCATTTTTTGACGAAACCTTTATCTTGCAGGTATTTCGCTGCCACTTTTTTGGCATCTTGACCGTCAACGGCGATTTTGGCATTCAGCTTCTGCAGGGTCGGGCCGTCGAGAGAGGCGAAGACCGGCTTCAACAGTTCTGGAATGTTTGGATGCGCCTTCAGCACGGATTCACGAATGATCGGTGCCGGAGCGTAAATCGGTTGCACCCCTTTCGGGTCTGCCAGAGTAACCAAACCCAAAGCCGCTACCGGACCGTCGGTGCCGTAAGCCATCGCCGCGTTCACGCCAGAGGTTTTCTCTGCCGCCGCTTTGATGGTCACTGCAGTATCGCCGCCCGCCAGCGAGAGCAGTTGGTCCTGCTTCAGCTTGAAGTTGTAAGCATTTTCAAACGCCGGTAAGGCGTCCGGGCGCTCGATAAACTCAGCGGAAGCCGCCAGCTTGAAGTCGCCGCCGGTATCAATCCACTTGCCCAAGTCTTCAAGGGTTTTTAGGTTATGCGCGCTGGCGATGTCTTTGCGCACCGCGATAGTCCAGGTGTTGTTAGCCGGAGAAGCATCCAGCCAGACGATTTTATTCTGGTCATAATCGAGCTTTTTCACTTTCTCGAAACCCGCTTTTGCATCTTTCCACGCCGGATCTTTCTCATCAGAGAAGAAGAACGCGCCGTTGCCGGTGTATTCAGGATAGATATCAATCTCTCCGGCGGTTATCGCGCCGCGCACCACTTTGGTAGTCCCTAGTTGCAGCTTATTGGTGGTTTTGATGCCGTTGGCTTCCAACACCTGCACAATCAGGTTGCCCAGCAGGGAACCTTCGGTATCGATTTTCGAACCGACGCGCACGCTGTCTGCGGCTTGCGCAGAAAGACTAAAAGTAGAAACCATTGCCAGCGTCGCTGCCGCCGCTATTGCCCGCACTCGCCCACGTCCTGTCATGAAAGCCATCTTATTTCCTCTTATCGGGTTACTTTTATGTTAAGGCTTTGATATCACCAACAACATTAATGCGTATACACACGCCGTGTGATCAAGAATAGTCCAATTTTGCCAATGCGGACAAAATGGCGGGTCATCACACCAAGGCTAGATTTTTGAGTAAAATGCTTATTTGTGAAAAGCTTTGCCACTCAGCGCCTAAAGTAACAGGGCTGACCTAGCCAACGCGCCTCTCCCCTCAGATGAAAATGTTTTAAGTTATAACTATTTCATTTACTTCATGAATAAAAATCAGTTGTGACTAAGGTCACGCCCCTTCTATGCTGATTTTTTGTCTAAAAGCGTAAAAATAATTATGTCAGATTCATTTGCGGCGGCTCCCGCCGGTTCAGGGAATGCAGGTTCAGTCAGTTCATCCTCTAGCGACGCGCCGGTGTTAATCCGCTCCGCCGCTGATATCACCCAGCTCGTTAACCGCGGTGCCGCTAAACTCAGCGACGCACGCATCGTGATTGCTATCGCGCTCGGCGGCGTTTTCCTCGACGCCTATGACCTCGGCGCGCTGGCCTTCGGTATCAAAGACATCACCCGCGAATTCAGCCTGACTCCGTCGGGCACAGGCATGGTCGCTTCGGCAATCACTTTCGGAGCCATCATCGGCGCGCTGTTCGGCGGCTATCTCACCGACAAAATTGGCCGTTACCGAGTATTTATGGCCGACATGTTCTTCTTCGTTTTTGCCGCGCTGGCCTGTGCTTTCGCGCCAAACGAGTGGGTATTGGGCGGGTCACGCTTTGTGATGGGACTTGGGGTCGGCATTGATTTGCCGGTGGCGATGGCCTTTTTGGCCGAGTTCTCCAAGCTTTCCGGGCGCGGCAATAAAGCCTCGCGCGTGGCGATGTGGTGCCCGACGTGGTACGCCGCCATCAGTATCTCCTATCTGCTGGTGCTGCTGCTTTACGCAGTATTGCCCGCCACCCACACCGACTGGCTGTGGCGTTTGATCCTCGGCTTCGGCGCGGTTCCGGCCCTGCTTATCATTGCTATCCGCCATCGTTATATGAATGAATCGCCAGTGTGGGCCGCCAATCAGGGCGACCTGCAAGGTGCCGCCGCGATTTTGCGTAAGTCATACAACATTAATGCCGTGGTCGCAGAAGACGCCGACCTGAAACCGGCGGTGAAAGTGCGCAAAGCCGCGTGGCGCAACTACGGCACGCTGCTGCAAGGGGTGTATCTGCGCCGCACCGTGCTGGCGACGGTGACCGCCGTGGCCTCATCCTTCGCCTATAACGCCGTGGCCTTCGGCCTGCCGGTGATCCTATCGACGTTTTTGGCCCAGTCGATGATCAGCACTATTTTGGTGTCGCTGGCACTTAACTTACTGTTCGCCTTCGTCGGCGGGCTGATTGCGGTACGTTACGTGTCGAAGTTCGGTGCATGGAAAATGACCGTCGCCGGATACGCCTGTCAGCTAGTTGCCTTAATCGTCCTCGCCACCATCGGCCGCCCAACCGACGGCGCAGAAGCCGCGATTTCCATCGGCATGCTGGCACTGTTCTTGTTCGGCCAAGGTTTCGGCCCCGGTTCCCACACCATGACCTTCGCCTCGCTGAGCTACCCAACCTCGCTGCGCGGCATGGGCGTAGGCTTCAACCAAACGCTAATGCGCGGCAGCTCGACAGTTTCGCTGTTCCTGTTCCCAGTATTAGCCGCCGCCCTCGGCACCGGCGTCTTCTGGGTGATCGCCTTAGCGCCGCTGGCAGGTCTTATCGTGTTGACGGCAATTCGCTGGGAACCGTCAGGGTATGATGTTGATGCGGAAGATTTTTAGGGGGGCAGCTTTTGGTTTTATCCCTCCCCTTTCAGGAGGGGAGGCTAGGTGGGGTGTGGGGTTGGCCGCATTGAGCGTTGAGTT
>NZ_JMPJ01000028.1 GCF_000735345.1 Ewingella americana ATCC 33852 | reverse complement strand
GTGGGGTTGGCCGCATTGAGCGTTGAGTTAAACCACTCCTCATCCCTGCCTTCTCCTCTGAGAGGAGAAGGAGTAAACCCAGCCGAAATTCACTCTAAGCCACTGATTTTTCTGCAATACCCCCTCCCAGCCTCCCCCTTTTCAGGGGGAGGAGCAGAACAGCACTCCCCTCAAACGGCACGGGGTAAATGCCAGTAGGCCACGTTCAGAAATGACGCCGAGCAAGAGGTGGAAAACCGCGTGTGTTTTTACGCGGGTTGAAATCCCGCAGCGAGGGCACCGCCTAAGCGGCGGCATTTCGTGGCGAACATAGAAGCTACTGGAACATGTCCATCCCAACCCTGCGAAGCCTCGATCTTACAACAGCAAAAAAACGCAGGATTCCAAAGGGTTTCGTTTAAAACCCTTTGGGCCAGTGTGGGCGGCGAGCCCACGGTTTTGAATTTAAAAAACCTAAGTGTGGGCAGCAAGCCCACGGTTTTGAATTTAAAGACCTAAATGTGGGCAGCAAGCCCACGGTTTTGACCTTGAAGTTGAAGTTCTAAACAGGAGCTGTGGGCCTCCCTGCCCACTATTTCCCCTTAACGAATACCCGCTAAAAATGTCTTCGCATAATCACCTGAGGCTTTCTGCGCCGGGTTACTGCTGGTCTGCAAATCAACGTAGGTGTAGCTCGATGGGTTGTCGCGGTTAAACGACCAGCTACCGATAAACGCCATGTTTTTCTGCTTGGCGAAAGTGGCAACGGTGGTGGCGTCTGGCAATTTGAACATCTCGGTGGTGTCGTCGTTCAGACCGATCATCGGGGTGATGGCTACCAGTGGGTAAAGCTGTGCGTCAGTCTGGCCCGGATAGAGTTTGCCCAGCTGGGTTTTAATGCTGGTTGCCGCGCTGGTCGCTGCTTTACCCATATCTTGGCTGGAAACGCCGTCGTTATAGTCCATCGCCATACCGTTTACGCTGAACTTCACACCGGCATTTTTGGCGCTCTGAATGATGTTCAGACCTTCAGTGACCAAACCTGCTGGCATGGTTGGCAGCGTAAAGCTGATGCGAACCGATGGATTGCTCTTCTGGAAAATCGCCAGTGCTGAGCTGATTTTGTTGTAGTCGTATTGACCGTTTTCCAAGTCGAAGTCCAACTGCTTGGCTTTAAACTTCTGCACCACGTCGGTGTAAGTCTGTACCAGTTGGTCAACGGTGAACTTGGTGGAGATATCGGCGTTAGACGCGCCGCCGAAGGAGACAATTACCTGACGGTTTGCCGCGTTCAGGTCGTTTGCCAGCGGCAGCGCCCATTCCAGCGGCATGGCGTCGGAGGCGGCCCAGCAGGCTTTATTCGACGGGGAAAGGGTCAGGAAGCCCAGCACTAGACCATCAACGCCGTAAGAAATCGCCTGTTGAGAGTAAATCGGGTTTGGGCGACCTTTAGGGTAGTTCTGCCAGTCACTCCACAGCGCATTCAGGGACACATCAATATAAGGGGTATATAAAGTAGCCATGTTTTATATCCTTTTTTATGTAGGTAAGAACGTTTGCGCCGGGGCCTTCTCCGGCGGCAAAGTCATCTTCTCCTACAACCTTTTTTGATGCATTCGATCAGGGTAGTAGCACCGCTGGCACAACAGCATCAAAATTAAAACGATATAAAACAGTTAGATAGATTTAAATATTTATCCCATTACCGGTGAACGCGGAGCGAAGACGTGGCGCGCGCCCTGCTCAATCATCGCCGCCACCAGATCATAGCCGCCATTAGGCCGTGAAAGCGCAAACTCGCGCTCGGCGGTGAAAATCGGGCTGATCCAGAACTGGTTTACCGGGTCGCCGTAGCTATCTGGCAGGGTCATTTTGCTGGAAGGCGAACAGAGCGCGGAAGAGACCACGTGCCCCTCGTAACCCAGCGGCGCCATCGGTGAAATCAGCGTGTGCCCTTCTCCCAGCCAGCTCAGCGTGGTCCATGGGAGTTGCGCATAGCCAGAAAGCGCGCTGGCCATCTGCACCGCGTTCTCTTCCGTCACGTACTCTTTGCCGACGGCGAAAGCCAGCTCAATGCGCCGGTGTTCGCGGGCTTCATCATTGAAAATAATGTCGATTTGCGGCATTGGGCGGATGCTCATACCCAGCGTGAAGAAGTAATAATTCTCCTCATCCTCGTGCTGGGAAATCGCCATCGGCGGCCAGTTGCCCTGATCAATGCCGTAATACTTCACCGAAGGTCCGAAGCGTTCTTCATAGCTGGCGAGGAATTTACGCTGGATTTTCGGCCACGGGTTGTGATCTTCCTGCTGCCAGTCGCGCCAGAACTGGCGGGTCTTGTCCGCCAGCTCATATTGCGTATTGGTCGATGCCGAACCCAGCGGGAAAGTCAGCGGGTTTTGTTTGATGCAGCCCGCCGAATAGCAGACCGAGTGGTCGATATACAGGCTCCAGCCGGGGATCACCGCCAGCAGCAGCCCCTGATACCACAGAGCTGCGCCGTCATCGCTCTCATTCCAAAGAATTTGAATGTGTGCCGGATCCAGCGGCGCTTCGGCCTCCAGATTGCGGCAATACTGGGCGGCCAGCATCGGCGCTTTCCCACTCTCCATCGCGGCGTGGTCGTCGTGCTGCGGGGCGGGAGTCAGATTGCGGATCCAGCAGGCGCGCATGCGCGGGAAGCGATCGCGTAAATCTTCGCGGGCGTAAATATAGAGATAAGCCACGCGGTCATCCTGCTCGACCAGCGCGGTCAGGGTTTGTTTGTCGTTACTGACTTCGACGAGAATGTCTGACTGGCGCATAAAACCTCAACGGTGGGCCTCAATAGGATTTGAAGCGTCTGAGTCGCTTTCCAGTCAGTGTAGAACGATTAGCAAGCGAGGATAACGGGCAAAAGTCCCAAAAATCCTTGTGATAGCGCGGTGTTCGAGGGGGAATTAAACAAATTCGAGGCGACGCGGAAGAAAAAATAACGCCAGACCCGAAAATCGGCGTCTGGCGTAGCTGCTTACGGCTTAACTGCGTGGCTTTCGGGCTCAGTGAGCCAAAGGCTTAGCCGCCGTGGCTCTGGTAAGCTCAGGCCATAGATGAATGACCATATCAATCAAGCGATTAAGCTGCTCAGTGCTGGCCCCATCGCGGGCCTGTACTGACATACCTTGAACGGTACATGCCAGATATTTCGCCAACAGCGCGCTGTCAGTAGTCTGCGGAAGATCGTTGCTGAGTTTTTTCTTTTCGAAGTACTCAAACAACGTGCGTTCCTGCGACAAGTGGCGATTACGCAGCATCTCCGCAATGTCTTGCGAAGAGGAAGACATGCCGGAAGACGCGCTGACCATAAAGCAGCCGCTCGGCGTGTCACAGTCGGTGAACATCTCCGCCGTGGTGCGCAGATACTGTTCGATAGCCTGTTCAACGGACAAATCTGTTCTGCTCAGCAGACAGAAACTCTTTTCGTAAAAGGTTGCCAGATAGTGTTCAACGGCCGCGCGGAATAACCCCTCTTTATTGCCGAACTCGGCATATAAAGTAGGCGCTTTCGCACCCGTGGCTTCGACCAAGTCCGCTAAAGAAGTGGCCTCGTAGCCATGGCGCCAGAATAGATTCAGGGCCTTGCTCAGAGCAGTTCCACGATCGAACTGTTTTGGGCGACCGCGACTTTTCCGGACCAAAGCCGTGTGTTCAGTGCTCATACACCCTCCTTCCATCACCTTATTGGTTCTGGTTATCAGAATAATTTAACGATCATTATTAAAAATAGTTGCGCACAAGTCCAGCAGAGATTATTATTTAATTATCGAGCGATAAGTAAATCACTCTTAGCATCTAGAATCTCAGGACAAACCATCATGCGTGCTCTAAAAACCCTTCTTGCCGTTATGGCTTTAACCGCTGCCCCGGTTGCCAATGTCGCCGCACAGCAGGTTATCATGATGCCAACACAGAGTCAGGAAGTTGCCATGGTCAATGTGACTGGGGACAGTAACTTTTGTCACCCTGCCCGCTTCGTGAACGGCAAATCGTCACAACAGCGCATTCCAACTTCACCAACCATGCCACCTGCTCCGGCGGGTTCAGCTAATCACCCTCCTGTTTATTACTAAGGTGACAAGCTGACTCACATATCGCGCGACCTCTATATGACTCACCGCGATAACGGGGTATGCAATAGAAAGGCGACATTCAGGTCGCCTTTCTGATTCTCAGCAGAGCGATACCACTGAAAAAACCACTGTACGGTTTTACCACCCTTCGCCCTTCAGTCCAACATTAAATTATCACTCATTAAATAATTCTTGCTTGTGTCATAAAAACGCACTAGCATTTAGTTATCGACCGTTAATTAATTAACTCGCCGTGAAAATTTAACAATTGAGATACATATCCCTGTTGTTAACGTGATCTAGCTCACAGCACTTTTAGTTAACGATTATTAAAAAAATGAGTTGCACAAGATTCCGTCAGCGACTAACATTTAATTATCGAACGTTAATTAATAACGTTGACCGAATCAAAAAGACTTTCGACAGCACGATAAACGAATAGAGATAAGGAACTAACATCATGAAAAACGTAAAAATGACCCTCGCAGCACTGGCTCTGGCTACCGTATCTTTCTCTTCAATGGCGGCAACGCTGGTTGATTCAGCTCCGGCTAACCAAGAAAAAATCGGTGTGATCAGCGCGAACTCAAGCAATGACTTGTCTAGCTTGCAGCGTGAACTGAATGCCAAAGCGAATGAAGCAGGTGCCACCTCTTACCGCATCATCGGTGCTTCTGGTGAGAACTACCTGCACGGTACTGCTGAGCTGTACAAATAACAGCGAGCCGCTTTTAAAGCGTTATCGCACCAAATTAGTTAACGATTAATAATAATGATTCATAATTAAAGGTACTTATCATGAAAAACGTAACAATGACTCTTGCTGCAATCGCACTGGCTACGGCTTCTTTCACCACCCTAGCCGCAACTCAGGTTCAGTCTGCTCCCGCTAATGCCCAGTCCATCGGTGTAGTCAGCGCGCAGGCCGGTACTAACCTGTCTAGCCTGGAAAACCAGCTGGCTGCAAAAGCAGACGCTAATGGTGCAACGTCTTACCGCATCATCTCCGCTTCCGGCGACAACCGCCTGTACGGGACTGCTGAGCTGTATAAATAAGCCCTGAAGTATTGCGTTTGAAAGGGTAGTAACGGACAGAAGAGTGGCTTTGTAAGCCAAGAAAGAGCGCGCGAAGAGCGCCCTGCTGACAAAGCCTGATAAACGACGAATTAATAGGACAATATATTATGAAAAACCTGACAATGACCCTCGCAGCCATCGCACTGGCAACGGCTTCTTTCACGACTATGGCCGCCACCCAAGTTCAGTCTGCACCTGCTAACTCACAGCCAATCGGCGTGATCAGCGCACAGGCCGGCACTAACCTGTCTAGCCTGGAAAACAAACTGGCCGCGAAAGCAGATGCCAACGGTGCAACTTCATACCGCATCATCTCCGCATCTGGCGACAACCGCCTGTACGGGACTGCTGAGCTGTATAAATAATCGTCGCGTTGATCACGACGACTGAGGGCAAGACATCATGAAAAACCTGACAAAGACTCTCGCAGCCATCGCACTGGCCGGGGCTTCTTTCACCACCTTGGCCGCGACACAGGTCGAGTCTGCACCCGCTAACGCCCAGTCTATTGGGGTGATTAGCGCACAGGCCGGTACTGACTTGTCTGGCCTAAAAAGTGAACTCGCCAATGAAGCACAGGCGAGAGGCGCAAGTGCGTATCGCATCATCTTCACTTCTGGTGATGGCGATAACCACACTTACGGCACGGCTGAGCTGTACAAGTAAGCGTTAAGCAGTAGAAATATGAAGAAGAGGCGGCTTTTGCCGCCTTTTTCACGTCTGAACCTCGCCTATATTCCCCCGCTAACTTAATTATTTTCATCTGTCGTTTAGAGAAAGGCTATATCACCGCCCTCAACAGCCTCTATAATACGGCTGGACAATTTATACTTATACGATTTTTCATGGGATGAAATGACGATGGCGAATATGGTTTTTTGTAGAGGCTGCGGCAAAGAGATCCACGAGACGGCCAGAAGCTGCCCACACTGTGGCGCGCTAAACACCGTGCCGGGCTCCAAGAACCGCATCGTAGCGGCTTTGCTGGCTTTCTTCCTCGGCGCTTTTGGGGTGCATAAGTTCTATTTAGGCAAGATCGGGCAGGGTTTCTTGTATTTACTCTTCTGCTGGACCTTTATTCCTTCGGTCGTGGCTTTCGTAGAATTTATTATTTATCTCTGCACGTCAGACGAAGACTTTGCCAGAAAGTATGGCTAAGGCCATTAAGTCATAGCGAAAAGGCAGAATCTGATTTCTGCCTTTTTCATTTCTGCTGCTATATTTATTCCCTTCTGCCCTTTTTGTAGGTTTCGCCAATGTAGAACAGCTTCATAACTAACAGTTTTTTTCTTCGTGCTGCCCTTTAGGCCGCGCGCATAACCTGTTTCTTATGAGAATGCTTTTACATGACAACCTTACTAAGTGCTTTGGTGAGCGCGCTGCGCCGCCATGCTTGGCTGAGACTGCTCGGCTACGCCTTTATTCTCTCCTCCCTCGGCAATGGCCTGACCCAAGTAGTGGTTTTCGGCCAGCTTTTACAATGGCGCGCCTCTGCCACCACCCTGGTTTTTGCCTACGTGCTCGCCACCCTGCCCGGATTTTTGGGCAGTCTGCTGGGAGAACGCCTCTGCCAACGCTACTCGCCTTTTGCCGTGCTGCTGCTGGCCGAAGCGCTGGGGCTGCTCTCCTTGGCTTTTCCGCTGTATAGCCTGCTGGCGCAAAATCCGGTCGGGCTGCTCGCGGTACAAGCCTGTAGCGCGGTGATCAGCGGCGTCACCTT
>NZ_JMPJ01000027.1 GCF_000735345.1 Ewingella americana ATCC 33852 | reverse complement strand
AGACGCTCATCTTCGCCGCGCAGGTGCTGCTCGGGGTGGGCGTGGGGGTGCTGATTTTCCCGCTGATCAATGCCGGAGGAATGTTGCTGCTCGACGCCCTGAGTTTTGTCGCCTCGGCAGTCCTGCTTTTGCTGGCGGCGCGGCGCTTTGTGCCGACGTCGGATAGTGCGCAGGCCAATGCCACAGCAAGCATTTCGGGGGAAATCAGCTGGCGGGCACTCTCGCCGCTGCAACGCCGCAGCCTGCTGATGCTGCCGATGCTGGCTACCGTCGGCACGCCAGCGATGTCGCTGCTGCCCGCGCTGGCCCAGCAGATTAAACCCGATGAAACCACCGGTTTCGCGCTGCCGCTGCTGTTCGCCCGCAGTCTGGGCCAGCTGTGCGGCCCGCTGCTACTTCCGGCAGACCGAATGCGGCAATACGCTGGGAATAACAGGCTGCTGGCGGCCTGCCTGATTATTTTTCTCGGCTGCTATCTGCTGATCCCGCCAATGTCCGCGTGGTATTTAGCGCCTCTGGGGATGATTTTTATCGCGCACATTGCCTCTAACGTGGTGTTCGCGCTGGCGACTTTCGGCATTTTACGTGAGTTTGACGCGCAAGCCGTGGCGTCGGCCAGTGCGATGGCGTGGCGTTGGCAATTAATGGCGGCGGGCGTGGCCTCGCTGATGGTGGCGGCACTGACGCAATACGGCGGGGCGATTATGGCGCTGGAGGTGATGTCGCTGGTCGGGCTGAGTACGGCAGCCGTCATCTTGTGGAAGTATCGACGCTAAGTCGGTCAACCTCCCCTACAATCAGGGGAGGTTTCACTGCGTGATCAGTTGGCCGAGCTTTTCAGCTGGCTGTCCTGTTGGTGCTGCTCTAGGGCCAGTTCGATCAATTTGGTGATCAAATCGCTGTAGCCCAAGCCGCTGGCGGCCCAGAGTTTTGGATACATACTGATATTGGTGAAGCCCGGCAAAGTATTGATTTCGTTAATCACCACTTCGCCCTGTTGGGTGAGGAACACGTCAACGCGCGCCATACCGCGACACTCTAAAACTTCAAAAGCCTGCAAGGCGATGGCGCGAATTCGGTCATTGGTTTCAGGGGATAAATCCGCCGGAACCGCCACCGAGGCGCCCTGCTCGTTAATGTATTTGGTGTCGTAAGAGTAGAACTCATCGTGCAGGATCACTTCGCCACAGACGCTGGCCTGCGGGTAGGCGTTACCCAGCACCGCGCACTCGATTTCACGGCCAACGATGGCCGACTCCACCAGCACTTTGTGGTCGAAATCAAAGGCTAAATCCAACGCGCGGGTATAGCTGGCGAGGTCGCTGACCTTGCTGACGCCAACCGAAGAGCCTTGGTTAGCGGGCTTGATGAACAGCGGCAGGCCGAGTTCTTCTGAGACTTTCTCAAAGGTCTGCTTAGCGCGGTTGCTACGCGTCACGGTGACAAAAGGCGCCACGTTGAGGCCCGCGTCGCGCAGCAGGCGCTTGGTGACGTCTTTATCCATGCTGACCGCCGAACCCAACACGCCAGAGCCGACAAAGGGAATGTTTGCCATGCGCAGCAGCCCTTGCAGCGAGCCATCTTCACCCAGCGTGCCGTGGACAATCGGGAAAATGACGTCCAACTGGGAAAGTGCGCTGGCGCTGTGAGTTTCAATCAGCTGATTTTCAGTCTGGCCGGGGATCAGCGCTACCTGATTATTGGACTTATTCAGCGCAATCAGCGACGGGTTTTCAGCATTGATCAAGTAGTTGCTGGCATCATTAATGTGCCATTCGCCTTTCTTATCAATGCCTAACAGCGTGACATCAAAACGATTCTTATCTATGGCATCCACAATATTCTTTGCCGACTGCAACGAGACTTCGTGCTCTGCCGATTTCCCGCCAAAAATGATGCCTACGCGTAATTTACTCACCACAGCTCCTCAAAAACATTATCTAAAGGGTTGTTACGACTGAAAAATCAGTCAACCACAAACAGCTTTGCGCCCAACGCGGTCGAGGACTGGTGCGCCTCTGCGTTGTCCGCCACCTGATAGCTCATGCCGGGCGTCAGGGTAAAGGTTCGCCCATCGTCAAGACGGGTCTGCAATTCACCTTCCAGACAGAACAGCACGTGACCTTTGCTACACCAGTGGTCCGCCAAATAGCCTGCCGAGTACTCGACGATCCTCACCCGAATATCGCCGAAATGCTGGGTCCGCCACTGCGCGACGCCGGTTTCACCCGCGTGCTCGGTTGGCTCAATCTGACTCCAGTCAGTGGTGCAAAACGGAATTGCAGCAAGCTTCATCGGCTTCTCGTTATCTGTCGGATCAAAAAGGAAATCCAGCATAAAAGTGAGCGCGGTTTTTATCAATCAATGTTGATTGGCTGGGTGAATATGAGTTGAAAAAGAGTTCAACGGGTCAATCAATGCGTTGGCTGCAAAGTTAAGTAAAGCCGATTTATCCGAAGGACGACCCTCAGGGCGTGCATGGCGCGGGCTGCGGAGCTTGGCGCAAAAACCGCCGATTCTAGAGTGTTGCCAAAGGTGACTCCCGTCCCAAAGCGCGATTTTATCGTCTAGGCTTAAGTCAGGTTTCACAAAAGCGTTATAAACAAGGAGTCATTTATGCCTTATCAAACGATTAATCCTTTCAATAACAAGCTTATCAAAGAATATCAAACACATAACGATCAGCATGTTGAACAAGCGCTGAGTGCAGGCCACGCCCTGTATAAGTCTGACTGGGCGCAGGGCGACATGCAGCAACGCCTAAAAGTGCTGCATAAACTGTCCGATATTATGTCTTCCAGAGTGGAAGAGCTGGCGAAAATCGTCAGCGTTGAGATGGGTAAACTGATTGAGCAGAGCCGCGACGAAGTGAAGCTGTGCGCGGAAATTGCCAAGTACTACGCCGACAACGCCGAAGAGTTCCTCAAGCCCGTTCCCTACAAATCCAGCCTTGGCGAAGCTTGGGTCGAGCACAGCCCGATTGGCATCATCATGGCGGTCGAGCCGTGGAACTTCCCGTTCTACCAGCTGATGCGCGTTCTGGCACCGAATCTGGCCGCCGGTAACAGTGTTATCGTCAAGCACGCCGGTATTGTCCCGCACTGTGCCGAAACCTTCGAGAAGTTGGTCAGCGAAGCTGGCGCACCGAAAGGCGCTTACACCAACCTGTTTATTTCACAGGATCAGGTGGCTGACATCATCGAAGATGACCGCGTACAGGGCGTTGCCTTGACCGGCTCGGAAAAAGCCGGTGCCGTGGTGGCCGCCAAAGCAGCCAGCAAACTGAAGAAATCGACGCTGGAGCTGGGCGGTAATGATATCTTCGCCGTGCTGGAAGATGCCGATATCGACCACGCCGCTAAAGCCGGGGCGCAGGCCCGTGTCGCTAACGCCGGGCAGGTGTGTACCGCCGCGAAACGCTTCATTATTCATGAGAAAGTCGCCGATGAGTTCCTGAAAAAATTCACCGAACACTTTAAAGCGCTGAAAATTGGCGACCCGCTCGACAGCAGCACCACGCTTGGCCCGCTCTCTTCAGCCGACGCGCTGAAAACCCTCACCAAGCAGGTGGAGCAGGCGGTGAAAAACGGGGCGAAGGTTCACGTAGGCGGTAAAGCCGTGGCCAACAATCCGGGTAATTTCTATGAGGCGACCATTCTGACTCATATCACCCGCGACAATCCGGCCTACTTCGAAGAGTTCTTCGGCCCGGTGGCGCAGATTTACGTGGTGAAAAATGATGAAGAGTTAGTGAAGTTGGCGAATGACTCCAACTACGGCCTTGGCGGTTCACTGTTCACCAAAGACATGAAGCGCGCCCGCAAGCTGGCAACACAAATCGAAACCGGCATGCTGTATGTCAACTCGCCGTCCGACACCGCGCCAGAACTGCCGTTCGGTGGCGTGAAACGCTCGGGCTTTGGTCGCGAGTTATCAGATTTGGGGATCAAAGAGTTTGTGAACCAGAAACTGGTCGTACTGACTGCGAAATCCTAGTTTAGCAGCCAGTAAAAAAGCCCTTTCTCCGTGCGGAGAAGGGGCTTTTTTTATGCTCAAGGCCTGACTTTTATGGCTTGTACAGCTCAATCGGCGGCTTCGGCTTTGGCGGCGCTTCGAATAGGTCGATATCTTCGCCATGAATGTATTTCGCGCGCAGAATAGAGGAAATTTTATCCATCGTCATCACGATCACCACCAGAATCAGAGTGATAAACATCACCACGTCCCAGTTCCACAAACGCATATTCTCGGCATACACCAGACCAATCCCCCCTGCCCCGACGAAGCCCAATACCGCCGCAGAACGGGTGTTGGACTCAATCTGGTACAGCGACAGCGCGAGGAAAGTCGGGAATGACTGGGTGAAGATGCCGAAGCGATGAGTTTGCAGCGGGTTGGCTCCCAAGGCGCGCAGGCCACGGCTCGGCGAGCGTTCCACAGCTTCGTGCCCTTCGGCATACAGCTTACCGAGCAGGCCAAGGTCTTGCAGAATAATCGCCAGCACGCCAGCCAGCGGGCCCATGCCGACGGCGCGGACAAAAATCAGCCCCCAGATCGCCATATCCAGACCGCGCAGGACGTCCAGAATGCGGCGCACCACCAGCGAAATCGGGCGCAGCACCGGCGTCGACATCACATTTCGCGCCGCCAAGAACGACAGCGGCAGTGCGAGGAAGGAGGCGGTGATGGTCCCGGCGAAGACAATCGCCAGCGTCATCACAATCTGCTCGAAGTAGTACATCAGTGGCCATTCGGAGAAGTTATGCCACACGAACATGCGCAGGAAATAGCGGCCAATCTCAGATGAACCATGAACCACGGCGGACCAAGGGATGCCGTAGAAAGTGAAAAAGTAGATGTAATACAGCGTGATAAGCACGGCGAAAGCGCCGAGATAGCGCAGATAGCGGCGCTGGGCGGAAAACAGTTTTGGGTTATCGCGCTTGATATTGGCGATAGCCGATGGTGCAAGAGCTTCAGTCAGCATCAGAACGTGCCCTCTACCGCGAGTTTACGCAGCTTGCCGGATAAAAAGTCCATAATCGAAACCACCAGAATGATCAGCAGCAGCGTCATGCTGACTTGGTCGTAACGGTCAAGTTTGATGGAAGTCATCAGCTCTTGGCCGATACCCCCTGCCCCGACCAGCCCGAGAATGGTTGACTGGCGGAAGTTAATCTCCAGACGCATAAAGCTGTAGGAGAGGAAAATCGGTTTGACCTGCGGCCAGAGGGCAAAGCGCATACGCTGCAAACGCCCGGCGCCGCAAGACTTCAAGCCGCGAACCGGTTTGTCAGAGGCGGTTTCAATCGACTCATAAAACAGTTTGGTCAGGCTGCCTACGGTGTGCAGGGTCAGGGCGATAAAGCCCGGAATAGCCCCGACGCCGAACGCCATGACGCACATCACCGCCCACGCCAGCTCGGGCATGGTGCGCAGGAAAGCCACAAAGGTGCGAATACTAAATTTGAGCCATTTCGGCGAATCAGTGTTGCTGGCGGCCATAAAAGCCAGCAAGGTGGCGAGCGCGGTGGATAAAATCGTCGATGAGATCGCCAGTTGAATAGTTTCCCAAATCAGCGGCAACTGAATATTCAGACGGTATCCCCAATAAGCCAGCGAACCTTCAGTGTGACCATCGGCAAACAGTTTTGACCAGTGCAGTACCGGCACGGTTTCGCCAATGTAATCGAAGAAGTGTGGAGCAGAGAAAAATACGGTTTTCAGATTGAGTTCAGAAACATTGCCGGACCATAAATAGAGCAGCAGCATTATTCCCGACCATACCAGCGCTTCACGTTTTTGTTTGCCGCGAATCTGCTGATAATAACGATTGAAGTCTTTATTCAAAATAATGATTCCGTATTTCTATCGATATTAAAGAGTAAAATATATGCAGGCGTTATTGTCGCAGGCAATTTGGATGCGGCCAGCGCGCAGGATCCGCAGCGTACATAAAGTACGTGAGGGATCCGAGCACTGCCCGCATTCAAAGTGGCAAGCAAAATAGCCTGTTAGCGAGAACCCTTCGTTAATTCACGCTTCATGTCGATAATCTGTTGATATTCTGCCAGTGAAGTTTCACCAATATGCATGGTGCCGCCGACGGCTTTAACGAAGCAGGCGTGGTCGCTGGTGTCCAATTTCTTAATTGCGGCAACCAGTTTGGCTTTGAAATCAGTTGGCAGGTCACTACGCACTAAGATTGGGCCGTTTGGAATTAACGGAGATTCCCAAATAATACGAATTTTCTTCATCAGGTCCGGGTGATCCATGCGGATCATACGGTTGAACGCGCCAGAGGTGTACCCAGTTTCGCGGTCGCCAATCATGGAAGCCCAGGTCACTGCGCCAGCGAATTGGCCATTCAGTACGCCAAGAATGTCCTGCTCGTGGCCGCCTGAGAAGGTGACGCTAGAGAAGAAGTTGTTGTATTTGTTATCAGTATTACCGCCAAACTCTTTCTTGAAGGCTTGGTTAGGGATCAGGTAACCCGAGGTGGAATCTGGGTCAGCGAAACCAAACGCCGTGCCTTTCAGGTCAGACAGCTTCTTGTACGGGCTGTCGGCTTTTACCACCACGATAGAGTGGTAACCGCGAGATTTGTCGGTGTCATCAATAGTAATACCCACCAAATCGACGGCTTTCGGGTTATTTAAATAAACCGATGCGTAAGATGAAGGTGACATGCTTAATACCATGTCAACTTTCCCGCCTAATAAGCCCTGAATAACGCCTGAATAGTCAGAAGAGTTACGCAGTTTAGTATCTACATTTAATTCTTTATCAAAGAAATCTTTCACACACTGATTATCGCCGATCTGCTGAGTCGCATTCTGACCACCCAGAATACCCAGATTTAATTCTTTTGGCGCATCTGCTGCCATGCTGTGCATTGCGGTAAAAGTACCTGCCACCAATACCGCCAGACGTAATAACTTCTTCATGTAATAATGACCTTGTGTAGATGGAGAGAAAGTTGAAATAAATAAAAACAATGAATATTACAAACTACTTATTGTGACGAATAAATAAGATCAATGAGATGACTCGCCGTCTTCGCCATACAGCTGGTGCAAGATGGAATCATTTAAATCATCAGGATGCCCGTCGAAAATAATCTGCCCTTTGGCAATACCAATTACGCGGGTGCAGAAGTCTTTCACCAGCTCAACCGAGTGCAGGTTGACCATCACGGCGATGTTCTCTTCGCTCACCTTCTTCAACGCGTTCATGATGCGCAGCGTGTTTTTCGGGTCCAGCGAGGCCACCGGCTCATCGGCCAGCAGAATTTTTGGATTTTGCATTAATGCGCGGCAGATGGCGACGCGCTGCATCTGCCCGCCGGACAGGTTCTCCGCGCGCTGCAAGGCGTGCGGCAGCATATGCAACCACTCGAGCAGCGAGATGGCGCGAGCGCGGTCTTCATCGTCGAATTGGTTGAAGAAAGATTTGAAAGTAGAAGTCTGGCTGAGGCGGCCCAACAGCACGTTGGTCAAGACGTCTAGACGAGGTACCAGACAGAAATCCTGAAAAATCATGCCACAGCCTGAACGCCAGCGGCGCAGCGCTTTGCCGGTCAAACCTGCCAACTGCTGCTGTTCGCCATTTTCGTAATGACAAACTACGCTGCCGTCAGACAGAGGAATGGTGCCGTTCAGCACGTGCAGCAAGGTTGATTTACCGGCACCAGAGCGACCGATCACCGCCACGAACTCACCGGCATGCAGGTCAAAATTGATGTCATTCAGAACGCGCTGTCCTGATTTGTAGGATTTAACCAATCCTTTAACGTCTAAAACTTTGTTCTGTTGCAGCGTGCGGGCCTGTGGATATTCGGCCTGTGCCAGCTTAAGTTGAGCTTGCGCCATGGTGCGTTCTCTCGGTTGCCTACAGATTCTGGCAATCATTAAGCGGGAGTTTTGTGACACATTGATGATGCTTTAATAACCATCCCATGACG
Source organism: Ewingella americana ATCC 33852 (assembly GCF_000735345.1). Classification (GTDB taxonomy): domain Bacteria; phylum Pseudomonadota; class Gammaproteobacteria; order Enterobacterales; family Enterobacteriaceae; genus Ewingella; species Ewingella americana. The sequence goes on along the minus strand of NZ_JMPJ01000027.1, from coordinate 5,023 downwards.
TTCAAATATGAACCCTTCCTTTAATATCATTTAAGCCTATGATTATTCAGGGCAGCAATTTTGACCCTCTGGGTAAAAAGTGAGGAATAGGACATGAGCATTCATCAGGATAATCAGACGCTGATCACACGTCTGAAAGAGATCGTCGGCTACCGCCATGTACTCACCGGCGACAGTAATACCGAGCGCTACCGCAAGGGTTTTCGCTCCGGCGGCGGTAAAGCCTTAGCGGTAGTGTTTCCGCAGACCCTGCTCCAGCAGTGGCAACTGCTCAAGGCCTGCGTCGAGGCTGACAAGATTGTCATTATGCAGGCGGCCAACACCGGGCTGACCGAAGGCTCGACGCCGAGCGGCGATGATTATGACCGCGATATCGTCATCTTCAGCACCCTCAAGCTCGACCATATTGAACTGCTCGACGGCGGCAATCAGGTGATTGGCTTCCCCGGCAGCACCTTATATAAGCTGGGAAAAATCCTCAAACCTTATGGCCGCGAGCCGCATTCGGTGATTGGCTCCTCCTGTATTGGCGCGTCGGTGGTCGGCGGTATCTGTAATAACTCCGGCGGATCGCTGGTCAAACGCGGCCCGGCCTATACCGAAATGGCGCTCTACGCGCAGATTGATGAGCAGGGACAGTTGCAGCTGATTAACCACTTGGGAATTGAACTGGGCGACACGCCAGAGCAGATCCTCACTCGGCTGGAGAAAGGCAATTTCAGCGCCAGCGAAGTGCATCACGACCAGCGTTTGGCCTCTGACCATGACTACGCTGAGCGCGTGCGCGACGTCGATGCCGACACCCCTTCTCGCTTCAATGCCGACCAGCGCCGCCTGTTTGAGGCCTCCGGCTGTGCGGGCAAGCTGGCGGTCTTTGCCGTGCGTCTGGACACCTTCCCGGCGGAAAGCCAGCAGCAAGTTTTCTATATCGGCACCAACAGCACCGCGGTGTTGACCGAGCTGCGCCGCCAGATTTTGGGCGATTTCAAAAACCTGCCGGTGGCCGGTGAGTACATGCACCGCGACATTTTTGATATCACCGAAGTCTACGGCAAAGACACTTTCATGATGATCGACAAGCTCGGCACCGACAAAATGCCGGACATGTTCAGCGCCAAGGGCAAGTTTGACGCCCACGCCAGCAAGGTGCCTTTCCTGCCGAAGAACTTTAGTGACCGCGTGATGCAGTGCATCAGCAAAGCATTGCCGAACCACCTGCCACCGCGCATGAAGAAATACCGCGACCGCTACGAGCATCACCTGCTGTTAAAAATGTCCGGTGACGGCATCGCCGAGGCGCAAAGCTTCCTCGCCGAGTTCTTTAAACAGCACGAAGGCGACTTCTTTGTCTGCACTGACGAAGAGGGCAAGAAAGCCTTTCTGCATCGCTTCGCCGCAGCCGGGGCCGCCGTGCGCTATCACGCGGTGCACGAAAAAGAAGTGGAAGACATTCTGGCGCTGGACATCGCCCTGCGCCGCAATGACCGCGACTGGTTCGAAACGCTTCCGGCTGAAATCGACAATCAGTTGGTCGCCAAGCTCTACTACGGCCACTTTATGTGTCACGTTTTCCATCAGGATTACATCGTCAAGAAAGGGGCCGACAGCAAGAAGCTCAAGCACCAGATGCTGGAAATCCTCGACGCGAAAGGTGCGGAGTACCCCGCCGAGCACAACGTCGGGCATCTCTATATCGCCAAGCCGCATCTGAAAGCCTTCTATCAGCAAGCTGACCCGACCAATAGCTTCAACCCCGGTATTGGTAAAACCAGCAAGCTTAAAGGCTGGCGGGAATAGCCATTTCGCAGGCATAAAAAAGGCAGGGATGAGGATTCGCCTCTCCCTGCCTCAACGCGTTACATCAGGTCAGAACAGCTTCGCGCCATAACCCCACATCAACACGGTCAGAGCCAGCAGCAGCTCGAGCACTAGCACGCCCATTGCCAGCGTCGAGCTGGAGAACAGGAAGCCTTCGCGGTGGTCAATATTGAGGAAGTTAGGAATGCCGAGATACAGCAAATAGCCGCTGTAGCACAGGCCAATTAGCCCGACGAACAGGCACAGCCAGACCATCGGATAGAGCGCCACGATGCCGCTGAGGAACATCGGCGTCGCCACATAACCGGCGAAGACGATACAGCTATTGAGCGAAGGCCGGCTGTCATAGCGGCGAGCCATCCAGTAGATGATCCGCCCCATCAGCGCGACCGCGCCGAGCATCAGCACATAGAAAATTACGGCGATATAAGAGGCGGTGAACATGGAAACAATCAGGCGCTGACCATCGCCAAAGTTCCATCCCAATTGGGTGGTCCCGATAAAGGAACACACCACTGGGATCAGCGCCATAAGCAATACGTGGTGAGAGTAGACGTGTGAGACGGTTTCCCGCTCGCGCTGGATTTGTTGCAATTCTGGACCGGGACGGGACATCAGTCCCCAGACATGATTGACCATGGTACACCCCCATAAACGCCGGAAACCGCCAACGGCGCGGGTGATAATGTCCTCCGGCATGCAGCGTAACAAGGCATGTCACAAGCATTAAGAAGGTGGCGGCCTGAGTTAATTATAGTTCGCCCTGTTTTTTCTGCCCGTCGAGCAAACAAATCTTTTTACAAATCCGTAACAAGATAAGGCAGAAATTCCCCTCCCGCCGGTTGCCGTTGGCCTGATGAGCGCTAAGATAGGAACAGTGTTTCAAATCTACCCTACAAAAACCTATCAAGATAAGGAGACATCATGCCGTATCAGGCAAGCCCTTCCCGTTACGAGAACATGCAATATCGCTACTGCGGCCGCAGCGGGCTGCAGCTGCCCGCGCTGTCACTCGGCCTGTGGCACAACTTCGGGCATATCAGCGCGCTGGAGTCCCAACGCGACCTGCTGCGCAAAGCCTTTGATTTAGGTATTACCCACTTCGACTTAGCCAACAACTATGGTCCGCCTCCGGGGTCTGCCGAGGAGAACTTTGGCCGCCTGCTGCGTGAAGATTTCGCCCCCTATCGCGATGAACTGATCATCTCCACCAAGGCCGGTTATGACATGTGGCCGGGCCCGTACGGCTCCGGCGGCTCGCGCAAATATCTGCTCTCCAGCCTCGACCAAAGCCTGCAACGCATGGGGCTGGAGTATGTCGACATCTTCTACTCCCACCGCGTTGACGAAAAAACGCCGATGGAAGAGACGGCCTCGGCCTTGGCCCACGCGGTGCAGAGCGGCAAGGCGCTGTATGTCGGCATCTCCTCTTACTCGCCGGAGCGCACGCAAAAAATGACCGAGCTGTTGCGCGAATGGAAAATCCCGCTGTTAATCCATCAGCCTTCTTACAACCTGCTCAACCGCTGGGTGGATAAAAGCGGGCTGCTCGACGTGCTGGAAGAGAGCGGCACCGGCTGCATCGCCTTTACCCCGCTGGCACAAGGGCTGCTGACAGGTAAATACCTCAACGGTATTCCTGACGGTTCGCGGATGCAGACCGAAGGCAAAAAGGCGCGCGGCCTGTCAGAGAAAATGCTGACCGAGGAGAACCTCAACAGCCTGCGCCTGCTCAACGAGATGGCGCAAAAACGCGGCCAAAGCATGGCGCAGATGGCCCTGAGCTGGCTGCTGAAAGATGATCGCGTGACCTCGGTGTTGATTGGTGCTAGCCGACCAGAGCAGTTGGAAGAGAACGTCGCGGCGCTCGGCAACCTGCACTTCACCGCCGAAGAGTTGGCTGCCATTGATAAGCACGTGGCCGATGGCGAACTGAACCTGTGGCAAGCCTCGTCCGATAAGTAAGCCCCACCGCCCCGCTCCGTGGCTTGCCGCCGAGCGGGTTTTCCTCCTTTATATTGCCTATCTCGGAGCCTCTATTGCGCATCGCCTGCTTACACACTGCCGAAAGTAATATTGCTATTTTTGATGCCGCCGCCGACGCGCTGGGGATCTCTCCCGACCAGCTCACGCACCACGCGCGCCCTGACCTGCTGGCCGCCGCCGGACAAGCCGGTGGGCTGACGCCAGAAATTGGGCAACAAACTCGTGAGATATTGCTGAGCTTGGCCGAGGGCGCCGACCTGATCCTGCTCACCTGCTCGACGCTGGGGCCAGCCGCCACCGAGGCCAACGCGCTGCTCGACATCCCGGTCTGGCGTGTTGATCGGGCCTTGGCCGAGCAATCCATGGCAACGGCGGGCAAAACGCGCGTGCTGTACGCCGCCAAAACTACCCTCGGGCCGACCCAGCGTCTGTTCGAACAGGTGGAGCACCACCCACAGGCCGAAGTAGAATTTGAATGGGTAGAAGGTGCGTGGGACAACTTTTTAGCTGGCAACATTGCCGGATATTTGCAACGCATTGCAGCGCAGGCTGATGTGGCGTTTCAACAGGGAGTTGAGCGCGTGGCGCTGGCACAGGCTTCCATGACCGGCGCGGGGAATTTGACTCAGTTCGGCACGCCGCTTTCCAGCCCAATTTGTGCCCTGCGCGAGGCAATCCAGTTTTTGCGAACTCCGCAAACGCAGCAAAATTCCCAATCCTGTCTATACTGAATGAAAGATATCAGCGGTTTAGAGATTTCTTTACATTCATTATCTTGTTGAGGGACTGCGCATGAAAATTATTCTGTGGATCATCGCCATTATCTTTATCGTCGGCTTACTGACCCTGACTGGCGTATTTAAACTGATTTTCTGATCGTCAGTTCTGCTAGAAATCGATAACAAAAAAGCGGCGTTGCTGGATGGCAACGCCGCTTTTTTTTATGACTAATTGAGCTTCGGCAACCTTAGTCGTCGGCCTCTTCCACGCTCGGCTGAGAACGCTGTTGGTCCTTCGCTTTACGGTAGGTTTTGGCAATTTGCGGCACAGGCACGCTCTTGCCGGTTTCCATCCAAGTGCGCAGACGGTTGGCATCCGCAAAGGCGGTGTATTTGCCGAACGCGTCCATCACCACCAGCGTCACCGGCTTACCATTAATGGTGGTGCGCATCGCCAGACAGTGACCCGCCAAATCGGTATAACCGGTTTTGGTCAGCTG
>NZ_JMPJ01000026.1 GCF_000735345.1 Ewingella americana ATCC 33852 | reverse complement strand
GGTCAGCTGAATGCTCCAGCTCGGGTTCATGATCAAGTGGTTAGTGTTGCGAAACGGCAAAGCATAGGCCGGGCTACTGAACACCGCGGTTTTCTCCTGCGTGGTACTCAGTTCACCAATCAGCGGATATTTCTGCGAAGCCAGCAGCAGGCGGGTCAAATCACGCGCGGTTGAGACGTTTAACGGCGACAGGCCGGTTGGCTCGACGTAGCGCGTGTGGGTCATTCCCAGCTGCTTGGCTTTGGCATTCATCGCGCGGATAAAGGCTTCGTAGCCGCCCGGATAGTGCGCGGCCAGACTGGCGGCGGCGCGGTTTTCGGATGACATCAGCGCCAGTTGGATCATCTGGCGGCGATTAATTTCACTGTTAACCTTCACGCGGGAAAACACGCCGCGCATCTCTTTGGTGTTATGAATATCAACCGAAATCACTTCGTCCAGCGGCAGCTTCGCGTCGAGCGTCACCATCGCCGTCATTAATTTGGTGAGTGAGGCGATTGGCCGCACTTGGTCTGGATTTCGGGAATAAATCACTTCATGAGATTTAAGATCAACCACCATCGCGCTGCCAGAGGCAATCTGCACGATAGGCGCGACAACCGGCGCATGTTTTTCGCCAGCTACGGCGGAAGTGGCAGACATCATGCCTGCATTAAGAGCCAACAGGCTCACAACCAAAAGACGAATTTTCACATGCATTGCTCTGTATTTAAGAAGGTTGTCATCAATGGAGCATCAAAACTGCCGGCGAATTATAAGTTAGGCTGATGGGCTTGGCACTCGGATTTTTCTTGTGCATTTGTCACAAAGTCTGTCACAACGCCTTTGATGGCAGGGGCTGACGAGTAAGTGAACACTTGCGCGAAGCGCGGAGAATGGAAGGATAAGAGGGGAGCGAGAAATGAACAACATCAGCCACGGAGTATGCCGTGGCTGAGTAAAGTTGTCTCACAGAGACAGGCGAACGTTAGGTATTTTCAATCAGGTAGCGGATTTCTTGGCCATAAGATAGCTCGAATGTGTTGCCATCCGGGTCATCGAGAAATGCCCAGTAGCCGACGGGCGCCCCGCTCTGTTTTGGCTCAGTGCGCAACACGCCGTCGGCGCGAGCCAGAGCCAACTTGGCGTCCATATATTCTTTGGTTTTACAGGCCACGCCGAGGTGGCCGAAAGGGCCGAGCTTGGTGTCTTTGGAGTCAGGGTCTTCTGCCAGTACGATGGCAAAAGGTCGGGTCATATCGCTCATCCAAGCCACCGGGTCGACATCTGTCCCGCGCTCCCCGCGCCGGTGAATCACTTGCATATCGGCAAATTTTTCATAGAAGGCGATGCTGGTATCGAGATCTTTGACGGAAAAAGCGATGTGGGTCAGACCTTTATCTTTGTTATCCATGATATTTCTCCATTTTGCTTTTGTGCTTGAAGCAGCGCGTGGAGAAATCAGGGAAAACGATCAGCGGTTAATGCGTTCGGCGATCTCTTTCGATGTTTGCAACACGCGCACTTCACTAAATAACTCGGTCGCTTCGTCGTACTCTTTGCGTAAATACCCCAGCCACTGCTTGATGCGCGCGACGTGATACAGCCCGGTGTCGCCCTGCTTCTCCAGATGGGTGTACTTCTGCAACAGGGTCATTACCCCAGACCACGGCATGCGCGGCTCGTTGTACTTCACCACCCGGCTCAGATTCGGCACGTTGAGCGCGCCGCGCCCAATCATCACGGCGTCGCAGCCGGTGGTTTGCATACAGGCTTGGGCACTGGCGTAGTCCCAAATCTCGCCATTGGCGATCACCGGAATAGTCAGCCGCTGGCGGATTTCACCAATCGCCTGCCAGTTAATGCGCTCGGCCTTGTAACCGTCTTCCTTGGTGCGCCCGTGTACCGTCAGCTCGGTGGCTCCGGCTTGCTGGACGGCGTCGGCAATTTCAAAGCTTTGCGCCAGCGAATCCCAGCCCAGTCGCACTTTCACCGTCACCGGCAGCTCGGCGGGCACGGCTTCGCGCATCGCCTTAGCTCCCTGATAAATCAGCTCAGGGTCTTTGAGCAGCGTTGCCCCGCCGCCGCTGCCATTCACCGTTTTCGACGGACAGCCGCAGTTGAGATCCACCCCATAAGAGCCAAGTTGCACCGCCAGCGCGGCATTTTCAGCCAACCACTGCGGGTATTGCCCCAGCAGTTGGACCCGCACCCGCGTACCGGACGGCGTGCGGCTTTGATTAAGTAATTCAGGGCAGAGTCGATAGAAGGATTTGGCGGGAAGCAGTTGGTCAACCACGCGCAAAAACTCGGTGATGCATAAGTCGTAATCGTTCACTTCAGTCAGCAGTTCTCTGACCAAAGGGTCCAGTACGCCTTCCATCGGAGCCAGTAATACACGCATGTCGTTCAACCCTTAAAAAATGACGGGCAATAATACGGTTGAACGATGCGTCAAGGCAATGCCGTTATCCCTTACAGACCAAGGTTTCTGGGTGCGACAGTCGGCGTTTTCTTACCGAACGGATGGCGGTTAACACGGCCAGACCGGCAGGAATTAAGAAGAACACGAACAGCCAGAAAGCCACGTTGCTGGCATTTTCCGGCCCGGTATTCATGCCGGCCAGATTGGCTATGGTCCCTGATAGCGCCGCGCCCAGCGCCGCCGAGAAGGACTGCACCACGGTAATCGAAGCCCCGGCGGTCTCTTTCTCCGCTTCATCCGCCTGCTGTAGAACGCGGGTCAAAATGTGTGGCCAGCCTAGCCCGATACCAAAGCCTGCCAGCGTCAGACCAAGCACCACGCCGGAAATATTAAGCGCGTGCAGGCCGAAGACCACCGGCACCGAAGCCAGTAACAGCAGCAACCCCACGCCTAACACCAGTGGGCCAGAGATGATCGCTCGGTTGGCAAGACGCCCGGTCCAACTGGCGCTGACCATTTCGCTTAGGGTCCAGCCCGCCGCTGCCGCCGCCGTGATATAGCCCGCAGCCAAAGGCGTCTGGCCGTGCAGGTGTTGCAGCATATAAGGCACATAGATTTCGCAGCCCATCGCAATCATCAGCGTCGCCATGGTCATGTACAGCCAGCAAATTGGCGAAGAGAGCGACAGCGAGTTGCGCGGCAACAGGCGAACGTTAGAGCTGAATTCACGCTGGCGCAGGGCAATCACCATCAGCACCGCCACCACAATCCCGGCGAAATTCACCCAGCCGTGGGAAGACAAACTGCCCGCCGACACCACCAGCACGGAGCCGGTCAGCAGCAGAAGTTGAAAGAGAGGCAGAGGCTCGTCGGCGCGTTTTTCCTTTTGCTGCGCGGGCAGCGTTCGCCAAATCAGCAGGCCAAACAGCAAGGTCACCGGCACCAGCAGGCCAAAGGCCCAGCGCCAAGCGTGCAGTTCAGCAAAGATGCCGCCCACCGCCGGGCCAATCAGCGTGGCTATCCCCCACATCGCGGAGATCAGCGCCATCGCGCGCGGCCAGAGAGATTCTTTGAACACCAGATTGATCATGGCGTAGGAGAGCGCGAACAGGAAGCCACCGCCCAGCCCCTGAATAGCACGGCCCAGCAGCAGAACCGGCATACTTGGCGCCATGGCACAGATAGCTGCACCGGCCATAAATATGCCGGTTGCGGTGAGATAGCTGCCGCGCGGACCCGCTTTGCGCATCAGCCGCGCAGAGAGTGCCGAGCCGAGAATCGAGAACACCACAAACAGGGTCATGTTCCACGCGTACCACGCCAGCCCGCCGATATCCTGCACCACCGAAGGCAAGATAGTGATGACGATATAGCTGTTGGTCGCGTACAGCGCCACACCCGCGCTGAGGGCAATGGCGCTGCCCCGATTTTCCGTACTAAATAAGCCGCCCCAGCCCGTTTCATTGTCCGACATCGGTATTTCCCTTTTATTTTTAAAGTCTATTTGAGTTGTGGTAAGATTAAACAAGAATTAACTTGGAATACTTAACGGTTCCGTAATCTAAGATCTGACGAGGCAATATGTCAAGCAAACACTTGGAAAATACATCTGAGGTTAAGCAAAGCGTCGCCGAACGCCTGCTCATGCTGCTTAAAACTCGTGGAGAATTGCAGGCCAGCGACGCCGGCCACATTTTGGGCACCACGGGCGAAGCCGCGCGCCAGCAGTTTGTGAAGCTGGCGAAAGAAGGTCTGGTGGAGCCGAAATCGGTTTCGCACGGCGTAGGCCGCCCGTCGCAGTTCTGGCAGCTCACGGCACAGGGCCACGCCCGGTTCCCCGACGCTCACGCCGATCTCACCGTGCAGTTGCTAACGCTTATCCGCAGTTCGCTGGGTGAAAATGCGCTGGAGCAGCTGATCACCAGCCGCGAGGAACTCACTCGCAATGCCTATCATCTCGCGATGGAAGGGGCAGAAACGCTGGAAGAACGCCTGCAAAGGCTGACCGCCATTCGCACCCGCGAAGGTTATATGGCGGACTGGCAGCCACAAGAAGATGGCAGCTACCTGCTGGTCGAAAACCACTGCCCTATCTGCGCAGCAGCCACTGCCTGTCAGGGCTTCTGCCGCGCCGAGCGGGAGGTGTTTAGCGCCACGCTGGAGGCAAAGGTTGAACGCACCGAGCACATTTTACAAGGGGCGCGGCGCTGCGCGTATCGCATCTGGCTGTAGAATTCCGCGAACAATAGACATAAAAAAACCGCCTGCGAAGAGGCGGTTTTTGTTTATTCAGCCGAAGCGATTATTCGCCAGACGGTTTACGACGCCCTGCGTTAGCCGGGTTTGAGCGACGCTGGCCTGCGTTAGCTGCGCGCGCCGGACGTGCTGGACGCCCTTCACCCGCGCCTGCGCCACGGCTTTCGCCGCCGCCGTTGCCGCTACGTTGACCATTGCCGCCGGTGCGTGGTGCACCAGAGCGCGGAGCACCTGAGCGAGGTGCGCCGGAGCCAGAACGTTGACCGCCCTGACGTGGAGCACCGCGACCGCCGCTGCCTTGACGACCATTGATGATCGGCTCAGCTTTGATGCTTGGGTCTGGCTCATAGCCTTCAAACGCGATGCGTGGGATTTCACGCTTGAGCAGGCGCTCAATGTCACGCAGCAGTTTGTGTTCATCGACACACACCAGAGAAATCGCTTCACCGGTGGATTCCGCACGGCCAGTACGGCCAATACGGTGAACGTAGTCTTCCGGTACGTTTGGCAGCTCATAGTTGACGACGTGAGGCAGCTGGTCGATGTCCAGACCGCGCGCCGCGATGTCAGTAGCTACCAGCACGCGAATGCCGCCGTCTTTGAAATCTGCCAGTGCGCGAGTACGGGCACCCTGACTTTTATTACCGTGAATAGCGGCGGCGGTGATGCCGTCTTTATTCAACTGCTCGGCCAAATGGTTCGCACCGTGTTTAGTACGGGTGAACACCAGCACCTGTTTCCAGTCGCCTTCGCCAATCATTTGTGACAGCAGTTCTCTTTTACGTTTCTTATCAACGAAATGAACGCTCTGTTCGATTTGCTCGGACGCCGTGTTACGACGCGCCACTTCAACCGACGCAGGGTTGGTCAGCAATTTGCCAGCCAGCGCTTTGATTTCGTCAGAGAAGGTCGCGGAGAACAGCAGGTTCTGGCGTTTAGCGGGCAGTTTCGCCAGTACGCGACGGATGTCGTGGATGAAGCCCATGTCCAGCATGCGGTCAGCTTCGTCCAGCACCAGAATTTCGACTTTGGATAAATCCACCGCGTTCTGATGTTCTAAGTCCAGCAGACGACCAGGGGTAGCGACCAGCACGTCAACACCGGCGCGCAGTTTCATCATCTGCGGGTTAATGCTCACGCCGCCGAAAACCACCAGCGAGCGCAGGGTCAAATATTTGCTGTAAGACTGCACGTTCTCACCGATCTGTGCTGCCAGCTCACGGGTCGGAGTCAGGATCAGCGCGCGGACCGGGCGACGTCCTTTGAATTGCGGGTTGGAGTGGCTCAGCATGTTCAGCAGTGGCAGAGTAAAACCAGCGGTTTTACCAGTACCGGTCTGCGCACTTGCCATTAAGTCACGGCCTTGCATCACAACAGGAATAGCCTGACGCTGAATAGGCGTAGGTTCACGATAGCCCTGTTCTTCAACAGCACGCAAAATTTCGGCACTTAAGCCGAGAGTATCAAATGACATATAGGGAAAAGCTCCAGTCCACTCTAACCCGAACGGGGTTCGGTGCAGTTTCAAGAGTGGATGATCAGACGAGGCAAATGAGGCATTACCACGAGGATTCGGCACAAACTGCAGTGCGCCAGTTGACGAGATTTTAACACAAGACGCGTCAGGGCGTTAAATTATCTGCCGTCAATGGGTGTAAGCAGGTGTAATAAGAGCATGAAAAGCACATTAACTGTCGTGTTTTCAACGCTGACAACAGATTGTGTGGACTTAGGTGAAAAGGCTGCCACAGAGCGTCAATTATTGATTTGATGAATATCTTCCCACTTTTTGCCGTCACCTTAACGCCCTGAGTTGCTATGCTTTATGCAGCCAACACACTCATCGTTAAGGTAACTCCGCAGCATAATGGAAACTTGGAAACTCAATTTAATCTCCGTCTGGCTCGGGTGTTTTTTCACCGGCATGGCGATGAGCCAAATCCTGCCTTTCCTGCCACTTTATATTGAACAGCTGGGCGTCACTTCCCACGCATCCCTGAGTTTATGGTCTGGTTTAGTCTTCAGCGGCACCTTTTTAGTTTCCGCCATTGTCGCCCCGCTCTGGGGTAGTCTCGCCGACCGTAAAGGCCGTAAGCTAATGCTGCTGCGCGCCGCGCTGGGCATGGCGATTGTGATGGTGTTGCAAGGTTTCGCCACCAACGTCTGGCAGCTGTTTATCCTGCGCACGCTGATGGGTTTGACATCAGGTTATATCCCCAATGCCATGGCTTTAGTGGCCTCGCAGGTTCCGCGCGATAAGAGCGGCTGGGCGCTTGGCACGCTGTCTACCGGGCAAGTAGCTGGCGTCATCATCGGCCCGTTGCTCGGCGGTTTTATGGCCGACCACCTCGGCCTGCGCACGGTGTTTTTCGTCACCGGCGGCATGTTATTCACCAGTTTCTTGATAACTCTGTTCTTAATCAAAGAGCGCGTGGTGCCAGTCGCCAAGGCCGATCGCCTGAGCGGCAAAGCCGTCTTCACCGCGCTGCCCTACCCGTGGCTGATTGTCAGCCTGTTCGTCACCACGCTGATGGTGCAGTTGGCCAACGGTTCCATCAGCCCAATCCTGACGCTGTTCATCCGTGACCTCTCTTCCGACACCAGTAATATCGCCTTTATCAGCGGGGTGATCGCCGCCGTGCCGGGCGTCTCCGCGCTGATGTCCGCGCCGAAGCTCGGCAAATTGGGCGACCGAATCGGCGCGCACCGCATCCTCATCGCCGCGCTGGTGCTGTGCTTCGTGCTGTTCTGCTTGATGTCCACCATCAGCTCACCGACCCAGCTAGGCATCCTGCGCTTTATGCTCGGTTTCTGCGACGGCGCGCTAATGCCCGCGATTCAGGCGCTATTGGTGAAATACAGCAGCGACCAAACCACCGGCCGCATCTTTGGTTATAACCAATCATTTATGTATCTCGGCAACGTCATCGGCCCCCTGCTCGGCTCCGGCGTCTCAGCGCTAATGGGCTTCCGGTGGGTATTTCTCGTCACCGCGATCCTAGTGTTGTTTAACCTGATACAGGTAGCGTGGAGTTTTCGGCGTGTACCGACACGCCAGACGAGATTTTAAATTCAAATTCAAATTCAAGGTCAAGGTCAAGGTCGTGCGCTGCCGCCACACCGGCCTTGAGGGGCGCCTATCGCCGCGCCCCTCAAGACTCCCCGGCTCTATACTGCGCGCTTCGCTCGTTGGCCGGACGTGTTTCAGGTACTTCAGTTATCCACCGCAAAATGTCGCCGCTTAGGCGGTTCCTTCGCCACGGGATTCGAGCCATAGGTCTCGAACCTCTCGCTCAGCGCCATTTTTGACTGCGGTTTTGAGGCTTCTCAATCGTGCCGTTTCAGTGGGTTTCTTATATGTTTTGCGAGGTGGAATGGAACGGTTCGGCGTAAATGCCAGTAGGTCGCGTTCAGAAGTGACGCCGAGGGAGTGGTTCGAGACCTATGGCTCGAAGCCCGAACTGAGGGAACCGCCTAAGCGGCGGCACTTCGCGACGATCATTGTGGCTGCTGAAACACGTCCATTCCAACACTGCGCAGCCTCGATCTCACAACAAGAAAAAACGCAGGGTTCCAAGGGAGGCGCGTTTACGCCTCCCTTGGTCGGTGTGGGCCGACGCCCACGACCTTGAATTTGAATTTGAATTTGAATTTGAATTTGAATTTGAATTTGAATTCAAAGATTTAAACCGCATTTGGGCCGCCGCCCAAAAAACAAAAAGGGGCCTTTCGGCCCCCTCTCAATTTGCAATTAAAAACCCTACCGACGATTACCAAAAATCCGCAACAACATCAGGAACAGGTTGATGAAATCCAAATACAGCGTCAATGCGCCAACAATCGAGTATTTGCGGAAATTGTCTTTGTCATTCACGTTCAGCTGCTCACCCATGTTTTTCAACTTCTGGGTGTCATAGGCTGTCAGACCAACGAAGATAACCACGCCAATGTAGGTCACCGCCCACATCAATGCCGGGCTTTTCAGCCAGATATTGACCAGCGACGCCAGCACGATACCAATCAACCCCATGAACAGCAGGCTGCCCATGCGGCTCAGGTCGCGTTTGGTGGTGTAGCCGAACACGCTCATCGCGCCGAACATCCCGCCTGCCACGACGAAGGTGCTGGCGATGGAAGAGCCGGTGTAGACGATAAAAATGCTGGAGAGCGTCAGCCCGGTTAAGGCCGAATACAGCATGAACAAGCCGGTAGCGACGGTGCCGCTCAGGCGGTTAACCATGCCGGAAATCACGAAGACCAGCGCCAGCTGGGCGATGATCAGACCAAAGAAGGTTATCTGGCTGGAGAAAATAAAACCGAGAATGGCCGGTGAGCGAGATGCGTACCAGGCAACAAATGCGGTTAATAGCAGACCACAGGTCATCCAACCATAGACCTGCGCCATGTAGGCTTGAATGCCGGAGTTTGCGCGTTCAACAATCGAGCCGTTACTGCGTGGATATCGATCCATGATGATTACCTCTTGCATGGAGGACAAAATTTAGGCCGTAAACACAGCCCGCCTGTTGGATAACAGTATCACAAAACCGCCGCTTTGCGCGGTTGCTAAGCGTAAGGTTTAGTTGCAGTTTACCAGCGCTTGGCGGCTTGTTTGTCGCTGTCGCGGGCATCCACCCAGCGGTCGCCCTGCTCGGTGGCTTCGCGCTTCCAGAACGGGGCGCGGGTTTTGAGATAATCCATAATAAATTCGGTGGCTTCGAAGGCCATACCGCGATGGGCGCTGGTCACGCCAACAAACACAATTTCATCGCCGGGATACATTGCCCCGACGCGGTGATACACCGACACCCGTTGCAGCGGCCAGCGCTGGCGGGCTTCGGCGACGATTTCAGCCAAGGCTTTTTCGGTCATGCCTGGATAGTGTTCGAGGGTTAAAGCACTGACGTTATCGCCCAAATTGTGATTGCGCACCTTGCCGGTGAAAGTCACCACCGCGCCGTCGGCGTCTGACTGGGCCAGCCACTGGTATTCGTCACCAACGCTAAACGCCGCGCTGTCGACTACGATCCGCGTGTTTTCCATCTCAGCCCCCTGTTACCGGTGGGAAGAAGGCCACTTCGTCCCCGGCTTTCACCGGATGGTCAGTGTCGACCAGAGTTTGATTCACCGCCACCAACAGCTTGCCGGACTCTAGCGCCAGCGCCCAGCGATCGCCGCGCTGGCACAATGACTGGCGCAGCGCTTCGACATTAGCGAATTCGGCAGGCAGTTGCAGCGAACCGACGCCGATGATTTCACGCACCTGAGCAAAAAACAGAATGTCGATCATGGCTCCACCTTGAAATCACCGGACTTGCCGCCGGTTTTCTCCAGCAGGCGAATCGGGCCGATCACCATGTCTTTCTGCACCGCTTTGCACATGTCGTAAATGGTCAGCGCAGCGACGGAGGCGGCGGTCAGGGCTTCCATTTCCACCCCGGTCTTGCCACTTAGGCGACAGCGCGACTCAATGCGCACGCGGTTGTGCTCCGGCTGAGCTTCAAGGTTAACTTCCACCTTAGTGAGCAGCAGTGGATGGCAAAGCGGGATCAAATCCCAAGTTTTCTTCGCCGCCTGAATCCCGGCAATACGCGCCGTGGCGAACACGTCGCCCTTGTGGTGATTGCCGTTAACAATCATCGCCAGCGTCTCGGCGGCCATGGTCACAAAGGATTCAGCGCGGGCTTCACGCACGGTTTCGGCCTTGGCGGAGACATCCACCATATGCGCGTCGCCGGAGGCGTTAATGTGAGTAAAAGTGGTCATAGTTGGGCTTATTTCTTGACGTGAGGCGTGAAGTTACACGGGCCGTTGCGCGCGTCTAACTGGGCCTCGATAACGTGTTCCCACGCGGTGCGGCAGGCGCTGGTCGAGCCCGGCATGGCAAAAATCACCGTCTGGTTGGCCATACCGGCTAAGGCGCGGGACTGAATGGTCGAGGTGCCAATCTCTTCAAATGACACCATGCGGAACAGCTCGCCAAAGCCTTCGATTTCGCGGTCAAACAGCGGCTTCAGTGCTTCCGGCGTATTGTCACCCTGCGTGAAGCCGGTACCGCCGTTAATCAAAATGGCTTGGATCTGCTCATCGGCAATCCATTGCGACACCACCGCGCGAATTTTATACAAATTATCTTTGACGATGGTTTGCGCCGCGACGCGGTGCCCGGCTTCTTCAGCCACCTCTTTCAGGTAGTGCCCGGAGGTGTTTTCTGCCTCGGTGCGATGGTCTGAAACGGTCAAAATCGCCAAAGAAAGGGGAAGGAAATCTTTGCTGGCCTTGCTCATCTTGTTGCTCCTTGAATGACTTCAACCACCAATAAACGACAGGTTCTGGGTAATACCCGTGTTGCCCTGATGCAGGAAATGGGTCTGCTTTTTCTGCCGCAGGCCGCCTTGAATTCTATCCATTAATTCATCTTGCTGCATATCGTCTGCCAGTAAATCGCGCAGCCCAATGCCCTGCTCGCCGAACAGGCACAAGTGCAAGTTGCCGATGGCAGATACCCGCAGGCGGTTGCAGCTGGCGCAGAAGTCTTTCTCATAAGGCATGATCAGGCCGATTTCGCCGACATAATCCGGGTGGCTGAACACCTGCGCCGGGCCGTCGCTGCGCGCGCGGACCTGCAACTGCCAGCCCTGCTGCACCAACTGCTCGCGCAGGACTTCACCTGAGACGTGGTGTTTGCGAAATAGCTCGCTGCCGTCGCCGGTCTCCATCAGCTCGATAAAGCGTAGCTGGATTGGGCGGTTTTTGATCCAGTTGAGGAAGGTATTCAGGCTGGCGTGGTTGACGTCGCGCATCAGCACGGCATTGACTTTCACCTTGCTGAAACCGGCCTCAAACGCGGCGTCGATGCCGCGCATCACGTCGTTGAATTTATCCTGCCCGGTAATGGCGTGGAATTGGCGGGCATCGAGGCTGTCGACGCTGACGTTAATCGCGGTCAGGCCCGCGTCGCGCCAGTGTTTAGCGTCACGCGCCATGCGATAGCCATTGGTGGTGACAGCCAGCGTTTTAATAGTGGGGTTTTCGCGCACGGCGGCAATGATGTCGCAGAAGTCGCGGCGCAGAGACGGCTCGCCCCCGGTCAGGCGCACTTTTTCAGTCCCTAAATGGGCAAAAGCGCGGCTGACACGACGGATTTCGTCCAGCGACAGGAAGCTTTTATTGCTGTGACCCTGCGGTTTGTAGCCGTCGGGCAGGCAATAGGTGCAACGGAAATTGCACACGTCAGTAATAGATAGCCGCAAGTAATAAAACTTGCGCGCAAAAGCATCGGTAAGTTGAAGCACCTTAACACCTTTCCAAATACGGGAGATGCAGGCATTTCTACCTTGCACCCTGGTGGCTGAGCCACGGCCAGGACGCCGTATTAATCGACTAAACCAGTGAGAAGTATCACCAATTCAGCCCAGTAACTTAGGCGGCAAGGCTAGGAGTTTGATTTTTTCAGCTGCAAACGCAGGCGAAAAAACGCGGTTACAGGGTCTATTGTAGCGCCGCGCGGGAAGGAACTCCAAGGTGGTTTTCGCTATGTATTTCTCTACATAGCGGATTTTAAAGGCAATTCTCAGCACGTTAGCGACAAGAAACATCATCAAAGCTGCGGGTTTACCTCGCTTTTCAGATATAAGTTGGATAACACCTTGTTGCAAAATTGGGTAAAATCAATCGACGAAATGACATCAAAACCCTATTTTGCTGCCGCGCGAGTGGCAGGTTTATCTTTCTCTGGACAGCTTCAAGGATCTTTATGCGCAATCGCACGTTAGCCGATCTCGACCGCGTAGTAGCACTGGGGGGCGGACACGGCCTTGGCCGCGTTATGTCATCCCTCTCCTTCCTTGGCTCGCGTTTGACCGGCATTGTCACCACCACCGATAACGGCGGCTCCACCGGGCGCATTCGCAGCTCCGAAGGCGGCATCGCTTGGGGCGACATGCGTAACTGCCTCAATCAGTTGATCACCGAGCCTACCGTGGCGTCCGCGATGTTTGAGTTCCGCTTCGGGGGTCAGGGTGAACTGGCTGGGCATAACCTCGGCAACCTGATGCTGCGCGCCTTGGATCATCTCAGCGTGCGTCCTCTGGAAGCGATCAATTTGGTGCGCAGCCTGTTGAAGGTTGATGCCGAGCTGATCCCGATGTCGGAACATCCGGTGGATTTAGCCGCGCTGGGTGCCGACGGCGAGTGGGTGCATGGCGAAGTGAATGTCGACAAGCTGACGCAACTCCCGCGCGAACTGATGCTACAACCGGAAGTAACCGCCACCCGCGAAGCCATTCTGGCAATCAAAGAAGCAGATTTGGTGCTAATTGGTCCGGGCAGCTTTTACACCAGCCTGATGCCGCTGCTGCTGATGAAAGATTTAACGCAGGCCCTGCGCCGCAGCCGGGCGCACATCGTTTACATCGGGAATTTGGGTAAAGAACTTAGCGTGGCGGCAGCGTCGCTGACCCTGCATGACAAGCTTTCGCTGATTGAAAACCAGATTGGACGCCGCGCGGTGGATGCCGCCATCGTCGGGCCGAAGGTGAATATCGCCGATGCCAGCGAGCGGTTGATCATTCAAACCCAGCTCGAAGCCAGCGACATTCCTTATCGCCACGACCGCGAGTTACTGCGCAAAGCGCTAGAAGAAGCTTTGCAGAAGATGATTTAAGGCTTTTTATTCACCAGCGGATGGTTGTTCCACGGGCTGTCCGCTGCCGGTTTGGCGGTGCTGACTTTCGGCTTTTGCGGCTTCTCAGCAGACAGTGGCGTGCGGCGTTTGCTGCGCGTCATGTCGGGACGCAAATGCCCTTCCACGAAATCCAGATACAGCGTTTCCACTTCCTTTCTCGCCCACGGCGTTCGACGCAAAAACTTCAGACTGGACTTGATGCTCGGGTCGCTTTTGAAGCAGTTGATGTTCACCTGAGACGCCAACGCTGGCCAGCCAAAACTGTCCACCAGCTTCGTCAGCAGTGCTTCCAGCGTCACGCCGTGCAGGGGATCTTTCGCCGCAGCGGGTTTCGGTGAAGGTGTGTCAGTCATGGTTGGCTCGCAAGTCGATTTTACAGGGCGCGCAGTCTAGCATCTTTTGACTGCGCGCGACCATGTTGGAAGGCGGGAAGGATTAGGACAAGGCGATAAATTGATCTCGCAGAGACTGCAACTCGTCACGCGTTCTCGCCGCGTCTTCAAACTCCAGATTCTGCGCGTGGGAGTACATCTTGCTTTCTAGCTCGCGAATACGCTGCTCCAGCGCTTTTGGCGTAAGCAGCTTGGCGGTTTCGAAGGCTTCGGCATCGCGCTTGTCTTTGTTCTTCTTGGTCTTAGGTTGACCCAGTTGAAGAATGTCAGAGATTTTCTTATTCAGCCCCATCGGTGTGATGCCGTGCTCGGTGTTGTAAGCCTCTTGCTTGGCGCGACGGCGCTCAGTTTCGTCGATAGCTCTGCGCATCGAGTTAGTGATTTTGTCGCCGTAAAGAATGGCTTTGCCGTTGAGGTTACGCGCCGCACGGCCGATGGTCTGGATCAGTGAACGCTCGGAACGCAGGAAGCCCTCTTTGTCGGCGTCCAGAATCGCCACCAGCGACACCTCAGGCATGTCCAAACCTTCTCGCAGTAAGTTGATACCCACCAGCACGTCGAACTCGCCTAAGCGCAAATCACGAATGATTTCGACACGCTCGACGGTGTCGATGTCGGAGTGCAGGTAGCGCACGCGCTCGCCGTGCTCTTCCAGATACTCGGTCAAGTCTTCGGCCATGCGCTTGGTCAGCGTGGTCACTAGCACGCGCTCGTTAATTTCCACGCGTTTGCGGATCTCCGACAGCAAATCATCAACCTGCGTCGCGACCGGGCGCACTTCAATCAGCGGGTCCAGCAGGCCGGTTGGGCGCACCACTTGCTCTACCACGTCGCCGCCGGATTTCTCCGTTTCATAGGTGCCCGGCGTTGCCGACACGTAGATGCTTTGCGGCGCGGCGGCTTCAAACTCTTCAAAACGCATTGGGCGGTTGTCCAGCGCCGAAGGTAGGCGGAATCCGTACTCCACCAGCGTCTCTTTACGCGAGCGGTCGCCTTTGTACATGCCGCCGATTTGCGGAATGGTGACGTGGGATTCGTCAACAATAAGCAGGCCGTCGGCAGGCAAATAGTCGAACAGCGTCGGTGGCGGCTCGCCCGGCCCGCGCCCTGACAGGTAGCGCGAGTAGTTTTCGATACCCGAGCAGTAACCCAGCTCATTCATCATCTCCAGATCAAACTGGGTGCGCTGACTGATGCGCTGCTCTTCCAGCAGCTTGTTGTTGTCGAGCAGTTTTTTGCGACGATCCGCCAGCTCGACTTTGATCTCTTCCATCGCCTGAATAATGCGCTCGCGCGGCGTCACATAGTGGGTTTTCGGGTAGATGGTGAAGCGCGGCACTTCTTGCTGGATCTGCCCGGTCAGCGGGTCAAACAGCGACAGGCGCTCCACTTCTTGGTCGAACAGCTCGATGCGCAGCGCCATGTCATCGGACTCTGCCGGGAACACGTCGATCACCTCGCCGCGCACGCGGAAGGTACTGCGCTGGAATGCCTGATCGTTGCGGGCATATTGCAGCTCGGCCAAGCGGCGCAAAATAGCGCGCTGATCGATGATCATCCCCTTGGTCAGGTGCAGCATCATCTTCAGGTAGAGATCCGGGTCACCCAGACCATAAATGGCCGAAACCGAAGCCACCACCACCACGTCGCGGCGCTCAAGCAGGGCTTTGGTGGCGGAAAGACGCATTTGCTCGATGTGTTCGTTCACCGAGGCGTCTTTTTCAATAAAGGTATCGGAGCTAGGAACGTAGGCTTCTGGCTGATAGTAGTCGTAGTAGGAGACAAAATATTCCACGGCGTTTTCCGGGAAGAACTCTTTCATCTCGCCATACAGCTGGGCAGCCAGCGTTTTGTTAGGCGCCAGCACCATGGTTGGGCGATTCAGGTCGGCAATCACGTTGGCGACGGTAAAGGTTTTCCCCGAGCCGGTTACCCCCAGCAGCGTCTGGTGCGCCAGACCATTCTCCAGCCCTTCTTCCAAAGCGCGTATGGCCTCAGGCTGATCGCCTGACGGTTTAAAGTCGGAATGCAGTTTGAATACTTTGCTCATGAACGGGCTACCTGACAGAAGAGAAGAAACGCACAACACGGACTGCGGAGACTGAGTATGGAAGACTCCGCAATTTTTGCCAGCTATATAGTACTGGATATAAAACCAGCTTCCAATGGGCATGTGATGTTGATTTGTTCACCCACCCTGCCCCTTGTTTCTAAGACACGAAGAAAACTGCACTTTTTTAGGTTATTCCATTAAGCCGTTTTTCCCCACGGCAGAACATTTATCCCCAATTATTTTCGCGAATTAACTTTTTGACCACAGACTGACGAAAATTGACACAAGCGCCAGATCACAATTTGACAACGCTTGATTTATCATAACTCATTGAAAAATATAATTTTGATTAAAAAGGTGGGATTAACGACAAACCGAGCGCAAGCCGCGTCCAGACTCGCTTGTAGCAACTTTTCTTACTCTCATGCACATGGTTATCCACAGGAATGGTGGATAACTCACAGCACGCCCCACGCAGCGCGACCTGTCAAAAAAGCCAGTTTCACCCTCGAAGGGTTTCGGGCTAAGGTTTTTAGTTATTTTTTGCCTTTTTTACTTCTTTATATATGCCGATTTTGCCTAGATATGCTGCGCCATAGATATTGCAAAATGAAAAAAATTGTATATTGCCTGTCGGATTTGTCTTATCCACACTCAGGCTCTGCACCAAAAACTGCTGCTTCAGCACTGGGAAAGTGCATATTTTCGCCGTATCCCCGCCCCATTCATAACCCGTATTAATGTTTTATTGTTATTCATTCACACGCGCGCCTTTAACACTCTGGTTACAACCTCTTTAGGAGTTATCTCTCCAAACTTGGCCTGAGAGTTGCAATATTAATCATGTCGGCCATTTACAGCGGATCGCCCTGAAAGCGCAGGCTTTACGAAAAAGCTACTTTTAGGTCGCTCTCGCTAGCTTAAGCCGTGAGAAAGCGTCGTTTCAGCCTTTTATCACTGGCTAACGGCTATTTATTGCCAATTGATGCTGTAAGTCAGTGGGCTAACGCACCACATAAAATTCTGTGAAATCGCCGAAATGGCAAAACATAAATGTCAGAAATATGACAGTGACGGTCAGTTAAACAGCGACTCCGGCTTGCTAAGGCACTGAGGCCAGCCAGCAGGCGGAGTTTAGGGAGGTCTGATGTTGAGTATAAAGTCGGTAAACCAGTATTACGGCCAGAAGCATATTCTGTGGGATATCAATCTGGAGCTGTATCGCGGCCAATGCACTTTCCTGATTGGCCGCAACGGCGTCGGCAAAACCACGCTGATTAACTGCATCATGGGGCATTTGCCGGTGAAGAGTGGCAGCATCTGCTGGCAGTCGGCAGACGCCGAGCCGCAGAACCTGCTGGATTTGCCGGTGGAGAGCCGGGCCTTAGTGGGGATTGGCTATGTGCCTGAAGGTCGGCAGATTTTTTCGCAAATGAGCGTCGATGAAAACCTGCAAATCGCCATGATGGCCGGGCGCAACAAGAACCGCCGCATCCCCGAGCAGGTCTACGAGCTTTTCCCTGCCTTGAAGGAGATGGGGGCGCACAAGGCCGGAGAGCTGGACGAAAGCGAGCAGCAGCAGCTGGCTATCAGCCGCGCGCTGGTGCTGGAGCCGGAGCTGCTGATCCTTGATGAGCCAACCGAGCACACCAGCCCGGCGATGGCGGCCAACATGGGCAATATCATTCACCGTCTCAACCGCGATTTGGGCCTGACACTGCTGCTGGTCGGTCACCGACTGCCCTTTATTCGCAGCGTCGCGGACCGCTTCTGCCTGCTCGATAGCGGCCGCAACGTGGCACAGGGCACCTTGGCGCAGCTCAACGACGATTTAGTGAAAGACTATCTCAGCGTGTGAGAGGCGAAAGGTCGAGATACTGCCCCAGATCGGTATCGCTGGTGTTATCAAGGAACGGGATCTCGCCCAGCATGGGCGCAGGCAGCATAAGCGCGAGCGTCGCGAGATAGGCCTGATGATGCTTCCCCGTTTCCTGTACATCATTGGCAATCCATCCCACCAATTTTAGGCCGCTTTGCGCCACCGCCTGCGCGGTTAGCAGCGCGTGGTTGATGCAGCCCAAACGCATTCCCACCACCAGAACCACCGGCAGCTGTTCGCTGACCACCCAGTCGGCAAAGGTGTGCTGCTCGTTGAGCGGCGTAAACCAGCCTCCCGCCCCCTCGACCACCGTCCAGTCAGCTTTCGGCTGAAGATGGCGCAAGCCCGCCGACAGCGTCTCCAGCGCGATAGGCCGCTGTTCTAGCTGGCTAACAATGTGCGGCGAAGTTGGCTCAAGGAAGGTACAGGGGTTCACTTCGTTATAACTCAACGCCACCGAGCTATTGGCCTGAAGGGCCAGCGCGTCGCTATTTCGCGCACCCTCGGCGGTCATTTCACTGCCAGACGCCACCGGCTTATAGCCCGCAGTGGAAAACCCAGCCTGCGCCGCAGCCTGCAAGAAAGCCGTGGTCGCCACGGTTTTACCGACTTCAGTGTCCGTGCCGGTAATGAAGAATGTTTTTTTCATTTTAAATAGCCAATGTCTTTATCGAACAAAATCGAAATCCAAAGTCATTGGCGCTGTATCAAGGCGGCAAGCGGGTTCAGCCCGATGAGCTGACATAGGTCAGTGATTCGGGTGAGCACGCGCAGCCAACGCAGAGACAGCGTCAAGGAGGAAGGATTTTAGCGTGGAATTAATTCTTCGACCTGCAGCACCCCATACACCAACTTATAGGTCAGCGGCAGCATGCCGTCTTGGCGGGCGTAGTGCTTTTCCAGCAGGGCGAGGCGTTCGCGACCGCCTAAGCCGCCAAGGCGACCGTTTTTGATGTGGGTCGCACCGATGCCTTTAAGCGAACGCATCAGGCTCATCACGTCGGGGAACAGCAGGGTTTGCTGGCTAAACTGCACGTCGTGGCGATAAGGCGCGCAGGCTTCGGCGATTTTATCCGGCGTGAGGAACTGATTGACGTGGCGACGCCCGTCGACCTTCATCCATGCCGCAGCCAGCTCGCCGAGCGAACCTTCGGCCAGCGTGGAGAACACCACCAGCCCGCCGATACGCGTCACGCGGTGCATCTCTTCCAGCGCGCGCGGCAGCGCGTTACACCACTGCACCGCCAGATTGCTGTAGCAGATGTCCACCGACTGATCCGCCAGCGGCAGGCGTTCAATGTCGCCGGGAATATAGCTGTCGGCAGAATTCAGCGCGCTGGCCATGTCCAGCATGCCTTGCGACAGATCCAGCGCCGTCACCTGTTTGCCCATATCACGCCAGCGGCGGCTGAAATAGCCCGTGCCACAGCCCGCGTCAAGTACGCGGTTACCGGCGCTTTGATGCTGCTCTGCCACCATGCTGAGCAAATGTTCGCCCACGTCACGCTGTAACTGCGCGGCGTTTTCGTAATGACCGGCAGCGCGGCTAAAGGCGTCTGCTACCGCTTGTTTGTTCACTAATTCAGTGACTGCACCCATGAAGGGACTCCAGCAAAAAATCGATATCTTCCGGCTGATGAGCAGCCGTGAGGGTAATGCGCAGTCTTGCGCTGCCCGGCGGTACGGTCGGTGGGCGAATGGCGCTCACCCACAGGCCGCTGTCGCGCAGACGCTGGGCTAAGTCGAGCGTCGGCTGGTTTTCACCGACAATCACCGGCTGAATGGCGGTCGCGGACGAAGTAAGCTGATAAGGCAAATCTGCCGCGCCAGCGCGAAAACGGGCAATATTGGCCGCCAGTTTATCACGCAGCGCATCGCCTTGCTGAATACAGCGCAGGCTGGCCTGAAGGGCGCAGACCTGCGCGGCGGGCATGGCGGTGCTGTAAATCAGATGACGAGCGAACTGCAGCAGGTAGTCCGCCGTATCGTCGTCGCACAGTACGGCAGCCCCGCTACAGCCAAACGCCTTGCCGAAAGTGACCACCAGCAGCTCGGGGCGAACCCCTTGCTGCCAGCAACTGCCCCGCCCCTGCTCGCCCATCACCCCGACGCCATGGGCATCGTCCACCAGCAGCCACGCGCGGTTATCGCGAGCCTGTTGATGGATTTCTGCCAGCGGCGCGGCATCGCCGTCCATGCTGAACACCCCTTCGGTAACCACCAGAGTTTCGCCGTCGCATGAGGATTGCAGCAGCCGTTGCAGGGAATCCGGCTGATTATGGGTGAAGCGCCGCAGCTGGGCCGGAGACTGGGTCGCCGCCTCCAGCAGCGAAGCGTGGCTCAGCTTGTCTGCCAGCGCGCGGTCACCTTTTTGCAGCAGCGCGGCCAAAATTGCCTGATTGGCTGCAAAGCCGGAGATAAACAGCAGCGCGCGCGGATAACCCTGCCACTGCGCCAGCTGCTGCTCGAACTCGGCGTGGACATCGCTATAGCCGGTAACATGCCCCGAGCCGCCGCTGCCGACGCCAAACCGCGCCGCCCCCTGCTGCCACGCGGCAACAATCTCCTCGTGCTGGCTCAGCCCGAGATAGTCATTGCCGGAGAAATTCAGCCAGCGGCGCTCGCCCTGTGTCAGCCAGCGGGCGCTGCCTCCGGCGTTAGGCAGGCGCAAGCGAAACGCCGCCGCCTCGCGCCGCGCCTGCAGGGCGTCCTGAATTCGGCTTTCCCAGCTCATGGTTTAGACGGCTGCGTTGTAGAACTGGTCGGTGTCGGCGTGAACCAACTGCTCGGCCAGCGCCTCTTGCTGCTGGTTGTCGCCCATTTCGGTTTCGAAAACTTGTGGGTTGAGGCCCAGCTTGCCGAACAGGATCAGGTCTTTGTCTTCCGCCGGGTTTGGCGTGGTCAGCAGCTTGCAGCCGTAGAAAATCGAGTTAGCACCGGCCATAAAGCACATCGCCTGCGTCTGCTCACTCATCTGCTCACGACCGGCAGACAGGCGCACATAGGAGCTTGGCATCATGATGCGCGCCACGGCGATGGTGCGGATAAAATCGAAAGGATCGACGTCGTCATTGTTAGCCAGCGGCGTGCCTTTCACTTTGACCAGCATGTTGATCGGCACGCTCTCAGGGGCAACCGGCAGGTTGGCAAGCTGCATCAGCAATCCGGCGCGGTCTTTGACCGTTTCGCCCAGACCCACGATGCCACCGGAGCAGACTTTAATGCCCGCGTTGCGCACTTCTGACAGGGTATCCAGACGCTCTTGATAGCTACGGGTGGTGATGATGCTGCCGTAGAATTCTGGCGAGGTGTCGAGGTTATGGTTGTAGAAATCCAGACCCGCTGTCGCCAGACGCTGCGCCTGCGAGGTGTCCAGTGTGCCGAGCGTCATGCAGGTTTCCATCCCCAGCTCTTTCACGCCCTGCACCATCTGCTCAAGGTAAGGCATGTCGCGCTCGTGCGGGTTTTTCCACGCCGCGCCCATGCAAAAACGAGTGGAACCGGCGGCCTTGGCCTGACGGGCAGACTCCAGCACCTGCTTCACTTCCATCAGGCGTTCCGTTTCCAGCCCGGTTTTGTAGCGCGAGCTTTGCGGGCAGTATTTACAGTCTTCCGGGCAAGCACCGGTTTTGATCGACAGCAAGGTGCTGACCTGAACCTGACGCGGGTAGAAGTGTTGGCGGTGGACCTGCTGGGCTTCGAACATCAGCTCGAGGAAGGGTTTATCGAACAAAGCTTGGGTTTTTTCCAGCGTCCAATGGGTGCGGGTCGACATGGTGCCATCTCCAAAAATATTTTGAGTTTTGGTTTCTACCTATTCTGTAAACCATTTTTCATTTGTTTTGGTTTACCGTCAACGTTAAAATTATTTTTTGGTTTACAAGTTAGCTTTCAGGATATCGCAATGACCCCTGCCGATCTCGAGTTCGACCAGCGCCACATCTGGCACCCTTACACCTCTATGACTCACCCGCTGCCGTGCTATCCGGTGGAATCAGCACAGGGCGTGGAGCTACAACTGGCTGACGGGCGGCAGCTTATCGACGGCATGTCGTCATGGTGGGCGGCGATCCACGGCTACAACCACCCGGTGCTGAATCAGGCGGCGATTGAGCAGATTGGCAAGATGTCTCACGTGATGTTCGGCGGCATAACCCATCCGTCGGCGGTGGCGCTGTCGCGGCGTTTAGTCGAGATGACCCCCGCCGGGCTGGAATGCGTGTTTTTGGCCGACTCGGGTTCGGTGGCGGTAGAAGTGGCGCTGAAGATGGCGATGCAGTACTGGCAGGCGCGCGGCGAGAAGCGCCAGACCCTGCTGACGCTGCGCAATGGCTATCACGGTGACACCTTCGGCGCGATGTCGGTGTGTGACCCGCAAAACTCAATGCACAGTTTGTATCAGGGCTATTTGCCGCAGCATCTGTTTGCCGATGCGCCGCAGTCGCGCTTCGGCGAGGCGTGGAATGAACAGGATATCGCGCCGTTTGCCGCCCTGCTGGAACAGCATCAGGATTCGATTGCCGCCGTGATCCTTGAGCCAGTGGTGCAAGGCGCGGGCGGCATGCGTATCTATCACCCAACCTACCTCAAGCGCGTACGCGAGCTGTGTGACCATTACGGCGTGCTGCTGATTGCCGATGAGATCGCCACCGGCTTTGGCCGCACCGGCAAGCCGTTCGCCTGCGACCACGCGGGGATTTCGCCAGATATTATGTGCCTCGGCAAAGCCCTGACCGGCGGCTACATGACGCTTTCGGCGACCCTCACCACTCGCCACGTCGCCGAGGTGATAAGCGACGGCGAGGCGGGCTGCTTTATGCACGGCCCGACCTTTATGGGCAACCCGCTGGCCTGCGCCGTGGCTAACGCCAGCCTGAGTTTACTGGCAGAAAATAACTGGCAGGAACAGGTGGCGGGCATTGAGCGCCAGTTGCAAAGCGAGCTGACGCCGCTGGCCGCGCACTCAGCGGTGGCCGACGTGCGGGTGCTGGGCGCGATTGGCGTGGTGGAGATGCGCGAGCCGGTGAACATGGCGGCGTTGCAGAAGCACTTCGTCAGTCAGGGCGTGTGGATTCGGCCTTTCGGCAAGCTGATTTACCTGATGCCGCCTTACGTTATCTCCCCTGCTCAGCTCAGCCAGCTGACCGGCGCGATTGCCAGCGCGCTTGAGTCCCTCTATTAATCTCTGCGATTAATTGCTGGTCACCAGCCGGTGTGAGGTTGAAAGCAGCGTGCTCAACTTCTGCCGGCTGATTCTGGCCTGCTCGTTCAAATAATCAATAGCAACCTGTAGCGCCGGGGTCGGGTTATCCGGATAGAGCAAGGTGTAAGACGCGCCGCTCGCCACACAGAGTGGGAATGGCGCCATCACGCGCTTGGCCTGCAGGTCATCCTCTATTAGCGTCAAATCCCCAATCGCAATGCCATACCCCTGCAATGCCGAATTGATGGCCAGATCCAGCGTGTCGAAGTGCTGAGACTTAGCCGACGGCAGCCCTTTTACGCCGGATTCCCGCAGCCACAGCAGCCAGTCGCGGCGGTCGCGGGTCGGGTGCAGCAAGGTTTTCTCCGCTAAATCCTCAATCGTAGTGCTCTCCGCACTCTTGCCGAAGAAGTCCGGCGTGCAGATAGGCGTTAAGATCTCATCAAACAGATGATGCGCCCGGCGAGGCGAGTCCGGCGCGCGGCCAAACACCACGGCGGCGTCGAAGTGCTCGGTGCTGAAGTCCACGCCGTGGGCAATGGAGGCCGTCAGCTCAATACGCAGCTCAGGGCGGTCGTTCTGTAATTGAATCACCCGTGGCAGCAGCCAGCGCATGGAGCAAGTCGGGCATTTGATGCGCAAGGTATCGGGGTGCGAGCCGACGCGCTTCATCGCCTCGCCCATCTGCTCCAGCGCCTGCTGGATTGGCGGCAGCAGTTGCGCGCCGCGCGGCGTTAGGGTTAGCCCGCGCGCCTGACGCAAAAATAGCGGGTAGCCCAGCGTATTCTCCAGCCCGGTTATCTGCCGACTCACCGCCCCTTGGGTGATGTGCAGCAACTCAGCCGCGTGGGTCAAGTTAAGGGTTTTCGCCACCACGCTGAAGGTTTTCAACAGGTTAAGCGAGGGAAGATTGAGCGCCGTTAGGTAAGAAAGGTCTGGGGGAGTTGCCATGTTCGCCTCTTGATATCGCTGTCAGCCATGCATGTAGATCATGGCGAGTATGACAAATTATCCATTGTCTGCACAAATAAACTACTGCTTAATCATTCATAATATATAAATATTTATGCCTTCCCGAGGTGATATATGAAAAGCCCTTTATCGACTCAATCCAAATTGCCTGATGTCGGCACCACGATTTTCACCGTTATCGGTCAGTTGAGCGCTGAGCATAATGCGCTGAATTTATCCCAAGGCGCGCCAAACTTCTCCTGCCAGCCTTCGCTGATTGATGCCGTGACCAAAGCCATGCGTGATGGTCATAACCAGTATGCACCAATGAGCGGCGTCGCCGCGCTGCGCCACGCGCTGTCGGCCAAGGTCGAGGCGCTGTATGGCTGCCATTATGACGCCAATGAAGAAGTGACGGTCACCGCCAGCGCCAGCGAAGGCCTGTACTCGGCAATCAGCGCGCTGGTGCATCCGGGCGATGAGGTGATCTACTTCGAGCCGTCGTTTGACAGCTACGCGCCGATTGTCCGTTTGCAGGGCGCGACGCCGGTGGCCATCAGCCTGTCGCTGGAAGATTTCAGCATCGACTGGGATCAGGTCGCCAGTGCGATTAACAGCAAAACGCGGATGATCATCATTAACAGCCCGCACAACCCGACCGGGGCGATTTTCAGCGACGTGGACATTGAGCGTCTCACCGCCCTCACCCGCGACACCGATATCGTGATCCTGTCCGATGAAGTCTATGAGCACGTGGTGTTCGACGGCCAGCGCCACCACAGCATGGCCTGCCACCCGCAGCTGGCCGAGCGCAGCGTGATTGTCTCCTCCTTCGGCAAGACCTATCACGTCACCGGCTGGCGCGTCGGCTACTGTCTGGCGCCGGCAGAATTAATGAATGAGATCCGCAAGGTGCATCAGTTCATGATGTTCTCCGCCGACACCCCGATGCAGGTGGCTTTCGCCGAAGCGATGGCCGATCCGCAGAGCTATCTGGGGCTGGCGGACTTCTATCAGCACAAACGCGACCTGTTGGCCGATGCCCTCAGCGGCTCGCGTTTCGAGCTGCTGCCGAGCCGTGGCAGCTTCTTTATGCTGGCGCGCTTTAGCCACTTTAGCCCGCTGACCGATGATGAGTTTGTACTGAGTTTGATCCGTGATTATCAGGTCGCCACCATCCCGCTGTCGGCGTTTTACAGCAGTAACCAGCCGACCGGGCTTATCCGCCTGAGCTTTGCCAAAGACGATGACACACTGTACGAAGGTGCCCGCCGCCTGAGCCGGGTTTAATCTCTCCGAGGAAATGACATGAAAAAAATGAAGATTGCATTACTGCTGGGTTGCGCACTGGCCTCTTTCTCAACACTGGCAGAGGGCACCGCGTTTAAATTTGGTCTGGAAGCGCAATATCCGCCGTTCGAATCAAAAAGCGCCAGCGGCGAGTTGCAGGGCTTTGATATTGACGTGGGTAACGCGGTCTGCGCCGCCGCCAAGCTGAAGTGTGAGTGGTTCGATACCGCCTTCGACGGCCTGATCCCCGCGCTGCAAGCCCGTAAATTCGATGCCATTAACTCGGCGATGAACGTCACCGAGAAACGCCGTCAGGCAATTGATTTCACTGATGTTATCTACCGCGTGCCAAGCCAGCTGATTGCCAAGAAGTCCTCCGGCCTGCTGCCGACGGTTGAGTCGCTGAAAGGCAAGCACGTTGGCGTGCTGCAAGGCTCGATTCAGGAGAGCTACGCGCAGGCGCACTGGGCACCGAAAGGGGTCGATGTGGTCTCTTATCAGGATCAGAATCAGGTCTATCTGGACTTGTCCTCCGGCCGCCTCGACGGCACGCTGGTACTGGCTCCGGCTGGGCAGACCGGCTTCCTTGACCGCCCGGACGGTAAAGATTTCGCCTTCGTCGGTGACGCCGTGCGCGATGACAAAATCCTCGGCAGCGGCATCGCTTTCGGCCTGCGCAAAGGCGACACCGCCAATAAGCAGAAGCTAGACGCCGCCATCGCCAAGATTAAGCAGGAAGGCGTGATCCAGCAGCTTTCGAAGAAGTATTTCGGCGATATCGATGTGACGGTGAAGTAAGTTTTGTTTGGTTTATTTTTGCTCCCTCCCCTCTCAGGAGGGGAGGCAGGCGGGGTGTGGGATTTGCCGCATTGAGCCTTGAGCTAAACCACTCCTCATCCCAGCCTTCTCCTCTGAGAGGAGAAGGAGTAAAAAAACCAATCAATACTCCGAATTAACCACCACTTCCTCGCCAAACACCCCGGCCTGCGGCAGTGGCTTATAGCTGGAGTTAGAAGCGCGCAGAACGCGGATACCACGGGCGCTGACGGCCTGTGCGGCGGTGATATCACCGTCGGAATCGCCGTAGAAAATCTTAATCTGCTTGTCTTTCAGCCACTGGGTTTTGGTATTTTGGCCCGGCTTATCTCCGGCGAAAATCACTGGATTGACCTTGTCTCGCGGGATTTGGAAATCGTCTTGCAGCGTCTTAGTCACCGTCTCGGTTTTAGTCTGGTTGCGCCCAGTGACGAAATAAATGCTGTCGCCGCGCTTGAGGTGCATATCAATCAGCTGCTTCGCCACTTCTTTGGGAATGCTGAAATCATCCCAGCCGTTGTTCATCTTTTCCCAGAATTGCGGGTTTTTCAGGTAATCCTCTTTGCCCGGAGAGAACTCTTTCTGCCCGCGGTAGAAGCCAGGGCTGGAGAACAGCACGGTGTCATCAATATCAAAACCCACGGCAATCGGCGGGCGACCCACCAAACTGTTTTCAATCTGCGCCACTGATACCCAGTGTACCGGCGACTGCTGCGCCAATTGCGCGACGTTGACGCCCGGATAGAGCGGCGCGGGGTTGGCTTCTTTCGCCAATGCGCTCTGGTTCAAACTCAGCAGTACGCAAACCGCCCCTAGTGCCAATTTAATCTTATGCATCTTATTTTCCTTTTATGCTTATTTATCGGTGAGTTATCGCGACATCATCGCCTCAAAACATACTCGTGAAATGCTCCGAGCGGAAGGGGTTTTGTTACGGTTTTGTGACAGCACATTTTGACAAAGCATAAACCGCTCAGCCTAAGGCTGAGTTAGCTGCCTATACTTATTCCTCATGACCTGTTGCCCTTTGGTAGTGGTTTCCACCAAACAATCATCAGAATAGGAGTTTGTATGTCTCAGAATTCAGCAGTAAACCGCCGCTTTGTGCTGGCCTCGCGTCCGAAAGGTGCCCCAACGCCAGAGAACTTCCGTCTGGAAGAAAAATCCGTCCCGGCGGCCAAAGACGGGGAACTGGTGCTGCACACCCTCTATCTCTCTCTCGACCCCTATATGCGCGGCCGTATGAGCGACGCACCGTCTTATGTGCCGCCGGTGCAAATCGACGAGGTGATGACTGGCGAAGCGGTATCCCGCGTGGTGGAATCCAAAGATCCTAACTTCAAAGTGGGTGATCTGGTTCTGGCCTACACCGGCTGGCAAGAGCGCCCGGTGGTCAGCGCCAAAGAGGTGCGCAAAGTCGAAGGCCCGGCCCTTAAGCACCCTTCTCTGGCCCTCGGCGTTTTAGGTATGCCGGGCAACACCGCCTTTATGGGGCTGCTGGACATCGGCCAGCCACAGCCGGGCGAAACCGTGGTGGTGGCCGCCGCAACCGGCCCGGTGGGTTCACTGGTCGGCCAAATTGCTAAGATTAAAGGCAGCCGCGTGGTGGGTGTCGCCGGTGGCGAAGAGAAATGCCGCTACGCGGTAGAGCATTTTGGCTTTGATGAGTGTATCGACCACCGCGCGCCGGACTTTGCTCAACGCCTAAAAGCCGCCTGCCCGGACGGCATTGACGTCTATTTCGAAAACGTCGGTGGCGC
The DNA here is from genome assembly GCF_000735345.1 of Ewingella americana ATCC 33852. Taxonomy (GTDB): domain Bacteria; phylum Pseudomonadota; class Gammaproteobacteria; order Enterobacterales; family Enterobacteriaceae; genus Ewingella; species Ewingella americana. The sequence goes on along the minus strand of NZ_JMPJ01000026.1, from coordinate 148,749 downwards.
GGTGTTCGACGCGGTACTGCCGCTGCTCAACACCAAGGCGCGTATTCCGGTGTGCGGCTTGGTGTCGCAATACAATGCGTCGGAGCTGCCTGATGGCAAAGATCGCCTTTCCCTGCTGGCAAGTACTATCCTCAGAAAGCGTATTCGCATGCAGGGCTTCATCATCACGCAGGATTACGCCCACCGTTATGCCGAGTTCGCCAAGCAGATGGGTGAATGGTTCGAAGCTGGGAAAGTGAAGTTCCGCGAAGATGTAGTTGAAGGTTTAGAGAATGCGCCACAGGCGTTTATCGGCCTGCTGGAAGGTAAAAACTTCGGCAAGCTGGTAGTTCGCGTCTCGAAAGACAACGACTGATAGCTACTCAATGACAATGGCTGGGCCACGGCGTGACCGGACCCACAGGAGGTAACATGAAATTACTGATTGTATTAACGTCACACGACAGGCTCGGCGATACCGGCAAGAAAACCGGCTTTTGGCTCGAAGAGTTCACCGCCCCCTACTACCAGTTTTTGGATGCAGGGGCCGAACTGACGCTGGCGTCGCCCAAGGGCGGGCAGCCGCCGTTGGACCCGAAAAGCGATGAGCCGGATGCACAGACAGAAACTACCGACCGTTTTCGTCAGGATAAAGCCGCCCAGCAGGCACTGGGCAATACGGTGAAATTATCCACGGTGAAAGCCGATGATTTTGACGCGGTATTTTATCCCGGCGGCCACGGCCCGCTGTGGGATCTGGCTGAAGATGCTCACTCGGTGAAGCTGATTGAGTCTTTTTGGGCGGCGGGCAAGCCTGTCGCCAGCGTGTGCCACGCGCCCGGCGTGCTGCGTGACGTGAAAGACCAGCACGGGCTGCCGCTGGTGAAAGATAAACGCGTCACCGGCTTCAGTAACAGTGAAGAAGACGCGGTCGGCCTCACTGACATCGTACCGTTTTTAGTCGAAGATGAATTGAAGAAAAACGGCGGCGACTACAGTAAGGCGGCCGACTGGCGGCCTTACGTGGTGACCGACGGCAATCTGATCACCGGGCAGAATCCGGCCTCTTCCGCCAGCGTCGCGCAGGCGCTATTGAAACTGCTGGGCGGCGAAAGCGCGAAATGAGCCAAGGTCGGCTGATTGCCCTTTTTATGCTTTTTATCATCAAAAACGGGAGGAACTTATGACCTTTACACTGACCAGCCATGACCTGAAAGATGGCGAGAAAATGCCTGAAGCTCAGGTGTTCAACGGCATGGGTTATCAGGGACAGAACTTGTCGCCACACTTGGCGTGGAGCGGCGCCCCCGAAGGCACCAAAAGTTTCGCCATCACCTGCTACGACCCAGACGCCCCGACCGGCTCCGGCTGGTGGCACTGGGGCGTGGCGAATATCCCCGCCGACGTCAGCGAACTGGCGCAAGGCGCGGGCTCAGGCAAAGCAGAATTGCCGCACGGCGCGGTGCAAACCCGAACTGACTTTGGCAAGGCGGGCTACGGCGGCGCGGCACCTCCGCAGGGTGAGAGCCATCGTTACCAATTCACGATTTATGCCTTAGACGTCGACACGCTGGAAGTCGACGAAAACGCCAGCGGCGCCTATCTCGGCTTCAATATACACTTCCATACAATAGGCAAATCTTCGCTGACGGTGTTATATAGCTGAATTGTGGTACATTGCGCTGTTGCCCAGAATCACTCGACTTGCATCAGGCAGTTTGAAGGTTGACGGGTAGAAAATATGAGTAACTTTTATCAAGGAGTCAGACCCAGTGAAATTAACTACCCTGTCGCGCGCCTGCGCTATTTTGTCAGCCAGCTTGGTTCTGGCTGCTTGTAGCAGCAGTCACGAAGGCGTTTCAACCCAAGTTGCTCCGGGCACAGCCGCCAACCCAATTCTTAGCCCAGACGAAGCGGCAAACTTCACCGCCAAGAACTATCTGGCCTTCGGCGGGCGCTCTCTTCAGGTTCAGCAGCAAGGCTGGTTCCCGTCCGTAAGCGATATTTCTGCCGCGAAAACTAACTTCGTGGTTGGCACCCAGATGGGTACCGACGGCGCAGCGTACACCAGTATCCAGCAAGCCGTTGAAGCCGCCCTGCGCGTGCGTAACCACGGTGAGCGCGTGTTCATCAAAATCCTGCCGGGCACCTACACCGGCGCGGTTTACATTCCGGCTGGCGCACCGCCAATCACCCTGTTCGGTGCTGGCAACAGCGCGAGCGACGTGGTTATCCAGCAAGGTCTGGAAGCCTCTGCAACCCCTGCCGTGTACCGCGCAACGGTCAACCCGAATGGCCAGTTCATTCCGGGCAACCGCAGCGAATACATGTTCAAAGATTGTAGCGATCAGCAGTCTGACACCATCGGCGCGGGCTGTACGGCCACCGTCTGGGCACAGAGCAGCAGCCTGCAATTGCAGAACCTGACCGTGACCAACAGCCTGTTGGACACCGTGGACGCGGGTGATCACCCGGCGGTCGCTCTGCGCACCGACGGCGACAATATCGTGCTGGATAACGTGCATATTATTGGCCGCCAGAACACCCTGATGCTGACCACCGCGAACATCAAAAACCAGCCTAACAACAGCCGTTATAGCCGTGCTTACGTGCATAACAGCCTGATTGAAGGTGACCTGGATTACGTGATTGGCCGCTCAAGCGCGGTATTCGACCGCGTTGAGTTCCACACCGTGAGCAGCCGTGGCGTGAAGCAAGCTTCAATCTTCTCTCCAAACACTCCTGCTAACGTGCCTTACGGCTTCCTGGTGACCAACAGCACCCTGACTTCTGACCGCGGTTTTGAAGGTCAGGCGGCGAAAGCACAGCTGGGCCGTGCATGGGATCAAGGCGCTGAAAACGGCGGTTATGTGCCGGGCACCACGCCAAACAGCCAAGTTGTTATCCGCGATAGCCAAATCGACAGCGGCTACAACCAAGCGAACCCGTGGGGCGATGCAGCCGTGTCTGGGCGCGCCTTCGCCGGTAACGCGCCGAAAGATGAGAAGCAGGCGCGTGACCTGAATGACGTGAACTTCAACCGTCTGTGGCAGTTCAACAACGTGATCACCGCGCCGGCTAAATAAGCCCGCGAGGATCGAAAAAAGCCGCTGAGTGGATGCTCAGCGGCTTTTTTATTGGCAAGAACTCAGAACAAATTAGCCTTGGGCGACTGGCTCATTGCCGAGGCGGAAGATAGCCACCGTCTCTTCGAGATTCACCGCCTGCTCGTCCAGCGACGCGGCGGCGTTGGCCGACTGCTGCACCAGCGCCGAGTTCTGCTGGGTCACGGTGTCCATCTCCGCCACTGCCAGCGCAATCTGGCCGATACCGCGGCTCTGCTCTTCCGATGCCGACGCAATCTCATGAATAATACTGGTCACATGGCCCACCGACTGCACAATCTCCTCCATAGTGTCCCCGGCCTTGCCCACCAGCACCGAGCCGCTGTTAACCTTGCTCACTGAGTGACCAATCAGGGTTTCAATCTCTTTCGCCGCCTGCCCGCTGCGCTGCGCCAAATTGCGCACTTCGCTGGCAACCACGGCAAAGCCGCGCCCCTGCTCTCCGGCGCGCGCGGCTTCAACCGCGGCATTCAGCGCCAGAATATTGGTCTGGAAGGCGATGCTGTTGATGACCGAGGTGATTTCAGAAATCTGCTTCGAGCTGACGGCGATATCCTTCATCACCCCCACCACGTCGCTGACCAGCTTGCCGCCGCGCCCTGCCGTGTCGGCGGCGGAAGAAGCCAGTTTGCTGGCCTGACTGGCGTTGTCGGCGTTCTGCTTCACCGTCGCGGTCAGCTCTTCCATGCTGGCCGCCGTCTGGCCCAACGCCGACGCCTGCTGCTCGGTGCGAGCCGAGAGGTCAATGTTGCCCGCCGCGATTTCACTCGAGGCGCGAGTCACTTGGGTGACGCCGTTGCGAATATCACCAATGATGCCGCGCAGGTTCTGGTTCATCCCTTCGACGGCGCGGGTCAACTGCCCCACTTCATCATTGCTCTGGCTGCGAATGTGCGCGGTTAAATCACCCGCCGCGATGCGCTGGGCGACATCCAGCGTGTGGCGCAGTGGCACGGTGATTTGACGCGTCATGCGCCACGACAGCAGCGCGCCGGTCAGAATGGCGATGGTGATGATGATCAGCATCTCTTTGATGGTGCGGCTGACCTCTTCTTGGGTGTAGGTCATTTCATGATTGAGAAGCTGGTCCGACGCCGAGGTCAGCGCCAATCCGGCGGCGGCCAGACTGTCACGGATTTGCTGCGGATCACTGCCTGCTGGCGGGTTCAGCGTGTGCTGCCAGTTTTCGCGGTAACGGCGGATATTCTCCGGCATGGCGTCAACCTGCGCCTGATCGACCGGCTCCCAGTGGTAGGTTGCCACTTCGGCCAGTCGCACTTCTAACTTGTCGAGCGCCTGACGGTTTTGATCGACAAATTTCTGCTCGTGATTTGCCATGTACGAAAGCCGGGTGTATTTGGCTTCGGCCAGTAAATCATTCACTTTCTTCAGCAGCACGGCCTTTTCGGCTCGCTCGCTAATACTGGTGAGATGGTAAATGCCTGAGGCGGCGATGGAGGAACCGAGCAGCAGAACCAGCGTGAATCCTGCGGCCAGCTTGGTAGCGATGTTGGCATTATTGAAAATGCGGGTGATCCCTGAAAATAAACTCATCCTGCTCTCCCTGTTTATTATTGTTAATAAAAACTGTCTGCCCCGGCCTATCCTGTGACACGCAATAGGATGGGACATGAGGTGTTGGTAACGGGGAGAGTTATCGACAAGGAGGCCACAATGTTTAGAGGGAGATGAAAATAATTCTTATCAATCGCACGAAGTGTCTTTTTAACAAAAAAGTAATAAAAAACCCCGACTTGTCAGGGTCGGGGCAGATTTTTTCACCAGCAGAATTCGCCTGAAAAAAGGCGACTCATTAGCAGGCTTAATTTCTCACTTCAAGAATACTCACCCACATTGGGCCTTTGCCCACCGGGTACTCTTTCAGAGTGGTCAGCGCGCCGCTGCTTTGGTCAATCTTCGCCACTTCGATACCGTCAGATTTTTGGCCCGCGGTGATAACAAACTGGCCCTGATGGTCAATGTTGAAGCCGCGTGGCTGAGTCTGCGTGGCGTGATGCCCCAACAGCTCCAGCACGCTGCCATCTTCGGAGACGCTGAGCACCGAGATCAGGCTAGCAGTACGGTCGCAGGCGTAGAGGAATTTGCCGTTTGGCGTGATATGAATGTCCGCCGCCCAGCGGGTGTCTTTGAAATCAGCTGGCATGATGTTCAGCGACTGCACGCTGTGGTACTCGCCGCTGGTCACGTCTTTCTGGTAGACATCGACGCTGCTGTCCAGCTCGTTAATGCAGTAAGCAAAGTGCTGATTCGGGTGGAAAGCCATATGACGCGGGCCCGCGCCGGTTTTGGTTTTCAGCGCTTCCACATGGTGCGGCGTCGCGGCACCTTGCAGGCTGAAGTCAAACAGGCGAATGCGGTCTTCTTTCAGCGCCGGGATCATCAGCAACTGGTTGGTTGGGTCGATATTGGCCGAGTGCGGCGCCTGAATATCTTCCAGCACGTGAATTGGCGCGGTGACGATGCCTTCTTCATTGATGGGATGAATGCTGACATTGTTGAAGCTGTAAGAAGCCGAGAACAGGAAGCGGCCCTGTAGGTCCGTGCCGACGTGGGTCGGGCTGCCCGGCAGCGGAGCCATGCCCGCCTGTTCCAGCTTGCCTTCGTGGTCAATGCGGTAAGTCAGAATGCCAAACTCAGGGCGCACGCCGACATATAAACGATGACCATCAGGATGAATAACCATTGGCTGAACCTGACCAGGCACGTCAACGATTTGCAGCGGGCTCAGCTCGCCGTTTTCGCCCAGACGAAATACGTGAATTTGCTGGCTCTCAGGGCTGGCAACGTAGACAACTTGCTTCATTACATCTCCTTATTAACACCGGATTAATTTTTATTCGGGCATACGTTAAGTCATTCAAGCGTAGCTCAGGTTACCACGATAACCCAGCCTGTGGAGGTGACCTTTATGCTCTTCTGTAAGGTTTTATCGACGGTTTTTAAGGTGTAACATGGGTGAAATTTCTTCAATTCTCTGAAAACCTTACGAGCTAACTATGACCTATCGCGTAATTGCGCTTGATTTAGACGGCACCCTGCTGGACCGTCAAAAACGTATTCTTCCTGAATCTCTGGCCGTGCTGACCGAAGCCCGCGCTCAGGGCGTAAAAGTGATTGTGGTCACTGGCCGCCACCACGTGGCGATCCACCCGTTCTATCAGGCCTTACAGCTCGATACCCCGGCCATCTGCTGCAACGGTACTTATCTGTACGATTATCAGGCGCGCAAAGTCATCACCTCTGACCCGCTTGATAAAATCAAAGCCAAAAAAGTGGTGGATCTGCTCGAGCAACACGGCATTCACGGCCTGCTCTACGTAGACGATGCCATGCTGTATCAGCATTTAAACGGCCACGTCAGCCGCTCTATCGTTTGGGGTGAAGCCCTGCCAGAAGGCCAGCGGCCGAATATCGTTAAAGTCGACAGCCTGCGCGACGCTGCCGATCAGGCAAATTCAGTGTGGAAATTCGCCACCTCCCATGAAGATCTCGACGCCCTGCGCGCCTTCGCCAAGCAGGTAGAAGATGATTTAGGTTTGGCCTGCGAATGGTCGTGGCACGATCAGGTGGATGTCGCTAAACAGGGCAACAGCAAAGGCCGCCGCCTGCAGGAGTGGGTTGAATCGCAAGGCATGAGCATGGCCGACGTCATCGCCTTCGGTGACAACTACAATGACCTGAGCATGCTGGAAAATGTCGGCCTCGGCGTCGCCATGGGCAATGCGGACGACGCCATCAAACAGCGCGCCGGTCTGGTCATCGCCGACAACGAACAGCCGGGCATCGCCGAAGTGATCCGCGCGAAGGTGTTGGGTTAATCGGCAAGCTTAGGCCTGACTTACCAGGCACTGCCTTTGGGCCGTGCCTGATTTTTCCACTGACTGACCTGCGGCAGGCTTTTTGGCGAGACGTACACCGTCTCTTTGCCATCTTTGTGGGTGCGCAATAAACCCAGCTCCGCCAAGACAGTCAAATCCTTTCTGGCCGTGTTGTCCGACACGCCCAGCCGCTCTCTGACTTCCGCCACGGTAAAGATATTTTCTGGCCGCGCAAAAGCCACGTTGAGCAGGTTTTTCTGCCGCTCGTTTAATGTCGCGCCAATCTCCGACTCATACAAAAACGCATTGAGCTCGGCCCGCACCTTCACCATATGGTGAATGTAATCCACGTACTCATTCAAAGCCCGCCCGACAATGCCGCATTGATAATCAACGAAATAAGTCAAATCCATGTCATCCGTCTCGGAGTAACAATAGGACTTGGCGTAGGCCGTCGAGGCGTTTTTCAGCAGCTTGCTGATGGAGATATGGCGGAAGGCTGAATAGCCGCAGCGCAGCATATACCAGTAGAACAGCGCCCTCGCCGCGCGGCCATTGCCGTCATTGAACGGGTGAATAAACCCAATCATGAAATGCAGGATGCAGGCTTTGATTAACGGATGAAGATACTCTTTCCCCTCCAGCCGCTCATGGGGTTTGTTGGCCCATTGGAATAACAGCGACAGCCTGAGTTCGACCTCGGTATAGGTCGGCGGGTGATGAATGATCTCATTCTGAACATCCGCCACCACCACGTCGTCTGAATGGCGAAATTCTCCGGGACGATATTTTTGGTCATTAATCTCCCCCACGGCAATGGCGTGTAGCTCCTTAAAATTGGCCAAACTGAGATCTTCTGAACAATGAGCATTGACGTACTCCATCATGTGGAAATTCCCCATGATCATTTTTTCGCTCTCATCTCGCGGCGCGCGATTGACTTTAATCATCTCCAGCGCGACGCGACTGGTGGTAGCCGCCCCTTCTAGCTGGCTGGATGAAATTGACTCTTCAGCGCGCAACTCCTCGAGCAGGTGGCGCGAGGCGAAAAGTGGCTCAAGCAGCTCGCTCTCGCCGCCCGAGGTCGCCAGCCTATCGACCATCGAAATAGTTTGCTGCATCTGCGGGGTGATATTGAGGAAAGCCAACTGGTTGAAATCGTAACCATTAAGGGTCAGCAATCGTCCGTTGGCGCGACGCACCATGGTGGTGAGTGACCAGAAGATTTGCGGATTAATGCCCGCAGGAACGCGATGCCGTAGCGCATCCCAATGCAGATATTGGCCCTTTTCATTGAGCATAGAGACGAGGGGAAAGGTGGCGGTCAGCGCGTCGCCGGGGATTTCACCCACGGCGAGCAGCTTAGGAGGACGTTTGACCTTCATCTTTCACCTCAAAAAATTGAATTATTGAGATGAATGATGTTCTGCTTTGGCTCAATTTGCAAGCAATCGGGTGTTATCGACTCAGCGACACACTCTTGATCTGCGCATAGAGCCACTGGCCGGGGCGGATCATTAGCTCATCTCGGGCCCACGGAGTGATGCGCGCCCAGATGATGTGATCGGCCATGGCCAGCTTCACTTCCACCTGAGAGCCTATCTCCAGACACTCCAGCACCTTGGCGGGCAGAATGTTGCGAATGCTGCTGTTGTTGGCGGTGGGTTGCAGCACCAGCGAGACGTCGGCGGCGTTGACGCGCACGCGCATCGAGGTGCCTTCGGCGGCATCCACTTTGCCAATCCACAGGCGCTGATCGCCGATAGCCAAGGCGGTCATATCGTAGCGCGGATGATGCTCTAGCACGCTGACGTTCAGCACGCTGCTTTGCTCCTCGCGCGGCAGCCACGGGCGCATGATATTGCTGGCCCACACCTCTTCCAAATCACCCATCGCCAGCACGCTGCCGTTATCCAGCACCAGCACTTTCTCGGCCAGACGCAGGATCTCATCCAGACTGTGGGTGACGTAGAGAATCGGGATATTGACCTCTTTCGCCAGCTTCTCCAGATAAGGCATCAGCTCGCGTTTGCGCGGTAAATCCAGCGCCGCCAGCGGCTCGTCCATCAGCAGAATTTCAGGGGCGGTGAGCAAGGCGCGGCCAATCGCCACCCGCTGCTTTTCGCCACCGGAGAGCGTCAGCGGGAAACGGTTGAGCAGTGGCCCAATGCCAAGCAGCGCCACAATGCTGTCGAACTGCCCGCGCATCGAGGCCGCCATGCCGTACTGCAAATTGCCCTGCACCCGATAGTGCGGGAATAGGCGCGCGTCCTGAAATACATAGCCAATGCGGCGTTTTTCCGGCGGCAGACAGATGCCTTTTTCGGCGTCGAACAGTGGCCGATTGTTGAGCGCTATGCGCCCGGCATCAGGCTTTGTCAGCCCGCCTATGGCGTTAATCAGTGAGGTTTTCCCCGCGCCGGACAGGCCGAAAATCGCCGTGATGCCTTGCGCAGGCAGGTTTTGCGTCACCTGTAGGGTCAGATCGCCAAGCTGCTGGCTGAAGTCGAGTTCTAACATCAACCCCCCAGCCGAATGCGGCTGCGTTTCGCCAGCCAGTCGGAAATCATTAAGGAAGCCAGTGACAGAATGATCGCCAGCACGCAGAGCCGCGCCGCCGCGCCTTCTGCGCCGGGTGTTTCAATCAGGGTGTACATCGCCAACGGAATGGTGCGGGTTTCGCCGGGAATGTTGGAGACAAACGTGATGGTGGCGCCAAATTCACCAAGGGAGCGGGCGAAGGCCAGCACGATGCCGACGATGATCCCCGGCACCGAGAGAGGCAGCGTGATGGTGAAGAAGACGCGCCATGGTGACGCGCCGAGCGTGCGGGCGGCCAGCTCCAGTTTGGTGTCTACCGCCTCCAGCGCCAGCCGGATAGCGCGCACCATCAGCGGAAATGCCACCACCGCCGAGGCCAGTACCGCGCCGTGCCAACTGAAGCTAAAGCTGAAGCCAAACCAGTGGTAGAGCCATTCGCCCACCACCCCGCGTCGCCCCATCACCACCAGCAGCAAATAGCCAATCACCACCGGCGGCAGCACCAGTGGCAAGTGGATAATACTGTCGAGCAGGGATTTGCCGGGAAAACGGCAGCGGACCAACACCCACGCCATCAGAATACCAAGCGGCAAGCTGCACACTACGGCCAGACTGGACACCTTCAGACTTAAAAGTACCGCCTGCCACTCATATTCACTCAACATCATTCTTTGGGCGCAAATCCATATTGTTTGAAAATGGCTGAGGCCGCAGGCGTTTTCAGATAGTCATAAAACGCGCGAACTTCAGGCTTTTCGTGGTCTTTAACAATGGCCATTGGGTATTCGACCGGCTTGTGGCTGGGTGCCGGGAAGGTGCCAACCACTTTTACTTTTTTACTGGCAATGGCGTCTGAGCCATAAACAATCCCCAGCGGGGCTTCTTCACGCTCGACTAAAGCCAATGCGCCGCGAACATCGCTGGCGCGCGCCAGTTTCGGCTCAAGCGTGCTCCAGGCACCCAGTTTTTGCAGGGCTTCTTTGGCATAAATGCCCGCCGGAACGTGGTCAGGGTCGCCCACCGCAAGGCGGCTATCCCCTAACAGCTTGGTCCACTGGGTTTTATCATCAATCTCGACGTTGTCGATTTTACTGGCTTTCGCCGCTACCAGCACCAGCTCGTTACCCAGCAGAGTATAGCGAGTATTTTCAACAATTTGCTGCTTGCTGATGCTGTAATCCATCCACTGCTGATCAGCAGAAATAAACAGGTCTGCTGGCGCGCCCTGCTCAATCTGGCGAGCCAGCGTTGAGGAAGAAGCAAAGGAAGAGACGACCTGCACGCCCTTCTCTTTCTGATACTGGGCGGCAATGTCCTGCATCGCGTTGGTCAGCGAAGCGGCGGCAAACACCGTGACTTTATCCGCAGCCTGCGCCTGAGTCACCAGACCCGCCACCAGCACGGAACCGGCGATTAATTTACCCCAAGAAGTATTCATATTATGTTTCCTCGTTGATAGAACGCATCGTTATATAGGCGTTAATATAGCGTGGAAAACAGTCTTGTCATTCGATTTATCGGCAGGGCTTTGAGGAACTTAAAGGTTTTTGATCTGGGATATAAAGAAAGGTCGAATAACAGTGATCGGCGTAATAAAGATATAAAAAAACCCGATGTGAAAATCGGGTCCTTTAGAGAATTTTGCCACCAGCGTTAACGATGCTGCTGTTGCTGCGCTTGTTGCTGCTGATTACGGCTCTCTTTAGAGTGACCGATATTGGAAAGCACGTTGAACACTTCGCCCAATCCCCAAATCAGCCCAAGGATCACGGCGATGAAGATAGGCACCATGACCACGGCAAAAATCAAACTTCCTAAAAGTTCTAACATGATAGCCTCACTTAACTGGCTGACACGCGCCCAAGTGGCGGTGTTAAAAGCATTACTGTTGTCGATAATAGCAGCCATAACAGCAGAATACTTTAGCTTTTAACCAACTTAGCCCCGCAAAAAGCCTTCACACTGCTATATGTCAGTTAGAGGATAGGCGACAATAGCTGAAACGCATTCAAAGGAACCCCACATGCAAGCTGAAATCTTATTAACCCTGAAATTACAGCAAAAGCTGTTCGCCGATCCGCGTCGAATTGAACTCTTAAAGCAGATCAAGGTGACGGGTTCGATCAGTCAGGGCGCCAAGCTGGCGGGCATTAGCTATAAAAGCGCTTGGGATGCGATTAATGAAATGAACCAGCTGGCCGACGAGGTGCTGGTTGAACGCAGTACCGGCGGCAAAGGCGGCGGCGGCGCGCTGATCACCCGCTACGGCGAGCGACTGTTGCAACTCTATGATCTGCTGGCAAAAATCCAGCAAAAAGCTTTTGACGTGCTGAAGGATGACTCCCTGCCCCTCGACAGCCTACTGGCCGCCATTTCGCGCTTTTCTCTGCAAACCAGCGCCCGTAACCAGTTCTTTGGCAAAGTGGTTGAGCGCGACCATCTCTCCGTCCAGCAGCATATTGAAGTGCTGCTCAATGATGGCACCACCCGCATTCGCGTAGCGTTGACCGAGCAGAGCGCCGACCGGCTGGCCCTGACGCCGGGCAAAGAGGTGTTGGTGCTGATTAAAGCCCCGTGGGTCAACCTGCGCACCGAAGCCACCCACGCCGATAACTCTTTGCCGGGGGCGATTCAAAGCATTCAGCAGGGCAAAGACAACAGCGAAGTGCTGGTACAGCTGGCCGGTGGCGACATCCTCTGCGCCACGGTACCCAATGCCAATGTCATACAACTGTCATTAACCGAAGGCCAAAATGTGTTCGCTGAATTTGAAGACGACAAGGCGATCATTGCCACGCTGTGCTAGAAAAAGCTTATCTATCAGAATCTTGCACAATAAGATTTGACAGTTTGCAGAATCGTCAATTGACTTCATTTTCTTCCGGGATTATCTCTAAGAAAATAATATCACTGCAATTTATGGATGAGACATGGCTTCGTTGCATATCTCGCAGGGCGTTTTCCGCCTGAGCGACACCCGCACCCTTACTCTTTCTGATTTACGCATTCAACAAGGCGAAAGCTGGGCCTTTGTTGGTTCCAACGGCAGTGGGAAATCGGCGCTGGCACGTGCTCTGGCAAGCGAACTGGTCCAACTGCAAGGTGAAAGCCACGGCGATTTTCACAACATTGTGCGCCTGTCATTCGAACAGCTTCAAAAGCTGGTAGAAGAAGAGTGGCAGCGCAATAACACCGACCTGCTTAGCCCGGATGAAGACGACACCGGCCGCACCGCCGCCGAGATAATCCAAGAGCAGGTGAAAGACCCGCAGCGCTGCGCCACGCTCGCCGCGCAGTTTGGCATTACCAAGCTGCTCGACCGCCGCTTCAAATACCTCTCCACCGGGGAAACCCGTAAGACGCTGCTCTGTCAGGTATTGATGCAGCAACCCGATTTGCTGGTATTGGATGAGCCTTTCGACGGGCTGGACGTCAATGCCCGCGCGCAGTTAGCCGAGCTGCTGGCCGGACTCGCCCAGCAGGGGCAGACGCTGGTGCTGGTGCTAAACCGTTTCGACGATATTCCACCGTTTGTTCAGCACGTGGGCGTTTTGGCCGACTGCACGCTGGCGACCATTGGCCCGCGCGAACAAGTGATGGCGGACGCGCTGGTGGCCCAGTTGGCACACAGTGAAAACCTGCAGGGTATGGCGCTGCCTGAGCCGGAAGACCCGGCACAGCGCGTGCGCCCCGCCGATGGCCCGCTGATTATTCTGCGTAACGGCGTGGTGGAATATAATGACCGCCCTATCCTGCACGGCCTGAGCTGGCAAGTGGATCAGGGCCAGCATTGGCAAATCGTCGGCGAGAACGGCGCGGGTAAATCTACCCTGCTGAGCCTGATCACCGGCGACCACCCGCAGGGCTACAGCAATGACCTGACGCTGTTTGGCCGCCGTCGCGGATCGGGCGAAACCATCTGGGACATCAAACGCCACATCGGTTATGTCAGCAGCAGCCTGCATCTCGACTATCGCGTCAGCTCCAGCGTGCGCAACGTCATCACCTCGGGCTTCTTCGACTCTATCGGCATTTATCAGGCCGTGTCTGACCGCCAGCTGTTCCTCACTAACCAGTGGCTCGACCTGCTCGGCTTGGGCGGCAGCAAAGGCGATACGCCATTCCACAGCCTGTCATGGGGCCAGCAGCGACTGGCGCTGATTGCCCGCGGATTAGTGAAACACCCGGCGCTGTTAATCCTCGATGAGCCGCTACAAGGGCTTGACCCGATTAACCGCCAACTGGTGCGCCGCTTTGTCGACGTGCTGATTAGCGAGGGCGACACCCAGCTGCTGTTTGTCTCGCACCATGCTGAAGACGCGCCGGAGTGCATCACCCATCGCCTCTCCTTCGTGCCTGATGGCAATATCTACCGTTATCAGCTCGATGCTTTGAAGTAAAAACGCCTCTCTTCCCCAAATAGTCATCGCGCTATTTGGGGAATTCATTCAAGTGTAAACGATTACACACCACGCCTTCTCTGCTTCCCTGCCCATAATCCTGCCACTGCGCGCCCCGCTGTATTAAGGCGGATACAGGTGCTAGACTGTGATGTAAGCGATTCCATGAACTTGAGCCTAGATCACCTTTTTCAGCCTCGCTGCATGGTATCTTAAGCTCAACATGACTCTCAGGGAGCAATTATGTACGTCTTAGTTACGGGTGGTAGCGGTTACATTGGCAGTCATACCTGCGTGCAATTGATTGAAGCAGGTTATACGCCAATCATTTTAGATAACCTGCACAACAGCAAAGCCAGCGTCCTCGAGCGAATCACCACGCTGAGTGGCAAAACGCCACTGTTCTATCAGGGCGATATCCGCGATCGCGCCATCCTCGATAAGATTTTCAGCGAGCACGCCGTGCATTCGGTGATTCACTTTGCTGGCTGGAAAGCCGTGGGGGAATCCGTCGCCAAGCCGCTGGCCTATTACGACAATAACGTGAGCGGCACGCTGGTACTGGTAGAAGCCATGCGCGATGCGGGCGTTAAGAACCTGATTTTCAGCTCTTCCGCCACGGTTTATGGCGACCAGCCAAAGACCCCTTATGTCGAAAACTTCCCGACCGGCAACCCTTCCAGCCCGTATGGCCGCAGCAAGCTGATGGTGGAACAAATTCTGCAAGACGTGCAGCGCGCCGAGCCGGACTGGAGCATCACCCTGCTGCGTTACTTCAACCCGGTGGGTGCGCATCCGTCAGGTTTGATGGGCGAAGACCCGCAGGGCATCCCGAACAACCTGATGCCGTTTATCGCACAGGTCGCCGTGGGCCGCCGCGAATCCCTGTCGATCTTCGGCAATGATTACCCAACCAAAGACGGCACCGGCGTGCGCGACTACATCCACGTGGTGGACTTGGCCGACGGCCACATCGCCGCGATGAAAACCCTGCATAACCGCGCTGGCGTGCATATTTACAACCTCGGCGCGGGCTTCGGCCACAGCGTGCTCGAAGTGGTTAATGCCTTCAGCAAAGCCTGCGGCAAGCCGGTGAAGTACCACTTCGCCCCGCGCCGCGATGGCGACCTGCCAGCCTACTGGGCTGACCCAAGCAAAGCCGCTAATGAGCTGAACTGGCGCGTCACCCGCACGCTGGAAGATATGGCCAACGATACCTGGTTGTGGCAGTCCAAAAACCCGCAGGGTTACCCAGACTAATCGTCGCGCGCTACTGCCCGAATAAAGGAATTAACATGTCAGAATTCAACCCGATTGATCATCCACATCGACGCTATAACCCGCTGACTGACCAATGGATTTTGGTCAGCCCGCACCGGGCGAAACGTCCGTGGCAAGGCCAGCAGGAAACGCCGTCGCAGGAGACGCTGCCACAGCATGATCCTGACTGCTTCCTTTGTCCGGGCAATACCCGCGTGACCGGCGATGTGAACCCGGATTACCACGGCACCCACGTCTTCACTAACGACTTTGCCGCGCTGATGCCCGACACGCCTTTCGCGCCAGAAAGCGACGATCCGCTGATGCGTATTCAGAGCGCGCGCGGCACCAGCCGGGTTATCTGCTTCTCACCAGACCACAGTAAAACGCTGCCGCAGCTGTCGCTAAGCGCGTTAGAAGAAGTGGTTAAAACGTGGCAAGAGCAGAGTGCGGACTTGGGGAAAACCTACCCGTGGGTGCAAGTTTTTGAGAACAAAGGCGCGGCCATGGGCTGCTCTAACCCACACCCGCACGGCCAAATTTGGGCCAACAGCTTCCTGCCGAACGAAGCCGAGCGCGAAGACCGTTTGCAGCGCGCATACTTGCAACAGCAGGGTTCGCCGATGTTGCTCGATTACGCCAAGCGTGAGCAAGCCGACGGCAGCCGCACCGTGGTGGAAACCGAGCACTGGCTGGCCGTTGTGCCTTATTGGGCGGCGTGGCCGTTCGAAACCTTACTGCTGCCCAAGGCCCACGTGCAGCGCATCACCGAGCTGAGCGACGCCCAGCGCAGTGATCTGGCGCTGGCGCTGAAAAAGCTCACCAGCCGCTACGACAACCTGTTCCAGTGCTCCTTCCCCTACTCGATGGGTTGGCACGGCGCGCCGTTCACCGAAGGCGACCACGCGCACTGGCAGCTCCACGCCCATTTCTATCCGCCGCTGCTTCGTTCGGCGTCGGTGCGTAAATTTATGGTTGGCTACGAAATGCTGGCCGAAACCCAACGCGACCTGACCGCTGAGCAAGCCGCCGAGCGCCTGCGCGCCGTCAGTGATGTCCACTATCGTGAAGCCGGAGTGAAATGATGAGTCTGAAAAACAAAACCTTAGAAATCTTCGAACAGAAATTCGGTTACCCGGCGACTATCACTGTCAAGGCACCGGGTCGCGTTAACCTGATTGGCGAGCACACCGATTATAACGACGGCTTTGTGCTGCCTTGCGCCATTGATTATGAAACGGTGATCGCCTGCGCCCAGCGCAATGACCGCCAGATCCGCGTGGTGGCGGCAGATTACGACAATCAGGAAGACCTGTTCTCCCTCGACGATCCGATCCTGAGCAGCAAAACTCTGCCTTGGGCCAACTATGTGCGCGGCGTGGTGAAACACCTGCTCCAGCGCAACAAAGATTTCTCCGGTGCGGACATGGTAATTAGCGGCAACGTGCCGCAGGGCGCGGGCCTTAGCTCGTCGGCATCGCTGGAAGTGGCAGTCGGTCAGGCACTGAAATCATTGTATGACCTGCCGCTGGACGGCGTGGCGCTGGCGCTTAATGGTCAGGAAGCTGAAAACCAGTTCGTCGGCTGTAACTGCGGGATCATGGATCAGCTGATTTCCGCCCTCGGCAAGCAAGATCACTCACTGCTAATTGACTGCCGTTCGCTGGAAACCCGCGCGGTGTCGATGCCAAAAGACGCCGCGGTGGTGATCATCAACTCCAATGTGAAACGCGGTTTGGTGGACAGCGAATACAACCAGCGTCGCGAGCAGTGCGAAACCGCCGCCCGCTTCTTTGGCGTGAAAGCACTGCGCGACGTGACGCAAGAGCAGTTTGACGTGGTGGCTGACGAGCTGGATCCGGTGGTTTCCCGCCGCGCTCGCCATGTTATTTCCGAAAATGCCCGCACCTTGGCGGCGGCGGATGCTCTGGCTGCCGGTGACCTGAAGAAAATGGGCCTGCTGATGGCAGAATCTCACGCCTCCATGCGCGACGACTTCGAAATCACCGTGCCACCAATCGACAAGCTGGTGAACATTGTTAAAAACGTGATTGGTGATAACGGCGGGGTGCGCATGACCGGCGGCGGCTTCGGCGGCTGTATCGTGGCGCTGATTCCTGAATCTTTGGTTGACGACGTGCGCAGCGCGGTGGCCCGTGAATACCCTGAGCAAACCGGGCTGAAAGAGACGTTTTACGTCTGCACCGCGTCTCAGGGAGCGGGCGTATGCTAAAACCGGAAAACACCCAATTAGCCCCGGACGGTGACCCGTTCGAGCTAATAACCATTCAGAATGCGGCGGGCACTACCGCCACGTTCATGGATTGGGGCGCGACGTGGCTTTCGCTGGAATTCCCTCTCGCCGATGGCAGCAAGCGCGAGCTGCTGCTGGGCTGCGAAACGCCGCAGGGCTATGTCAATCAAAGCGCCTACCTTGGCGCAACCGTTGGTCGCTACGCCAATCGTATTGCTAAATCTCAGCTGACGATTGACGGGCAGACGTATGCGCTGGTGCCGAATCAGGGTGAAAACCAGCTGCACGGCGGGCCTGAAGGCTTTAACGCGCGGCGCTGGACGCTGTTGTCACGCAGCGCGCAGGCGGTGAGCTTCCAACTGCTCTCTGCCGATGGCGATCAGGGCTATCCGGGGAATATGACCGCCGAGGTCCACTATCGCCTCACCGATGACCATCGGCTGGAAATTCGCTATCAGGCGACGGTCGATCAGCCCTGCCCGGTTAACCTGACTAATCATGCCTATTTCAATCTGGATGGCGAGGGGCACGATGCCCGCAAACAGACGCTGCAACTGTTCGCCGAGCGTTTCTTGCCGGTCAACAGCGATGGCATTCCCTGTACCGACCTGACGCCAGTCGAGCACACCGGGCTGGATTTCCGCGCGCCAAAAACGCTGGCCGAGGATTTCCTGCGCGACCGAGAGCAGCAGCGTGTGAAAGGCTATGACCACGCGTGGTTACTCAACCGCACCTGTAACAGCGCGGAGCATCCGGCGGCGCACCTGTGGTCAGCCGACGGCAAGGTTAAAATGAGCGTATTTACCTCAGCGCCCGCGCTACAGGTCTACACGGGCAATTTCCTGCGCGGTACGCCGAATCGCTCTGGCGCAGAGTATGAAAACTTTCAGGGAGTAGCGCTGGAAACGCAGTTCCTGCCCGACAGCCCAAACCACCCTGAATGGCCGCAGCCTAGCTGCTGGATAAAACCCGGTCAGAGCTATCGTTCGCAGACGGTTTATCAATTTTTCGCATTATAAACCGCCACATGATTCAGACCGACGGGGCCGCAAGGCCCTGTTTTCTTTGCGCACTCTCCCCTTTCCTTCACTTTCTGCGACAGCTGCTACGCTTTTTTAATGCTAAAGCGCAAAGGCCGATCTACGCTTAGGGGGTGTCCCGTTAGTGGGACGTCTGAAAAGGAATCCGTTATGCGTTTATCTGTGGTTTTACCTCTGCTTACTACGCTGTTCATTGGCGGCTCGGCACTTGCCGCTGATGCTGTAAAAGCCCCTTCTGCCGCGCAGACGGCACAACGTCAGAAAATGACTGATTGTAATCAACAGGCCACCACGCAGTCGCTGAAAGGCGATGAGCGTAAAACCTTTATGAGCCACTGTTTGAAGGCTGAAACTAAGCCGGATCAGAAGTTGACCGACCAACAAAACAAGATGAAAACCTGTAATGCCGACGCAGCCAAAAAAGAGCTGAAAGGTGATGCCCGTAAGACGTTCATGAGCACTTGCCTGAAAAAAGCAGGCTAAGCGGCTGAACTGAACTCTTAAATTCGCTATGGTGAGTGACCAATGCGCGCCGCAGGCAGCATGAGATGCAACAATCAGATTGCCGTCTGCGGCGCACAAGCCATATAATGATAACAGTTATCATTGAATATTCAGTTAATTGAGGAGTTTAGCTATGGCTGTAACCAAGCTGGTTCTGGTAAGACACGGCGAAAGTCAGTGGAACCAAGAAAACCGCTTTACCGGTTGGTACGATGTTGACCTGTCCGAGAAAGGGCAGAAAGAAGCTAAAGCTGCGGGTAAACTGCTGAAAGACGAAGGCTTCCAGTTCGATTTCGCCTACACCTCCGTGCTGAAACGCGCTATCCACACATTGTGGAACGTATTAGACCAACTGGACCAACCTTGGCTGCCAGTTGAGAAATCCTGGAAACTGAACGAACGTCACTACGGCGCGTTGCAGGGTCTGGATAAAGCTGAAACCGCTGCTAAATACGGCGACGAGCAAGTTAAACAGTGGCGTCGCGGCTTCGCGGTAACCCCACCAGAATTAGACAAGAGCGATGAGCGTTTCCCAGGGCACGACCCGCGTTACGCAAAACTGCGCCCTGAAGAGCTGCCAACGACGGAAAGTCTGGCTCTGACCATCGATCGCGTTATCCCTTACTGGACTGACGTTATCAAACCACGCATTGAAAGCGGCGAGCGCGTGATCGTTGCTGCTCACGGTAACTCCCTGCGTGCGCTGGTTAAATACCTTGATAATCTGAGCGAAGACGAAATCCTGGAACTGAACATCCCTACCGGTGTTCCATTGGTTTACGAATTCGACGAGAACTTCAAACCTATCAAACGCTACTACTTAGGTGATGCCGACGAGATCGCAGCGAAAGCCGCAGCCGTTGCTAACCAAGGTAAAGCGAAGTAATTAGCCTCGGCTAAACTTCAGATAGCAAAACGGGGCCAATCGGCCCCGTTTTTTATGTCTGCTTTTCAGCGAGCGGCGTGCTAAAACTTAGCCGCGACGCGCTTTCACAGCATCCGCTAACTGGCGCAGCAGCACTTCAGTGTCTTCCCAACCAATGCAGCCGTCGGTGACGCTTTTGCCGTAAACCAGTGGTTCGCCGCTGTCGAGGCTCTGGTTGCCTTCCACCAAGTGGCTTTCAACCATCACGCCAATAATCGACTGTTCGCCGTTTGCCAGTTGGCCACAAACGTCAGTACAGACTTCCATCTGCTTTTTATACTGTTTGCTGCTGTTAGCGTGGCTGAAGTCGATCATGATTTGCGCTGGCAGGCCGCCTTTCTTCAGGCCTTCTTTCACTGCTTTCACATCTTCAGCGCTGTAGTTTGGCTCTTTGCCGCCGCGCAGAATGATATGGCAGTCGTTGTTGCCGCTGGTGCTGACAATCGCCGAGTGGCCCCATTTGGTGACCGACAGGAAGCAGTGTGGCGCGCCCGCCGCGTTGATAGCGTCGATGGCCACTTTGATGGTGCCATCGGTGCCGTTTTTGAAGCCAACTGGGCAAGAGAGGCCGGACGCCAGCTCGCGGTGTACCTGAGATTCAGTGGTACGCGCGCCGATAGCGCCCCAACTCATCAAATCTGCTAAATACTGTGGCGTGATCATGTCGAGGAATTCGCCAGCAGCCGGCAGGCCGGTGTCGTTAATATCCAGCAACAATTTACGCGCGATGCGTAAACCATCATTAATCTGGAAGCTGTTGTTCATGTGTGGATCGTTGATTAAGCCCTTCCAGCCCACGGTGGTACGTGGTTTTTCGAAGTAAACGCGCATCACGATTTCCAAGTCACCGCGCAGTTCTTCGCGCAGGCTCAGTAAACGTGCAGCGTACTCTTTGGCTGCTTTTGGGTCATTGATCGAACAAGGGCCAATAACGACGAGTAAACGATCATCGTTTCCTTTCAGTATCTTATGAATGGCATTGCGTGCCTGGGATACCGTTTTTGCGGCTTTGTCGGTAGCGGGGAATTTCTCTAACAGGGCTACAGGCGGCAAAAGTTCCTTAATGTCTTTGATGCGTAAATCGTCGTTTTGATAGGTCATAACTGTTCCAATGGGTATTTCACAATAAAGGCGTAGCAGAATGCTGAACGCATCCAATCTAGCTGCATTGTCAGCTGGTGTAAATGCACTTTAAGCCAGTATGGCTATTGCGATTAGTCTCAATAATCCTTCGACCTGTCTAACTTAAGCTAATCTTTAGATATGGCGTTTTTTGTACAGCCCTACGACAAATGAAAATTCACAACCATGAGATGGAGAGTCAGGTATGAAGAAGATCATTATGATGGTATTTGCAGCTTCGATGGCGATGGGTACGGGTGCAGCCTTTGCAGATGATTCAGGTTCAGGCAATGGCGCAGCGAATCAGGCGAACGATCCGGGTTCAATCCAGAAAATTGCCCCGAACAATGTTGATAACAGCAAAATCAACAACACTGACCAGCCAGTGAACGAAGTGCATAAAGACAAAGCGCACAAGAACACCACCAAGAAACACAGCGAAGCACATAAGAAAACGGTAGATCACAAAAAGGCCATGTGTAAAGACGGTCGCTGCCCAGACCAAGTTCCGGGCACCAACCAATCTAAAGCTACCGGTAATTAAGGTGTTATGACCCAAAGGTGTTATGACGGAAAACAAAGCTTCCGTGATTAATCCACCTCGTTAACTGTCTAAAGGGAGCCTCGGCTCCCTTTTTTATCAGCGTTTGCAAGCGATCCGGCTTCGGTTATGCTGAAAGTCCTTTTGACCACTCGTAGTGAACGTATTTTATGCCAGCCTTGCTCCTCGTTGACGATCACCCCCTCGTTCAGGTTGCTCTCGAAGCTGCCCTGCAAAAATCGGCTTTCTCTTGGCAGGTGACCAGCGTCGAAGATGACGTTCAGGCTATGGCCTCCCTGAGTGAACAGCAGTTTGCCCTCGTGGTGCTGGATATCGGCTTGCCACAGGTCGACGGGCTACAACTGATGCGCCGCATGCTGCGCCACTACCCTAATCTTATCGTGCTGATTTACACCGCGCAGGAGGAAGAGGTGTATGCTCGTTTGGCCTTTAACGCCGGGGCCAGCGGCTTTGTCAGCAAGGGCCGGCCGATGCCGCAGCTTATCGCCGCCATTGATGGACTAAGTCAGGGTGAGCGCAGCTTCCCGGACTTCATCAACCTTTGCCAGCAGGAAGAGGTGGAAGAGTCGCTGGCGCTGACGCCGAAAGAGCTACAGGTCATCGGGCTGCTGTCACAAGGGCTGTCGAATGTGCAAATCGCCGAAATGCTCAACATCAGCAATAAAACCGTCAGCACCCATAAAAACACCATTTTGCGTAAAACCGGCGCTAAGAATCTGTTCGAGCTGGCAGCCGTGTATAAAGAGTTGCAGCAGTGAGCAAGGTCATGCGCGGCCTGTGGCTGCTGCTGTTTTTGCTGCTGGCTCCTCCCCTGCAGGCGGCCCCCACCACCCTGCATTTAATGAACAACCTCAGTCTGCCCACCGATGTTTTGCTTAACGGCGTGAATAACCCGTGGCGCGGCAAAACCCTGCGCATTGGCATTCTGAGCGATAACACCAGCCCTTATAACATTCTGATCAACAATGACTTTTATGGGCTAAATGCCGACTACCTGAGCTATGTTCAGCAGGCTTTAGGTATCACGCTTGACCTGCGCGGTTACCCTTCCCTGCCCGCTTTGCAGAGCGCGCTGGCTCAGGGGGATATCGATCTGTTTTACGGTATTCCGCTAAATGCTCTGCCTTCGGGGATGTGGGCCTCAAAGCCTTATTACGTTAGCCCGCTGCGGGTGTTGCGAAACCGGCAAAATGGCCGTCAGGTGATGGTCAATTCCCACGACGCCCAGATTGCTATTAGCAAGATGACCGGCATGCAGGCTTTTGATCGCATTAGCAAATTAACCCCGGATGTCCACCTGTTCGATAACAACCTTCAGGCTATTTACTCGCTGCTGAATGGCAAAAGTGATTACCTGATTGCCGATGAAGCCAGCGCCAGTTTTATACTGGATCAGCTTCAGCTGGGGCAAATCTATCGCATTGAAAGTGCTCTGGATTTCGGCAATCTCTCTTTTGTTTTCGTCAGTAAAAACCCGGCCCTGCTCGCGGTGCTCAACCAGACCATCACCACCACGCCGATGGAGGTAATGAACACCCTGCAAGGCCGCTGGAATAAGCCCATTCCCAGCTATTTGGACGCTGGAAACGCCTCGCTGACCCCCATGGAAGAGGAGTGGGTGCGCCAGCATCCGCAGGTCACCTATGCCGCCACCGAGAACGATTATCCCTTTGTTTATCGCGGCTCTGACGGCCTGCCGCACGGCTACGTGGTGGATATTCTCAATATTATCGCGCAGAACGCTGGGCTGAAGTTTGAACCTCTGTGGGGAAGCAACCCGCAGCGCGCCGATGCGCAGGTGCATCAGGGAGAGGCGCTGTTCCGCGCAGTACTGCCTCTGTCGGCCAATTCGCGCGAGAACTACCTCAGCAGCATGCCTTTTCATCGCTCACTGTGGGGCGTGTATGTCCGCCAAAGCAGCGAAGGTGTCTCGACGTGGCAGAACTTGGCTGGCAAACGGATTGGCGTGATACGCGGCGATCTCGCCACCTCGCTGCTCCCGGCAGATATTCAGCAAACCGAATTCGACGACACCCAAACCCTGTATAACGCTCTGGCTAATGGCCAAATCGACGCGCTGGTCGACAATATTGTTTCGGCCAACTTCATCTCGCTTTCGCGCTATTCCGGTCAGATAAAGCTGGCCTTCGCCGCCAATAATATCTCTTATCCGATCTCCTTTGGCGTCGACGCGGCCTCTCCGCTGCTGCTGTCGATTTTGGACAAAAGCCTCCAGCAGATCCCGCCGCAGACACTGCAATCCCTGCGCGACGACTGGACCAGCGACCGCCGCAATCTCATTGATGCCGTCAATGACAACCGCATGCCGCCGCAAACCACGTGGCTGTTGAGCCTGCTGGCCAGCATCGTCGCGGTGCTGCTGGTGATTCTGGCTCGCCGCCAATGGCTACAGCGCCGAGAACAGCGCAAAGAGCGGCTGGAAAGGCAGATGATTGAGCTGGCACGCCAGCAGGCCGAAGCGGCCAACCGCAGCAAGAGCCAGTTCCTCGCCACCTTGAGTCACGAACTGCGCACGCCGATGCATGCCATTCTGGGCCTGCTCGAGCTGGAACTTCAGCACCAGCCCGCCAGCAGCTCAAACTTGCCGGTGATTTACAGCTCGGCGTCCTCGCTGATGAACCTGCTGAATGACCTTCAGGACCACGCCCGTCTGGATAGCGGCATTCTGACGTTGGCACCCAAGCCAATGTCACCCACCGAATGGATAGCCCAGCTTAGCCGCCTCTACCCGCCGCTGATTGGCAAGAAGCCGGTGACTTTTCAGGTCACCGCCCTCTCCTCTCTGCCCGACAGAGTGCTGATAGATAGCGATCGATTGATGCAGGTGATGAATAACCTGATTGGCAATGCGATCAAATTTACCGCACAAGGGGAAATCCGGGTCGAGTTACGCTGGCAGCAGGATCAACTGGATATCCGCGTGCTGGATAGCGGATGCGGCATTGATCCCGACGAAGTGGACATGCTTTTCCAGCCCTATTACCGCGCCAAAAGCGCCCAGCGCTTCTCGGTTCAGGGCAGCGGGCTGGGCCTGTCAGTGTGCAAAGAGATTGTTGAGAAGATGTCCGGCAAGATTGAGCTGCATTCGCGGCTGGATGTCGGCACCGAGGTTCGAGTGGTGCTTCCGGCGGCTGAAACCCACGAGCCAGTTGTCGCCCCGCCGCCTGCGCCTTCGGCTCCTAGCATAGGCGAGCTCCGCGTGGCGGTGATTGATGACCACCCGACTAACCTGCTGCTGATGCAGCGCCAGCTTGCCGCCTTGGGCATTACCGCGACGCTGTTTGATGATGGCCGCGCGCTGTTGCAGGCTCACGCCGAGCGCCCGTTTGAACTGCTGTTTATCGACTACAACATGCCGCGCCCCGACGGCGTGCTGCTGACCAAGCTGATTCGCCGCCACGAGCGCCACCATCCGCAGCTTGCGGCCAGCCAAATCGTGCTCTGCTCGGCGGACGTGCAGGAGTTCACCCGCCTGCCGCTGCAACAGCTCAATGTGCCACACTGCCTGACCAAGCCGATTTTACTAGAAGATATTCGCCAACTGCTTCCCGCCAATAGGTCAGTATTTCAGGATATTGGCGAGCGTTTGGCCCTAACCGGCAATCACGACCCTGTGCTGATTGAGAAGCTCCGCGAGACGCTGCTTCGTACTCTGCGAGAAGACCAGCTGCGCGCGGCTCAGGCTTACGCCGAGCAAGATAGGGAAACTCTGAAAGATGCGGCGCACCGAATGAAAGGCAGCCTGCTGATCCTAGGCTATCAGCAGCCTGCCGAGGCATTTCAGGCGGTGATCAGCGTCTGTCAGCAAGGCAAGACTGCCACCGAGGCCTATACTACAATGCATCAACTGTTGCAGGATTTGCTTCAGCAGCTTGATAGACAAGTCACTCCGGCTGCTGAAAACCGGCAAATCATCACTTAAGGAAAGCTATGTCATTTCTACCACAGGATAAAAATAGCCGTCGGTTACTGTTAGCCTTCTTGGTCACCGTCATCTTCATGGTTGTCGAAGTCATTGGCGGCCTGATCTCAGGCTCGCTGGCGCTGATCGCCGATGCTGGCCATATGCTGACCGACGCCGCGGCCCTGCTCATCGCACTCTTGGCGGTGCATTTCGCGAAACGCAAACCGAGCGCCAGCCACACCTTTGGCTACCTGCGCCTGACCACCATGGCGGCCTTCGTCAACGCCGCTGCCCTGCTGGTTATCGTCATTTTGATTGTTTGGGAAGCCATCGTGCGCTTCGCCAACCCGCAGCCCGTGATGGGCGGCACCATGCTGGCGATTGGTATTGCTGGCCTGATTGCCAACCTGTTCTCATTCTGGCTACTGCATCAGGGCGAAGAGAAAGCCAACATCAATGTGCGCGCGGCGGCACTGCACGTGTTGGGAGATCTGCTGGGTTCTATTGGTGCCGTGGCGGCAGCCATTATCATCATGAAAACCGGCTGGACGCCTATCGACCCGATTCTGTCGGTTCTGGTTTCCTGCTTGGTGCTGAACAACGCGTGGCGTTTGATGAAAGAGAGTTTCCACGAGCTGCTGGAAGGCACGCCGCAGGAAATTGATATTGAGAAACTACGCAAAGACTTGTCCGTCACCATTCCCGAAGTGCGCAGCGTTCATCACGTTCACGTCTGGCAAATCGGCGAGAAACGCCTGATGACGCTGCACGTGCAGGTAGTTCCGCCTCACGACCACGACGCGCTGTTAGGCCGAATTCAGGCTTACCTTCTGGATAAATACCGTATCGGCCACGCCACCATTCAGATGGAATACGGCACCTGTAACACGCCGGATTGCGTGATAAGCGACAGCGTGGCGGAAGAAGGCCATAGCCATCTCGGTCACAGCCACGCGCACCACCATCATTAATCCCGCCTCAAACGCCAAGAGCCTCCCGATGGGAGGCTCTTGAGTAAATCGTACTAACTTCTGTTTAAACGCGCTGTAGCGGCTTAGAGCCATTCTGAGCGGCGCTCTTAATCCATAGCCACGAACCATTCAGCGCAATCAGCGTTAACAGCACATATTCCAGCGCCATGGCATACACGCCCTGATAAGCGAAAATCGCCACGCTAATCACATCGATGACCACCCACACCAGCCAGTTTTCCACATATTTGCGGGTCATCAGCAGCATGGCGATAATCGACAACACCATCATTGACGAGTCCCAGAACGGGAAAGCGTCGGGTTGCAGCTCAGGCATATGCACATTCAGCCCCAGCCCTTGCATCAGGTTGACGGCAACCAGACTGAGTGCCGCAAATACCCGGTCGATGTTGAACGTCATAAACAGAATGCCAATCACGCAGACCGCGCCCCACACCAGCGCTTTGCCACGAGGCAGCCAGCGGATTTGCAGCTCGGCCTGTTTATCCTCTGTCTGACGGCTCCACGCGTACCAGCCGTAGATGTTGGCCGCGAAGAAAAATATCTGCAGCAGCAGGCTGGCGTAGAGCTGGATCTGGAAGAAGATCACCGCGAACAGCGTGACGTTAATCAGGCCAAACGGGTAGTTAATGATTTTCTCTTTGCTGGCAAACCAGATGCACAACAGGCCAAACAGCGTGCCGATTGCTTCAATCCACGACAGGTCATAGCCGCCTTTACCGAGCGGGATATGAACCAGAATATTGCTGGTGCTGAAAAAATCCATCGCGATTCCCTTCTGTAGCCTTCGTTAATGAAAATGTTTACGCGTTGCCCTGCACCCGCAGCTTAAGCTGTGCGGCGAAGTCCAGCATGCGGTTCAGTGGAATCAATGACTTCACGCGCAGTGCTTCATCCACCTCAATCGCGTGCTCGGCACCGCCCAGCTCTAACCCTTCGGCAATGGCTTTCAGGCCATTCATTGCCATCCACGGGCAGTGCGCACAGGTTCTGCAACTTGCCCCTTCACCGGCGGTTGGCGCTTCGAACAACTCTTTATCCGGCACCGCCTGCTGCATTTTGTAAAAAATACCGCGATCGGTGGCCACAATAAGTTTTTTGTTAGGCAAGCTCTTGGCCGCCTGAATCAGCTGGCTGGTAGAACCCACGGCATCGGCCATATCTACAATCGCCTGCGGTGACTCAGGATGCACCAGCACCGCCGCGTCTGGGTACAGCGCCTTCATGCGCGTCAGTGCCTGTGTCTTGAACTCGTCATGCACGATACAGGCGCCCTGCCAGCACAGCACGTCGGCACCCGTCTGCTTACGCACGTAGTTGCCAAGATGGCGGTCAGGTGCCCAGATGATTTTCTCACCCAAGCTGTCGAGGTGCTCAATCAGCTCCACCGCGATGCTCGAAGTCACCACCCAGTCAGCCCGCGCCTTAACTGCCGCCGAGGTATTGGCGTAAACCACCACGGTGCGATCCGGGTGGCTGTCGCAGAAATCAGAGAACGCCTGCTCTGGGCAGCCTAGGTCTAGAGAACACTCGGCATTGAGGGTTGGCATCAGCACAGTTTTCTCCGGGCTGAGGATCTTCGCCGTCTCACCCATAAAGCGCACGCCCGCGACCAGCAGAGTTGAAGCCGGATGCTGGCTGCCGAAGCGCGCCATCTCCAGCGAGTCGGCCACACAACCTCCCGTCTCCTCGGCTAACTGCTGAATCTCAGGATCAGTGTAGTAGTGCGCAACCATCACCGCATTGCGCTGCTTCAGCAGAGTTTTAATCTTGGCTTTATAGAAGGCTTTTTCATCCTGGCTTAAAGGCACAGGCTTAGGAGGAAATGGATACACCGCGGCGTTCAGATCTAAAGTCTCGCTCATCGCTCATCATCTCTTGTCGTCAGGGGCTCAGTCTGACAAAGGCACCAATAATGGGATAAAACACCCATTTGTTTTGTATGCTAAACAAAATAGCGCAGATGTGGAGAAAAGTCGCTTGTATTTTGTGCTTTAAGATAAAAGTGTTTAAGGGACTTAAAAAAGGTGAGGAGATTGGAGGTTTAGGAGGGCTAGAAACGAAAAAAACGCCTTGAGGCGTTTTAGTCTTCTTCTCTTAACAGGTTCTTATCAGAGAAGTGGTGGGCCGTGCTGGATTGATTCGGTCTTCGACCTCACCCTGCGGGCAACGCGTTCGCGTTGTCGTCTCGCTTCGCTCGGCTCGAACCAGTGGTTCTCATCCTGCACTGTTTTACTATTGTTTCCACTTAAAAGTGGTGGGCCGTGCTGGATTCGAACCAGCGACCAATTGATTAAAAGTCAACTGCTCTACCAACTGAGCTAACGGCCCGCGGTATGTCGCGATACTTCTTACTGCTGCGCAATTCGTTGAAAACGAATCACTCCCTATGCTGCCACTTATCTAAAAGTGGTGGGCCGTGCTGGATTCGAACCAGCGACCAATTGATTAAAAGTCAACTGCTCTACCAACTGAGCTAACGGCCCGCGCTGTGTTGCGGTACTGCCTGTCGTAGTTAAGAAGTGGTGGGCCGTGCTGGATTCGAACCAGCGACCAATTGATTAAAAGTCAACTGCTCTACCAACTGAGCTAACGGCCCACGGTCTACTTCTTAATACTTCGCATCAAAACATTTTGATTTAGTGGTGGGCCGTGCTGGATTCGAACCAGCGACCAATTGATTAAAAGTCAACTGCTCTACCAACTGAGCTAACGGCCCGCTCAAACACTAAATCTCTCGCTGCTTTAACGCGTTACAGTTGCCTAGGCAACGGCGGCATATATTACTTATATAACTTTTCAGTGCAACGTTTAATTGAAGAAAAAAGTCTGACTGCTTGTTCTTCACGCATTCAAGCCCAGAAAACCATCGAAATGGATATTTTCTGGACCTGAATAACGAATTACTGTGAAGACAAGCGTTTTTGAGCTTGTTTGGCCGCATCGGTATTTGGGTACTGTTTTACGACCTGCGAGAAGACAGCCTTGGCTTTATCAGCCTGACCTTTCTCCTGCATGATCACCCCAACCTTGTACATCGCGTCCGAACTTTTTGGAGACTTAGGATAGCTTTTAACCACCACGGCGTAGAAATAAGCCGCATCATCTTTCTTACCCTTGTTGTAATACAACTGGCCTAACCAATAGTTGGCATTAGGCAGGTAAGTCGATTTCGGGTATTGCTTGATGAACGCCTGGAAAGCTGAAATAGCCTGATCGTACTGTTTCTTTTCCAGGGCTAGTGCAACGGCAGCATTGTAGTCAGTGTTTTCATCACCCGTGCTGGCAGGAGCCTGCGAAGGTGCAGGAGTTGATGAATCACCGGCTGCGCCGGCAGCAGCTCCTGAGGCGGCAGCATTGGCATTACCAGAACCCTGGCTGCTTAGGCTGTCCATCTGCTGAGAGATTTGCTTTTGGCGATCAACGAGCTGACTTAACTGATATTGGTTTTCCTGAATTTGACCACGGAGAGAGTCAATATCACGTTGGGAGTCAGAGAGTTGTTGCTGAAGTTGAGTTAATAGTTGGCTGTGAGCGTTAGAAATACGCTCCAGAGAGGTGACTCGATCGTCTATCGAGCCTGAGCCGACATTACTGATTGGCGCTTGGGCAGTAGCGGCCCATGGGACCGCTACGCCAACCAGTAACGACAGACCCAACAAGTGATGTCTGAAGTTACTGCTCATGCGACTCTCTTAGTATACCAGTACGGCACGACGGTTTTTAGCGTAAGCCGCTTCGTCGTGGCCCAGTACAGCTGGCTTCTCTTTACCGTAAGAAACGATAGAGATCTGGTCAGCAGAAACGCCTTTGCCTTGCAGGTACATTTTAACTGCGTTAGCACGACGCTCACCCAGAGCGATGTTGTATTCCGGAGTACCACGTTCATCCGCATGACCTTCAACAGTCACTTTGTATGAAGGGTTGCTGCGCAGGAATGCAGCGTGCGCATCCAGCATTTGAGCGAAGTCAGAAGCGATATCGTACTTGTCCAGACCGAAGTAAACGATATTGTTCTTTTGCAGTTCTTGCATCTGCAGACGCGCTTGCTCTTCAGAAGACATGTTGCCGCTCTCTGCACCAGTGCCAGCGCCAGCGCCCATACCAGATTGGCCATTGTCTGCGCTTTTGTGAGAACTACAAGCGGCGATTGCCAGTACAGGCACAGCCAGCAGCAGCCCTTTAAGCACTTTGTTCAGTTGCATCTCGTTGATCCTTTTATAATTTTTGCCATACATAGTTTTATATGCATCACAGGTACGGCGACCAGGCAGGGAATTTTACCTGTCCATCAGTTGCCGGAAGACGCGCTTTGAAACGCCCATCAGTCGAGACCAACTGCAACACGGAACCCAGACCTTGAGAGGCGCTGTAAATCACCATGGTGCCATTTGGGGCGATACTAGGCGTTTCATCCAGGAACGTGTCCGTCAATGTTTGAACGGCTCCCGTTACTAGATCTTGTTTAGCGATGTGCTGCGAGCCATTGTTGCTGCTCACCATAACCAGGAACTTACCATCCGAGCTGACATCAGAGTCCTGATTCTGAGAACCTTCCCAGGTCAGACGCTGAGGCGCACCGCCATTAATACCGACTTTATAAAGCTGTGGACGACCGCCCTGATCCGAGGTGAAAGCCAGCGTCTGGCTGTCTGGGAACCAGGTTGGTTCGGTGTTGTTGCTACGTCCATCAGTAACTTGGGTGATTTGACCCGAGCCAAGATTCATTACATAAACGTTCAGACTGCCGCCTTTAGACAAGGCGAAGGCCAGTTTGCTGCCGTCTGGAGAGAACGCGGGAGCACCGTTGTGACGCGGGAATGATGCGATCTGTTTGATTGCGCCATTAGCCAGAGTCTGTACAACCAGAGCAGAACGCCCACTTTCGAATGTTACGTAAGCCAGTTTGCTACCGTCTGGAGACCAAGCCGGAGACATCAAAGGCTCTGGTGAACGGTGAACCACGAACTGGTTATAGCCATCGTAGTCAGCAACGCGTAATTCGTACGGGAATTTACCGCCGTTGGTCTGCACGATGTAAGCAATACGAGTACGGAACGCACCCTTAATGCCGGTTAATTTTTCAAACACTTCATCACTGGCGGTGTGTGCGGAATAACGCAGCCACTGCTTGGTGATTTGGTATTGGTTCTGGGCCAGAACAGTACCCGGTGAACCAGAGGTATCAACCAGCTGGTAAGACACCAAATACTTGCCGTCAGCACTTGGCTGAACTTGACCAACAACCACCGCGTCAATACCCAGCGCCGTCCAAGCAGCAGGAGTCACTTCTGATGCACTTGTCGGTTGTTGAGGCATGCGTGATGCATCAATCGGGTTGAATTTACCGCTGTTACGCAAGTCAGCAGCAACGATAGCACCGATATCTTCCGGCGGATTACCAGGACCAGCCCATTTAAAAGGCACCACACCAATCGGGCGAGCGGTGTCGACCCCTTGGGTAATTTCAATGCGAACTTCTGCGTGTAACACAGACGCCCACAGTATCAAAAGGCCAAACGCTACTCGAAATGCCTGCTTCATTGTATCTCCCTTATCTGGACCGATCTGCCCGCGATAAATTAGCAGAATTTTAACAAACCAACGCACACAAAACTATAAGTCGACCACATTTACCTTCGTAATAATCCGAAAAACGATAACTTTCGACTATTACTATGGTTTGAAGTCCAATGGCGCATTTTTAAATATCTCGTAAACAGCTTCTGTCGGTGGTTTCGGGAATTTGGCCTGTCGAGCTGCTGCAACAGCCGCCTGACAGAGTGCCGGATCCCCCCCCTCTGGCGTCACACTTCTCAGTGTACCATCGGGTTCCATCTTAATGCGTAACGTACAGGTTTTGCCTGCATACGAAGAAGCATCATAGAACCGGCTTTCGATAGCTGCCTTAATTTGGCTGCCATAGTTAGCGATATCTGCACCAGAAGCACCGGCTGCCTTGTTCTTGCCCTGCCCTGCTGGCGCGCTAGCTCCACCACCACCTTTCGGCGCGTTTTTGGAATTAGCCAAACCACCAAACAGGTCATCAACAGACTCGGACTCTTTCGCCGCAGCGGCGGCAGCGGCTTTCTTGTCCGCAGCCGCTTTTTTAGCAGCAGCGGCAGCTTCAGCTTTCTTCTCAGCGGCGGCGTCAGCCTTCGCTTTAGCAGCAGCATCGGCCTTAGCCTGAGCAGCAGCTTCTGCTTTTTCTTTCGCTTCTGCGGCTGCGGCGGCTTTCGCGTCAGCAGCAGCTTGTTTCTTCGCGTCAGCTTCAGCCTGTTTTTTGGCCTCGGCTTCGGCTTGCTTCTTGGCAGCTGCCGCAGTGGCTGCGGCTTCTGCTTCAGCCTGTTTCTTCGCTTCGGCAGCCGCTTTCTTCTGCGCGTCGGCCTGAGCTTTAGCGACTTTATCCGCTTCGGCTTTCGCCTTAGCAGCAGCATCAGCCTGTTGCTTGGCGGCTTCAGCTTTCGCTTTAGCAGCGGCATCAGCGGCGGCTTTCTGCGCCTGCTCCTGAGCTTCTTTCTGTTGCTCCGCAGCGGCCTGTTTCTGCTGTTCGGCAGCTTGCTTTTGTTGTTCCGCAGCCTGTTTTTGCTGCTCTTTAGCATCTTCCTGTGCTTGCAAACGCTCTTTCTCTAATTCTTTCAGTCGCTGCTGCTCTGCTGCCTGCTTCTGCTGAAGTTCTTCAGCCTGCTGCTCGGACTTTTTCTGACGGGATTGTGCAGCACGTTGAGCATCGGCTTGTTGCTGCTGCTGGCGATTGTACTGATCAACCACCGCGCTTGGATCAACCATAACGGCTGAGATATCACTCCCGCCGCCACCGCCACTCATGCTGGTATCTTCGTCCAGCGATCCCCAGATAAGCAGGGCAATTATGATGATATGCAGAACGACCGAAACAATAACGGCGCGTTTGAGCTTATCGTTTTGTTCAGTTGCAGTTGCCTTTACCAAAATAGATTTCCCAACACAGGATTGCCAAAAACCCGGATTTCTTCTGCACCAGTTATCGCTTTGCAGACAACTGTTTTATCAGGCCAAGAAAAGCCGGGTTTCCAATAAGTGTTACAAATTACCTATCGTTAAATAGGCTGTGTCATAAGCCCGACAGATTTCACACCTGCCTGATGGAGCATGTTCAGCGCCTTGATGATTTCATCATAAGGAACATCTTTTGCACCGCCGATCAGGAAGACTGTCTTCGGATTGGCTTGGATGCGGCTGGTTGCTTCCGCAATAACCTGCTGTTCCGGCAACTGCTCCATACGCTGATGATCCACCACGATGGTGTATTGGCCCACGCCGGAGACTTCAACAATGACCGGCGGGTTATCATCAGTAGATACAGTTTTAGAATCTGTCGCATCAGGTAGATCAACTTCCACGCTTTGCGTGATGATTGGCGCTGTAGCCATGAAAATCAGCAGCAGTACCAACAGCACGTCGAGCAGCGGAACAATGTTAATCTCTGACTTTAATTCGCGACGATGGCGACCACGTACTCGAGCCATGCTATCCCCCTTTAGTTACTGCTTGTTTCGCGAGAGAAAGCCTGACGGTGCAGGATAGCCGTGAATTCTTCCATAAAGTTGTCGTAGTTTTGCTCGAGCTTGTTCACGCGCTGGTTCAATCGGTTATAGGCCATAACTGCTGGAATAGCAGCGAAAAGACCGATTGCTGTCGCGATCAAGGCTTCGGCGATACCCGGCGCAACCATCTGTAAGGTGGCCTGCTTAACAGAGCCTAAACCGATGAACGCGTGCATGATCCCCCAAACGGTACCGAACAGACCAATGTATGGGCTGATAGAACCAACGGTGCCGAGGAAAGGAATGTGGGTTTCGAGAGTTTCCATTTCACGGTTGAAAGAGATACGCATGGCGCGAGATGAGCCGTCGATGACCGACTCTGGCGCATGGCTGTTTGCACGGTGCAAACGAGCGAACTCTTTGAAACCTGAATGGAAAATTTGTTCTGCGCCAGTGAGAGTCTCACGGCGGCCCTGGCTTTCCTGATAAAGACGTGAAAGCTCGATACCGGACCAGAATTTATCTTCAAACGCTTCTGCCTCACGCGTAGCAGCATTCAACACCTTAGTGCGCTGAATGATGATTGCCCAAGACGCGACAGAGAAGCACACCAGAATAAGCATGATCAGCTTAACCAGGATGCTGGCCTTTAAAAATAAATCAAGAATGTTCATGTCAGTCACTGCTTAAACTCCGCGACAAAAGACTTAGGAAGCGCTCTTGGCTTCTTTTGGTGTGGATCGATACATGCAATCAACACTTCTGCTGTACTCAGAAGGTTGCCACGTGCATCAAGAATTCGTTGTGCAAAGGTAAGTGAGGCCCCCCGGATAGACGTTATCTCACTTTGGACATCCAGCAAGTCATCAAGACAAGCAGGAGCCAAGTATTCGACCGTCATGCGGCGGACAGCAAAAGCGACGTGTTCATCCAACAACTGTTGCTGGTGAATATTGCGTTGGCGCAACATTTCTGTGCGAGCCCTTTCATAAAAGGCGATGTACTGGGCGTGATAAACCACCCCACCAGCGTCTGTGTCTTCGTAATAAACACGGACCGGCCATCGGAACAACGAATTACTCACTCTACATCCCGTAATGCAATTTGACGGGCCTACTATACGCAAGAGATTTCTTGATGGGAATGGGTTGCAAGTCAGGAACGAAAATAATTATGGGCCTGAATGGCCCATAGGAAAAGTAGTGTAAATATCTATCAATATTAGATAAACAAACTAGCTAAAAAAGTAAACCAGCCCCGCCAGCAGAATAATCATCGCCGGGAGTGGTGAAAAGAACGCTTTCCATACAGAGCGATGTGGACGGAATCCAAAGCCGTGAATTAGGCCAGTACAGACTGCCCAAATCAGAATGATCCCATGCCAGACTTGCAACTGACTGGTGGAAGAAGCGAACTCACCCGGTTGCCAAAATACGCATCCAGCTAATACGAGCGCCATCACTAATGAAAGGACCCGCAGGGGGCCCTTGTCAGTCACGGCATAAACTCTATCCGCGAGCGCGCTCATTATTCGCGCTCTTTCGCCGCAGCGGCTTTATTTTCTTCACTGTGCTCGAAAGCCAGTGCCGTAATAATGCCGAATGAGCACGCTAACAGAGTCCCGAGGATCCACGCAAAATACCACATAGTGTTATCTCCCGTTCAGTTGAACGATTAATACAAAGAGTGTTTGTTGTTTTCGATGTAAGTTTTGTCGAGACGACCAAACATCTTGTAATACGCCCAACTGGTGTAGATCAGAATGATCGGCACGAAGATACAGGCCACCACGGTCATCACTTTCAAGGTCAGTAATGTCGAGGTTGCGTCCCACATGGTCAGGCTGGCGTCAGGGTTAGTGATCGACGGCATAACGAATGGGAACATGGTGATCCCGGCAGTCAAAATGACACAGGCGATGGTCAGTGAGTTACTGACGAAGGCCAGTGCGCCTTTATTGATGCGTGAGAACAGGATAGTGAACAGTGGCAAGATAACGCCCAATGCAGGGATAGCCCACAGGCCCGGCATCTTGTTGAAGTTCACCAGCCATGCACCAGCCTGATGTGCGACAGTCTTATGCAGCGGGTTAGATGGACCTGCGTGATCCAGCGTTGAGGTCACCAGATAGCCATCGATCCCTTTCACCAGCCAAACGCCAGCTAACAGGAAGCACACCATCATTACCAAGGCTGAAATCTGCGAGGCCGTGCGAGTGCGTAAGTGCAGTTCACCGGTGGTACGCATTTGCAGATAGGTCGCGCCCTGCGTGATAAGCATGGTCAGGCTAACAATACCCGCCAGCAGGCCAAATGGATTCAGCAACTCGAACAGGCTGCCGGTGTAGAACAGGCGCAAGTCGTTGTCGATGTGGAATGGCACGCCCAACAGCAGGTTGCCGAAGGCCACGCCGAACACCAATGCAGGCACGAAGCTACCAATGAAGATGCCCCAGTCCCACATGCCACGCCAGCGCGCGTTTTCCAGCTTCGAACGGTAGTCGAAACCTAATGGGCGGAAGAACAAGGCGCACAGCACCAGGATCATCGCACCATAGAAGCCGGAGAATGCGGCGGCATAGACCATTGGCCATGCGGCGAACAGCGCACCGCCCGCGGTGATAAGCCAGACTTGGTTGCCGTCCCAGTGCGGAGCAATGGAGTTGATCATAACGCGGCGGTCAGTGTCGGTTTTGCCAATGATGCGTAGCAAGATGCCCACGCCCATGTCGAAACCGTCGGTCACGGCGAAGCCAATGAACAGCACGCCGATCAATGCCCACCAAATGAATCTTAATACTTCATAATCAAACATAGCTAGACTCCCTATTACCGAGCTTGTTCAAGCGGTGCTGAAGGTTGTTCAAAGTGGTAGCGGCCGGTTTTCAGGCTGCTTGGCCCCAGACGGGCGAATTTGAACATCAGGAACATCTCAGCGATAAGGAACAAGGTGTACAGACCGCAAATCAGCCCCATCGACATCAACACGTCAGCGCGAGTCAGCGAAGAGTTAGCGATAGCCGTCGGCAAGACTTCACCGATTGCCCAAGGCTGGCGGCCATATTCGGCAACAAACCACCCTGCTTCGACGGCGATCCATGGCAGCGGTAAGCCCCACAGTGCCGCGCGGTGCAGCCAACGCTTCTGACCAATCTTGCCGCGAAGTACCATGAAGAACGACAGGCCGATAATCGCCAGCATCAGGAAGCCACAGGCCACCATGATACGGAAAGCGAAGTACAGCGGCAGAACGCGAGGAATGGAGTCTTTGGTCGCCTGCTGGATTTGCGCTTCGGTGGCATCCGCCACGTTCGGCGTATAGCGTTTCAGCAGCATGCCGTAGCCCAGATCCTGCTTGGTTCTCTCGAAGTCGCTACGCACGGTTGGGTCGGTATTGCCTGAGCGCAACTCTTCCAGCAGCGTGTAAGCCTTCATCCCGTTACGAATACGCACTTCATGCTGCGCCATCAGGTCTTTCAGACCCGTGACTGGCGTATCGATGGAGCGCGTGGCAATCAGGCCTAGCAGGTAAGGAATTTGGATGGAGTATTCGTTTTCCATCTTGTCCTGATTTGGCAAGCCAATCAGCGTGAAGTTGGCCGGTGCAGGTTGGGTGTCCCACTCTGCTTCGATAGCCGCCAGCTTGGTTTTCTGCACGTCACCCATTTCGTAACCGGATTCATCACCCAGCACGATAACGGACAGCGTAGCCGCCAGGCCGAAGCTTGCTGCGATGGCGAATGAACGCTTAGCGAAGCCAACGTCGCGGCCTTTCAACAGGTAGTAAGAGCTGATAGCCAGAATGAACATCGCGCCGGTGACATAGCCTGCCGCCACGGTGTGAACGAATTTAACCTGTGCAACCGGGTTTAAGACCAGCTCGGAGAAGCTGACCATTTCCATGCGCATGGTTTCGTAGTTGAAGTCAGAAGCAATCGGGTTTTGCATCCAGCCGTTGGCGACCAGGATCCAGAGTGCGGATAAGTTTGAGCCTAGTGCCACAAACCAGGTTACCGTCATGTGCTGGACTTTTGATAAACGGTCCCAGCCAAAGAAGAATAAACCGACTAACGTGGATTCAAGGAAGAACGCCATTAAACCTTCGATGGCCAGCGGGGCCCCAAAGATATCACCGACGTAATGTGAGAAATATGACCAGTTGGTTCCGAATTGGAATTCCATGGTCAAACCCGTGGCCACACCCAGAGCAAAGTTAACTGCAAATAACTTGCCCCAG
The DNA here is from genome assembly GCF_000735345.1 of Ewingella americana ATCC 33852. Lineage (GTDB taxonomy): Bacteria > Pseudomonadota > Gammaproteobacteria > Enterobacterales > Enterobacteriaceae > Ewingella > Ewingella americana. Next base: position 110,519 of record NZ_JMPJ01000026.1, on the reverse strand, counting down.
AATTTGGTCATATCTTTATAGATTTGTTTGCCGGAAAGTACATATACCGTTTCCATAATTGCCAGTAAAAACGCCATGCCTAGCGTTAATGGGACAAATAAGAAATGGTACATGGCAGTTAAAGCAAACTGTAAACGCGACAGTTCAACGATATCAAACATCTTGACCCCTTGCTCCTCGGAGGAAGACTCCAACTTGCGACTCTCTGACGAACCGATTGCCGGAACGCCTCATGACTTCCAATTTCAAAACCTGCCAAACAAGTAAACCTGTCGAATACGCTACTGATAACTGTAGCGTTTGACGCCCAATCTCACCGCATGCGGAGGCAAAGAATCTGCAAACAAGGCCGCAGCACTAAGGGATATGAAGATTGGGAAAGTTAGCAACCTAGATCTGTTCTTGGGTACTGATATTACAGGTTCACAATGTTACGCCACTAATCCCACACAATAAATAGGTTTTACGTGAGCTAAATCGTATTCCTAACACAGGTCAATTAATGGCTTAGACATCAGGATACCCTGATATTGATCTGCGACAATTTAAGCCTATCTGGCGACTTATTTCTATATGGTTCTTAGGGTTTCTACAAAAAATCTTAGACTATGTTAATTATTGGTTTCATTCGGTTTTATTGGAAGCCGACGGGTTAATTATTTGTGAATTTATGGTGAAACAAATATCATTATTGCCACATTATAAATTCAATTATCACTATTTATTTTCCAATTAACGCAGAGTTTAATTGTTAAAAATAATCATCTAAATAGCTAATTGTTAAATATTATAGCAGCAATAAAAAAGGCCACTCGAAAGTGGCCTTAATTTAAATAATAACGCGAAGTTATTTAGTTTGGCAGAACCGCTTTTACTGCGTCGCCGATGTCAGCCAGGCTGCGAACAGTCTTCACGCCAGCGGCTTCTAATGCAGCAAATTTATCGTCAGCAGTACCTTTACCACCGGCAATGATGGCACCTGCGTGGCCCATACGTTTGCCTTTAGGTGCAGTCACGCCCGCGATGTAGCCAACAACCGGCTTGGTCACGTGATCTTTGATGTAAGCGGCAGCTTCTTCTTCTGCGTTACCACCGATCTCACCGATCATCACGATAACTTCAGTTTGTGGATCTTCCTGGAACAGTTTCAGGATATCGATGAAGTTAGAGCCTGGGATCGGGTCACCGCCGATACCAACGCAGCTTGACTGGCCGTAGCCGTTGTCAGTGGTCTGCTTAACGGCTTCATAAGTCAGGGTACCAGAGCGGGAAACGATACCCACTTTGCCCGGCTTGTGAATGTGGCCCGGCATGATGCCGATTTTGCATTCGCCCGGCGTGATAACGCCCGGACAGTTTGGCCCGATCATTACCACGTCAGTTTGCTCAAGCTTAGCTTTCACAATCAGCATATCAAGCGTAGGGATGCCTTCAGTGATACAGATGATAAGCTTGATGCCCGCGTCGATAGCTTCCAGGATGGAGTCTTTGCAGAACGGAGCTGGAACGTAGATAACAGAAGCGGTAGCGCCTGTAGATTCCACGGCTTCGCGCACGGTGTTGAACACTGGCAGACCCAGATGCTCGGTGCCGCCTTTGCCCGGCGTTACGCCGCCAACCATTTTGGTGCCGTAAGCAACCGCTTGTTCAGAGTGGAAAGTACCCTGGCTGCCGGTGAAACCCTGACAGATAACTTTGGTGTTCTTGTTGATTAAAATCGACATTATTTCCCCTCCACTGCCGCGACGACTTGTTGAGCCGCATTGGTCAGGCTGGTCGCTGCAATGATGTTCAAACCGCTGTCCGCCAATTTCTTAGCACCCAGCTCGGCATTGTTACCTTCAAGACGTACCACCACTGGCACGTTGACGCCCACTTCTGCTACTGCGCCGATGATACCGTCGGCAATCAGGTCACAGCGCACGATGCCGCCGAAGATGTTAACGAATACCGCTTTAACTTTTTCATCAGACAAGATGATTTTGAACGCTTCGGTTACGCGCTCTTTGGTTGCGCCACCGCCTACATCGAGGAAGTTAGCTGGCTCGCCGCCGTGCAGTTTAACGATGTCCATAGTACCCATCGCCAGACCCGCGCCGTTAACCATGCAACCGATGTTGCCGTCGAGAGCAACGTAGTTCAGTTCCCACTGCGCAGCCTGAGATTCACGGGCATCTTCTTGGCTGTGGTCGCGCATTTCGCGCAATTCTGGCTGACGGAACAGTGCGTTGCCGTCTGCGCCCAGTTTGCCGTCGAGGCAGATCAGGTCGCCAGCAGTGGTCACAACCAGTGGGTTGATTTCGATCAGCGCCAGGTCGCGCTCAAGGAAGATAGTCGCCAGACCCATGAAGATCTTGGTGAACTGCTGAACTTGCTTACCGGTCAGACCCAGTTTGAACGCCAGTTCACGGCCTTGGTAAGGCTGTGGACCTGCCAGTGGATCCAGAGCAACTTTGTGGATCAAGTGTGGCGTTTCTTCTGCCACTTTCTCGATTTCCACGCCGCCTTCGGTAGAAGCCATGAACACCACGCGACGGGAGCTACGGTCAACCACTGCGCCGAGGTACAGCTCTTTGTCGATATCAGTCGCGGCTTCAACCAGAATCTGGTTTACCGGCTGACCTTGTGCGTCTGTCTGGTAAGTCACCAGGCGTTTGCCCAGCCAGTTTTCAGCAAAAGCGCGGATCTCTTCTTTGCTTTTAACCACTTTCACGCCGCCCGCTTTACCGCGGCCGCCAGCGTGAACCTGGCATTTAACTACCCACGGGCCAGCACCGATTTTTGATGCTGCTTCTTCCGCTTCGCGCGGAGTGGAACAGGCGAAGCCTGATGGTGCTGGCAGGCCGTAGCGTAGGAACAGCTGTTTCGCCTGATACTCGTGTAAATTCATGATGTTCTATCCATTCAGTAGTAAGGCATCTCTATGGCACGGCGCACCGCGCCATAGACTTTTCGATCTCTTTTCTTGACCCGCTTGGACTAGACGTCCAGCAGCAGACGAGCCGGATCTTCCAGCATTTCTTTGATGGTCACCAGGAAGCCTACTGACTCACGGCCGTCAACCAGACGGTGGTCATAGGACAGCGCCAGATACATCATTGGCTGGATAACAACCTGACCATTCACCGCCATTGGGCGATCTTTGATGGCGTGCATGCCAAGGATCGCGCTCTGCGGTGGGTTGATGATTGGTGTAGACATCAGCGAGCCGAATACGCCGCCGTTGGTCACTGTGAAGTTACCGCCGGTCAGTTCTTCAACTTTCAGCTTACCGTCGCGACCTTTGATGGCCAGCTCTTTGATTTGCTTCTCGATGTCAGCCATACCCAGAGTGTCAACGTCGCGCAGCACTGGCGTTACCAGACCACGTGGAGTTGAAACGGCAATGCTCACGTCGAAGTAGTTGTGGTAAACCACATCATCGCCATCGATAGAAGCGTTAACTTCTGGGAAGCGTTTCAGTGCTTCAACCACGGCTTTCAGGTAGAAGGACATGAAGCCCAGACGCACGCCGTGACGTTTCTCGAACGCTTCGCCGTACTGCTTACGCATGTCCATGATTGGCTTCATGTTGATTTCGTTGAATGTGGTCAACATGGCGGTGCTGTTTTTCGCTTCCAGCAGACGCTCGGCAACGCGTTTGCGCAGACGAGTCATAGGAACGCGTTTTTCGCTACGCGCGCCGATAGCCGGAGCAGCCGCAGTTTCAGCTTTCGCCGGAGCTGCGTCAGACTTAGCGTCTTTACCAGACTTAGCCAAGTGCGCTTCGATATCTTCACGAGTCAGACGACCACCCACACCGCTGCCTTTGATAGCGCTGGCGTCAAGGGAGTGCTCAGCAATCAGGCGGCGGATAGCCGGGCTGAGTGCATCGCTGCTTTCGTCATCCAGTGCCGCAGTGTGGCGCTGTGAAGGAGTAGATTCTTTATCAGAAGCTTTCTCTTGGCTTGGTTTGCCGGTGCTGTTGCCCGGACGCAGGCGCGCCAAAATCTGCTTAGAAACCACGGTTGCACCTTCGTCTTCGAGGATGCTGTCCAGAATACCGGCTTCACTTGCAGGCACTTCCAGAACCACTTTGTCAGTTTCGATTTCAACCAGAACTTCATCACGTTCTACACTGTCGCCCGGCTTTTTGTGCCAGGTGGCAACCGTGGCGTCTGCTACGGATTCAGGGAGGTCAGGGACCAAAATATCTACGCTACTCATTCTCAATCCTTCTAAAATTCGTTAATTAACGTTTAACGCGTCATTGACCAGATCTTGTTGCTGCTTCTGGTGAACGGACATATAGCCAACTGCCGGAGAGGCAGACGCTGGACGTCCTGCGTAACGTAAAGAAGCCCCGAAAGGAATCACTTCACGGAAATTGTGTTGGCTACAGTACCAGGCACCCTGGTTCAGTGGCTCTTCCTGACACCAAACGAAATCATGAACGTGTGAGAATTTCTCAAGCACTTCCTGAATTGCTTTGTGCGGGAATGGATACAGCTGCTCGATACGAACGATGGCGACATCAGTTTGCTCGTTCTTACGACGTTGCTCCAACAGGTCATAGTAGACCTTACCGGAACACATCACGACGCGCTTAACTTGCTTCGGATCCAGCTCGTCAATCTCACCGATTGCCGGCAGGAAGCTACCGTTTGCCAGTTCATCCATGGTCGAAACGGCCAGAGGATGACGCAACAGTGACTTAGGTGACATCACCACCAGCGGACGGCGCATACCGCGCAGCGCCTGACGGCGGATCATGTGGTAAACCTGAGCCGGGGTCGACGGGATACACACCTGCATGTTCTGCTCGGCGCAGAGTTGCAGATAACGCTCCAGACGCGCAGAGGAGTGCTCTGGACCCTGCCCTTCGTAGCCGTGTGGCAGCAGCATTACCAGACCACACATGCGACCCCACTTCTGCTCACCGGAACTGATGAACTGGTCGATAACCACCTGAGCACCGTTCGCGAAGTCACCGAACTGTGCTTCCCAGATAGTCAGGGTGCGTGGTTCAGCGGTGGCGTAACCGTATTCGAAGGCCAGAACTGCTTCTTCAGACAGCACGGAGTCCCAGACGTTGAACTCGCCTTGGCTGTTATGAATGTTGGACAGCGGTACGTAGACAGAACCGTTTTTCTGGTTGTGAACAACAGCATGGCGGTGGAAGAAGGTGCCACGGCCGGTATCTTCACCGGAAATACGGATTGGAATACCTTCGTCGACCAGTGTTGCGTAAGCCAGATTCTCGGCGCCGCCCCAGTCAAACTTCTTGTTGCCTTCGGCCATTTCAATACGGTCGGCGTAGATTTTCGCCACGCGAGCCTGCATTTCAATGGCTTCTGGAACATGGCTGACGCGGCGAGCAAGTTCTTGCAGGCGCTTAGGTTCAACCTTGTTCGGGTACTCTTCATCCCACTCGTGGTTCAGGTACGGAGACCAAGTGAAGGTGTGCATGTCATTTTGACGCCACTCTTCCACTACGCAGTCGCCCGCGTCCAGCGCGTCACGGTAGAGATTAACCATTTCGGTCGCATCTTCCGCACTGGCGACATTCTGCTCAGCCAGAATATCGGCATACAGTTTGCGCGGCGTAGGATGTTTTTTGATTTTCTGGTACATCAGCGGCTGAGTTGCACTTGGCTCATCGGCTTCGTTGTGGCCATGACGGCGGTAACAAACGAGGTCGATCATCACATCACGTTTGAAGGTGTTGCGGAAATCCAGTGCCAGACGAGTCACGAAAGCCACGGCTTCCGGGTCATCCGCGTTGACGTGGAAAATAGGTGCCTGCACCATTTTCGCGATGTCAGTACAGTAGTCAGTAGAACGCGCATCTTTCGGGTTAGAGGTGGTGAAACCAACTTGGTTGTTGATAACGATACGCACGGTACCGCCCACTTCATAACCGCGAGCCAGTGACATGTTCAGGGTTTCCTGAACAACGCCTTGGCCGGTGATGGCTGCGTCACCGTGAATGGTGATTGGCAGAACCATGTTGCTGCGCGCTTCGTCCAGACGATCACGACGGGCACGAACAGAACCGATAACCACTGGGCTAACGATTTCCAGATGCGATGGGTTAAACGCCAGCGCCAAGTGAACCATGCCGCCTTCGGTTTCCACGTCGGAGGAGAAGCCCATGTGGTACTTAACGTCACCGGTGCCCAGATGTTCTTTATGCTTACCGGCAAATTCGTCGAACAGGTCCTGAGGCTTTTTACCCAGCACGTTGATCAGCACGTTCAAACGACCGCGGTGTGCCATACCCAGCACCACTTCACGCGTCCCGTTTTTACCGGCGTGACGAATCATCTCTTTCAGCATCGGAACCAGCGCGTCGCCACCTTCCAGCGAGAAGCGTTTTGCTCCCGGGAATTTAGCGCCGAGGTAACGTTCCAGACCTTCAGCAGACGTCAGCTCTTTCAGGAAGGTTTTCTTCTCTGAATCGTTGAAGTTAGCGCGCCCTACCACGGATTCGATACGCTGCTGGATCCAGCGTTTCTCTTCGGTGTTAGTGATGTGCATGTACTCAGCGCCGATAGAGCCGCAGTAGGTTTGCTTCAGTGCTTTGTACAGCTCGCCGAGCTGCATGGTCTCTTTACCAATGGCAAAAGAACCTACATTGAAGGTTTCCTGGAAATCAGCTTCAGTCAGATTGTGGAAAGCCGGATCCAAATCAGGCACGTCGTCAAGTTTCCACAAGCCGAGAGGATCAAGATTTGCATTCTGGTGGCCGCGGAAGCGGAAGGCGTTAATCAGCTGCAACACTTTAACTTGCTTGGCATCCGTTTCCGGATCGCTGATAGCGGAGTTATAGCGAGAAGCGTCTTTTGCCAGACGTCGGAAATAATCGCGTGTTTGAGAATGGAGTTGCTCTGGTTTGACACCCACTGTCGGAAGCTGTTTAAAAATTGAACGCCAGCTATCGTCAACGGAACCAGGATCGGTTAAGTAGTCTTCATAGAGTTGTTCTATGTAAGACTGGTTTGCACCCGCCAGATAGGAGGAATCCAGCCAGGCCTTCATTGCGCCGTTCTGCATCGTGATCCCTTAAGCATTGAAGCTTTAGTTTTCGCCGTGGTTAATAATATTGACCGTGATACACCGTGGTAAGACGGTTTTCCATACATATTCAGTTCATTGGTCTGGAGCCTGTGGCTCTGTCAAGGAACCTCCAAAAATCAACTTGCTGCCTCGTATTGCATGTTGGCTTTTGGCGCTACCCTGCGTTATCCGACCTTATTATTTTCTCCTGTCCCTATACTACTCCAATCGAGGGCAACTTTGTTGCACCTTGTTGCGAATATGTTACCAATAACTCACTTAATGTTAGCGGGAACCTGGGTTCCCGCTAGTGAACATCATCTTACTGACTCAGGCACCGCGCTGAAGCAGCATCGATTTGATGTGACCGATAGCCTTGGTAGGGTTAAGGCCTTTAGGACACACGCTGACACAGTTCATGATGCTATGGCACCGGAATACACTGAAAGCGTCGTCCAGATTATCCAGACGAGATTGCGTTTCTGTGTCACGGCTGTCGATCAGGAAGCGATAAGCAGCCAGCAAACCGGCCGGACCCACGAATTTGTCCGGGTTCCACCAGAACGACGGGCAAGACGTCGAGCAGCAGGCGCAGAGAATACATTCGTACAATCCGTCCAGCTTTTCGCGCTCTTCCGGCATCTGCAAGTGCTCACGCGCCGGAGGATTCTTCCCATCATTCAACAGGTAAGGTTTGATTTTCTCATACTGCTTGTAGAATTGCCCCATATCCACAACCAAGTCACGCACAACAGGCAGACCCGGCAGAGGACGGATAACAATCTTCTTACTGCCTTTCTGTAAAGCCGAGACTGGCGTGATACAAGCCAGACCGTTTTTACCGTTCATGTTGATACCGTCTGAGCCACAAACGCCCTCACGGCAGGAGCGACGGAAAGAAAGGGTTGGGTCCTGCTCTTTCAGCTGGATTAACGCGTCCAGCACCATCATGTCGCGCCCTTCTTCCGCTTCCAGTACGTAATCTTTCATGTACGGCGCGTCGTCAACATCTGGGTTATAGCGATAAATCGAAAATTCGAGTTTCATAATCTGTCTCCGCAACGCCCTAGTAAGTACGCGCTTTCGGCGGGAACGCCGCGCGAAGCTTAGGCTGCATGTTCACCTCACGGCGAGTCATGCTCTCAGTTTCCGGTTGATAAAGCGTGTGGCAGAGCCAGTTAGCATCATCACGATCTGGGAAGTCGAAGCGGCTGTGCGCGCCACGGCTTTCAGTACGGTAGTTCGCAGAAACGGCGGTGGAGAATGCGGTTTCCATCAGGTTATCCAGCTCCAGACATTCAACGCGCTGGGTGTTGAATTCTGTTGAAGTGTCATCCAGACGGGCATTTTTCAGACGCTCACGGATCTCTTTCAGCTCTTGCAGACCTTTCGCCATCGCATCGCCTTCGCGGAATACCGAGAAGTTGTGCTGCATACAGGATTGCAGGTCTTTACGAATCGCCACCGGATCTTCACCTGAACGGGTGTTGTTCCAACGGTTCAGACGCTCAAGGGCGTGGTCGATATCATCTTGCGATGCATCGCGGCTGTCGCCTTGCTCGTTGATAGATTCTTGCAGATGCAGACCCGCCGCGCGGCCGAAGACCACCAGGTCGAGCAGTGAGTTACCCCCCAGACGGTTTGCACCGTGAACGGATACGCAGGCAATTTCACCTACCGCGAACAGACCTGGGATCACCACGTCTTCGCCTTTCTCATTCACACGCAGCGCCTGACCGGTCACCTTGGTCGGAATGCCGCCCATCATGTAGTGACAGGTTGGGATAACTGGGATTGGCTCTTTAACAGGGTCAACGTGAGCAAAGGTACGAGACAGCTCAAGGATACCCGGCAGGCGAGATTCCAGAACGTCTTTACCCAAGTGGTCAAGTTTCAGCTTGGCGTGTGGGCCCCAAGGACCGTCACAGCCACGACCTTCGCGGATTTCGATCATGATGGAACGCGCCACCACGTCACGACCCGCCAGGTCTTTAGCATTAGGTGCGTAACGCTCCATGAAGCGCTCGCCGTCTTTGTTCAGCAGGTAACCACCTTCACCACGGCAACCTTCGGTCACCAGCACGCCCGCGCCCGCGATACCCGTCGGGTGGAACTGCCACATTTCCATATCCTGCACCGGAACGCCTGCACGCAGTGCCATACCTACGCCGTCGCCGGTGTTGATATGTGCGTTAGTGGTGGATTGGTAAATACGGCCTGCACCGCCGGTCGCCAGCACGGTGGCTTTCGCTTTGAAGTAAACCACTTCGCCGGTTTCGATACAGATTGCAGTACAACCGACTACCGCGCCGTCTTGGTTTTTCACTAAATCCAGTGAATACCATTCGGAGAAGATAGTGGTGCCGTTTTTCAGGTTCTGCTGATAAAGGGTGTGCAACAGGGCGTGACCTGTACGGTCGGCCGCTGCCGCAGTACGTGCCGCTTGCTCGCCGCCGAAGTTCTTCGACTGGCCACCAAACGGACGCTGATAAATTCGGCCGTCGTCAAGACGGGAGAAAGGCAGACCCATATGTTCCAGCTCAAGAATCGCTTCCGGGCCGGTTTTACACATATATTCAATCGCGTCTTGGTCACCGATATAGTCGGAGCCTTTCACGGTATCGTACATATGCCATTCCCAGTCATCCTCATGGGTGTTGCCGAGGGCTACGGTGATACCGCCCTGCGCAGACACCGTATGGGAGCGGGTTGGGAATACTTTAGAAATCAAGGCACAAGTTTGGCCTGTTTGTGAAATCTGTAATGCGGCACGCATACCGGCGCCACCTGCACCGATAACGACAGCATCAAACTCTCTGACTGGCAGACTCATTGACTACGCTCCCCAAACAACAATTGTTCCATAAAGTAGATAAACCACTAACGTCACGACGATAGCCAGTTGCAGCACCAGTCGAACAGCCAGAGGCTTGACGTAGTCCGTTAACACCTGCCACATGCCAATCCACGCGTGGATCAGAATCGAAAGCAGCGTCAGCAGGGTAAATACTTTGGTAATGGAGGAAGCAAAGAAGCCTTGCCAGACATCAAAAGTAATGTCCTGAGCCATCACAACGAAGCCCAGAATATAAAGGATATACAGCGTGATAACGATCGCCGATGCGCGCAGCAGCAGCCAGTCGTGGACACCATTGCGTCCTAATGCCGAAACATTGTTTACCATACGAAGACTCCAGCCAGAATTGACAGCACGACGGTAAGACCGATCACCACTTGGGCTGAACGGGTACCGACAGCTAAACTCTCTTCGATATAGCCGAAATCCATCAGCAAGTGACGAATGCCACCGCAGACGTGATAGGCCAGTGCGGTGAGTATTCCCCAAAAGATGAATTTCACAATGAAGCCATTCATGATTTCAGCTGCGTGTGCAAACCCTTCAGGCGAAGAGAGTGACATGCCGAGCAGCCAGAGGAGGATACCGACAGCGACGAAGGTAATGACGCCGGAGACACGGTGTAAGATGGACGCTATTGCAGTTACGGGAAACCGGATCGTTTGCAGATCCAGATTGACAGGTCTTTGTTTTTTCACGGTTTTGCCCACACACCTCATAGAACCTTTTCGTGATCGCGGCTGTCGCAGTGATGACGAAGGTCTTTTTATTTTCCTTCCTCCGGCCTTGGCGGTGTTCAGACAGCATCTATCCTGCGTTCTTGAAATTGTGGATGCGTTGGCCGCTTTCACTCGCACGAATCACTTACCGACGTAAGCTCATCGTGACTCGCTCAATTGCCGCCTTCCCACAATTCCAATTACTTGGATATATTAGAGCTTAAGCTCCACATTTTCCGCGCTCAAACAACGACATCCGATGTGCTTAAACGGCGCAAAAATGAACTCCTTCAGTGCTTTTCCATTGACCTGAAAGACAAAAGAAGGTGATGCTGGGTGCTCCTACTTCGGGTTACCCGGAGACCTGGCGCAAAGTATAGGTTGATCACATTCCTATTACAATTCCCCTACAAACGCTTTGGTCACATTTCTGCGAAACAGTGATTAGGCTCCCATTTTTCACAATCCAAACAAAATAAATTATGTAGTTTGACATTGGATCAACATTTCCATTACATATTAGCCATTCGCTCACATCCGTGATGACTACGACAGACATATCCACCCTTCCCTGTTACGCCAAGTTATGCAAAAGTGGGGATTGTGTTATATCCATAACCTTGTCGTAAGTACTGATCCACCGAAAGCTGAGTAACAGAATTGTAAGATCTATCGAATCTTTAACAACGATGAAGTGTCGCCTTTCCGTCAAATCGTGATCCAAGGTCACAGCCGATTGGCTCTACGTTCCCTTTCTAAAATCGATCGCAGAGTCCACCGAAATAATAATGACGGGGATTGAGGTGATATTTTAGGCTGTTCAGTTGTTGACGATTTTTAAAATAAAGGCGCTAAGGAGACTGTAAATGGCTGATAAGAAAGCGACACTTACCCTACAAGGTCAAGATCCTATTGAACTCAACGTGCTATCTGGCACCTTGGGACAGGACGAAATTGACATTCGTACTCTCGGCTCCAAAGGCTTGTTCACCTTTGACCCCGGCTTTACTTCTACCGCATCTTGCGAATCAAAAATTACTTACATCGACGGTGACGAAGGCGTTCTGTTGCACCGCGGTTTCCCGATTGATCAGTTGGCGAAAGAGTCAACCTTCCTGGAAGTGAGCTATTTGCTGCTGTACGGCGAAGCGCCAACTCAGGCTCAATACGAAGATTTCAAAAAAATCGTTGAACGCCACACCATGGTTCACGAGCAAATTACTCGCCTGTTCCACGGTTTCCGCCGTGACTCGCACCCAATGGCCGTGCTGTGCGGCGTGACCGGTGCTCTGGCGGCGTTCTACCACGACTCTATCGACGTGGAAAACGAGCGTCACCGCGAAATTGCTGCTTACCGTCTGCTGTCCAAAATGCCGACCGTTGCCGCCATGTGTTACAAATATTCCATCGGCCAACCGTTCGTTTACCCGCGCAATGACCTCTCCTACGCTGGCAACTTCCTGCACATGATGTTCGCAACCCCTTGCGAAGAGTATGTGGTGAACCCAGTGCTGGAACGCGCAATGGACCGAATTCTTATCCTGCACGCTGACCACGAACAGAACGCATCAACCTCTACCGTGCGTACCGCAGGCTCTTCTGGCGCTAACCCATTTGCCTGTATCGCGGCGGGTATCGCATCTCTGTGGGGACCGGCTCACGGCGGCGCCAACGAAGCTGCACTGAAAATGCTCGAAGAGATCAGCAGCGTCGATCACATCCCAGAATTCATCAAACGTGCGAAAGACAAAAACGATTCGTTCCGTCTGATGGGCTTCGGTCACCGTGTTTACAAAAACTATGACCCACGTGCCACCGTAATGCGTGACACTTGCCACGAAGTGCTGAAAGAGCTGGATCTGAAAGACAACCTGCTGGAAGTGGCGATGGAGCTTGAGCACATCGCGCTGAACGACCCGTACTTCATCGAGAAGAAACTCTACCCGAACGTAGACTTCTACTCAGGTATCATCTTGAAAGCCATGGGTATTCCTTCTTCCATGTTTACCGTTATCTTCGCGATGGCGCGTACCGTGGGCTGGATTGCACACTGGAACGAAATGCACCAGGACGGCATCAAAATCGCTCGTCCACGTCAGCTGTACACCGGCTATGACAAACGTGATTTCAGCTCTCAGGTGAAAAAGAAATAAGTCTGTCAGCAGACGAGAAAAAGGCACTCATTGAGTGCCTTTTTTATTGCTCAAAACCTAGTGCTGACAGCCGGGACAGTGGAAAAATGGCCGGGTAGACACCGAGGTTTTGACGATGGTTTCGCCGCAGCGCTTACAGGTCTTGCCTGCCCGACCAAATACCCGAAAGCTGAACAGCGCGCCGTGGTGTTTGTTCTCCTGCACCTGTCCGCGCGTGGCGTAAGACAAACGCGCAATCGACAGACAAGCGTCAGCCAAGTCATCTAGCTGCTGTTCATTCAAGTCTTTGGGTTTATGCGCGGGAAGCAGCTTGGCCTGCCAGAGGATCTCCGCCCGCAGGTAGTTACCCAGCCCGGCCAGGAAAGCCTGATCGAGCAGCATGCCGCCCAGCTGACGATTGCGGAATTTGGTAGAAACTAGCCGTTCGCGCACTTGCTCCACCGTCAATGTCTCATCCAGCACGTCAGGGCCAATGCGCTGCAAGAACGGATGATTCTCTATCTCGTCGCTGGCCCACATCTCAATCTCAGACGCACTGTAGAGCAGAATGGTGCCGTCGGTGCTTTGCAGCTTCACCCGCAGCGAACGCTTGCTCTCCTTCGGCTGCTGGCCCGCCTCAACCACCCGCCAGACGCCGTACAGCTGATTATGGCTGTAGAGGGTTAATCCGTTAGAGAAGTGCGTCAGCAGCGCCTTACCGCGCGTTTCAATCGCCGTGATCTGCGTACCAATCAGCGCCGACTGGTAGGGCTGTAATTCGGGAAAAGCAAACCAGACGTCGGTCAGCGGTTTATTGACCACCGCGCGCACTAACTGGTCAGCGGCGCGGCGAATTTCAGGACCTTCAGGCATCAGTGCGTCGCGCCTCCCGCAACCCTCAAATCTTCCTCAGTATGCAGGGCAATGGCGATGGTCAGCTCGAGCGCTTCAAGCACGGTTTTCACCGACATACTCGGCTGGCTGGGGTGTTTTGCCGCTTGTTCCGGCAAATATGGGATATGAATAAAGCCGCCCTTCACCACCTTGCAGCCCGGCTGCGCCAGACGATGCAGCAGGCCGTACATGATGTGGTTACAGACGTAAGTGCCCGCCGTCTGTGACACCGAGGCTGGAATGCCCGCCTCGCGCAACCCGCTGACAATCGCCTTGATTGGCAGCAGTGAGAAGTAGGCCGCCGGGCCGTCGGCGACGATAGGCAGGTCGACCGGCTGGTTGCCGTCATTGTCGGGGATGCGTGCATCATCGACGTTAATCGCCACACGTTCGACGCTAAAATCAGTCCGACCACCCGCCTGCCCCACCGCGATCACCATCGCCGGATCCACTTCATCAATAGCCGCGTTCAATGCCTCAATGGCTTTACCGAACACGCAAGGCAGTTGGCGGATCACAATGCGTGCGCCGGAGATCTCCAGATCTTCTAACTTCTTCACCACTTCCCACGAAGGATTAAGGCGCTCCCCGTCAAAAGGCTCAAAACCGGTTACCAGAACTTTACGCATAAGAGATCCTTGTATTGATTCAGGCCGAAACCTGAATATTTTGCTGGCGAAACGCTTCGCGCAGGCTGCGGGCGAAGGCCAGAGCGTGCTCGCCGTCACCGTGCAGGCAGACGGTATCGGCCTGCACCGGCACCGCGACACCCTCACGGCTGACCACTTTCTGCTGCTGAACCATCATCAGCGTCTGCTGCAAGGCCAGCTCATCGCTTTCAATCAGCGCGTCTGGCTGGCTGCGCGGCACCAAATTACCGCTGCTTTGGTAGCGTCGGTCGGCGAACACTTCCTGCGACGTCGCCAGCCCCAAACGCTTTCCGGCGCGGATCAGCTCACTGCCCGCCAGCCCCACCAGCTTCAAGGCTGGGTCTACACTGTGAACCGCGCGGGCGATGGCGTCGGCCAAGGCCGGGTCCGTCGCCGCCTGGTTGTAGAGCATGCCGTGCGGCTTGACGTGAACCATCTTGCCGCCCTCGGCGCGGGCGATCGCCGCCAGCGCCCCAAGCTGATATACCACCTGCGCATAGACCGTTTCCGGCGGCAGCTGCATCGCCGTGCGGCCAAAGTTTTCGCGATCCGGGAAGCTCGGGTGCGCGCCAATCGCCACGCCATATTGCAGCGCCCAACGCACCGATTGCAGCATGGTTTGGGCGTCACCGGCGTGGAAGCCACAGGCAATATTGGCTGAACTCACCAGTTGCAGCAGGGCCTGATCGTTGTCGCAGCCCTCGCCGAGATCGGCATTTAAATCCACTTTGATATTAGCGGCCATGCAGCCCCCACTTAATCTGTTCGATAAACCGCTCTTGCTCTTTCGACGCCTGTTGGGCTTCTTCCAGCGAGCATTTGACGAAATGCACCGGCTCGCCGAGGCGGATCTGCGCCAAGTTGTAGAGGTCCGCTTCAATCACGCAGGCAATGCGCGGATAGCCACCGGTGGTCTGCGCGTCGGCCATCAGCACGATTGGCTGGCCGCCGTGCGGCACCTGCACCACGCCTGGGATCAGGCCGTGGGACAACATTTCGCGGTCGCTCTCACGCTTCAGGCTATGGCCGTGCAGGCGATACCCCATGCGGTTGCTCTGCGGGCTGAGCTGCCACGAGGTGCGCCAAAACGCCTCGCGCGCCTCTTCGCTAAATTCCAGATATTCCGGCCCCGGCAGAGCGCGAATGCGGTTGCCAAACAGCAGCTGTTTGATGCCGGTCGACTGCTGCGGGGTCTGGCCTTTCTTGCCGAGCGGCAGCTTATCGCCATCGCGCAGCGGGCGGCCTTCTAAGCCACCAAAGGCCGTTTTAAGGTCGGTGCTGCGCGAGCCGAGCACCTCCGGCACGTCGATACCGCCGGACACCGCCAGATAGCTGCGCATGCCGCGCGCCGGGGTTTTGAGGGTGATCACCTGCCCGGCTTTCACTGGATAGCGCCAGCCGGTCCACAGCACTTTGCCATCCAGCTCGGCATGGCAGCCTGCGCCGGTCAGGGCTATCCAGCCCGCGCGTTTGAATTCGGCGCTGAACTGACCGAGGGTGATTTCCAGCCCGGCGGCGTTTTGTTCATTGCCAACCAGCAGGTTAGCGATGCGCAGCGCCGGGGCGTCCAGCGCGCCGGTCTGGCTGACACCCAGCTGGCGGTAGCCGCCGCGGCCTAAATCTTGAACTGTGGTAAAAATACCTGCGCGAATAATGCTTAACATACCCCCTCCTTTTGCGGCACAAAGCGCACTTTATCTCCGGGACGCAGCAGGCTTGGCTGAGGCTGGCGCGCGTCGAACATCGCCAGCGGCGTGTGACCAATAATTTGCCAGCCGCCGGGGGTGATCAGTGGGTAAATGCCAGTTTGGCTGCCACCAATGCCCACTGAGCCAGCAGGCACCGCCAGCCGAGGCTCCGCGTGACGCGGGGTGTTGAGCTTCTCCGGCATGCCGCCGAGATAAGGGAAACCGGGCTGGAAGCCGAGGAAGTAGACGATGTACTCGGCGCTGGCGTGGCACTCCACCACTTTGCGCGGTTTCATGCCGGTATGCTGGGCTACAAATTCCAAGTCAGGGCCGTGCTTGCCGCCGTAAATCACCGGGATTTCAACCACTCGCGACTCCAGCTCGACCGACTCACTCTCTTCCCACCACTGCTGAAGACGCTCGATGGCGTCCAGCACAAAGCTTTCAGGGTCGGTCAATAACACCGTCAGATTATTCATGCCGGGGATCACTTCGCGCACGCCGGGATAGTCCTGCAAACGCTGGGAAAGTCCCCAAATGCGTTGCTGACTGGCTAATGAAACTGGCGGTTCAAGTTCCAGTACCACCGCGCGTTCGCCCAACAGGTAACACCGTGCTCGTTGCACTCAAACACTCCTCAAAAAAGCCGTTGTTGATGCAGCCGTAAAAGCAGCTGTTAAATAAACCGTAGAAAGAAAATCGTTAGACTGGAAACAGTTATGCGGGAAACGGACGGACGATGTCAACTCGCCAACCGCCGCTTTCGGACCCCTTTCAGGTTTCGCCCGCGTGTTTCAACTGCTACTCTCATTCTGTTGTTGTTTTGTTAATCGCTGGCATTGGTGTTGCAGCAAGGCAGCAAGGGAAAGAATCCCGATGAGCTGACTGAAGTCAGTGATTCGGGTTCTTGAGCGCGGCGAACACCGCTGCAACGTCAAGGACAGAGGGAGATGATTTGAAAAAGCCGCTGGCATTATTCTTTCCGCTTTACACCACTACCCTGCTGATGCTGCTCGGCTCGGGGCTGCTCACTACTTACATCTCCCTGCGGCTGTCGGCTATCCACGTCAGCGGCGCAATGATTGGTGCCATTATTGCCGCCAACTACATCGGGCTGGTGATTGGTGGCAAAATCGGCCATATCCTTATCGCCCGCGTCGGCCATATCCGCGCCTATGTCTCCTGCTCGGGGATCATCACCGCCGCCGTGCTAGGCCACGGCCTGACTGAGATGATCCCGATTTGGGTAGTGCTGCGCCTGATCATCGGCCTGTGCATGATGTGCCAATATATGGTGCTGGAGAGCTGGCTGAACGATCAGGCGGAAGCCGCCCAGCGCGGCGTGGTGTTTGGCTTCTACATGGTCGCCTCTTATCTCGGCATGGCGCTGGGGCAAGTGGTGCTGATGATTAACGACGGGCTGGGGGTCAGCACGCTGATTATCATCGCACTCTGCTTCTCCCTCTGTCTGGTGCCGATTGCTCTGACCACTCGCACCAATGTCAGCCATATGTCCCCCGCGCCGATGGAGCTGAAGTTCTTTATTGGCGCCATTCCCAAGGTGCTGGCTACTACCCTGCTGATTGGCATGGTGGTCGGGTCGTTCTATGGTCTGGCGCCGATTTACACCAGCCAGCAAGAGCTGACGACCCAGCAAACCGGCCTGTTTATGGCGCTGGCGATTTTCGCCGGGCTGCTGGCGCAATTCCCCCTCAGCTGGCTGTCGGACCACTACAACCGCAACATGCTGATGCGCATTAACGCCGTGCTGCTGGCGGTCACCGCGCTGCCGCTGGCTATCTTCACTCATATCTCTTTCCCGGTGCTGCTCGGCGTCGGCTTTGTGGTCAGCCTGATGCAATTCACCCTCTACCCACTGGTGGTGGCCTTGGCGAATGACATGATTGAGCCGGAGCGGCGCGTTTCCCTTTCCGCCTGTCTGTTGATGGCCTTTGGCGTGGGTGCCTGTATCGGCCCGCTGGCGGTGGGTGCGCTGATTGAGCCGCTGGGCGGCAATATTCTGTATGCCTTCTTCGCCCTGTGCGGCGGCGGGATTGTGGCCCTGAGTCGGACGTCAGCCAAAGAGGAAGAGACAGTGATGGCGGTGGATGCGCCACTGCCGCATATCGCCATGCCAGACAGCTTGAGCAGTTCGCCGCTGTCGCCAGCTTTGAACCCGGCCTTTGATGAGCAGTTGATTCAGGAAACCATGCCCGCACCGGAAATGGCCAATGAAGACGCCGCCGCCAATGATGATATTGAGAAGGAAGAAGAGGAAGAGCCGAGCGCCTTCGCGCCACAGGGAGCAGACCCTGACGCCGATACCGGCTTGCAGCGCGCCTTCACCCTGTTAGAAGAAAGCGCGCCGGAGGAGCCGCCCGAAGAGAAAGAGCGGCGGGTGCTTTAATGGCTAAAAATAGACTCTTAGGCCGGGTTGTCGATGTCGATGAACGTCACATCCAATCCATGCTCGGCTTGTAGCCACTCGCCCAAGGCTTTCACACCATAACGCTCGGTGGCGTGGTGGCCCGCGGCGTAGAAGTGCAGGCCCATTTCGCGGGCAATGTGAATGGTCTGCTCGGAGACTTCGCCGCTGATAAAGGCATCGACGCCAAACTCCGCCGCCTGCTGAATAAAGCCCTGACCGCCGCCGGAACACCAAGCCACGCGGCGGATCTCCGCCGGGCCGCCCTGCGCGCTGTGCAGCACGTTGCGGTCCAGCAGCACTTCAATACGCTGGCGCAACGCTTCGCCGCTGAGTGGCGTTTTCAGCTCGCCGAAAGGCACCAGCGGCATCACCTCACCCAGCACCTCAATGCCAAACATTTTTGCCAGCTGTGCGTTGTTGCCCAGCTCCGGATGGGCGTCGAGCGGCAAGTGGTAGCCGTAGAGGTTAATGTCATTCAGCAGCAAGGTTTTCAAACGGTTGCGCTTCATGCCGCGCACCACGGCTGGCTCGTTTTTCCAGAAATAGCCGTGGTGAACTAGGATAGCGTCGGCCTTGTGCTCCACCGCCGCGTCCAGTAAAGCCTGAGAAGCCGTCACGCCGGTCACGACGCGTTTGATCTCCTTGCGCCCTTCCACCTGCAAGCCGTTCGGCGCGTAGTCATGGAAGCTGCTGACATCAAGTTTCTGATTAATCAAGGATTCAAGCTGAAGGTTGTTGATCATATCGGTCTCTCATGGGGTCTGAATATTTAGGGTGATGATAACTGACAAGCCGCCAACACCCAACCTTGGCGCAGCATCCTGCTGTGCTATTCGCGCCCGCTCGCCACGGCTTTGTGAGTTGTTGCGAGGTTGTAGCAGCATAAAACTGCTATGTTTTGTGGAGCCTAAACCCCTACAGCTTGGGCATAAACATAAAACAGAAATGGAGCCTGTCACCTTGTCAATTTTGCAATTACTCAACCAACACCCGGTTATCGCCGCCGTCAAAGACACCGAAAGCCTGAATGCCGCGCTGGAGTCTGACTGCAAAATCATCTCCGTGCTGTATGGCAATATCTGCAACATTGGGGCGATTGTTCAGCGCATCAAAAAAGCTGAAAAGTACGCCTTTATCCATGTCGATTTGCTGGACGGCACCTCAAACAAAGAGATTGTGATTAACTTTCTGAAAATCGTGACCACCGCCGACGGCATCATTAGCACCAAGGCATCGATGATTAAAGCTGCTAAGGCGCAGGGATTTTTCGGCATTCATCGCATGTTTCTGCTCGACTCCATCTCCTTCCACAATATTGATAAACAGGTGGCGCAGTCGAATCCTGACTGCGTGGAGATTTTGCCCGGCTGCATGCCGAAAGTGCTGGGATGGGTGTCAGAGAAGATAAATTTGCCGATTATTGCTGGCGGGCTGGTGTGTGACCATGAAGACGCAGTGGGCGCGCTGAATGCCGGTGCGGTGGCGGTTTCCACCACCAACACCGGCGTCTGGCAGTTAAAATTCTAAGCGTGATAGAGCGGGCAGAAGGCTTTCTGCCCGCCAAAATCAAGGTTGGGAGCTACTTCTCAATCGGGTAAATCGTGCCGCTATTCATGATCCCCTGTGGGTCATAGACTTCCTTCAGCGCCTTGAGAATATAGTAGGCGCTGCCGTGTTCGTCGCGCGTCCAGTGGGTGCGGTGCTTGCCGATACCGTGGTGATGCACCATCGAGCCGCCCTGCTTAATCGTCTCCTCGACGATGATTTTATTCAGCGGATTATGGTACTTGTCGATCTCCTCCTCCGGCTTGCAATCCACCACGTTGTAGTCATACACAAAGTACATATTGGTGCCGTTAATGTAGCTGTGCGAGGAGTGGCCCCCGAGCATGGTGATGTCCTTGGCGTGCGGGAACTCGGTGCGAATACGCTGAATCACGTTGGCATAAATCGTGTGAATGCTTGACCAGTCGCCGGAGACTTCGGTGGTGAAGCCCATGTTGTTGGTACGCAGGATCTGCTCGCGCTCGGCGGCGACTTTCTCAGGCCCCCAGTTCAGTTGGTTGAACCACGCCTCGATAAGCTTGCTGTCGACCTTTTTGCACTCGGCGTGGCGGGCAACAATCGCTTCAATTCCCTCGCCGGTGGCGCGCGCGATGCCCGCCGAGCCTTCGGCCATGAAGATCAGCACGCACTTGCCGTCGGCAAAATGGGTGAAGTGCTGGCTGCCATCCTCCGCGTCGTATAAACGGGCAATTGACGGGCGATAGCCATCCACCATGACTTCACGCAGGATGTCGAAACCGGTCTGCATATTGTCGAGGGTGTAGCCATAGAACAGGTTGTTTTCCGGCATGTATTTGAAGATTTTCACCGTCACTTCAGTGATGTAGCACAACGCCCCTTCGTTGCCGATGATCACGTGGCGAATGTCCGGGCCCGCCGCGCGGCGCGGCACGTTTTTAATGCGGGTGATAGTGCCGTCGGGGAAGACCGCCTCCAGCCCCACCACCATATCTTCAATCGCACCGTACAGTGTGGAGAGCTGCCCAATACTGCGGGTGGCGACCAGACCGCCCATCTGCGCCAGCGGCTTAGATTGCGGTGAGTGTCCGGTGGTGTAGCCCTGAGCACGCAGCTGGTTTTCGAGGATTTCCAGCGGCACGCCGCACTCGGCGGTGGCCTGCATGTTGCGAATATCAATCTTAATAATCTTGTTCAGCCCGGAGCCGTCGAGCACCACCGAGTTTTTCACCACGGTTTCAAGCCCGCCTTCAGTGGCTGACGCCCCGGTGCGCGGCACGCAGTTAATCTGATGCTGATTTAGAAAAGCCAGCACCTCGGAGACTTGCTGAGTATTTTGTAATTTCACCACCGCCGCCGGTAATGGCAGAGTGAAAACATTATGGATATCAGCATATTTGCGGAAACGGTCAACGCTGTTTTTCTTTAATACTTCTTCATCGGTGATCACCTGCGCGGGGCCGACGATCTCTTTTAAATTCTCAACAATAGCTTCGCGTGATAAAGACATAAGTGATCCTTTCTGCTTATTAAATTAAAATGAATTTTCAAAAAAATATAATCTTGCCGGTCACTCGCTGGCACACCGGAAATAACGAATTAGCGAACTAAATAACCGCCATCCACCACTAACAGATGGCCATTGACATAATTGGATGCGCGACTGGCGAGGAATACCATGGCGCCCATCAGGTCCTGAGTTTCGCCCCAGCGATTGGCGGGAATATGGTCTAAGACGCGCTGATTGGTGACCGGATTTTTACGGGTTTCCGCCGTAATATCCGTGGCGTAATAACCCGGCGCGATACCGTTGACCTGAATATTATATTGGCCAAGCTCGTCACAATAAGCCTTAGTGAATCCGGCCAGCGCGTGTTTGGTGGCGGCATAAGCCGGTGACCACTGCCCGCCCAAATAAGAAAACAGCGAACAGATATTGATTATTTTTCCCTGATTATTCGGGATCATAATTTTCGCCGCCTCGTGGCTTAATTCAAACGCCGCCGTGAGGTTAATATCAATCATCGGGTCCCAATCTGCGCGGTCGAAATCTAGCACCTTATTCAGCTTACAAATCCCGGCGTTATTGACCAGAATATCCACCGTGCCGTAAGTCTCCAGACACTGGGCAATCACCCGCGCCGGTGCGCCTTTTTCGGTGATATCAACCTGCATAAATTCGACGCGAACTCCTTGCATTTCAATCAGCTCGCGAGTCTCGCCTTTATCCATGATGAAGCTTGGGATAAATAAATTGGCTCCGGCTTTGGCCAGCGCGACAGCAAAAGCCTGACCTAAACCGCTATTCCCGCCGGTGACAATGGCGGTTTTCCCTTTCAGCGAGAAAAAGTCCATCGAGAATTCGTTGAGCGCATTTAATGACATGGTGAAGTTCCTTGTCTGGAAAAAAACCAAAAAAAAAGAGAAAAGCAGATCTTCCCCTAGGGGAAGCTACTTTTCTCATCGTCTCTAGTAACTGGCTTAAAGAAGTACCACATTAAATCGCGGTGATAAAGCGATCTGGATCACAGAAAAAATCTTTGGCAATTTTGTGATTATTCTCACGGTAAGCAAGAAGAACGCCGTGTTACTACTAATTTTAGTTACCAGAGATAAAGAGAAAAGTAACTTCCCATTTTGGTGGGAAGCTTGCTTTTCTCTTTTTTTTGGCCTGAATAAATCTAAGAACATTGAGGCTACATCATGGAACAATCTAATTTTCGTCGCTGGTTGGCACTCATCACAATAAGTATCAGTGGCGGTGTCAGCTTTGACTTAGCCTACCTGCGTTATATTTATCAAATCCCCATGGCGAAATTTATGGGATTCTCCAACACCGAAATCGGCTTAATTATGAGCACTTTCGGCATCGCGGCGATTATTCTTTATGCACCCAGCGGGATTATTGCTGACAAGTTTTCTCATCGCAAAATGATGACATTTTCCATGATAGCTACTGGCCTGCTGGGGTTATTAATGGCTACCTATCCGCCGCTGTGGGTGATGATTTTAATTCAAGTTGCCTTTGCCATTACCACGGTATTATTACTCTGGTCCGTGTCGATTAAAGCCGCGTCATTATTGGGCAGCCACGAGGAACAGGGGAAAATAATGGGCTGGATGGAAGGCTTGCGCGGCGTCGGCGTGATGTCCCTCGCGGTCTTAAGCATGTGGGTTTTCTCGCTGTTCGCACCCGATAACCCCAATAGTTTGAAGGCGGCTATTCTGGTCTACAGTCTGGCCTATATCCTGCTCGGCGTGCTGTGCTGGTTCTTGGTCAGCGACGGTTTTACCCGCGCCGCGCCACAAGAGGCGAAGTCACAACACCCGACCTTTGGCCTGAAAGACATCATCGCGGTGCTGAAAATCAGTACCACGTGGTATTGCAGCATGATCATCTTTGGCGTCTACACCGTCTTCGCCATCCTCAGCTACTCCACCAATTATTTAACCGAGATGTATGGCATGTCGCTGGTCGCCGCCAGCTATATGGGCATTGTGATCAATAAAATTTTCCGCGCGCTCTGCGGCCCGTGGGGCGGCATCATCACCACTTACACCAAGTTAAAGTCGCCCACTCGGGTGATCCAGCTGCTGTCATTGGTCAGCGTGGTGACACTCTGCGCGCTGCTGGTCACCAATCAGCATCCCACTTCGGTGGCGGTCGGCGTTGGCCTGATCCTGCTGCTGGCGTTTGCCTGCTACGCCTCGCGCGGCCTCTATTTCGCCTGTATCGGCGAAGCGCGCACGCCGAAGTACATTATGGGGACCACGGTGGGTATCTGCTCGGTGATCGGCTTTTTACCCGACGTCTTCGTCTATCCTTTGGTCGGACATTGGCAAGACACCCTGCCCGCCGCCGAGGCTTATCGCAATATGTGGCTGATGGGGCTGGCCGCCACCGCGCTGGTGATTATTTTCACCGCCCTGCTGTTTAGCAACATGGCGCGCAGCCGCAATGCCTCGGCCAAAACCGTTTTACCGACTCATCTTGCAGACTAATTTCATCCTGATTTTTACCGGAGCCTGACATGGACAAGAAATATTTAATGGGCATCGACGTCGGTACGCAGAGTGCCAAAGTGGTGATTTTCGACACCGACGGCAATGTGATTTGTGAAGGGAAACAGGCACTGCGCAAGCTGGATATCCCCGCGCCGCAGCTGGCGGAGCACCCCGACGATGACCTGTGGGCCTCCCTCACTAGCGCCTTTAACAGAGTGATGGAGAACTTTCAGGCGTTGGGGGGTAAATCGCAAAATATTCTGGCAATGGGGCTGTGCGTAATTCGCTGCTGCCGGGTTTTACTGAAGGAAAACGGTGAGTTAGCCTATCCGGTGATTAACTGGATGGATAAACGCCTGAACAAGCCTTATGAGTATCAAGAGGCGTATCGCGGGGTGAAATACGTCACCACCACCTCGGGTTACATCACCCATCGCCTTACCGGCGAGTTCCGCGACACCTGCGCCAACTACATCGGGTGGTGGCCGATGGACAATGACACCCTTGACTGGAGCACCGATCCCGCGCAGTGGCAAAGCTGCAACCTGACCCGCGATGCGGTGTTTGACGTGGTGAAGCCCGGCGAGGTGCTCGGCACGTTGACTGAAGCCGCCGCCCGCCGCCTCGGGCTGCATGCGGGCATTCCGGTGATTGCCACGGCGCATGACAAAGCCGTCGAAGCGCTCGGCGCGGGAACCCTGGAGCCGGGCGTGGCGCTTATCTCGCTTGGCACTTATATCGGCGCGATGGTGCATGGCAAAGAAAACCGTCAGGACGCGAAGAATTTCTGGCCGTTTCAGGCTTCGGTGCCGGGCCGCTATTTGTATGAGTGCATGGGGGTGCGGCGCGGCATGTGGACCGTCAGTTGGTTCCGCGACCAGTTTGGCGCGGCGGCGCAGGCAGATGCCCAACGGCAAGATTTGAGCATCGAAGATTTGCTCAATCTGGAAGCCAGCCAAGTTCCGGCGGGCTGCGAGGGGCTGCTGACCGTACATGACTGGGCACCGCCATCGGAAGCCGAGTTCCGCAAAGGCGCAATGATTGGCTTTGATGGCCGCCACACCCGTGGGCATATGTATCGCTCAATGCTCGAAGGCATCGCCTTCACCATGAAAAATCATATGGATAAGATGGCCGAGGAGCTGGGCATTCCCTTCAAGAATTTGATTATTTCCGGCGGCGGCGCCAACAGTGACGTGTTTATGCAGATATTTGCCGACATCTTTGGCATCCCCACCCGGCGCAATGCGATGAAAGGCTCGGCCGCCGTGGGATGCGCCATCAATGCCGGAATGGCGGTGGGCGTGTTCGACGATTATGCAAAGGCCACGCAGAAAATGGTGCGAATGGGTGAGCATTTCAGCCCTAACGCCGCCCACCATCAGTTGTATAACCAGCTTAATCAGCGGGTTTATCAACGGGTTAATGCGCAGTTAGACCCGCTGTTGCAGGCGCTCAGCCCGCTGGTTGACTGACCGACGAGGGGGAAGCTGCGGTTTCCCCTTTTCACTTTGCTTGCTTTAGAGTTTCAGCGAGTCGCCCTGCTGCATCCTGACAAACTTCACGCCAAGGTCATTGCCTTCCTGCAACTGCCGCATGATTTCAGCCTCCGGATTTTCACCGGCTTTCAGGCTAGGCTTGATGTGGCTGATGATCACACTCAGCCCGTCGAGAGAGCCTTTGCCGCCGCTGCCGGTTTCCAACACTTTCAGCTCTTTCAGCAGCCACTCGGGAGTCAGATGACCAAACAGCTTGCCGTCGGCGACGTCGTCGGGATAAGAGGTTTCGATGATGATGCCCTTGAGCCGCTTGGCTTTCACCTCGGCACTCAGCACCTGCCACACCGTCGCCAGATTGTTCGACTTCTCCACGGCATCCGGGCCGGTATCGCCAAAGTAGGCAAAGGACTCTTTATTGCGACTGAGCAGGATCATGCTCGACGCCGTGCCGCCGTGGCTGAGGGGGTAAATCACGCCATCAAGCCCGGTGAGTCCGACGGAAAAACGCTGGGCCGGGCGCGGCGCATTCAGGCGGTAAGTGCCGATACGCAGGCCGCTGCCAGCATCCGTGAAGTTCGGCCACACTTTGCCGTTGAAGTAGTGCTGGCGGAGGGTGCCGATGGTATCGGCCGTGCCGTAAATCGGTTTTTTACTGTCTTCCGGAGAGCTAATAATAAGCCCGGCAAGGTGGTCGAGATGGCCGTGGCTGATGAAGTAGCCGCCAATCAGATTGCGGAAAACCGCGCCCTGCGGGGTGTAAGGCGCGGCGTTTTCTGCCGTCACCTGAGGAAAAGCGCCCTTGTCGAGCGCCTTGCTGATCCCCGGCAGAACCGAACCGGCATCCAGCCCGAGATAGAGTTTTTGGTCATCGCTGCGAATCAAATAGGAGGTCAAATTGCCCTCCTCAACGCCGCCGTGAACGCCCAGCGCCACCACGTCAAAACCTGCGTATGCCTGACTCGCGGAACACGCCAGGATCAGCGCCAACATTTTGTTTCTCATCACATCGCTCCGTGTGTGGTGAAGATGTCTGTTGGTTCTCAGCCCTGTGGCTGATTCCCTCGTTTCGCCGCCTCGAACGCCGCCAATGTGTCTTTACGGGCGGTGGAGTGATCGATAACCGGCTGAGGATAGTCTAGCACGCGCTGGGCTTTCTCAGCCCATTGATGTGGCTGGTGAATTCCCTTTTCTGGGACATCGGTCAACTCTGGCACCCACGCCTTGATAAATCGCCCAGCTTTGTCGAAACGCTCGCCCTGGGTGGTGGGGTTGAAAATGCGGAAGTACGGCGCGGCGTCGGTGCCGGTAGACGCGCCCCACTGCCAGCCGCCATTGTTGGCCGCCAAGTCGCCATCCAGCAGTTGTGACATAAAGTAGCGTTCGCCCTCGCGCCAGTCGATCAGTAGGTCTTTGACCAAGAAGCTGGCGACAATCATCCGCAGACGGTTGTGCATCCAGCCGGTGGCGTTCAACTGACGCATGGCGGCGTCGACAATCGGATAGCCGGTTTTACCCTCTTTCCACGCCTGTAAATCTTCCGGCGCGTGCCGCCAGCGGACATTATCCGTCCAGTCGATGAAAGGCCTGTGTTTGCACAGCATCGGCCAAGCCACCAGCAAGTGGCGGTAAAACTCGCGCCACACCAGCTCATTCAGCCAGCCAAAGGCCCCGCCGTCCCGGCGTTCGAGCACGTCCGGGCATTCGGTGCGCAGGCGGTTAAAGCACTGGCGCGGCGACAGCACGCCAATGGCTAAATAAGGGGAAAGCGAGCTGGTGCCATCGATGGCAGGCAGGTCGCGCTGCTCGAGGTAATCCTGCACCTGTTCACGGCAGAAACGGCGTAAACGGTCACGCGCCGCCTCTTCGCCGATCGGGAAGTCATCGCCAATCTCCTGCTGCGGGTGATCGAAGGGAGTCAGCGCGTGCAGTTTGACTTCGCCGTCGATGTCGCGGGCCTGCGGCGCAGGCAGCGAGCGGCTGTCGGACTCGGTCAGGCGCTCAAGAAAGGCGCGGCGAAACGGCGTGTAGACCTTATACATGCTGCCTTCGCCGGTAGTAACCGAGCCGGGCGGCAGCAGCAGGCTGTCATCAAAACTGCGGCAAGTTATCTCGCCGGAAATCAGCTTTTCGAGAGCGGCATCGCGCTCACGCTCGTTGATTTCATACTGGCGGTTGTAAAACAGCGCTGACACTTTTTGCTCGGCGCAGAACTCCTTCAACCAAGCATTGCTGGCGGCGAAGTCGTCGCACTGGTGGTAGAACAGCGGAATGCCGCGCTCGGCCAGCGAAGCCTGTAAAGCCTGAACGTGCTGGTAAATAAACGCCGCCTGACGCGGCGCCATCACGTGCTGCTGCCACTGTTTCGGCGTGGCGATAAATAGCGCAATCACCTTAGCATGCAGGTCTTCGCAGGCGGCGTGCAGCGCGCGGTTATCGGTGATACGCAAGTCGTTACGGAACCAGACGAGGTGGGTAGTCATAGTGATCCTTCATTAATGGCCATAACGTAACCGGAGAGCCTCTGGATACGGCTCAAAATATCGCTGATCCGCCAGATAAGCGTCCGGATACTCAGCCATATAGTGTTTAAGCAGGGTAATAGGTGCCAGCAGAGGCTGAACGCCCTGACGGTAGCGGTCGATAAGCTGGGTCAACTCTTGGCGCTGGTGTGCATTAAGCTGGCGGCGGAAATAGCCCTGAACATGCATCAGCACGTTGGTGTGATTGCGGCGCGTGGCTTTGTGCTGCAACAGGTTCATCAGCCGCTGGCGATACTCGATGAAGTAATCTTCCAGCGAGGTCCACTCGGCCATGCCCGCCACAAATCGGCCTAACTCGCGATATTGCGGCTGGGAGTGAGCCAGAAGCGAAAGCTTGTAACGGCTGTGGAAAGCCATCAGTTTGCCGCGCGACAGACCGCTGGCCCGCAGCTGGTTAAGCTCATATAAGGCAAACACGCGCTCGACAAAGTTCTCACGCAGCACCGGGTCATTGAGCCGACCGTCCTCTTCCACCGGCAGCCACGGGTAGCGTTTCATCAATGCGGCGGCATAAATCCCCACGCCGCATTTCTTGCCATCTTTGCCATTGGCGCTGTATACCCGCACCCGCTCCATGCCGCAGCTCGGCGACTTGGCGCAGAGAATATAGCCACACAAATGCACCAGAGGCTCGATGCGCTTTTCGGCATAGCTCTGCATTTTCTCTGTGACATCAATGGATTCATCATTACTGAAACGCATCGCGACGCCATCATCCTGACGCACAAGGCGCAGCGCGGGGCGCGGCGTCGGCAGGCCAATTGCCATCTCAGGGCAAATCGCTTCGAAGCGCACATAGGGCGCAAGTTGCTCAACGGCAAACGCCAGCCGCTTGTGGCCGCCGTCAAAACGCACGTTCTCCCCCAGCAGGCAGGCACTGATGCCGATTGGAATCTGTTCACTCATTAGCAACTCCCTGATGTTGTTAGTCATGACAGTAAGGAAGAGAGCTTTTTACCCTCGTTATTAGACAGTATAAGTTATACAACAAAATAATGTTGTACAGCTTTAGATTGAGGTAATAAAAAACCCCGACTGAAAAGCCGAGGTTTTTTTGGTCATTTCTTTATTGGGAGGAAGTCATCAACGCAACCCCACACCCCATCCCAGCCTTCCCCTCCTGAAAGGGGAAGGAGCAAGGATTAAAAGAAGTCCTGAGAAGCCATTTCAGCATGCGACAGCCAAACTGGCTTATCGCTGGTTTTGAGCCAGACGCGGTGTAAATAACTATAAAAACGGGCGCGGTCTTGGCGGAACAGCATTACCGGTAATGCCAGCACGCCTGCGGCAAGCACCAGAGCGCGGCGAACAAGAATACGGGTCAGCGTATACGGCGTGTAATCAGACATAGCGTTGCTCCTTTCGGAAATGTTTAAGAATTAATGGAATCTGTAAATTGAACAAAATTTTACCGCAACCGCTGAAAGTTTACTACTCATCTGACCACTTAAAGTGTAAAAAAACACCAAATTTTGCCTATCCCTGTAATTGAGTTACAGAAAGGTTAAATAAAAACACTTTTTACATTTCATTTTTATAACAACTCGATCACCTATCAGATTTTTATTCTCCCAGCCATTGGCGTTGTAGTAAGCCCCAGTAGCACAGGGCCAAATCCCAAGCCATTTGAGTTTTATCAAGGCGGCAACTGAATGAATCCCAGGAGCTTACATAAGTAAGTGACTGGGGTGAGTGAGGGCAGCCAACGCCGAGACAACTCAAAGGGCGCAGGGATTTTTATATAATTTTTATACGAGGGACTGCTTTCTTTTCAGGATCTTTGCCTGCGATTCCCTATCCTCGCTGCAACATAAAAAAACACCTGTGGAGGTGGACTGTGACTGTTGGCGTAATCTGCGGCGCACTGCTGGTTCTGTTGTTACTCGGCTACTTGGTTTATGCCCTGCTTAATGCGGAGGAGTTTTAAAAATGGCAGCTTCGGGCTTTTTAATGATCGCCAGCTTTATGTTGGTGTTATTGCTGCTCTCAAAACCACTGGGGAATTTCATTGCTCAGCTGATTGAAGGTCAGCCTGTAGGGTTGTTACAACGTTTTGATCGTGGGGTATTTCGCACAGCAGGTAGTTCCGAAACAGAAATGAACTGGTGGCAGTACGCCCTCGCCATCATGGTGTTCAACATCTTAGGCATCGTCGTTTTGATGGTGATGTTGTTGGCGCAAGGCTGGTTGCCGATGAACCCGCAGAACTTCGGCGGTCTGTCATGGGATCTGGCTTTCAACACGGCAGTCAGCTTTGTGAGTAACACCAACTGGCAGGCGTACAGCGGCGAAAGCACGCTGAGCTACTTCAGCCAGATGATTGGTTTGACGGTGCAGAACTTCCTGTCCGCCGCCACCGGTATTGCCGTGGCTTTCGCGCTGATCCGCGCCTTTGCGCGCCCTTCAGCTCATACCATTGGTAACGCGTGGGCAGACCTGTGGCGCATCACGATTTATCTGCTGCTGCCAATTTCTCTGTTGATGGCGCTCTACTTCGTCAGCCAAGGGGTGATTCAGAACTTTGAAGCTTATCAGCACGTGACCACGCTGGAAGGCGCGCAGCAGCTGTTGCCAATGGGCCCAGTCGCCTCTCAAGAAGCGATCAAGATGCTCGGGACTAACGGCGGTGGCTTCTTCGGCGCGAACTCCGCGCACCCGTTCGAAAACCCAACCGCCATGACCAACATGGTGCAGATGCTGTCGATTTTCCTGATCCCTTGCGCACTGTGCTTCGCGTTTGGTCGCGTGGTCGGTGACAACCGTCAGGGTCACGCGCTGGTGTGGGCGATGTCGGTGATTTTCGTGGTGTCGGTGGTGGTCATCATGTACGCGGAATTGCAGGGTAACCCGCACTTCACGCAGTTGGGTGCTAACAGCAACATCAATATGGAAGGTAAAGAGAGCCGCTTCGGCATCTTAGCTTCTAGCTTCTTTGCTGCCGTCACTACCGCCGCGTCCTGTGGTGCAGTCAACGCCATGCATGACTCCTTCACCGCCCTCGGTGGTCTGGTGCCGATGTGGCTGATGCAGATTGGTGAAGTGGTGTTCGGCGGCGTCGGCTCTGGCCTGTACGGCATGCTGCTGTTCGTGCTGCTGACGGTGTTCATCGCTGGCCTAATGATTGGCCGTACGCCGGAATACCTCGGTAAGAAGATTGATGTTTACGACATGAAAATGACCGCGCTGGCGATTCTGGTCACACCAACCTTGGTGTTGCTGGGTACCGCGCTGGCTCTGGTGACTGACGCAGGTCGCGCCGGTATTTCCAACCCAGGTGCGCATGGTTTTAGCGAAGTGCTGTATGCCGTCTCCTCTGCCGCCAACAACAACGGTAGCGCCTTCGGTGGTTTAAGCGTCAACACCCCGTTCTATAACGTGCTGTTGTCAGTATGTATGTTCTTCGGTCGCTTTGGGGTGATTCTGCCGGTACTGGCTATCGCCGGTTCACTGGTAGCGAAAAAACGTCAGAAAGCGGGCAACGGTACGCTGCCTACCTCCGGCCCACTGTTTATCGGCCTGCTGGTCGGTACGGTTCTGCTGGTTGGTGCGCTGACCTTCGTTCCAGCTCTGGCCCTCGGTCCGGTAGCAGAACATTTGCAGGTGTGGTCCGGCCATTAATGCCGCGTAACCCGTTGAACTGATAATGAGTGAGATTAATAAAATGACTCGTAAACAACGTGCGCTGTTTGAACCGCGCCTGATCCGCACCGCCCTGCTCGACTCGGTGAAGAAACTGGACCCGCGCGTCCAGTGGCGTAACCCGGTGATGTTCGTGGTGTATCTGGGCAGTATTCTGACCACTATTATTTGGCTGGCTATTCTGTTCAAACAGACTGACGGCAGCGCCGGATTCACCGGCAGCGTGTCGCTGTGGTTGTGGTTCACCGTGCTGTTCGCCAACTTTGCCGAAGCATTGGCAGAAGGCCGCAGCAAGGCGCAGGCACAGAGCCTGAAAGGCGTGCAGAAGACCAGCTGGGCGAAGAAAATCTACGAACCACGCCCGGAATCTCCGGTGGTGAAAGTGGCCGCCGACAGCCTGCGTAAAGGCGACATGGTGCTGATCGAAGCCGGTGATACCGTGCCGTGCGACGGTGAAGTGCTGGTCGGCGGTGCGTCAGTCGATGAAAGCGCCATTACCGGTGAGTCCGCGCCGGTGATTCGTGAGTCAGGCGGTGACTTCTCCTCCGTCACCGGCGGTACTCGCGTGCTGTCTGACTGGCTGATTGTTGAGTGTACGGCCAACCCAGGCGACACCTTCCTTGACCGAATGATCGCCATGGTTGAAGGCGCAAAACGTCGCAAAACGCCAAACGAAGTGGCTCTGACCATTCTGCTGGTCGCGCTGACGCTGGTGTTCGTTTTAGCCACCGCGACGCTGTATCCGTTCTCGCTGTTTAGCGTTGACGCCAGCCACATGGGCGTTCCAGTCACCGTCACCGTGCTGGTCGCGCTGTTGGTGTGTCTGATCCCTACCACCATCGGCGGCCTGCTGTCGGCCATCGGCGTGGCGGGTATGAGCCGCATGCTGGAAGCTAACGTGATTGCCACCAGCGGCCGTGCTGTTGAAGCCGCGGGTGACGTTGACGTGCTGCTGCTCGACAAGACCGGGACCATTACGCTGGGTAACCGTCAGGCATCGCAGTTCCTGCCCGCACCACAGGTGACGGAACAGGAACTGGCCGATGCCGCACAGTTATCCTCGCTGGCGGACGAAACGCCGGAAGGCCGCAGTATCGTGGTGCTGGCGAAACAGCGCTTTAACCTTCGCGAACGCGATATCCATTCGCTGAACGCCACCTTTGTTCCGTTCTCAGCGCAAACCCGCATGAGCGGCGTGAACATCGGCGAGCGCAGCATTCGTAAAGGCTCGGTGGACGCGATTCGCCGTCACGTTGAAACCAACGGCGGCAGCTTCCCGCAGGCTATCGAAGGTCTGGTGGAAAACGTGGCTCGCAAAGGCGGTACGCCGCTGGTTGTGGCTGAAGGCGCGCGCGTTCTCGGCGTGGTTGAGCTGAAAGACATCGTCAAAGGCGGCATTAAAGAGCGCTTTGCCGAGCTGCGTAAGATGGGGATCAAAACGGTGATGATCACCGGTGACAACCGTCTGACCGCTGCGGCTATCGCGGCCGAAGCCGGGGTGGATGACTTCCTGTCAGAAGCCACGCCGGAAGCCAAGCTAGCGCTGATTCGCCAATACCAGTCAGAAGGCCGTCTGGTGGCGATGACCGGCGACGGTACCAACGACGCCCCTGCTCTGGCACAGGCTGACGTGGCGGTGGCGATGAACTCAGGTACCCAAGCGGCGAAAGAAGCCGGCAACATGGTGGACTTGGATTCCAACCCGACCAAGCTGATTGAAGTGGTGCATATCGGTAAGCAGATGTTGATGACCCGTGGTTCGCTGACCACCTTCAGTATCGCCAACGACGTGGCGAAGTACTTCGCCATTATCCCGGCGGCGTTCGCGGCAACTTATCCGCAGCTGAACGCGCTGAACGTGATGCACCTGACCTCCCCTGCCTCGGCCATTATGTCGGCAGTTATTTTCAACGCCTTGGTGATTGTGTTCCTGATCCCACTGGCGTTGCGCGGTGTGAGTTATAAGGCCATGAGTGCCGCGTCGCTGCTGCGCCGCAACCTGTGGATTTATGGCGTAGGTGGTCTGGTGGTGCCGTTTATCGGTATCAAGATTATCGACGTGATCCTCACCGTTTTACACTTAAGTTAAGGGATAAAGACTATGTCTGTTTTACGTACTCAGTCTGCTAACCAAGCTCCAGCGCCAACCCGCATGAGCTACCTGCGCCCTGCGATTGTGATGACGGTGCTGCTGACGCTGGCGACCGGGGTGGTTTACCCGTTCGTCACCACCGGGATCTCCACCGCGGTATTCAACTACCGCGCTGAAGGTTCGCTTATCCGTGACAATGGCGTGATTGTCGGTTCTGAGCTGATTGGTCAGAACTTCACTCGCGACAACTATTTCTGGGGGCGTCCGTCGGCGACATCCGATACCCCCTATAATCCAATGGCGTCCGGCGGCAGCAACATGGCGGTGAGCAATCCGGCGCTGGACAAAGCCGTGGCGGATCGCGTGGCGGCATTGCGTAAAGCGAACCCGCAAAGTTCGCCACAGGTTCCGGTGGATTTAGTCACCGCATCGGGCAGCGGCCTTGACCCACAAATTTCGGTGGAAGCCGCACAGTGGCAGGCCCAGCGCATCGCCACGGCGCGTGGCTTAACGCTGGCGCAAGTCAATAAACTGATTGATGATAATACCTCGTCGCCGCTGGCGAGCTTTATCGGCCCGAGCGTGGTCAACGTACTTGAGTTAAACCATGCGCTGGACAATGTGAAAGCGCAGTAAGGGTTCGAATAAAGATGTCCTCACGCTAAAGAGGATCAGTGATTAGGGCGCAACACGCTGCACCTTTCGAGATTCCCCCTCGGAAAATGCAACATGCTGCGCCCGTTCGGCTTTCTAAATTATGATGGGAAAACACATGGTGGAAGAATCACAACGCCCCGACCCGGATAGTCTTCTGGCGCTCGCTAATGAGAAGCCGCGCGGTCAATTAAAAGTCTTTTTCGGTGCCTGTGCGGGCGTTGGAAAAACCTTTGCCATGTTGCAAGAGGCCCAGCGTTTACGCGCTACGGGCCTCGATGTTTTGGTCGGCGTGGTGGAAACCCACGGGCGTAAAGAGACTGAGGCCCTGCTGCCCGGCCTAAGCCTGCTGCCGCCAAAACGCATTCAGCACCGTGGCCGTCAAGTGCAGGAGTTTGATCTCGACGCCGCCCTCGCCCGCCACCCTGCCCTGATCCTGATGGACGAACTGGCGCACAGCAACGCCACCGGCTCGCGCCACCCGAAGCGCTGGCAAGATATTGATGAGCTTTTAGATGCCGGAATCGACGTGTTTACCACCGTCAACGTGCAGCATCTGGAAAGTCTAAACGACGTGGTCAGCGGCGTGACCGGGATTATTATTCGCGAAACCGTCCCTGACCGACTGTTCGACGACGCCACCGAAGTGGTGCTGGTCGACTTGCCGCCGGACTCGCTGCGCCAACGCCTGAAAGAGGGCAAAGTCTATATTCCCGGTCAGGCCGAGCGGGCCATCGAGCACTTCTTCCGCAAAGGCAATCTGATTGCTCTGCGCGAGCTGGCCCTGCGCCGCACCGCCGACCGGGTTGATGACCAGATGCGCGAATACCGCGATGACCAAGGGGTTCACCGCGTCTGGCACACTCGCGACGCCCTGCTACTGTGCATTGGTCACGGCGGCGGCAATGAAAAATTAGTGCGAATCGCCTCGCGGCTGGCGGCGCGTCTGGGCTGTATCTGGCACGCGGTGTATGTCGAAACCCCGCGCCTGCACCGTCTGCCCGAAGGCCAACGGCGGGCGATTTTGCGCTCGCTAAAACTGGCACAAGAATTGGGAGCGGAAACCGCCACCCTCGCCGATCCGCAAGAAGAGAAAGCCATTCTGCGCTATGCCCGCGAGCACCGTCTGGGCAAGGTGCTGATGGGGCGGCGCAAAGAGCAGCGCTGGAAAGTGGGCGGCACCTTTGCCGATCGGCTGGCGCGCATCGGGCCAGATTTAGATTTGATGATCATCGGGCTGGAAGATGCTCCAGCTATTCAGAGCCGCAAAGAGCACGACGCCCGCACCTTCGCCGAGAAATTCCGCCGCCAGCTTCAGGGCTGCGCCGTGGCCGTGGCGCTCTGTACCCTAATCACCCTGTTCTCCCAATGGCTGATCCCGGCGTTCGATCAGGCCAACTTAGTGATGGTTTACCTGCTCGGCGTGGTGATTGTCGCGCTATTTTATGGCCGCTGGCCGTCGGCGCTGGCTGCGGTGATTAACGTCGTCAGCTTCGACCTGTTCTTTGTACAGCCTCGAGGCTCGCTGGCGGTCACCGACGCGCAGTATCTGGTGACCTTCGCGGTGATGCTGATTGTCGGCATCCTGATTGGCAATCTTACCGCCGGGGTGCGCTATCAGGCGCGCATTGCCCGCCACCGCGAACAGCGCGCCCAGCATCTGTATGAAATGTCGAAAGGTCTGAGTCAGGCACTGACGCCGGACGCCATTGCCCAGACCAGCCGCCACTTTATCTCTTCCAGCCTGCACGCCAAAACCGCCGTTTTACTGCCGCAGGAGAATGGCGGTCTGGCTCCGGCAGCCAGCGATGAAGGCGCCAGCATCGTGGTGGATGACGCCATTGCGCGCTGGAGTTTTGACAAGCAGATGCCCGCCGGAGCAGGCACCGACACGCTAGCGGGCGTGCCTTACCAACTGCTGCCTCTGGTGGCCTCCGGCCAGTCGCGCGGCCTGCTGGCGGTTGAGCCGACCAACGCGCGCCAGCTGATGGTGCCGGAGCAGCAGCGACTGCTGCAAACCTTCACCGTGCTGGTCGCCAACGCCCTCGAGCGTTTAGATTTAGCCGCCAGCGCCGAAAGTGCCCGGCTGGACGCCGAGCGCGAACAGCTGCGCAACTCGCTGCTCTCCGCCCTCTCCCACGACCTGCGCACGCCGCTTACCGTGCTGTTCGGTCAGGCAGAAATTCTGACGTTAGATTTAGCGTCCGAAGGCTCGAAACACGCGCCGCAGGCTAATCAGATTCGCCAACAAGTCCTCAGCACCACCCGGCTGGTGAACAACCTGCTGGATATGGCGCGCATTCAGTCCGGCGGTTTTAACCTGCGCAAAGAGTGGCAGTCAGTTGAAGAGATCATCGGCAGCGCGCTGCGCATGCTGGAAACCGTGCTCAGCAGCCACGAAATCAAAATCGAGCTGCCGGAAGAGCTATTGCTGGTCAATTGCGATGGCAGCCTGATTGAGCGAGTGTTTATCAACCTGCTGGAAAATGCCCATAAATACGCCGGTTCGGGGGCAACCATTGGCATTCGCGCCACGCCGCAGCAGGAGTGGCTGGAGATGGAAGTGTGGGATAACGGGCCGGGAATTATGTCCGGCGGCGAGCGCGCCATCTTCGACAAATTCTCTCGCGGTAATAAAGAGTCAGCAATCCCCGGCGTGGGCTTGGGATTAGCCATTTGTCGTGCCATTATTGAGGTACACGACGGCGAGATCTGGGCAGAAAATGGCCCTAACGGCGGCGCACGCTTCCGCTTCCGCCTACCTTTGGAATCACTGCCAGAAATGGACACTGACATAATTGAGGAAATGTGACTTCATCCCCCATTAATATTTTGATTGTTGAAGATGAGAAAGAGATCCGGCGCTTTGTTCGAACCGCGCTGGAGGGGGAAGGTTTGCGCGTTTTCGAGAGCGACACGCTGCAACGCGGGCTGATTGAGGCCGGTACGCGCAAGCCTGATTTGATTATTCTTGATCTCGGTTTGCCGGATGGCGACGGGCTGGATTACATCCGTGATTTGCGCCACTGGAGCAGTATTCCGGTGATTGTGCTGTCGGCCAGAACCAGTGAAGAAGATAAGATTGCCGCGCTGGACGCGGGTGCCGATGACTTCCTGACCAAGCCGTTTGGCGTTGGCGAGCTGCTGGCGCGGGTGCGCGTGGCGCTGCGACGTCATGCCGGAAGCCATCAGGAAAGCCCGTTGGTGAGTTTCTCTGATGTCAGCGTGGATTTGGTCAATCGGCGCGTGCAGCGTAATGGCGAAGATTTACACCTGACGCCGATTGAGTTTCGCCTGTTGGCGGAGCTGCTGGCTAACAGCGGAAAAGTGATCACCCAGCGGCAATTATTGAGCCACGTCTGGGGGCCAAACTATGTCGAGCACAGCCACTATCTGCGCATTTATATGGGTCATTTGCGGCAGAAGCTGGAAGTCGATGCCACCCGTCCGCGCCATCTGTTGACTGAAACGGGTGTCGGCTACCGATTCCTGCCCTAACCTGCTTTACTCTTCCCGCTCGCGCACTTTGCCGGTTTTCAGCAGCATCATGAAATCCTTAAAGGCGGTGCGCAGAGGGTCGAACAGCGGATGCTTGCGGTTCTCCATCATGGTTTCGGAGAACAGCTTCAAGCCCACGGCAAAAGCTGCCGTTTTCTCTTCGCCAAAGCCCAAATCTTCCCGCGCCTGCAAACGCTTCACAATGCCCAAAATCTCATCGTGGTTCTCAGCTTCAAACACCAGCGTTTCGGCTTCCAGCGGCTCGCCGCGCTTGTCAGTTAATGGCTCTACGGTGATGCGATAACGGTAACCCGGCATTATTTTTTCTCCTCAGAATTTGCATTTTTAGAAGACGTAGCGGCCAGTTCGGCGTCGATGGCGGCGAATTCGGCTTCAATGCTTTCTACCGCTTTGACCAGTGTGGCATTAACGCGGGCCACCTGCTCGGCACTCAAATCGCCGCGCATCATGTTGCCGCGCAGCACGCGTTTCAGGCGATGCATGGCGTCGGAGATACCTTCCGCCAAGTTACCACCGCGCGGACGCGTTGCACCAGCCAGACGGGCGAAGATGATGTCGACCACTTCCTGATGCTGCGCCAGCTCGATTTTACCGGCTTCGGTAATTTGGTAGCTTTTGCGGCCATTGCCGGTAGCGACGGCTTCAAGGAAGTCTTGCTCTTCCAGCAGGGTCAGCGTCGGGTAAATCACTCCCGGACTTGGCACATAGAGGCCAGACGAAGCTTCTTCAATCGCTTTAATCAGCTCATAGCCGTGGCTTGGCTTTTTCGCCACCAGCGCCAGCAGCACGCGGCGCAGGTCACCGTGCTCAAACAGGCGCTGCACGCGCTCGCCGTGACGCCCTTCCCCACGACCACCGCGACGGCCTTCGCCGCGCTCATCGCGATCGCCAAAATGGTGACGCCCGCCACGACGCAGGTCGCGATGACCGTGACGGTGATGCCCCTCTTCGCGGCATCCGTGGCCGCTATGGCGGCCTTCGAACAGTTTACTGAACATAGATTCAATCCTTAACAATAGGGTTATTTAGATATATCGAAGTGTTTTCGATATATCTAAACTAGATTGAATTTCAGCCGTCAGCAAGTCGAATATGCAATTTCGATATATCTTTTTTATGAGAAGGGAGTTTTACGAGGCGCAGAAAGCAAAAAAGCGCTGAAGATTCAGCGCTTTGTTTTGGAGCAGAGGTCGGGATTACTTGGCGTCGGCGAGGACTTTGCTGACGATATCCACGGCTTCTTTTTCGATTTTTTCGCGGTGCTCGGCACCTAAGAAGCTTTCACAATAGATTTTGTAAGCTTCTTCTGTACCGGACGGACGTGCGGCGAACCAGCCATTTTTGGTCATTACTTTCAGACCGCCGATGGAAGCCCCGTTACCCGGCGCGTTGGTCAGGCGGGCGGTGATGGGGTCACCGGCCAGCGTGTCGGCTTTTACCTGCTCAGGAGAAAGCTTGGACAGCGCGGCTTTCTGCGCGTGAGTCGCAGGAGCCTGAATACGGTTGTAGCTTGGCGCACCAAAGCGAGCCGCCAGCGCATTGTAGTGCTCTTGCGGATTCTTGCCGGTGACGGCGGTGATCTCAGCCGCCAGCAGGCACATGATGATGCCGTCTTTGTCGGTGGACCAAGGCGTGCCGTCGAAACGCAAGAAGGATGCCCCGGCGCTCTCTTCGCCGCCAAAGCCGAAGCTGCCGTCGAACAGGCCGTCAACGAACCATTTGAAGCCCACTGGCACTTCCACCAGCTTGCGGCCCAAGTCTTCGACCACGCGGTCAATCATCGCGCTGGATACCAGCGTTTTACCGACGGCGACCTCTTTGCCCCACTGTGGACGATGCTGGAACAGGTATTGGATCGCCACCGCCAGATAGTGGTTCGGGTTCATCAAACCCGCAGGAGTGACGATGCCGTGGCGGTCGTAATCTGGGTCATTGGCGAAGGCCAAATCGAACTTGTCGCGCAGCGCCAGCAAGCCCGCCATCGCGGATTCAGACGAGCAGTCCATGCGGATCACGCCGTCGTGGTCGAGATGCATAAAGCGGAACGTCTGATCGACAGAGTCGTTCACCAGCGTCAGATCGAGTTCGTAATGCTTGGCAATACGCTTCCAGTATTCGATACCGGAACCGCCGAGTGGGTCAACGCCCAGCTTCAAGCCCGCTTTTTGAATCGCCTTCATGTCGACGATTTCGCCAAGGCTTTCGACATAAGGCTGAACCAAGTCTACGGCTTGCAGATGGCCGCTTTTCCACGCCGCGTCGAGAGACTGACGCTGAACGCCAGCCAGCTTGGCCGCCAACAACGCATTGGCACGTTTTTCAATAACTGACGTCAGGTCAGTATCGGCCGGGCCGCCGTTGGTTGGGTTGTACTTGATGCCACCGTCTTCTGGCGGGTTGTGCGACGGGGTGATGACGATGCCATCAGCCAAAATGCCGCCTTTGCGGTTGTGCGTCAGGATAGCGTGAGAAACCGCAGGGGTTGGCGTGTAGCCATTATCTTCCTGCACAATCACGTCAACGCCGTTGGCCGTCAGCACTTCCAGCACGGAAATAAAGGCCGGTTCAGACAGCGCGTGGGTATCTTTGCCCACGTAGCAAGGACCCGTGGTGCCCTGCTCTTTGCGCACTTCAGCAATCGCCTGAGCAATCGCCAGAATGTGATTTTCGTTGAAGCTATGACGCAACGCGCTACCGCGATGGCCGGAAGTCCCAAACTTCACCGCGTGGGCAGTGTTCGCCGGGTCCGGTTGCAGAACGTAATATTGTGACGTCAACTGCGCCACATTGATTAAATCGCTTTGCTGAGCAGGCTGTCCTGCACGAGGGTTATTAGCCACGTGTGCATCTCCCTTACGCTGAAATTAGAGGGTACCGCAGACTTTGTCGGTCAGTTCTTGAGGGAACTGCATCAACTGCATGATGTGTTCGATCATGCTGCGTTTGCGATCTGTGTTGGTATTCGTGATAACCCAATACGGCGTTCCAGGAACGTGTTTAGGCTTCGTATGGTTACCATTTTGCAGCAATGTCTGCTGGTCGCCGGCGAAATAGGTGCGCGTGCGGCCGTGCAGGGAGTCCGTCGCCGCAGCAAATTCTTTAGGATTCAGACAGTACAAGGTAGACAGGATCAGCATGAAACGGTTCACTGCCTTGGTCTGTTCTGCATAGTCATCAGAAAGCAGCAGCTCGCGCACGGCGCGGACTTTATCACGCGCGGTGTTAGCAGCCACGACAGGCGCTTTTTCTGCGGCGGTGGCGGCAGCAACCTGCGCGCCCGCATCGGCAGGGGTGGTTTTCGCTTCCTGCCCGGCAGAAAACTTCAGCATACGGCGCAAAATATCCGACGCACTTTCGCCGATATGCTGCGTATGGCTGGCAATATAACGGTAGAGTTCTTCGTCAACCTCAATAGTTTTCATCTTTTTCCAGTACTGTTTTTTCTACTTAATTCGTTCGAAAAGGATTATACAAACTTCTGCGCGTTAACGAACAGGTCACAACACAAAAAGCAGATTTATCCACGCTTTCTGCTCAAGCCTTCTGCTATCTGCTTCGCAGCGCTAAATCCCAATCAGGCATCTGGCTAAAACTTTCCGGTTTAAAAATTTTCAGCAACTCATGATAACCTAATGAGATTGTTTATCTGCATGAACTTCACCATGAAATTACATTATCGTCTGCAAGAATCTGCCCAGCCTGAGAATCAAACCCTGCCCGTTTTGCTGATCCACGGCCTGTTCGGCACGCTGGATAATCTCGGGGTGCTGGCGCGCGACTTGAAACAGCAGCATCAGGTGCTGCAAGTAGATATGCGTAACCATGGCCAGTCAGGCCGTTCAGATGACATGTCTTATGCCGCCATGGCGCAGGATTTATTGGACACCATGGATGAAGTCGGCTTTGAAAAAGCGCTGGTGATTGGTCACTCAATGGGCGGCAAAGCGGCGATGGCGATGACCGCGCTGGCGCCCGAGCGCATTGAAAAGCTGGTGGCGATTGATATCGCGCCGGTGGACTATGACACCCGCCGCCACGACGAAATTTTTGCCGCCGTTAACGCCGTGACCGACGCCAAGGCTGGTGACCGCCAGTCCGCCGCCGAGTGCATGCGTCAATATATAGATGAAGAAGGCGTGATTCAGTTCTTGCTGAAATCCTTCCAGCAGGGCGAGTGGCGCTTTAATGTACCGGTGCTGATGGCGGAGTACGCCAAAATCATCGGCTGGGAAAACATTCCCGCGTGGAACCACCCTGCACTCTTTATTCGCGGCGGCCTGTCGCCTTATGTGCAAGATAAGTACCGCGACGCCATTGCCAGCCAATTCCCTCAGGCGCGTGCCCACGTGGTCGCCGGAACAGGTCACTGGGTCCATGCGGAAAAACCTGACGCCGTGCTTCGCGCTGTACACCGTTTCATCGATGAAGCCTGATGTTTAATAAGCTGGGGATAAATTGTGCAAAAAGTCTGCATAACTTAATCATTTAGCTATAAATTTGGGCTTTTAACCGTTGTGAATCGCGGCGCGGCTAGGGTATGATTGCGCGCTAAAATTTTGCCGCCCCAATCTGGGTAACCGTTGTGCGGGGCGTCTCGAAGTTGGGTTGGGTGATTAGCCCGAAATATGTAAGGCAATCGTCAGAAACGGCGTGCCGTTTTCCGATGTAACTTTCCTGGTTTTACCGCTACCTATGGCAAAAGAACAACTGGATCGCACGACGCTTGATCTGTTCGCAGATGATCGCCGTCCGGGGCGTCCGAAAACAAATCCGCTTTCACGAGATGAGCAGCTTAGGATTAATAAGCGCAATCAACTTCGTCGCGATAAAGCGAGCGGTTTGCGACGCGTCGAGCTAAAAATTAATGCAGAAGCTGTTGATACGCTCAATAAGCTAGCCGAAGAACGCAATATCAGTCGTAGTGAGTTGATTGAAGAGATGCTTCTGGCGCATCTGAATCATCACGAAAGCTGAACCTCAGCGGGCAGCCATCTCTGGCTACCCGCTCATTTTAGGTTGCCTGCAACCTGTTCAAATTAGTTAAAACGTTTCCCAATTTTCACTGCTTTTAGCGCTAGTTGCCCCCAAGTCCGGGCGCAGCAACGGTGCTCGCGAAGATGCAACCTGATGCTGAGCCACGCGCGTCACGCTGTCGCGCAGTTTGAAAGTCGCCACCGCGTTGTTCAGCAAGGCCGCCTGCTCTTCCAGAGAAACCGCAGCCTGCGACGCCTCTTCCACTAGCGCGGCGTTTTGCTGCGTCACGCTGTCCATCTGCGTTACCGCCACGGCCACTTGGCTAATCCCTTTACTCTGCTCATCCGACGCCGAGGCAATTTCCGCCATGATGTCGGTCACATGCGTTATCGAGCGCACCACGTCATCCATGGTGTTACCCGCCTGCTCCACCAGCTTCGAACCATTATCTACGCGCGAGACTGACTCGCTGATCAGCTGTTCAATCTCTTTCGCCGCCTGCGCACTGCGCTGGGCCAAGTTACGCACTTCGCTG
The DNA here is from genome assembly GCF_000735345.1 of Ewingella americana ATCC 33852. GTDB lineage: Bacteria > Pseudomonadota > Gammaproteobacteria > Enterobacterales > Enterobacteriaceae > Ewingella > Ewingella americana. The sequence continues at coordinate 67,132 of NZ_JMPJ01000026.1, read as the reverse complement.
GCGACCACGGCAAAACCGCGCCCCTGCTCGCCCGCGCGCGCCGCTTCAACCGCCGCGTTCAGCGCCAGAATGTTGGTTTGGAAAGCAATGCTGTTGATCACCGCCGTGATCTCAGCAATCTTTTTCGAGCTGCCGGAGATGTCTTTCATGGTGCTGACCACGTCCGCGACAATGTTGCCGCCCTTGCGCGCCGTGGCAGAGGCTTCCACCACCAGTTGGCTGGCGTGATGAGCATTGTCGGCGTTGTGTTTCACCGTCGCAGTCAGCTGCTCCATGCTGGCTGCCGTCTCTTCCAGCGCCGATGCCTGCTGCTCGGTGCGCGAGGAGAGGTCATTGTTACCGGCAGAAATCTCAGAAGCGCCCTGATAGATGTTATTGGTGCAGTTGCGAATGGTTTGCACGGTGTTGATCAGGCTGTTTTGCATCACGTTCAGCAATGGGATCAGCTTCCCGGCACAGTTTTTGCCGAACTCCTCCAGATTGTGGGTCAAGTCGCCGCGCGCAATTACCGCAAACTGGTCACGGATTTTATTCAGCGGTTTAACTAATCCCCACATCAGATAGCGGTCGGTAAGAAACAGGATCACCATGCCCAGCGCGAAGGCCACCAGCAGGATGATTTTGCTCATTTGCGTCAGGTGAGTCGACTGCTGCTCGGTGCGCTTTAATGCATCAGCAATCAATGCGTTAGCTTTCTCCACCGAGGCACCAAACTTCACGCTCAGCGGCACAACGCTGACGGTAGAAATCTGCTTATACGCCTCGGCGTTCTTGCTGCTGGCGGCGTTGAACAGTGGCGTTGCGCCCTGCTCCGCCAGATTAGTCCAGTCGGTTATCAGCTCCTGAACCACGGCATCATCCAACCCCGGATGTGGGGCATTTTTAAACGCATTAAGTGCGTCAGTCATATTTTTCAGCGCCAGTTTCGCGCCATCGAACAGCTCCGGTTTCTGGTTAGGGTCGTTTTGTAACGCTGACATCGCACGAGTCAAACGCGTTTGGGTTCTAAAATATTGATCACTTCCTTTATGGATCAAGGTGAGATCGTTGACTAATGCCACGTTGATTTCGGCATTTCTGGTCAATGAATTGAGTGAAGTTACGGTATAGATAGCCACGCCCGCCCACATGACACTAAATGTACCGAGAATGACCAGCATTGCGGTCCTGATGGTAATGTTTTTCAAAAATTGCACGATGTGCCTCTCGTGAAACAGCTCTGTTTCTTTTTATGTGTATTAACGGGGATGCGGAGAATCACACAGGTCGCCGGAAGGCATATGCCTCGGGACAGGGTGAACACCTCTCCGGGCATCGATTGCTTGTACTGACGAGTTTCCTCTCGCTTCATCTATCGGCGCTGAGTGGGTAAAATTTAGGAACAACGTGAAATTCTTTCAGTTTTGCTTAGGGAGTGAGCGGCAGACGTATGCCGAATAGCCACACAAAACACACAAAGGCGATAACGCTCGTCATCAATGCCCGATAAACTTGTTAGTTAACTGCAAGCTGCGCGGAGGCATGTTCTCTGTGCGATGAGTTTGTTATTATTTGCGGCATTATTGCCTAGGGTATATTTCCGCTATCCACAGTCGGCCAGTCAGAGTGGCAACGACGCGGATAGTCAGGATCAGGCTTTTCATTGAGAACAAGAGGTTAGAAATCTTATGGCCGTAGTAGGAATCTTCTTTGGATCCGATACAGGTAACACCGAAAACATCGCAAAAATGATCCAAAAGCAGTTGGGTAAAGATGTTGCCGAGGTACATGACATTGCGAAAAGCAGCAAAGAGGATTTGGAAAAATTCGACATTTTGCTGATCGGCATTCCAACCTGGTATTACGGCGAAGCACAGTGTGACTGGGACGACTTTTTCCCATCGCTGGAAGAGATAGATTTCGAAGGTAAGCTGGTTGCCCTGTTTGGCTGTGGCGATCAGGAAGATTATGCCGAATACTTCTGTGACGCGATGGGCACCGTGCGTGACATCATCGAGCCACGCGGCGCGGTTATCGTAGGTCACTGGCCAACTGCCGGTTACCACTACGAAGCGTCAAAAGGTATGGCGGATGACACCCACTTCATCGGCTTGGCGATTGACGAAGACCGTCAGCCAGAACTGACCAATGAGCGCGTGGATGCATGGGTGAAACAGATCACCGAAGAATTGAGTTTAGCTGAAATCATTGGCTAATCATTGGCTGATGGCAAGAAAGGCCCTGAGTCGTTGATTACACGTCGAAAGGGCCAATCTATTACTGAAATTAACAATTTAACCGCTACAAAATTGTAACTTTCAGCGGTATCAAGGTACACTTAGATCTTGGTTTATTCTATTGATCAAGCCGTTGCGATCTGATCGCAACAGTCGTGAAAAGTGTGATCTTCGTTAACAGATCCCCCTATTCACCATGAACTGATACCACAGGCTTCATGCCTCAACGTGACAAGCATAGTAACAGGACTGAATCCGCATGACTGACAATAATACCGCACTGAAGAAAGCTGGCTTAAAAGTCACGCTTCCGCGACTTAAGATCCTGGAAGTGCTGCAAGCGCCGGAAGGTCATCACGTCAGCGCGGAAGATTTGTACAAGCAATTAATTGATATGGGTGAAGAGATTGGTCTGGCGACGGTTTACCGCGTTCTGAACCAATTTGATGACGCAGGTATTGTTACCCGTCATAACTTCGAAGGCGGCAAATCTGTTTTCGAACTGACCCAACAGCATCACCATGACCACCTGATTTGCCTTGATTGCGGCCGCGTTATTGAATTCCGCGATGAGTCAATCGAAGCGCGTCAGCGTGAAATTGCCAAGAAACACGGCATTAAATTGACTAACCACAGCCTCTATCTGTACGGCCACTGCGAACTGGGTGACTGCCGTGAAGATGACAGCCTGCATAACGATAAACCAGCACTGTAATCGCAGTTCTGTAGTCATGCGTTATGTTCTGCCTGAGATGGAGCAGAACTAAAATTAGCCGCTGAAAAGCGGTTTTTTTATGCCTAAACTTCTCCCCAACTTCTCCCCGCTCGCTGCAGACATTAAAAAACCCCGACGTCTTAATTAGAAATCGGGGTTATTTTTTGGCTCGCGGCGAACGCTACTGCCCTGCCGCTACAGCTTCAAACTCACTTTATTTCATCGCGCTTGGTGAATTGTTGGCTTTGATCTCTTGCCAGATTTTGCCGCAATCTTCGGCATAGCTCTGTCCGTCGCCGGTTTTACGCGCCGTCAGGCACTTCTGGTAATCAATCACTCGCACGGTTTCTTTATTAGCAAAGGCTTCGTGCGCTTTTTCTTTCTTCAGCGATTCGAGAATAGTTTGGCAGGTCGCCAGCTTATCCGCCTCGCCATTCGAGGTATTGATACAGTTGGTGTAAGAGTGACGCAGCTGGTCAGCCTTACTGGTGCTCGGGTCCGAACAGGCTCCGAGTAACGCCACGGAAGCCACCACCAACAACACGTTTTTAATCGATTTCATTTTCATAATTTTTCATCCCGACGGTGTTTTAGAAGATTGTGAATGGTGCAATAACAATGAACTTCACGTCTTTCTCATCTTGGAAGATGTTGCCGTAGCCGCCGCCCCAGCTTGGGATGTCGGAATGGTTGTCATATTGGGTGTAGTGAAGCTTGAACAAGGTGCCTTTGGCGCGGCCGCCCTGCACGGTGTACAGCGCGTCGAGGCTCCACGCACTCTCTTTCAAACGCTGGCTCTGGTCATAAATCGGGTTGGAGCTTGGTTTTGCATCCCACGCGTAGACGTAAGAACCGCCCACCGCGAAGCCCGGAAGATCCCATTTCGCCAAGTCATACAGCACGCCCGCATACACAGCTTTCTCGCCGTTGGCGTTGAAGTCGGAACGGTTGTCCCACCACACGTCAAGACGGCCGTTAGAAGAAGAATACGTAGGGGTCATGCGTTGCAGGAAATAACCTTGGTTGCCATCCGCCTTCACCATGGTGCCTTCGAGACGCCAGTTAAACTGCCCGGTGGTGTAACCGAAGGTCAGCGCCTGCAACCAAGCCATGCCGTCGTACAGACTGTTTGGATCGTTGCTGTCGCCAATCTTGTCTTTCGAACCGTAGAACTGATAGCTGGTAGTTAATGGGTTGCCCGCCAGCTCAAGTTTGTAAGAAGCCTTACCAAAGTATTGGTCAACATAGTTCTCGGCTTGACCAAAAGCGGCTTCCAGCACGAAGTCATTTTTGAAGTCGTATTTGGCGCCCAGTGAGTGAATGTAAGAGACGCCGGTGGTGCGGTCAGCACGGCGGAAATCATCCATCTCAAGGTGCCACGGGGATTTGTACTCGTCGGCCCACATGTAGGAGAAGCTCAGTTCGCCCGGGTCACCAAAGTCATGTTTGTAGCCCGCTTCGGCACCGCGATAGGTACCCGGCATAAAGCTCCAGTGCGGTGCGATCAGCGTCTGGCCAGTTGGCTGGATGTAACCCGCGTGGCCCCAGAAGCCGCCATATTTAAATTTACCCGCTGCTTTGTACAGGCTGACCCCGCCTTTGTCGCCGGAGTAGTCTTCGTCATAAGCGTGGTTGCTGGAGGAGAACGCGATTTCGTTCGGGTGGCCGCTGTCACTGGCTTCGGCGAGCTCAACGGCGGTGAAGGCCGCCAGATCAATACCGAACATGTCCCAGGCATAACCGGAGGAGAAATCGAGGTTTAAGTTGGCCGTGGAGTGAGAGAGGTTGGTGGCGTATTTATTATAATCGGGGTTATTTACCGTCACTTTGCTGCCGTCAGGACGGGTTTCTTCTTTGGTTTTATTCAGATCTTTACGGTCACGTTCACGCTGCCAGTAATAGATGCCGCCGGTGAGCGATGAATCGTCAATAAAGCCTGCCGCTTGGGCGTCCGGCATACTCATCAAGCCACCGCCTAACAAGGTTCCAGCCAGCGCCAGAGAAATCGGTTTCATTCTTGCTATTGGGTTAAGGCCAGCCGCAGCCCTGCCCCTGTTAAATTGACTCAACATGGGAAATCCTCTTTTTGACTTGAAAGTTAACGCAAACCCAAACGGGTAATAGGCCAGTCGCTAATGGCGAAACCAGCACTGTAAACAAGGTTTAGACTATTTTTCGCGGCGCGAATTATCAATCAGTAATTAAATACAAATATCAGAAACATGACAAAGTGCACATAAATATGTATTTATGTTACAAAGCGATGAAAATATTGAAGTAAATTGAATTATTTTAATTTATTGATATAAATCAGAATCATAAATAAGAACAAAGCTCTGCAAACCTGCGTTTGCATCAATAATTCATGAAAATAGATCCGCGATCACATATTTTTCGCCAAGCATTAATTCGTGTTAAGAAATAAAATTTTGACAGGCTTTATGCTGAACGTTTTGGATAAATAAAATAAAGGAGGGAATAAATGCGACTGAAAGGGAAATTTTTGACATAAAAAAACGCAGCCAAGGCTGCGTTTTTAACATTGCTAATAACCGACTCGATTAAACAGCGGGTTTGCTTTCCCACGTGTCGCGCAAGCCAACGGTGCGGTTGAACACTAAATGTTCTGCACTGGAGTAGCGGCTGTCGGCACAGAAATAACCTTCACGCTCAAACTGGAAGCTCACTTCTGGCTGCGCGGTGCCCAAGCTTGGCTCGACAAAACCTTGCGCAATAACCAGTGACTCAGGGTTAATGGTGGTCAGGAAGTCTTCAGCCTGTGCCGGGTTTGGCACGTTGAACAGACGGTCATACAGGCGGAACTCAGCCGGTTTGCCTTCTGTCGCAGAAACCCAGTGAATCACGCCTTTCACTTTGCGGCCGTCAGCAGGATCTTTGCTCAGGGTATCAACATCATAGCTACAGAAGATGGTAGTGATATTGCCTTCGGCATCTTTCTCGATACGCTCAGCTTTGATCACGTAAGCATTACGCAGACGCACTTCTTTGCCCAGCACCAGACGCTTGTACTGCTTGTTCGCTTCTTCGCGGAAGTCAGCCTGATCGATGTAAATCTCGCGAGTAAACGGCACTTCGCGGCTGCCCATCTCTGGCTTGTTCGGATGGTTTGGCATGGTCACCAGCTGCACATCTTCACCGGTGAAGTTTTCAATCACCACTTTAACCGGATTGATCACCGCCATCGCGCGCGGCGCGTTTTCGTTCAGGTCATCACGGATACAGGATTCCAGCGCCATCATTTCAACGTTGTTATCTTGCTTGGTGACGCCGATACGACGGCAGAATTCACGGATAGAAGCCGCGGTGTAGCCACGACGACGCAGGCCTGACACCGTAGGCATACGCGGATCATCCCAGCCTTCTACAATCTTCTCAGACACCAGCAATTGCAGCTTACGCTTAGACATGATGGCGTATTCGAGATTCAGACGAGAGAACTCATACTGACGCGGGTGGCAAGGAATGGTGATGTTGTCCAGCACCCAGTCGTACAGACGACGGTTGTCTTGGAACTCCAGCGTACAGAGCGAATGGGTGATCCCTTCCAGCGCATCGGAGATGCAGTGGGTGAAATCGTACATCGGGTAAATGCACCATTTGTCAGCAGTCTGGTGGTGGTGCGCGAACTTGATACGGTAGATAACCGGGTCACGCATCACGATAAATGGCGACGCCATGTCGATTTTGGCACGCAGGCAAGCTGTGCCTTCGGCGAACTCACCGTTGCGCATTTTCGCGAACAGCGCGAGGTTCTCTTCCGGCGAACGATCGCGGAATGGGCTGTTTTTACCCGGCGCAGTCAGGGTTCCACGGTATTCGCGGATCTGCTCTGGTGTGAGTTCGTCAACGTAGGCCAAGCCTTTGTTGATAAGCTCAACGGCGTAGTCGTGCAATTGGTCGAAGTAGTTAGAAGAGTATTGAATCTCCCCGCTCCACTCGAAGCCCAGCCACTGAACGTCGTGCTTAATAGACTCAACGAACTCGATATCTTCTTTCGCTGGGTTGGTATCGTCAAAGCGCAGGTTGCATTGGCCCTGGTAATCTTGAGCAATACCGAAGTTCAGGCAAATTGATTTGGCATGACCGATATGCAAATAGCCATTAGGCTCAGGCGGGAAACGGGTGTGAACCGTGTTGTGTTTCCCGGACGCCAGATCTTCATCAATAATCTGACGGATAAAATTTGTTGGGCGGGCTTCAGCCTCACTCATTGTGCAATTCCTCTACGCGACATTGGCTCGAATGACTAACCGCATATGTTCCAACAAGCCACGTCGGGAAACAACCGTTAGTTACATAAAATAGAGGTTATCTGGGTTTGAAACAAAAAAACGGGAAGAGATTGCTCTCTTCCCGTCTTATTTTCTGCATATTTACTGCATAACTGCGAGTTCAGGGGGGATTACTTGGACTGAATCTCGAACAGTTTAGTTTGACCCGCTACGACTGAGCCGCTGGCGACTGCAACAACGCCTGAGTAGTCATCGATGTTGCTGACAACAACCGGGCTAATCATTGAGCGCGCGTTGGCGTTAAGGAATTCCAGATCCAGTTCAAGCACAGGCTGGCCAGCAGTCACTGTCGCGCCCTCTTCAACCAGACGAGTAAATCCTTTGCCTTCGAGGGCCACGGTATCAATACCCATGTGGACCACGATCTCAGCACCCGTATCGGTTTCTAAGCAGAATGCATGGTTAGTGTTGAAGATTTTCACCACGGTACCACTCGCCGGAGAAACGACGGTTTTGTCGGTTGGGCGAATCGCCACACCGTCACCTACCGCTTTGCTGGCGAACGCTTCGTCAGGAACCTGTTCCAACGCCACGATGTCACCGGTTACTGGAGAAACCAGTGTTTCCACGGTTTTCTTCGGCGCGTTTGGCACAGCCTGAGCCACAGGTGCCGCTGCTGACGCAGCCGGAGCTACAGTGGCTGCTGACGCTGGGATTGGACCGCGAGCAATCTGTTTCTTCATCGCATCAGCCAGTGATTCGGCTTTAGCACCAACGATAACCTGAATGCTTTGCTTGTTCAGACGAACGATACCTGACGCGCCTAAACGTTTACAGGCTGCATCATTCACCACACCGGCATCTTTAACTGTCAGACGCAGACGCGTGATACAAGCATCAATGCCTTTGAAGTTGTCTGAACCGCCCAGAGCACCGATGTAGCTCAGCGCCAGCTGGTTCAAGCCTTCTTCTGTGTTGCTGTTCGCTTCTGGTTCAGTCACGGCTTCGCTTGGATCTTCACGACCCGGCGTTTTCAGGTTGAACATGCGAATGATCACGCTGAACAGCACGAAGTAGATGATGAAGAAGATAACGCCCATCACCAACAGCATCCAGACGTTCTTACTGGCCGCTGGCAGGTTGTACATCAACGCGTAGTCGATGGCGCCCGCAGAGAAGGAGAAGCCAGCGTGGATACCCAGCGCGGTAGCGATGTACAGGCTGATACCGGTCAAAATCGCGTGGATTAAGTACAGTAGCGGAGCCAAGAACATGAACAGGAATTCCAGCGGCTCGGTAACACCGGTCAGGAATGCTGTTACTGCGACAGACAGCAACATACCGCCAACTAATGGACGACGTTCTTTTGGCGCGGCGAAGTACATGGCGAAGGCTGCACCCGGCAGACCGAACATCATGATTGGGAAGAAGCCGGACATGAACATCCCCGCAGTGGTATCGCCCGCGTAGAAGCGGTTGATGTCACCGTGGAACACGGTACCTGCTGCGTTGGTGAAGTCACCAATCTGGAACCATGCGATGGTGTTCAGAACCTGATGCAGACCGGTTGGGATCAGCAAACGGTTGACGAAACCGAAGATGCCCGCACCGAATGCGCCAGCGCCCACGATCCACTCACCGCCAGCGCGGATAGCATCCTGAACAGGAGGCCAAACGTAACCGAACAGAGCAGCAAGGATCAGACAGAAGAAGCCGGTTGCGATAGGAACGAAACGTTTCCCACCGAAGAAGCTCAAGAAGTCTGGAAGTTTGATATCAGACCAGCGGTTGTAAACCATACCGCCTACCAGGCCGGTGATGATACCCGCCAATACACCCATGTTTACTGCTGGGTTAATGGTGATCATCGCTTTAGTCAAAATGAAATAGCCGATACCGCCTGCTAATGCAGCTGCACCTGCGTTGTCTTTTGACCAGCTTGATGCCACACCAATGGCAAAGATAAGCGCGAGGTTATCAAAGATACCCCCGCCAGCTTGCGCAATAAACGGCATATTGAGCAGATCTGGTTGTCCAAAGCGCAGCAAAAGCGCCGCGACTGGCAACACAGCGATTGGCAGCTGAAGCGCTCTGCCTAACCGTTGAAAGAATCCAAGAATATTCACATTTCCCCCTAATTCGCCCTGTGAGCGAATCACCTAAGTAGTTTAATAAGTATGGTTACTACCTTTAAAATCTCATTCAACCAACTGCACTGCGGAGTGTAAAAAAAATATTTCGTATCGCAAATTAAAACCTCGCTTTTTGTGATAATTATCACCAAAAAACACTATTAACAGGCCACAACCCTAGGCAATTTGCAAAACTTATTTTATCATTAAAAAAATCTAGACGGCATTGTGCCTCTCCCGTATGTCATAGTTGGGTTACGCTTACAATGACGGCCTTTTAAGCACAGCTTTCAAATCCAATTCAAGTATATTCAAGTTCTGAAAACTAAGAGGTGTGTAATGAGATTAATTCCTTTAAATGACACTACTGAAGTTGGTAAGTGGGCAGCTCGTCATATCGTCCAACGTATCAACGCTTTCAAACCTACCGCTGACCGTCCGTTCGTACTGGGTCTGCCTACCGGTGGTACTCCTCTTGAAGCTTATAAACATCTTATCGCTATGCATAAAGCGGGCCAAGTAAGCTTCAAAAACGTGGTTACCTTCAATATGGACGAATATGTCGGTCTGCCGCAGGAACACCCAGAAAGCTACCACACATTCATGTACCGCAATTTCTTCGACCATGTTGATATTCCACGTGAAAACATCAACTTGCTGAACGGCAATGCACCTGACGTCAACGAAGAGTGCCGTCAGTACGAAGAGAAAATTAAGTCCTACGGCAAAATTAACCTGTTCATGGGCGGCGTGGGCAACGACGGTCACATCGCGTTCAACGAACCGGCTTCTTCTCTGGCTTCACGCACCCGTATCAAGACCCTGACTCACGAAACCCGCATCGCCAACTCACGCTTCTTCAACAACGACGTCTCTTTAGTGCCTAAATTCGCACTGACCGTTGGCGTGGGCACCCTGCTTGATGCCGAAGAAGTCATGATTCTGGTTACCGGTCACGCTAAAGCACAGGCTCTGGCCGCTGCGGTTGAAGGCAACATCAACCACATGTGGACCATCAGCTGCCTGCAGCTTCACGCAAAATCCGTAGTGGTATGCGACGAACCGTCCACCATGGAACTTAAAGTTAAAACTGTTAAATATTTCCGCGAGTTAGAAGCGGAAAATATGAAGAATCTTTGAATAAATAATTGATTCCCCACAATCATTCGAGTTGTGGCAAGGCGGCAACTGAAGTCACCCCAGGAGCTTACTGAAGTAAGTGACTGGGGTGGCTGAAGGCAGCCAACGCAGCCACGGCTTGAAGGATAAAGGGGAATAGGGGGTAGGATGTACGCACTGATAAATGGCCGCATTTATACTGGCCACGACGTTCTGGATAACCACGCGGTCGTCATTGCCGACGGCAAGATCGAACGTGTCTGTCTGGCAGCTGAACTGCCGGCGAATATGGAAACTCGCGATCTGGATGGCGCCAGCCTTGCCCCCGGATTTATCGATTTACAGCTGAACGGCTGTGGCGGCGTGCAATTTAACGATTCTCTGGAAGCGATTTCAGTTAAAACGTTAGAGATCATGCAGAAAGCCAACGAGAAGTCCGGCTGTACTAGCTATTTACCGACGCTGATCACCTGTAGCGATGACTACATGAAGCACGGGATCAACGTTATGCGCGATTACTTGAAAAAGTATCCGCATCAGGCGCTGGGCCTGCACCTTGAAGGGCCGTACCTCAGCCCGCTGAAGAAAGGCACCCATAATCCGGCGTTTATTCGCAAACCTGACAGCGCAATGATTGATTATCTGTGTGCCAACGCGGATGTGATCACTAAAGTGACGCTGGCACCTGAACAGGCGGAAGATAAGTATATTCGCCAACTGCGCGACGCGGGCATCATCGTTTCTGGCGGCCATTCTAACGCCACTTATGAAGAAGCGCGCAAAGGCTTTGCGGCGGGTATCACCTTCACCACGCACCTGTTCAACGCCATGCCAGCCATTACTGGCCGCCAGCCGGGCTTGGTCAGCGCGATTTTTGATACGCCAGAAGTTTATACCGGCATCATCGTCGACGGCCATCACGTCGCGTGGGCGAATGTGCGTAACGCGAAGAAACTCAAAGGTGACAAACTGGTGCTGGTGACTGACGCGACTGCACCAGCCGGTGCCGACATTCAAGAGTTCATTTTCGCAGGCAAAACAATATACTATCGTGACGGACTCTGTGTTGATGAGAACGGGGTACTGAGCGGTTCAGCGCTAACCATGATCGAAGCTGTACAAAACAGCGTTGAGCATGTTGGTATAGCTCTGGACGAAGCACTGCGCATGGCAACCCTGTATGCCGCACGTGCGATTGGTGTGGACTCGCTTCTGGGCAGTATTGAAGCCGGTAAAGTCGCCAACCTGACGGCCTTCACCCATGATTTCAAAATCACGAAAACTATCGTTAATGGTGACGAAGTTTAATTGAGCGGATAAAAGTATTGATGACGACTGACGGACAGGCACAAATCGGCAACGTTGATCTGGTAAAGCAGTTAAACGGCGCGGCGGTTTACCGCCTGATTGATCAGCACGGGCCGATATCTCGCATTCAAATTGCAGATCAAAGCCAGTTGGCACCCGCCAGCGTCACCAAAATTACTCGCCAGCTTTTAGAGCGCGGGTTGATCAAAGAAGTGGATCAACAGGCTTCCACCGGGGGCCGCCGCGCTATTTCGATTATCACCGAAACCCGTCCCTTCCATACTATTGCCGTCCGCCTTGGGCGCAATGACGCCACTATCACGCTGTATGATCTCAGCGCGAAGTCTATCGCCGAACACCACTACGCCCTGCCGGAACGCACCCAAGAGACGCTGGAGAATGCGCTGATTAAAGCCATTGTCGAGTTTATGGAGCTTCACCAGCGCAAGATCCGCGAGCTGATTGCTATTTCGGTTATCCTGCCGGGGCTGGTTGACCCTAATAAAGGTATTGTGCGCTACATGCCGCATATCAGCGTGGGCAACTGGAAACTGGTCGATGTGCTGGAAGAGAAGTTCAAAGTCACCAGCTTTGTCGGCCACGATATCCGCAGTTTAGCCTTGGCGGAGCACTATTTTGGGGCAACGCGCGACTGTCAGGACTCCATTTTGGTTCGTTTACACCGCGGTACGGGCGCAGGGATCATCGTCAATGGGCAAATTTTCCTCGGCAGCAACGGCAACGTGGGCGAAATCGGCCATATCCAGATAGACCCGCTGGGCGAGCGCTGCCACTGCGGTAATTTCGGCTGCTTAGAAACCGTCGCCGCCAACTCAGCCATTGAGAACCGTGTGCGCGCCCTGCTCACCCAAGGTTATCCGAGCAAATTAAGTCTCGAAGACTGCTCGATAACCGCGATTTGCAAAGCGGCGAACCGCAGCGACGGCTTGGCCTGTGAAGTGATTGAGCACGTCGGACGCCAGTTGGGCAAAAGCGTTGCTATTGCGATTAACCTGTTCAACCCACAGAAAGTGGTGATTGCCGGGGAGATTACCGAGGCAGAAAAAGTCCTGTTGCCAGCTATTCAAAGCTGCATTAACACTCAGGTATTGAAAGACTTCCGCCGCAACTTGCCGGTGGTGAAATCAGAGTTGAACCACCAGTCCGCTATCGGCGCTTTCGCGCTGGTCAAACGGGCTATGCTCAATGGCGTGCTGTTACAACGTCTGATGGAAAATTAAGCCGTGCTATAGTTCGGGATTGCCAGAATGGATTGGATTAGGGACCTATGACTTTAAAAAACGTAATTTGTGATATCGACGGCGTGCTGCTTCATGACAATACGCCGGTCCCAGGTGCAGATCTGTTCCTCGCACGCATTCAGGAACAGGGCATGCCGCTGGTTGTGCTGACCAACTACCCTTCTCAGACCGCGCAGGATTTAGCGAATCGCTTTACCGCCGCCGGTCTGGACGTCCCTGAAAGTGCTTTTTACACCTCCGCCATGGCGACAGCTGACTTTTTGAAGCGTCAGGAAGGCAAGAAAGCCTATGTCGTGGGCGAAGGCGCATTAATTCACGAGCTTTATAAAGCAGGCTTTACCATCACTGATATCAATCCTGATTTTGTTATCGTCGGCGAAACCCGCTCGTATAACTGGGATATGATCCATAAAGCCGCCTTCTTCGTCGCCAACGGCGCACGCTTTATTGCTACTAACCCGGATAGCCACGGTCACGGCTTCTCGCCAGCCTGTGGCGCGTTGTGCGCCCCGATTGAAAAAATCACCGGCCGCAAACCTTTCTATGTCGGCAAGCCAAGCCCGTGGATCATTCGCTCTGCGCTGAACAAAATGCAGGGCCATTCGGAAGAAACGGTGATTGTCGGCGATAACCTGCGCACGGACATTCTGGCGGGCTTCCAGGCAGGTCTGGATACCATTTTGGTGCTGTCAGGCGTGTCTACCCTGAATGATGTCGAAGAGATGCCATTCCGCCCAACGTGGATCTACCCTTCTGTCGCTGATATCGACATTATCTAGTTTCACTCGCTTCCCCTGCTTTCTCACGTCTGGTCATTCGGCCAGACGGACTTCTGCCACTTGTTGCTATTTTCTTTTCATTCCCCATTTTTGCCCACAGCTCAAATCAGCGAGAAAAATTGCATATTCCGCAATTTAAATAGCCCTAAACTGAAAATCCATCAAAGATCTGACCTACCTCAACAACTATTTTTCAGAAGAATGCTAAACCACTTGCACAGATGAGGGGTTTTGACGCATTTTCTTAATCAACCGCGCAGTAAAGCCGAACCTTTAATGAGAAATCGGCAAAGCGCCAAGCAAACACAACAAAATAATCGTTTATAAGTGGTCAGGAGAAACAGATATGTGTTCAATTTTCGGTGTGCTCGATATCAAGACCGACTCCGCTGAGTTGCGTAAGAAAGCGTTGGAGTTGTCCCGTCTGATGCGCCATCGCGGCCCGGATTGGTCTGGCGTTTTCGCTAGCGATAAAGCCATTCTTTGCCACGAGCGTCTGTCGATTGTCGACGTCAACAACGGCGCACAGCCGCTGTACAACGCCGCGCACACCCACGTATTGGCCGTTAACGGTGAGATTTACAACCATCAGGCACTGCGCGCTGAGTTAGGCCACCGTTATGAGTTCCAGACCGAATCTGACTGTGAAGTGATCCTCGCGCTTTATCAGGAAAAAGGTCCAGAGTTCCTCGACGAACTGCAAGGCATGTTCGCCTTCATTCTGTATGACACAGAAAAAGACGCCTACCTGATTGGCCGCGACCATTTGGGCATCATCCCTCTTTATTATGGTCATGATGAGCACGGCAACCTGTTCGTCGCTTCTGAGATGAAATCGCTGGTGCCGGTGTGCCGCACCATTCAGGAATTCCCGGCGGGCAGCTTCCTGTGGAGCAAAGAGGGGCAAATCCGCGAATACTACCGTCGCGACTGGTTCGATTACGACAACGTTAAAGATAACCCAACCGACGCCGCCGCGCTGCGCGACGCGCTGGAAGAGTCAGTGAAGAGCCATCTGATGTCCGACGTGCCTTATGGCGTGTTGCTGTCAGGCGGTTTGGATTCCTCGGTAATTTCTGCCATTACTAAGAAATTCGCCGGTCGCCGTATCGAAGATAAAGACCAAAGCGAAGCTTGGTGGCCACAGCTGCACTCCTTCGCCGTCGGCCTTGAAGGTTCTCCTGACCTGCGCGCTGCACAGGCCGTGGCTAACCATTTGGGCACCGTGCACCATGAAATTCACTTCACCGTGCAGGAAGGTCTGGACGCCATTCGTGACGTGATTTATCACATCGAAACCTACGACGTGACCACCATCCGTGCTTCCACCCCGATGTACCTGATGTCGCGTAAAATCAAAGCGATGGGTATCAAAATGGTGTTGTCCGGCGAAGGTGCTGACGAAGTGTTGGGCGGCTACCTCTATTTCCACAAAGCGCCGAACGCCAAAGAGTTCCACGAAGAGACCGTGCGCAAGCTGCTGGCCCTGCACATGTATGACTGTGCTCGCGCCAACAAAGCGATGTCAGCATGGGGCGTTGAAGCGCGCGTGCCGTTCCTTGACAAGAAGTTCCTCGACGTGGCGATGCGCATCAACCCGAAAGACAAGATGTGCGGCAACGGCAAGATGGAAAAACACATCCTGCGCGAGTGTTTTGAGTCTTACCTGCCACACAGCGTGGCATGGCGTCAGAAAGAACAGTTCTCCGACGGCGTAGGTTATAGCTGGATTGACACCTTAAAAGAGGTCGCTGGACAGCAAATTACTGACCAACAGCTCGAAACTGCACATTTCCGCTTCCCGTATAACACGCCGGGTTCGAAAGAAGCTTATCTGTACCGCACCATTTTTGAAGAGCTGTTCCCAGTACCAAGTGCAGCAGAGTGCGTTCCGGGTGGCCCGTCGGTAGCCTGTTCTTCTGCGAAGGCGATTGAGTGGGATGAATCCTTCAAAAACATGAACGATCCGTCCGGTCGTGCTGTAGGCGTTCACCAATCCGCCTACTAATTTGCAGAAATAACCGGGTTTTATTTTCGATTAACGGGCCTACTATGGCCCGTTTTTTCGTCACAAAAGCCAATAAAAATAACGTGTTTTGCTGAATTTATCGCCACACTGGTCATAAGCCAGACAAATGATTGCTCTAAGACATTTTTCGTCAAAAAAGTGGTTGACGCAAAACGGCCAACTACGCATAATGCGCCCCGCAACGCCGATGAAGGTTGCAAGAAAAAAGATGGCTACGTAGCTCAGTTGGTTAGAGCACATCACTCATAATGATGGGGTCACAGGTTCGAATCCCGTCGTAGCCACCAAACTTTTTTCATGCGGGAGTGGCGAAATTGGTAGACGCACTAGATTTAGGTTCTAGCGCCGCAAGGTGTGCGAGTTCAAGTCTCGCCTCCCGCACCATTTCCTGATATCGGTAAGCACAGTTGGGGTATCGCCAAGCGGTAAGGCACTGGTTTTTGATACCAGCATTCCCAGGTTCGAATCCTGGTACCCCAGCCATTTTTCTTGTTTTATCTTTGATATTGCATGAAAAAATACAATTTGAAGTAGTTTTATTGGGGTATCGCCAAGCGGTAAGGCACTGGTTTTTGATACCAGCATACCCTGGTTCGAATCCAGGTACCCCAGCCATACTTCTTATTGGCAAGCGATTGAAATTTATTATTAAGTTAATCAAATCAGCGCTTGAGTTTTAGAGTTAAGTCAGTAAAATTTGGCTACGTAGCTCAGCTGGTTAGAGCACATCACTCATAATGATGGGGTCACAGGTTCAAATCCCGTCGTAGCCACCATTTTATTGTCTGCATGAGTGTTTTAGTAAAGCAGTCCTTTTGGGGTGTCGCCAAGCGGTAAGGCTCTGGTTTCTGATACCAGCATACCCAGGTTCGAATCCTGGCACCCCAGCCATATTTAGAAAAGCTCGCTTCGGCGGGCTTTTTGCTTTTATGTCTTATTGAAAACAACTTCCCCTTCATACTTCGAGCTGCAGATGCGTTGGCTGCGCTCGGGTACCCGAATCACTTACTGATGTAAGCTCATCGGGATACCCTCACTCGCCGTCTTTCTGCAACTCGAATGATTTTGGGGACAGCTCACCCCACACAAACTCTAGCTCGACTAAATGCCTAACGCGTATTTCAACGCTTTGGTTTTGAGTGCGCCTGCGCGTTGGGCGGTCATCAGGGCCAGATTGCGCAAGATCTTGACTGGCGCTAAGTCATTACTGAAGGCGGTGTAGAACAGGTCCATGCCGCTCTGCATCAGTAAGTTATCCAGACGGCGCTGGCGTTGATATCTCAACAACACGCGCTCTTCGAACCATTTCTCTTCGCGTTCTCGCGCCTTGTTCACCACGTCGAGCAGAGCCTCCACGTCGCGATAGCCCAAGTTAACGCCCTGCCCGGCCAGCGGATTGATGGTGTGCGCGGCGTCACCGACCAATACCAGCCCCGGCAGCACGTAACTCTGCGCGTGGCGGCGCACCAGTGGGAATGAACCCGAAGAAAGCGCCTTCACCGGGCCTAAGCGGCTCGGGAAGGCTTTGCTGACCTCATCCGTCAGCTGTTTCATATTCAACGTCTGGAGATAGCGAATACGCTGCGGGCTGTCATACCACACTAATGAGGCGTTATGGCCAGACAGCGGCAAGAAGGCTCTTGGGCCAGAAGGGTAAAATTGCTGCCAAGTGGTGTCTTGGTCGGCTGAAGCCGTTTCCACATTAATTAGCATGCAGTTCTGACGATACTGCCAGCCATCGACGCCGATCCCCGCCAGCTGACGCACCAGCGAGTTCGCGCCATCGGCGGCAACCACCAGCTGCGTTTTCAGCACTTCTCCCGTCGTCAGCTGCAATGACCAGCTTTTATCATCGTGCTGCAACAGGTGACGAAGCTTGGATGGGCAAAACAGAGTCAGATTAGGCAACGCATCAAACTGCTGCCACAGGCCGAGCTGCAAGACGCGGTTCTCAACCATAAAGCCCAGCTCTGACAAACCGAGCGAGGAGGCGTCGAAACGCACTTCGGAACCATCGTTTTCCCAAGTTTCCAGACGACGATACGGCGTCAATCTCATGCTTTCGATAGCAGACCACGCGCCAAGGCTTTGCAGGAAACGCACCGAGGCGCAGCCAATGGCCGAAATGCGCAGATCTATCGCCGCAAGCGGGTCGAACTCTGCCGGGCGTTGGTTCTCAATCAAAGCCACGCGAAGGCCCTGCTGAGCCAGCCCAAGCGCCGCCGCAGCCCCTACCATGCCGCCGCCAACTACGACTGCATCAAAGGATTTTTCAGAATGGTTCATTTTCATCCAGCTTGATAATGGAATTCATTAGCTGAATGATACCGGATTTTTATGTCGGTATCAGAACCTAAGCTGCTTAACTGCACTGGTCACCACAGAAGCGAGGGTTTACAATACGCCCCCTGAACGTCACCGTCGCCCGAGCCCTTGGTTCTGCTCTTCAGGACGGACACAGATATAACGCTTTTCTACCCGCATTGAGTAATGACAAGTCGATGATTAAAAAACTGCACATAAAGACCTGGGGCTGCCAGATGAATGAATACGATTCATCTAAAATGGCCGACCTGCTCGAAAGTACACACGGTTATCAGCTGACCGACGTCGCTGAAGAAGCAGATATTCTGTTGCTGAACACCTGTTCTATTCGGGAAAAGGCTCAGGAAAAAGTGTTCAGCCTGCTGGGCCACTGGAAATTACTCAAGAAGAAGAACCCTGACGTCATTATTGGCGTGGGTGGCTGCGTGGCGTCGCAAGAAGGTGAAATGCTGCGCCAGCGCGCGCCTTGCGTCGACGTGGTCTTCGGCCCGCAGACCCTGCACCGCCTGCCGGAGATGATTAATCATGTTCGCGGCACCAAAAGCCCCATCGTCGATATCAGCTTCCCAGAAATCGAAAAATTCGACCGCCTGCCAGAGCCACGTGCCGAAGGCCCGACGGCGTTCGTCTCTATTATGGAAGGCTGCAACAAGTACTGTAGCTTCTGCGTGGTGCCTTACACCCGTGGTGAAGAAGTTAGTCGCCCAAGTGACGACGTGCTGTTCGAAATCGCCCAGTTAGCCGCTCAGGGCGTGCGCGAAGTCAATCTGCTTGGGCAGAACGTCAACGCCTATCGCGGCGCGACCTATGACGGCGGCGTTTGCAGCTTCGCAGAGTTACTGCGCTTGGTGGCGGCAATCGACGGCATTGACCGCATCCGCTTCACCACCAGCCATCCGGTCGAGTTCACCGACGATATCATCGAAGTGTACAAAGACACCCCTGAGCTGGTGAGCTTCCTGCATTTGCCGATCCAGAGTGGCTCCGACCGCATTCTGACCATGATGAAGCGCCCGCACACCGTGCTGGAGTACAAGGCTATCATCCGCAAACTGCGCGCGGTGCGCCCTGATATTCATATGAGTTCCGACTTCATCATTGGCTTCCCCGGCGAAACCAACGACGATTTCGAGAAGACCATGAAGCTGATTGCCGAAGTGAATTACGACGTCAGTTTCAGCTTCATCTACTCCCCTCGCCCCGGTACGCCAGCGGCGGATATGGTGGATGACGTCAGCCTCGAAGAGAAGAAACAGCGCCTGCAAATCCTGCAAGACCGCATTACTCAGCAGGTGGTGCGCTTTAGCCGCGCAACGCTGGGCACGGTGCAGCGTATTCTGGTCGAAGGGACTTCGCGCAAGAGCATTATGGAACTGACCGGGCGCACCGAATGCAACCGCGTGGTGAACTTCGAAGGCACGCCGGACATGATTGGCAAGTTCGTTGACGTTGAAATCGTTGATGTTTATGCCAACTCGCTGCGCGGCGTGGTGGTGCGTACGGAAGACCAGATGGCGCTGCGTCTGCACGAATCGCCGCAGTCGGTCATTGCCCGTACTCGCAAAGAGAATGAGATTGGTGTGGGTCTATACCAGCCATAATCTGGCAGCCCGTAAAGGCTTAGATCCCGCAACAGGACGCTTCGGCGTCCTGTTTGTTTTTACAGTTTTTAGTCGAAAATTCCCCTTTCACAACAGCGATAAGGTTTAATTTTTCGAGACAGGCCGCATATTGTCACTAAGGTGTACGCCATCCCGTGGCTAACAAGGCATATTTTGCCAAGGGCATGTATTATTAACCAAGGTATTGTGAGTTTTATTGGTGTGAAAAGCGCCAGCTAAGACGACAAAAGTCAGACACATCAACAGGTCCTTCGTGGCCCAGAGGAAAAGTTTGAACGTTGTAACACAAGAGATTTTGCTAGAGCCTGAAGACAATCAGCGTTTGCTGAGCCTGTGCGGGCCGTTTGATGACAACATCAAGCAACTGGAGCGTCGGTTGGGCGTTGAAATCAACCGTCGTGATAACGCCTTTAAACTGGTAGGAAAAAGTCTGCCTGTGACCGCCGCGGTCAATATTCTGCGTGATTTATACGTCGATACCGCGCCGTTACGGGGAGAGATTCAGGATATCGATCCTGAGCAAATCCATCTGGCCATCAAAGAGAGCCGCGTGCTGGAGCAGACCGCCGAGAGCGTTCCTGACTACGGTAAAGCGGTGATCATCAAGACCAAGCGCGGCATGGTGAAGCCACGCACGCCAAATCAGGCGCAGTACATTGCCAACATTCTCGACCACGATATCACCTTTGGTATCGGGCCTGCGGGTACGGGTAAAACCTATCTCGCCGTGGCAGCAGCCGTCGATGCTCTTGAGCGTCAAGACGTGCGCCGCATTCTGCTGACCCGCCCTGCTGTTGAAGCCGGTGAGAAACTGGGCTTCCTGCCGGGTGACCTCAGCCAGAAAGTTGACCCTTATCTGCGCCCGCTGTATGACGCGCTGTTCGAAATGCTCGGCTTTGAGAAAGTCGAAAAGCTGATTGAGCGCAACGTGATTGAAGTCGCCCCGCTGGCTTACATGCGCGGTCGCACACTCAACGACGCCTTTATCATTTTGGATGAAAGCCAAAACACCTCGATTGAACAGATGAAAATGTTCCTGACGCGTATTGGTTTTAACTCCAAAGCCGTGATCACCGGAGACGTCACGCAGATTGACCTGCCGCGTCACCAGAAGTCTGGCCTGCGCCATGCTATCGAAGTGCTTTCGTCGGTTGATGAACTAAGTTTCAATTTCTTCCATAGCGAAGACGTGGTTCGTCATCCCGTGGTAGCCCGTATCGTGGTAGCCTATGAGGCTTGGGAAGAAGAAGATCAAAAACGTCGCGATGCCATTGCTGAACAACGTCGTCAGGAATCTCATCAGCCGTCGTCACAACAGGTTAATCAATGACTCAGGTTATTCTCGATTTGCAAATCGCGTGTGAAAACAGCGAGGGTTTACCCACGGAAAGTGATTTCCAAAAATGGCTGGACGTCGTCCTGCCACAGTTTCAGGAAGAGTCAGAAGTGACTATCCGTCTGGTAGATGAAGCGGAAAGTCACGAGCTGAATATGACTTATCGTGGTAAAGACAAATCGACCAACGTGTTATCCTTCCCGTTCGAAGCTCCGCCGGGTATGGAATTGCCTCTGCTGGGTGATCTGGTCATCTGCCGTCAGGTGGTTGAAAAAGAAGCGCAGGAGCAGCAAAAAGAACTGCTGGCGCATTGGGCGCATATGGTTGTTCACGGCAGTCTGCATCTGCTAGGGTATGACCACATCGTCGATGAAGAAGCCGAAGAAATGGAGTCCATCGAGATAGAAATTATGCAAAGTCTGGGTTATCCGGACCCGTATATTTTCATTGAAGATGACGCCAAAGACGACATTCGAGACTAGCGCTAACGCCTCCCCCATCGCCATAAACCTTGGGGGACCTCCGTTTTTGCTAGTCATTATTTCCCTTTATAAGAGTAAATTTAACCAAACGCCATGAGCGATGACCATTCACAAAATAGTGATAGCCCCAGTCCCAAGAAGGGCTTCTTTTCCCTTATTCTCAACCAGTTATTTCACGGCGAACCCAAAAACCGTGGCGATCTGGTCGAGCTGATCCGTGATTCCGAACAAAACGACCTGATCGATCCCGATACCCGTGACA
The DNA here is from genome assembly GCF_000735345.1 of Ewingella americana ATCC 33852. Lineage (GTDB taxonomy): Bacteria > Pseudomonadota > Gammaproteobacteria > Enterobacterales > Enterobacteriaceae > Ewingella > Ewingella americana. The sequence continues at coordinate 45,292 of NZ_JMPJ01000026.1, read as the reverse complement.
TGCTGGAAGGCGTGATGGATATCGCCGAGCAGCGCGTTCGTGACATCATGATCCCACGTTCGCAAATGATCACGCTTAAACGCAACCAACCGCTGGAAGAGTGTCTTGACGTCATTATTGAGTCAGCGCATTCACGCTTCCCAGTGATCAGCGAAGATAAGGACCACATTGAAGGCATCCTGATGGCCAAGGACCTGTTGCCGTTTATGCGCACAGAATCCGAACCCTTCAGCATTGATAAAGTATTGAGAACCGCCGTGGTGGTGCCGGAAAGCAAGCGCGTTGACCGCATGCTGAAGGAGTTCCGCTCACAGCGTTACCATATGGCTATCGTGGTCGACGAGTTCGGCGGCGTATCTGGCTTGGTGACCATCGAAGACATCCTTGAGCTTATCGTGGGTGAAATCGATGACGAGTATGACGAAGCGGAAGATTTGGATATTCGCCAACTCAGCCGCCACACCTATACCGTCCGCGCGCTGGCTCCTATCGAGGACTTCAACGAAGTCTTCCAGACCAGCTACAGCGACGATGAAGTCGATACCATTGGTGGCTTGGTAATGCAGTCCTTTGGTCATTTGCCCGCTCGTGGCGAAACCATTGAAATTGACGGTTACCTGTTCAAAGTTGCCATGGCCGACAGCCGACGTATTATTCAGGTTCACGTAAAAATACCGGACGACGCGCCGCAACCGATATTGGAAGAATAATTACTCCATGGCAATTGCCTCTTTATACCAACGCCAGCGGGTTCGCATCCTGCTGGCGCTCTTATTCGGTGCCTGTGGCACCCTTGCCTTCTCCCCTTACGATCACTGGCCTGCGGCACTGGTCTCCCTGTTTGGTTTATTCGCTCTAACGCTTGATCGCCGTCCGGCACAGGCCGCGTGGATAGGCTTCTTCTGGGGGATGGGTCTGTTTGGCAGCGGCGTAAACTGGGTGTATGTCAGCATCGCCACCTTTGGCGGCATGCCGGAAGCCATCAACCTATTTTTAGTGGTGCTGCTGGCCTGTTATCTGTCGCTTTACACCATGCTGTTCGCCGGTTTGCTGGCGCGGCTGTGGCCTAAAACCACGTGGTGGAAGCTGGCTCTGGCCGCCCCTGCCCTGTGGCAAATCACCGAGTTCCTGCGTGGCTGGGTGCTTACCGGCTTCCCATGGCTGCAATTTGGCTACAGCCAGATTGATGGCCCGCTGAAAGGTTTAGCGCCTATTGCCGGTGTCGACAGCATCACCCTGCTGCTGACCTCCATCAGCGGCTTGCTGGTTTACGCGGTCTATCAGCGCAAGGTTATTGCGGCGGTGGTAGCTTTAGCCTTACTGCTGCTGCCTCTGTCACTGCGCGGCGTGCATTGGTATCAGCCACAAGAGCAGAAGAAAGTCGACGTGGCGCTGGTGCAGGGCAACATCCCGCAGTCCATGAAGTGGGATCCGAAAGCCTTAGTCAGCGCGCTGCAAACCTATATGGACCTTAGTCGGCCTTATTTAGGGAAAGCGAAGATGATTATCTGGCCGGAATCAGCGATTTCGGACATTGAATCAGACCAGCAGCAGTTCCTGACCATGATGGATGACCTCTACCGTTCGCAAGGCTCCCAGCTGGTGACCGGCATCATTGATGCACGCCGCACCAGTCAGGATATGCACGTGTATAACAGTGCCATTGTGCTCGGCGGCGATAAGCCTTACCGCTACCCGGACAGCAACCGTTTTGATAAACACCATCTGGTGCCTTTCGGCGAATTTGTTCCGCTGGAGGCCATTTTGCGCCCATTAGCCCCCTTCTTTGACTTGCCAATGTCGGGTCTGAGCAGCGGCGACTATGTGCAGAAGCCATTGATGGTGAGCGGCATGAATCTGACCACTGCCATCTGCTATGAAATCGTCTTTGGCGAGCAGGTTCGGGATAACTTCCAGCCTGACACTGATTTCCTGCTGACTATCTCTAACGATGCGTGGTTCGGTCACTCAATCGGCCCGTGGCAGCACTTCCAGATGGCCCGCATGCGCGCCTTGGAATTGGGCCGCCCTCTGCTGCGTAGCACCAACAATGGTGTGACCGCGGCGGTTGACGCCAATGGCGATATGATTGCTGAATTGCCGCAATTTACGCGTCAGGTGCTGAATGTTGAAGTGACGCCAACCACCGGCATTACGCCTTATGCGCGCTTTGGCTGGTGGCCGACGTGGATCCTCACGCTGCTGCTGGCGGGCGTCTCGCTGTTCCTGAATCAGCGGCATAAGCGCCAATAACCCTTCGCAATATCTCCTCTACGGGTGCCAAACGGCGCCCGTTTTTTTTGCCGCTAATTCCCCTAAACAATCCATTCACTGGCACGTTTATTGCTTTATCTCTATGAAAGCTATCCTTTTACTTATTTTTGCTGAGGCAGTGCACCATAGTGGAACCAAACGTTTAAAAAACATACTCATACGCGGTGCATGAATGTTTTATTGCATTAATTTGGTGCGTGTCTCGTCTCAAAAAAGAAACATTGTGGTTTCATTATCTTCACATTCAGCTATTTTCGAAGCTGAGTAAGTTCGAATTGGCTATGAGCTTTACGATTCATAAGTGCTTCCTGATCCCTCGGTGTGGATCTTTAACGACAGCAAAGGAGTTGGACAATGCAAATGCGCAAATTGGCGTTATCGGTACTGCTGGCAGGCTTGGCAGCAAGTAGCGTAGCCCATGCAGAAGACCTGAACGGTACCCTGAAGAAAATCAAAGATAACGGCGTTATCGTCGTCGGTCACCGTGAGTCTTCTGTGCCATTTTCTTATTACGATAATAATCAAAAAGTGGTGGGTTACTCTCAGGACTACTCCAACGCCATCGTTGAAGCAGTAAAGAAAAAACTCAACTTGCCTAACCTGCAAGTCAAACTGATGCCTATCACTTCGCAAAACCGTATTCCACTGCTGCAAAACGGCACTTACGATTTTGAGTGTGGCTCAACCACCAACAACGCAGAGCGCCAGCAACAAGCGGCTTTCTCTGACACCATCTTCATCATCGGCACCCGTCTGCTGGTGAAAAAAGGCTCCGAAATTAAAGATTTCGATGACCTGAAAGGCAAAACCGTCGTAGTGACTTCAGGGACAACCTCTGAAATCCTGCTGAACAAGCTGAATGAAGAGAAGAAACTGGGCCTGCGCATTATCAGTGCGAAAGACCACGGTGACTCCTTCCGTACGCTGGAAACGGGCCGTGCTGTCGCCTTCATGATGGATGACGCCCTGCTGGCTGGCGAACGTGCTAAAGCTAAAAAGCCTGATGACTGGGTCATCGTAGGCACGCCTCAATCCAAAGAAGCTTACGGCTGTATGCTGCGTAAAGACGACGCTGGCTTTAAAACGCTGGTCGATGACACCATCGCGCAAACCCAAACTTCTGGCGAAGCTGCCAAATGGTTTGATAAGTGGTTCAAGCAGCCTATTCCTCCGAAAAACCTGAACATGAACTTCGAACTGTCAGACGACATGCAAGCTCTGTTCAAAGCGCCTAACGACAAAGCGCTGTAAGTTTCGTAGTCAGATAATAAGACAGACGGGAAGACCCCAACGTGATTGCAGTGCAATTGCCGAGGGGAAATAAAGGGCTGGCCCACCAGCCTTGTGATGACAGCCTGCAAAGGCAGCAAGACCGGAATGCGGGGTGGTCGTTCCCCACCTCGCATTTTTGCGTCAATCAGCATGGGATTGGTTCGTCATCACTCAGTAGGGTTGCGTTCACGCGCATTATGGAGTTTTTATGTCTATAGATTGGAACTGGGGCATTTTTCTGCAACAAGCCCCCTTCGGGAATACCACTTATCTTGGCTGGATTTGGAATGGATTTCAGGTCACCGTCGCACTGTCAGTGTGCGCCTGGATTATCGCTTTCTTTGTCGGCTCTCTGTTCGGTATCTTGCGTACCGTCCCCAACCGTTTTCTCTCGGGTATCGGCACCTGCTACGTTGAGCTGTTCCGTAACGTACCGCTGATTGTCCAATTCTTTACGTGGTATCTGGTGGTGCCAGAACTGCTGCCGGAAAGCATTGGCACATGGTTTAAATCAGAACTTCCGCCGAACGTGCAATTCTTCTCCTCATCCGTTATCTGCCTCGGGTTGTTCACCGCAGCGCGTGTCTGTGAGCAGGTTCGTGCTGCAATTCAGTCTCTGCCTCGCGGCCAGCGCAACGCCGGTTTGGCCATGGGCCTGACCCTGCCGCAAACCTATCGTTATGTGCTGCTGCCGAATGCTTATCGCGTGATTGTTCCGCCAATGACCTCTGAGATGGTCAACTTGGTGAAGAACTCCGCAATCGCTTCCACCATTGGTTTGGTGGATATGGCGGCACAAGCTGGGAAACTGCTGGATTACTCCGCGCACGCTTATGAGTCATTTACTGCCATTACTGTTGCCTACGTGCTCATCAATGCAGTGATCATGCTGCTGATGCATTTTGTAGAACGCAAAGTCCGCCTGCCGGGCAACATGGGAGGTAAATAATCATGCATGAATTCGACTGGAGTTCTATCGGCCCCGGCCTGCCTTACTTATGGCAAGGCATGCTGGTCACGCTGGAAATCACCGCCATTGCTATCGTGGTGGGTATTCTGTGGGGCACGCTGCTGGCGGTAATGCGCCTATCATCGTTCAAACCGATCAGCTGGTTCGCCACCGCCTACGTGAACATTTTCCGCGCCATTCCATTGGTGATGGTGCTGTTGTGGTTCTACCTGATTGTGCCAAGCTTCCTGCAAAAGGTGCTGGGCCTGTCACCTAAAACCGACATTCGTTTGATTTCAGCGATGGTGGCTTTCGCCCTGTTCGAAGCGGCCTATTACTCTGAAATTATTCGTGCAGGGATAATCAGTATCGCTCGCGGCCAATCCTCCGCCGCGCTGGCCTTGGGGATGACCCAATGGCAAGCCATGAAGCTGGTTATTCTGCCGCAGGCATTCCGCGCGATGGTGCCACTGTTGCTGACTCAGGCGATTGTATTGTTCCAAGATACTTCGCTGGTGTACGTGCTCGGTCTGGCGGACTTCTTCCGCAGCGCCTCTAACATCGGCGACCGCGACGGTACCTTAGTCGAAATGGTGCTGTTCGCCGGCGCTATCTATTTTGTTATCAGCCTTTCCGCTTCCTTGCTGGTGCGTTATTTGAAGAAAAGGACAGTTTCATGATTTCACTGAAGAATGTTTCTAAATGGTATGGTCACTTCCAGGTGCTGACCGATTGCAGCACCGACGTTAAAAAAGGTGAAGTTGTGGTGGTGTGCGGTCCTTCAGGTTCAGGTAAGTCAACGCTTATCAAAACCGTGAACGGGCTTGAGCCCGTGCAGAAAGGTGACATTCTGGTCAACGGTACGCCGGTCAATGACAAGAAAACCAATCTCGCGCAGCTGCGTGCCAAAGTCGGCATGGTGTTCCAGCATTTCGAGCTGTTCCCGCATCTGTCTATCATCGACAACCTGACTCTGGCGCAGGTCAAAGTCTTGAAGCGTGACAAAGCCGCGGCGAAAGACAAAGGCCTGAAACTGCTGGATCGCGTCGGGTTATCGGCTCACGCCAATAAATTCCCCGGCCAGCTTTCTGGCGGCCAGCAGCAGCGCGTGGCTATCGCCCGTGCACTGTGTATGGACCCGATTGCCATGCTGTTTGATGAGCCAACCTCAGCCCTTGACCCAGAGATGATCAACGAAGTGCTGGACGTGATGGTTGAACTGGCGAACGAAGGCATGACCATGATGGTGGTGACCCATGAAATGGGCTTTGCCCGCAAAGTGGCAAACCGCGTAATTTTCATGGATGAAGGCAAAATCGTTGAAGATCGCAATAAAGACGATTTCTTCAACAATCCAGAATCTGACCGTGCGCGCGACTTCTTAGCGAAGATCCTCCACTAATCAGATCTGCTTTTCGCTTTTAACAAACCGCCAGCCCCATGCTGGCGGTTTTTGTTTATGTAGCTTTATGCAGATGAGAGATTAAGGCTCAAACGCCTTGCGGGTGAACTCGGTGCCATTGCATTTCGGGCACTTGCTCAGTACTTCTGGGGTATAAACCGCCAGCGTAAAGTGGCAGTTTTCACAAACCAGATTGCCCAGCCCGACCACTTCACCACTGTGATACACCCCGTGGTGATTGACGTCCTTGAACACCTCTTTCCATTCAAGCTGGGTTTTGTCGGTCATGTCCGCCAGCTCTTTCCACAGGCTCTCTTTAATGATGCGCATGAAGACGCTGTCTTCCTCGGTGTCTTCGACTGCGGCGACCTGCCGGTTTTCCGTGTAGCTGCGGGCAAATTCGCGCAAATCGCGACGAACAGAGTAGGTTAATTGCTCAATTTGCAAATCGGTCAGCTTGCCTTCTCTTTGCAACGTTTCGCGAGCATCCTGAACCAAAGCATCCACATCCCTTTCGCCATTTTGCAAACGCTCGGTTAACGAGCTGACTAACTGGCGATAATACTGTGCGACATTGTTCATAATTTCCCCTAAGTCAAAGCGACGTGAACGAACATTCAGTCATGAGCCATGTCACTTATTTTAGTCGTAAATCACTGATCCGGTACGGACAATATCCCGAGATGCCTCGCACTTTGAGAATATTCACCCTGCAACATGCAGAAATCCCCACTGACGACGCGCTTGGTGTTGTTGCCTCAGGCGCTTATCAGCTATGCTATGCGGATCTTTTGATTAAAACTATTTGAGCTACAGGCGTAGCTGTTTTCACTCACAGGACCACCGGCCGCCATGCAAGAGCAATACCGCCCAGAAGAAATAGAGTCACACGTTCAGCTTCACTGGCAAGAGAAGCAGACCTTTAAAGTTACCGAGCAGCCTGGCAAAGAGAAGTACTACTGTCTCTCCATGTTGCCATACCCGTCCGGCCGCCTACATATGGGCCACGTGCGTAACTACACCATCGGTGACGTGATCTCCCGCTACCAGCGTATGCTGGGTAAAAACGTTCTACAACCAATTGGTTGGGACGCATTTGGGCTACCGGCGGAAGGCGCTGCGGTAAAAAACAATACTGCACCGGCTCCGTGGACCTACGAAAACATCGAATACATGAAGAACCAGCTAAAACTGCTGGGCTTCGGCTATGACTGGGATCGCGAACTGGCGACCTGCCAGCCTGACTACTACCGTTGGGAACAGTGGTTCTTCACCAAGCTGTACGAAAAAGGTTTGGTCTATAAGAAGACTTCTGCCGTTAACTGGTGCCCGCACGACCTAACCGTTTTGGCTAACGAACAGGTTATCGACGGCTGCTGCTGGCGTTGTGATACCAAGGTGGAACGCAAAGAAATTCCACAGTGGTTCATTAAAATCACGGCCTATGCCGACCAACTGCTTAACGATTTGGATACGCTGGAAAGCTGGCCTGAGCAGGTCAAAACCATGCAGCGTAACTGGATTGGCCGCTCTGAAGGCGTTGAGATCACCTTCGACGTCGAAAACAGTGAAGAGAAAGCCACCGTGTACACCACGCGTCCTGACACCTTCCTGGGCGCGACCTACGTTGCGGTTGCAGCAGGTCACCCACTCTCTTTACAAGCTGCGGCAACTAACCCTGCCTTGGCTGATTTCATCGACGAATGCCGCAATACCAAAGTTGCCGAAGCAGAAATGGCGACCATGGAAAAACGCGGCATGGACACCGGCCTGTTTGCTATTCACCCGCTGACTGGCAAGAAAGTGGCCATCTGGGTCGCTAACTTCGTCTTGATGGAATACGGCACTGGCGCCGTGATGGCGGTTCCGGGCCACGACCAGCGTGACTGGGAGTTCGCAACCAAATACAACCTGCCAATCGTGCCCGTTATCCTTAACGCCGACGGCACAGAGCCAAACGTCACTGCCGAAGCGCTGACTGAAAAAGGCACCTTGTATAACTCAGGTGAGTTTGACGGTCTGAGCCACGAAGCAGGCTTCAATGCCATCGCCGATAAGCTGGTTGCTTTAGGCGTGGGCGAGCGCAAGGTGAACTATCGCCTGCGTGACTGGGGTGTTTCACGCCAGCGCTATTGGGGTGCACCAATCCCAATGATCACGCTGGAAGATGGTACTGTGATCCCAACGCCAGAAGACCAACTGCCGGTTATTCTGCCGGAAGACGTGGTCATGGACGGCATCACCAGCCCAATCAAAGCTGACCCAGAGTGGGCAAAAACCACGGTCAACGGCGTGCCGGGCCTGCGCGAAACCGACACCTTTGATACCTTTATGGAGTCCTCTTGGTACTACGCGCGCTACACCTGCCCGCAGTATGACCAAGGCATGCTGGACCCGGCTGCGGCTAACTACTGGCTGCCAGTGGACCAATATGTGGGCGGCATCGAACACGCCATCATGCACCTGATGTACTTCCGCTTCTTCCACAAACTGATGCGCGACGCCGGTCTGGTCAACTCTGACGAACCGGCTAAACGCCTGCTGTGCCAAGGCATGGTGCTGGCTGATGCCTTCTACTACACCGGCAATGGCGGCGAGCGCGTTTGGGTTTCTCCGGTAGATGCTACCGTTGAGCGCGACGAGAAAGGCCGCATTGTTAAAGCCACTGATCCACAAGGTCGCGAGCTGGTTTACGCTGGCATGAGCAAGATGTCCAAGTCTAAAAACAACGGCATCGACCCTCAGGTGATGGTTGAGAAGTACGGCGCGGACACCGTTCGTCTGTTCATGATGTTTGCTTCTCCAGCAGAAATGACGCTGGAATGGCAAGAATCCGGCGTTGAAGGGGCAAACCGCTTCCTGAAACGTGTCTGGAAACTGGCCTTCGAACACACGCAAAAAGGCGCGACCGTGGCTCTGGACGCTGCTTCACTGACTGAAGCGCAGAAAGATTTGCGCCGCGACCTGCACAAAACCATCGCCAAAGTGACCGATGATATCGGCCGCCGCCAGACCTTCAACACCGCGATTGCTGCCGTGATGGAGTTGATGAACAAGCTGGGGCGTGCGCCGCAAGAGAGCGAGCAAGACCGCGCGCTGCTGCAAGAAGCGCTGCTGGCCGTGGTGCGTATGCTCTATCCATTCACCCCACACGTGTGCTTCAGCCTTTGGCAGACATTGGGCGGTGAAGGTGATGTTGATACTGCGCCTTGGCCACAAGCTGATGAGCAAGCTATGGTTGAAGACTCTAAACTGGTGGTTGTGCAAGTTAACGGCAAAGTGCGTGGCAAAATTACCGTTGCTGCGGATGCTACCGAAGAGCAAGTACGCGAGCGTGCTGCACAAGAACATCTGGTCGCTAAATATCTGGATGGCGTGACTGTGCGTAAAGTCATCTACGTTCCAGGCAAACTGCTTAACCTGGTTGTAGGTTGAGTCAAGGAGGGGTTGTGCGACATCGTATACTGATGCTGTTATTGGGTGCTGTAGTTCTGGTGACGTCGGGTTGTGGTTTCCACCTACGCGGTACCACTGACGTGCCGGAAGAGATGAAAACCATCACGCTCGACAGTGGTGACCCGTATGGGCCGCTGGCGCGTGATGTCCGTACGCAATTGCGTCTGAACAATGTCACCATTGTGGAAGATTCAAAACGTCAGGATATCCCATCTCTGCGCTTACTGGGGGAACAAATCTATCAGGCAACTGCCTCCATCTTCCAGGATGGCCGTACCGCTGAGTACCAAATGCAGATGACTGTTAATGCGCAGGTGCTGTTGCCAGGAAAGGATATCTATCCTATCCGCGTGACCGTATTCCGTGCATTCTTCGACAACCCGTTGACGGCGCTGGCGAAGGATAACGAGCAAGACATCATTATCAGCGAAATGCGTACGCAGGCTTCTCAGCAGCTGATCCGTAAACTGTTGACCGTCCACGCTTCTGAAAAAGAGAAGCAGGCCGAGACAGTGAAAGATGCAACGCCGGTGGTTATCACAACCCAATCTGCGGCAGAAGAGATGAAAAAGCAGGATGCGGAAAATGCAGCAGGCCGCGACATGTTCGCGCCTAAGCCGGTCAGTTCTACGGCTCCATGATTCGACTCTATCCTGAACAACTTGCCGCGCAGCTCCGAGAGGGGCTGCGCACTTGTTATTTATTATGTGGAAACGATCCGCTGCTGCTCCAGGAAAGTCAGGACAGCATTCGCAAAGCAGCCCAAGCGGCGGCTTTCGAAGAACACTACACCTTTACCCTTGATGCCCATACCGAGTGGGATGCTATCTTCAGCATCTGCCAGGCATTGAGTCTGTTCGCTTCGCGCCAAACCCTGTTACTTATCCTGCCAGAGAATGGTCCACCCGCGCCGATGGGTGAGCAACTGGTGAAACTCACCCAGCTGCTGCACGACGATATTCTGCTGGTACTGCGCGGAACAAAGCTCACCAAAGCCCAAGAAAACAGCGCATGGTTTAAAGCCCTGAGCGATCGCGGCGTATTTGTCAGCTGCCAGACGCCAGAACAAGCACAGCTGCCGCGCTGGGTGGCAAAGCGCGCCAAAGAGTTATCCCTCGAGCTTGATGAGCCAGCCAACCAGCTGCTCTGCTATTGCTACGAAGGGAATCTGTTGGCCTTGGCCCAGTCTCTCGAGCGCCTCTCCCTGCTCTACCCCGACGGTAAACTGACCCTGTTGCGAGTAGAAGAAGCGGTTTACGACGCCGCGCACTTCACGCCGTTCCATTGGCTGGACGCGCTGTTGGCCGGTAAAAGCAAACGCGCGTGGCACATTCTGCGCCAGCTCCAGCAAGAAGATAGCGAGCCGGTTATCCTGCTGCGCACCTTGCAGCGCGAACTGCTGATGCTGCTGACGCTGAAAAGAAAGATGGACACCACGCCGCTGCGCGCCCTGTTCGACCAATATAAAGTGTGGCAAAACCGCCGAACCTTGGTGACACAGGCTCTGCAAAGACTCTCTTTGCGCCAGCTGCAACAGGCGGTTCATTTGCTGACAAAAATGGAAATCACGCTGAAACAGGACTACGGTCAATCCATCTGGCCTGAGCTTGAAAGCCTGTCGATGCTGCTTTGCGGCAAGCCGTTGCCAGAGAGCTTTATCGACCTCGGCCAGTGATCAACCAGGAAGGTATTTTGATGACCCACGACACCTCGTCTCGCGACTCCCTGTTGGCGCTGTTTGGCGGCACGTTCGATCCTATTCACTACGGGCATCTCAAACCGGTTGAGCAATTGGCGAAAGAAGCCCATTTGGACCGCGTGGTGCTACTGCCTAATAATGTCCCGCCGCATCGCCCACAGCCAGAGGCCACGGCCCAGCAGCGCCTGAAAATGGTTGAGCTGGCGGTGCAGGGAAATCCGCTGTTTTCGGTCGACGATCGTGAGCTAAAAGTAGACACACCTTCCTACAGCATCGTGACACTTGAAACGTTACGTAAAGAGTATGGCGCTGACCGCCCGCTGGCGTTTATCATCGGCCAAGATTCTTTGCTGACCCTGCACAAGTGGCATCGCTGGGAAGATTTACTGCGCGTTTGTCACCTGCTGGTGATGGCAAGACCGGGTTACGCTGAACGTCTGGATACGCCTGAGTTACAACGTTGGTATGACCAACACCACGTCGAGGATGCGGCGAAACTCAAACAGCGGCCGCACGGATTCATTTATCAGGCGAATACCCCGCTGCTGGATATTTCGGCGACTGAAATTCGCCAGCGTCGGCACGAGGGGAAAAGTTTCGCCGATTTAGTGCCGGACGCCGTTGAGCGCTATATTGAGTCAAATAGTCTTTACACTAAATGATTTGAGCCACAGTAAGGTGGGTTTATATCACCCGTGGGTAACGCGTGGTATACTGCGCCGCTTAATTTCGGCTTGCGGTATAGCTGTGGCGATAACGAACGTAATCAATTGATTCATCGTGTTTTTTCGGCATTAACTCCGTATTTCGACATACACTCTTTTTTGAAAGCCCTCTCCTGCACGCAGCGTTTGCGCTCATGCAGCAGAAGGTTTTCATCAAGCTAACCCGTTTCAACATCCCCAGGGGGAACCTTTGCAAGGTAAAGCGCTCCAAGATTTTGTTATCGATAAAGTCGATGACCTGAAAGCACAAGACATCGTTGCCATTGATGTTATCGGTAAATCCAGCATTACTGACTGCATGATCATCTGTACCGGCACTTCCAGCCGTCACGTGATGTCTATTGCAGGGCATCTGGTAGAAGAAGTGAAAGCCGCTGGCTTAGACGCCATGGGCGTTAAAGGCATCAATGAAGCGGATTGGGTTGTTGTCGACCTGGGTGAAGTGATTGTTCACGTCATGCAGGAAGAGAGCCGCCAGCTGTATGAGCTTGAGAAACTCTGGGCTTAATTCGTGAAACTGCAACTCGTCGCTGTCGGAACCAAAATGCCCGACTGGGTTCAGACCGGTTTTAACGATTATCTCAACCGTTTCCCTAAAGACATGCCTTTTGAACTGGTCGAAGTACCGGCCGGCAAAAGGGGCAAAAATGCCGACATCAAACGCATTCTTGAAAAAGAAGGCGAGCAGATGCTGGCGGCGGTCGGGAAAGGCAACAGGATTGTGACGCTGGATATTCCGGGCACGCCCTGGGAAACCCCAACGCTTGCCCAACAACTGGAGCGCTGGAAGCAGGATGGCCGCAACGTCAGCCTGTTGATTGGCGGCCCTGAAGGGCTAGCACCTGCGTGTAAAGCCGCAGCCGAGCAGAGCTGGTCGCTCTCTCCGCTGACCCTGCCCCATCCGTTAGTTCGGGTGTTGGTAGCGGAAAGCCTTTATCGTGCATGGAGTATCACCACAAATCATCCATACCACCGGGAATAATCGGTTGGTGAATGTCAGCAACATGAATTAAGTAGTGGGATGAAAATAGATCGTAACCCTTTTCGCGACTATACGGCTGAATCAGCCCTCTTTGTGCGCCGTGCACTGGTGGCGTTCACAGGTATTCTGCTACTCAGCGGTGTGCTGGCATTCAATCTGTACAACTTACAGATTGTCCGCTTTCAGGATTACCAAACCCGCTCCAACGATAACCGCATCAAACTGGTCCCAATAGCGCCGAGCCGTGGCATCATTTATGACCGCAACGGCACGCCTCTGGCGCTGAACCGCACCATTTACCAGCTCGAACTGGTACCGGAAAAAGTCGACAACCTCGCGGCCATCCTCGAAGGTTTGAAGCCTATTGTCGATTTAACTCCCGAAGATATTGAAAACTTTCAAAAAGAGCGCAAACGTTCGCGCCGCTTTACCTCTATTCCAGTAAAAACCGCCCTGACCGAAGTTCAGGTGGCGCGCTTTGCCGTAAACCAATTCAATTTCCCCGGCGTTGAAGTCAAAGGCTATCAGCGCCGCTATTACCCTTATGGCTCAGCCCTCACCCACGTGATTGGCTACGTCTCGAAAATCAACGACCGTGACGTCGAGCGTCTGGACAAAGACGGTATATTGGCCAACTACGCCGCCACGCACGACATCGGCAAGCTGGGCATCGAGCGCTATTACGAAGACACGCTGCACGGCAAAACTGGCTATGAAGAAGTCGAAGTGAACAACCGCGGGCGGGTGATTCGCCAGTTGCACGAAGAGCCGCCGCAGGCGGGTAAAGACATCTACCTGACCATAGATCTCGCCCTGCAAACCTATATTGAAGAGTTGCTGACCGGCAGCCGCTCCGCCGTGGTGGTGTCAGACCCGCGCGACGGCAGCATTCGCGCGCTGGTTTCCAACCCGAGCTATGACCCTAACCTGTTTGTCGACGGCATCTCGAGCAAGGACTACAGCGGCCTGTTGAATGACCCGAACAAGCCGCTGATCAACCGTGCGACGCAGGGGGTTTACCCACCGGCCTCGACGGTAAAACCTTATATTGCAGTTTCGGCCCTGACCGCCGGCGTCATTACCAAAGCGACCTCGCTGTTTGACCCAGGCTGGTGGCAGCTGCCGGGCTCTGACAAACGCTACCGCGACTGGAAACACTGGGGCCACGGCCGCCTTAACGTCACCAAATCACTGGAAGAGTCGGCGGATACCTTCTTCTACCAAGTGGCTTACGACATGGGCATTGACCGCCTGTCGGAGTGGATGGGCAAATTCGGCTACGGTCAGTATTCCGGCATCGACTTGTCCGAAGAGCGCAACGGCAACATGCCGAGCCGCGACTGGAAATTTAAACGCTTCAAAAAGCCTTGGTATCAGGGTGACACCATTCCGGTCGGCATCGGCCAAGGCTACTGGACGGCGACGCCGATTCAGATCATGAAAGCCATGACCACGCTTATCAATGACGGCACGGTGAAAACTCCGCACTTGCTGCTGAGCACTAAAATTGACGGCAAGCTGGTGCCTTACCAGCAGCAGGAAACCACCCAGATTGGTGATGTGCATTCAGGTTATTGGGAAATCGCCAAAGACGGGATGTACGGCGTGGCAAACCGCCCGAACGGCACCGCTCGTAAGAGTTTCGCCGACGCGCCTTACAAAGCCGCAGCCAAATCCGGTACAGCACAAGTTTACGGTTTGAAAGCCAATGAAATCTATAACGCGAATAAGATATCCGAACATCTTCGCGACCATAAATTAATGACCGCCTTTGCGCCATTCAATGACCCGACGGTAGCCGTCGCGGTGATCCTTGAAAATGGTGGCGCCGGTCCGGCCGTGGGTACCATTACCCGCCAGATACTCGACCATATTTTGTTGGGCGATAATACGACACAATTACCGGCTGAAGCGCCAGCTCCGCCCGGAATCGAAGGTGATTAACCGAACATGACTGAAAACCAACAAAAAGGGTCGCTGTGGTCGAAAATGCATATCGACCTCACCCTGCTGCTGATTGTGCTTGCCCTGCTGGCCTATAGCGCCTTCGTAATGTGGAGCGCCAGCGGTCAGGATATCGGCATGATGGAGCGCAAAATTGGCCAGATCGTGATGGGCCTTATCATCATGCTGGTGATGGCGCAGATCCCGCCACGGGTTTATGAAAGCTGGGCGCCCTATCTCTATATTGTCTGCGTGCTGTTGCTGGTGCTGGTGGATGCCTTCGGCACCATCAGTAAAGGGGCGCAGCGCTGGCTTGATCTCGGCGTGGTGCGCTTCCAGCCCTCGGAATTGGCGAAAATCGCCGTGCCGCTGATGGTCGCGCGCTTTATCAACCGTGACGTCTGCCCGCCTTCGCTGAAGAATACCGCCATTGCGCTGGCGCTGATTTTCATTCCTACCCTGCTGGTGGCCGCGCAGCCTGACCTCGGAACTTCAATCCTGATCGCCGCTTCAGGCCTGTTTGTCCTGTTCTTATCGGGCATGAGTTGGAAGCTTATCGCCGTCGCCGCCCTGCTGGTTGCCGCCTTCATCCCGATTCTGTGGTTCTTCCTGATGCATGATTACCAGCGCGACCGCGTGATGATGCTGCTCGACCCTGAGAGCGACCCACTGGGCGCGGGTTACCACATCATTCAGTCGAAAATCGCCATTGGTTCTGGCGGTCTTTCCGGCAAAGGGTGGCTGCACGGCACCCAGTCGCAGCTCGAATTTCTGCCCGAACGCCATACAGACTTTATCTTTGCCGTATTGGCCGAAGAGCTAGGTCTGGTGGGGGTTTTGGTGCTGCTCGCACTCTATCTATGCTTGATTATGCGCGGGCTGGTGATTGCGGCTCGGGCACAAACCACATTTGGACGGGTTATGTCCGGTGGGCTGATGTTAATTTTATTCGTTTATGTGTTCGTTAACATCGGCATGGTCAGTGGTATTGTCCCAGTGGTTGGGGTACCTTTGCCACTGGTCAGCTATGGTGGCTCAGCGCTTATCGTGCTGATGGCAGGGTTTGGTATCGTCATGTCGATACATACCCATCGAAAAATGTTATCAAAAAACTTATAAGAGGTGGGCGATGCGTAAGCAGTGGCTTGGAGCCGTCATTATCGGGTTGTTATTGAGCGCCTGTAGTACCGAAGACACACAGCAACAACAACCTGCCCCACCGCAGACCTATAACGGTCCCGTGGTTGAAATCGGCGGCGCTGACCCGCGTTACGAACCTTATAACCCAGGCACCAGCCAGGATTATTCGGTTAATGGCAAAACCTACAAAATCATCAAAGACCCGTCTAACTTCTCTCAGGTGGGCTTAGCCTCGTGGTATGGGCAAGAAAACGGCAGCAACACCACGGCCATCGGCGAAGAGTTTGACCCGAACGCCCTGACCGCCGCGCACCCTACTCTGCCTATTCCAAGCTATGTCCGCGTGACCAACGTCGCCAACGGCCGCATGTTAGTGGTTCGCGTGAACGACCGTGGCCCTTACACGCCGGGCCGCATTATTGATTTATCTCAGGCCGCCGCTGAGCGCCTGAACTTGACCAACAGCACCAAGGTCAGAATCGACTTCATCAACGTTGCGCCGGACGGCACGCTGTCTGGTCCGGGCACCATTGGTACAACCGTCGCCAAACAGTCTTATGCCCTGCCAGCGCGTCCGGAATTGGGTGCTAGCGGTATCGGTACCCCGGTGCAAAGCGCGCCGACTGACACCGGGGCGGCGGTTCGCCCGATTGATAACAGCACTTTGACCAACTCAGAAGACACCGACACGGCGGCCACTACCAGCGCAGTTGGCAATGGTGGCGGTAACGGCGGCGGTTTCCTGCAAGCGCCAAAGCCAGTGCCACAGGGGATTCTGGAGCATGATGATCCAGCGCCAATCGCCTCCCCAAGCCCGGCTCCGGCCATGGCCGCAGTCGCCGCTCCGGCTGCTGTAGCGGCGGCATCGGCTCCTCGCGCGGCATCGTCAAGCCACGCGGCGGGCGGCAGCTATATGGTGCAGGTCGGTGCGCTGAGCAATCCACAAAACGCCGCGCTGTGGCAGAAAAGCCTGAGCCAGAAATTCTCCGTGCCGGGCAAGGTTCAACCGAATGGCAGCATGTACCGCGTGCAGCTGGGTCCGTTGAGCCGCCAGCAGGCAGAACAGCTTAAACAACGTCTGGCTAGCGAAGCCCAGCAGCAGTCGTTTGTTGTCTCAGCCCTGTGATGCGCTAAATCATCGCGAGGCGAGATGCATTTCCTTAACGGGGCTACGGCCCCGTTTTTTCCACCAATGTGAAATTGGTAAAAAAGGGTAAACACTTTCAAGCCGCTGTAATCGCAGATGTCTGAATATGTCGCTTCTGCTATAGTGTGGCACGTTTTTAACTTACTTCTACGGATGTTGCTGTCCCTATCATGAAACTTGTAACTACCCCACTTCTCGTCAAAAGCTTGGCTTTTGGCACAGCTCTGAGCCTTTGTGCAGCGTCCGCCTATGCCGACGATGTTAATTTAAAGACGATGATCCCCGGCGTCCCGCAGATTGATGCTGAAGCCTACATCCTGATTGACTACAACTCAGGCAAAGTGCTGGCAGAAATGAACGCTGACGCGCGCCGTGACCCAGCCAGCTTGACCAAAATGATGACCAGTTATGTTATCGGTCAATCCATCAAAGCGGGCAAAATCACGCCAAACGATATGGTTACCGTGGGTCAGGACGCGTGGGCGACCGGCAACCCGGTATTCAAAGGCTCCTCCCTGATGTTCCTCAAGCCGGGCGACCGCGTTGCGGTTTCTGAGCTGAACCGTGGCATCATTTTGCAGTCCGGTAACGACGCCTGCGTGGCGATGGCCGACTATGTTGCAGGCAGCCAAGACGCCTTTGTTGGCCTGATGAACAACTACGTGAACGCGCTGGGTCTGAAAAACACCCACTTCGGCACGGTTCACGGTCTGGACGCCGCAGGGCAGTTCAGCTCGGCGCGCGACATGGCGCTGATCGGTCAGGCTCTTATCCGTGACGTGCCGGAAGAGTACGCGACCTATAAAGAGAAAGAGTTCACCTTCAACAACATTCGCCAGACCAACCGCAATGGCCTGTTGTGGGACACCAGCCTGAACGTTGACGGCATCAAAACCGGCCACACTGAATCTGCTGGCTACAACTTGGTGGCGTCGGCAACCGAAGGCCAGATGCGTCTGATCTCCGCCGTAATGGGCGGTCACACCTATAAAGGCCGTGAAGTTGAAAGTAAGAAACTGCTGACCTGGGGCTTCCGCTTCTTCGAAACCGTTTCTCCACTGAAAGCCGGTAAAGAATTTGCCTCCGAACCAGTGTGGTTTGGCGATGCTGACCGCGTCGCGCTGGGCGTTGATAAAGACGCTTTCCTGACCATTCCACGCGGCCGCATGAAAGATTTGAAAGCCAGCTACGTGTTGACCAATCCTGAGCTGCATGCACCATTGCAGAAAAATCAGGTAGTTGGCTCTATCAACTTCCAGCTTGATGGTAAAACCATTGACGAGCGCCCTCTGGTGGTGCTGAATGAAGTCAAAGAAGGGGGCTTCTTCGGCCGCATCGTGGATTACATCAAACTGATGTTCCACCACTGGTTCGGCTAAGCGCGGGCTTGAAAAGCCGCCTTTACCCCCCACATAGTTACTATTACTATTGTGAAATTGATCACACTCCCGCTTCGGCGGGAGTGTGATTTTAATAACAATAATCCGTCTGCTGTAAACACGCTGGAGTGCACATGAAAACCAAACTTAACGAACTGCTCGAATTCCCATGTCCATTTACTTATAAAGTAATGGGTTTGGCACAGCCCGAGTTGGTTGATCAGGTTGTGGAAGTCGTGCAACGCCATGCGCCTGGCGACTACAATCCTCAGGTAAAACCGAGCAGTAAAGGGAATTACCACTCCGTATCAATTACGATCACCGCGCAGCATATCGATCAGGTCGAAACCCTTTACGACGAGCTGGGTAATCTCGAAATTGTCCGCATGGTATTGTGATCCCTTCTTGTGAATTGCCTAATGCAGCACCCTAATCGGTGCTGCATTGCTTTTTCTGACCCCCTCTTTCTAAATGGCGATAGCTGCTGTGCAACAAGATAAACTGCAACAACGCATTGTGTTACGTCAGCTGGGTCTTCAGCCTTACGAACCAGTGTCCCGCGCGATGCATCTGTTCACTGACAACCGTACTCCTGAAACCCAAGATGAAATCTGGCTGGTCGAGCACCACAAGGTTTTCACTCAGGGTCAGGCCGGTAAGGCAGAGCACGTGCTGCTGCCAGGCGATATCCCCGTAATTCAAAGCGACCGTGGCGGTCAGGTCACCTATCACGGCCCCGGCCAGCAGGTGATGTACGTGATGGTGGATTTGAAGCGCAAAAAGCTAGGCGTACGCCAGTTGGTCACCGCCATTGAGCAAACCGTGGTGGACACCCTCGCCCACTTCTCCATTGAAGCCTACCCGCGTGCCGACGCCCCCGGCGTGTATGTCGATCGCAAAAAAATCTGTTCGCTGGGTCTGCGTATCCGCAAAGGCTGTTCGTTGCACGGTTTGGCGCTGAATATTGATATGGATCTCGAGCCATTCCTGCGAATCAATCCCTGTGGCTATGCCGGGTTGGAAATGACGCAGGTCAGTCGTGAAAAGCCGGGGTTGACGGTTGATGACGTCATGCCGGTGCTGGTGAAATCTTTCAATAACTTACTGAATTACCAGCAAGTGGATTACCTGCCGTGGCAGGCCGAAGACTATTAATGTTAAAAAAATGTAGACTTTGTGGCTTATGAGCACTTCTGGGGCTGAATAGTGAGCGGCATAAGTGATATAATTTCTGCAATTATTCACATTTTTTTTAATGAATCATCCAGTTCATTGAATGTCCTGAAAAAACTCAAGTAACGAGTGACAAACTTGGAACCTGCAAGCTTATGAGTAAACCGATTCAGATGGAACGCGGCGTTAAATACCGCGATGCAGATAAGATGGCGTTAATCCCGGTGAAAACCGTGGCCACTGACCGGCAGGAAATGTTACGTAAGCCGGCTTGGATGAAAATCAAACTTCCGGCTGACTCAAGCCGCATTCAGGGCATCAAAGCCGCCTTGCGTAAGAACGGTTTACACTCCGTTTGTGAAGAAGCCGCTTGCCCTAACCTCTCCGAATGCTTCAACCACGGCACCGCCACCTTTATGATCCTCGGCGCGATCTGTACCCGCCGTTGCCCGTTCTGTGACGTTGCACACGGCCGCCCTACGGCGCCAGATACCAATGAGCCGCAGAAGCTGGCACAGACTATCGCCGATATGGGTCTGCGCTACGTGGTTATCACCTCGGTTGACCGCGATGACCTGCGCGACGGCGGTGCTCAGCACTTCGCCGACTGTATCGCCGCTATTCGCGAGAAGAACCCAACCATCAAGATTGAAACGCTGGTGCCGGACTTCCGTGGACGTATGGATCGCGCGTTGGATATCCTCAACGCCACGCCGCCAGACGTGTTCAACCACAACCTGGAAAACGTGCCGCGCGTTTACCGTCAGGTGCGCCCTGGTGCTAACTACGAGTGGTCACTGACCCTACTGCAACGCTTCAAAGAAGCTCACCCTGATATCCCAACCAAGTCTGGTTTGATGGTCGGTCTGGGCGAAACCAATGAAGAGATCATTGAAGTGATGCGCGACCTGCGTCGTCACGGCGTGACCATGTTGACCCTCGGCCAGTACTTGCAGCCAAGCCGTCACCACTTGCCGGTACAGCGTTATGTCAGCCCGGAAGAGTTCGATTACATGAAAGAAGAAGCGCTGAAAATGGGCTTCACCCACGCGGCTTGTGGTCCTTTCGTGCGTTCGTCTTACCATGCGGACCTTCAGGCCAAAGGTATCGAAGTAAAATAAACCCTATTGCGGCGCCGCGACCTGAGTTAACGCGCCGCAAGCTTAAATCTGGAAAGCAGTGGATGTCACACTTTGTTACTTTTCAGGTGACAGAAATGACAAAAAACGGTTGCTCACACGAGCAGCCGTTTTTTATTTGCGGCGACTAAAACGCCGCGAAGTGTCTAGCTACAACAGCAGAACGGCGGGCGTTAACCCGCACACAAATCAGTCTTTGTGTTCTACGCGCTCAGCAGGCTGTGCGTCAGTTTTGGCAGCAGGAGCTGGATCATCATTCATGGCTTTCTTGAAGCCACGCAGCGCAGCGCCCAGATCTCCGCCCAAAGAGCGCAGTTTGCTGGTACCGAACAGCAGAACGATCAGAACACCCACAACTAACAATTTAGTAATGCTTAAACCTTCCATACACACCTTCTTTTCACGGTTTGCGAAACTGTTTATCTGAACTGTTTAGTTGCGCTTTTAACTGACAGAACAGCCCAAACAATTTAAGGTTATTTACGAATAATCTGGGTGTAAATACAACCTAAAAATGTAACAGAAATGCTCAGACAGAAATCCACATGCTGTGCTTGCTGAGCAAAGGGCTGACTAGATAAACCGGCTGAGGAAAGCCTGAGTGCGCGGATGCTGTGGATTGACCAGCACCTCCTGCGCAGACCCCTGCTCCACCACGTAGCCGCGATCCATAAACACCACCCGATCCGCCGCCTCTTTGGCAAAGCCAATTTCGTGCGTCACCACAATCATGGTTAATCCCTGCTGGGCCAAGTCGCGCATGGTAGAGAGCACTTCTCCCACCAGCTCCGGGTCCAGCGCCGAGGTCGGCTCGTCGAACAGCATCAGCTTGGGTTTCACCGCCAAGGCGCGAGCAATCGCCACACGCTGCTGCTGCCCGCCGGAGAGGTGTCGCGGATAAGCATCGGCTTTGTCACTCAGCCCCACCTTTTGCAGCAGCTCGCGGGCGTACTTCTCGGCGTCCTGTCGGCTCTCTTTATGCACACCGATTGGCGCTTCAACAATATTCTGCAAAACCGTCATGTGCGGGTAGAGGTTGAACTGCTGGAACACCATGCCGATATCGCGACGCTGGCGCGCAATGGCCTTTTCCGGCAGCTTGTGCAGCTTCTCGCCGCGCAGCTCATAGCCAATCTGCTCGCCGCCGACCATAATCGAACCGCGATCGATATCTTCCAAATGGTTGATGCAGCGTAGGAAAGTGGATTTCCCCGAGCCGGACGGGCCAAGGATCACCACCACTTCGCTCGGTTTCACATCCAGATCAATGCCTTTCAGCACTTCGTTATCGCCATAGCTTTTATGCACGTTTCGCGCGACAACCAGTGGCGATTGGCTCTCTAAAGTTTGCTGACTCATCGCTCCTCCTTGTGGGTCTGGCTTGGTGCATTGACGATAGGAATGGTTTTCTCTTCGCCAGACACCTGACGCCGCTTGGTGGCCGAGCCGGAACGGCTGGTGCCGCGCGCGTAATAGCGCTCAATGGCCGACTGACCGACGTTGAGTATTGAGGTGATCAGCAAGTACCAAATCACCGCTACCATCAGCATCGGCACCACTTCAAAGGTGCGGTTATAAATGGTTTGAACCGAGTACAGCAGGTCGCCCATGGCAATCACGCTGACCAGCGAAGTGGCTTTAATCATGCTTATCAGCTGGTTACCGGTTGGCGGGATAATCGAACGCATCGCCTGCGGAATAATAATGCGGCGCAGCGCGCGACCACGGCTCATGCCAAAAGCCTGTGCCGTTTCCCCCTGACCGTTGTCCACCGACAGCAACCCAGCGCGAATAATCTCCGCCATATAGGCCGCTTCGTTCAGCGCCAAACCGGCGATCGCCGCGGTCAGCGGGGTGATCAAGTCATTGGTATTCCAACTCATGTACTCTGGGCCAAACGGAATGCCGAGCACCACCCGAGGGAACAGCGTCGACATGTTGTACCAGAACAGCAGTTGCACCAGCAGCGGCGTACCGCGGAAAAACCAGATGTACAGCCCGGACAGACGGCGCAGCAGCTGGCTTTGCGACAGGCGAGCAATCGCCAGCATCAGGCCAATAAACACGCCAAGCAGCATTGAAACCACGGTAAGGCCGAGCGTCACGCCCAGCCCCTTCACTACCGTACCTTCAGTAAACCACTGCCCCACCACGTGCCATTCGAAATTCGGATTGCGCGCCACGTTCCACACCACGTCAATGGCGATAAGCGTGACGATAATCCACGAGATCCAGCGGCCATAGTTGCGCGGCGCATGAGCAAACTCCACGTTGCGGCGCGGGTTGTTGGCTTCATGGCTATCCGGCGGTTTAACTCGAAAGGGTTTTTCCGTCATTAAGGTTGCGCCTTAGCCAGATTGATCCCCGGCGCTGCAACCATGTTGTCTTGCAGACCCCATTTTTTCATGATGATGGCATAAGTGCCGTTGTCGAACAGCTTCTGGTAGCCCGCCAAAATCACGTCACGAATGGCCGAATCTTTCGGCACCAAGGTGCCCTGATAGATGTCGCCAAAGCCGTTAGATTTGCCTTTGCCTGCCAATTCCAACTGGCCGCTGGCTTTGTCGACGAAATAGGTCAACGGCGCCTGCGAAGAGAAGAAGGCGTCAGAACGGTTGGAGCGCACGGCCAGAATCGAGGTCGGCTGGTCGCTAAACGACTGGATAGTCACCGCCGGTTTACCGGCTTTCACGCAGACGTCAGACTGCTTGCGGATCACCTGCTCCGCCGAGCCGCCCGCCATCACGGCAATGCGTTTGCCACAGGTATCGTCCAGCGAGTTAATGTTTTGCGGGTTGCCTTTATGCACCGCAAACACCACGTATTCTTTGACGAAATCGATGAAATCGTTTTTGGCCTGACGGTCCGGGTAATCACCAATCGGCCCCATCGCCAACTGGTAGCGCCCGGCGGCCATGCCGCTCAGAATGCCAGACATGCCGCTGACCGAGGCGTGTTCAATTTTCACCCCCAGCACGCCAGCCAGCGCGTCGGCCAAGTCGGAACTCGCGCCGTCGAGGGTATTGTTGCCAGTCACAATTTCATAAGGAGGGAAAGAGCCGTTGTTAACCGACGTCATCACCCCGGATTTTTGAATGTCCGCTGGCAGTTTGGCGTGCAGCGCGGCATCAACCGTTTGCGCGGGAATAGCGACGCTGTCAGCAGCAAAAGCGGAGGTCGAAAGTATTGAAAGTAGTGCAGCCGTCAGTGCGGTAGCCGGACGTAATTTTCTTGCCATCATTGCAATGCCCTCTGTCGAAAAGTTGTGGTGAATGTTGTGCAATTAATTTCAAAATCAGTGATTTATTGTTAACACCTTCCCTGGTGTCGATAACGCCGTAAGGATATTTTTTTATTTCTCACTGGGTCAGGCGCTGACCGAGTAAGGGTAATGCGGCGCTCCCTGGTGTGGTTCGCGCTTGTTGACCCTGCGGCGCACGTTGAGGACCGTGGCTGCCGCGAGGGGGACTGCTGATCACTTAAATAACAGGTTTAAAACTTGTCGCTGCGTAACTGGGGAATATCAAAACGGCGGTTATCCAGTACCGGCAGCACTTTACGGGCGTGCTCTAAACGGGCTTTATCCAGCTCGGCAAACACCAGCGCCGGGGCTTCAGCGGCGCGGGCAATGGCCACGCCAAGCGGGTCAACCACCATGCTGTTGCCGATGTTACGCTCGCCGCACTCGCCCACCGCCACCACGTAAGTGGTGTTTTCCAGCGCGCGGGCGGTGACCAACACTTCCCAATGCATCTCCTTCAGTGGCCCTTTCACCCACGCGGCGGGCAGAACCAGCGCGTCCGCGCCGTCGAGCACCAAACGACGGGCGAGTTCAGGGAAACGCACGTCGTAGCAGGTCATCAGGCCAACTTTAAAGCCCGCGACTTCCACCAGTGGCGGAATATCTTTGCCCGGCGTGACGTTCTTCGATTCCTGAGTGGAAAAGGCGTCATACAGATGCAGCTTGCGGTATTCAGAAATGATCTTGCCGTCGCGAAGAGAGATGAGCACGTTCCACGCCCGGCCATCTGGCGTAGGGGTGTGCACGCTCATCATGGTGGTCATTTGGCTACCGACACTGGCGGCCAGCAGCTGGCTAACAAATGGCCCGTCCAGCGGCTGCGCGGCCTTCAGCACTAAATCGGGGTCAGTGATGTCGCGGGCCAGAATGCCTTCTGGCAGCACCAGCAGATCCACACCGGCCTGCTCTGACTTCTTCATCAGTGACAGACAGGTTTCAACGTTGGTCTGCCACTCTTTGGCGACGGCGAACTGGCCTAATGCAACTTTCATCATCACTCCTTAATCTTGATTAACCGGCAAAATGCGGGAAAAGATCGGCGGCGGTCAGGCGCTGCGCGGTCAAATTTTGCCGGTGCAGCTCTGCGCCAAAATCATTAATCATCTGCTCATTGGCGGCGTAACCGTTGGCATTCCAGTCAGCGGGCAGGTCCACCACCGTGCGGCGCAGGTCATCCAGCAGCCACGGTGTGGTATCGGCATATTTGGCGCGCTTCTCCATCCAAATGTGGTAAGAACGTTCAATAATGTCGCTCAACGCCTGCGGTAGCCAAGGGTGCTCGGCGGCCAGCGCCGGTTTAATCGCCAGCAGATGAATGCCCGGCACGTAACCCACTTGATTAAAATAATCCAACTCGGCCTGACGGAAATCAGGCTGGAACTGGCGGAAGCCGGAATCCGGTTTGAAGAAGCCTTCAGGCATAAATGGCGTAAACACCGCGTCGAGCCAACCCTCTTGCAGCAGCTCCATCATCGGGCGCTCTTCGGGGACGGCTTCAATCCGCCCCGGCTGGCCAAAGCCTGCCAGACGGTCAACAATCGGGTGCTGCTCGGTCAGGCGGCCCACGTACCAGCGCGCATCCTCAATCTGCACCCCTTCCAGCGCCAAAACCGTGCGCGTCCAAGTATTCCCTGAATCTTGCCAACCCGTCAGGCCGATGCGCTTGCCCTTTAACTGGGAGAGTTCGGTCAGCGGGCTGTCTTGACGCGTAATAATGCAGCGCTGGCGGAATCCGCGCATAAGGAAGTGTGGAATGCCCAGCAGATCCTGCTCGCCGCGCGCGCGCCCTTGGGCATAACGGCTAAAGGAGACTTCTCCGGCCTCGTAGTCGGGGCTGGTGGCTAGGTCATCCACCAGCGTGCCCACGCGGTCAATTTCTAGGTTAAAACCTTCTGGTTTGATATCGCCCAAGGCCAGCGGCGTAAAATAATCCCAGTCACGAACAGCCAGTCTGATGGTCAACGCCACGAGATTCCCCTTCTAGGTGTGCAAAATTCGGTTTGCTAAGTTCTTTTGACCAATGGCGAACAGATTGCCAACAAAGTGCTGTTTTTATCGCCTCAACTGGCTAAGTTTGATACTAATAGCATAAATAAATATGTACAATAGAATCTTTGTTACTGAACAAAAGGCAAAAAATGGCTGATAATCCGTTGGTAAAAGCGCTGGATGCAGAGTGGTTCGCAGGGCATTTGCAGGACAGGTCGATGCGCGGCATTGCGCTGGAGACGGCGGCGATGATTCGTTCCGGCGTGATTGAAATCGGCACCCATTTGCCCGCAGTTCGCGAGCTGGCGCAGTCATTAGGGGTTAGCCCGGCGACGGTTTCCGCCGCGTGGGGCCAGCTGCGTCGGCAGAAAGTGATCGCCGGGCGCGGACGCAACGGCGTCTGGGTCTGTGGTGACACCCTCTCCCCTCGCCCGGCGCGTTTTGAAAAAATCGGCAACTTTGGCGAGCACATCAGCGCCGACCTGACGCTGTCAGCGCCAGACCCGCAATTACTGCCCGACCTGCGCGAAGCCCTACTGTCGGGCATGGCGGCGGAAAATCTCAATAGTTATCACCGCGAAGCCATCTCCCCGGCCCTGCTGGCGGCGGTTCAATCCGACTGGCCCTATGCCGCCGAAGCCTTTATGGCGACCGACGGCGGCTTTGACGCCATGAACCTGACGCTGCAAACCCTGCTGATGCAAGGCTCGGTGGTGGCCATTGAAGACCCGACCGCCAGCCGTCTGCTGGATATGCTCGATAACCTTAATGCGCAGGTTCTGCCGGTAAAATGTGATGAGTTCGGGCCAATCCCCGAGTCACTTCAGGCGGCGCTCGCCAAAAATCCGTCAGCCTTTATCTATCAGCCAAGCACCCATTCGCACTGCGGCCACGTGATGAACGCCGAGCGTTTCTCCGAACTGGCGGCGCTATTGGCCGAGAGTAATGCGCTGATTGTGGAAGATGACGGCATCGGCCAGCTTTCTCACGCCGCGCCTCTGAGCATGGGCAGCGTGCTGCCAAAGCGAACGGTGCACGTGCGTTCCTACTCCAAAGCCTACGGGCCAGACCTGCGTCTGGCGGTGCTTTCCGGCTCACGTGAGCTGATCAAACAGGTGATTTCATTCCGTAATTTCGGCGCGGGCTGGTCGAGCCGCATTTTGCAGCAGGCTCTGGCATATCTGATTAAGGATGAGAAGACCCAGCAGGGGATTGCGCACGCCAAAGCGGTTTATGCCCAGCGGCGCAAAGCCATGTCGGACGCGCTGCAACTGCGCGGCGTGCATATTCCACACCGCGACGGGCTGGCGATGTGGATCCCGGTTCCTTCGGAGCAGTTTGCTCTGGTCACACTGGCGGCGCGGGGGATTGCGGTGCTGCCCGGCGAGCGCAGCCGCATCGGGCCGGGGCAGTTTATCCGCATCAGCACTTCTCAGCTAAAACCAGAGCAGGTGGATATCATTGCCGACGCCATCCTGCTGGCGCTGGGTTAAGCGCGGGTTGGGAATTTTTTGATCAGATACTTCGGCGATTCTTCATATTCAGCGCGGGCATAAAACTGATGCGCGCGAATGCGGCGGTTGTGGCTATGCACTTCCATCCGGTCACAGCCGCGCTCGATAGACAGGCGTTCGGCCTCATCCACCAGCTTCTGACCAATGCCGCCACCGCGGCTTGCGTCACTGACACACAGGTAGCTGATGCGGCAAAACTCCCCGGCCAGCGCAATCTGCGGGATAAAGTGCAGCGAGATGAAGCCGACCACCGTGCCCTGCTCTTCCGCCAGCAGCAGGCGGCTGTCCGGATTGTTCGCCATGCTGACGATTCGGGTCGCCACGTCTTGGGGATCATTGGGATAATCCAAGTCAGCCAGCAGTTGGGTAACAATCGGGGCATCGGCGGCAAGTGCATCACGTATTAACATTGTGTTTCCTTATTGTTCTCAGCGTCTTTCAACAAAGCGCTACAAAATTTTGGTCTGCGGTGTAAAATTGTGCGGCAAACGATGGAGATGACATTCCTCCGAAACCGCCTTTACGGGCTAATGATGTCTACGCAATCTCGCGAGAGGTTCGTAGCGTCGTGCCCGGACCTTTCTGAATTCCACCTGTTTATAAAGGTTTTCCATGTTTAGTACTTTCCTTGCAGTCCTCATCGCAGGCGGTGTCGGCAGCGCGGCGCGCTGGTATCTCGGGTTGAAGATGAACAGCATTTCGCCGACCATTCCCCTCGGCACGCTGGCCGTCAACCTGATTGGTGCCTTTGTGATTGGCTTCGCCATCGCGATTTTTGGCCGGATGAGCAACGTAGACCCGGTGCTTAAAGCAGTGATCACCACCGGTTTCTGCGGCGGTTTTACCACCTTCTCCACCTTCTCGCTGGAAGTGGTGTACATGCTGCAAGCCGGGCGTTTCGGCGACGCGATACTCAACATCTCCTTGAACCTGTTTGGCTCCCTCGCCCTCACCCTGCTGGGCTTTATGGTCGTCAGCTGGTACAACGCGCACTGATCCTATCTTTCAACGATGCCTTTTTTATGACAAAGGCATCGTTACTTTCCTCTTTTCAATCAACTGCGATCTGCCTCTCACCGCCGCTGCCTATTATTTCGGCTTTTAAGCGCGTCTTAATGTTTCCTTCATCTTAAATCTGCACAATCGTCTCCATTGATTCATTTTAATGATGCCATCTGGAGTGATTATGTTTTCAACCCCTAAAACTTTATCTGAAATTCTGGTGACTTCACTGTGCGTGCTGATCGTAGCCGCCTTCTTGCAGGCTTATTTCGTCGCCTAAGTCCCGCCCTTACCCCATTTCGCCAACGGCGCAGCGCTTAAAACGCTGCGCCGTTTGTTTTGATATTTACCTGATAGCCCTGTCTGCTTATAATTGAGAATGAACGTTCATACTCATTTTTTATTTTGCCAGCCTTGTCATCAGGACTTCTATGCTGCCTCCACAGGACACCAAAGAAAAACGCATCTGCGCCCGTCGCGATCAGATAATAGCCGCCGCGCGGATCTGCTTTCGCAAACACGGTTTTCACGGCGCGGGGATGGCGGAAATCGCCAAGTTATCGCAGCTTAGCGTGGGGCAGATTTATCGCTATTTCGCCAATAAAGAAGCCATTATCGAAGAGATAGTGCGCCGCATGGTGGCGAAGAAGATTGAGCTGATCACTGGCAATGCGCACAACCTGCTGCAAATGGCGGAGAACCTCGCCAATCGCCGCATCGGCGAGTTTCATCTCACCGAGCCGCGCCCCGGCGAGCAAGAAAGCCCAGATGAGCAGACTGAAATCGACCACGCCCTGATGATGGAAGTCGCCGCCGAAGCCACGCGCAATCCGCTGGTAGAGAAGATCTGGCGCGACTCCGAGTGCGACTTATTCAATCAGGCCAAAGCCACCATGGCGAAAGCCTACCCGCACTGGAGCGACGAAGAGCTGAATAACCGCGTCGAAGTGGTGGCGGTCATCTGCGAAGGCACCGCCTTTCGCCACCTCACCACCCGCCACGCTAATCCGCAAGAGTTGGAGAAGCTCTATAAACAGCTGTTCGGTCAGCTATTTAACCCGCCATCGCCGGGTGAATCCTAATTTCACACACATCGTATTAACCACCACAAAATAACCGGGAAACGGAAAATTAATGAGCGCTCACCTGACAGAAAAACGCTTGGGCTATATCTTGGTCTTGGGGTCACTTGCCGCACTTGGCCCGCTATGCACTGACTTATATCTCCCCGCCTTGCCGCAAATGGCCCATGAGTTAAATACCAATACCGCCACCAGCCAGCTTAGTCTGACCACCGGCCTGCTGGGGCTGGGTTTAGGCCAGCTGAACTTCGGCCCGTTGAGTGACAAATATGGCCGCATGCGTCCGCTTCTCTGGTCGCTGGCGCTGCTGTTTGCCGCCTCCGTCTGGTGCGCCGTGGCGCCGAGTATTGAACAGTTGATTGTCGCTCGCTTGTTGCAGGGCATTGCCGGAGCAGGCGGCGCGGTGCTTTCGCGCGCCGTGGCCCGCGATATGTATAACGGCCACGAGCTGACCAAGTTCTTCGCACTGCTGATGCTGGTCAACGGGCTGGCGCCGATAGTCGCGCCGGTGCTCGGCGGCGGGCTGCTGAACTTTATGAACTGGCGCGGGATATTTGGCGCGCTAGGAGTGATTTCGGTGCTGCTGTTCACCTCGTCGCTGCTAAAACTGCATGAAACCCTGCCTGCCGAAAGGCGCTCGCAGGGCGGCGTAATGGCGATGGTGCGCGCCATCGGCGGGCTGCTTAAAGACCGCCAGTTTATGGGGCTGTGTCTGGCACAAGGCTTCACCATGGCGGGGATGTTTGCCTACATCGGCGCGTCGCCTTTCGTCTTACAGCAGATTTACGGCCTCAGCCCGCAGATGTTCAGCCTGTGCTTTGCAATTAACGGCGTGGGATTGGTGCTGGCGGCGCAGATTTCTACTCGCCTGAGCGGCAAGTTTGGCGAACTGGCGCTGGTCAAAGCCGGGCTGACCATTGCGGCGCTTGGCTCGATTTCACTGGTTATCGCCGCCAGCCTGCACGCACCGCTGGTAACGCTGCTGGTGCCGCTGTTCTTCTCAGTGATAACCATTGGTATTGTCGGCCCGAACGCCTCGTCGCTGGCGATGCAGACTCAGGGGAAAAACGCCGGTAGCGCGTCGGCGCTGATTGGGGTGTGTATGTTCGCACTGGGTTCAATTAGCGTGCCGATCAGTGGTCTGGGTGGCACCTCGGCGCTGTCGATGGGCTTCACTATTCTGGGCTGCTTCGCCATTGCCATCCTGCTGTTTACCACACTGGTGCGTAAACCTCGCGCGGCGTAACCTGCTGATTCGACAAATAAAGACCAAAAAAAACCCGCATCAGCGGGTTTTTCAGAATTTGGCTAGAGTTAGATAGCTGTTACGTTAGCAGCTGATGGGCCTTTAGCGCCATTAGTGATTTCGAACTCTACACGTTGGCCTTCAGCGAGGGTTTTGAAACCGTTGCTGGCAATAGCAGAGAAGTGCACGAAAACATCTTTGCTGCCATCTTCAGGGGTAATGAAACCAAAACCTTTAGATTCATTGAACCACTTAACGCTACCTTTAATCTTTGACATCAAACTTACCTTTACGTGAATGTACGACACAAAATGTGTGTCAGTTAGAGTACAGCAGCAGATTCAGGTTTTGTCCAGAATGTGCAAAGCAATAAGCGATAAACCTCTCACTCTTAGACTTTGCACGACAATTCCTACTGGCAAACTGCACTCTTAGATGCAAAACCTTCAGAAGAAGGAGTCGTCATCGTCATTGCTGTAGTCGGAAGAGTCAAAGCTGTCCGAGCCAAATCCTAAGTCTGAGTTGTCGTCACGCAGGGAAGCGTCCTGCCATGACGGCTGCCCGCTGTTGAAATCCTGCTGCTGGAAATCAGACTGCTGGAAATCATTATTGCCGAGGAAGCTGTTGTCGGTGTCGTCCAGATTCTGCACCGGCGGCTCTTCGATAATATTCACAATCTCTTGTGGCTGGCTCTGATGGAACATGCCGGTTAGCATCTCAGCTAACACCACGCCACCCGCCACGCCTGCTGCGGTCCGCAGCGCGCTGCCTAAAAAGCCCGGCTGCTGAGGCGCGGCCTGCTGTGGAGCCGCCTGCTGGTAAGGCTGTTGCTGCTGGTAGCCCTGCTGCTGCGGGCGATTGTCCCAGCCGCTGGTGCCCGGAATAGGCTGGCTGCCGGAGTTGCTCTGTGGAGCGGCCTGAGGCTGCGCCTGAGACGCCGCGCCGCCGCCAAACAGCCCGGCCAAGAAACCGGTGCTCTGTGGGCGGGCGTTCTTCGCCTGCTCTTGCAGTTGAGCTATCTGCTGCTGTTGAGCCTGAATCTGCTGATTCAGCTTAGTCAACGCCGCTTCTTGAATAATCATCGCCTGCGCCATGTAGTAAGGCGCTGCGGGCTGCTTGCTGACGCAAGCCTGAATCACGCGCTCTGCCTCGGCATCACGCGGTGCCGTTGCGGACTCAGCCTGTTGCAGACGACTAAAAAGCCCTTCGATTAAACGCTGTTCTTCAGATTGCATAAATTCACCTTCTCATTAGGTATTACTCCGCCCTTGAGCTTTGCGATGGCAAAACGTTCACCAATAGCGGGAGTCTATCAGTCACACTAATACAATTAGTTTCAGGGATGAATTAACCGAGTGTCAACAAATGTGATCCACGTAAAGATAGCCACAGTGTCTGGCCTACTGGCGTAAAAAAGCCGGCAAGGTTGCCGGCTTGAGAGGGTTTGATGCGAAGTGAAATGCTTACTTAGCCTGTGACCAGCCAAAGATGAAAGAAGTGTCCGGCAGGTCAGTGTAGTTGCGCACCAGCTCGTGGTAGGTCTTCGCCGGGTCGAGATCTTTAAACTGCTGCGGATAGATAAATTTCGCCAGATACTCCATCCCGACGATGTTGTACGGGTGGTTGTAGAACTGGTGATAGATGCCATACGCGCGGTTGTCGGTCACGGCTGAAATCTGCGAAATGCCGTTGCGCGCCAGCAGCGCCTTGGCCTCTCGGTCTACGCTCGCCTGCTCCGCGCTGTAACCCAGCGGCAGGATGTGCGACACGCTGCCGTTACTTGGGCGTGATGAGCCGGTCATGATGTAGGCGTCAGGCTTCATGCTGATCACCTTCTCCAGCGACACATCGCCAGACGCGCCCGGCAGCAGTTCGGTGCCGATATTGGTCGCGCCCACCGCTTTCACCAATTTGCCCCAGCCCGCGTCGCCGTGGGTGAAGCAGCAAGAGTCGGAGCGGCCCGCGATAGCTTCGACAAAGACCTTAGGTTTTGGGTTCACCGCCGCCACCACCTGCTGAATATGCTGGTAGTGCTTGGTGTAGAAATCGCTGTAAGCCTTGGCGTTTTTCTCTTGGTTCAGCACTTTACCCAGCAGGTCGATGCTTGGCGCAGTGTCTTTCGCCGGGTCCAGCTCATAATCAACAAACAGCACCGGGACGTTCAGCGATTTGAGCTTATCCAGCACCCCCGCCTGTTGCAGCGAAGCTTTGGCACGCACTTGGGCAATCATTAGGTCAGGCTTCTGAGCAATCACCGTCTCGAGATCCACCTGCCCTTTGTCGCTAAAGCCCATGTCCAGAATCTTGTCCGCGCTCGGCCATTTGCTTTTCAGCATGTCCCACGTGCCGATATCGGTTTTCTTCAGCAAGTTATTCCACGCCACCACATGCTGGAACGGGTTGGATTTTTCCAGCACCGCCAGAGAGAGAATATCGCGACCATCCTGCAAAATAATTCGTTGCGGGGCTTTATCAAACGTCAGTTTTTGACCATCAAGGTCAGTCACATTCAATGGATAAGTGGTAGCAAAACTGGCAAAGGAGGTAGCGAGCAAGCCTGCAACAGAAAGCGTGCGGACGGTATTCTTGAGCATGTGTGTTCCTTTGAAATGAGCCTGAGACGAACCTGAAATGAGAATGGAATAAAATTGATTTTGAGAACCATTATCAAATAATGCCGGAATCATAAACAATCACTAATTAGCAGGGAAACGTTTTTTGTAGCCAACTGGTTGATAAAACATGTCGAAATGTAAAAAGCGGGGATCTGAGGGAGAGAGCAGAAAATATCTCGCCCGACGAGAAGTGCCGGGCGAGAAAGCAGCGATTAAGCGGGATTAATGCGCGTCGCGGCCGATATAGCGCAGTAAGAACTCACTGACCATGGCGCGTTTGAAGGCGGACTGGGCTTTGTCTGCCGCCGCGCTGTGACCGCCCTCGGTATTTTCAAAGAACCAGACGTCAGGAATGCCCAACTGCTGCATCTTAGCGGCCATTTTACGCGCATGGCCGGGACCGACGCGGTCGTCGCTGGTCGCGGTAGTAATCAGGATTGGAGGATATTTTTTGCCCGCGTCGAGGTTGTGGTAAGGCGAAAACGCGCGAATAAACGCCCACTCTTCGGCAATTGCAGGGTCGCCGTATTCGGCAATCCACGATGCCCCGGCGGAGATTTGCGTGTAGCGCTGCATGTCGAGCAGGGCCACTTCGCAGACAATCGCGCCAAAAAGTTCAGGGTAAAGCGTCAGCATATTGCCCACCAGCAGGCCGCCGTTGCTGCCGCCCTGCGCCGCCAGATGCTTGGCCGAGGTGATGTTGCTGGCGATCAATGCTTTGGCGACGGAGGCGAAATCCTCATAGGCGCGCAGGCGTTTCTCTTTGAGCGCCGCCTGATGCCAGCGCGGACCATATTCACCCCCGCCGCGAATATTGGCCAGCACGAAGACGCCGCCGCGATCCAGCCACGACAGGCCGCTGGTGCCGAGATAATAAGGCTCGAGCGACACTTCAAAACCGCCGTAGCCATACAGCAGCGTCGGGTTCTTGCCGTCGTACACCACCTCTTTGCTCGACACCACGAAGTACGGCACGCGGGTGCCATCATCGGACTGGGCGAAGTGCTGGCTCACCTGATAGCCAGAGGCGTCGAAGTGCGCCGGGTCCTGCTTCAGCACCTCAGGAGGCGACTGGCGGTCGTCCAGCGTGCCGATATACAGCGTGGTCGGCTGCAAGAAGCCGCTGACCGTCATGAAGTAGTCGTTAGTCTCTTCATCAACGCCGTAAATTTGAATTTTACTCAGCTCCGGCGCATCGCCGATGCTTTCGCGCAACCATTCGCCTTGGCGCGGGGTCAGCACTTCCAGCTGGTTCACCACGTCTTGGGTCACGCTGATGATGAAATGGTCACGGGTGGAAGAGTAGCCGCTGAGCGCCGTGGTTGCTCCCGGCACGAACAGCGTTGTCATCTGGCGATTTCCGGCCATGAAAGCGGCGAAATCAATCGCCAGCAGCGAGCCGGACGGATAGCTTTCGCCCCCCACCTGCCATTGGCTCGACGGCTCAACAATCAGCCACTCGCGCCACAGGCTGAATTTGGCGTCGGCGGGTAAGTCGACCGCCACCAGCCCCTGCTCGCCATCAATCAAAAAGGCTTCGCGGCGATAGAAGTCAATCACGCGGATAATAAAGTCATGCTCGAAGCCGGTGCTGTTGGCGTGGTAGCCCACCGCCATCATGTCGCTCTTCTGGGCGCTAAACTGGGTGACGGCGGCACTCAACGGGGTGCCGCGCTGCCAGATTTTCACCGTGCGCGGGTAGCCCGAGGTGGTCATTGAGTCTTCGCCAAAATCGGTGGCGACAAACAGGTGGTCGTGGTCAATCCACGAAATACGGCTTTTCGCCACCGGCAGGTTAAAGCCGTCGGTGACGAAGCTTAAGGAATGCAGGTCGAACTCGCGCACCGCCGAGGCGTCGCCGCCGTCGGGGGAGAGCACTAGCAGCGCGCGGCGATAGTCGGGTTTAAGGTGCAGCAGGCCGTGGTACACCCAGTCCTGCCCTTCGGCCGCACCCAACGCGTCAATGTCCAGCACGGTTTCCCACGCCGGTTCGGCCTTGCGGTACTCTTCAAGGCTGGTGCGGCGCACCAGACCGCGCGGGTTGTTCTCATCCTGCCAGAAGTTGTACCAATGCTCGCCACACTTATAGATGCCGGGGATCTGCGCCGGAGAGTTGAGGCCGGTAAGCACCTGCTGGCGAATATGCTCGAAATCCTCGCTGGTGGCGAACTGCTCGGTAGTTTTTGGGTTTTGCTGCTGTGCCCATTCCAGTGCAGACTGATCGCGAATACCCTCCAGCCAGATAAAGTCATCCTGCTCCTGACCATGAGGTAACGCGTTCTTTTCTAATGTCATTATCGGTGCTCCTGCAAAATGAAAAGTAAAGAATCCAGCCTGCTGCTAGTAACAACAAAATGGCTTATTGCAACAAAATACCCTGTATCAGGCTGGCTTTCACCACGGTAACTTGAGGGATTTTCAGGGCCTGCATGTAACCTTCCACCAGCAACAGGTTGCTGACGTCGGTCGCGCGGTAGTCGCCCTTCAGCTCGGAATCCCCTTTCCAGACGTTATTTTTTGACGCCTGCTCGAGGTCAGCAATGCCATAGCTGTTGTTGTGCAGATGCACCTGACTCTTGATCGAGAAGCCGTGAACGCCGCCAATGCCAATCACTCGCTTGGTCTGCGCGTCCTTTTTCATCTCCGGGCTGACGTGGGTGCGGGCATAGAAGTTGACATAACGCAGCACGGTATTACGCAGCGAGCCAATCGGGTTTGGCGTGCTATCAGCCGCTAAATCTTTGTTTTGCAGCACATTGGTGATGAAGTCTTTCAGCGTCACTGACGCCAACTTGCCCTGATAAACCTCGACGGCAGGCTTGCCCGCTTGGTCACGGTAAGAGGTCATCTGCATCGACCCGCCGCCGATATCCCACACCAGCAGGTCTTCATCTTTAACATTTTTCTCATTCAGCGCGGCCTTGGCAGACTGAAAGCCCAGCTCGGCTTCTTGCTGTTGAGAGATAATTTTCAGATTCACGTGCGCCTGCTGGTTGAAACGGTCAATCACCTGCTGGCCGTTGGACGCCGTGCGGAACACCGCCGTCGCCACGCCGGTCACGCGAGTTGGCTTGAAGCTTTGCGCTTTCTTCACCATCTCAGACAGCGCCGCGACGCCCTGCTGCTGGATAGCCTCGCTCAGCTGGTTATTGTTCGACTTCGCCAAATCGGCGTTAAAGCCCACCGGACGCTGGTCTTCATACAGCACCTTGCCCAGCCGATGCTGGCACACGTCCACCTGCGTCACCTGTATCTTGGTGCTGCCGGAACCCATGTCGATACCCGCGCGGTTCTCAATGCAGTTCTTAACCGCCGCCGCTACCGGCAAAGTGGTGAAAGCGCCACAGGCCAGCGTCAGCCCTATTACTCCGTGCAAAATTTTGTTCATTCTTCCCTACCCTGAAAACGAAAAGTGAAATGGTTATAAGTGTTGTACGGTCTATAGTTTTAATTTATCAGGAGAAAATTGGGAAGTCTGAGGAGTTGGAAGCGGGAGCCGCGCTAGGATAAATCTTGAATGAAGATACTTAAGCTAAATTCACCAGATTGACCTTGAAGCGCTAGTACCGAGGGTTATTATGAGTCTGCAAGCACTTATTCCCCTATAAGACGTTGCATCTCATTGGACTATCCCCTCGTAAAGCATTACGACATCCCGCCCACCTTGAGCGGGATTTTTTTATCTATTGTTTGCCCAATGGTTCACGCCCTTTGGACGCATTCGCAAAATCCTGTGAAAAGTCATGGTACTATTCGGCCTATTCCAGCCGCTCAAATATCAATGTGCCCATGACTGAAACTTACGAATTTCTCAATAATGTGCCGGTTAACCAGCAGATCTACCGCACCCTGCGTCAGGACATCGTCACCTGCGCGATCCCGCCCGGTGCGCTGTTGTCGGAGAAAGATATTTCGTCGCGGTTCAACGTGTCGCGCCAGCCAGTGCGCGAAGCTTTTATTAAGCTGGCGGAAGCAGGATTAGTGCAGGTGTTGCCGCAGCGCGGGACTTTCGTGATGAAGATTTCAGCCAAGCGCGTCGCCGATGGCCGTTTTATTCGCGAAGCCGTAGAGACCGCCGTGGTGCGCCGCGCGGCGAGCGTCGCCACTGACAATGATTTGCTGGTACTTGAACACAACCTGCAACGCCAGCGGCTGGCCGCCAAAAGCCAGCAGACGCAGGAGTTCTTGCTGTTAGATGATGAGTTTCATCGCTCGATAGCGCAAATCATTGATTGCCGTCTGGCATGGGAAACCGTGGAGCATATTAAGGCGACCATGGACCGCGTGCGTTTCCTGACGCTGAGCAAAGTCTCGCCGCCGGAGAGCCTGATTGAGCAGCACGACAACATTCTTAGCGCGCTGAAAGCGCATGACCCTGACGCCGCCGA
This sequence comes from Ewingella americana ATCC 33852, assembly GCF_000735345.1. Taxonomy (GTDB): domain Bacteria; phylum Pseudomonadota; class Gammaproteobacteria; order Enterobacterales; family Enterobacteriaceae; genus Ewingella; species Ewingella americana. The sequence continues at coordinate 7,474 of NZ_JMPJ01000026.1, read as the reverse complement.
GCGCGCAATGCGCATTCATCTGCAAGAGATGATTTCCACCATTACGCCGATTGCCGAGCAAAACCACGATTGGTTTGATGCGGAGTAAACTAAAGTTTAGATAATGGTTTCCGGCGTCAGCACTCGCTTGGCGCCGAGATAATGATTCTGCCAGAAGGAATCACTCAGGGTGCTGATGCGGATATCCTTGCCCGTTCTCGGTGATTCGATAAATTTGCCATTGCCGAGATACACCCCAACGTGGTCGGCGTTACTGCGCGAATGAATGCGGAAGAAAATCAGGTCTCCGCGCTTCAGTTGGTTTTGCGCGACCTTCTTACCTCTGGCCCATCGATACATGCCGTTGGCGGTTCTCGGGATCCCCTCTGTCAACAAGCCGTGGTAAGCAAAGTAGACTAATCCACTGCAATCAAAGCCAATTTTCGGTGAAGTTCCGCCCCAAACATAAGGTTTCCCCAGCTGCTTCATCAGGGTAGACATGGCTTTTTGCGTGGTCTGATGCAAATGGTCACGATACGCCAGCGCGATGCTGTCACTGCCCAGCGCGTCGGGTGCCACCGTCTGCCGATGGCTAAACCAGTCAGGATGTTGTGCTATCAGCTTGCGATTAGCACGCCGCTCGGCCGCCGAGCTGTGCAGGTTTGAGGAACTGGCGGTTTTCCGCGGCTTATCGCCGTAGCTGGTCGCCACCACCTTAACGGGATGGTGCTTTAGTAGCTCACGGTTTTTGGCCCGCTGCTGGGCGGCGAAGCTCAGCTTCACCGCCGGTGCTGCGGGTTTCTTTTTGCTGCTAACTTTGGACTTGCTGGTGGCCTTGGGTTTACTGGTCGCTTTAGGTTTGCTGCTGGCTTTGGGCTTGCTGGCCGCTTTAGGTTTGCTGCTGGCCTTGGGTTTACTGGTCGCCTTAGGTTTGCTGCTGGCTTTGGGTTTACTGGTCGCCTTAGGTTTGCTGTTGGCCTTGGGCTTACTGCTCGCCTTAGATTTGCTGCTGGCTTTGGGCTTGCTGGCTGCCTTTGGCTTGCTACTGACCTTATGCACCTTTTTCTTAACCACTTGGCTACGCGTCGTCGGCACGGCCACCGCGCGCAGTGGCGTCAATGTCAGCAACAGGCAGCAGCTCATGACAAAAGCAGTCAGCAAGCGGCGCGCCACCGAGTTGCCCGACCCGTGTAGGGTGGGCAACAGGGCCGAAGATTCGCCAATCAGGTTAAGTATCGTCATGACAATCACTCTGCTGGCGCGGTAGTCGGTGCCGCCAGCCCCTCCTGTTTCTCAATTTTTTCCGTCAGCGGCTCGACCACTTTATCGCCGCGATCGCCAAAGAATTCATACAAGGAGTCCGATGCCGTTTTGGTCAGCACCATGATTTCTATTCGGCGGTTGCGGGCGCTTTCCGGGCTATTCGGGTCCAGCAGCATCTGATCAGACATGGCATTCACCTGAAGCACTTTGCCCTTGGCAAGTCCGGCCTGTTCGAGCACGCGACGCGCTACCAGCGCGCGGTCACCGGACAGATTCCAGTTGTTATACTTCGCCTGATTTTTGTACATCACCGCATCGGTATGGCCGCTGATAATGATTTTGTTATCAATATTGTTGAAGGTCGGTGCCAGTTCGGTCAGCAAGGTACGGAAGAACGGTGTCAGGCTGGCACTGCCGCGCTGGAACATGTCGCGGTCATGGCCGTCCTGAATCAATACCCGCAAGCCCTGCGGGATCACTTCAATCTCCAGATTGGCTTCCATATGGTTTTTCTTGGCGATGGAATTGATATTGGTGGCCAGCTCACTCAGCTCACGCGCCGATTTTTTACTGCTCAGCGCGTCCATCTTCTCGGCAGCGTCAACTTCCTGCTGACGCACATTCACCGGCGGTTTCTCCTCGGGTTTTACCTTGGTCGGTTTGGGTTTCTCCACCTGCCGCGTTTTTTGCGGCTCTTTGTAGGTCACGGGAACCTGCTGGGGGATAACCGAATTGGTTTTGCCAATTGAGTTCAGCGGAGCGAAGACATTGCCTTTGAAAATCGACTGGTCATGCAGCGCGGCAACGATCTCTTCGCGCTCCTTTTGGTTGACCGAGCTTAGGATTAACTTCGTGGTAGTGACCAAGGGGGCCGAGCGTATTTCCGAGGTCTCCGCGCGATTCACCCTCGACGCGATGCCGGGCAAACAGATGGCTATCGACGCCGACCTGAACGCCGGGCTTATCAACCAAGAGCAGGCGCGAACCCGCCGTAAAGAGATCGCCAGTGAGGCGGATTTCTACGGCGCGATGGACGGTGCGTCGAAGTTTGTGCGCGGGGACGCCATCGCCGGGATGATGATCTTAATGATCAACCTGATCGGCGGTATCTGTATCGGTATCTTCAAATATGATCTGACCGCCAGCGCCGCCTTCCAGCAGTACGTGTTGCTGACTATCGGTGATGGTTTAGTGGCGCAGATCCCGTCCCTGCTGCTCTCAACCGCTGCGGCAATTATCGTTACCCGCGTCAATGACAGCGGTGATATGGCCACCGAAATGAAGCGCCAGCTGCTGGCTTCGCCGATGACCCTCTACACGGCGGCGGGCGTGATGTTCGTGCTGGCGGTGGTGCCGGGCATGCCGCACCTGCCGTTCCTCTCTTTCACCGCGATGCTGGCTTACGCCGCGTGGCGCACCAGTCGCCAGCCTAAGGCGGCTGTTAACGAAGCCGAGCAACTGGCAGAAATCTCGAAAAATATCAGCGAAGATATCGAGCAAACCGTCAGTTGGGAAAGCATTCCGCTGATTGAGCCGGTGGCGATCAGCCTCGGCTATAAGCTAGTGACGCTGGTCGATAAGTCCAAAGGCAGCCCCCTCACTCAGCGAATACGCGGCGTGCGGCAGGTGGTGTCGGAAACCTACGGCGTGCTGCTGCCCGAGGTGCGTATTCGGGAGAACTTCCGCCTTAAGCCGACCCAGTACATTATTACCGTTAACGGCATCAAGCAGGCCAGCGGCACCCTGCCCGCCGACAAGCTGATGGCACTGCCCTCCAGTGAAACCTACGGCGAGGTGGACGGTCAGCTCGATAATGACCCGGCCTATGGCATGCCGGTGACCTGGATAACGCCGGACCAGAAGCCGCACGCGCTCAATCTAGGCTATCAAGTGGTGGACTGCGCCAGCGTGGTGGCGACGCACGTCAACAAGGTGCTGCGTCAGCATATTCCCGACCTGTTCAACTATGACGACATCACCCTGCTGCACAACCGGCTGGCGTCGATGTCGCCCAAGCTGGCGGAAGATCTCAACGGCGCGCTGAACTACAGCCAGCTGTTGCGCATCTATCGCATGCTGCTGCAAGAAGGGGTGTCGCTGCGCGATATCGTGGTGATTGGCACCACGCTGCTTGAAAGCGCCGCCACCACCAAAGACGCCTTCCTGCTGGCGGCCGACGTGCGTTACGCCCTGCGCCGCAGCATCACGGCGGGCATGGTTCAGGGCAGCGCGCTGTCGGTTTACACCCTGCATCACGAGCTGGAAACGCTGCTGATGGCCGCTTTCAACCAGACGCAAACCGCCGGGAAGACGCCGCTCGACAGCATTCCGCTGGACCCTAACCTGCTGACACAGTTCCAAAATACGCTGCCAAAAGTCAAAGAGCAGATGAAAGCCATTGGCAAAGAGCCGGTGCTGCTGGTGCCGCCGCAGCTGCGCCCGCTGCTGTCGCGCTACGCCCGTTTATTCGCGCCGGGGCTGCACGTGCTCTCCTTCAATGAAATCCCCGATGAACACGAACTGCGGATTGAAGGTAGCCTGACGTAATACCCTTTTCCCCGCGCCTGTTCTGGGCGCGGGATATTAAAATTGTGGTTTTTGCTAGCACTGACATAAATATGTCCGACAACTTAGGCTACGCTATAAGTAATGTCATTTTGCTGGAAGCCCGGTTATGTCGTTAGCCACTCCCCCGACCTCCTCCGTTTTAAAGAAGAGCTATTACAGCGCGGATCAAAGCCTCTCCCTCGGCCAGTTGGACGTGGAGAAAATCGAGCAGATCGCCCGTGATTTGGATATTTCAGCCAGCGACAAAGAACATTACGTCACCGGCTGGATGGGGCAAAACAGCGTGGTGCTGGTACGCAATTATCAAGACAAACGCGGCGCGTCTAACGGCTTGGTGATGTCACGCGGCCAGCGCTACAAGCTCAGCGTGCAGGCCATCAAGTTCCGCATTCCAAAATTCCTACTGTGGATGACGCTGCGCCGCAGGCCACGCACCATGTCGGTGGTCGGCTATACCCGCCTTGGCGCACAGGCCACCGGCTTGCAGCAGTTCCACACGCTGGCCGATAAAAGCCTGAAACAGCAGTTGGAAAACGACTGGCGCGAGCTTAATGACTACCTCGGCATGGCCTGCTGGCAGATGGAGAACAATCAACCAATGTGGCGCAGCGTGCAGCGGGAAATCTCGCCGCAGGCCCTGTGGTACTTGGCGGATAGCGACCTGTTCAGCGGCAAGAAACTGCAAAAAGATGGCGATTTCGAAGGGATGTGGACCAAGAATCGTTTTCTGGGTCGCCGCACCGGCGAGCACGCGGCGCTGATGATTTCATGGCGCGATGAGGAAAACGACGACATCGCCAGCTACCTGTATGAGCGGGTGACCGCCACCCAGATTCGGCTGTCGCTGCGCCCGCGCAAAGAGGACAAGTTCTACCCGTTGAATCCGTTCGACGCCGAGCATTTGCAGCAGGCGCTGTCGATGTTCAAACAGGTAGAACCTGAGTTATGCCATAACAAAATCAGGGCCTGACGGCGGAGTTCGCCCCGTTACCACCACTGGTGGAAATGGTGAACCGGCCCGATGCCGTGCCCCACTTCCAGCGAGTCGGCTTGCATCAGCGCCTGTTGCAGATAAGCTTTTGCGGCGCGAACCGTGTCCGGCCAGTTATCGTGGCGCGGGCGCAGAGCCGCCAACGCCGCCGACAGCGTGCAGCCCGTGCCATGCGTGTGGCGAGTCTCAACCCGCGGCGCGGTAAAGCGCTCGCGGGATCCGCGCATAAACAGCCAGTCCGGGCTTTCACTATCCGTTAAATGCCCGCCCTTCATCAGCACCGCGTCACAGCCCATCGCCAGCAATGCTTCCCCCTGCTCACGCATCTCTTGCTCATTCTGCGCCATGTCGCACTCCAGCAGTGCCGCGGCCTCCGGCAGGTTCGGCGTGATAATCGCTACCTGCGGCAGCAGCAGGCGTCGCAGCGCCTCTACCGAATCCGCCGACAGCAGCGGGTCACCGCTTTTAGCCAGCATTACGGTGTCCAGCACTACGAACGGCGGCTGGTAGTGCCGAAGGCGCTCGGCCACGGCTTCGACAATATCGCTGTTAGCCAGCATGCCGATTTTGGCGGTATCAATGCGCACGTCGCCGAGTACCGAGTCCAACTGCGCCGCCACAAAGGCAGGGTCGATGTTGTAAACCGACTGCACGCCACGGGTGTTTTGCGCCACCAGCGCGGTGATAACGCTGGTGCCGTAAGCCGCCAGCGCCGAGAAGGTTTTCAGGTCAGCCTGAATCCCCGCGCCGCCGCTCGGGTCAGTCCCGGCAATAGTTAAAGCATTGATACGCTTCATACTGCTTCCCCAGACGTCAGCATCTCGCCATTCAGCAGCCAAAGGTTGTCGAGGAAAGCCGGGGTAAAGCTGCCCGGCCCGCGCGCTTCGCTGCACGCTCTTTCCCCCGCGCAGGACATCACCCGGCAAGCCGCCGCGACGTTATCCAGCCGGTCGCCGGGCAGGGAGACAAAAGCCGCCACCACCGCCGACAGCGCGCAGCCGGTCCCAACAATGCGGGTCATCAGCGCGTCGCCGCCTGTTACAGCAAGGCTACGCGCGCCGTCAGTGACATAGTCAACTTCCCCCGTCACCGCCACGATAGCCCCAGTTTCGCGGGCTAAGGCTTCGGCAGCGGGCAGCGCGGAGAGCGAATCGTCGCCGCTATCCACGCCGCGCCCGGTGGAGGTTAAGCCACTTAGCGCACGGATCTCAGACGCATTGCCGCGAATTGCAGCAGGATGAAGTTTGATTAACTGGCGGCAAAACTCAGTGCGCAGCCCCAGCCCGCCGACGGCGACCGGGTCCAGCACCCAAGGCTTCCCAGCTTGATTAGCCGAGTGAACTGCGGCCAGCATAGCGTCGGCAGTGGGGCTGAGTCAGCGTCCCAACGTTGATCAGCACCGCATCAGCAATGGCGCTGAACTGCGCGGCTTCCGTTGGGTCCACCACCATCGCGGGGGAGGCATTCAACGCCAGCAGCACATTGGCCGTGAAGGATTGCACCACATCATTAGTCAAACAGTGAACCAGCGGCTTAGCATGACGCAGGTTTTCGAGGGCAGCGGCAGCAGAGTTGCCGGAAAAAACGGAAGGTCGAGTGTTCATATTTCTCCCAACCGGCGCTAAAGAAGGCGGTATCGGGAGAGATACCTGACTTCCCTACGCTGGCATAATCCAGATCAGGTAATACGGGTAAGGTCTCAGCCCTTTCTTTCACAAGAAGGACACCCCGAGTCAACGAAAGCCATTATTGGTTGGCACGTCTGGAATATCAACCTAGAATCGTCGAAGCGGGTAACAATGGAGAAGATGTCTTGCAGATACGCCCTTATGAAGAAGCCGATCGCCCCTTTTTACGCACGCTGTACCTCGCGTCACGCAAGGATACGTGGACTTGGATGGATACCCGTGATTTTCAGCTCGAAGATTTCGACCGCGCCATCATCGGAGAGACGGTGATCGTCGCCGAACATCAAGGGAAACTGCTAGGTTTCGCTTCCATCTTCACGCAAGAGAATTTCCTGCATAACCTGTTCGTAGACCCCGCCCACAAAGGCACCGGCGTCGGCAGCGCCCTGCTCCACGCCAGCGAAGCCATGTTCACCGGCACTGGTTCACTGAAGTGTTTAATCAAGAGTAAAAACTCCGTCGCGTTTTATCACGCCAAAGGATGGGAGGTTGTCGCCGAGGGTGAGAGTCCAAAAGGGGATTATTATCTTTTTCATTTCTTGAAGAAATGATGCCCTGGGCGGGCGGCCTAAATCTTTAAATTCAAATTCAAATTCAAAACCGTGGGCGTCGGCCCACACCGACCAAGGGAGGCGTAAACGCGCCTCCCTTGGAACCCTGCGTTTTTTCTGTTGGAAGATCGAGGCTGCGCAGGGTCGGAATGGACGTGTTTCAGCAGCCACAGTGATCGTCGCGAAGTGCCGCCGCTTAGGCGGTTCCCTCAGTTCGGGCTTCGAGCCATAGGTCTCGAACCACTCCCTCGGCGTCACTTCTGAACGCGACCTACCGGCATTTACACCGTGCCGTTTCAGGGAAGACTGGGAGGGGGTATTGCAGAAAACTCAGTGGCTTATGTAAGAAATACCCCACCCCAACCCTCCCCTAAATAGGGGAGGGAGCAAAACAAACCCAACTGAAACGGCACGGTCGAAATGCATCAAAACCG
>NZ_JMPJ01000025.1 GCF_000735345.1 Ewingella americana ATCC 33852 | reverse complement strand
TAGTTAAGAGCCGGGGATTCTCAAGGGGCGCGGCGATAGGCGCCCCTTGAGGCCGGTGTGGCGGCAGCGCACGGTTTTGACTTTTAAAGCCTTTTAGCGTGGCCACGCTAGGTCTTCCGGTGTGGGCCGGCGCCCACTGATCAGCCGTGGATCACTCCCCGCGCAAATCCTTCACATCTTTATCTTTCACATTCAACACCGGCTGGGCGCCAAACTCTTTAAACATATAGGTGCTCAGCGTGGCGATCTGCTTGTCGCTCAGGGTGTCGGCAAAGCCCGGCATGAACACTTCGCCGTCGTTGGTCTTGCGCGATACGCCGTGCAGGATAACGTTGACCAAGTTGTTTGGTGTCTGGGCACCCACCACGCTGTTTTTCATCAGCGATGGGTAGTAACCGTCTTGGCTGCCCTGACCGCCGAAGCTGTGGCAGCTTGCGCAGTTGCCGAGGAACAAACGCGCGCCGTCGGTTTCTTGGCTGGCTTTGAATGGCACGCCGCGCAGGTTGTCTACGCTGGTGCTCTCATGGCCCCAATCAGAACGGCTCTTGGTGACGGAAGAATCTGCCTGCGGCTTCAGCGTCTGGATGTAGGTCGCCATCGCGTTCAGGTCGGCATCGGTCAGATGGCGGGTACTGTTCTCGATAACTTCCGCCATCGGGCCAGCGGCCTGCGCTTTGCCACTGACGTGACCAGAACGCAGATACTGCACGATGTCGCCTTTGCTCCAGCTACCAATCCCGGCTTTCTTGTCGGAAGAGATGTTAAACGCGGTCCAGCCGTCAACCTCGGTTCCGGCGTACGGCTTGCCGTCTTTCATCCCCATGGTGATGTTACGCGGGGTATGGCACTCGCCGCAGTGGCCTAAGCCTTCGACCAGATATTTACCCTGATTCCACTCGGCAGACTGCGCGGTGTCTGGCTCAAAACGCTTGCTGTCGAAATTCACCAGATTCCAGAACCACATGCCCCAGCGCTGGTTGAACGGGAACGGCATCTCGTTTTCACGATTTTGCTGATGCACCGGCGGCAGGCTGAACAAGTAAGCCTTGATAGCCTTCACGTCGTCATCTTTCAACAGCGTGTAAGAGGTATACGGGAAGGCCGGATAGAGGTGCTGGCCCTCTTTGTTCTTACCTTCGTGAACCGCGCGCAGGAAGTCCTCGTCGCTCCAAGTGCCAATGCCCGTCTCTTTATCCGCCGTGATGTTTGGCGAGTAGAGCGTGCCCATTGGCGTCTTAAAAGCCAGTCCGCCGGCAAAAGGTTTGCCGTCTTTAGTGGTGTGACACGCCACGCAGTCCGCGGCCTGCGTCAGGTATTCACCGCGCTTAATCAGGTCCACGCCAGACTCTTCGGCCTGCGCCGCCAAGCTAAACAGACCAACAGCAGCCATCAGGCTAAGGGTTAACTTTTTCATCATTACACCTCCGCCTTTAACGTGTCTGCAATCCGCAGCGAGAGCGCCGCGATAGTCAAAGTACAGTTTACCGAGCCGACAGTCGGCATGACCGCGCTGCTGGCGATAAACAGGTTTTTGTGGTCGTGAGTACGGCAATCGGTATCTACCACCGAGTCTTTCGGGTCGTGGCCCATGATGGTGGTGCCGGTAATGTGGTTGTTGTTGGCGAAGTCTTTGAAGTAAGTGATGTCGGTGCCGCCCATCAGGCGAGCCGCATCGGCATAGACTTTGTAAGTGTGCTCGGCACTTTTACGCACGTAGTCATCCATCGCGTAGTAGAACTCCGGCTTCGGAATGCCCAGTTTGTCTTTCTCCGTGGTACTCGGAATGATGCGGTTTTCCGCGTGCGGCAAGATCTCGTGGAAGCTGTCAAAACGCACGTAGCGCGACGAACGGTCACGAATGCGCTTGTCGAGGTCTGGCCCAAGGATCAACTCACCTTTTTGGCTGAGCAGACGCCCTGCTTCCTGATCGGTACGGGAAACGTTCGACAGGTGGATTTTCTTCGCGGCGTACTCTTTACGGAAATCGCCGTCGCGGAAGCCAACCATAGAGGTCATCTCCTGCGGCCCGCGCCCCGGCCACAGCGGCTCGTTGGCGTAGAACTCAACGCCGACGCCCGGATGGTCCATCAAGTTACGGCCCACTTGGTCAGAGCTGTTACCCACGCCGTTAGGGTTCTTGTCGTTGGTGGACATCAGCATCAGTTTAGGGATTTCAATGCCGTTCGCCGCCAGCACGAAGTATTTGGCTTCGGCGCGGTGCTCATTGCCCTGCGGGTCTTTGAACAGCGCGGCGGTGATCTCCTGCTTGTCGTTGACTTCCAGCTTGTACACCACCGACTCAGGGCGCAGCACGGCGCCGTTTTTCTCAGCTTTCTCAACGTGCGTGATGCCGTTGTACATCGCGCCAATCGGGCAAATCGGCATGCAGTTGTTGTTACCACAGCACGTCGGGCGGCCATCATAAGGGCGGCTGTTACGCGCCACCGGCTCGGTCACCACGTAGTAACCGTTGTTGTTGAGCACGGTTTTCAGGCGCTGTTCGTTATAAGAGAGCGGCAGAGGTTCCATCGGGTATGGCGCACTGCGCGGCGAACCCAGCTCTTCATTGTTTGGCCCCCACACGCCCAGCTCTTGCTCGGCGCGGAAGTACCATTTCTCCAGCTCGCCGTACTCCATCGGCCAGTCGCGGCCTACGCCGTACAGAGATTTAATCTTGAAGTCGTTCGGCAGGAAGCGCCACGCGGAGGCCGCCCAGTGCCAGGTTGTGCCACCCACCACGCGGATAAACTGGGCGTCGTACGGGTGCTCACCCTTCTGAATCAGATAGTTATTGCTTGGGTTCGCTTCAGGATGCGGCGCGTAGTCGGTAGACGGGTACGGCTTCATGTTGTCCGACTTGTCGGCCTGATTGCGGAAATTCTCGACGATTTCCCAGCGAGACAGGCGCGGGCCTGCTTCCAAAATTAAGACGTTTTTCCCCGCCTTCGCCAGTTCGTTTGCCACTAAACCACCGGCAACGCCTGAGCCAATGACAACGACGTCAGCTTTTAATGTGTCAGCCATGTTCATTTTTCCTTAATTAAAGCGCGACATCGGGCTTGGCAGCCCAGTAGCCAGGACGATTGGTACAGTAAGAGCGGATCACCAGCACATCGGAGACCGCCTCAAACATCAGCGCTTTTTCATAAGTCACGACTGCAATGTCTTGCCCCTCACCCACCTGACCCAAATACCAGCCTTGCAGGATGATGCGCGCGGCGTCCTGCTGAGGCTGAGACCAGCTCGACGGCGCACCGGCAGGCAGGGTTTGTAGTGAGTCCAACTGCGCGGCGATGTCAGGTTTGCGCTGCAAAATCGCAGCATACAGGCGTTGACCAATCACCGGGTTGAGGTGCTTTTTGCCAGTTAGCGCGCGGGAAATGCGCAAGAATTTATCGACATCAACCGGCGAAGGTTCTCCGTCGGCGGCAAAAGCTTTAAGCGGAACGGGCATCATCAGGCTGCTGGCCAGTCCGACGCCGATATAACCCAATAAGCGACGACGTGAAACGCCGCTGACGCGAAGCGTCTTCGAAGGGGTATCAGACATTGCATTTTCTCCTAAAAAACAGCGGGATGACGGATGAACGGACATCCGTGGGCTGCGCCCTTCATCAACGCGCTGTCACCCTAACGGGTGAGTAAAGTGCACAATTCAATGGTTGTACGCGGTGTTATCTACCGGCTTGTATGATGCGGAGAGGATTATTTTTTATGCGCATCATTGTTATAAAAGTAGCCGATATGTAAAGAAACGTCGGCATGATACAACACGATATGCAGGGATAATATCTTGGCGTGGTTCAATTCGTGCTAAATATTGATTTACACAAAAAATTAAAATAATGAAAACAATAAGTTAATTGATTATTATTTATTTTACAGCGTGAAATAAATCAGCGGATTTTTCTTCTCTCTTGCGCATTTTTTAGCTGCCCGTCGCCAACCGCCACTTTTTACCCCTCTTCGTCAAAAAACCTTGTTGTTGTTGATAGCGCAGGCTTTTATTTTGCTATTCTGCTTCTCACACCGTTTTTGATGATTATGCACGGTGAATTTTGCTTTTAGTGCTATACATAATTTGACACGCCACTTACACACTTAAGGGTCCTCCCCATGAAAAAAACAAAGCTTTTGCAAGTTGCGCTAATTGCTGGTGCAGTTTTGCTTGCAGGCTGTACCAGTCAGATCACTAAATCCGATAAATACTCTGGCTTCCTCGGCGACTATTCAGGTTTAAAAGAGACCAAAACACCTTCGGGAAAAACGGTATTACGCTGGGTTGATCCGTCCTTCAACGCTTCTAACTATTCGCATGTTCTCTACCAGCCAATCACCTTCTACCCGCAGCCTCAGCCAAATGCGCAGATCGACAAACAGACCTTGGATGGCGTGCTGGATTACACCAACAATCGCCTGAAGTCCTCTATTGCACAGCGCCTGCCGCTGACTGACCACGCGGGCCCTCGCACCTTAATCTTCAAAGGCGCGATCACCGGCGTGAACACCGCCGCAGAAGGTTTGCAGTTCTATGAAGTGATCCCAGTGGCGTTAGTTGTCGCCGGAGCAGAAACCGCCAGCGGCCACCGTACCCGCGATACCGAACTCTATTTCGAAGCTGAGCTGATCGACGCCAGCACCGGTAAAGTGGTGGTAAAAGTGGCGCGTAAAGGCTTGGGTAAACAAGTCTCCAACGACAGCCAGAAAGTGACCCTAAACGACCTGAAAGGCGTGGTAGACAGCTTGGCGACCGACGTCGTGCAGTTCAACCCTGCCCCACAAAAGTAAGTGTTCGAGTGGAAGTGAAAAAGCAGCCTGCGGGCTGCTTTTTTTGTTTTTAGGACGGGTGTTTGAGGGAAAGAGAGAGCCCCAGAGCTTTCAATACCGCCAGCGTGGTTTTCAACGTGGGATTGCCGTTTTGACTAAAAGAACGGTAAAGCTGCTCACGGGATAAACCCGTTTCCTGAGCAATATGCGTCATCCCCTTGGCGCGAGCGATAACACCCAGCGCTTGAGCAATATAAGCTGAATCTCCAGTTTCTAGTGCGTCAGCCAGAAAAAACTCAATCTCTTCATCATTGACCAATGCGCCGGCTGGATCATACGTCGTCAGCTTTTCAGTCATTGCCATTACTCCATGATTTGGCTAAATTTTTTGCAAGACAGATATCGCGCTTTTGAGATGATTTATCTCCACCATATAGCAGCAAAATAATCTCCTCACGATGATTCTTAAAATAGAGCCGATAGCCAGGGCCATAATGGATCCGCAACTCAAATACCCCCTCTCCGACAGGTTCTACATCCCCCATCAGCCCATAAGATACGCGGAAAATACGGCTGGCAATGATCGTTTTGGCTCGGCGGTCTTTAAGGCATTTCTCCCAAAGACGAAAATTTTCGGTCTGTTTGATTTCTTTCAATAGTTCATTGTAGTTTAAAAACCACACCCTCTCAATAGTTTATTTAATAACCATCCGTTGGTGCTTGAGAGTGTAACGACCACAGAGAAAAATAATCAGAAAATGGTTGGAAAATGCCTCGCAAATAAGCATGTAATTTTTTGAAAATTAAGCCAATGACTTTATGTAGCGCCGAGATTGGTCTCTAATCCTTGAATATTGTTATTGATTAATAATTCAACTCAAATGCCGCAGGCGATATCAAAAAATGATATCATTAAGCCAAGATGGCGCATTGCAACTAAAAGGATTTAGGGCACCAGCATGTTGAACGCTAACCATATAAAGACATTGAATATCATCTTTTCCACACCAACATCTCGCACGCTGGAATGGCGTAAGATCGAGAATTTATTTGTTGCGCTTGGCGCACTCGTTACAGAAGGGAAAGGATCGCGAGTGAGGTTTGAAATTCAGCGAGTGGTTGCCTCATTTCATCGTCCCCATCCAGAGAAAGAGGCAAAAGTTTATCAAGTCAGAAGTGCCAGAATCTTTCTTGAAACAATAGGAGTCATTCCATGAGTACCATGACTTATCAGGGTTATGCGGCAAAAATTGAATACAGCGAAGAAGACCAATGCCTGATCGGGCATATCGCTGGCATTAGAGACGTCATAGGCTTTCATGCCGATAATGTGACTGATTTGCGAAATGCTTTTGAGGAAGCTGTTGATGACTATCTCAGCTATTGCGCTGAACAAGGCAGGTCACCACAGCGCCCGGCCAGCGGAAAAATCAGCTTACGCATCCAACCTGAAGTCCATTCAGCCATTAATGTTGCCGCCGAGATTTCAGGCAAAAGCGTTAACCAATGGATTAACGATATGCTCGCACGCATGGTTTATGACCCAATGCACACAGATAAATCTGTTTAATCTCCTTCAGCCCTTCAACCTCCGAGTTCATGACTATACTTATCGTCAATGTTCACAAACCGGAGGATTAACATGACCATTCACAAGAAAGGACAGGCTCACTGGGAAGGTAACATTAAGGAAGGTAAAGGGACTATCTCCACGGAGAGTGGCGCTCTGGATAAACAACCCTATGGCTTCAACACTCGCTTTGAAGGCAAACCCGGCACTAACCCGGAAGAGCTGATTGGCGCGGCGCACGCGGCCTGCTTCTCTATGGCGCTTTCTTTGATGCTCACCGAAGCTGGGCATGTTGCCAAGAGCATTGATACTGAGGCTAACGTCTCGTTAGATAAAGTGGACGGCGGATTCGCGATTAGCAAAGTCGCGCTGCAAAGCAAAGTGAAGCTGCCGGGGATTGATAAGGCAAAGTTCGACGAGATCATTCAGAAAGCCAAAGCCGGTTGCCCGGTTTCTAAGTTGCTGAAGGCTGAAATCACCCTCGATTACCAGCTCGAAAACTAAAAAGTAGTTTGCCTGAAAAGGCATTGATCTGACATCAATGCCTTAATAAACAGTCACGAATGGCGGCAGAAACACCACTCGCATTATCAGGTGGAATCCCTTGGAACCAGCTTCCATGGCAGAAGAAGCTCGCTTTCGTGGCTGGTCAACAGCTTCCCTTCAATCTGGTCGATCAACAATCCTGCGCTTCTATTGCCCATCTCTAGCATCGGCTGCTGAATAGTAGTCATCATCGGAACCGTGATTTCAGAGCATGGCACCCCGTCAAAACCGACAACCGCCAACTGGTCGGGAATGGCTTTCCCTGCTTTCACCGCAGCATTAAGTGCGCCACAGGCCAGCATATCTGAGATCCCAAAAATCGCATCGCAAGGCTCATCCCCTGACGTCAGCGCCTCATAGGCCGATGCCCCGTCGGTGAAGCTCATTACATTGCGGACATGAACAATTTTATGCCATGACAGCCCGGCTTCGGCGAGACTGTCGAGATAGCCCTGCTCGCGCTCTTGGGCATACTTATAGCCTTCGCGGGCGCTGATCATCGCGATACGCTTTTTGCCAGATTGAATTAAATGGTCGACGGCAGCACGGGCGGCAGAATAATTATCAATAGAAACAAAAGGCGCAACGCCCTGCTTATACTCGCCACACTGCACCCAAGGGTGGTGGCCAATATGCTCTTTCAGCGCATCAATTTGGGTGGTGGCATCCATAGTAATGACGCCGTCCACGGTACGCTCGTGCAGCAGCTTGAGGTAGGCGGCTTCGCGCTGCGGGCTGGATTCTGAATTACACAGAATGATGTGATACCCGCGCCGCTCGGCCTCGGACTCGATGCCGCAGACCACCAGCGCACAGAACGGATTACCAATACTCGAGACCATCACCAGCAGCATGCCGCTGTGCGAGTTCCTCAATTTTTGGCCGAGACGATTAGGATGAAAGCCTTCCTGCTCCACAACGCGCATGACTTTTTCACGGGTTTCAGGCTTTACCGGCCCGGTGCCATTAATCACCCGAGACACAGTCGCGGTCGAAACACCCGCAGCCTTCGCCACTTGCCGTATGTTTATCCTGCTCATGTTCCCTTCTCTTGAGATAAAGGTCTCGAAACAGTCGCAGGATAACATGTCTTCACGCGCAAAAACGATCACGCCTCTCGCAGTTTACTCAATGAAAACTCTGCGCTTTGGCACCCTGTGCCGGGGCTTTGGCCGGCACGCTGTACATAATCAGCAGCATGGCGAGCAGCAAGATCACCGCCGACGATGAGAAGATGCCGTTGGCCCCGTTGAGGTCAAACATCACTCCACCAAAGGCCGCACCGAGGCTGATGGCCAACTGAATCGCCGCCACAATCAGACCACCGGCGCTTTCTGCTTCGTCGGGCACCGCGCGCGTTACCCAGGTTGACCAGGCAACGGGAACGCCACCAAAAGCCATGCCCCACAGAGCCACCAGCGCGAAGTCCAGCACCGAAGATGAGCCGAAAAGCACTAACAAAGCCGCCAGAACGGCCATCAGCGCGGGCATGGCAATCAGCATTAAACGCAGCCGATGCTCAAGCACTCGGCCAGCCAGCGCCGTGCCGAAAAAGTTCGCTACCCCAAAGCCCAACAGAATCGCCGACAGCGTATTCACGCCGACGCCTGCCGCCTGCTCCAAAGCAGCCCGCATATAGGTGAAGAAAATAAAGTGGCCGGTGAAGACCAGAATGGTCGCCACCATAGCAATGCCGACCGCGGGACGGCGCAGCACGTCGATAATAGTTTTCAACCCGGCGCTGCCTTTAGCAGGCAGTGAAGGCAGGGTCAGCAACTGGGCGACAAAAGTCACTGCGCCCAGCGCGCTGGCGGCGAAAAACACGCTGCGCCAGCCGAACAGATTGCCGAAGTAGCTACCCATCGGCGCCGCCGCGATAGTGGCAACGGACACGCCGCTAAAGATGATCGACAGCGCCCTTGGCACTTTATCTTCAGGCACTAGTCGCATTGTCGTGGCCGCGGCCATGGTCCAAAAACCGCCCAGCGCGACACCCAACAGCACTCGGCCAATCAACACGGCAGTAAAGCCATTTGCCAGCGCCACGAACAGGTTAGCGACCACCAGCAGCAATGAGAAAGCCAACAGCACGTATTTGCGATCAATACCCTTGGTCGCGGCTGAAATCAGCAGGCTGGTGACCAACGCCACGGCCGCCGTGGTGGTCACGGCCTGCCCTGCCAACCCTTCTGACATATGCAGTCCTATTGCCATCGGAGTTAATAAACTGGCAGGCAAAAACTCCGCCGTGACCAGACTGAAAACGCCCATCGCCATAGCGAATACCGCGCCCCACGCCGGGTGGATGGCAGTCTGTGAGTCAGTTGATTTTGATGTTGAGTTCATAGGATTCATCAAATGTTGAGAAAGCTCAGCAGGCGGCACGACGGCGTTTCAGTCTACAAAAACTTGACGGCGCTCACCTTTCACTGTCGTGGCATCTTAGATTGAATGTAACGCGTTACACAATAAGCAGAGCGGCGAAAAAATCGCCGAGGGCATAAAATGACTAGTCGAAGAAATAGAAACAAGTCGGTGAACGGCGCTGAAAATCGGCTGAAAGCGGGAAGTTAGTTGTTACAAAACAAAGGCTTCAGAACGGCCACGCTTTCATGGTGTTAGCCACGGTACGCAGCAGGTCATCGCGCGTGGCGCCCGACTGCGCGTCAATCGCCATTCCCCAGCCGACGGTCATAATGTAACGCGCCAGAGATTCGCAATTTTCATTGGCGGGCAAATCCCCTTCCGCCTTGGCCTGCTCGAGTCTGGCACAGAGTCTGGCGCGGCGCGCGGCGCGCATTTCGGCGAACTCTTCGCGCATCGGCTCGTTGCTTTTGACACAAGGCAGCGCGTTATTTAGCGCCAGACAGCCCGGCGGGTAGTCCGTGTCGCTGTACAAGGCGGCCAAACGTGAGAGCATGGTTTCGACGCCATCGCGCACTTTTGGCAGCGCCAAAGCCTGCTCGGCATAGCCCAGACGGGTCTGCGAATAGCGCGCCAGAACCTGCTTAAATAGCCCTTCTTTGTTACCAAAGGCGAAGTAAAAACTCGGCGGCGTGATGCCCATCGCTTGGGTCAGATCCGACAGCGAGGTGCGTTCATAGCCATTGCGCCAAAACAGCTGAGTTGCCGTTTCGATTGCACTATCGATATCCAAAATGCGTGTTCGCGCCATGTGTCGAGCCTCCCGATGACCAAGGTTGAGCAATATAAAATTATCGTTTCCTAAAGTCTTGGTAATTTTTCGGTTGTAATATAGTAATCACTATATTACAACTTAGCCCGTTGCCGTACCATCATTCTGTCCCCTACTTTTCATCGAGGAGTCGTCATGCAATTCACTACTTTTGGCCGGACGGGCCTGCAAGTTTCACGCCTTACCCTCGGCACCGGCACCTTTGGTAAACAGACCAATGAGGCTGATTCATTTAGGATTTTTGATATCGCCGCTGACGCCGGAGTCAACTTTATTGATACCGCCGACATGTACCCCGCAGGCGCGGACATGACCGAAGTTGGGCGTTCCGAGGAGTTCACCGGGCGCTGGTTGAAAGGCAAACGCGACAAATTCATTCTGGCGACCAAAGGCGGTGGCGTGATGGGCACCGCGCCTTGGTCAAAAGGCACATCGCGCAAACACCTGCTGGATGCTATCGACGCCTCGCTAACTCGGCTGAATGTCGATTATGTTGACCTCTACCAACTGCATATGGATGACGCCAGCGTGGCGCTGGATGACAGCCTTGAGGCGATGGACAGCATCGTTCGCTCGGGCAAGGCGCGCTATATCGGGGTGTCGAACTTTCTGGCTTACCGTCTGGCGCGGGCGCTGGGCCGTCAGGACTTCCAGCGGCTAACGCGTTTTGTTTCAGTCCAGCCGCGTTACAACCTGTTATTCCGTGAGTTTGAGCGCGAGCTTTTCCCATTGGCGCAGGAAGAAAATCTGGCAGTTATTCCCTTCAATCCGCTGGCTGGCGGCCTGCTCACTGACCGATATCAGTTAGACAGCACGCCGGAAAAGGGTCGTTTCTCCGCCGAAGTGGGGCAATTTGGTGCCATGTATCAGGCCCGCTATTGGCATCAGCGGGAGTTTGAAACCGTCAATAAGCTCAACGCTCTTGCCAAGCAGCACAACCAGCCGCTGCCAAAACTCGCCGTGGCATGGCTACTCGCCAACCCGTCGATCACCTCGGTTATCCTCGGCGCCAGCCGCCCTGCCCAGCTCACCGACACCCTCGCCGCCGCCGATTATCAGCTACCCGCAGAGGTAAAAACGCAGTTAGACGAGTTAACACTCGAGTACCGCCGGGGAGATGCAAGTAAGTAGCGTGGAATTGCCCTCGGTAGCTGCCGGGGGATAAATGGCTTTAGTGCTATTTGTCGCTCGGCCCTTTAAACTCCGTTTTTGCATCCCTCTATAATGGAGTTTTGAGCATGGCCCATATCGCAGATTCTGCCTCCTTGCTGGGTTCCCGGAACAACCTTTGGAACAGAATATCCGATAGCCAAATGGCGGAGAAGCTGACGCAACGAGATGGGGAATATACTTACGCGCAGCTTAAAGAGTGGCTCCTGCGCCTTCTCCCTGATGAGCAGAAAACGACAACGCCCTTAGAAGATCTCGGGCTTATTCGCCGCGATCGCCCCGTTTTAGATGAAAGTTGCATCTATCAGCCGATCATCGAGCTGATTGTGCAAGGCAGCAGGCAGTCTCTGATTGGCAGTGAAAGGCTAGAGTACGGCAAAGGCCAACTGATGGTCGCGGGGGTGGATATTCCCTGCATTATCAATGAGGTGATAGCAGCTCCGGACGAGCCATTTCTTGGCCTTAGCCTGCCTCTCAACTTGTCACTGATAACCCAGCTTTCCGTGGAGCTTGAACTCAATACGCCCACGGACAGCAGCAGTCACAAAGGTATTTGCATCACTGGCTCCACGCTGGAGATTGCCGACGCCTTCTTACGTTTGCTGCGCCTGCTGGCATCTCCACAGCATATTCCGGCCCTCGCCCCGATGATCATTCGCGAGATTCACTACTATTTACTCACCGGGCCGCTGAGCCAATATTTGCGCGCGCTGGCGACCGAGGGTACTAACAGTCAGCGCATTGCGCAGGCTGTCACCCGACTGCGACAGCAATTTCTTGAGCCACTGGTGATTGAAGATCTGGCGAATCATGCGCATATGTCGCTATCAACCTTTCATCGTCACTTTCGCAAAGTCACGTCATACAGCCCGTTGCAGTTTCAAAAACGCCTGCGCCTGTATGAGGCCCAAAGGCTGATGTTAGTTGAAAATCTCGATGCAACCTCTGCCGCTTTTCGCATTAATTATGAAAGCACGTCACAGTTCAACCGCGAATACAAACGCGAATTTGGCCTCCCTCCGCAGCGTGATATCGACCGAATGCGCACGGCCGGAATGGTTCTCGAATAGATAATAAAGGCGGTGCAGTTCAGGCTAACTTCTCTTCCCAACGCCATTCTTGCGAAATCATAGCTTGCGCGAATTAGGCAATGATGTGGCAGTATCAGACATTACATTCATCAGCCTACTCTTTACCATTTCCCTATCCCAATATCTCCTTTGAAAATACTCAGACATTTTTAGGCAATGATATTGGGTTTCTCCTGTGCTGACGCCGGTTTGCACACTATTTTTGAGAAAGAAGGAATGAGTAATGAAACCACAAATTATTAGCCACATGGTCTCGACGGTTGATGGTCGTCTGGTCACCCCGCGCTACAGTCTGCCGTTCGATGGCAAACCAGCGGATGATGTGCTGAATATCTATTTTGATGTTGCCGAAGAGGTTGGCGGAGAAGCGACCATTCTGGGCCGCGTGACGCTGCAAGAATTCCTATCTCTCGGAGATTTCGAACATCAGGGCGAGGCGCCAACTCAGGTTCGAGAAATCTTTAACGCGCCGCGTGGCGATAAGCGAATCTTCGTCGTGACCGACCCTAACGGCAAAGTGCAATACGAGAAAAACGCCGAGTATCACTTCATCGCATTACTCAGTGAAAAGGTATCGGATCGCTACCTTGCACACCTGCGCGATTGCAACGTTTCATACTTGTTCTGTGGGGCAGAGGGTCAGAATATTGCTCTGGCAATGGATATTCTGGGGCGTGATTTTGGGTTCAAAAAATTGCGCCTAGAAGGCGGGGCGACCATTAACGGCAACTTCTTAAAAGCCGGTCTGCTGGATGAATTGAGTCTGGTTCTTTACCCGGGTATTGACGGGCTTTCAGGCGTTCCAGCCATTTTCGAATATCACGGGAAAGCTGACGAACTGCCTGCCGCCGGGCAGGCGCTGGAACTGAAATCCGTGAAGACTCTGCAAGATGGCGTCGTCTGGCTGTGTTACCAGTTCCACAAGATCTAACTTCTGTTGAATACACTCAGCCAATCAAGCCCTCGGCACCCGCCGGGGGCTTTCTCAGTAATCCAAGGCCATCATCCCTGAACGCCATACGCTGGTGGTGCGGATCAGGGATTTATCTCGTAGGAAATTAATCAGGGTTGAGATAAGCCGGTCGTGACGATTTTCCGTGCGGGTGATGATGTAAGAGTGGCGGCGCAAGGGCTGCGGCAACTCCAGAATACGGATATTTTCAGGCACTGGGAGCACCGACAACCACGGCATAATCGAAAAACCAATTCCCTGATTCACCAACCCGACAATGCCACTATCGCTGGCCAATTTGTGCGTGGCCTCATTGCGCAGCCCCATCTCCCGACAGCGTTCAATCACCGTGGTCAATGTATTCACGCTGGGCTGGATGAATGGCAGAGTTTCCAGCTGCTGCCAGCTGAACGGATGTTTTAGCCGGAACGAGCGCGGGATCATCAACACGTAAGGATCGCTGACATAGGGCACGCTGTGCATCTCGGGCAACTGACCGTTTATCGTCACACCAATATCGGCGCGCCCCGACGCCACGGCTTCGTCAATATGGTGGTACTCGGTGGCGCTATCATCAATGTCCAGATGGATGTCCGGCCAAGACTTCGCCAACGCTTCCAGACAGGGCGGCAGGATATAAGCCGTCGCGCTACGAAAGCAGGCGACGCGCAGTCGGCCAGCGATTTGCGGCATCTCTGCGGCGACTTGCTCAATGCCCGCCAGCAGTTGCATCACTTTTTGCGCGTCTTGCAGGATGCGAGTACAAGCAGGAGTCGGCACACAGCCGGTGCGTGAACGGTGTAACAGTCGAGTATTGAGATGCTGCTCCAGCTCGGCAATGGCGTGACTGATGCGCGACTGCGTGCAGCCTAATACCGCAGCGGCGGCACTAAAACCGTTGTTTTCCACTACAGCAATCAGCATTTCCAGCTGATTGAGCTTTATCTTGGACATTGTGTCAGTCAGTTCTCAGGATCAGGTTGCAGTGACAAATCGAATTTTTTCATAGAAGCATCAAACATATCACGATTTTCGGTTGCCGGTCATGGGAGGGATTTTCATGATGTAGGCAGAGGGGGAAGCCGTTACTCCCCTCTCCGAGAGACCAAACCAATAAGAAATCACCTTAAGCAATAAGCTTTTTAAAGGACATCTGAGCATGCCGGGCATCATCAACTACGGGACCTTCGTCCTGTCATTCATTCTGCTATTAATTATTCCGGGGCCGGGCAATCTGGTGCTGATCACCAGCACCAGTAAAGGCGGGGCGCGCAGCGGGTTTCTCTGCCTGTTTGGCATCATCCTCGGCGATCAGGTACTGCTGTGGCTGGCGATTGCGGGCGTAGCGGCGCTGCTCGAGTCCTCTCCCCATGTGTTTCAGGTCATCAAATGGCTGGGGGCAGCCTATCTGCTGTGGCTCGGCGCGCAACTGCTGATGAAATCGCGCACCAGCGCCCCTCCCCCGCCGGTCACGCGTAAGAGAACGCCTTTCCTGCAAGGTATGGTCATCACCCTGACCAATCCCAAACCTATTCTGTTTTATGTGATGTTCTTGCCGCTGTTTATCGACCCGGTTCACAGTCAGGGCCTGCTGACCTTCGGCACGCTGGCGGGCACCGCCGCCGTACTGACGCTAATCTACTGCACCATCATGATCGCCTTGACCTCGTCACTGGCCGAAACCGTCCGAGCCCGCCCCGTTATGATCTTCATGCTGGAGAAAACCGCCGGGCTGTTCCTCGCTATCTTCGCGATTAAGCTGGCGTTTTTTAATTGAAGCTGGCTTGAAGGAAGGCGTAAAAAAGCCCGCGTTTGCGGGCTAAAAAGTTTACCAAACCATCACCACCATACCTCGGCTTGCACCCCTGCCATGAACTCGTTTTTGCTGTTGTCATTGAATCTGAACTGCGACAGTTCGTTGTCCAGAATGCTGAGATAGGTGCCGTAGAAACGAATTTCTGGGCGGGAGCCGAGCAGGCTTGGGCCGACTTTCAGCGCGTGGTAGAGCGTGGTTTTGTAGCCAGACTCTTTCAGGTCTTCACCCTGTTCGGTTTTGTTTTTCTGGGTAAACCAGCTTAACTCGACGCCGGTTTGGTTCCAGGTATCCCAAATCCATGCTGGGCGAACGGCAGCGCGGAAGCTGTTGAAGTCGCTGTGCGCGCCGCTCTCATAGCTATAGACATCACTGCCGTGCGACCAGACCAGCGCGTTAGCCATGATGATTCTGTCGGCTAGATACATTTCCCCCTGTGAGATCAGGCGCCATGCGATGCCGTTGGTTTGGTCGCCATAGTAGTAACGCCCCTGCGCCATGGAGTTGCTGGCCCCGGAGAAGTTGGCGAAACTGCTGGCGTAGGAGTTGTTTGCCACCTGTAGCGTAAACTCGTTGAATGCGTCGCGAGGCAACTCTTGGCGCACGATGGCGGTGGTCATCCAGGTATCTTTCAACTTAAAGAAGTCACCGCTGTCTTCGTTGTCCTTCTGTTCGTCAGTTTTATTGGCGAAAGCATATTTCGCCATCAGTGACAGCGAGCCATCCTGCCACAGCGGAATATTGCGATAGCGTAAGTCCACCGAGTTAGTGTTCATCTGCGTGGTGCTGTTGAAGTCGCGCGAGTAAACATCTACGTCATTACGGCTCAGTGACGCGTCGAACTGGCCCGGCCCCAAGTCCCAGTTCTGAATCCCCACGGCGGCGGCAACGTCGGTGGTTAACGATTTCCAGTCGAGCATTTGGATCTCGTATTCCGGCAATTTGTGTTTACCTACCCAAAAATCAGCCTCTTGGGCGAACGGCAGGAAGCCTCGGGTGGTCAGGAAGATGTCGCTGAATTGCAGGATATTTTCATTGTTGGTATCACCAAACCAAGCATCGTTGTACTGCTCGCCGACGTTGCCGTCGTAGGTGACGATGGCGTTAGCGGTTTTGCCGTCCTGATTATAAACCCGCTGGTTCAGAGTTAAGTCGAACCAGCCGCTCATTTCATTGCCGAAACGGCCCAGCGAGCCCGCCGCATAGGTTTGTGCCGAGCCGCGATTAGAAGCCGCCCAGCCAGAGCGGAAATAGCCCTCGTAGCTAAAGCCGATATCATCTTTAATAAATTTACTGATATCCGTCAGAGTGACGTTTTCAACGCTGGTTTTTCCGCCATCGTTATTCACCACCGCGACTTTTTGCGAGCCTTTCACCGGCGTTCGAGCCTTCGCCGTTCCGAGATGGTTATTTTCGTTTTCAATATTATCCGCCACCGGTGAAAGTGCGGTTTGGGTAGTTGGCGATTGTACTGTTGGTCTATAACCATTAGTGCCGCCCTGTAATTGTGTCACTCTGTCTTTATAGACCGCTAGCTCGGCCTGTGTTTTTTTAAGTTCTGACTTATTCTCCGATAATTGATTCTCAAGCAGCTCAAGGCGCTGCTCGACGGTTAATTTAGCAGCCATAACATCGGTAGAGGATAAAGCAAGAAGTATTGATAAATACAACAATCTAACTTTCAATGAATGTGAAGGCATTATAGTATCCCAGAAATATAATTATTATTTGCCTTTAACCATTGCGGCTAAAGGCGGGTGAAATTAAGCAAAAACTTCTTTTCGTAAACTAATAATTTCTTTCGCCAGATCCTGACACAACATGGCGGTCATTAAATGATCTTGAGCGTGGACCAGAATCAGGTTGACGTTTATTTTGCCGCAACCTTCATCCTGACCGATTAATGCCGTTTGGATCTTATGTGCCTCACGGCAGGCAGCTTCGGAGGACTCCATCAACTGTTCGGCTTCATTCCATGATTTTTGGCGCGAGGCCCTTATGGCCTCCATGGCATCTGAACGCGCCTGCCCGGCGTAAATAAGCAGTTCCATAACGGTGCTTTCATCAGCAAACATCTCGCTTCTCCTTGATGTATTATTGTGCGGCCTGCGCGGCGTTGACCTTATTGGCAGCGATAACGAAAGGTAGATAAATTAATGTCGAGATGGCCAGACAGAGCATGCCGACAAATAGCGCCATCCAATTCCCTCCCGTGCCGAAGAAGGCAATTAACGGGCCGGGCGTTGTCCACGGGACGGCATAAGCAATTGGCGGGATAATTTCTAAACTCACAAAGAAATAGCCAACAATCGAGTTAACAAATGGCGCCATAATAAAAGGAATAATAAGAATGGGGTTGAGCACCACCGGCAGGCCAAAAATAATCGGCTCATTAATATTAAAGAGTCCCGGTACAAAGGCCATTTTTGCCATATCGCGATAATCAGCGCGGCGCGAGGCAATAAAAATCGCCAGCACCAGACCCAGCGTCATGCCCGAACCTCCATAGTTGGCGAAGGCATCGTTGATGCCGCCCCAGGTGATGGGATATGGCGCGCCCCAAGTGGTGCCGTTGTTGGCGGCGAAAGAGAGGTTTTCAAGATTGGCTTCGGAGAAAATCGTTTCGCGAACTGCCGCTACGGTGTTCGGGCCATGAATTCCCAGTACCCACAGGAAGTTAGCCACCACGCCAAGTACCAGAACCGTGACAATGTTGGTGCCCATGTTCTTCAGCGGGGCCTGAATAAAGGTGTAAATCAGCTCGTTCAGGCCATTGGGGGAGATTTTCGTCAGGCAGTAGTTCACCACCGAGAAGAACACCATCACGAAGAAAATAGGGATAAGCACTTTAAAGGAGCGCGCCACCGCGGGCGGTACCGTGTCCGGCATGGTGATAGTGATTTTAGGGTTGCGCGCCAGACGGCAGAAAATCTCGCTGGTCAGCATCGCCACAATAATGGCGACGAATAACCCCTGTGGCCCGAGATATTGCGTGGTTAAGTAGGCTTGCTCCCCTTCCATATGATAAGGGGTGTAAACCACAAAGAAGGCGCCAATGGCTGTTAGCCCGCACAAGAGATCATCCTGCTGGTAGCTGATCGCGATATTTCGCGCTACCAGAAAGGTGATCATGATCGACATGATATTCACCGAGCCATTCATCACCGGCGCAAAGATATTTTGTGCTTCGGCCAAGTTCGGGAATATCGTGCCCAAATGCAGAATAGACGCAATAAAGCCTTCCGGTGAGAGAATAGCGAAGTTAATTAATACAATGAGGGAACTTGCCATCACGATTGGGAATGACAAAATAAACGCATCGCGAATAGCAGAGACATGTATCTGAGAATTTAATTTAATCGCGATAGGAACAAGGATCTTCTCCATACCGCGCTCAAAGGCATTCATTAAACTCATGATGAGTCCTTTTATATTAGAATAAATAATTAACCGAATACGTTGAACTGTAGATAAAGCCAGATATTATATTTTTAGAAATGATCTGGTCATATTGCGTCCATACGCAATCACCGAAATGCTCTTCGGTGAAATTTGTTTTTATTTAGTGATTATCTACAGCCTAAGGGTTTAGTTATCTGACATTAGCGATAAAGCACTCTCCAATACGGCTTTACCATCCATCTGTCCATAATGCTTCATATCGATAACCGCCACGGGGATTTTTCCCTGCGCGGCAGTTTCTATTTCACTTTTTTGGAAGCGAACCTGCGGACCTAATAGGACAACGTCAGCTTCATTTCTTTTTATTTTTTCCTTGGCCTCAGGAACGGAAAAAGCGTCGATATTTACAGCAACATTTCCCGCCTCGGCGTGTTCTCTCATTCGCTTGACCAGCATACTGGTGGACATGCCAGCAGCACATACCAATAAAATATTCTTCATTTGTCACCCAATTAATATATGTTGATAGTCGACCCGTCGGGTAACTTAATGAATTTCAATGAAAGAAATTGCCATTGCGATCACAGTTAGTAAGAGCGGAGTTGTTTAAAAAAATAGATAAAAATGAACATGTGATTAATTTTTTGTCTCGGAAATGTGTAGTTTACTGTTTTATAAAGAGTTAAGGAGGTTCAAAAGTGGTATACAAAGATATTGTGAACTTACTAAAAAAAAGAATTAGTAGTCCGACATACAATATTGGCGATATCTTTCCGGCGGAAATAGAGCTGGCTAAACTTTATAATGTGTCGCGAAATACCATGAGAAAGGCGCTGAAAGTTCTTGAAGATGAAGAGCTTATTGAGCGCAGGCACGGCTCGGGTACCTATCTGCGCAATAAACATTTTCAAGCCTCGGTCACCCATCTGGACAGTTTTACCGAAATTGCTAAAAGCGAAGGGAAAAAACCGACCAGTCAGGTCCTGAGATTTGAATTGCAGCAAGCCTCCGAGGACATTGCCAGCCGCCTGCATTTAGCTATCGGCGAACCGGTTTATTATGCCAAGCGGCTGCGTTACATCGACAATGTCCCGATGCAACTCGAGGAGACGTGGCTTTCGGTTAATCGCTTCCCGGACTTGACGATTAACCATATGAAAAAATCCAAGTTTTTCTATATCGAGCATGAGTGCGGCGTCAAAATACACGGCTGCTATGAATCACTCCACCCCGTGCTTCCTCCCCTCGAAGTGGCCAAAATGCTCAATATCAGCGTCCGTGACCCAATTATCAGGATGGAAACCCAATCTGTTGATGCCAACCATGCGCCCATCGATTTTTCCATCCTCTATACCAATGTGTTTGAATTCCAAGTGAAGTATTTCCTTCCGCGCAAGATGGCCCGCCAGCCAGCTTAATGGCTCAATAAAAGCTATTTAATTTCATCGACCAAATCCGACGCTTGGATTTGGTCCCCTAGCGTCATATTGATCACAGTTCCGCTCAAAAAAGTGGTGCAGAAATCAGATAATAAATGTACCTCCCATCTTTAAGCCTCTGAAAGAAGACATAACTCTTTGTATAACCTACTGTTAAAGAAGTGCAAAAGAGGTGCAATTCATGATGAGGCACAACCTTGCCTACTCTCCTTTCAATTGATTAAGCTTTTATTCGCTTTCAGAACGAATAATTAAAAAATAAATAAGATTGAATTCTTTCACTGTGCAGAAATAAAAACTCAGAAGGAATTAAACACATGAAGATTGCCGCATTTGATATTGGTGGCACGGCGTTAAAAATGGGCGTCCTTACCTCTGATGGAAAAGTACAAGAGAAGGCCAACCAGCCCATTAACGACAGCGACGGAGAACAGATTTTACAGGCGATGGTGCAATGGGTCGCCGCGCATCCGGAGTGTGAAGGGATAGCCATCAGCGCGCCGGGTTATGTCAATCCACACACCGGCTTTATCGAAATGGGCGGAGCCATTCGCCGCTTTGATAATTTCGCCATGAAAGAGTGGCTCGAGCAGCAAACGCAGCTTCCCGTCGCCATCGAAAATGACGCCAACTGCGCGCTACTTGCCGAGCGTTGGCAAGGCAAGGCCGCCGAGATGGCTAACTTTTTGGTGCTGACCATCGGCACGGGCATCGGCGGGGCTATTTTTTGCAATAACCAGCTGGTTCACGGCGCCCGTTTTCGCGCCGGAGAATTCGGCTACATGCTGACCGAGCGCCCCGGCCCGCGCGATGTCCGCAAGTACACGATGAATGACAATTGCACCCTACGCACCCTGCGCCAGAACTACGCGGAGCACGTCGGCAAGTCGCTCAATGAGGTCAGCGGAGAGGAGATCTTCGATTGCTACGAGGCCGGGGACGTCGTCTGCCAGCGCTTGGTGTCCGAGTTTTTGAATGATATCGGCAGCGGCCTGTACAACTTGGTGAATCTGTTTGATCCACAAATCATTCTGGTGGGCGGCGGCATTGTTGAGCGCCCCGGATTTCTTGCATTACTTCGTCAACATCTGGCCTGGTTCGGGATTGATGATTATGTCGATATCGTCAGCCACGGCAATGACGCCGGTCTCATCGGCGCGGTCTACCATTTCAATCAACAGTATCTGTCGCACAATAGCAGTCTCTAATTGAGGGAAGGAATATGTCCGGATTCAAAGAAGGATTTCTGTGGGGTGGCGCGGTTGCCGCGCACCAGTTGGAAGGCGGTTGGAAGGAAGGTGGCAAAGGGGTCAGCGTTGCTGACGTCATGACCGCTGGCGCTCACGGCGTCCCGCGCGTGATAACGGATGGCGTGTTGCCGGGTAAAAACTACCCTAACCACGAAGCCATCGATTTTTATCATCGCTATAAAGAAGATATTGGGCTGTTCGCCGAGCTGGGGTTTAAATGCTTCCGCACCTCCATCGCGTGGACGCGCATCTTCCCTCTGGGCGATGAGTTAGAGCCAAACGAGGCAGGCCTGCAATTCTACGATGACCTGTTCGACGAGTGCCTGAAGCACGGCATTGAGCCCGTGATCACCTTGTCGCACTTCGAGATGCCTTATCACTTGGTGGTCGAGTACGGCGGCTGGCGCAATCGTAAACTGATCGACTTCTTCGTGCGCTTTTCCAAGGTGGTGTTTACGCGCTACCAGCACAAAGTGAAGTATTGGATGACCTTCAACGAGATCAACAATCAGGCCAACTATCACGAAGATTTCGCCCCCTTCACCAACTCCGGGTTGAAGTATGTCGAGGGGGAAGATCGCGAGCCGGTGATGTATCAGGCCGCCCATTACGAGCTGGTCGCCAGTGCGCTGGCCGTCAGCGCCGCCAAGGCCATTAACCCAGATTTGCAGGTTGGTTGCATGATTGCCATGTGCCCTATCTACCCGCTGACCTGTGCGCCGCGCGATATGATGATGGCGATGAACGCCATGCACCGCCGCTACTGGTTCACCGATGTTCACGTGCGCGGCGAATATCCGCAGCACCTGCTGAAATATTTTGAGCGTCGGGGCTTCGAGCTGGATATCACCGAGGGCGATCTGGCGGCGCTCAAACAGGGCTGCGTCGACTATATCGGCTTCAGTTACTACATGTCGTTTGCCACCAAAGCCACCGACGATAACCCGCAGCTGGATTATGACGAAACCAAGAGTCTGGTCTCTAACCCTTATGTTCAGAAGTCCGACTGGGGCTGGCAGATTGACCCCGTCGGCCTGCGCTATTCGCTAAACTGGTTCTGGGATCACTATCAACTGCCGCTGTTTATCGTGGAAAACGGCTTCGGCGCGATTGACGTGCAAGAGCGCGACGGCACGGTCAATGACCAGTACCGCATCGACTATATGTCAGCTCACATTGCCGAAATGAAGAAAGCCGTGGTCGAAGATGGCGTCGAGCTGATGGGCTACACGCCGTGGGGATGTATCGATTTGGTCTCCGCCGGGACCGGCGAAATGAAAAAACGCTACGGCCTAATCTACGTCGATAAAGACAATGAGGGCAACGGCACCCTGAACCGCAGCCGCAAGCAATCCTTCAACTGGTATAAAGAAGTGATCGCCACTAATGGCGAAAAGCTCTGATAACTGATGGTTAATGGCTGAATTCGGCACAAAAAAAGCCCGCGATTGCGGGCTTTAGTTTTATTTGAACGCCGTCAGGCGGGCTGCGGTTGGGGGGTTATTCCCACTCAATCGTAGCAGGCGGTTTACCGGAGATATCGTAAACCACGCGGGAGATGCCGTCGACTTCGTTGATGATGCGGTTGGAGCAGCGGCCGAGGAAATCGTACGGCAGGTGCGCCCAGTGCGCGGTCATGAAGTCGATGGTTTCTACTGCGCGCAGTGAAACAACCCAGTCGTATTTACGGCCATCGCCCATCACGCCGACGGAGCGAACTGGCAGGAAGACGGTGAAAGCTTGGCTGACTTTGTTGTACAGGTCGGCTTTATGTAGCTCTTCGATGAAGATAGCATCGGCGCGGCGTAGCAGGTCGCAGTACTCTTTCTTCACTTCGCCCAGTACGCGAACGCCTAAACCTGGACCCGGGAACGGGTGGCGGTACAGCATGTCGTACGGCAGGCCGAGTTCCAGACCGATTTTGCGCACTTCGTCTTTGAACAGCTCTTTCAGCGGCTCAACCAGACCCAGTTTCATCTCTTTCGGCAGGCCACCCACGTTGTGGTGTGACTTGATGACGTGCGCTTTGCCGGTGGCAGAAGCCGCAGACTCAATCACGTCAGGGTAGATGGTGCCTTGCGCCAGCCATTTCACTTCTTCTTGCTTGCAGGCTTCTTCGTCGAACACTTCAACGAACACGCGACCGATGATTTTACGCTTAGCTTCTGGCTCATCAACACCGGCCAGAGCAGACAGGAAGCGATCTTCAGCAGCCACATGAACAATGTTCAGACCGAAACGGTCGCCGAACATTTCCAGAACCTGATCCGCTTCGTTCAGACGCAGCAGGCCGTTGTCGACAAACACACAGGTCAGACGGTCGCCGATGGCGCGGTGCAGCAGCATCGCAGTAACGGAAGAGTCCACGCCGCCAGACAGGCCGAGGATCACATGGTCGTTGCCCACTTGCTCGCGCAGGCGTTCAACAGCGTCTTCGATGATTTTGGCCGGCGTCCACAGGGCTTCGCACTGGCAGATGTCCATCACGAAACGCTCCAGAATGCGCAGGCCCTGACGGGTGTGCGTCACTTCTGGGTGGAACTGTACGCCGTAGAAGCGTTTTTCCTCGTTAGCCATAATGGCAAACGGGCAGGTATCGGTGCTGGCAACGGTCACGAAGTCAGACGGGATAGCGGTGACTTTATCGCCGTGGCTCATCCATACGTCGAGCAGTGGCTTGGCGCTGTCGCTCAGGGCGTCCTGAATGTCGCGGATCAGCGCGCTTTCGGTCTGAACTTCAACCTGCGCATAGCCGAACTCACGCTCGTTGGAGCCTTCAACATGGCCGCCAAGTTGCATTGCCATGGTCTGCATGCCGTAGCATACGCCGAGAACCGGTACACCAGCTTCGAACACGTAGTCCGGTGCGCGCGGGCTGTCGGTGGCGGTAGTACTTTCCGGGCCACCGGACAGGATAATACCGTTCGGATTGAATTCGCGGATTTGGGCTTCGGTTACGTCCCAAGCCCAGAGTTCGCAATACACGCCCAGTTCACGCACGCGGCGTGCAACAAGTTGGGTGTACTGGGAGCCGAAATCGAGGATCAGGATACGGTGCTTGTGAATATTTTCGCTCATGAGGGGGCGTTTTCCAGAAAGCAATAAAAAGCGTTAAAACAACGAGTTAAACTTTCAACAACAATAAAAGCTTACTTCAATAAAGCAGACAGCGAGCACGTGGCTCGCTGTCTAAAGGGTTAAGAACCCATGCGGTAATTTGGCGATTCTTTAGTGATAGTCACATCATGAACATGACTCTCCTGAATCCCCGCACCGCTGATGCGAACAAATTCAGCCTTGGTACGCAGGTCGTGGATAGTACCACAACCGGTCAGGCCCATACATGAGCGCAGACCACCCATTTGCTGGTGAACGATCTCTTTCAGACGGCCTTTATAGGCCACGCGACCTTCGATACCTTCCGGTACCAGTTTGTCAGCGGCGTTATCCGTCTGGAAGTAACGGTCAGAAGAGCCTTTGGACATCGCGCCCAGAGAACCCATGCCGCGGTAAGATTTGAATGCGCGGCCTTGGTACAGCTCGATTTCGCCCGGAGATTCTTCAGTACCAGCCAGCATGCCGCCAACCATCACGCAGCTTGCGCCAGCGGCGATAGCTTTGGCAATGTCGCCAGAGAAGCGGATACCGCCGTCAGCGATAACCGGGATACCGGTACCTTCCAGCGCAGCCACTGCGTCAGAAACGGCAGTGATTTGTGGAACGCCCACGCCGGTCACAATACGCGTGGTACAGATTGAGCCTGGGCCGATACCCACTTTCACCGCGCTCACGCCAGCTTCCACCAGCGCCAGTGCGCCAGCGCCGGTCGCCACGTTGCCGCCGATGATTTCCAAGTCTGGATATTTAGCGCGAGTTGCGCGAATACGGGAAAGAACGCCTTCGGAGTGGCCGTGTGAGGAGTCGATCAGCAGCACGTCAACGCCCGCTGCAACCAGTGCGTCGATGCGCTCTTCGTTGCCTTCGCCAGCGCCAACTGCCGCGCCAACGCGCAAACTGCCGTGCTCATCTTTACAGGCGTTAGGTTTACGTTCCGCTTTCTGGAAGTCTTTAACGGTGATCATACCCAACAGGTGGAATTGCGCGTCAACAACCAGCGCTTTCTCAACGCGTTTTTCGTGCATTTTCTGCAACACAACTTCGCGTGCTTCGCCCTCTTTGACCGTCACCAGACGCTCTTTCGGGGTCATCACTGCGGTCACTGGCTGTTCCAAATCGGTCACGAAGCGCACGTCACGACCGGTAATGATACCGACCAGTTCGTTGCCTTCAGTCACAACAGGATAACCGGCAAAGCCGTTGATTTCGGTGAGTTCTTTAACTTGACGCAGGGTGGTAGAAGGGGTGACCGTTTTCGGGTCGGCGACCACGCCGCTTTCATGCTTCTTAACGCGGCGAACTTCTTCGGCCTGACGTTCAATGGACATGTTCTTGTGAATGAATCCCAGACCGCCCTCTTGCGCCAGAGCAATCGCCAGATTCGCTTCAGTCACGGTATCCATTGCTGCAGAGAGCATTGGAATATTGAGACGGATTTTAGCGGTCAGCTGAGTGCTTAGGTCGGCAGTATTAGGCAGAACTGTGGAGTGAGCTGGTACAAGGAGGACGTCGTCGAACGTTAGAGCTTCTTTTGCGATACGTAGCATGGGCAATATCTCACCAAGGTGGATGCGGAAAGGATAAAATATTGCAGCGGGATTATACAGGTGAGGGCCCATTGCGACTAGTACTATTTACGAAACTTCTTGATTACCTTTTTTGGGCATGTAGTATCGACCGATTAAGTCTCTGTTTTTGAATTTGATCTGGATCACATGCCACTACCTTCTTCCCCGCCAATTTTTACCGTAAGCCGCCTGAATCAGACGGTTCGACAGCTGCTGGAGAACGAAATGGGCCAGGTCTGGCTTTCAGGCGAGATCTCCAACTTCTCTCAACCTTCCTCCGGTCACTGGTATTTCACCTTGAAAGACGACCGGGCGCAGGTTCGCTGTGCCATGTTCCGCAACACCAATCGCCGCACCACCTTCCGCCCGCAAAATGGCCAGCAGGTGTTGGTTCGCGCCACTATTACGCTGTATGAACCGCGCGGCGACTATCAGCTGATTGCCGAAAGCATGCAGGAAGCCGGTGACGGGCTGTTGCAGCAAAAATTTGACCTGCTCAAACAGCAACTGGCTGCCGAAGGGCTGTTCGACGCCCAATTCAAGCAGCCTCTGCCCTCGCCTGCCAAGTGTGTCGGGGTGATCACCTCGTCGAGCGGCGCGGCGCTGCATGATGTGTTAAACGTGCTGAAACGCCGTGACCCGTCACTGCCGGTCATCATCTACCCGACCGCGGTACAGGGTGTCGATGCGCCGATGCAAATCGTCCGCGCCATCGAACTGGCAAACTCGCGTCAGGAAGTGGATGTGTTGATTGTCGGGCGCGGCGGCGGCTCCTTAGAAGATTTGTGGAGCTTCAACGATGAGCGCGTGGCGCGCGCGATTTTTAAAAGCGCCATCCCAATTGTCAGCGCCGTCGGCCATGAAACCGACGTCACTATTGCCGACTTTGTGGCTGACCTGCGCGCGCCGACGCCCTCTGCCGCCGCCGAGCTTATCAGCCGCAATCAGTTGGAACTGCTGCGTCAAATTCAATCTCAGCAGCAGCGTTTGGAAATGGCGATGGACTATTACCTCGCCCAGCTGACTCAGCGCTTCACCCGTTTGAATCACCGTTTGCAGCAACAGCACCCGCATCTGCGCTTGGCTCGCCAGCAAACCGCACTGTTCAAACTGCGCCGTCGGCTCGACGAGGCCATGCAAAACCAGCTGCGCCAGATGCTGCGCCGCATCGATCGCCTTCAGCAGCGCCTCAACCAGCAACAGCCGCAGTCGCGTATTCATCGCGCCCAGCAGCGCGTGCAGCAATTGCAATATCGCCTGCAACAGGCGCTGGCCTTGCAGCTGTCCAATAGCCGCCAGCGTTTTGGCACGGCATGCACCCAGTTGGAAGCCGTGAGCCCGCTGGCCACGCTGGCGCGAGGCTATAGCGTGACCACCACGCCGAAAGGTGAATTGCTGAAGAAAACCACGCAGACCGCGCCGGGCGACACACTGAAAACGCGTCTGGCAGATGGTTGGATAGAGAGCGAAGTGAAAGCCGTGACGCTTGCGAAGAAAGCGCGTAAACCCGCTGCGAAGTAATAGCGGTCGCTGTATACCCCCTCGCAACCTCCCCCTTTTTTAGGGGGAGGTGCTAAAAGCTTACAACCTATAACTGTCTGACTTCACACCATTAATCCACAACTGGCGCGTCTCTCCGGCGGGCAGCACGATGCCCAGACTGTCCCACGCCGGTTTGAAATCGCCGCGCTGAGTAAAGTCGATACTGATTTTCACGCCGTCAGTTTTAATCTCCCAGCTTAGCCACAGCGCATTGCCCTCTTTCCAGCCGTGGCTCTCGCCGTCATCTTCAAACAGCATACCGCAAGAGGTGGCCGCCGCCGGGCTTGGGAAAATGTGCAACTCGCGCACCTTGTCCTGCTGCTGATCGACATAAGCCGTGCGTTGAGACATAGGCAGTGCCGCACCGGCGCGCACCAGCAGTGGCAGGCGATCTAGCGGCGCGTCTAGCTTGATGCTCTGCCCACCGGCGAACCATTTTCCACTGTAGAAATCGCACCAGCCGCTCTCGTTGGCAGGCAGATAAACCTCGCGCTGACGCTGCCCCTGCTCCACCACGCTTGCCACCAGCAGCTCTTTGCCCAGCATAAAATCGTCGGTTTCGGCGAAGGTATTGGCATCGTGCTCATGGTCGAGGAAAGTCGGGCGCAGCATCGGCTCATCATCCTCATGGGCCTGCCATAGCAAGGTGTAGAAGTAAGGCAGCAGGCGATAACGCAGGTTAATGGCGTCGCGGATCAGCGCCGTGCTGCGGCTGAACATCCACGGCTCGTTCACCGTGCCGTCATCATTCCACGAGTGAATGGTAAAGCGCGGATGCATCACGCCATTCTGCACCCAGCGAACGAACAGCTCTTCGTCTGGGCGATCCCCGGCAAAGCCGCCGACATCGTGACCCACGTTGTACAAGCCGGAGAGGCTCATACCCAGCCCCATGCGGGTGTTGTAACGCAGCGTTTGCCAGCTGGTACGGTTGTCACCGCTCCAGGTTTGCACGTAGCGCTGCATCCCGGCGCAGCCGGAACGGGAGATGAGATATGGCCGCAGGTTTGGCGCGAAGACCTGCTGCGCTTCGAAGGAGGCGCGCATCATCAGCAGCGGCATCACCGGGCGAATGTGCTTAATAGCAATGGATTTTCCGAAGCCGAAACAGCGCGCGTCGCTGTCCCACACTTCATACTCGTTATTATCATTCCACGTCGAGCCGATGCCGTTTTTCAACAGCTGCACCGTTACGCCGTGCTGCCACCAGCGGATAGTCGCCAGATTGGTGAAGTCCAAATGTGAACCTTCGTCATCCCAAAATACCGAGCGCTCAGGGACATCCTCTTGCGAATCGCGAATAAACAGCCCCTGCTGGGCGACGAGCGCGTATTGCGGGTGGTCCTGCAACAGGCAGGGTTTGATATTGGCGGCCAGACGGATCCCCGCGTCGAGAAACGCCTGCGACATCACTTTCGGCTCAGGGATTTTGTCGTAATTCCAGTTGAACACGTAACGCTTATTGCCAATCGAGGTGTAGCCGGATGAGAGCTGGAACGAGTCGCAGGCAATATCCTGTTCGCGGCACAGGTTGATAAACTTCAGCAGCTGCTGCTGGGCGTCCGGCGCGTCGGTGTAATACATGGTCGAGCCGCTGTAGCCAAGGCTCCATTTCGGGCCGAAGGTGGTTTTGCCAGTCAGTCGCACCAAGGTTTTGGTGACGTCGAGCGCCGTCGGGCCAAGGAACATATAGTAATCGAGGTCACCCGCTTCGGCGTTAAAGCGGCGATAAGGCAAATGATAGTTATCCAGTTCATTGCCGAGGTCGAGCCAGACATTGCTGAGGTTATCGTAGAACAGGCCGAAACTGACGTCGCCCCGGCGCGTTAGCGTGAAGGGAATGTGTTTGTAGAGCGGATCGGTGCTGGCAGCGTTGTAGCCCATGGCGTCCAGATTGCGCATCTCAAAACGGCGACCGGCGCGATTGAGATCGCCGGCTTTTTCACCCAAGCCGTAATAACGCTCTTCCGGGTAGCGGCGCTGGTAATGGGCCGAGCCGTCACCGTCCACCGCCAGCATATAGGCCCCGGTTTTACGGTCACTGGCCAGCGGCAGCCAACTGCCGTCGGCGCTGCGATACTCCCATTCCAGCCACAAAGGCTGGTGAACTGTCACCCGCAGTCTGTCGCTGCTCATCACCAGCCGATCCTCAAACTGCTCCAGCGCATAACCCGGCAGGCTAAAGCCCTGATTGCTCAGACGATCGCGCCCCTCCCAAGGCACATCGTCAGTCGGCGCAATGCTCCAGGTTCGGTCCAGCGCCAGCTCGCCACGGCGCTGGACAAGCACGCGGAATAGGCCCTGCTCCAGTACGCGCAGGCAAAACAGATGTTGATCGTCCACCCGCAGCTCCACGCCCGCGGCGTCCTGTGCTGCCAGCACCCAATGCTTTAACGTCTTCATGCACTTTTCCTTTTATCTGCCGGCGTACGGCGTTCTGCTATCAGGGCAATCAGGAAAACCGCCCCAATCAAGTCAAAAAATCCCATCGCGATAAACAGCGGGTTGAAGCCGATATTGTCAGCCACCGCGCCTATCAGTAATGAAAACAAGAAGCTGGCGATCCACGCGGAGGAGCCGCGCATGCCGTTAACCGTCGCCACCTGACTTTTATCGAATGACTCCACCACCACCGCGCTCAGCATGCAGGAGATCACCTGATGCCCGAATCCGCCGATGGAGATCAGCG
Source organism: Ewingella americana ATCC 33852 (assembly GCF_000735345.1). Lineage (GTDB taxonomy): Bacteria > Pseudomonadota > Gammaproteobacteria > Enterobacterales > Enterobacteriaceae > Ewingella > Ewingella americana. Next base: position 71,587 of record NZ_JMPJ01000025.1, on the reverse strand, counting down.
CGATGGCGGCGTATGGGCTTTTGGTGAGCGCCACCAGCGCCAGTGACAGCATCAAGAACGCGCCGGTCACCGAGCTGGCAACAATCGAGTTAATGCGGGTGCAGCCGAAAAATTTGCGATACAGCGTGGTGAGATAGCCACTGGCGACGCTGCCCAAGTCCGCCGCCAAGAATGGCAGCCACGCGAACATCACGATGTGTTTGAGGTCCATGCCGCGCTCGTTCGCCAGATAGAGCGGCACCCAGAAGCTAAACACCGCCCACGCGGGTTCCGCCAGAAATGCCGGGATGGCAATGCCGTAGAATTTCTTGTTTTTGCAGACGATTTTCAGCGATTTGATGAAAGGTAAACGAGTCTGCTGAGGCTCATTGTCTTGGCGAATCAGCGCCAGCTCTTCTTTGCTCAGGTTGGGGTGATTTTCCGGCGCGTGGTAGAACTTCCACCACAGCAGCACCCACAGCATCGACAAGATGCCGCAGAACAGAAAAGCGCCGCGCCAACCGAAAGAGAGATGAGCCACCAGAATAATCGGCGGAGCCAGCATGGCACCAATGGAGAAGCCTACCCCAGCCCAGCCTGCGGCCACCGGGCGCTCTTTACGCGGGAACCAGTCGGAGATGGCTTTGGCGTTGGCTGGCGTGGCTGCCGCCTCGGCGCTGCCCATGAAGAAGCGCAGAATAGCCAGTTGGATCCAGCCCCCTGCTCCGGCGTGCAGCATGCAGACCACGGCCCAGACCGAGGCACAAATCAGGAAGCCCAGCTTCAGGCCAATGACGTCAATCAGCCAGCCACACAGTGGTTGGAAAATGGTGTAGGCCGCCTGAAACGCCGCCACGATGTAAGAGTATTGTTCGGTGGTCATATTCAGGCTGGTTTTCAGTTCAGCCGCCAACAACCCCAGCGAGTTACGAGTGATGTAGTTGACCGTCACGCCGAGTAGAAACAGCGCCAGCATCCACCAGCGTAAGGCCCTGATTTTGCGTCTTCCTGCCGTCACGACGTCGGTATTGATCTCAATCGTCATTGTTATTTTCTCCTCACGGGTCAGCACTCTAGCTGCCAGCGATGGTTATTGTTTGAGTACCCTAGACGACTGTATGCAGGCTGATTTGTGAGCGGAACGTGATTCTTTGCAAGAATTTTCATGGAGTGGCCGGATTTGCGAGCCTCGCCCTGAAAAAGCCTAAGATTACGGACAAAATCCTTTATGAAAATTTTTTCATTTTCGAATTTGAAGGAGATCACAATTTGAACGGAAAGCTAAAAATCCAGCAAATTGCTGACCATACGGGGCTGTCGATCAGCACGGTTTCTCGCGTGTTGGCTGGAAAAAGCAATACCAGCGCGCGGGCCAGAGAGCAGGTGTTGAGCTATGCAAAATCACAGGGCGTGCTCAGCGGCTTGTCCACCGGGCGGCTGATGCTCAATAACATCGTGGTCTTCGCCCCGGCCCGTGCCTTCGACGCTCGCAGCGATATCTTCTACTACAAGGTGATTCAGGGGATTGTCGCCGCCGTCAGCCAGCACGACGTGCGGGTTCGCTACTGCGCGTTAGAAGAGAGTGACGCCGACGTCGCGCTGTTTATCGCCAAAATGACCGATACCCAAACCGACGCCGCGCTGCTGGTTGGCATTGACGATGCGCATATCCACCAGCTTGCCGCCGACTTGGCTAAACCCTGCGTGTTGATCAACTGCCACGATCGGCTGATGCGCCACGACAGCGTGTCGCCGGATCATCAAACCATGGGCGACTTCGCCACAGACTACCTGTTCACTCAAGGCCATCAGCGGATCCTCACACTCCAGTGCCTGCGCCGCCACACCATGGAGCTGCGGCTGGCGGGCATCAAAGAGGCTTTCGCGCGGCATAATCTGGCCTTCAACGATAGTCAGCATTTGGTCACGACCTCAGGGTTTGGCGCGCAGGAAGCTGAACAGGCGATGCTGAATTATCTGGATACCCTGCCCGGCGACCAGCCGATGCCGACGGCGATTCTGGCGGGCGGTGATTTTATGGCGGCAGGTGCCGTGGCGGCCTTGGTTAAACGCGGATTTGCGGTGCCGACGGATATCAGCGTGATGAGCACTGACGGCTTTAATCTGGCCGAAATTCACGACGTGGCGCTCACTGCCGTCCACGTGCCGCGCGACGAGCTCGGCGTGGAGGCCATTTCCCTGCTGCAGCGCCGCCTGTTCCGCCCCGAAGCCCCCTGCTCTAGCGTGCTGCTACAAGGCAAGCTGGTGACCCGTAACTCCGTGCGCAAGGTCACTGGTCGCGCCCTTCATCCGGCAGTCACTTCGCACAATCATCAGCTTTATGATGATAACCAAGAGGCTGTCGACAACAGATAAATCCCATCTTTCGCTGGCGGGGCGTGCAGCCGGACTATACTCAATATCAATGAATACTTGTCACTCTTAAGCTTCACTTATCGATAAGGAGAGTTGTTATGAGTCACGGTACAAAACAGAGATCCCCCCTCGGCGTTATTCCTCCCTATATTCTCAATCGCATTATTGAGCACGGCTCAGAGCCGCAGAAGAAGTGCGCGCGCCAGACGCTGGTTCACGTCAACACCCTGATGGCCGAGGCTTACGCCAAGCCCAAAGGGGTGAAAACCGCCAAGGGTGGTCAGGTCGAGCGGGATATTTATGATGCGCAAAACGGTACTCGCCTGCCCGGCAAGTCGGTGAGAAAAGAGGGCCAGCCGAGCAATGGCGATGTGGCGGTGGACGAAGCTTACGACTACCTCGGCGTCACCTATGATTTCTTCTGGCAGGCTTATCAGCGCAACTCGCTGGACAATAAAGGGCTGCCGCTGCTCGGCTCGGTGCATTACGACGAAGGCTATCAAAACGCTTTTTGGAACGGCCAGCAGATGGTATTTGGCGACGGCGACGGTGAGATTTTTAACCGTTTCACCATCGCCATCGACGTGGTCGGCCACGAGCTGTCGCACGGCGTAACCGAGAGCGAGGCCGGGCTGGTTTATAGCGGCCAGTCAGGCGCGCTGAATGAATCGCTGTCCGACGTGTTTGGCTCTCTGGTCAAGCAGTTCAGCAAGAAACAGACGGCGGATAAAGCCGACTGGCTGATCGGCGAAGGGCTGTTGGCTAATGGAATCAAGGGCAAAGGGTTACGCTCAATGGCCCATCCCGGCACCGCGTACAATGACCCGCTGCTCGGCAAAGACCCGCAGCCCGCCGACATGAAAGGCTATGTAAATACCCGCGACGACAACGGCGGCGTACATATTAACTCTGGCATTCCAAACCGCGCCTTCTATCTGGCAGCCACCAAGCTTGGCGGATTTGCGTGGGAGCGTGCGGGCTATGTCTGGTACGACACGGTGTGTGACAAAGCGCTGCCGCAGGATGCCGACTTTGCCACCTTTGCGAAGAAAACAATCGAACATGCTGAGAAGCGCTTTGACGCCGCCGTAGCTCAGGCGGTGAAAGAGGCGTGGGAGCAAGTTGGGGTTATCTGATGAAACCACTAGAAACGCTGGAAAGCAGCGCCGTCATCGAAATGTATCGCGAAGGCGGCATGGCGTTTATCCCTAAACTCAACGGTCCCCGCCGAGTCGCTATGGCGGGGATGAGTGAAGACAAACGCCAGCAGATTTGCCAATTAATCAACCAGTCGCTGCCTTACGCCGAGCCCCCGGAGCAGGCCGGGCGCGGCGATCAGCGCTATTATCGGCTGGAGATTTCTTACGCTACGGCCCAGCAGTCGGGCAGTCTGGTGCTGATTATTCCGGAAACCCAGACGCCCGCCGAGCTGATTGAGTTGTGGAAATCGGCCCAGCCCGAAGGCTAGTCGCTATAGGGCTGATAGCTGAAAAGCACGCGCTTTTTGGAAATCATCCCGTGGCCGTGTTCACAGAAATAATCCACCGCGCCGCAGGCTTTTAGCGTTTGCAGCGGCTGCTGGCAATCCGGGCACAGCGCCGTCTGCTGATAGTCGGTGTTACAGCTCTCACAGTGAAAGTGATTGCTCACCCAACTCATGGGTTGAGTGCAAACCGGGCAAATTGCTTCCATCTTCTCTCGCTCCCGTTAAATCACGCCCAAGGCGCGTAATAGATAAAGCCCCAGCGCGGTGGTGAAAAATGAACCCAGCGTGGTGACAGCAATAATGTTCGCAGCCAGCGTAGCATTTCCGCCCAGCGCGCGCGTCATAACATAGCTGCCCGCCGCCGTTGGCGTGCAGGAGAAGAGGAAAATTACCCCGAGCGCCGCGCCGCGAAAACCGAGCAACCAGCCGCCTAAAGTCATCAATGCCGGCACGAAAATCACCCGTGATGCCGAGGACCAAGCCGCCACGTTGGAGCTGCGGAACATGGTTCGCCAATCCAAACTGGCTCCGGCACAGAGCATCGCCAGTGGCAGCGCCATGCCTGAGATAAACTCGCCGGTTTTGCCAATGGTGTCTGGCATCGGCAGGTGGCTGTACTGGAAGGCCAGACCGAGCAGCAGGCCGATAATTAGTGGGTTAGTGACAATGCCGCGCAGAATTGGCCGCAGCCCGACGCGCTTGCCGGAGCCGCCCTGCAAACTGCGGGTTAAGGTGATGACTGAAAGCACGTTGAACAGAATCACCGTGACCGCCAGATACATCGACCCCAGCGCGATGCCGTCATTGCCGAAAGCCAGCGAGGCGTAGGCCAGCCCGGCAATGCCGGTGTTGGCGCGAAATCCGCCCTGCACAAAGATGCCCCGCTCGCGCGGATCTTTCACCAGCTTGATCGCCACCAACTCTAACAGCAGAAATGAAATGATGGTGCCGACTGCGCCATAGGCGGCCAGCGGCAGGTTAGAACCCGAGGTGTCGTGGCCCTGCGCCACGCTGAAGAACAGCAGGCAAGGCAGCGCGATATTGAAGACCAGACGACTGGCTTTCTCATTGAAGCTGTCGTCCATCAGTCCGGTACGACGCAGCCACATGCCGAGGATTAATATCAGTAAATTAGGAACCGTAACGCCAAACGCAAAACTCCAGGTTTCCCAAAACATCCGTTCCTTCCCTGCCGTCGAGGCCAAAAAAAACGAGGTACATTTTCATGTACCTCATCAGATTAAGATTTATTTTTCAGGTGCTGCAACAGGCGCTTACGCTTACGCTGCTGGTGCGGAGAAAGCGTGTTCTTTTTGCCTTCGTACGGGTTTTCGCCTTCTTTGAATTGAATACGAATTGGCGTACCCATGACTTTCAGTGAACGACGGAAGTAGTTCATCAGATAGCGTTTGTACGAATCAGCCAGATCCTTCACCTGATTGCCGTGGATAACCACGATTGGCGGGTTATAACCCCCGGCGTGCGCATATTTCAGCTTCACACGGCGACCATTCACCAGTGGTGGCTGATGGTCGTCGGCCGCCATCTGCATGATGCGCGTCAGTAAGGAAGTGCTTACACGGGTGGTCGCGCAGGTATAGGCTTCTGTTACGGATTCGAACAGGTTGCCTACGCCGCTGCCGTGCAGAGCAGAAATGAAGTGGATACGGGCGAAATCAACAAAGCCGAGACGCAGGTCTAGCTGGTCTTTCACCTGAGCACGGGCCTCTTCGCTCATGCCGTCCCATTTATTCACCACGATAACCAGTGAGCGCCCACTATTGAGGATAAAGCCTAACAGCGAGAGGTCTTGGTCGGAGATGCCTTCGCGGGCGTCAATAACCAGCATCACCACGTTGGCATCTTCAATCGCTTGCAGGGTCTTGATCACTGAGAACTTTTCAACGGTTTCAGTGATTTTACCGCGCTTACGCACACCGGCGGTGTCGATCAGAACGTATTCACGCTCATCACGGGTCATCGGAATGTAGATACTGTCGCGAGTGGTGCCCGGCATGTCGTAGACCACCACGCGCTCTTCGCCGAGAATACGGTTAGTCAGTGTGGACTTACCTACGTTCGGACGGCCGACGATAGCCAGCTTGATTGGCAGAGATTGCGGGTCGAAGTCATCTTCAACGTCGGCCGGGATCTCATCGTCGTCCTGACCGCCTTCCAATTCCGCCCAGTACGCGGCGTTGGCTTCTTCTTCAGTCAGCTCAACTTCTTCCGGCTTCTCGCCGACGAACGGCACTAACACGTGCTCGATAAGCTGAGTCACACCACGGCCATGAGAAGCGGCAATGGCATAGACGTCGCCAAGGCCCAGCGAGTAGAAATCGCCGGTGGCGGTATCTGGGTCCAGACCGTCAGTTTTGTTAGCAACCAAGAAGGTGGCTTTTTCACGGCTACGCAGATGCTGGGCAATGCCCTGATCGGCAGGCATCAGGCCCGCGCGCGCATCCACCATGAACAGCACGATGTCAGCTTCTTCAATGGCTAACAGAGACTGGCCTGCCATGCGGGTTTCAACGCCGTCTTCAGTCCCGTCGATACCGCCGGTATCAACGATGATGAATTCATTACCCTCAATTTCAGCACGACCGTACTTGCGGTCACGCGTTAGCCCCGGGAAATCCGCAACCAGCGCGTCACGCGTCTTGGTTAAACGGTTAAATAAGGTGGATTTACCCACATTCGGGCGCCCAACAAGCGCGACGACAGGTATCATTTTAAAGCCTCTGTTTTTATAAACTAAGTGCAAAACGCAAAGAGTTACAGCACGACGCAAAGCCGTAAAAACGCTATAAATCAAATCATTACATCGCAGGCTGTGAAATTCACCTGCGCATATTTTAGAATACGAAACGGCCCCTGAGATTTTCAGGAGCCGTTTTTAAGCCCGTTAGGGCCAGACGCTGCGAGCGACTATTGGCGACGTTTAGCGAGTGAAGGAGTAAACCTCACCGCCCTTCGCCTGCACGACCAGCTTGTCGCTTGCCACGATTGGCGCAGCCAAGAAGCCGGAGCTGTCAACTTTCTGCTGAGCCACGAAACGGCCATCAGTGGTGTTGATCCAGTGCAGGTAGCCTTCCGAGTCGCCGACCACAATATAACCATTATACAACACTGGCGCGGTCAGGTTACGGTGCAACAAATCACTTTGACGCCACAGGCTAACGCCGCCTTGGGTGTCGAGCGCCATCACGCGGTCATCTTGGTCAACCATGTAGATGTGACCCGCGTCGACGATGAAGTCATTGATCGAGCCAACGTCACGTTTCCACATGATTTGACCAGAACGCAGGTCCATCGCCACCAGATTGCCGTTGTAAGCCAGCGCGTAAACTACGCCGTCAACGATGATTGGCGTGGTGTCCACGTCGCTCAGGCGGTCGATTTCAGTCGCGCCGCTTGGCTGAGAAATACGTTGCTGCCAGATCAACTGACCTTCTTTCATCAGCACCGCGCTCACGCGTCCGTTGTCGCCACCAACAATGGCTGCACCGAAGGCAGTTGCAGGGGCTGACTCACCGCGCAGAGACAGAGTTGGCATATCGAGGTTGGCGGTCCATTGGATAGTACCGTCAGCCTCGCTCAAGCCTTGCAGCATGCCGTTGCCGGTATGGATGATCACCAGACCGTCGCTGACCACTGGGCGAGAAAGTGCTTCACCCGCCACTTTGGTCTGCCATGCAACAGTACCGTCCGCGCTGTTCAGTGCGTAAACGATCGCTTTTTCGCTGCCCACATAGATATGTGAGCCAGCAGCAGTCACGCCGCCAGACAGCAATGCAGGACGATTTTTGGAGAAGAAACCGGTTTTTTCCGACAGGTTCACTTTCCAGTTCTCTTTGCCGCTGTCAGCATCAAGAGATTTCACAATACCGAAACGATCGGCTGCGAAGATGGTGTTGTCCTGCCAAGCTGGACGCAGATGAGAGTAGAAATCGCCTACGCCATCACCCACCGACGTGCTCCACACTTTTGTTGGTGTGAACTGATTTTCAACTTTCGGCAACGGGGACATCTTAACGACGTCTTCTTCGCTGTTAAACAAAGAACAGCCACTCAACAGGGCAACGGAAACCCATCCTACCAAGAGTGTTTTACGCAATTGCATCGGGGTTCCCCTTAGCTGGATAAGTTGTTCAATTTCATACGCAACACGTTCTGAAGCGTCTGAGAAGGTTTAGAATCAAGGCCCTTGCTGAAGGCTTCACGCGCGCCCTTGGCATCGCCTTTCGCCAGCAAAACGTCACCGCGAACATCTTGTTGCAGTGCAATCCAGCCTTCACCCTTCACGCCGTCGAGCGTTTTGAGTGCGTCATCAAATTTCTTTTGCTGCGACTGAACGCGAGCCAAACGCAGGCTGACCAGAGAGAGCAAATTCTCTTCTTTAGCCTGAGATTGTGCGGCGACCAGCTGCTTCTCCGCGTTAGCGAAATCTTTCGCTTCCACGAAATGGTCAGCCAGCTGGAGTGAAGCGAACACACCATAGTTATTTTTATTGCTCTGCGCGAATTTCTCTAAATCTTCAACGCCCTGCGCTTTCTTATCCGTCACGGCCTGATTGGCCTGCTGGAAAGCCACAGAAGAGTCAGCCATGGCTGTGCTCTCGTGGGACTGCCAGTAACGCCAGCCACCCAGAGCGGCGATGCCGAGTACAACGCCAATCGCCAGCGCTTTACCGTTTTCTGCAAAGAAACGACGTACAGCGTCAACTTGTTCGTTTTCAGTGGTATAGACTTCCACGTGGTCCTTCTCCTTAACCTATCATCGAGGCCAAGCGCGCAGCGAGTTCGCTTTGCGCCAGCGTTTCTTGCTCACCGCTTTGCAGGTCTTTAACCACTACCTGACGGGCCGCGACTTCGTTTTCACCTAATACCAGAGCGACGCGCGCTCCCCATTTATCAGCGCGGGCAAATTGCTTTTTGAAATTACCGCCGCCGTAGTTAGTCATCACTCTCAATGCAGGAAGCTCATCACGCAGTGACTCGGCAACTTGCATTGCTGCGCCCTGAGTACCAGGACCGACAGAAATCACATAAGCATCTACTGTCGCAGGTGCTTTAAAATCTGGGTTAACAGCCTGAATCAACAAGATCAGACGCTCAAGCCCCATCGCAAAACCGACGGCTGGCGTTGCGCGACCACCCAGTTGCTCGACCAAACCATCATAACGGCCGCCCCCACACACAGTACCCTGTGAGCCAAGGCTAGTCGTTACCCATTCGAACACGGTGCGGTTGTAGTAATCCAAGCCGCGAACCAGACGCTGGTTAACCGTATATGGGATACCTGCTTGCTCTAAAAGTTCACACAAGCCAGCAAAGTGTTCTTTAGATTCCGCATCAAGATAATCCGCCAGCTCCGGCGCGTCATTCAACAACAGTTGAACGTCTGGGTTTTTCGAGTCCAAAACGCGCATCGGGTTGGTGTACATGCGACGTTTGCAATCTTCGTCCAGCTTCTCTTTATGCTGCTCAAGGAAAGCCACCAGCGCGTCACGGTAGTTAGCGCGAGCTTCCAGAGAACCGATAGAGTTCAGCTCCAGCGCGACGTGATCGGCGATACCCAGCGCACGCCACCAGCGGGCGGTCATCATGATCAGTTCTGCGTCAACGTCCGGGCCTTGCAGGCCAAAGACTTCAACACCCATCTGGAAGAATTGACGATAGCGGCCTTTTTGCGGACGCTCATAGCGGAACATCGGGCCGATGTACCACAGGCGTTGTTCTTGATTGTACAGCAGACCATGTTCAATACCGGCGCGCACGCAGCCAGCAGTCCCTTCCGGGCGCAAGGTCAGGCTTTCACCATTGCGGTCTTCGAAGGTATACATCTCTTTTTCGACCACGTCGGTAACTTCACCGATGGCGCGTTTGAATAACGGGGTCTGCTCTACAATCGGCATACGGATTTCGCTGTAACCGTAACTACCCAGCACCTGCTTAAGGATGCCTTCGACACGTTGCCACAGCGCGGTATCTTCCGGCAGGTAGTCGTTCATGCCACGGATGGCCTGGATATTCTTTGCCACGTCAATTCTCTATCGTTTTTATAAAAAATGAACCCGATAGTCGGGTTCAATATAATGCAGGCGCGGATGGGCGCCTGCAACCGATGTTACTTTTCAAGATGATTGATAACGATACGTTTACTCTCATCCATAATGGCGGCTTTCGCGCGGATCTTCGCTTCGAGCTGGTCGATCATTCGCTCGTTGTCGAAACGATCTTTCTGGCGCACGCCATCTTCATAGAAACCGCTTTTGTTATGACCGCCGGTCACGCCAATGGTCGATACCAGCGCTTCGCCCGGACCGTTAACCACGCAGCCAATGATCGACACGTCCATTGGCGTGATCAGATCTTCAAGGCGCTGTTCTAACGCATTCACGGTGCCAATGACGTCAAACTCCTGACGCGAGCAGGTCGGGCAGGCAATAAAGTTAATGCCGCGCGCACGAATGCGCAGTGACTTCAGGATGTCGAAGCCCACTTTAACTTCTTCCACCGGATCCGCCGCCAGAGAGATACGCAGCGTGTCGCCGATCCCTTCAGAAAGCAGCATACCCAAGCCGATCGCTGACTTAACCGATCCACTGCGCATGCCACCCGCCTCGGTGATCCCGAGGTGCAGAGGTTGATCAATGCGCGCGGCGAGTAAGCGATAAGACTGCACGGCAAGGAACACGTCGGAGGCTTTCACGCTGACTTTAAACTGGTCGAAGTTCAGGCGGTCAAGGATATCAACGTGGCGCATCGCAGACTCAAGCAGGGCTTCCGGCGTTGGTTCGCCGTACTTTTCCTGAATGTCTTTTTCGAGCGAGCCGCCGTTAACGCCGATACGGATCGGGATATTCTTGTCGCGCGCGCAATCCACTACCGAGCGAATGCGCGATTCGTTACCGATATTGCCCGGGTTGATGCGCAAGCAGTCAACGCCGTACTCGGCAACTTGCAGCGCGATACGGTAGTCAAAATGGATATCGGCGACCAGCGGGACGTTAACCTGCTGCTTGATGAGCTTGAATGCTTCGGCGGCGTCCATGGTAGGAACAGAAACACGGACGATATCAACGCCAACACGTTCAAGGGCTTTGATCTGTGCCACGGTTGCGGCGACATCGGTGGTACGGGTGTTGGTCATTGATTGCACAGCAATCGGCGCACCATCACCGATAGGCACCTTGCCGACGTAAATCCGGGTTGATTTCCGACGGGTGATGGGTGCTTGGTTATGCATTACTTACTCTCCACAGTTGCAAAGAATCTGAACAGCTGCCGATTATTCGGCAGCCAAAGTCAGACGAGCAACACGGCTGGACTTGATAAAACGACTTAAATCAACCGGCTTACCTTGATACTGAATTTCAACAGCAGCAGGTGCCCCGATTTTTAATTTGTAAGGCGCAGTACCTTTAACGCTCAAGGTTTCACCGCCCTTCTTCATGCCGCTGAACAAGGTCTTGCCAGAGGCATCGTCAATCTGCAACCAGCAGTCTGACTTAAAGGTCATGGCAACAGCGTCCGCATCTGCCGCAGGCGTTGTCGAATCGGCATTTGCCGTCGGCAGGCCGTTTTGTGCAACTGGCTGGCTTGGCGATACGGCAGCAGGAGCCTGCTCAGTATTGCTGGCTGACGCATTGGCTGCACTTGAAGTGTCTAATGGCACTGAATTAGCTGGCTGAGAAGACGCCGCGCCTGCTGTAGCATCAGCAGGAGCCGTGCCTTGCGTTGGCGTGGTTTCAACCGGGGCTGAATTTGGGTTGTCACCCGTGTTCAGTGCAATAGATTGCCCCTGGCCATTGTCCTGATTCAACTGAGCCGTTGACTGGTCAGCCATGGTGGCGATTTCTTGCTGCTGGGCTTGATGATTTTGCCACCACCATGCACCCGTCAAGCCAATCACCACGAACACCACGAGCCAAGTAAAGCCCATCAACCAGCCATCGCGCTTCTTGCGAGATTTGCCGAGTGCGAACCCTTGCATCGAGGCAACTTTCGGCACTTTGATTGGCGCTTGCTTGCCAATCATGCTTGAAAGCTCTTCTTCAGGAACGTGAACTAATTTAGCGTACGAGCGAATATAGCCACGCAGGAAAGTCGGCGCGAGGTCGGCCGGCGTGGTTTCTTCTTCAATTTGGCGAATAGTCGAGACTTTCAGGCATAGGCGTTCTGCAACGGCCTGATGACTAAGTCCCAGCTGTTCACGAGCTTGACGTAGGCGTTCGCCTGTCGTCATTGTGGCTTTATTTTCTTGAGAGGCTTCAGTATTCATTAGCTAAGAACTGCTGGTACTGTTGGGATTGTGGAAAACTTCGCGCCAGCTGCTTGCCGTAGCGTTGAACGCTAACCGGGTTGCTTGCTAACGCAGCGAAACGAATTTGTAACATGAGGCTTTCAGCACTGGCTGGCAGAACATGTTGGTAGACATCGAGCAACACTTGCGCTTGTGCGCGGTTCCCTGCAGCAAACTGTTTGGTTGCCTCAGTGAGCAAAGGCGCACCTTTATCAGGATCAATTTTCAATGCCCGACTCAGTAACACACGTGCTTCCTCATTCTGATTGGCCTTCAGAAAACAGTAGCCTGCGTTTTCCAGACTGTCAGCCACCTGACCGTAATCAGGGACATTGGCAGCGGCGCTAAACTGCTGTTGTGCCGGTACATACTGCCCTAAACCACACAAAAACGCACCGTAATTATTAAGCACGGTTCCATTTTGCGGGGCCAGCTTCAAAGCCTGCTGATAACGGCTTTCTGCTGCGCCATTATCGCCGTTTTTTTGCTCGTAAAGCGCCATGCCCAACTGGGTGCGATAATCGTTTGGCGCGCTATCGACGGCTTTTTGCAGATTCTGCTTCGCGCCGGACATATTGCCCTGAGACAAATAGGCCATGCCCAGCTGCAAACGGGTCTGCGAAGCACTGCCCGCTGCGGCCTGTTCTGACTCTTTTGGCGAACTGGAGCAGCTCGCCAACAGGCAGACAGTAAAGCTTAGCGCAATTGCCTTGGTCCATCTGGTTTTAATCGTCATGCTAAATCCCTTTATTCTGCCACCGACCACGTTTCATCTTGGCGAAGCCTATTGGCTCCAGCAGATGCTGTTCAGATTAAGCCCGGCGACGTTGCCGACCGGGCTCCAGAAAACACAACAAATGACTCGCCTTTACCCACAAGCTGCTGAATTTAAACGGCTTTAATCGCGATGGCGTCACCGGCCATCTTTTTCTTCAGCGTGCGCTTAGTACGGTCGATAACATCACCTGCTAACTGACCGCAAGCGGCGTCGATATCGTCACCACGGGTCTTACGCACAATGACGGTAAATCCGTAATCCATCAACACTTTAGAGAAGCGATCGATACGGCTGTTGGAGCTGCGGCCATACGGCGCGCCGGGGAACGGGTTCCATGGGATCAGGTTGATCTTGCACGGCGTGTTCTTCAGACGTTCAGCCAGTTCGTGCGCGTGCTCGGTGCCATCGTTGATATGGTCCAGCATCACGTACTCAATGGTCACGCGGCCTTGGTTAGCATTGGATTTGCCAATGTAACGCTCAACGGCGGCGAGGAAAGTGTCGATGTTGTACTTACGGTTGATCGGCACGATTTCATCGCGAATGGTGTCATTCGGCGCGTGCAGAGAGATGGCCAGCGCAACGTCAATCATGTCACCCAGCTTGTCCAGCGCAGGCACCACGCCTGAGGTTGACAGCGTAACGCGACGTTTTGACAGGCCGAAACCGAAGTCATCCAGCATGATTTCCATCGCTGGAACCACGTTGTTCAGGTTAAGCAGCGGCTCACCCATGCCCATCATCACCACGTTGGTGATTGGACGCGTACCGGCAACCTTGGCGGCACCGATGATTTTCGCCGCACGCCAGACTTGCCCGATAATTTCGGACACGCGCAGGTTACGGTTGAAGCCCTGCTGCGCCGTGGAGCAGAAAGTACACTCGAGGGCACAACCTACTTGCGAGGAGACGCAGAGCGTGGCGCGATCGCCATCAGGGATATAAACGGTTTCGACCAACTGCCCGCCAACCTGAATGGCCCATTTGATGGTGCCATCGGTGGAGCGTTGTTCGGAAGCCACTTCCGGTGCGCGAATTTCAGCAACGCGGGCCAGCTTCTCACGCAGCGCTTTGTTGATATCGGTCATCTGCTCGAAATCATCGCTGCAATAGTGGTACATCCACTTCATGACCTGATCAGCACGGAACGGTTTTTCGCCCATGTTGATGAAGAACTCGCGCATTTGCTTACGGTTAAGGTCAAGAAGGTTAATTTTGGCAGCGTCAGGCTTGACAGTATTCACTGCATCGGCTGGCTGTGGAGTCGGTTGTGCAGTCATATCAGACAAGTTTTGCTCAGGCGTGTTTGTTTCAAACATAATTCGAATTAGCCTCGTTGTTACACGTTATGGCGTCAGGGAAGTGCAGAGTCATTGAGTGGCGACCTGCAATGTAGTGTATTCCAAAGTCGCTTATTACTAAGCTCTGGACTTCAAAAATACTTGCGCCCCGAAGAGACTGACTCATTCGGGGCGCAACATTGTACAAATTTTAAGGCTGGGTTGCTATGTTTGCAGCGTCTCACCCACATATTTATTGTACATATGGGTGAACAGTGGCAAAAAAGTCCGGCCAGAAAATCTTAACGCGGGCAGATTTCGCTTTCGGTGAAGAAGTAAGCGATTTCGCGCTGCGCTGATTCAACTGCATCAGAACCGTGAACGGCGTTAGCAGTGAAGCTGTCAGCGAAGTCAGCACGCAGAGTACCAGCCAGTGCGTTGTCTGGGTTAGTTGCGCCCATGATGTCACGGTTACGCTGAACGGCGTTTTCACCTTCCAGAACCTGAACCATGATTGGACCAGAAGTCATGAACTCAACCAGACCGTCGAAGAAAGGACGACCTTTGTGTTCTGCGTAGAAGCCTTCAGCCTGCTCTTTAGTCAGTTTCAGCATTTTAGACGCGATGATGGTGAAACCAGCACGTTCGAAACGCGCGTAGATTGCGCCGATGTCGTTGTTAGCTACTGAGTTTGGCTTGATGATGGAAAAAGTACGTTCGATAGTCATGAAAAACCTCTGGCTGACTCTTATAGGTAGGGCCGGTTAATTTAATGTTATACCTGCCGTAAAATGGCGCCGATTATAGGGGGCGAAGTTACGCTTGCCTACCCGAATCACAACATTTCGTTAAAAAAAAGTGAGCTGAGACTACATCTGTAACCTAAAGCCCACTTTCATGATGATCACGCCTTGCCGGAAGACGGAATAATATTGCGCAGCCAACTGCCCCACTTGCGCTGATAGAAAGGCTGGGTATGGCTGATGAGATAGTGGCTAATGCCGCGCTCTTTCTCAGAAACAATGCAGAAATCAACCGGTTGGTCGTCTGGCGACGTCTCGCTCGCCACGTTGCCCGCCTCGCGAATTAGCGCGTCCACTTCGGCCTCGGTGCCATCCGCTTCAACGCCCACCAGCAGGTTCGGCAGCTCATCGACCGCTTTATCGTGAATCAGCGCCAAGAAGGCACGGCGTACCGGTTTTTTCTGGCTGAACAAGGTGGTCAGCGCGTCAATCATCGCCGAAGGATACTCTTCCGGCTGACCAATCATTATCTGGCTCTCTTTGTCCAACACCAGCTCGGCCGGTGCGGTCAAACCGCCGGTATTCAGCAGCAGCGTCACTTCACTTGGGGTGAATTCTTTGCCGTATTCTGACTTCGGATTGAGGAAAAGCTCCTCGCCCTGCGTCATTTCAAACAACACGCGTGCAGGAAGAGCCACAAAAGCCTGCTCGTCCGGGCTTTCACCCGCACTGGCGCGCTCGAGCACTTCAAGCGATGAGAACAGCGGGATGATTGACGTGCCATCCTGCTTTTCCCAATGCAGCAAGTTCAACTCGCTGCCCGCGTGGATAGCGACTTCACCCGCGCCCTCTTCTTCCTGACCCGCATCGCCCAGCACGTAGACGGTGGCTTCTAAAAGAGTCTGGTAAAACGCCGGGCGATAGGCCGCTTCTGTCACAGAAAGGCGCAACAAACGCTCAAGTTCATTCTCGCCATTATTGGCTGCGGCTGCCGCTGGCAGGTGATCGTGCGGGACACTCATGTTGTTTCACTCCGATAAAACGGGGCGCTTCTCAGCGCCCCGTTATGGTCTTTCTATCTTACCGATAAATTTATTTTGCTTTCGCCAACAGCAGGTTAGCGACGGTACGCACACCGATACCGGTCGCGCCAGCGGCCCACTGGTCAACAGCGCCTTTGCGGTAAGTGGCTGAACAGTCAATGTGCAACCAGCCTTTTTTGTAGTTCTTAACGAAGTGGGACAGGAAGCCCGCTGCGTTGCTGGCACCGGCAGTGTGTGACGGGCTGCCCATGTTGTTCAATTCCGCGAAGTTAGATGGCAAGTAAGAACGGTGGAACTCAGCCAGAGGCAGGCGCCAGAAGGGTTCGAACTCTTCTTTCGCGCTGTTTTGCAACTCAGCGGCCAGCTCGTCGTCGAAGCTGAACAGAGCGTGGTAATCGTTGCCCAGCGCGGTTTTGGCGGCACCGGTCAGGGTTGCTGCATCAATCAGCAACTCAGGGTTCTGCTCAGAAGCGTCGATCAGGCCATCAGCCAGTACCAGACGGCCTTCGGCGTCGGTGTTCATCACTTCAACCGTTTTGCCATTGCGGTAGCGAATGATATCGCCCAGCTTCATCGCGTTGCCGCCGACCATGTTGTCCGCGCAGCACAGGTAGAGCTTAACGCGCTTGTTGAGGCCATTGGCCGCAGCCAGTGCCAGAGCACCGGTCAGCGTCGCCGCGCCGCCCATGTCGGACTTCATCGAATCCATGCCCGCGCTTGGTTTCAGGCTGTAGCCGCCGGTATCAAAGGTGATGCCCTTACCGACCAGACAGGCATAAACAGGCTCATCGGCGTTGCCGCTTGGGTTGTAATCCAGCGCCAAGAATGCCGGTGCGCGGTCTGAAGCACGGCCCACGGTGTGGATACCGGCGTAATTTTGCTGGCGCAGGTCGTCGCCCTTGGTGATGCGATAGTGAACGTGGCCATTGCCGAATTCGCACATCAGGTCCACCGCGCGAGTTGCCAACTGCTCTGGCCCTAACTCTTCTGCTGGCAGGTTGATGGTGTCGCGAACCCAGTCGATAATTTTTAGACGTTGTTGCAGGGTTTGAGTGTCTTCAGCTGACAGTTCAGCCCACTCAACGTTGCGGCTGCCTTTTGGCCCGCGGAAGCCCTGCCAGAACGCCCAGCTGTTTTCCAGATCCCAGCCTTCACCGGCCAGCGCTACGTTTTTCACACCCTGACCGTCGATACGGCGAGCTGCGCGGGCGATGGTCACCAGCGGGTTGTCGGAGGTCAGATGAATAGTCATGCCTTCGGCATTAGTGCTTAATGTCGCTTTTTCGCCCCAGCGTGCGTCGGCAGGCTGAGAAGACAAGAAAATCGGCATGGATTCATTGGTGGTGACTTCGGAACTCATAACTGCACTCCTGCTTTTTTATTTTTCAATGAAAGTATTGTCTTCAATTACAGGCGTTTAGCCCTGACGTTCTCTAACATAATGTTGCTGTGTTCGGGTCACTTAAGACGAGAATACCGGCGGTAGCTCGCGTAAACGACTGACTGATTTCACAATCAGGTCGATAGCGTAATCTATCTCTTCCGCCGTGGTGTAACGTCCCAGAGAAAAACGCAGAGAACTGTGAGCCAGATCCTCGCTTAACCCCAGAGCGCGTAAAACATAAGATGGCTCGAGGCTTGCCGAAGTACAGGCAGAGCCAGAAGAGACGGCCAAATCTTTCAACGCCATAATCAGCGACTCGCCCTCAACGCCGCTAAAACTGACGTTAAGAATGTTCGGCGCGCTATGCTCAGGCGAGCCATTAATCTGCACGCCTTCTAATTGCTGGATACCTTGCCACAGACGGTCACGCAATGCATTCAGGCGCTGCGCTTCATTCGCCAGCTCCTCTTTAGCGATGCGGAAAGCTTCGCCCATGCCGACAATCTGATGCACCGGCAGAGTCCCGGAGCGCATACCGCGCTCATGCCCGCCGCCGTGGATCTGCGCTTCAATCCGGACTTTGGGTTTGCGGCGAACATACAGGCCACCGATGCCTTTCGGACCATAGATTTTATGCGCGGAGAAGGACATCAGATCGACTGCCAACTCACTGAGATCGACCGGCAGTTTGCCGACGCTTTGGGTAGCATCGACGTGGAAGATGATGTCACGGCTGCGGCAGAGTTCGCCAATTGCCGCGATATCCTGAATCACGCCTATCTCGTTGTTTACATGCATGATTGAAACCAAAATGGTGTCTTCACGCAGTGCGGATTCAATGGCCGCTGGGGTGATCACGCCTTGAGCATTGGGGGCCAGATAGGTGACATCAAAACCCTCTTTTTCCAGCTGCAAACAGGTGTCGAGCACCGCTTTGTGCTCGGTCTGGCTGGTAATGATGTGGTTGCCCTTGTCGCGATAGGCATGCGCTGCGCCTTTAATGGCGAGGTTATCGGACTCGGTTGCGCCGGAAGTGAACACCACTTCGCGCGGGTCGGCATTAATCAGCTCGGCAATCTGGTTGCGAGCGACATCGACAATCTCTTCCGCCTGCCAGCCAAAACGGTGGGAACGGGATGCTGGATTACCAAAAGTACCGTCAAAGGTCAGACATTTCATCATGGCCTCGGCTACCCGCGGGTCAACAGGCGTGGTGGCTGAATAATCCAGATAAATAGGTAATTTCATGGCGGGCATGCTCCGTACTGCACGTTCGAGAGCGAACGAGAGAGTTTAAAAACGAGGGCTAGTTTAAAACGGCTGCACTGAATCTTAAAAGGAAAATAGTGCCCTACTGGCATTCTCTAGAGGAATAAAAAAGGCTGCCCAATGGCAGCCCTTTCGCGATTTTCGACCTCAAGCCATTTAGTGCAGGGCTTAAGCTCTTAAATTCACATTAATCGTTTCAAGGATACGGCCTGAAGGCTGGCGACGCGTTTCGCCATTTTGACGATCCGCCACTTCCAGAATCTCTTGGTTGTTCACCAGTTCACCCAGCGTAATGTTGTTGAGGAAGCCGCTAATGCGCTCGCTCAGGTCACGCCACAAGGTGTGGGTCAGACAACGTTCGCCGTTCTGGCAGCCTTCTTTACCCTGACAACGGGTTGCGTCGACTGACTCGTCAACAGCCGTGATCACCGCACCTACTGCGATTTCACTGGCGTCTTTACCCAGCAGATAACCACCGCCCGGACCACGCACACTGGCAACCAGACCGTTTTTACGCAGACGCGAAAACAGCTGTTCCAGATAAGAAAGAGAGATGCCCTGGCGTTCGGAGATATCGGCTAAAGGAACCGGACCTTCCTGTGAATGCAGTGCTACATCAAGCATAGCGGTTACGGCATAACGGCCTTTGGATGTCAGTCTCATAGCATGGTTACCTGTTGAAGAATACGTTGGGGGTAGAACATGCAAACGAGTCTGCCATTCCCGAGTATTTCAGTCAACTATTTAACCTAGTAATTTACTCAAGTATTATTCCTTACGGGCAGCGCGTCTTTTTCGCCGCCCGCAAGAAAAAATCAATCCGTTGATTTATATACATTAAATTGAGTAAACCTTGCTAATTTCAGGCTTATTCCGCGTCTTTATGCTGCTTGTCGATCGAGGTCAAAATGCCGCGAAGGATGTTTAGCTCCTGAGATTCAGGGCGCGCGCGGGTAAATAATCGGCGCAATTTGCTCATTACTTGACCGGGATGAGACTGGCGAATAAACCCTGTTTGCAGCAAGGTTTGCTCCAAATGTTGGTAAAAACGCTCGAGGTCGTCGACCAAAGGATATGGCGTTTCTTCATATTCGACCTGAGGTTTGCCAGCCTCTTGCAGAGCAAGGTAAGCCACACGCACTTCATAAGCGATGATTTGTACCGCCATCGCCAAATTCAGCGAGCTGTATTCCGGGTTAGCAGGAATGCAGACGTGGTAGTTACATTTTTGCAGCTCTTCGTTGGTCAGGCCGACGCGCTCGCGGCCAAATACCAAGGCGACCGGGGCGGTTTCTGCGGTTTTGGCACTTTTCTCGCCGCACTCGCGCGGTTCGAGCATCGGCCAAGGCAGGGTACGCGATCGGGCGCTGGTCCCTACCACCAGACTACAACCCGCCAACGCTTCGTCGAGGGTGTCGACGATGGTGGCGTTACCAATGACATCACTGGCACCGGCAGCTAAAGAAATGGCTTGGGAATCCGGCTTAACTAACGGATTTACCAGATATAAATTCGATAAGCCCATGGTTTTCATGGCACGAGCGGTGGAACCCATATTGCCCGTGTGGGACGTTTCTACTAAAACGATGCGGATATTGTGCAGCATACAGACTCTAAGCGTAGCGGAAAATCACAGCAGCTTAACACAACGGTAGTCAATTTTCAGAACCCCTGCTATACTGCGCGCCGTTTCCCGTATTCCCGTTCTTTAACATCCTAGTTGGAAGATATCCATGCATCCGATGCTAACCATCGCCGTGCGCGCTGCGCGCAAGGCCGGTAACTTAATTGCCAAACATTATGAAACGCCTGATTCTGTCGAAACCACTCAGAAAGGCACTAACGATTTCGTTACCAACGTTGATCGCGATGCTGAGCATCTGATTATTGACGTTATTCGCAAGTCCTACCCAAAACACACCATTATTGGTGAAGAATGTGGCGAACTGGCTGGCGAAGACAAAGACGTACAATGGATTATCGACCCACTGGATGGCACAACCAACTTCGTTAAACGTCTCCCTCACTTTGCTGTTTCTATCGCCGTGCGCATCAAAGGCCGCACTGAAGTTGCGGTAGTTTACGACCCAATGCGTAACGAACTGTTCACCGCCACTCGCGGTCAGGGCGCACAGCTCAACGGTTATCGCCTGCGCGGCACCAATGCAAAAGATCTCGATGGCACCATTCTGGCCACCGGTTTCCCGTTCAAATCCAAACAACACGCCAACAGCTACATCAACGTGCTGGGCAAGCTGTTCAACGAGTGCGCTGACTTCCGCCGCACTGGTTCTGCTGCGCTGGACCTGGCTTACGTGGCAGCTGGCCGCGTTGACGGTTTCTTCGAAATCGGCCTGAAACCTTGGGATTTCGCCGGTGGCGAGCTGCTGGTTCGTGAAGCTGGCGGCGTGGTGACTGACTTCGTTGGCGGCCACAACCACTACCTGTCAGGCAACGTAGTTGCTGGCAACCCGCGCGTTGTTAAAGGTATTTTGAATACCATGCGTGAAGAACTGAGCGAAGCCCTGAAGCGTTAATTCCTTCCGCCTCGCCATGAAAAACGGACGCCCTGCGCGTCCGTTTTTTTATGTTTACTTTCCGCCGTTAGCCACGGCCAAATGGCCCGATACCGCCATCAGGCGCTGCGCCGCCCGCGGTGTAAAGCAGAACGCCGGCCAACAGCAAGATTAAGCCTCCCGCCAGTGCCAGCGCCGACCACGCCACAGTCTGCCACGCGGCAGGGGTGCGTTTGGCACTCAGCTTCACTGCCATCGCTCGGCTATAAAACACCAGCAAGCCAATCAACGAAACGGTAATCGACGTGCCGAGCGCCATCACCAGCGCGGATAGCACGCCCCACAAATAGACACCAATCACCTTGGAAAACAGCAGCACCATAATGGCCCCGGAGCAAGGTCGCAGCCCCATAGCCAGCACAATTGTCGCCTGAGTGCGCCAGTCGCTCCCCGCCTGCAGCTGCTGGTCAGTCGGCAGATGCTGATGCCCGCAGCCACAGTGCTCATCGTGGACGTGGTTATCAGCCAGCGGGCGCAGGCTGTTAATGGCCAACCCTCGGCGCGGTTTCAAGCTTTTCAACGTGAAGTAGCAACGCTTGAGCGCCCGCCAGCAAAGCAAAACGCCCAGCAGCATCACCAGAATAAAACTCCCCCGCTCCAGCCAGAAGCTGCTTTGATGCAGCTGCCTCGAGGAGAGCTGCAACACGCCGAGCATCAGTGTCACCAGTAAAACCGCCACTAAGCCCTGCACCACGGCGGAGGCGAAGGTCAGCTTTAAACTGTTTTTCAGCCGCGAGGGGTGAGTCGCCAGATAAGTGGTAATGACGATTTTGCCGTGGCCCGGCCCAATAGCGTGGACAACGCCGTAGATCAGGCTGAAGCCCATCAAAGTCAGCCCGGCTTTTTGCGGATTGGCTTTCACCTGCTGCAATAGCCCAGCCAGCTCCTGATGCAACTCTCGCTGCCAGATAATGCTGTTGAGCAGAATGCGCGGCCAGTATTGCCACAGGGCAGCCGCGCCGACGGCCAATAGCAGCAGGAATACCGCCAGCGGCCAGAGATCCCACGCCCAGTGGCGCTTGCGGTTTTCCATCAAATTCAATGACATTGCAGGGTCACCTTCTGCGCAAACTGCTGGCCCAAATCCATGTCTTCCGGCGGCGCGTCGGCTTTATCCAGTGATAGCGCGTAGCTTTGCAGCGACGCATCAGGCTTCGGGGTGAAAAGCGCCAGACTGCAGCTCTGCGCCAGCTCCGGCGGGATGTGCAGCGCGGTTTTATCTTTATAGGTCATGTCGACAAAGTAGCTTGGATCGAAAGTGGAGAAGATCATCGGCGCGCCGGACAGCGGCTGCGGGGCCGCCAAAGGCATGACAAACTCCAGCACCGCCTGATCGCCTTTGCGCGACAGCTGATATTCGCTCGGCAAATCGAGATATTTAATTGGCTTGCCGTCGCGGTAGAAGTCGGTGAAGTAGTGCTGGCTCAGCACTCGCGCCATGACTTCGGCGGCCAGTTTCTTCCACACGGTAGAATCCGATTTGGCTTTCTGCGCGTCATAAAGCAGGTCCGCCGAGGTGATTTCATCCATCGTCCAGACCATTTTCAGACCGGTCAGCTGCTGATCCTTGGTCACCAGCGTGGTTTGCATATCAATAAAACTGTGCGGATGCGCCTGAGCTGCCAGCGGCAGTAACAGACTGCTCGCCAATAAGCTTAATTTCAGGCAGGAAGAACGCCGGTTCCTGGCGCGAATAAAGGTCTTTTCCATGGTTAAGGCCCGTAAAGTCAGTGAATACCTGCTGTTAATTGTTACAAAGTAACAGTTTTTGCTGGTGCAATTAAGCGGATGAGAAAAATAACTGTGATCAGAGTTGTAAGCCGGTGTAAAACCGTGAGCTTCGCCGCGTCGCTCAACCCGTGGTTTGCTATGCTTTGCATATAATTTCACGCGTAAGTATATAGAAGGTCTTATGAGCCTAGACACAGCCCCCGTGCCTGAGCTCTCCGGTCAACAACGACGCTGCCATGTTTTGTTGATGCTGTATGCGCCGTTACCGGCAATGCAACTGGAGACGATCAGCCAAATAAATGGCACTGACCTCCCCACTACTCGGCAGGATCTTGCCGATGTTCACCGCGATATCAACCGCCTGCATCGTTTGAATATTCTGGAGTTTGGCGAGTCTGCATGCCAGTTACAAGGCGAACTGCTTGACCTGCGTCTGTGTCTGTTTCACGGCCTGCGCCGCGCCCTGCGCACCTCTCCGGCCTTTATTAATCAGCACTTCTCGCCGTGGCTACAACAGGCACTGGCGCCCTATCGCTTCGCCGACAGCCATTTTTACGAGCACGAACTGAATCGGCTGATAAGCCAGTGCGCCGCCCAGCTTAGCCGGGAGTTCAGCGAGCGCGACCAGACTTTTTTGCGCGTCTATTTGCAGTATTGCCTGTGGCAGAACCTGTCTCAAGGGGATAACAGCTTCGAACCGGCCAAACTGACTGATTTACAGTGCCAGTGGCTGCGCGAAAAACCGGAGTTTACCGCCGCCAGTCGCCTGTTCACTCAGCTACAGCACATCAGCGGCGGGCAGCTAGCCGAGGGCGAACGCGACTTTTTCACCCTGCTGCTGAGACTACTGAAAAACCATCAGTACAGCAGTAGCGGCTCGTCGGAAGATGAGCAGCTCACTCAGCAAGTGGCGCGATTAATTGCAAATTTTCAAGAAGTTGCCGGGATGAAGTTCAGCAGCGATGAAGGGTTAACTCGCCAACTGTTTGCCCATCTCGGCCCGGCGATTGAACGCTGCCATTTTGCGATTGGTATCGACAATCTGCTGCAAGATGAAGTCACCCGCATGTACCCAAGACTGGTGCGCACCACCCGCGAGGCGTTGGAGGATTTCCAGCTTGAGTACCAAATTCGACTTTCGGAAGAAGAAGTGGGATTAGTCGCCGTGACCTTCGGCGCGTGGCTGATGCAGGGTAACGCCTTGCACGAGAAGCAGATTTTGCTGCTGACCGACGACAACCCGCAGCTTGAAGAGGCGGTGGAGCAGCAGATCCGCGAGGCGACCCTGCTGCCACTCAATATTCAATATCAGACGCTGGCGGAGTTCCAGCAGCTCGGCGCACCGGCCGGTGTCGCCATGATTGTCACGCCCTACGCCACCCAAATCACCGACGCTGACCCCTTGGTCATTCATACCCAACTGCCGCTAGCCAAAGAGCAGCGAAAACGCATTCGCTCGCTGCTCGAAGCCCATTAATCCGCCGCGACTGGCGTCACTTTTGGCCGCAAGAAAATGGCCGGTGCCGCCACCAGCGCCATCACGAAGAATAACCCGGCGTGCAGATGTTCAAACAAGAAGCCGGAAATCATGGTCATCACCGCCACGCCGCCGCCCATGGCTAAAGCCGAATACACCGATTGCAGGCGAATCACCTGATCCCGAGGGCGCGAGGCAATAAAGCGCATACCCGCCAGATGGCACACCGTGAAGGTGCCGCAGTGTAGGATTTGAATCAGGATAAGCCAAGGCAGCTCGATGAATGCCCCCATCAATGCCCAGCGCACCACGCCACAGCAGGCGGAGAGCAACAGCAGATCGCGCGCGCTCCAGCGGCGGAACAGCTTATTGCTGAAGGTGAACACCAGCACTTCCGCCACCACGCCCAACGACCACAGATAGCCAACCACTGAGGCGGAGTAGCCTTGGTCCTGCCAGTAAATCGCGCTGAAACCGTAATAAGCCGCGTGCGCGCCTTGCAGCAGGGAGACGCAGAGCAAGAAGCGCCAGACCGGCGTTTCACTCAGCAAGGCTTTCCACGAAATGGCCGGTTCGTTATTTTCACGTTTGGCTCCCACCGGCTTGACGCTCGGGCGGAACAGCATGCCCAGCAGCATGGCGGCGATGCCGACGGTCAGCGTGTAGAGAATGGCGTTATGGCCATAGACTGACACCAGCTTGCCGGTCAGCGCCGAGCCAATCACAAAGGCGATTGAACCCCAGACGCGGACTTTGCCGTAATCCATGGTGATTTGGCGCTGGAGGGTGCCGGAAAGTGCGTCGGTCAGTGGCACCAGCGGGCCAAAGAAGATGCTGAATCCGGCAATGTTAATCATCAACCACGCCCAGCCGTTGCCAAACCAGTAGCCCACCACGAAGGCCAAGGTCAGCAATGCCAAAATTCGCAGGCCGGTCACTAAGTGTGCGGGATCTTTAATGGCGGGAGAGATGATTAAGGTACCGAGGAAACGCGAAACTAAGCCAGCCCCCAGCAATAAACCGATATTTTCAGAAGAGATACCCTCGCCTTTTAACCAAACCCCAAAGAAAGGCAGAAAAATTCCGTAGCTGAAAAAGTAGGTGAAATAGCTAAGTCCCAGCCAATACGTTGAACGCAGTACCATAGTTCCTCCGGTTTTTATGGCCGATACTTTGACAGAGGTCACACTAGCTAGCAATCAGGAGTAGAGCTGATAAGAGAGGAATGTAAGGCGGCTCACAGTTATGGCTGACTATTAACAAAAAACCCGCCGAAGCGGGTTTATCTACTCATATCAAAACGCGGTAAAACCTAAGCAGTAAGACTCAGGCCGGTCGCGAAATTACGCGTAAACCGGGAAGCGTGCGCAGATATCCAGCACGTTTTTCTTCACACGTTCGATAGTGGCTTCATCGTTAACGTTGTCCAGAACGTCACAGATCCAGCCAGCCAGTTCGCGAACTTCGGCTTCTTTGAAACCGCGACGCGTTACCGCCGGAGTACCGATACGCACGCCAGAGGTCACGAAAGGAGATTTCGGATCGTTTGGCACGGAGTTTTTGTTAACGGTGATGTTAGCACGGCCCAGCGCGGCGTCGGCTTCTTTACCGGTCAGGTTCTTGTCAACCAAGTCCATCAGGAACAGGTGGTTGTGCGTACCGCCAGAAACCACGTTGTAACCACGGTCCAGAATCACGGAGACCATGGCTTGGGCGTTTTTAGCCACTTGCTGCTGGTAAGTTTTGAACTCTGGTTCCATCGCTTCTTTCAGTGCTACCGCTTTACCGGCAATCACGTGCATCAGCGGGCCGCCCTGACCACCTGGGAATACGGCTGAGTTGAGTTTTTTGTAGAACTCTTCGCTGCCACCCTTCGCCAGAATCAAACCACCGCGTGGACCCGCCAGCGTTTTGTGGGTGGTGGTGGTAACGATGTGTGCGTGTGGCACTGGGTTCGGGTAGACGCCTGCGGCAATCAGACCGGCAACGTGCGCCATGTCGACGAAGAAGTATGCGCCAACGCTGTCTGCGATTTCACGCATCTTGGCCCAGTCAACCACGCCTGAGAATGCAGAGAAGCCGCCGATGATCATTTTTGGCTTGTGGATTTCGGCCTGACGTTTAACGTCTTCATAGTCGATGTCGCCAGCTTCGTTGATGCCGTAAGGCACCACGTTGTACAGCTTACCGGACAGGTTCACTGGAGAACCGTGAGTCAGGTGACCGCCGTGGCCGAGGTTCATCCCAAGGATGGTGTCGCCCGGTTGCAGCAGCGCGGTGTACACCGCGAAGTTAGCCTGTGAGCCAGAGTGTGGCTGCACGTTAGCGAAGTCTGCACCAAACAGCTCTTTCGCACGGTCAATAGCCAACTGCTCTACGATATCCACGTATTCGCAGCCGCCGTAATAACGTTTGCCCGGATAACCTTCGGCATATTTGTTAGTCAGTTGCGAACCCTGAGCCTGCATAACGCGCGGGCTGGTGTAGTTTTCTGACGCAATCAGCTCGATATGTTCTTCCTGACGAACAACTTCCTTCTCCATTGCTGCCCACAACTCAGCATCATAATCGGCAATGTTCATTTCACGCTTTAACATCCGCATCTCCTGACTCAACAAACTAAAAAAAAATGCCCCTTCCGGGTTCTGCGCAACAGTGTAAATGTTTAAGACGCCTGCGGATAGAGCCTGTTTAAGGTTTTTAGGCAATCGTTTGGCTCCAGACGCCGCAAGGCTTTTATCCGTTAGGGACTTAGCGTTATCAAGGGAGTTTTCCTCAGCACATCATGCATATTTTTCAGCTTTGTGACCGCGCCCGCACGCTTTATGAAACCCATGATTGCGGCATGGCTATTTACAACAATAATTCCGCGCTATAAGATGCATTAAAAATACATGTTTAAAATTTACTGCTGAAATACGGGCTGAAGCCCAGGGAGCTAACACCATGCTAGACAGCCAAACTATCGCCACCGTTAAGTCCACCATCCCTTTACTCGCCGCCACCGGGCCGAAATTAACCGCCCACTTTTATGACCGCATGTTCGCGCATAATCCCGAGCTGAAAGACGTGTTCAACATGAGCAACCAGCGCAATGGCGACCAGCGTCAGGCGCTGTTCGACGCCATCTGCGCCTATGCCGCTAACATTGAAAACCTCGCCGCGCTGCTGCCTGCCGTCGAGCGTATCGCGCAAAAACACACCAGTTTCACCATCCAGCCCGAGCAGTACAACATTGTGGGCACCCACCTGCTGGCGACGCTGGATGAGATGTTCAGTCCGGGTCAGGAAGTGCTGGATGCTTGGGGCAAAGCCTACGGCGTGCTGGCCGGGGTGTTTATTCAGCGTGAAGCCGATATTTATAAAGAGAGTGCCGAGAAGAACGGTGGCTGGTCTGGCACGCGCGAATTCCGTATCAAAGAGAAGCGCCCGCAGAGTGAGTTGATCACCAGTTTTGTACTGGAGCCGGTAGACGGCCAGCCGGTAGCCGACTTCAACGCCGGGCAATATCTGGCAGTGTATATTCGCAGCCAACAGTTGGAAAATCAGGAAATTCGCCAGTATTCTCTGACTCAGGCCCCGAACGGCAAGACCTATCGCATTGCGGTGAAGCGTGAAGAGCAAGGTCAGGTGTCGAACTTCTTGCATAACCAAGCACAGGAAGGCGATGTGGTGTATCTGGCCGCGCCGCACGGTGATTTCTTCCTCGACGTCGCGCCAAAAATGCCCGTCGCGCTGATCTCCGCCGGTGTCGGCCAAACGCCAATGCTCGGCATGCTCAACGTGCTAGCAGCTAACCAGCATCAGGCGCCGATCCACTGGCTGCACGCCGCTGAAAATGGCCGGGTTCACGCTTTCGCGGATGAAGTGAAATCATTGGGAAATCGCCTGCCGCAGCTGCAAAGCCACGTTTGGTATAACCAGCCGCAGGCGAAAGATTTGCCGGGCGAGCAGTATCAATCTCAGGGTTTGATGGATCTCAGGCTGCTGAAAAGCCAGCTCGCTGACCCAGCGACCGAATTCTATCTCTGTGGCCCGGTCGGCTTTATGCAGTTCGCCGCCCAGCAGTTGGTAGCCCTTGGGGTGGTGGTCGACCGCATTCATTACGAATGCTTCGGCCCGCATAAAGTGCTGTAATGTAATAGAATGCATAAAAAAAGGCTGACATCGCGTCAGCCTTTTTTATTGGCGCTTTCTGGTCATAAGACTGAAAACGGCAATTAGATCGCTTCTTCATCCTGCTCGCCAGTACGGATACGTACTACGCGCGCCACGTCGAACACGAAGATTTTGCCATCGCCGATTTTGCCGGTCTGGGCGGTGGTCATAATGGTTTCGACACAGGTATCAACGATATCGTCGGCCACCACGATCTCAATCTTCACTTTTGGCAGGAAGTCCACCATATACTCAGCACCGCGGTACAGCTCGGTATGGCCTTTCTGACGCCCAAAACCTTTCACCTCTGTCACGGTCATCCCGGTAATACCGACTTCGGCCAAGGCTTCACGGACATCATCGAGTTTAAACGGCTTAATAATCGCATCAATTTTCTTCATGGCGGACCCTTATAATCATTCATTTGCTCTCCGCCTTCCTGAGCGGCAGCGTGGTTCACATTCTGATTGCCAGCGGCAATGCACAGGCAGACGGTAAAGGTAACATAGTCAAAGAGCGTCGTGCTCACTCTTTAAAATCGGTCGCTTCCAACTCGTGACGAGAAAGCAGCTTGTAGAATTCGGTTCGGTTGCGCCCAGCAATGCGCGCCGCGTTGGTCACGTTGCCTTTGGTTATCTGCAACAGCTTGCGCAGGTAATTCAGTTCGAACTGATTACGCGCCTCGACGAAGGTCGGAAGCGCAGTGTTCTCTCCTTCCAAAGCCTGCTGTACCAAGGCTTCGCCAATCACCGGCGCGGAGGTCAGCGCCACGCACTGCTCAATCACGTTAACCAGTTGGCGAACATTGCCCGGCCAGCTGGCGGCCATTAAGCGTCGCATGGCATCGGTTGAGAAGCTGCGCACAAAGGGTTTGTGGCGCTGAGCGGCGACCCGCAGCAGGTGGTTCGCCAGCAAGGGGATATCTTCCGCGCGCTCATTCAATGCCGGTAATTTTAAGCTAACGACATTCAGGCGATAGAACAAGTCTTCGCGAAACTCGCCCTTCTCCATGGCTTTCGGCAAATTGCGATGGGTCGCGGAGATGATGCGCACATCCACATCTATGTCGTGATTACTGCCCACCGGGCGCACTTTGCGCTCTTGCAGCACGCGCAGCAGTTTAACCTGTAGCGTCAGGGGCATATCGCCAATTTCATCCAGAAACAGCGTGCCACCCGTCGCCGCCTGAAACAGCCCTTCCCGGCTACTGACCGCGCCGGTAAAAGCCCCTTTGGCGTGACCAAACAGCTCAGACTCAAGCAGCTGCTCGGGCAGCGCGCCACAGTTAATGGCGGTGAAGGCTTTTTTGGCTCGCGGGCTGGCAGCGTGAATCGCCTGCGCCAGTACCTCTTTGCCCGTGCCGCTTTGGCCGTTAATCAGCACGCTGACGTCAGACTGCGCTACCATATTGGCCTGCTCCAGCAGCCGCAGCATCACCGGGTTGCGGGTAACAATGGCTTCACGCCAGCTCTCATCACCACTCGGCGAAGAGAGAGACAGCGCGGCGTCGATAGCTTTATACAGCGCGTCGCGATCAACCGGCTTGGTAAGGAAGCTAAACACGCCCTGCTGGGTTGCGGCGACGGCGTCGGGGATGGAGCCGTGAGCAGTAAGGATAATCACCGGCATGCCCGGCTGGTGCTGTTGAATTTCGGCGAACAGCGCCATGCCGTCCATTTCATCCATACGCAAGTCGCTGATCACTAAATCAAAACGCTCGCGATTGAGCAGACGTAAAGCTTCAGCGCCGCTCTCGGCGGTAGTGACGCGAAAACCTTCGCTGGTCAGGCGCATGCCTAACAATTTCAGCAGGCTAGGATCGTCATCGACCAGCAACAGGCTGGCGGCTTTGCGTAACGTCATGGTTTATTCTGCCCTTTAATCGGTGGCTGGTAAGTCTCTTCCGGTTTGACCGTCGCCGCAGCCGGGCTGTCACTTTTGCCCGCAGGCGACGTCGCATCGCTGTCCGGCAAATCGCCCTGCATCTGCTTGCGCGAAGAGAGCTGACGCTCAATGTCCGTCAGATTTTTCAGCTTACGTTGAGTATCCGCTAGGCTGCTTTGTAGCGCCACTTGCTGCTGGGACATCTGCTCAATTTTGCTTTCAGACACCGCGGCCTGCCGCGCATTACGCGCTTTTTCATCACCCAAGGTGACTTGCAGCGTCTGCCGCTCGCGCCACAGCTGCACCAAGGAGCGAATAGAACCCGGCATCTGCGCGCGATACTCATTGACGCGAGCTAACAGCGCGCGGCGCTGCTGCTGGTCGGGGTCAGCACCGGAGCGCAGAATGCTCTGCTTGAACACGGTATCCCACGAGTGAGCCTTGATTTGGTCAGCCTGATAGCGCGCCTGAGTGTCATTCATTCGGTCCGCGCAATCCATCGCCCGCAGCCAGTACAGCGAGTTAGTAATAGCTTCATTATCATCCAGCGCCCACAGGGTTTCACAAGGCGCGAGGCGGAAATCCACCACTTTGGTGGTCGGGATCACATCGTCGACCGGGCGATAATAGCTGTCGCTGGAAGAGTGCAAGTTACAGCCCGCGAGGAGCGCGGGCGCGGCGATGACGGCAATGGCCGTGCGGCATACTGAGGTTTTCAACCAATGCTGAATCTGGGATATAAAAGACGCGGCGCCCTTTAACAGGCCATTCCGCTTAATTTGGCGTTTTTTAATCATTTTTCTCAGCAGTTAATGGCAATTCGATACGAAAACACACGTCGGCATCGTCAATCTGGACCAGCCGTAATTCTCCGCGCATTCGGCGGATGCAATCCTGTGCAATGCTCAGCCCCAAACCACTGCCTTTGACGGCGCCCTTGCGCTGCTGACTTCCCTGATAGAATGGTTCAAAAATCATCGTTTTTTCGGCCTCAGGGATAGTATTTCCCGTGTTGGCAACGTCGATGATCACTTGGTTCTGTGACTGCCGACTGCGGACCCAAATGGTACCGGATTCAGCGCCATAGTGCACCGCATTGGAGTAGAGATTATCCAGCACCCGCATCAAAAGCGTCGGTTCCGCCCAACAGAACTGCGCCGCCATGTTGACCTCGGTGCGGATCTGCTTGGCTCGCGCCGGCAGGCTGTTAGAGGCCACGATGCTATCGACCATGGCCGCCAAATCCACCCGCTCTTTATCCATCGGCGCATCGGCCAGTTTGCGGTTGTAGTCCAACAGCTGTTCAATCAGCGTCTGCAAGTGGCGGCTGCTGCCATCAAGGATAGCCACCACCTCTTTCTGGTCCGCCGTTAGAGGGCCTGCGACTTCATCCTGTAACAGCTCGGTGCCTTCGCGCATGCTGGCCAGCGGCGTTTTAAGTTCATGAGAAATATGGCGTAAAAATTCGTGACGCTGGGATTCCAGCCACGCCAGTCGCTCACTGAGCCAGACGATGCGCTGGGCCAGCGAGCGAATTTCCCTCGGCCCTTTGAACTTGTCCGCATTGCCCAAGGTGCCGCGCTCGCCCAGCCGGTTAATCATCCGCTCGACTCGCTTGACCGGGCCGATAATCATCCGCGTAAACAGCAAGACCAGCGCGCCGCTGAGTAAGAACAGCACCAGCGCCTGCCAGCCAAAGAACTGGCCGCGCTCAGCGATAGCGCGCTGCAACTGCTGACCGCGGCTAAAGATCACTTCTCGCGTGGCCTGAACCATTTGGGCATTGGCGTGAGCGAACTCCTCAAGTTGGGCTGAAGTCGCCGCATTGGGGCTGTTGTTCTGGCATTTTAACTGCGCGAGCTGGGTCAGTAAGCCACGCAGCGATTGATAATAACGAACGTCGGGCAGCACCGAGGCATGGGCGTCAAGCATCTGCGAGTAACGCTTGCGCTGGCTGTCGTATAAAAGAGATAGCGTCGGGTCATCCAACACGCAATATTGCCGATAGCTGCGTTCCATTTCCAAAGCAATGCTGGACATGGCTTCGCTGCGGCGCGCATCGGTTAGCGTCGTGCGGTTGATTTCGGCGGCTTGTGAACTGAGGTGATCCAGACTTTGATAAGCCTGATAGGCCAGTACCAGCAGGGGTAAAAGCACAAACAGGAAGGCCATCAGCACTAGCTGGCGCAGGGAGCCGGGAAATATTCTTCCTCTTTTCAACGCATTTATCTCATTCGCAGACCGATGGGTTAAATGCTAACTGAGTAACTGATTTACAGCCAGAAAAGAGTCAAATTTAAGGGATTTTCGGAGCACTTTAGGAGGGGCACTGAACACCTTCAGGCGAAGATGTTCAGTGTTCCAGAATAGGTGGTGCCTCACTCAACGTGTCGTTCGATGCTTGATAACGTGCTTGCGCAACGATTATCGGTCTGGTGAACGGTAGGCACCTTGCTTTGGCGTCATTCGGGCATTATGGGCACAATTTGCGGATTAGCGCAGGCTGTCATAATCAATTGAATGAGCAACTGCGCTTATTATGCATGCTTCGTGCCAAGAATAAAACTTCAAAAACAAATGATTGATTCATAACTAAAAAATAGTTTCATTCATTTTGACGGCCTCAGCACTCGCGTGGAAACGAGCCTAATAATTCAACAAAGCGTCGCTAAAAAACAACACCTTAGAGGAATCTTTACAAAATACATACATATCATGGATTTAAATGTCTCCTTTTGGAGACACCATTCTTAGGCATTTGTCTCTATTTTCCGACACATGTCGCAAAATCAATGTTCACTGAAGCCAAGCGCATTCGGAACAGGCACATCTTGCTCACAGTTTGCCGGATTATCGACCTTCGCCGGGTCACATTTCGCCACCACTTCCGGTGGCAGGAAGATGTGGTCGAGGATCGCACGCGCCGTCGGACCCGCCACCACGCCGTCTCCCCCGCCGTTTTCGAGAATCAGCGCCATCACCACTTTTGGATTCTTGTAGGGCGCAAAGGCGGTATAGAAGATGTGGTCACGCAGCCTGATTGGGGTCATTTTGGCGTTATAGATCTGGTTTTCACGCAAACTGAACACCTGCGATGTCCCTGATTTCGCAGCAATTTGATAAGGGGCGGTGTGGAACAGTTTGTAGCCCGTACCATTAGGGAAGTTGGCCATGCCGAACATGCCGTTGCGCACAATTCCCCAGATAGGTGATTTAGGATCCGCAATCTGCGTGGTCGGCGGCTGCACGTAAGGCGTGATCACTTTACCACTCTGGCTGGAGTACAGCAGGTGCGGCGTCTGCAATTTGCCGTTGTTCACCAAGGCGCTGAGTGCTCTCACCATCTGAATCGGCGTCGCCACCCAATAGCCTTGGCCGATACCCACGGAAACCGTATCCCCCTGATACCAGCCTTTCTTATGCACTTTCTGCTTCCACTCGCGGCTTGGCAGCACGCCATTGTACTGCTCGTCGAGGTCAATGCCGGTGGATTGCCCGTAGCCGAACTTGCTCAGCCACTCGTGAATGCGGTCAATCCCCATCTCGTAGGCCACCTGATAGAAGAAGGTATCCGCCGACTCCTCGATAGCTTTGGTGACATTCAGCATGCCGTGGCCGGTTTTCAGCCAGTCACGGTAGCGGCGCTCGGTGCCCGGCAGCGTCCAGGTCGGCGCGCCGAAGAAGGTGGTTTGTGGCGTGATAACCCCGGCAAACAGCGCCGAAGTCGCCATAAAAGGCTTCACCGTCGAAGCTGGCGGATAAAGCCCCTGAGTGACGCGGTTAATCAGCGGCAGGTCAGGGTTTTTCAGCAGCGCGCTGTACTGTTTGCTGGAAATCCCGTTAACAAACGGATTGGGATCGTAGCTCGGGCTGGAAACCATCGCCTTGATGCCGCCGTCTCGCGGGTCCATCACCACAACGGCGGCGCGCTGGCCTTTCAACACCTTTTCGATGTACTGCTGAAGGCCGAGATCCAGTGTCAGATAGATATTTTGCCCGGCCTGCGGCGGCACTTCACGCAGCAGGCGAACCACGTGGCCGTGGTTGTCAACTTCCACTTCTTGGTAGCCAGTGCGGCCATGAAGAATATTTTCGTAATACTTCTCGACGCCCTGCTTGCCGATGTCATGGTCAGCGGCGTAGTTCTCAGCAACGCCTTCTTTCTCAAGGCGTTTCTCATCTTTATCATTGATTTTCGACACATAGCCGACCACGTGGGCCAGCTCCGCCCCGTAAGGATATTGCCGCTGCTGGTAGGTGCTGATCGACACGCCAGGGAAGTTAAATTGGTTGACGGAGAACCGCGCCACTTCGACGTCAGTCAGCGCCAGCTTCAGTGGGATCTCAGCAAACCTGCGGCCGTGGATCATCGCGTCGTGGAAGTTATCCAGATCGTCCTGCGTCAGATCGACAATTGGCGTCAGGGCCTTCAGCGTCGCCTTAAGGTCGTCCACTTTGCCGGGGATAATTTCAATCTGATACAGGGTGATATTCTGCGCCAGAATGACCCCATTGCGGTCCATGATAAGCCCGCGACTCGGGGCGATCGGCAGCATTTTGATGTCATTTTGATTGGAGCGCGTCTGGTAAAAATCATGCATTCCAATCTGTAAACGGTACAGGTTGTAAACCAACACGGAAGAGAGCAGCACCACGACCACAAAGGCGATGACGGCACGGCGGACAAAAAGGACGGACTCAGCGGTATGGTCGCGAATTTCGTCATTAAGTAGAGCCATAGGCGCGCAAAACCCTTTCTAATCGGCTTATAAAGCAAGTGGCGGAAAACGGAATGGTGAAAAGGCCGCAAGTCTATCGGCTAAGGCAAGACCCGACTATCAGAAGTGTGCTAATGAACTGGCAGTAATGTTTCTATTTATGAAAATGTAAGAAGGAACTGTAACAGTTAAAACAAATTGAGATGCGAATCTCGCTGTTAAAAGCCAGATTCGCAGAACAAGGAAATACGTGGGAAGGGTTATTTAGTTGGCACTTCTACACAGTCACCGTAGACATAGCCGTCAGTTTCGGTGGCGACCACGAAGTTGTTTTTCACGTGGATATACATCAGGTTATCTTCCGCACCGGCTTTCATTGGCTGGTTATTCTGCCCAATGATATCCGTCAGCTCCGGGCTGGTGATCATCTTGGTGCCGTCTGGGGAGAAGGTGAACGTATTGCCTGCGTCGAACACATGCGCATCTTTGTTAATAACGTCGGCGGTTTCTGTGCCGTCCGCTGCTTGTACGTTATGCGTTAAGACACATTTATAGGCCGTTACGGCAGACGCTGAAAAGGAAGTCAGCGCCAGCAAAATTGCAACGAAAGTACCCAACCTGAACATGAGAATAATCCTACCCTGTAAAGTTGCGGCACATCCTATCACCTGCGTTTTTTATAGGAAGAGGTCTGAGAAAAAAAGCGCAAGTCTCAGCCAAATTTGGATTAAGTCGGCAATTAAACCACTTTGGTTTAAGCAGGCCGGTAATTTAGCCTGCTTAAACGCATTGCTGTTAATTAACGCTCTTTAATGCCGAGAACCTTAATTGTCATAATGGACAAGGAGTTAGGCGGAATTTTCCCTGCCACGCCCTTTTCACCATAGGCTAACTTAGGAGGAATATAGAGAGTGGCCTCGCCGCCAATCCCCAGCTTCACAACCACTTCTTGCAAAGTATGAGGGATATCTTTAACCGCAGCGGCAATCACATTGTTGTCTTTTTCGCTGGCAATCACCGTGCCGTCGCCCAGCTTCTCAACAATGCGCAGTCGGATGCTGTCCGTTGACGCGACTTTTGATACAGAACCCGGCTTGTGAATCAGGTAAATAAAGTTACTTTTGGCTTTAACTGCGTTTTTCATTTTTGCAGCTTTGGCCATAAGTTGCTCATTGAGCACTTTGTTTTTATTACCTTTATCAGTGGCGTTATCATTGATCTCTTTGTCGATCACCGCCAATGAAGCTTCGATCTCTTTATCGGTCAGCAGCGGCGTGTGGTTAAAGCGATCCAATAAGCCTTTTAGCACAATCTTTTGATCCACTTCTGCCGTAAACGCGGTGATTTTTCTCAGCTCCTGTTCAGATTCAAGGCCGATGAAATACCCCAACGAGTAAGCCCGCTTGGCTAGGCGCCCCGCCTTGCTATCAGCAGAAATGGCCGTTTTGACTTGCTCACTGCTCGGAATGCCCGTGGTCGCATCAGCCGCTGGCTTCTCAGCCAGCTGTTTCTTCACATTGGCTAATTCAGCCGTCAGCGCGGCTTGCTCATCAGCCCACTTTTTGCTGCCAGACTGTGCATCTGCCTGTTGTTTGGCAAGTTGAGCAGCAAGCTGGTTTTTCTCCGCCGTGAGTGCAGTAATTTGCGCCTCAACCTTGGTTTTATCTTGCGCAGCCTGTTTCTCCACCGCCTGTATGCGAAGATTTTCATTACTGGCTTTCTTCTCAGCGGCCTGTGCCTCCACCAATTGCTTAGTCATCTGAGCTTGCTGGGCGCTAAGAGTTGCGGTCTGAGCTTCCACCTTAGCCTTATCTTGCGCGGCCTGTTTGACCTCGGCTTGCAGACGAAGGCTCTCATCCGCCGCCTTTTTGGCCGCAGCTTGGGCATCCGCCAATTGCTTGGCGGACTGCGACAGGCTCTGGGTTTGCTGCGCCGTCAGCGTGGCTATTTGCGCGTCCAGCTTGGTTTTATCCTGAGTCGCCTGCTTTAAGGCCGCCTGTAGGCGACTATTTTCATCGCTGACTTTTTTCTCCATCGCCTGGGCATCAGCCAATTGCTTAGTCGCCTGTGACGCGCTTTGCATCTGCTGTGACGCCAGCTTTGCGATTTGTGCATCTAGCTTGGCTCTGTCCTGCTCGGCTTGCTGCACCGACGCTGACAAACGGGCGTTTTCCTCATTGGCTTTATGCAGAGCTTGCTGGGTGTCACTTAACTGACGGGCAGTCTCTCTGGCTTGCGCTTCGAGCGTTTCAGGGACCGGCTCGTTGGTTATCGCCGAAAGCTTTTTCCTTACAGCAATAATTTCAGACTGAAGCTTCTTATTCTTGTTATTTAACTCAGAAAGTTGCTGCTTATACCATTGCGCTGTTAATGGGTTATTCTGCGACTTAACTTTATTTGCAGGAATATTCTTGGTTAATTCCTTAGTAGAATCCTGCTCATTATTAGCGGAAGAAGTAAATATTGGCTTAAGCTCGGACTGAACTAGGTTTTCCTCTCGCAGCTTATTTAGAAGGCTAAGATTGTTAGTGTCATCTTCCGCCACCGCCCCTCGCATATTTGCCAAAGCAAGAAATATGCAGACATACAGCGTATGTTTCATCATAGACTGTTAATTTCCTGTGATCTTTTTTCCATGTTTTTGAAAGAGGCATCCTTAACCCGCGCACAGATCAACTTAAGCTTATTATTCAACTGCATACCAAGGATCTCTTTTGAGTCCTTGTTAACATTCAAGCTATTGGTGCGGTAGACCTCGTAAGCTTGGTTTACCTTAGAGAATTGTTGCTGATAGATTACATAAGAGGCGGGATCAATATTTTTCAGCGCTTTAAATTCATTAATGCAGGATTGCTCATTGGCGCTCGCCACTTTTCCTTTTATTTCTGATTTCGGCGCGGTGCATCCCAGTAAAGTAAGAAATGGCAAAAGAATTAACACGCGAACTCTATTTTTATTCATCACATTTATATCCCTATTAGAATCGATTAATGATTTATAAAAAATCATATATTCCCTGTATTCTTTTAAACTCAAAAAATTCCTGACATCTTAATAAGAAGCAGGTTAATAAGAAAAACCAAACTACTTAATCTATGTTTAATCAAAGCTTCATACACTGCTGCGGTAGCCAGTCCGAGCTGTTCAACTTTCAATCAAGTGACATAAATGAAGTGACTTAGGCAGGTGTAAAACTCTCTTCGCAGAGCAGGCTTCGAGGAGGGAAAAAATAAAAGCTAAAATCATGACCCAGATCAAACAAAACCCGCGCCCTGACTGGGCTAGAAAGACGTTTTAAGCGCAATTTCCTGCCCGATTTCCACTAAAAAATGTGTTTCATACCCTCCTCCGTGCATTTCATTCCTCTACCAAGGCATCTCATGCCTGAAACCGATCGCTGGGCGGCGAAAGATTTATCATAC
Source organism: Ewingella americana ATCC 33852 (assembly GCF_000735345.1). GTDB lineage: Bacteria > Pseudomonadota > Gammaproteobacteria > Enterobacterales > Enterobacteriaceae > Ewingella > Ewingella americana. Next base: position 32,976 of record NZ_JMPJ01000025.1, on the reverse strand, counting down.
AAACAGTTTAATTGACTTTATTTCGCTCGGGAGAACCCACTATGAGTGACAAATCTGGAATGCAGAACGACAACCGCACACGCTGGCTAACGCTGTTCGGCACCATCATTACCCAATTTGCTCTTGGCTCTGTTTATACGTGGAGTTTGTTTAACGGGCAGCTTTCGCAAAAACTGGATGAACCTATCAGCCGCGTGGCTTTCTCCTTCGGCCTATTAAGCCTTGGTCTGGCGATTGCTTCTTCTGTCGCGGGCAAGCTGCAAGATAAGTTCGGCGTGAAGAAAGTCACCATGGCGGCAGGCGTGGTGATGGCGATTGGTTTCGCACTCACCTCCCAGTCCAATAACCTGATCATGCTGTATCTCAGCGCGGGTGTGTTGGTCGGGCTGGCGGACGGCGCGGGCTATCTGATGACCCTGTCGAACTGCGTGAAGTGGTTCCCGGAGCGTAAAGGGGTGATTTCAGCCTGTGCCATCGGCGCTTACGGCCTCGGCAGCCTAGGTTTCAAATTCATCTGCGGCCACCTACTCAGCATTTATTCACTGGAAAGCACCTTTATTATCTGGGGACTGCTGGCGATGAGCATGATAATCATCGGCGGCCTGATGATGACAGACGCGCCTAAGCAGGCGCCTCAGACCATCAACTGTAATGAAGACAACCTGACCAGCAGCCGCGACTTCACGCTGCCAGAAGCCGTGCGCATGCCTCAATACTGGATGCTGGCGATGATGTTCCTCACTTCTTGCATGAGCGGCCTGTACGTTATCGGCGTAGCGAAAGATATCGGCGAAGGTCTGGTGCATCTCAACGCGGCCACCGCCGCCAACGCCGTGACCGTAATTGCTATTGCGAACCTCAGCGGCCGCCTGATCCTTGGCGTCTTGTCAGACAAGATGGCGCGCATTCGAGTGATTTCCATGGCACAGGTCATCTCACTGGTGGGCATGAGCATCCTGCTGTTCTCCAACATGAATGAAACGCTGTTCTTTATCTCCGTAGCCTGCGTGGCCTTCAGCTTCGGCGGCACCATCACCGTCTACCCATCGCTGGTGAGTGACTTCTTCGGGCTGAACAACCTGACCAAAAACTACGGTTTGCTGTACCTCGGCTTCGGCATCGGCAGCGTCATGGGTTCACTCATCGCCTCCCTGTTCGGCGGCTTCTTGGTAACCTTCAGCTTCATCGCTGTACTTTTAGTGCTCTCTTTGGTGCTTTCTGCCACAATTCGCCTTCCGAACAAAGCCGAACAAGGGCATAATGCGCTCCAGCACGTGTAGCACAGTTCTTACATGCAGTTAAAATGATGAACGGGAGCATAAATCGCTCCCGTTTCTTATTGTTGCAACTGTTATGACTAGAAGCTGGCTGCACCTTTAAGGATCTCGCATTAACCGGACAGCTTTACATGAACCGCATCACCCTGATTATCATCTCCCTGTTTATCGGCACCCTGAGTTTCAATCTCGCCGCGGCACAGCCAACAAACGCGAAAGATGTTGCTTCCGAACTCAGCCGCAAAGCTAAAGAAGGCGGCCGCCCGCACTGCACGACAGTTGAAGCAAGCGCTTACAACAAGCTGTCAGCACAGACTGATTACCTGAATTAATCCCTTTCTGAATTCGGCGACAACGCCCCTCAGCCAGCAAAAGCACGGGGCAGGTCAAAGAAATGCCGTCTATTCATCCGCTTTTTGTATGGGTTTGCTATCATGAATTTGCGAAATGAATATTAATTCGCGAGTTCAGTAGGACTTTGGCACGGGTACCACGCCAAAGCTCGATAGACACCGGGGCCACTTTCCCCGTCTCATGGAGGGAGTTATGAAAGCAACAGTATTCTGGCTGACGATGGCTGGCGGTTCGATGGCAATAGGTTATGTGATGGCCATGCTGATGGAATTGCTGTAGTTCGTCTCACGCATCGCGTTAATCGTTCGAGTAACGCTGGATTTTACAACTCCTGCCCTAACCTTACCGAGCGATGACAAAACCATACAGAGCGTTTGATACCTTAGAGCCATCAAGATGTTGTGTGATGTCCCTGTGTAGAAAACCCCTGTAGAACCCTGTTATTTTGCCCGCTTCGTGCGGGCTTTTTTTTATCTGTTTTTTGCCCAAACCAAGGCCAGCATCGATTTTCAGGCACAAAAAAACCGCATCCATGTGCGGTTGTGATTTCACCTAAGAGTCGAACGCCAAGAAGGCGGCAAGAACGTGAGTGAAATTGAGTGCCGGTTACTTTCCCGGCCGTCATATTGTGGCGCAAGCGTCCATCGAACACTCCAACATTGCGCAGTCTGAGCAAAACTGTTTCACAACAGAAAAATCGACTTTGCCTATTTCCGGCAATTTCCTAGAAACCCAATTTATTTAAAAAATAGCGCGTCGTTAGGATAATTCGTAAATCGTCTTTTCTTTTGGTAAACGTTACTTTTATTGAATGAACAGTAAATAATAATTTTAATTTTTTCACTCTGCTCCAGAGAGCAATAAACCTCGATTTTCATCGAGGTTTATTTGTATCGTTGTAACGCTGTCTTAATTATTTTCCTGTCTGCTCCGGGTCTGGCCCATCATCGCTATTGCAGGTTAAAACCATTATGACAGACGATTGTTACAGTACGACTACGTTGCCAGCTGAAGGGCCTTTCATACCATTTTCAATGGTAAATTCAACGTTTTGGCCTTCATCCAGGGTTTTGAAATCGTTGCTCTGGATTGCAGAGAAGTGAACGAACACGTCTTTGCTACCGTCTGCAGGGCTGATAAAACCAAAACCTTTACCAGCGTCAAACCATTTTACTAAACCAGTCATTTTATTAGACATAAGAAATACCTTCTTGAATTTTATTTTTTAGATGCCATAGGGCAATGAGGGTCTGTTTTTATTATGAGTTACTTATGGGGGCACTAGAGAAGAAAATTCGTCGGAGAAGAGATTTGCTATATCACTTGAACTAGGAACTGCTTTACTAAAATGTCTTACATAAATAGGTCTTAACGACAAACCGTTGACGCTATTTACACATAGATAACTTTTAGACGCAAGCTTTATTTCAGATTAACTTTATTTAGCTGCTTTTTATTCTTCAGCGATATATACCGCCAGACGGCTAATTGCCAAAAATAAATCAAGCGTTTTCACCCGCGCTTTACCTTATCTCAGCCTCTGGTATTTTTAGTAATACTCTATTTTTGTGCTCTCGGGGTCATCGAGTCTTTTCGGCAAAGGCTTGTCCTTCTCGGCCGCCTTACTGGTTATCTTACAGTCAGTTGCGTTGAAATGGTCATCGTACTCGCAGCGCGTAATGACCTCGCCGAGCAGCACATCTTTGACTCGAGTTTCGATGGTGTTATTGCGTTTTTTCTCTTCGGATTCGGTCGCTTTAATGATGGCGACAAAAGGCCCGGTGGGCGTCGGTTGGGAAATTTTCGACGGGAATCCCGAGGCGTCATACTCAAAATAACTGTTTTTCCCGGCGTCTTTCTCATTGATAGCGGCAGTGACAAAGCCTTTATCATTGCTTTCATAGCGCGTGTCGTCAGCAAGATTTCTCTCAGGTAAGCAGTTGTCTTTTAATGCATAACGCTTCTGCTTGTCGCCCCGATTGACCAGAAAGTCGCCCTCTTTGAGCAGATCCACATCCAGCCCCATCAGCGGAGCCACCACTTTCAGCTCGGTAAAACAGCCCGCCGCCGTTAGCGCCCCCTGAAACAGCGAACTGACTTTGCCCTGCTCGTCATGCTGCTGTTGCAGGAAGCTTTTAACTTTGCCGCGAATCGGCTCGAAGCCAAAAATATTGGAGTAGCTGGCAAAAATCGGGTTTACCGGCTCAGGGCTGGCTTGCGTATCACATCCATAAAGGAACAGCGTGGATAACGTCAGGGCGGCGACATTCTTCATGTAAAATTCTCGATTAAGGATTGAGGTTCAAACCAACACGATCATTATGCAGGCGCCCATGGACCTATCGCACTGCGTTATCACAAAACCAGCCGAATAAAATTATTGTTTTAGCCTGCGCTGGCGACGCATTTCTGCCGACGCTCATCGACCCGTTTGGCAAACCACGCCGTGGTGAGCTTACGGGTAATTTTCGGGCTTTCTAGCTGAATACCCGGCAGCATCTCGCGAGGTAAGCGCTTACCCACTGTTTTATCGGCCAGCGCGAACACCTGCTTATAGAGGGAGGTCTGCTCAAACTCCGGCAAGTCGCCCTTCTCCAAGGCGCGGCGAATAGCAGAATTACTCATTCCCAGCCGTTTGCCAAGTACACGCACGGCAAGCTCGGTAGAACCGGGTTTGTCGGTGCCGTAATTGATCACATCGCCGTCGAGCGCCAGCGGAATGCCGGACGTGCGGCTCACCGCGCTCTGGAAGGCTGCATTGCGGCTGGCGTACCAACCGGCGTTGAAGTCCGCGAAGCGATAGAGCATCTGGCTGTAGTTGGCCGGATAGCCCAACAGGTGCAGCGTGCCGAAGTAGATCCCGCCACGGCGGCTAAACACCTCGTGGCGAATGGTCCCGTCGATTGGGTACGGATAGCCCTTGGCGTGGGCTTCGGCAAAGGCAATGCTCACCTGCATTGGCCCTCCGGTGTGTACCGGATTGAGATTGCCAAACAGCTTCTGTCCCATCGGCACCATGCTGATGAAATCATCGAAAATCGCGCTCAGCTCTTTCTCGCTGCGCACTTTATCCAGCCGCTCGCTGTAGGATTTGCCATTTGGCGACTTAATCAGCAGCGCGGTGTGGACCAGAAAATTGGGCACATGCACCGCGTCAGCGCGCCTATCTATCTCTTTCCACGCAATTTTTCCCAGCCCCGGCACCGGCGCATCGACGCTAAAATTCGACTCTTGCTGCGCCACCGCCAGCACCGAGCAGATGTTCTCGGTGGTTGGCGCAATGTTCTGCGCACTAAAAGCCGCCGTGATATCCGTCGCCCAGCCCTGCCGGTCTGGCACGCTGGATGGCATCAATCGAACTATCTGCGCTTTGGTGTCCGCCGGGCGGCTTACTGCCGTCTCCGAGGGCTTCTTGGTGCTACAGCCCGCCAGAACCAGCAAGGCCGTGAGTGAAAGCCAGTACTTACTTTTACGTCGGATCATAGTTTCCCTGTTGATCATCGCGTTATCCCGCCGAGGGAGGCATTCAAACCCTTTCCCCACTGGCAGGAATGCACAACGCAATACGCGTTGCAGAAGTTATAGTCTATGTTTGTAGGTTGGAATGTTTCAAATAAGGAAGAAAATTTCAATGCACACGTCATCTCTCCCTCTGGCATCTCGTCAGGACAACGCCCTGCGCTTTCTGCTGCTGCCCTTCATTATGTTGGCTCTGATCTTGGCCCTTAGCGGCTGTGGCGATAAAGAACCCGCGCAGCGCAAAGCTTTCATCGACTTCCTCCAGACCCGAATTCTCAACCTGCAAACCATCGCCGTGCCGCAGCTGACGGAGAAAGAGCGCAAGGATTTCGGCAAGTACAGCGATGACTATGGACTGATCACTGATTTCCACAGCCAGATGAATGAAGAAATGAACGGATCGCTGGGGCCGGTGTTTGCCAGCCTGAATGAAACCGTGACGGTGGACAAGCTGCTGGAGAAACGCGATGAGCTGCAAAAAATGGCTGAAAGCAGCAAAAACTGGCGGGAGAAATTGGTGGTGCTGCGCAAACAGGCGGACACCCGCCACGCCGCGCTGAAACAGCCGGATGATTTGAAAAAGGTGTATGACCAAGCTTACGAGAAAGTGGTGGTGCAGCCTAGCGCCGTTGCCGAGCAGGCTTTCACTTTGCTGCCTAAGGTGCTGACTCTGGTGGTCGCCAAAGCTGATTTCATCAAGGCGCAGGGCAAAAATGTCACTATTTCGGGCAATCGCCTGCAATTTGATAAACAGGCCACCCTCGACAAATACAATGCCATTCAGCAGCAACTGGTGCCGCTGAATGCCGAGCTAATTAAGCTCAGCGCCGAAATGCAGAAAATGGTGCATTAATCGCGCACCCGGCCGGTTGCAGCCCAAGGCGGTTTTTTTTGGCCGCCCAATTTTGTTAAGGTGTGCGCCACTACTTTGAAGGAGAGCACCATGAGCGACGATATTCAGTCAAAACGTATTGACCAACTTGAGCGCGTAAACCGCGAATTGCTGGTTCAGATTTCTGCCATGCGCATTCTGTTCGGCGTTGCGGGTAGCGTCATTAACCAAGAGAGTGAAAATGCCTTCACCATCGCGGTTAATGAGACGATCGACGCGGGCAAAGCCGAGCTTGCCAACACGCCTGACCTTGACGACGCGTCGAAGAAGTTCCGCGACGACGTGTTCAAATGCGCACAATCTCTGCTTCCGGGCACCAAAGCCTAAGCCATTGCGATGCATAAAAAAACGTCAGGCTGCTTGGCTGCTGGCCTGACGTTTTAATGATTAATCGCGGCAATTCCCGGTGATACTGTCTTTACCGTGGGCACAAACATCCGACGAGCTAGGGATCAATCCCCACAAACGGCTATCCGCCACGCACCCCGTCAACATCATCGCTCCTACCAGCAACAACAACGCTTTTCTTGCCTGAATCCTACGCCAACTGAACATCACTCAATTCTCAAAGTGAAAAATGATAAAACTTCACGTCCACGGACATGCGAGGAAAAGCCGCCGGAAGCGCTGAAACATCGATTTCAGCAAAGCCTTTTTTCTCATAGAAACGATGTGCGGCGAGAAATTTCTCAGTAGTACCGAGATAAATATCCCGCAGCTTCTGCGTTCGCGCGTGGTCCAGCAGAGCCTCAAGTAAGCGACTCGCCACCCCATATTCGCTGCCCCGCCACGGCTTGGCTACAAACATTTTTCTCAGCGCCGCCTGCTGCTGGCCAATATCCTTCAGGCTAATGCAGCCGACAACCTCATCTTCAACCTTCGCGACCCAAAAATCCCCGTGACCTTGCTGGTAAAAGCCGGGAATGTCGCTTAAATCGGGCTGTTGTTCGGCAGTGATCGTCACGCCGAACTCTTGATTCTGAATCGGTAAAATAAGCGCGGTGACCGCCGGAGAATCCTCCGGTTCGAACCGCGCTATCGTCACTTTGCTCTCTGCCGCCATCTCTCCCCCGTCATTTAACTCACTGCCCTGTAAGCAGTTTATGCAGAATGAGAAAAAAAGCAGGAAGGAAATGTGCAAAAAGCGGCTATTTACGCAAAATTTTCTGTAGCCGCGCCTGCTCCCAGCGACCAAACCAGCCGCGCAGGACAAATACTCGCAAACCGCGGACCACCATCAGCCCGCCCCAAATACCCACCGGCCACCAGAACCAATTGTATTCGGGCGAGGTCACGCGGCAAATGACAATCAGCAGAACGCTGACCAGCAGATAAATAATCATGCCTCGGTAAAAGCGACTTTCACTGCGCACTTGATGACGCGCGGCTTCGATATTCAGGTCCAGCGCGTTGTCGGGCGAACTCGCAGCCCCCTGCTCACCCACCAGATCGGCCACTTTAATATCAAAAGCGGCGGCCAGCGCGCCCAGCGTCTCCAGACTGGCCTGCTCGCCATTCTCAATACGCTGAATGGTGCGCACGCTGAGGCTAGTCAGCTCGGCCAACTGCTCCTGCGACCAAGCGCGGGAGAGTCTCAATTGCTTAATACGGTTCTGATTCATCATTTCACCTTTAGAAAATGCAGGACACCGCAACAGCATGCCGCCGGGCGCTAAAAAGCAACACGACAGAAGCCCGACAGCGACCTGACAGCAAGGTGACATCAGGGCGCAAGCGGGCTGACGCTTAATTATGGCGTATCCAGATTCTCTTGTGCCAGTGGTTTCACTGGCTCAGGTTTAATGCGCATCGCGACAATGACGCCAATCACCAGACAGGCGATACCGGCTAGGGTCATCAGCGGCGGCCACTGGTGGCGCAGCAGGAAGGCGTAGCCCAGACCGGCCAGAATTTCGAACACGATCAGCGGCCCGAGCAGCACGGTTGGCAGGCGCTGGCTGGCTTCGTTCCAGCACAGTGCGCCGACCCACGAGCAGAAGACGCCAATGGCGATCATCAGGCCGATAAACACCCAAGGGCGCGGGCCGAACGGCAGCGCGATGCCCGAGTTGCTAAACGAGAGCTGGGCGCAGACCAGCAGGAACGCCAGCGTCGCCAGAGGCAAAGTCACGACGCCCTGTGCCGCAGACCAAGTGATCGGCGACTTGTCTGGGTTTTCGCGCAACCAGCGGGCATTGCGCAGTGGGAACCACGTCCAGCAGGCCAGCGCGGCTAAGGCCATGGCGATACCCGTGCCGTAGCGCCACGCGTCAAACGGCTCGGTGTTGCCCTTCAGCTCGGCCACGTTAACCAGCCCCAGACCGAGCGCGATCACCAGCAGAGCCGGAGTGAGTTTGCGCCACGACAGCTTGCCTTCCTTCTGACCATAAAACAGGTTGGCCGAGACCGACAGCACCACCGGCAGCGTGCCGATAATCATGGTAGAAATCGGCGAGCCGGTGCGCTGAATGGCGCTGGCGAGGAAGAAGTAATAGATAAGGTTGCCAATCACCGTCTGCTTCAGCGCTTCAATCCAGTCGGCGCGCGACAGGTCGCGCAGCGCGTCACGTTTGATCCACGCCACCACCAACGCAATCGCGCCAAACGCCACATAACGGCCCGTCGACTGCATTGACGCCGGATAGTCCGGCACAATCATCGGCCCAACAAAAATCAGTCCCCACATTAAACCCGAAGCCAGGGCGAACAAGACGCCTTTTAACATTTTTAACCTCTAGAAAACATTTACATGTCCTCAGGGTAGAGAGAGGCGTGGGCACTGTATTGTAGGAAATTGCGCACTTGGCGCGCAGAGATGAAGCGAGGAAGTGGCGCGCTGGCGGGCTATTTACCGGCCGCGACCTGCTTTTGATAGCGCACCGGGGTCGAGCCATAACGGTTGGAGAAGGCGCGGGTCAGGTGTGCCTGATCGGTCAGGCCGACGCTAAAGGCGACTTGTGCCGCAGGCAGGCCGAAACTCAGCATGCGCTTGGCTTCGTTGAGGCGAATAGCCATCAGCATCTGGTGCGGCGTGACGTGCATCTGCTGTTTGAATTTACGCAGAAAGTGGTACGGGCTGAGGCTAACCAGCGACGCCAGCTCATCCAAAGTGATGTTGTTGGCGAAGTTTTCCCGCAGGTAATCAGTCACCCGGTCAAAACGGTGGGCTGCTTCAGAGCGCAGCCGACGCCCAACGTGAGAGTGCGGGCGCAGCAGGTCGGTCACCGCCAGCATCAGGCCGTCGCGGGCCAGCGGGTCGTCGGTTTCCCACAGCCCGGACAGCAGTTGCGACAGCTGGCGCGCGGCGCGCGGGTCGTGGCGCACGGCGTCGGTGAACCAGCGAGCGCGTTCGCCGGACAGCGCTTCAAACATCTGCGGCTCAATGTAAATCATGCGATAGAGCCAGCCGCCTTCGGTTTCCGACTGGCCGGTGTGGATTTCATCAGGATTCATCATCACCAGCGAACCCGCCGACGCCAGATGCTCGGCCCCGCGATAACGGAAACGCTCGGCGCCGTGTTCAATCGCGCCAATGCCAAAAGCCTCGTGGGAGTGAGGCTCAAAAGCGTAGCGGTCAATGTGCGCGTGATACAGCTCCACGCCGGGAAGTTGCGGCAAGGTCTTAAACTGCGCGCAGTCCTTGTCGTAGGGGAAAAGCTCCGGTACGCCCTGCATCGTTTTGCCCTCCTCTATCAGACTGGCGGTTAAGTGAGTCCAATAAGGATAGCATTTTTAAATTCAGAGCGGATTCATCCGCCGATTAATCGTGGTGACGGAAATCAGCTCTGCAATGCTGCTCACATTGAGTTTTTGCAGCACGCTTTTCTTCTGCGCACTGGTGGTTTTCGGGCTGCGATTGAGGATTTGGCTGATCTCGTTATTTGATTTGCCCTGAAGCAGCAGGCTTATCACCTTGCGCTCGCGATCGCTGATGCGATGAGTCAGGCTGTGCGGGCTAGCCTGCTCGCCTCTTATCCCCTGAACGCGGGAAGCCGGTAGCCAGACGTGGCCCATGGCGGCCGACTCCATAGCGCACATTAAGCTTGCCAGCGGCGCGGTTTTGCGCACAAATCCGCAGGCCCCGGCCTGAATGCAGGCATTCACATAATGTTTTAATTCCTGTCCGGTAAAGACAATAATATTCACCGGCCAGTCTGCGGCTAATAGATGATATAACACCTGAAGGCCATTAAGTTTCGGCAGGGCAATATCCAGAATAACCCAATTTGGTTTGAGTTCTTCGGCCATTAATAATGCCTGAGCACCGTCTTCGGCTTCACCAACAATATGACAACCCTGCTCTATAAGAAATGAGGCCGTGCCAAACCTGACCAACGGGTGGTTATCAACCAGTAATACGCGTTTATTCATGATTTCTACTTTTCGTCCTTAAATTAATTCGCTCATTTCATCCATGACTTAGCATTTCAGCCGGAAATAATGTGTAGCCATATTCAATGGCTTCCAGCGCTAAGGATATTTTTCTGACATCCATCGGCATCTTTATAAAGGCATCCAGCGCCAGCGGAGTAGTCCGCCCCTTGCCCGTCTTGGCCATGCGCCACGAGCAGCCAATAATGTAGAGTTCGGGGAGTTGCCCTCTCACCTGTTCAATAAAGTCGTTTAGATGACCTTTATAAAGATCACAGTTGATGATCAAAATATCCGGCAGCTCTTTTTGCAGCGTGGTTATTGCCTCGCTAAAATCATTCAGAGTGATCACCTGATGTTTCTTCACGTCAGCAATAAAATAGATTTTCGACAATGTATGACTGACATTTTCGATAGCGACTATTTTCTTCATGATAATTCCTTATCGTTACGCATTGATTAACCTTACGCTATTTGCGGGAATCCCTCCCGCTAATTGCGCAAAGTTTGGTCAATATAATCCTTATCCTACAAGCTGGTCAGACGCGCTATTTCTCCGTCTTAGCAGCATCAGCCAATAGTTGGTTGAAATGGGTTAATTGCGCGATCACCACCTTCGCCTCGCGCTCTATCTGTGGCATATCGCGGGGGGCAGCGCGGCACTGTTTTTCCAACTGTACGCAGGCTGTCGTTAGCTCGCTGGCCGCCACAATTCGCGCGCCACCGGAAATTTTGTGTGCCAATTCAGCCAGTTGACCGGCATCCTGCTGCTGCAATGCCTGTTGTAGCAGCTGTAAATCTTCTCGCCCGCTGCGCAGAAGCTCGGTGATTAGCTGAGAGGCTAAACGCGGATCGCCGCCGGTAAGCTTGTCGATTGACTGAATAAAGTCGGCGGCCTCAGGCTGGGGTTCTGCGCCACCAAGTGGAGTAATAGGCCGCAGCCAGTCGCTGAGATCTTTCAGCGTGCTGGGCTTAAACAGGCAGCCGTTCATGCCCGCTTGCAGGCAGCGCTCGGTCTCCTCAGCCAGCGCATTGGCGGTGAAACCAAGGATCATGCAGGGTTCAGCGCCCTGTTGCTGCTCGGCGGCGCGCACCGCCTGCGCAAACTGGTAGCCATTCATGCGCGGCATGTTGCAGTCGGTGATCACCACGTCAAAACGCGGCCCCTGCTGCCAGCTTTCCAGCCCGCTGACCCCGTCCTCGGCTTCTGTCACCCGATGGCCAAGATAACCCAGCTGCTTGGTGAGCAGCAGGCGATTGGCGCGGTAGTCGTCAATCACCAGAATACGCAGCGGCTGGCCGTTTTCCGCCGGAGCTTCGTCAAGCTCGACAGCCGCGTGATCCATACCCGACGACAGACGCTGCACCTGCACCCGCGCCGTCACCTTGGTTCCCAGCCCCGGCTGGCTCTCGATATCAATCGACCCGCCCATTTTCTCACACAGGGTTTTGCTGATAACCAGCCCCAGCCCAGTGCCTTGGCGCACGCGCGGGGCGTGATCGCCCACCTGCATAAATGGCGCGAACAGCTTTTGCAAATCGTCCGCCGCGATACCAATGCCGGAGTCGCGCACTTCCGCCACGATTTCGCAGTTCTCGCCGTCGGCCAGCGGCTCTACCGCCACCGTCACCACCACGCTGCCCACCGCCGTGAACTTGATGGCGTTACCAATCAGATTGGAGAGGATCTGCTTGTAGCGCAGCGGGTCTATGCTGACGTCGCAGTCGCTGTCGTCGTTGAGCCTCAGCACCAGCGTTAAGCCTTTTTGCAGCGCCAGCCCGTTAAACACGCGGATCACCGACTCGGTAATCGCCCGCAGGTTGGCGGGTTCCAGATTCAGCTCCAGCTTGCCCGACTCGATGCGAGCAATGTCCAGAATGTCGCCCACCAGCTCGACCAAGCCGTTGGCGGAGTTAAAGGCGACGTCCAGCGCCTGCCGGTCTACTTTCTGCTCCTCGGCGGCTTTGATCGACATCTCCAGCATGCCGATAATGGCGTTCAGCGGGGTGCGGATCTCATGGCTCATGGTGGACAGGAAACTGGTTTTTGCCCGGTTCGCCTCTTCGGCCTGATCTTTTGCCAGATTTAGCTCGCTAAGCAATTTCTTGCGCAGCGCCAGCTGGTCATTCAGGGCTTTCTGCGCCCGCTCTTTCAGCTTCACCTGCCTGCGCAGCCAGCTGGCCCAGAAGAATGACACCAGCAGCAGCGCCAGCGCGAAGGCCACGGCGGTGACGATCGCGGTGCGATTTTCGCGCCAGAAGTTGTCCGCCGCCACCATGTTGTTTGGTCGCCACAGGTTGCCAATGACGTCCAGCTCGTCCGGCGGAATGCTCAGCAGCACTTTGTCGAGGATCGACAGCAGCGTCGGGTCGCTGGTCGGCACGGCGAAGGAGAGGTAGGCCGGCGCACTGCCGATGGTCGAGGTGATGCGCAGGCTGTTGCGATAGAAACGCGCTATCTGGTATTCCGAGTTCACCAGCGTATTGAGCGCCGCGTCGGCCTGCCCTTTTTGCAGCATAGACAGCACGTCGGTGGCGTTGTCAGCCATCACCAGCTGAATCTGCGGGTAGAGATTGCGGATCTTCTCAATCATGCCGGTGCCTTCAATCACCGCCAGCCGCTTGCCCTGCATCTCGCTCAGACTGGTCGGCGGCAGCGGCTGATTTGGCCCGCCGTTTTGCTGGCGCACCACCATCACAAAGGCGTTGGTCATGTACGGGCGGGTGAACATCAGCTGCTGCTTGCGGTCGCTGCTCGGGGTCAGCGCGCCAATCATGTCCGCCTCGCCGTCGCTGACCATCTGCTTAAGCTGGTTCACATTGCTGGCTTCGCGGATTTCAAAACTCAGCCCGGTACGCAGGCGAATCTGCGCCAGCACGTCAATGGTGATGCCGCGATAATTGCCGTCATCATCAATAAAGGTCATCGGCGCATAGCCATCAATCACCGCCACGCGCACCAATGGGTGACGCGCGACCCACGCCTTCTCTTCATCACTGAGCTGGAAAATCTGCTGGCTGAGCAGCATCGAGCTGCGACCAATGTGCCAGCGCTGCAAAATACTCAGCTGCTCCTCGGTGCTCACCGCCGCCAGCGTTTTGTTGATGATGTCCTGCAACTGCGCGTCATCTTTAGCGGTGGCAAAAGAGAAGGTTTTTGGCGGGAAGTCGGCGAATTTCAGCACCCGCATATTGTTGAGGAAGTTCTTGCTGATGGGGTATAAGTCGCCAAGGTAGACGTCGGCGCGGCCAAAGGCCACGGCCCCCACGGCTTCCTGATAGTTCGGGTAGATTTTCAGCCGGGCTTGCGGATACTGCGCCCTGACCCACTCTTCAGGCAGGAAACCCTCGGCCATGGTCAAGGTGCGCCCGGCCAGATAGTGGCCCATCGCACGCTTCTCATTGGCCTGCGTCACCAGCACCGACTGCTCGCTGGCGTAGGGTTCCGACAGCAGAATGTTGCCCTCATGCTGGTCAAACTGGGTGGCGCTGCTCAGCAGGTCAATTTCATGATTTTGCAGTGCTTTAATTGCCAAAGCGCGCGACGGGAAGGTTTGCACTTCCACTTTCACCCGCAGCATCTCTTCAATCAGCCCGACGTAATCGGCGGTAATGCCTTCGAATTCGGCTTTATTGTTAATGATGTCAAAAGGCGGGTATTGCGGGTTAGACACCCCAAGCTTGAGCACCTTTTTCTGCCCCAGCCAAGCGTCTTGCTCTGGAGTGAGCAGCGTGGTGGGCATCACCGCGTGCTGCGGCGAACGGCTGAGTAATTGCAGCGGCTGGGCATTCTCCGCCGCTGGCGCAGAGGTTTCATCAAACACCAATAGCAGCCCCAATGCACAGAGCATCAGCACGCTTTTATTGAGGAAGGAGCGTAAAAAATGCTTCAGGGGCTGCATCAGTTATTCAACCAGCGCGTGGCGTTTGGCGATTTCAATCAGGTCCACCAGCGTGGTGGCCTGAAGTTTGTGCAGCAGGCGCGTCTTGTAGGTGCTGATGGTCTTGTTGCTCAGCATCAGCTCGTCGGCAATTTGTATGTTGCTCCAGCCTTTCGCCAGATAAATCAGCACCATCATTTCGCGGTCAGACAGGCTGGCCAACTGGGCCACTTCATCCCGCTGACGGCTGTCCGCCGGGCGGTTGATCAATTGGTCGTGAGGAAAATAGCTATAGCCCGCGCGGATAGCTTTGATGGCGTCGAGCAGGTCACTCAACTCTTCGGTCTTGGTGATGAACCCAGACGCCCCGGCCTGACGGCAGCGGGCAGAAAAAGAGGCGGCGGATTGCGAGGTCAGCACCAGCACTTTGACGTGGAAATCCAGCAGGCGCAGGCGGCCAATCACCTCTAGCCCGTCAAGTTTAGGGATGGAAATATCAAGGATCACAATGTCTGGGCGCAGGCTTTTCGCCAACTGCACGGCGTCCAGACCATTTCCCGTTTCGCCCACGACCTCAATGTCGCCACGCTGCAACAGCATCCCCACAGCCAGCCTGACTACCGGGTGGTCATCGACTACTAAGGCTTTATACATAGGATCCTCAATGTTTTTATCCGCTTAACGCAGTTTTATTGTTTCAAGCATAGTTCGGAAAGTGCAGAGTTCCTATGTTCTTAACTGAGTAAAATCCTAGGACTGCACGCGCAGGGAGAGGGATTTTGCAGGTAAAGATTCCTGTTGAATAGACAGATGGGTCTTGAAAGCTTGTAGGACGCGTCCGATCGTCAAGGGCTGCGCGCGGGACAAGGCTTGAAACCTGCCGCTCTGGGGTCCAAAATATAACCTGTGTCCTGTGAAAATTCCGTCCGGCCAATTTATGAAAACACCCAAACCACGTCGCCCTCACGGACGATGGACTTACTACATTCTGCACGAAGACATCTTGTGGCCTTGCCCGGTCCGTTGGGAGTGGGAAAGTGGCTACGGCGGCTGGCTGCCCTTTTATTATTCGCCAACTTTTGAGTTTGTCGCGGGCGACCCGGACAAAGCGCTGAAAATCGTCAAAGGCAAAGCCAAGCCTGTTCGCAACTCTGTAATATAACCGCGCCCCCTCGCCAATCACTGCTAAGCTTAAACCAACCGGTTATTCCCTCCGCCGTCCATCCGTGAAGCTTCTCCGCTATCTCTTCACTCACTTTGCGTACCCACATCGCCGTGTCGAAGCCTGTCCTTTTGCGTACGCATAAGGAATGTTTGCGTGAAAATCCCGTTTAGTGATTGGTTAAAAAGTCATAAAGATCAGCCGGTACAGCCCGGTAGCCCGAAAGAGAATCAGGAAACCACTGCCATTCAAGCGGAATTATTCTCTGTGGATCAGATGGAGCGCTATGGCGAAAAGCTGGCGCAGTCGCATAAGCTGTCGAGCAAAAAAGCGCCCTATTATCTGCTCAAACGGCTGGCGGCCAATGAAACCCTGCTGACGCGTAACTGCCAGATCCTCAGCACCGGCGACAAGAAAAGCATTGCCCCAGCCGGTGAATGGCTGCTCGACAACTTCTATTTGATTGAAGAACAGATTCGCCTGGTGCGGCAGCTGCTGCCGAAAAACTTCGGTAAAGGCTTGCCCGCGCTGGCCGCGCCGCACAACTGCCCGCGCATTTATGATATTGCCACAGAGGTTATCGCCCACAGCGACGGCCACTGGGACGCCACTACCCTGACGCGCTTTATCGCCGCCTACCAGAAGGTCACGCCGCTAAAACTCGGCGAGCTGTGGGCTTTGCCCGGCATGTTGCGTCTGGCGCTGATTGAGAACCTGCGCCGAGTGAGTATTGACGTCGCGAAGGCCCAGCAGGAGCGCAATCTGGCCGACCGCTGGGTGAACAAAATGCAGGACGCCGCCGAAAACGATCCCGCGCGGCTGATCATTGTTATCGCCGACATGGCCCGCACCAACCCGCCGCGCACCAGTGCCTTTGTGGCTGAATTAGTGCGCCGCCTGCAAGGCCACGGCTCGATGCTGGCCCTGCCGCTGACTTGGATTGAGCAGCGCCTGACCGAGGTCGGCTTGACCACCTCGGAGCTGATCGCCCGCTTCAACCAGCAGTTGGCAGTCAGCCAGCTCTCGGTCAGTAACAGCATTATCGGCCTGCGCCAGCTCAATGAGATGGACTGGGCGGACTTCGCCGAAAGCATGAGTCTGGTGGAAAGCATCCTGCATCAGGACCCGGCGGGCATCTACCCGACCATGCACTTCGATACCCGCGATAATTATCGCCACGTGATTGAGATGCTGGCGCGCCACTGTATTTATGATGAAGCCGGCGTCACCCGTCAGGTGATTGCCCTGACCGAGGCCGCGCCAACCGGCAGCCGCATGCGCCACGTCGGCTATTTTCTGGTGGATAAAGGCCGCGACGCGCTGGAGCAGCATCTCAACATTCACTACTCCCTGCTCAGCCGCTTTCGCCATCAAATCAACAAAACGCCCCTGCTGTCATGGCTGGGCAGCCTGAGCCTGCTGATCACCGCCCTCACCGCCGATCTGCTGCTGCACACCCACGATAGAGGCATGACTTGGCCGCTGTGGCTGCTGGCTATCCCGATTGTGATTGTCTGCAGCCAGTTTGTGATGAACCTGCTGAGCGAGGCCACTACCCGCAGCCGCACGCCACACCCTTTGCCCCGGCTGGATTTCTCCAAGGAGATCCCCGAACGCTTCAGCACGCTGGTGGCGATCCCCTGCCTGCTCGGCAGCCGCGCCGGGATTGACGCGCTGATCAACAGTCTCGAAGTCTGCTATCTCGGCAACACCCGCGCTCATCTCTACTTTGCTTTAATCGCCGATTTCCACGACAGCAGCACCCGCTATCGCGCCGCCGACGATCGCCTGTTGGAGTACGCCACGGCGCAAATTGAACTGCTCAACCGCCGCTATCCGCAGGCACAAAGCGGGCTGTTTAGCCTGCTGCATCGCGAAAGCGAGTTCAACACCTCGCAGGGCGTGTGGATGGGTTATGAGCGCAAACGCGGCAAGCTGAGTGCCTTAAACCACTGGCTGCGCGGCAAAGGTGACCCGTTCACCACGGTGATTGGTGCCACCCAGCAGCAGCTTTCGGTGGTGAAGTATGTCATCACGCTGGACAGCGACACCGTGCTGCCCCGCGCCACCGCCCATCAGTTGGTCGCCGCCATGGCTCACCCGCTCAACCACCCGATTTTTGACGCTGAACTTGGTCGAGTGGTGGAAGGTTATGCCATCCTGCAACCGCGACTGGCCGAGGAGATCCCGCGCTACGGTCAGGGGCGCTATGCCGCGCTGAGCAGCAGCAAGCCGGGCAACGATCCCTATTCCTCCATGTCTTCCGACATTTATCAGGACTTGTTTGGCGAGGGATCCTTTGTCGGCAAAGGCATTTACGATGTCGATATGTTTTCACAAGCCACCCACAACACCTGCCCGGAAAATCTGGTGCTGAGCCACGACCTGTTGGAAGGCTGCTACGCCCGCTCCGGCATGCTGAGCGACGTGGTGCTGTATGAGCAATATCCGGCCAACTATCTGGTGGACGCGGCGCGCCGTTCGCGCTGGATCCGCGGCGACTGGCAGTTGCTCAACTGGCTGCGCCTGCGGGTGCGGCGGGCCGATGGCACTCGCCACGCCAATCCGCTAAGCACATTGTCGCGCTGGAAACTGCTCGACAACCTGCGTCGTAGTCTGGTGGCGCCAAGCCTGCTGGTGATGCTGTTTTGCACCATCACGCTGGTGCCCAACCCGGCCTACTGGCTGGGCTTTATCGCTACGCTACTGCTGTTCCCGACGGCGGTGGCGCTGTTGCTGGACCTGCTCAATAAAGGGCCGCGACGCCCGCTGTTGCAGCATATAAAAACTGTTTTAGGCTCTACGCTGACTCGCCTGTCGCACCTGCTGCTGACCCTCAGCACGCTGCCGCACGAGAGCTATTACAACCTGAAAGCCATTGTGGTCACCCTGTGGCGACTGGCTGTCAGCCATAAGCATCTCAATGAGTGGGCCAGCTTCGACGCCAGTAAAACCCGCTATTCGCTGTCGCCGGAAAACTTCTACCGCGCCATGTGGGTGAATCCGCTGGCCGGGGTGCTGTTTGTGCTGCTGACCCTGCACTTCAACCCGCTGTATATGACCCTCGCCGTGCCGCTGGGCGCGCTGTGGTTCCTCGCGCCGCGCCTGCTGAGTTGGTTGAGTAAAACGCCGGGCAAGCCGCAGGCGGATATCAACCTGAAACAGCGCCGCTTCCTGCGCCAGACCGCCCGCGAGACGTGGGCCTTCTTCGCCACCTTCGTCAATAAACAAGAGAACTGGCTGCCGCCGGATAACTATCAGGAAGTGCCGGAGCCGGTGATTGCCCATCGCACCTCGCCGACCAATATCGGCCTGTCGCTGCTGGCCAACATGACGGCGATGGACTTCGGCTACATCACGCAGGGCGAGCTGCTGCTGCGCACCACCAATACGCTGGATACGCTGGACAAGCTCGAGCACTATCGCGGCCACCTCTATAACTGGTATGACACCCGCACCCTCGCGCCGCTCAATCCGCGCTACATCTCCAGCGTCGACAGCGGCAATCTGGCCGGGCATTTACTTACCCTGAGCACCGGGCTGGCGGCCTTGCGCCATCTGCCCGCGATTGACGTCAAACAGGTACTGGCGGGCATTGAAGACACCCTTTATCTGGTGGAAAGCGGCGCGGGCACCGGCAAGCGAGAAACCCTCAAACCACTGCGCCAGCACTGGCTAAATGCCAGCGGCCTGCCGCAGCATCAGGTGTTCAACGAGCTGAACGCCATGCTGACCCTGACCTCGACGCTGCTGCAAGAGGCCACTGGCGACGTGCGCTGGCTGAGTGCGCTTCAGGTGCAACTGAGCGAATTTTGCCAAGAGTGGGCGCTGCTTTATGGCTGGCTACAACAGGAGCCGGGCGGCAAAGTGCTGCCTTCGCTGGTCTGGCTCTCTCAGCTAGAAGGCAAAGTGCCGGGGCTGAACCGGGCGAAAATTGCCCTGACCGTGACGCTGGCGCGTAAGCGTCTGGTGCTGATTAGCGAACTGGAAAAGCGCCTCGCCGACCATGCGCGGATGGACTTCAAATTCCTCTATAACGCCACCACCAGCCTGCTGAGCGTGGGTTATAACTGCGACATTAATAAGCTGGACAGCGGCCATTACGACCTGCTGCCCTCAGAAATTCGCCTCACCAATTACTTCACTATTGCCACCAATCAGCTGCCGCTGAAAAGTTGGTTTGCCCTCGGCAGGCTGTTCACCCAGATAGATAAACAGCCGTCGCTGATGTCGTGGAGCGGCTCGATGTTTGAATACCTGATGCCGCAGCTGGTGATGCCGGGCTACCCCGACACCTTGCTGGTGCAGATGTGCCGCGCCGCCGTGAAACGCCAGATTGACTGGGGCAACGAGCACGGCGTGCCGTGGGGGATTTCTGAGTCGGCCTACGCCTCTTTCGACCCGAACCATAACTATCAGTATCACGCGTTTGGCGTGCCGGGCCTTGGCCTGAAGCGCGGCTTGGGCGAAGACATGGTGATCGCGCCGTATGCCACGTTGATGGCGCTGGTGGTGGAGCCGCAAAAAGCCTGCGGTAACCTGCTGGAGCTGGAGGCGCTGGGCGCGCGCGGCCAGTATGGTTTTTACGAGGCGCTGGACCATACGCCGTCGCGGCTCAACCGTGGGCAGAGCTATGTGATTGTGCGCTCTTATATGGCGCACCATCAGGGCATGGGCTTCCTCGCGCTGTCGCATTTACTGCTCGACGCACCAATGGTCGATCGCTTCGCCGCCAATACCTCGTTCCAGTCGGCGCGCCTGCTGCTGCAAGAGCGCGTGCCTGACGCCGTGGACCTCTACAGCCCGCGCCGCCAGTTTGAATCCGTGGATGGTTCACTACAGGCGGTGAATGTCGATATTCGCGAGTTCAACAGCGTGGACAGCCCGATCCCGGAAGTGCAGCTGCTGTCGAACACAAACTATCACCTGATGCTGACACAGGCGGGCGGCGGCTACAGCACGTGGCACAATCTGGCGCTGACTCGCTGGCGCGAAGATGCCACCCGTGACCAGCGCGGCACCTTCTGCTATATCAGCGACCCGCAAACCGGCGAAGTGTGGAGCAACGCATGGCAGCCGCTGGGGCAGAAGGCTAGCCTCTATCAGGCGGTGTTTACCGACGCCAGCGTGGAGTTCAAGCGCACCGAAGGCCAGCTGATCATGCACACCAAAATCGTGGTTTCGCCGGAAGATGACGTCGAACTGCGCCGAATGACCTTGACTCATCGAGGTCGCCAGCCGCGGGTCATCGAGATAACCACCTATGCTGAAGTAGTGCTGGCCCCCGCCGCCAATGACCTGACCCATCCGGCGTTCAGCAATCTGTTTATCCAGACTGAATTAGTGCCCGACCGCGAAGGCATTCTGTGCCACCGCAGGCCGCGTGAGGAGAACGAGGCCTGCCCGTGGCTGTTCCACATGTTGGCGATTCATGGCCCGACCGACCGCGAAACCTCGTTTGAAACCGACCGCGCTGCCTTTATTGGCCGTGGGCATACTTCCGCCGACCCGCAGGCGCTGGCAGCTCCCGGTCCGCTGGGCAACAGCGCCGGGCCGGTGCTCGACCCTATCGTCGCCATTCGCCAGCGCGTGGTGCTCAAGCCCGGCGTGCCGCTGGTGATCGACATGGTTTACGGCATCACGCCGGAGCGCAGCCTCAGTCTGGCGATGATGGAGAAGTACCGCGACCACAACATCGCCGACCGCGTGTTCGAGCTGGCGTGGTCGCACAGTCAGGTGACGCTGCGCCAAATCAACGCCAACGAGGATGACGCCAACCTCTACAACCGGCTTGCCAGCGCGGTGTTGTTCCCGAGTGCTGAACTGCGCGCCGACGCCCAAACCCTGAGCCGCAACCGTCGCGGGCAGTCCGGCCTGTGGGGGCACGCGCTGTCCGGAGACTTGCCGATCGTGCTGCTGTCCGTCACCAGCGCGGAAAATATTCTGATGGTCACTCATCTGATCCGCGCCCATAACTACTGGCGTCTGAAAGGGCTGAGCGTGGATTTGGTGATCCTGAGTAACGATCAGGGCGGCTATCAGCAAGAGCTGCACAATGAGATCATGAGCCGCGTGGCGGCCGGTGCCGAGTCGAGCCTGATGGACAAGCCGGGCGGCATCTTCGTGCGTAAAGGCGAGCACATGACCTCGGAAGACCGCACCCTGCTGATGAGCGTCGCCAGCATTTGGTTCGACGACCGACACGGCGGCTTGCTCGACCAGCTCAATCAGAAGATGCAGCAGCCGCAGAACATTCAGCCGCTGCTGGTGCCAATGTCAATTCTGCCGGAAAACGTCCACGCGCCGCGCGAGTTCGACACCCATTCCCTGAGCTTCTTCAACGGCCTCGGCGGCTTCTCGCCGGATGGGCGCGAGTACCAAATCCTGCTGTCAGAGGGCAAAAACACCCCTGCTCCTTGGTCCAACGTCATCGCCAACGCCAACTTCGGCACGGTGGTTTCCGAAAGCGGGCAGGCTTACACCTGGTTCGAAAACGCTCACGAATATCGCCTGACGCCGTGGGAGAATGACCCAGTCACCGACGGATCGGGCGAAGCCTTCTATCTTCGCGACGAAGAGAGTGGCGAAGTCTGGTCACCCATGCCGCTGCCAGTTCGCGGCAAGGGCGAGTATTTGACGCGCCACGGCTTTGGTTACAGCCGCTTTGAGCATCGCCAGAGCGGCATCGACAGCGAATTAACCGTGCTGGTGGCGGAACACGCGCCGGTGAAGCTGTTTATCCTCACCCTGAGCAATAGCTCCGGCCGCCCGCGCAAGCTGTCGGCCACCGGCTATGTCGAGTGGATCATGGCCGACCTGCGGGCGAAGTCCGCCATGCACGTGATGACGCGCAGCGCCTCGGTGGACAAAGGCTGCGGCGTGCTGGCGACCAACTATTACGGCAGCAATGGCTCGGAGCGCACCGCCTTCTTCGCGGTCACCGGCGTTCACTGCTCGGTGAGTGGCGACCGTCGCGAGTTCTTGGGGCGCAACGGCTCTCCGCGCGCCCCGGCGGCGATGCAGCTTCAGCGCCTGTCGGGCAAAACCGGCGCGGGGTTAGACCCGTGCGGCGCGGTGCAGTCAGCCACCACGCTGATTGACGGCGACCAGCGCACCTTCGTCTTCACCCTCGGCCTTGGGCAAAACGCGCAGGATGCCGAACAGCTGATGCGCCAGTTCCTTGATGAAAACGCCGCCCGTCGCGAGCTGGACAATATTCATCACCATTGGCATCAGGTGCTGGATAAAATTCAGATCAACACCCCGGAGCCGTCGGTCAATCTGCTGACCAACGGCTGGCTGATTTATCAGACGCTGGCCTGCCGCATTATGGCGCGCAGCGGCTACTATCAGTCCGGCGGCGCTTTTGGCTTCCGCGACCAGTTGCAGGACACCCTCTCTCTCACCCACGCCGCGCCTGAGCGGATGCGCGAGCAGATCCTGCTCTGTGCGTCACGCCAGTTTGCCGAAGGCGACGTCCAGCACTGGTGGCATCCGCCGTCAGGCAACGGCGTGCGCACGCGCTGCTCGGACGACTATCTGTGGCTGCCTTTGGCAATGTGCCACTACATAGATGTGACGGGCGACGTGGCGATTGCCGACCAGCCTGTGAGCTATATCGAAGCGCGGCTACTGGCACCGGAAGAGGAGTCTTTCTACGAGCAGCCGACCCTCAGCCACCTCAATGAGTCACTGTTCGAGCACGGGGTGCGCGCCATCAAACATGGCCTGAACTTCGGCAAAAACGGCCTGCCGCTGATGGGCGCCGGGGACTGGAATGACGGCATGAACAACGTCGGCATCAAAGGTCAGGGAGAGAGCGTCTGGCTGGGCTTCTTCCTCTACAACGTGTTGCAGCGCTTTGCGGCGCTGGCCGAACACTTGGGCAAAGCCGACATCGCCACCCTGTGCCAACAGCAGGCGGTAACGCTGAAACAGAACCTGCACGATAACGCGTGGGACGGCGAGTGGTACCTGCGCGGCTACTTCGACAGCGGCGAAACCTTGGGTTCTCATCTCAACAATGAGTGCCAGATTGACGCCATCGCCCAGAGTTGGTCGGTGCTCTCCGGCGCGGGGGACCCCGAGCGCAGCCAGCAGGCGATGAAGCAGTTGGATAACCGTTTGGTGGATGACCAGACCGGACTGATTCGCCTGCTCACCCCGCCGTTTAACGGCGACGGGCCAAACCCCGGCTACATTCGCGGCTACCTGCCGGGCGTGAGGGAAAACGGCGGGCAATATACCCACGGCGCAATCTGGGCGGTAATGGCCTTCGCCGAAATGGGCGATATCGAGCGGGCGTGGCAGTTGATGTCGCTCATCAACCCAATCAACCACAGCCTAAATAGCGAAGGCGTCGAGCGTTACAAGGTCGAGCCTTACGTGATAACCGCCGACATCTACACCGTCGATCCGCACAACGGGCGCGGCGGCTGGAGCTGGTACACCGGCTCGGCGGGCTGGACCTATCGCCTGATCACCGAGTCCCTGCTCGGCATCAAGCGCCACGGCGAGTTTATCTCCATCCACACCCGCCTTCCCGCCGACTGGCCGCAGGTCAGCCTGACCTACCAACAGGGCAGCAGCCAGTATCAAATCATGGTGAAACGCGGCGAAAATGGTTATCAAGTGATGATGGACGGGCAACCTCTGGCCGACAGCATGATCCCGTTGCAAGACGATGGGGTTAATCATCAGGTGGAGGTGTGGCTGGCAGAGTAACTTCGTAACGCAATATCGGCTTAAATCAGCCTTCTCCTGTACAAGGAGAAGGCAGTTAGCATGAATCTCCCCGCTTTAAGACTATTCTGTCCCAATTTTAATTATTCTAATAATTTCAAAAACATAAAACACTTACTTTGCTTACAAATCTCGCCACCCGCGCACAAATCTTGATCATTTAGTGCGTTCAAGCCTGTACAGCTTTTAGATTGTTGTATAGCTTTGTGGTCACGCAGGTGACTATTAGCCATATATTTTAAGGGTGAGGGAACATATGCAGCAATCAAACTCGAAGCAAAATCTGTCTGTGATGGACGCGGCACACTTCTCCACAGAGGTGCTGTTTTCTGAAGAAGAAACCATGGGGCAGATCGTCGTTGAGATTTTAACGGCTGGCAGAAATCTTAACCGTAAAGCACTGTGCGATAAGCTGTTAAATAGAATTGAAACCGCCAAGTCCGGCGAGCAGGAAAAGCATTATCTCTCCTGCCTGCAACTGGTACTTGAGCGCGACGCCTAGTAACAAACCACTTTGAGATGTTGGCACGACCGTATTTCCTCTTGATGCACCGTCCCTCATTAACGCACGTGCGTTAGGGAGATGGGCTAAAGAGCAACTCTGAGCCTGACACCGATATGCGTTTGTCCAGGTAAGGCATTAGAGGTCATTACTATGTTTAGAAGTGAAGATGAAAAACTGACGGACCTGCTTCTGGGCGAAGCCGTCGTCGCCCTGCTCAAGTCTAAGAGCGCGATTTCCATTGAGCGTCTCCTTACCCAGCTGCAATTTATGGCTGGCCGCGAGAGTGACCCTCAACGGAAACGGATGTGCGAACAGGTCATAAACGAGATCCGCCACGGTGCGAAAGACCAGCAGGGGCGGTTCACTTACGAAATCTATAGCACGGACAACGTGCGCCACTTTTTTAATGCTGAAGGGCCATCCGATGAACGTAAAAAGCACTAACGCCACAGATTTGGATATGCTTGAGCACCACGAGAACAACGCCTCGCACAGCATGGGGTCGATTTCCGATGAAGTTACACAGCACCATGTTTATCAACACTTTGCCAAGTCAGGAGATATGTACTCCTCCGAAACCGAAGCGCTGGGCGGCGCCATCCGCGCTATTTTGGCCCAACGCGGCAAAGTGACAAATAAAGACATTATTTTGCATCTGATTATGCAGCTTGAAACCACCAACGATATCGTTCAGCTCGACATCCTGCGCAACGCGCTGGAACTGGTGGTCGGCATCACGCCTGACGACGCGGTATTTTGATCGCGGGCCTAGCCCAACGTCATTCTAGACTCATCCCAACATTCGCCATTTGGCGAGCCATGTTGGGGTGAGTTTTTTGTTTAATCTCCCCTCTCCTTCGATCACTCCCTGAACAATTCCCCGCGCCATAAATACCCCCCAAAACAAGCGTTTATACATCAGTGACAATCTTAAACTTTTCGTGACAACCCCCTTTAACATCTCAATTGCAGGCAGAATAAAATCAGAGCGGTGTTTATGACATTTTTGTCATTCAGCCGTCATTCATTGGCCCTTGTTGGTTTGGCAGGATAACAGCGTGCGAAGTTGTCACCGTCCAAAACAATAAAAATTTGTGCCCTTATCCTGCTGTGAGGAAACACCATGCTGATCCTGATCCTTGCCTACCTCGGTGGCGTGCTGACCATCGCCAGCCCCTGCATTTTACCCGTGCTGCCCTTCGTGTTTGCGCGTTCAGACCAATCCTTCGCCCGCACCGGTCTGCCATTATTGGCGGGGATGGCGCTGACCTTCACGCTGGTGGCGACGCTGGCGGCAGTGGGCGGCGGCTGGGTGGTGCAGGCTAACCAATATGGTCGCTGGCTGGCGCTGGTGCTGATGGCGGTGTTTGGCGTCACGCTGCTGTTCCCAAGCATTGGCGAACGCATGATGCACCCGCTGGTGTCCGCAGGAAATCGCATGACCAATGCCCTGACCGTCGGCAAGAAGCCGCAGGTTGGCACGTCATTTTTACTCGGCATCGCCACCGGCCTGTTGTGGGCACCCTGCGCGGGACCGATTTTAGGCTTGGTGTTGACCGGCGCGGCGCTGCAAGGGGCTAACGTTGGCTCAACCTTGCTGCTGCTGGCCTACGCGGCGGGGGCCGTGACCTCATTGACGCTGGCCCTGCTGATTGGCGGCAAAGTGTTTAGCGCCATGAAACGCTCATTGGGCGCAGGCGAGTGGATCCGCCGTGGTTTGGGTGCCGCGATGCTGCTCGGCGTGGTGGCTATCTCCCTTGGGCTGGATACCGGCGTGCTGGCGCGTATTTCCACCGCCTCTACGGGTGGCTTCGAGCAGAGCTTAATCAACAAGTTCGGCGCCAATGGCCCGGTGAAAACCGCCTCGGCCAGCACTGAAAACGGCGCACCGCTACTGGATAATGAAGGTCCGATGCCTTCCCTTGACGGCGCGGTGCAGTGGCTGAACTCGCCGCCGCTGACGGCGGAGTCTCTGCGCGGCAAGGTGGTGCTGGTCGATTTCTGGACCTACTCCTGCATCAACTGTCTGCGTGCCCTGCCTTACGTTAAAGCTTGGGCAGACAAATATCGCGATCAGGGACTGGTGGTGATTGGCGTCCACGCGCCGGAGTTCGCCTTCGAGCGCGACATCAATAATGTCACCAAAGAGGCGCAGAAGCTGGGCATCGACTACCCGATTGCTATCGACAACAACTACAGCATCTGGCGCGCGTTCAACAATCAATACTGGCCTGCGCACTACTTTATCGACGCCAAGGGTCAGATTCGCCACAGCCACTTCGGTGAAGGGGATTACGCTCAGTCCGAGCAGGTGATCCAACAACTGCTGCGTGAAGCAGGAGCCAAAAACGTCACCACCACCATCAGTCAGGTGCAGGGGCAAGGCGTCGAGCAGGCGGCTGACCAGAACAGCGCCCCGCTATCTCCAGAGACCTATTTGGGCTATATGCGCGCCGAGAACTTTGTCTCTGAAAGCGCGGTGAGCGACGCCCCGGCGGATTACACCCTGCCAACGCATCTGGATTTGAACTCGTGGGGGCTGGCAGGCCGCTGGACCATCGGCGGCGAGAACATTCAGCTGAATGGCCCGGCCGGGCGCATCTCCTACCAGTTCCATGCGCGTGATTTGCACTTGGTGCTGGGTCCGGGGAAAAACGGCAAACCGGTGCATTTCAAAGTGCTACTCGACGGCAAAGCGCCGGGCGCGATGCACGGCACGGATGTCTCCCCTGAGGGTGACGGCGTGGTGACTGACCAGCGTTTATATCAGCTGATCCGCCAGTCAGATAATCAGGGCGATCATACCTTTACTATTGAATTCTTAGACAGCGGCGTGACGGCTTATGCCTTCACCTTTGGTTAAAAACCTACGAGGCAACCCGAATGCAAACGACTCATAAACGATTTTCCTCCCTGCGCCGCTCCGGTGTCTGGGGCGTCTTTATCGCCATCACCGCGCTGATGTGGTGCAGCATTGCTTGGTCCTTCGGCGGCGCGGAAGAGGCCGTCGCCATTGCCCCGCCAGTGCAGAATGAAGCGCCTGCTACCACTTCGCACAGTGAAACCGCGCTGTTCGCCGGTGGCTGTTTCTGGGGTGTCGAAGGGGTATTCCAGCATGTGAAAGGCGTGACCAACGTGGTGGCGGGTTACACCGGCGGAACGGCGTTAACGGCGGATTATGAGACCGTCAGCAGTGGCAAAACCGAGCATGCTGAGTCGGTACAGGTGACCTTCGACCCGACGCAGGTCTCCTACGGCGACCTGCTGCAAGTGTTCTTCTCGGTGGCGCACAACCCAACCGAGTTGAACCGTCAGGGGCCGGACAGCGGGCCGCAGTATCGCTCGGCGCTGTTCCCACTGAGCGCGTCACAGGAGAAAGTCGCCAAGGCGTACATTGCCCAGTTGGACGCCAGCCATGTGTTTTCTAAGCCGCTGGTGACAAAAATCGAAAGCCAAAATCACTTCTATCCGGCAGAGGATTATCACCAGAACTTTATGACGCTGAACCCGGACAACCCTTATATCGCCATCAACGATATGCCGAAGCTGGGCCAGTTGAAGAAACTGTTCGCCTCGCGCTATCAGGATGATCCGGTGCTGTAATGTAAGGGTTTAGCAACAATAACAAGGGCGCAGTCGGCAATTCCGGCTGCGCCCTTTTCTGTTTGGTTCTTTAAAAACAGGTCGTTAACGAAGGAGAATTGCTGCAGAGGCCGCTTCTCGTTGATTCAGGTTTCAATATTAAAAATATAACAAGAATTTTCCTACATCCACACCAGAGATTCCGACATTGTTAGTATTTGATGAATGAACTCTAATAGCGCCATCTTAATATAAAGGAAAGGCATCGCAAACAGTAGGGTGCTCATTGTGAATAGGAATTAAGTAATGAAGATCAAATTCAACAAAGCATTTTTACTCTGTCTTGCGGCATGCCCTCTTTTATTCATGTCTGAAAATACATTTGCCGCTTGCTCTTGGGATAATAATGGCCCCAAAAAGGTAATTACCAGTGATGTCACCTTTGGTAATGTTATAGTGCAGAGAGATACACCTATCGGCAGTGTTATTGCATCCACAACTAGCGGTGATTTTTTTGGCGGAAAACCGCTTTTTAGTTGTACCGAGGAATGGACGGCTTCACACGAGCCCATGCTTTATACCACGCTAAGTAGTTATGGAAATAAAGTATTTAATACAAATATTGCAGGGGTTGGCATTAGAGTTTCGGGTGTAAGCCAGGCAGTGCCATTCACTTCGAGTTATCTTTCAACTCAAAGCATTACCCTTGGCCCGCGCACGGTCGAGCTTATTAAAACATCTTCTGGCGGCGTAGGCTCAGGTAATTTAACTGTAGGTGATATTAGTCAAACTTACGCTCAGCCAGATTCTAGTTACAAGGCTCTAGTTGCGCTAAGGGGCACCAATACTATTATTCCTGTCGCCTGCTCAGTTAATAATACAGTGATTAATGTTAGTCTGGATGATGCCGCTGTTGCTGATTTTAAAGGCGTGGGTTCCACCGCTAAACCGAAAGACTTTAATATTGGACTTAATTGCGATGCAGGGACGAATGTCAAACTGACGTTGGATGGCAACAGTGCTGGCCCTGCGGGAGTGCTTAGCCTTAATGCTGGCGAACATCAGGCAAGCGGCATTGGTATCCAAGTATTAAATGGCACCACACCAGTGGTGCTGGGTAATCAGCTCGACTTAGGTACCGCAGGTAAGACCGGGGATATGCAAATTCCACTGGTGGCTCAGTATTACCAAACTGATGCATCAATTATTGCTGGGCTGACCAACGCCACCGCGACATTTACCATGGTATACAACTGATTATTAGATATTTTTATTTTTGTGGCAGCCGCTTAGCTGGGCGAAGAAAAGTGCATGAAGATCTATGAAATGCAATTTTCAAAAAAATATTTATTGCCACGCCGCGCCTATCCTGGCGCGTTTTTTATTGAGTAGAGAAACTGCGTTAAAAACGATACATGAACCAGTCAGGCGCAGTGGGCAATCCCGGCTTCGCTCTCTTGTTATTTGGCGCTATTAAAGCAGGCTGTTAATCACCGCGGCTTCTTGCTGGTGCAGCTTGTCAATAAAAAAATATAAAGAGAAATTTCCCACATCAATGTCAGATGTTACAACATTGTTAATATTTGTTATGTGAATTTTAATAACTTCATCTTAATGTAAGGGAAAGGCATCGCAGACAATAAGATGCTCATTGTGAATAGGGATTAAGTAATGAAGACTACATTCAATAAAGCATTTTTACTCTGCCTTGCAGCTTGCCCTCTTTTATTAATCCCTAAAGCCACTTTAGCCTCTTGCTATTGGGACCCTAATGGCTCGCAGAAGGTCATTACCAATAATATTAGCTTTGGTAACGTTATTGTACAGCGCGACACGCCCGTCGGTGGCGTAATTGCATCAGTCAGTTCTGGTGATATTGATGGCCGTAAGAAACTTTTTGCCTGTACTGAAGCATGGCAAGATGTAGACACTATGGTGCGTTTTACTACGCTCAGTAGTTATGGCAATTATGTCTATAATACCAATATTGCAGGGGTGGGCATAAGAATTAATACTTCCTATGGCTATGTCCCCACCTCTATAGATTTATTGCCAAAACAACCGATATCCTTATATCCTCGCACAATAGAGCTCATTAAAACATCCACAGGTAGTGTGGGTACTGGCACGATCACGACGGGCGAGATTGTAAGAAACTACCCTCAACAAGATCCAAGTTTCCATACGGTTCTAGCGCTTACCGGAACCAGTACAATTACGCCTGTCGCCTGTTCGGTTAATACTACAGTGATAAATGTTAATCTTGACGATGCAGATGCTTCTGATTTTAAAGGCGTAGGTTCCACCGCTAAACCGAAAGACTTTAATATCGGTCTTAATTGCGATGCGGGAACAAATGTCAAATTGACGCTGGAGGGTAATGGCGCAGGTCCTGATGGGGTTCTTAGCATTAATACGGGCCCCAATCAGGCCAGCGGCATTGGTATTCAGGTATTAAAAGGCACCACGCCAGTGGTGCTGGGCAAGCAGCTCGGTTTAGGTACCGCAGGCAAGACGGGGGATATAGAACTTCCGCTGGTGGCACAATATTACCAAACTGAGGCACCAATCGTTGCTGGGCTGACCAATGCCACCGCGACCTTTACCATGGCATATAACTGAGTATTAGAGATTTTTACATTTTGTGGCAGCCGCTAGATGGGATAAAAAGTCCATGAAGCAGGCAGCAAAAACAGGGCGCAGTCGGCAATTCCGGCTGCGCCCTTTTTGTTTGGCACGTTCAGCGCAGCCGATTAACGGCTGGCAAACTGCTGGATAAGCTTCGGCAAGTCAGCCGGCGGCGGGAATTGCGCATAGCTGTGGGCAGCAGGCGTGCTGGCCCACGGCAGCTTCTCGCTGGTCCAGGTCTCCATAAAGGGTGGCAAATCACGCAGGTCGTCAAACATCACCGTTTTGACAATCACGATGGATTCAAAGCCGGTTGGGCGGCTGAACAGCCAGCTTTTGCAGTGGCCGCAGTGATAGTGATTGGAATCGCCGTGCAGGCCGCCAATTTCAGGCTCGCCGCGCGTGACGGCAAAGGCATCGGCAGGGACCAAAGCCCCCATGGAAAATGCGCTAGAGGTCATACGCTGGCAGCCGGTGCAGTGGCAGGCGGCGGTCATGATTGGCGGGCGGGTGATGGTCAGCTCAACTTTGCCACAGCGGCAGTGGCCTTTGTGGCTACTCTTCTGTTCGGACATGGTTTTTCCTTTTCACAGCAATGTATGTTCAACCTCAAGATGCCCTTAGTATTACAAACTTTTAAACAAAAGCCTGGACCTAAGATTAATCGTATGAGGACGATCACTCATAGCATGAAAAAGAGGCTATCGAACGCCCCTATCTATCAAAAACCGAGTGAGGAAATACTGGCGAGATCGGCCATAGAGCGGATATTCAGCTTATGGAAGATATTCATTTTGTGGGTACTGATGGTCTTCTGGCTGCGATTGAGCAACCGACTTATTTCTATGTTTCTTTTCCCCGCCAATAACAGATCCAATACCGCGAGCTCAGCGGCAGAGAGCAGTTGGAAAGGTTTGTGGGTAAACACAGGTTCAGCATGACGTTGGGTCAATGTCGGGAAATAGTATTCGCCCCTTTGTGCGGCGCAAATAGCTTGGACTAAGGTATCCAGCCCTGACGATTTTCTCACATAGCCCGTAGCGCCGAGTGAAATACATAATGTGGCGTAGTAGTCTGAGACTTCAGCAGTAAAAATAACGATTTGAGGCGGGCGGTGAATTGCCTTAAGGTGTTTTATGACACTCAACCCATTGAGCTTTGGGATGCCAATGTCGAGCACCACGATATCTGGCTGTAAAATCTCCGCCAGCTGAATTCCCTCAATCCCCGTCTCTGCCTGCCCAACGATAGTAAAACCTTTGGGTTGCAAAAGCTGAGTCACTGCAAAGTGGATCAATGGGTGATCGTCGACAATTAGTACTTTATTTCTCGCCATAAAATTCGCCCTCCTGGCGATATCATTGCAATCTCCATTATAAGAAAAAACGCCATCGTAAATTTAAGTAAACTCGCAAAGTAAGGAGTTTCAGCAATACCTGACTTGAGGAATGGAAAAGGACTACAGCTCAATAGGAATTTTTGAATGGTATGTTAAATGTCATTACAATAGCCATGCAGCAGCGAGAATGAGTAACAGAGAAAGGTTAACAGCGAATAGCATGGCATCTCCTCAATATTACAACTTAAAATGACGCTGTATAAACGACCAGTAGCACCCAAGCGAATCTGTATTATTTCCCCAATGAATTCTGAGTCTTATAAATAGAAGGTTTAGCGTCTTCATATTTATTTTCCTATTCAGAAAATAATTCATCATCCACCTCTCTCCTACTGCTTAATGTTTATTTCCCGGCATATTTATTTCCCCGGTCAGAAATAACCCGCAGCATGGGCGAGGTATTTAAACCGGGGAGATAACGTATTAGTTGTACAGGATGGTGAAGTCTGCAGCAGCGTCAGCTGTACCTTCGCCTACTGTTGCGGCGGTAGACTGGTACTTAGCGAAGTAAGTCAGCGTCGTGTCAGCAGCAGGAGTCAGGGTGTGAGTTGCAGATGGCTTGCCCAGAGGGATAGCAGTTACGCCGTCGTTTTCAAACAGGGCAATAGCTACGCCAGTCGCGGTAGCAGCAGAGCTAAGCTTCAGCAGGTTACCGTTGTTTGCA
>NZ_JMPJ01000024.1 GCF_000735345.1 Ewingella americana ATCC 33852 | reverse complement strand
TAAATATTAATAAATTGCTCATCAACGACAGCAGATAATATTTACTCCGTTGTTGACGTGGTGCTATTAAACTTTATTACCCAGAGTTAGACAACTGCGTAAACCCTGATAGGAATGTAGGGGAAATCCGAACAATAAACATCATGACGCAGATCAATGACTTTTATAAAAATAAAAAAAGACGCAAACAAAAATAGCCACCTAATAAGGTGGCTTTTGAATTTCGGCACTAAAATTAATTATAGGCCAGAGTGAAAGTGGCGGTCGTATTGGCCGTACCGCTTATTATCGGCGCTTCCGTCTGGTAATATCGCGCGATTAACGGCAATTGCATATTGCCCGCGGTGTCCGCTGTCCCAAAGTCCAGAGGTGAGCCTAAAGCTACAGGCGTGGTGCCTTTAAGCAATTGAATACCAATCCCTTCGGCCTGAGTTGTTCCGGCATTAAGGGCTAACACGCCCGCAGGCCCAGCTGCATTACCATCCAGTGTCAGTTTAACCTTTGTTCCTGCATCACAATTTAAGCCAATATTAAAGTCTTTTGGTTTGGCGGTAGAACCTATCCCATTAAAATCAGCAACTACAGCGTCATCAAGGCTGACATTAATCACCGTGTTATTAACCGAGCAGGCAACCGGCGTGATGGTATTACTGCCTGACAAAATAATGGTCATGACCAAGTTAGGGTAACCGACAATATAATCCTTGGATAAGGTTCCCGTAGTTAACATCCCCGCCCCAACGGCCCCAGCAGAAGTTTTAATTAACCTGACGGTGAAACCAGGGTCAGGTGCGGTCAAATATATATTTTTACTGTAATCGGTGGTGAATGGGAAAACAGAGGTCGTCCAGCTCCCCTGAATCTGTATACCCACGCCAGGAATATTGGTGTCATAGACTTTATTCCCATATCCACTCAGCGTGGTAAATAAAACCAAGTCTGCATTACGATTCCATGGAGTATTACATCCATAAACGATATGGCCGTCGTTAAATGCGCCGGTGGTGGTCGTTGCTATTTCTGCCCCTACCGGCGTATCACGCTGCACAACAACATGACCAAAACTAATACTTCTAGTGAGCGGTGCTGTGACCTCGCTTCCCAAAGTACACTCAGCCTTGACATGCTTAGTCAGTAATAATAAAGGAAAACCTGCCAGACAAATTAAAAGCGATCTTTTTAAATTGTTCATCGCTTATATTTCCTTTTATTCGCAGCGTGCAGTAACCATTTTAATGCCACTGTTCTGATTATTATCCGCTGGCAGTGTGAAGCTGGCGTGGCACTGTTGACTGGCATCATTGCCCCATTTCACGTCCAACTTGCCACTTTGTGCGACACCACTCAGATAAACCTGCCCGCCGTCGCCGACGATGCTGCTGTTGTCTTTATCACCCACGATGCTCGCCGTAGCACCAAAGGGCACCGGGCCTGCGCTGCGAGTCAGAGTGATTAAAGCACGGCTACCGACGCGGGTTTTAAAGTTCGCCAGCGCCAATGCCCCTTTGGTCGGCGCCACGGTCGCCGCCGCGCTGTCGATATCCAGATCTTCGGCGTAGCTGTTGGTATCGAGCACCACGCGGTTGTAACGGTAAGTCGTGGCATAAGGCACCACCGTGTAGCCGCGCCAGTCGGTTTTCACCCCGGTGTTATTCTCTACTTTCACACCATTCGCGCCCGGTGCACGCACCAGAATGCCAGTATCGCCAACCGGCTGGGCAAAGGTCACGCCGTAAGGGTGAGCCACAATCGAGCCTTGCGCACCATAGTTCACCTGACGTGAATTACGGCTGTAGTTGTAACCGGCATCCAGTTCGCCATAGGTGGCTTTATAGGTGCCGCTCATGTCGCCACCATAACCTTGACCGCGCTTGTCGTAGCTTTGCTGCACCAGATAGTTCAGGTTGTTGTCTTCCAACGCCGTGCCGCTCAGGCCCGCAGTATGCACGGTGCCGCCACGTTTGCTGTGGCTGATGCCATAACGCGCCCAGCTACCGGCCATAAATTTATCCAATGGAATCTGGATGTTGAAGGCCATTTGGCGATCGCCGTTGTTTAGCCCCGGCGTCTGGCTGTAGGTATAGTTCAAACCATAGTTGATGCCCGCATAGGACAAGTTATACCCGGTGGAGATATTGCGTTCCTTGCCACTCTGCTGCCAATAATCCTGCTGGGAAGCGGCAATATAGAAGTTACCGAGTTCGTTCAGTGATTGGCTGACATTGAGCGTCGCCTGACTACGTTTGTTCGAACGCAATCGCCAGATATCGTTCTGATCAACATTAATGTCGTTAGCTTCTTTCATGGTATAGAAGCCTGAGGTTGAGTAACGATAGCCTGCTAATGTAAAAGTGGTGCCCGTTGAAGCCACGTCTTTTGAATACTGGAAACGATAAGACTGCCCGCGACGCGTAACGTCATCACGCAATTTGGCCTGCGCTTGAGTCGCATCCACTGACACAGAACCCCAGTCACCAAAGCTGTGGCCCAGGCCCAGCGCCGCCGCCTGATATTTATCCGAGCCCTGCAAACCACCATAAAGGGTATTCGAATGGCGCAGGCCATAAATCGCCGTGCCCTGCACAAAGTTGGGTTTACTGCCGCCGGAATAGGAAGAGCGATACTGCCCCGCCGTGGCTGAGAATTTCATTTGCCCTTCGCGCTGCATAATCGGCACCGCCGAGAAGGGTTGTACTGACACACGCTCGGTACCGTCGGCCTCGCGGATCACTACTTCCAAATCACCACTCGCCGCCGTCGGGTATAAATCGCTGATGGTGAAAGCACCCGGCGCCACATAGGTTTGATAGATGACGTAACCATTCTGGCGAATCGTCACCTGCGCATTCGACTGGGCAATACCGCGAATGACCGGCGCATAGCCGCGCAGGCTGTCTGGCAGCATGTTGTCATCGGAGGCGATTTGCGCACCACGGAACTGCACGCTGTCAAAAATATCACCTGGCGTAGCACTGTCACCCAAAGTGAATTGGCTTTTCAGCGACTGCACATCGCGCTGCAGATAGGTATTAATGCTCTGCCAGTTGGCTTTATTCTGCGTGCTGCTCGAATAGGTCGAGTAGTTGCGCAGACGCCATGCGCCGAGGTTCAACCCACTGCGTAAGTTCAGGTAGTTGCTATTGGAGCTGTTATTGCCGTACTGGGAGTTAGCGCCGCTGTAGCTATAGTTGAGCTGGGCGGAGGTCAGCCCCTGATCCCACATCGCCGGGTCGACCGCGCTACGCGCTTCAATATTCAGCGCCGCCTGCGGGATACTCAAATTCAGGCGCTGTTGGCTGAAGTCGAAGTTGCTGTCTGCGTCCGGGATAGCCTGGGCTAAATCGCTGAACGGCTGGTCAGCCGGAATAGAGGAAAGCTTAGGGAACGCCTGAATCTTAACGCCCATTTTCTCGAGCTGCGTCGTGGTTAATTCGGGCAATAGCTTGCCGTTGGACTCCACGAAATTCACGCTGCGGGTATCCACCTGACGACCATTGAGGTAAACGTCTACGCGATATACGCCCGGGATCTGGCCGCCCGGAGAGGAGAACTGCTTCAAATCACTTTCAGCTTGACGACCATCTTTTAACTCCAGGGCGGCGGGGTCAAAATAGTCTTCTGCCATCGCAGGCAGGCTGGTCAGGGACATTCCAAGGAAAATATTGGCAGCAACAAAATAAGCTGTTTTTGAATAAGGAAGATCATTAATCGAGCGTGCTTCTTGCTGAGTCTTCATTAATTCATTCCGTTGAGACTTTTTTTTGATAGTTGACTTCATAACTCATATTTCCGCTTAGTGGGCGTGCTGCCCCTGAAGAAGGACTCAAAAAAGCGCGTTATTTAGGACTCGAAATAACGCGCTTAAAACGTTAAAGGTTGCGAGTTTCAGCCTGTGAAACGCCACCAAAGTCATTGATAACTTTCCAGCTCACCGTGTTACCACGGGCGTTATTCAGCGGCAGGGTCATGGTAGATTTAGGGGCAATCATGCCAGGGCTTTGCAGCGCCGTGCCGCCGACCTTGATGCTGTCGAAAGAGACGAAATAGGGCGTTGGGTTATTCACAGAAAGCGCGCTCCCCTGCGTCTTGAAGGTCAGCTGCTTATAGGCATCTGCTGCGCCGTCTTTCAGTGCCGCCGGGCGATAGAACAATTTAATTTTGGTTTTTACCGAAATAAGCAGGCGGTTTTGGTCAGATGCTTCAGAGGCCGGAATAGATTTAATATTGACCCAAAATACCGACTCACGATCTTCAGGCAAATTCCCACCGGTACGCACAATACGCACAATATTTTCTTTACCGGCATCCAAGCGGAATAACGGCGGAGTAATAATAAACGGCGCTTTCTCTGCGCTGTCGTTAGGGTAACCTTCAATCCAAGATTGAATTAAAAATGGCGCAGTTTTATCTGGATTTTTAACCGGAATAGAGGCTTCTTTCTTAGCGCCGTCATAAATAATGCGCGTGCCGCCCACCACAACACCAGCCTGTGCTGGCTGTAAGGCAGCAAAACCAAACAGGCCTAATAAACAAAAACCAGTTAATAAACGGGACATTTCAATTTCCTCACTCTTAATTTTGCTATTTATTCTTACTATTGAGCATTAAGGCTCTCACCATTAAAAATAACCCGCCGCTGGGACGGATTATTTGAATTGGGGAGAAAACGTATTAGTTGTACAGAACGGTGAAGTCTGCAGTCGCGTTAGCTGTACCTTCGCCTACTGTTGCGGCGGTAGACTGGTACTTAGCAAAGTAAGTCAGGGCATTTTGCGTAGTCGAGCTCAGTGGGTGAGTTTTAGATGGCTGACCCAGTGGGATAGAGGTTGAACCGTCATCTTCGAACAGAGCAATAGCTACGCCAGTCGCGGTA
The DNA here is from genome assembly GCF_000735345.1 of Ewingella americana ATCC 33852. Classification (GTDB taxonomy): domain Bacteria; phylum Pseudomonadota; class Gammaproteobacteria; order Enterobacterales; family Enterobacteriaceae; genus Ewingella; species Ewingella americana. The sequence goes on along the minus strand of NZ_JMPJ01000024.1, from coordinate 39 downwards.
GCAGTAGAGTCCAGTTTCAGCAGGTTACCGTTGCTTGGG
>NZ_JMPJ01000023.1 GCF_000735345.1 Ewingella americana ATCC 33852 | reverse complement strand
AAACTATTTAATATAGATGGCTCATCAACCGCTGATAATTAATTTCAATCCGTGTCGATGTGCAACTATTAAAGTTTATTTAACGAGGCACGACAACTGCGGGAACCCTGATAGATTTGTAGGGGAATTCCGAAGGGCGATTTTAATGACGTAAATCAATGAGTATTTCTCATTATTTTTAAAAAAAATTAATCGTCAGAGTTTTCCTACAAATAATATTCAATCCCCCTACAAAATAAATTCTATTTCCTTTATTTTTTTCGAGAAGTTTCACTATTCAACAGTGACCTTTAATTACCTATAGTGTCGTCAGCAAAAATATTGACTAAGCGCCTCTCTAGGCTTTGCCTTTAATTCTCCATTTGAGCCAGTCAGTAAAAGACGCCAAAGCGCGTTGGGCCCAACAGGATGAGGCGCAGTCACAATGGAAGATGTAAAAACAGGGACGCCAACCGCAAGCTGCGCTTCATTAACCGCTTTTGCACCGAAATCCCCCTCTACAAGCAGGGTTATTACTGATTTTTGAAAGTAATAAAACTTCATAAAAGAGGGATATTTATCAAAATCTTGATCAGCGTTACTAATTATCCTAGTACGCAATTGCTTGCCTTTCGCAAAGCAAGGCTTCGTGGCATAGTTATTTCACTGACGATAACGGATAACTCCAAGTAGGATCCTATGGCCAGAGTACTTATTATTGACGATCACCCCGTAACCCGCCTTGCAATTCGCATACTGCTTGAGAAAGACGAGCACGAAATCGTAGGCGAAACCAGCGACGGCCATGAAGGCATCACGTTGGCTAAGACCTTAGCCCCCGATTTGATCATTGTTGATATAGACATTCCTTCGATCAACGGTATTGAGGTGATTAGCCGCCTGCGCCGCATTAATTTTAACGGGCATTTATTAGTATTAACCGGCAAAAAAGACGGTCACTTTATCAATCTGAGCATCAAAGCCGGTGCTAACGGCTATATTAGTAAAGAGAACAATCTCTCTGAATTAAATGACGCGCTGCGGGCCATTCAGTCTGGGTTCAGCTATTTCCCGATGCCGAATCTCAATAATAAACAGACCTCTTCCATTCCAGATTCCGAAGCCGATGTGGTTTCCCTGCTTTCAGCGCGCGAGTTGCAAATCTTAAAATATTTGGCCAGCGGCATGAAAAATATCGATATTTCAGAAATCATGAAATTAAGCGATAAAACCATCAGCACCTACAAAACTCGCCTGCTGAAAAAGCTGCGTATGACCAACCAGGTTGAACTGGCTAACTTCGCCCGCCGCCATAATCTGGACTAATCAATGCGCAAATATGGAATGTTGCTGCTTCTGCTGATGCTTTTCGGCCACCTCACGGCAGCTTGCGCTGCGCAACGAGTGCATTTGCAGACTAAAACGGAATTGGTGCCAGTGTCAGCCTCTCTTAGCGACCAAGAATGGCGCTGGTTGGGCAACCAGCGGGTGTTACGCGTGGCGGTGTGGTCTCCCGAACAGCCTCCTTTTGTCACCTTCCCAGAGAACGGCATTTTCGAAGGCATTGATGCAGATTACCTCCATATGCTGGCCAACAACCTGAGCATGCGCACTGAAATTCTGCGCTATGACTCCCGCCAAGAGGCGCTCAAGGCCTTGCGCCAAGGCAAGGTTGACGCCGTGCAGTACTCTGCGGGCTTTGCCAACCCTAGCGATACCGACTTTATTGAGTCAGATAATTTCAGTCCCAATTTTCCGACACTAGTCGCCACCGGCGCGCACAACTTCAGTAACACACCCCATAACCAAGTTAAACAATTGGCCGTTGCTGAAAATTACATGTCAGACGACTGGATAAAGCAACAATTCCCGGCGGCGACCATTACTCGTTTCACGTCGGACCAAAGTGCCCTTTCCTCCGTGCTTACCGGCCAACAGCAACTCTATTTAGGCAACCTGACCACCGCGAATTTCCTGATTGAGCGTAACTACAATAATACGCTGGTGATTGTCGATATTCTGCCGAAAGAGGAACAAGGGAACCGCCTGCTGCTGGCGAAGAACAGCAACCAATTGCAGTACGCCATTGATGCCGTGCTCAAGGTGACGACTCAGACGCAGCACCGCACCATCACCAATCAGTGGATAGCGGGTACTAACTATTTTTCTTTCAGCTCGCCTCTGGATCTTACCGAACAGGAGAAGCGTTGGATTGAAAAACACCCGCAACTCAAGGTGCTGGTGAATCCGTTCTATGCCCCTTTCACCTTCAATGACAGCCAACAAAAGCTCTACGGCATTAGCGCCGACGTGCTGCGCCAAATACACCTGCGCACCGGACTGAATTTCACGCCTATATACGATGATGAAATCCCTGATTTCACCGAAAAAGACGAGCCGGATGATGGCGACATGATTGCCTCACTCAGCCCAAGCGATCAGCGTGAATCCACCATGCTGTTCACCCGCCCTTACCTGCAAACGGCTTGGGTTCTGGTGGTCAAAGACAGCCCTGACGCCGAAGTCACGCTGCAACCGGGCATGCGCGTCGCGATGGCGTTAGGCAGTGAGATGGAAACCCTGATCCGCACTCGCTATCCGAGCATCACTATCGTGCCCGCTGGTAATGCCAGTTTGGCGATGCAGATGGTGATTGATGGCAAGGCCGATGCTGCGGTGAATAACCTGATCAGCGGCAACTATATGATTGGTCACTTCTTCGCGGGGAAATTAAAAATTGGCGAGCGTCTGAGCGAAAAACCGGCGCACGTCACTTTCGCCGTTCGCCGCGATGAACCTGAGCTGCAAAGCATTCTGAACAAAGCGCTGGCCAGCATCCCACCGCGCACCATGTCACAAATCGTCAATAAATGGCAGCAAGGCAGCAACGTCACGCTCAACACTTGGACGCTTTACAATCGGCCGTTCTACGGGGTGGTGGCGCTCTCCTGCTTCCTGATTGCGCTGGCCCTGCTGTGGATTTACACCATGCGCCGCGAAGTATCGCAGCGCCGCAAATCACAATCTAAGTTACTGGAAGAGCTGGCTTTCCGCGAAACCTTGCTCAACGGTTCTCCTTCACCGGTTTACGTGGTCAACGCTGACGGCCAGACGCTGAATCACAACAGCGCCTTCGCGGCGTTTTTCACCAAACCCCAGTTAGCGCTTACTACGCTGTCGCTCTATGACCAGCGCCACCCGCTGGCGGTGCTGGCTCCGCATATCTTGCCGTTGATGAAAGAGCAGGTACAGGCGCCGCAGAAGAACTTCACCCATCGCAGCATCCTAAATGACGGCCAGCGGGACAGAGTTATCGACCACTGGGCCACCGCCTATAACGACGCCAATGGCCAGACTGCCGGGCTGATTTGCGGCTGGCAGGATGTGACCGATACGGAAAAACTGCTGCATGAACTGTCTGACGCCAAAGATAACGCCGAGAAAGCCAGTAAGGCCAAAGGCTCGTTTTTAGCTACCATGAGCCACGAGATCCGCACGCCAATCAGCGCCATTATCGGCCTGCTCGAACTGTCGGTGACCGACGGCAAACAGCGCGAGAAAAATGACCCACTGATGCTGGCGTGGGAGTCAGCCCACTCGCTGCTGGGGCTGATTGGCGACATTTTGGATATGGCGAAGATTGAGTCCGGCCAGCTGCAACTGGAACCTGAATGGGTAGACCTCCAGCAGCTGGTTTCTCCAACCGTGCCGATTTTCAACGGTTTGGCTCGACTGAAGAATCTGACGTTGGAAGTCACCAGCAGTGGCGAAACCGACTATAAAGTGCTGATCGACCCACTGCGCTTCAAACAGATTCTGTACAACTTCATCAGCAATGCGCTGAAGTTTACTGAGCAAGGTGGTGTGACCGTCGCCATTAGCGCGGAGATTCTGGATGACGAAAACCTGCAGTTTGACGTCACCATCACCGATACCGGCAGCGGCATCGACAAGCGCGACCAGCAGAAACTGTTCCTGCCCTACTCCCAGTTAAGCGCGGGTAAACAACAGACCGGCAGCGGGCTGGGGCTGTTCATTGCTGCCGAACTGATTCAAAAAATGGAAGGCTTGGTGGATCTCACCAGCGAGCCGGGCAAAGGCACCACGGTAAGTATCAGCCTGATGCTGCCCGCCAAGCCGCTGATTCGGGAGGAAAGCCCGATCAGCAGCACGCCGATCATTACTCACCATGCGCCACTGAATATTCTGATTGTCGACGACCAGCCGACCAACCGCATGCTGCTGAAAAGCCAGTTGGCGCGGCTGTCGCACTATGTCGACGAAGCCGAAGACGGCGAGCAGGCGCTAGAACTTTGGGAAAAAAACAGTTATGACTTGATGATCACCGACTGCAACATGCCGGGTATCGACGGGCTGGAGCTGACGCGGCTGATCCGCGAAGAAGACAGGCAACTGCTGATCTATGGCCTGACCGCTAACGCCCAGCCGGAAGAGCGCGAACGCTGTTTGCAGGTCGGCATGAATGACTGCCTGTTTAAGCCGCTGCGACTGCATCAGTTGGAGAAAATCCTCGCCGAAGTGCAGATCCTTAAGCAACCCGAAGTGCCCGACGACGCACTGGCGAGCTTTATCAATATGCAGGGACTGGTCCAGCTGACCTCGAATAATCAATTGCTGATTGAGGCTCTTCTCACCCGGACTTGCGAGGAGAATCGCAAAGACCAAGTGCTGTTAAAGGAGTATGTCGTCGAGCAAAACTGGCGCATGGCGGCGAAGACGCTCCACCGGCTGGCGGGCTCTTCTCAAGTGGTTGGTTTGACCCACGCAGATTCACTGTGCAGAACGCTTGAAAGCCAGTGTCTGGACAGCCCGATAGCCCAAGATCTGCAAACTCCATTCAGGGAGCTGCATGACTATCTGGACGCGTTCCATCAGGCCGTGCGCCAGCATTTTAGCTAGCGGTTTGCTGCCAACGCTTACTGATAACCAACCTTGTTGGTACACAAGAACGCCAGATGCACGTCGTGGCCGTCATTGCTTTCGCCGGTGATGTCGTACTTACCGCCGCAGAAGTCGTGGATTTTCACAAAGGTGTCCTGTCGGCGGCTACGCTCGAGCGGCGGCAGGATTGACGTGGTGTAGCTGGCTTCGCCGGTAATGCCGCTGGCGTTCAGGGGCCGGTAAACCGACGCGCCCACTGGCTTATCAATGCTGGAACAGCCCGCTAGCAGGCAGGCGGCAATCACCAAAAGGCTGTGAGATTTCATAATCATTCCAAATAAAGTGAGCACTCTCTAAAGAGTAGATAACGGCAGCAATCAGATTAACTTGAATTCGCCTCTTCTATCACTCTGATAGCGAAGAAAGATGTTGCGCCCCATTCCCGTCTTTTTCATTCAGTGGCAATATAGTTACAAACGGGATTATTCAAATTAACAATGAGTCCAACTATCGATGCGCACCTTGCTGTTTTTGCTGAGTGGCTACCTGCTGCTGGCGCTGTTTTATCTGGTGGTTAAATTATTTTCGCGCCGCACTCCCGCCCTGAATAGCTGGGGGCTATGGACCTTTATTGTGGTGTGGCTGGGCGTTGCGCTGGCAAACATGCTGGGCGGTGTGTTGCAGGCGGGCTACGGCGTGGGCGAAGAACTGCCCATTATGCTGCTGATCTTCCTGCCTCCGGCGGCGCTGGCGTTCTATCTTTGGCGTAGATCGCTGGAATAAACCGAGTAAAATCACCTTTCCCGTCATATTGAGTGAAACGGTGAGTAATCTGACGGGTTAAGTGACTCGCGTCGGCGGCATTCTCTTTATACTCATGGCTCACAGTCACGCTTTGTCGGGAAAATCACGCCCCGGCTTATGAAGGATTTATCCATGAAATTGACCAGCCAAAGTTTTGCCAACGGTGCCACTATTCCCGGCGAATTTGCTTTTGCCGTGCAGGATGCCGCCACTCATCTGACACTCTCCAGCAATAAGAACCCGCACCTTCTCTGGAGCGACGTACCGGCCAACACCCAGTCATTCGCGCTGGTGTGCATTGACCCGCACGTGCCAACCAGCCTCGACAATGTGAATCAGGAAGGCAAAGTAGTACCAGCGTCCCTGCCACGCGCCGACCTGTTCCACTGGGTGTTAGTCAATATTCCTGTCGACGTACGTGAAATTGCCGCAGGCAGCCACAGCGACGCCGTTACGCCAAAAGGTAAACCGGCCCTGCCTGCTGAGTCGAAAATGCGTCACGGCATCAATGGCTACACCGCGTGGTTTGGTGATGACGAAAACATGGGTGGCGACTATCACGGCTACGACGGCCCTTGCCCACCGTGGAATGATGAAATCGTTCACGACTACGTTTTCACTCTTTACGCGCTGGATGTTGCTCATCTGGAACTGCCAACCAAGTTCTACGGCCCGGACGCACTGGCCGCGCTGGAAGGCCACGTTCTGGCCTCCGCCAGCCTGACCGGCACTTATAGTCTGAACCCGAACGTGCGCTAAGCCCCTAGGCAGGAGAGAGAATGCAGTCTTCAAATCAAGTAAATAGCAGCGCTCCCCTGCCCGTTCAGTGGCCGGCTGACCACAGTCGGCTATTTTCCATGGCTCAGCCCTACTTGCAGCACCCGCACCAAATCGCCGATTTTCGCTTTTTTGAACCGTCGATCCTGCTGGTACGTTCAGGGCAATTGACCCTGCGCCATCAGCACAACGCTTTTCTCCAGCTCGATAACGCCGAGCACTTGGTGGTGGTTGCCCAGCACACGCTAACCAACGTCAGCAAGCGCCCCGATGGCGAAAAAGGCTTTTTCTCCTCCCTCTATCTGGGATTTTCTCCCGCCGTGATCGCCGCATTTTACCGCGATCACTCGGCGCTGGTCGCAAGCCTCGCGCCACTGACTGGCTTCAAAACCGTGCCGCTGGATGACGAACTGCGCGACACCTTAGAGCACTGCCTGCGCGGCATCGGCCATGGCGAACAGCCTCTGCCCAGCCCCGCCGTGCAGCAGCATCGCCTGACCGGCATCTTGATTGCGCTGGCCGAACGCGGCGTGCTGTTTATGCCACGATCTTCAGAACCCTTGAGCAGCAAGCTGACCGCGCTGATGTCCGCCGCCCCCGAATTTGCCTGGACGGCGGCCAGTGCCAGCCAGCAGTTGGCGATGAGCGAAGCCACGCTGCGTCGGCGCTTGGTGGAGGAGCAAACCAGCTTCCGCACCCTGTTGCAGGATATCCGCATGCACCACGCCATGACCCTGCTGCAAACCACCCGCTGGAGCCTGTCGCAGATCGCCGATGCCTGCGGCTATCGCGCCAGTTCACGCTTTTCCCTGCGCTTTAAACAGCGTTTTGGCTGTTCACCGGCCGACATTCGCTAAGACCCAAACCAACTATTTCCTGCGGCCTGAAAAACGCATAAAAAAATGACTCCGCGCAGTGCGGAGCCATAGCCCTGTTTGCATAATTGTTAATTATTGTTTCTATTTCCAATAATTATTGGCTGCCGCCACTGTCTGGTAGTGAATGGCAATGACCTGCGAAGATGCAATCAATGCATCGGCATCATTGGCATACACCGGACGCAATTTCTTCAGGATTTCTGGGTCTGGCTGGGTCGTTTTCACGCCCCGACGGCTCAACATTACCGCCAACTCATACCCTTCTTGTGGACCTGTCGTTATCAACGTTGTTAACCATTTATCGCTCATATTGCCTCTTTATTTTATTGTTATGTTACAAGTTGCATTTTAGATGCATGTTTAATTTCTTGGCAATTAACATTTTTATTCTAAGATAGAAATACATGCATTTCTAATGCATGTATTAACAATAATGAGACAATAGAGAACCTAATGATGATGGATAAAATGGTTAAGAAAACTTTACTCTTAGCAGTGTTGGCGGGTTGCGCGATGAGCGCGCAGGCGGCGAAACAGGAAGAATACAAGGCACATCTGACCGCAGTAAACGCGGATAAAATCGGTACATCGCCGGTTGGCGACGCCACCTTCAAAGTTGAAGGCGACAAGCTGGTTGTCCATATTAAGATGAAAAACACCCCGCCGAGCATCATGCACTGGGAGCATTTCCACGGCTACCCTAACGGCCAAAACGCCAGTTGCGTGACTGCCGCACAGGACAAAAACGGAGATGGTTTCATTGACTTAGCTGAGACTGAAGCCGTTTCAGGTACCACTATGGTGCCGTTCGATGATGCGCCGCATAAGATGAATATCCCAACCGATAACTACCCGCACGCTGACAAAGACGGCAGCTACGAGTACACCAAAGTCGTCCCACTGGCCGCATTGGAGAAGAAATTCGGCGAGACCTTTAAAGGCGGCAAAATCGATTTGGATAAACGCGTGCTGTACGTTCACGGCGTACCAGACAGCCTGAAATTGCCAGCTACCGTGGCGGGTGAAGTGGGTCATTACACCACCAGCACCACCCTGCCAATCGCCTGCGGCAAGATTGAAAAAGTAAAATCATAAGAGTCCGTTTTGGCGTCAATCCCGTTTTCGCCACCGACTCCATAAAGCAAAAAACCAGCCGATTGGCTGGTTTTTTTGTCGCTGAAGGCGAGCTATTTTTTACATCAGAAGAACAATCTCGCCAGTTCTGCGCCCGGATCTTCGGCACGCATAAAGGCTTCGCCCACTAAGAAGCTGTTAACCTTGGCTTCGCGCAAGCGGATCACGTGTTCGCGAGTCGCGATGCCCGACTCGGTGACCACCATGCGGTCTGACGGCAGCTGAGTCAGCAGGTTAATGGTCGTTTCAATGGTGGTTTCGAAAGTGCGCAAATTGCGGTTATTCACGCCAATCAGCGGCGTGGTCAGCTTCAACGAACGCTCCAGCTCTTCGGCGTCGTGTACTTCCACCAGCACGGACATCCCCAGCTCGTGAGCCTGCGCTTCCAGCTCCTGCATCTGAGCATCTTCCAGCGCGGAGACAATCAGCAGGATACAGTCAGCGCCCATCGCACGGGCTTCCAGCACCTGATAAGGGTCAACCATAAAGTCCTTGCGCAGCACCGGCAGGCCACAGGCGGCACGGGCTTCGGCCAGATAAGCCGCGCTGCCTTGGAAGAACTGCTCATCGGTCAGCACGGACAGGCAGGCTGCGCCACCCTTCTCGTAAGAAGCCGCGATCTCTTTTGGAATGAAGTTCGGGCGAATCAAACCTTTCGAAGGGCTGGCCTTTTTAACTTCGGCAATCACCCCTGCCACGCCTTCATCGCGCTTATTACGCAGAGCCGCCACAAAGTCACGGTGATTTTGCTGGGCAGCCTGCTCGGTAAGCTGCGCCACGGAAACCGCTTTTTTGGCAGCGGCGACTTCTTCACGCTTCACGGCGATGATTTTGGCAAGGATGTCTGACACGGTACTCTCCAGATTCAGGTTATAGGTCTTAGAAATTCTGATTATGCGTAGGGTCGGCATCACGAATGCCTGCGCCGCAGTATATCAATCGACTGCTTGAGCGCCACTCCCCAGCTTACTGCCGATTTGTGACAAAAGTGTTCAAACTAAGCTGCTGATAAAACATTATTATTTGAATATTCTGCCCAAAAACTCCCACACCCTTTGTTGCAGATAATTACACTGCCGCCATAAGCCGTGAGTCCGGAACAGCGTAGAGTGGTTTGTTTTATACACAATTTCACGACCCACTCTACTTATTCATATAGGGCCACGACTTTGAACACATCCTCACACTCTGCCTCCCTCGAAGCTCAGCCGGAATGGCTGCAAACCCGTCCCGGCGAATCTTGTTTGATCCGCGTTTCTGCTGAAGAAACCGGCGGGCTTTACTCAGTAGTCGAAATTATTTCGCAGCCCGGCGACGGCACCCCGCTGCACGTGCATGCCAATGAAGATGAATACGCGCTGGTGCTGGAAGGCACCGCGCGCATTGCCTATGGCGATGAGGTGATTGATGCCAAAACCGGCGACAGCCTGCTGCTAAAACGAGGCATTCCGCACGCATGGGCTAACCGGACTGACCAGCCGATGCGCTTGTTGATGACCTGCACGCCGGGCGGCGTCGAAATTGCCCTGCGCCTGATCGCCGCGCAGGATTTCGAGCGTCTTGGCGCGATAGGCGAAAGCCTCGCCGTCACCGTACTTGGCCCAACACCGTTCTAATCCTTTCACGCCAGAGAGTGCCACCACGCATGACGTGGCGGCACTCTCTATTCATCAGACATCACAAAACCTCGATCCAAGTTACACATTCGACCCGCCAAAAAAAGGAACTAAATTCCTCCCCCGCCACTAACAAAGACACTCCCCTACAGGTGCAAGAACTATGTTTTCCTCCATCGGTCAATCGAACCGAATTCAGTACACTCCGCAGATCGTTCGCGGCGGCATTCACCCCTTTATCAAAATCAGGCCGCCGGTGAATGACCCAGTTAAAATGCTGGCGACGCTGTGTAAAGACAATAAAGTTACCTACTTGGGCGATGTCCACGGCCAGTGTTTTATTCCTGAGTTAGTGGGTAGATCCGCCAAAGAGCTGAAACAGGCTGGGGTCGATTTACTGGCCATAGAATTCGTTAAATTCAGCGACAACGCGGCGTTCCGCGAAGCACTGGCGGGCGGCAAAAACGCCATCAAAGACTTCATCCACAATGCTTGGGCACCGACACACGGCGAGGCTTGGGTTGAGAGCATTGCCAGCGCACTCGCTGAAGTGCATAACGCTGGGATTGCCGTGGCGGGGATTGACCGCCATATGGCGGGCGGCGCGCCGAAAAACCCACTGGAAGCCATCAATTACATGAACAGGCGCTTAGCCTTGAATATTGCGTGGAACGCCGCGGCGGAGAGGGAGGAGCGTGCGATTGGTGCGTCGAAAACCTTGGTGTGGGCAGGCACCGGGCACTTCGTCAATAGCTTCGAAAACGGCCCTAAAGACATGCGCCCCGGTCCTGTGGTGGCCTTTGCCAACACGCAAGTAGGCACAGGGTGCTCGCTCAATGACAAAGATGACAACAGCCACGTACTGATCCACTATCGGCGTCAGCACCGCACCTAGCCAGTGTGCACAATGCCGCCACGGGCGTGGCGGCACATTTGCTGCGATTAACGGCGTTTAGACATCTTTAAAACGGCCATACAGCCCCGGATTGCTGCTGACTTTTTGGTTGTACTCGCGCACTACCGACATTTTCCCCGCCAGTTGGCTGCTGCTCATGGCGTCGAAAGAGGTCGGCTGATGATAACCATCGGTATATTTCAGGCTCGGGTCAGCGGAGAGACTGCGCACGTCATACAGTTGTAAGCCTTGCTCTTGCAAACCTTCCGCCAGATCCTTCACCAGCGCGGGACCAATCGCCGGGAAGCCCTGCGCCATCATGCGTTGGTTGACCTCAGTGTTAGACATCGGCTGTATACCACTCAGCGCCCACTGTGCGTTCGGGTCACCAAGCTGACTGTTGAACTGCTTTTTGACCACCAGATCGTTAGGGTTGATGTGCGAGTTGCGCAGCGTGGTGGCGACCGGAACGTGCGGCCAGGCATCAACCAGCGCGATATCTCTGCTGCTTTCGCGCGGGTCACCCAGCATCACCAAAATATGGTCATTCTTATAAGAGACGTTGGACACCGGAGACTTGGCCCCGCGCGCCGCCAACAGGGTATAAGCCACGTCGGCAAACTCCTGACAGTTCCCCCCTTGCAGAGTCGCTGCCGTGCGCGCGCTGTTGTAGGTTCTGTCCAACTGCGGTGCCTGTTTGCGAAACTCCTTTTTATACTCACGGGCCAAGTGCCCACGGGCATAACTCTCCCCCTGCGAATGAACTACCGACAGCCATTGGTTGCCCGCGCCGTGTGGCAGATAGCGCTGAGTCTCTTTCTGGATCTGATCCGCCAGTTGCAGGTTCTGCAAGGTTTGCGGTTTGACCTGCGTCACCGCGTTGCTGTACTGGCCGCGCAGCCTCAGCGACGTTTCCGGCATGGAGCCATGCACGGTAGAAGGCTGGGGCGCGACAGGTGCGCTGGACGAGGCACTCTGATTTCCATAGTTACCATAATGGGAATAACTTCCGCCATAAGAAGGAATATTGCCGGGATTCATAATGTTAGAGCCTTAGAAATTGAATAAAAGAAGGGGTTACTGGGCGTCGGCGGTCTGGCGTGACGCATCCGTCTGCGGCTCAGGAATTTGCGCAGGGGTGGTCAGGCGCTTGTTTACCGTCTCGGCATAGTGGGCAAAACGCTCATACAGGTTGATCAACTGGTCCGCCGTCATCCCTTCCCACGGCAGGCGCGCCCACAGCACAATCTCATCACCCGCGCCGGTGGCGGCAATGATGATAGGTGGCGAAAGCAAGTTCATGATATTGACCTGCAACAGCTCCAGCAGCATGGCCTGAGCGCGCTCTTCCTCAACGGCAAAGGGCAGATTACAGCTCATGGTCAAATTTCCGGCGGGATAATCTTGCAGCGCAATGGTCAGCCCGGAGCGCATCATCAGCTCAAAAGCCTCTTCATGGCCGGTCACCGAGGGCTGACTTCCCAAATACTTAAACAGCGGAGTTAACACATCACTAAAGGTCGGTTGCATCACCCATCTCCTCTTCACAGGGTAAAAAGCCTTATCGCTGTGTGAGTAGCAATGCGTGGGGAGTTGGTTCCGCGATTTCCCGGTCAAAGGGCGGCAATGCGGTAAGCAAATATGTTGGAAGGCGAAGCCTGCGGCGCGCACTCGGAATAAGACGAATCTCTCAGATTATTTTCGACGGAAATTCCATAGTTCTGAACAACTTGGTGTTTCAATACCGAGATTTACATACTTTGATGATTCCATTACATCGTAGATTTTACATAAAGAGATAGCATCTGAAGCAGTGTGTTGAGGTTCATTGAGCAGAGGGAAGCTATGCGTTTCAAATCAATATTTCTAACCACCATATTCACGATGGGCGTGGCCAATGCCGCCTTCGCCGACAGCTGCCAGAAGAACATTTTCGACGGCTACGACTGCACCTATGACAACGGCACCACCTCCACCAGCCAGAAAAACATCTTTGGCGGATTAGACACTCGTTACAGCGACGGGCGCAGCTCCAGCAGCCAAGCCAACATCTTCGGCGGCCAAGACACCCGCTTCAGCGATGGCACCACCTCCAGCAGCCAGTCGAATATTTTTGGCGGGCAAGACACCCAAAACAGCGACGGCAGCAGCTCCACCAGCCAAGCCAATATCTTCGGCGGCCAAGACATCCGCTACAGCGACGGCCACTCCTCAATCAGCCAAGAGAACATTTTTGGCGGGCAGGATACGCGGAATGATTAAACCAATCCCCCAAACAACCTCCCCCGCAATGTCTCCGCCGTTGCGGGGCGGGGTTTCACCCGGCCTCGGGCGGTTAATTCTGGCATGACGAACTGTACGAAATCCACGAAACTGCCGGGGGTGATGGCGTAACCAAGGTTGAAACCATCGACGCCGGACTGGCTGGCGAAGCTCTCTAGCTGGTCGGCAATGGAGCTTGGGCCGCCGACCAAAGTGGGGTGCAATCCGCCAATGCCGATGTAGCGCGCGGCTTGTCGTAGGGTCCATTGGCGACCGGCGTCAATGCGCGTCAAGCTAGCGAGCGCGGAGCGGCAGGCGTCGGTTTCAATATATTCCAGCGGGCGATCGAGGTCGTACTGCGACCAGTCAATACCGGTCCATGCGGAAAATAGCGCCAGCGCCGCTTCTTCACTGATGTACTGCTGAAAATCCTCATACCGCGCCTCGGCCCGCTCATCCGTCGCGCCCGTCACCACGGTCACGGCGGCGATAAACCGCAGCGAGTTGGGGTCGCGGCCAATCTCTGCCGCCAGCGTGCGAATGGTGGCTATATCCTTGCGAATCGCCTCGGGCGTTAGCCCTGCCATAAACACCACTTCGGCATTGGCGGCGGCAAATTGGCTGCCGCGCGAAGAGGTTCCAGCCTGAAACAGCACCGGTGTGCGCTGCGGGCTGGGCTCACTCAGATGGGCGTCCGGCACCTGATAATAGCGCCCGTGATGGTGAATCGGATGCACCTTGGTGGGGTCGGTATAGACTCCGGCGGCTTTATCGCGCCGCACCGCGCCATCTTCCCACGACGACTCCCACAGCTTGCGCGCCACGTCGAGAAACTCCTTCGCGCGGTCATATCTTTCATCATGAGGAAGTTGCTGGGTCAGCCCCAAATTGCGCGCGGCGGAATCCAGCATAGACGTCACCACATTCCACGCCACCCGGCCATTGGTCAGATGGTCGAGGGTGGTGAATTTGCGCGCCAGCAGGTAAGGCTGCTCATAAGTGGTGGAGACCGTGATGCCGAAACCCAAGTGGCGAGTAGCCGCAGCCATGGCTGACACCAGCAGCATCGGGTCATTAACTGGCATCTGCGCGGCGTGGCGCAGAGCCGCGTTCGGCTGCTGCTGGTAAACGTCGAGCTGCCCGAGGGCGTCGGCGATAAACAGCGCGTCGAAGCCCGCGTCGTCCAGCAGTTTGGCCACCTCAACCCAGTAATGAATGTCGGTATAACGATGCGCCTGATCCTCAGGGTGCCGCCACAGTCCAGCGGAAATATGCCCCACCACATTCATCATAAAACCAAACAAAATAAAGGGCCGCGGGCCGCTTTGATTGCTCATGGCATGCTCCTCAATGTTTCTGGCGAGCACTGAGCGCGCCCGCCGCCAGCACCACGAAAATCAGCACGCCGGAGGCCACCTGCTGCCAGTAGAAGTTCCAGCCGATAAGCAGCAGTCCGTTGGCGACAAAGCTCAGCAGAATAACCCCGAGCAGCGTGCCCGGCACGTTGGCGCGGCGCGAGCTGGAGAAAGTGGTGCCGATAAACGCCGCACCGATGGCATTCAGCAGATAAGCATTCCCCGACAGCGGCACCCAAGCTTTAACGTTAGAAGCCAGCATCAGCCCGACCACTCCGGCAATCACCGCGCCGAGCACAAAGGCCACGGCGGTCAGCCGGCCGACGCCAATCCCCGAGTAGCGCGCAACGCTGGCCTGCGTGCCGATAAAGGTCAACGCCCGGCCATGTCGGGTGCGATGCAGCAATAAATGCAGCACTAGCGCCAGCACCAGCACGTACCACAGCGGCAGAGGAACGCCGAGCAGCGCGCCGTGGCTGATGGCCGAGAAGCCGTCCGGTAACACCTGACTTAACAGATAGATAGGCTGACCGCCGTTGGAAGACAACTGCTGCACGCTCTGACCGATAAACAGCGTGCCGAGGGTGGCGAGGAAAGGCTCGACGCCCAGAATCGCCACCAAAAAGGCGTTAAACAGCCCGACGCCGAGGGCCGCCAGCAGCGCCGCGAACAGCGCGACAGGCAGCGCCACCTGATGCAGAACCAGCGTCACCAGCACCAAACAGGCGAAGTCGATGGAAGTGCCAATCGACAAATCCACCGCGCCCATCGAGGTGACCAGCGTCATCGCCAGCGCGGCAATCGCCAGCGGCGCGACGTTATTGAGCAGCACGCTTTCGATATTGCTCAGAGTGAAAAAGCCCGGCGCGAACAGGCTGAAAAACACCAGCAGCGCGGTAAACGTCAGAATCAATAAGGTGCGCAGCAGGTTGCCGCGCCCTTTGCCGGTGGCGGAATTGGCGACAGGTGCAGATAGCTCAGACACGGACTTTTCTCCTCTGCTGGCGCTGGCGCAGCACGGCGGTCAGCGACACTACCAGCAGGATCAGCAAACCTTCGACCCCGTTTATCCAGTAGCTTGAAATGTTGATTAACTGAAAACCGTTGGCAATCAGGCTAAGAAACAGCGCGCTCACCAGCGTCCCGCCGATGGTCGGCACCAAGCGCCGTGAGAACACCACGCCGAGCAGCGCCGAGGCGATCACCATCAATAAGCTGTCATTGGCCCCCGGCGAACTGCCGCTGAGTAAAGTTACGGAAGCCAGAGAAGCAATACCCGCCGCCAACCCGCAAAGCACATAACTCGCCGCCACATAGCGCGACACCGACAGCCCCTGCGCCCGCGCGGCAATCGGGTGACTGCCTACCGCCTGTAGCCGCAGGCCAAATGAGGTGAAGTGCGCCAGCACGATGAACACCAGCGCCACGCCGGCGAAAATCCACGCCAGCCACGGCAGTGCCAGCGGACCCGCGCCAATTAAGGTGTCAAACAGCGGGCCGCTGACCGGCACGGTGGAGTTCTCGGTCAGCACCATTTCCAGCCCGATGGCGATGTTCATGGTGGTCAAGGTAGCCAGCAGCGGCAGGATGCGCAGCCAAACCACCGCCAGCGCGTTAAGTAGCCCCAACGCGCCGCCGCTGAGCAGGGCCAGCAGGATGGCGGAAGTAATGGGCGCGCCGTGGCTCAGTTGAGTGGCGAACACCGCGCCGCTCAGCCCCATATTGGCCGCCACCGACAGGTCAATGCCGCCGGTCAGCGAGTGACTGCCACCGCCGCTCAGTACCAACGTGAGCCCGAAGGCCAGCGTGCCGGTGACCACCGTCTGTTGCAGCACGTTGCCCAGATTGCCCGCCGTGAGAAATATCGGCGACAAAAACACAAACACCGCCAGCACGGCGATGATAATCAGCAGCGCGCCGCCCTGTAGCCAGTGGGCGCTGCGCTCAGATTTCGGCGCGAGCGGCGCGGCTTCGGCCAGCGTCTCGCGCGACGTTAATTCACTCATGTCACCTCTCCTTCAGAGGCTAAAACTGCGTCTTCCCGCACCGCGCCAGAGGCCCAAGCGAGGATTTCATGGTGGTCGGTGTCGGCTCCTTGCAAGGATTTCACCAGCCTGCCGCGCGCCATCACTAGCACCCGGTCGCACAGCGATTGCAGCTCCAGCAGGTCGGTAGAGAAAATCACCACCAGCGCCCCTTTGGCCGCCAGCCGTTGCAGTGCCTGATAGATTTCCGCTTTTGCGCCGATATCCACCCCGACCGTCGGCTCATCCAGCAAATAGACCTGCGCGTCGGTATTCAGCCACTTCGCCAGCACCACCTTTTGCTGATTGCCGCCCGACAGCGAACGCAGCGGCGCTTCTGGCCCCGGCGTGCGAATGCCTAAATCGGCAATGTTGGCCGCCACCAGCTTTTGCTCGCGGGCGCGGTCAACAAATAGCCCTTTGACCAGCGAGCCAAGGCTGGTCAGGGCGATGTTCTCCCGCACGCTGAGTTCCGGGGCGATGCCGTTGGCGCGGCGGTCCTCCGGCACAAAGGCAATGCCGCGTTTAACTGCGTCACGCGGCGAACGGGGTAAAAAGGCCTCTCCCGCCAGCTCAAGCCTGCCGCTGATGCCGCTCTCCAACCCAAACAGCGAGCGCACCAGCGCCTTGCCGCCGGAGCCTAGCAGGCCGGTGACGCCAAGAATTTCTCCGCGATGCGCCGCAAAGCTCACCGCCGAAAAACGCCCCGCCGCCGCCAGATTGCTCACCTTGAGCAGCACCTCATCGCGGCGATGCGCCTGCCGCTCGACCAGCGATTTTTGCTCGTCGCCTAACATGTCGGTGATCAGCCGCTGGGTGGTCACTTGGCTGACATCGTGACGCGCCACGTCCTGCCCGTCGCGCAGCACGGTTACGCGCTGGCACAGCTCGCTGATTTCATCGAGATAATGGGAGACGTAGAGAATGGCCAACCCGCGCTGGCGCAGGGTTTTAATGGCGCGAAACAGCGACGCCACCTCATGGCGGGCCAGCGCGGCGGTTGGTTCGTCAAACACCAGAATGCGCGGCGAGTGGCGCAGCGCGCGGGTGATCTGCACCACCTGCTGCTCCGCCACACTGAGGTCGCTAATCAGGCTGTCGGGGTTAATGTGCAGGCCGAAATGCTGCTCGATGGCGTCGCGGGCGATGCGCCGTAGGCGACGACGATTAACCAGCGGCAGGCCGCGAAACGCCGTTTCTTCCCCCAACAGCAGGGCTTCGGCGACGGTTAAGGTTGGGGCCAGTAGGCGCTCCTGATGAACAATTTCAATGCCGTGAGCCTGCGCCACGCGGGGGGAATCTATCCCCACCGCCTGCCCGGAGAGTGAGATCTGCCCTTGATCAGCGCGATGCAGGCCACCCAAGATCTTAATCAGCGTCGACTTGCCCGCACCGTTGTGACCAATCAGGCCGTGGATCTCTCCCGAGCGAAGCTCGAGGGAGACGTCACGCAGTGCCGGTACGCCGTCAAACGCCTTGCTGATATTAGTCAGCGCCAGCAGTGGCGACTCATTTTGCATCGGTCTGGCCCAAGGTTTTCTGCGCCTCGGCGGCGTTTTCTTTGGTCACTACCAGCGCAGGCACATAGGTGGCTGGCGGCAATGAGGTGTCACCCGCCAGATAGCGCGCGGCGTTCTGCACCGCCGTTTTACCAATCAGGTAAGGCTGCTGCGCAACCACGGCGGCGGCGCTGGATTTCGGATCTTTCACCAGCGAAACCACGTCCGGGCTGCCGTCCACGGCGTACGTTTTGATTTCAGAGCGCCCTGCGGCGTCTACCGCCTGCGTCGCGCCAATCTGCGGCACGTCCCACGCGGCCCAAATTGCCTGCACCGAGCCTTTCGGGTATTTGTTCAGCAGTTGGCTGATTTGCGCGTAGGCGTCCTGCACGGTGTTCGGGATCACGTCGCGCAGCTCAGGCTCGATGATTTTGATTTTCGGATACCACTTGAGCACCGCCTTCAACTGGTCATAGCGCATTGCCACCACCGGCACGCCGTAGAAGCCGTTGAACACCAGAATGTTGCCTTCGCCGCGCAGGTCATTCACCAGTTTCAGCGCCAGCTGCTCGCCGATGTAGAAGTTGTCCGAGGTAGTGACGTTGATGCTGGACGGGCTGGCGGTGTCCACGGTAAACAGTGGGATCCCGGCGGCGCGGATCTTCTTCAGCCACGGCTCAAGCACCGAAGCCGTGCCCAGCGTTTCAATAATGGCATCCGGCTTTTGGGCGATCAGCGTCTGAATTTGTGAGATTTGCTGGGCTTCTTTGCGACCACCGTCGAGCGCAATCGGAATACCGCCGAGGCGTTTGACTTCATCCACTTGCCCCTGATAAGCCTTCAAATCCCAGTAGTGGTCAGTGCCCGCCACGGTGATGCCGATGCGCTTCCCCTTCAACGACGGAACGTCTTTGTCATCGGCATGCGCAGGTAAAGTCAGCAGCAGCAAGGCGCTGGCGACCAGCGCCGCAGAGGTTTTTAAGCCGTGTTGCAGCCACGATTTTTTCTTGGTTTTTTGTGTTGCCATCATCTCGATTAACCCTGATTGGTGTTGTTGTTTTAAAAGTCGGCAGGTATTGGCCCGCCGACATTGCTAGAAAAAGTGCTGATCACTCGCCGTTGCCGATCTGCCAGATAAACGTCGGTTCGGCGCGGTTAACTTCCCAATCGCCGACGTTGCGCGTTTTATAGATAACCGGGTTGTGCGACGAGATAGTGCGCGCATTGCGCCAGTGGCGGTCCAGCGACTTGCTGATGCGCGTGTCGGAGGCCCCCAGCGCGTTAAACAGCTCGGTCGCCGCGCGCGGCACCAGCTCGGTGGCAATCACCTGCGCCTTGGCGGACTCCACTTCGGCAATGATATTGGCCTGTTTAACCAAGGCGTCGTCGCCGCTGGTGTGCAGCTCAAAGGCTTTTTGCAACGAGTAGCTGGCCTGCTGCACCGCCGCGTCGACCGCCCACGCCCAGCTGGAAAGCTGCCCCACCACTTGCAGCACCTGCGCGTCATGGCGCACCTGCTTGGCATTGCCGTGGCTGTAAATACGTTTGCGGTTGGCGACGGCCTGCGCCGCGTCGCGGGTAATAGCTCGGGCGATGCCCGCCAGCGTCACCAACAAGATTTGCTGGTAGTACGCCGTCTGGTAGGTGAAGCGGTCGCTGAAGTCGTAGACGTGCGGCGCTTCCACCTTGGCCTGCTTGAAACGGGTGCTGCCGCTGCCGGTCAGGCGCTGGCCGAAGCCGTCCCAGTCGTCGTCGCGCTCGACGCCGTCCTGATGAGTGTTGACCAGCACAATCACGTCGCGGCCGTTGTCGGAACGCTGTGCGTAGACGTCAATCCAGTCGGCGTACAGCGTGCCGGTGCTGTAGAACTTTTCGCCGTTGAGCGTCCAGCCGTTCTCCTCGGGGGTGACTTTGGTCAGCACTTCGCCCAGTTTCAGGTTGCCGATTTCAGTCCAGCCGCTGCCCACCAGTTCGCCATCGACAAAGCGGCGGAACCAGCCACGACGCTCCTCGGTATCGGGCTGATTTAGCCGGTCTTCGATAAACGCGAAGTGGGCACGCAGCGCCTGCGGCAGGTTGGAATCCGCCTCGGCCAGCTCGGTGAGCAGCAGGAACAGCTGGGGCAACGTGGCCCCTAAACCGCCGTCCGCCACCGGAATTCGCACGGTGCCGAAACCGGCCTCTTTCAGCCAGCGCAGCGGCTCCAGCGGCAGCGTGCGGCTGTTTTCACGTTCAACAACACCTTCGGCGATGCGGGCGAAAACCGGGCGGAAGCGTTCCGCCAGTGCGAGGTATTCAGGGGTGTAGGATTCAGACATGGTGTTCTCCGATTTCTGATTGTGAATCAATATCCTGACGGGTTGGCTCAAAGCGAATAACCAACAGGAAGACGATAGGAATGATGGCGCTCAGGGAAACTATCCAGAACATGTTGGTGCCGAAACGGGCTTGCAGGATCGGCAGGATAAACAGCGCCGCCGCGCTGCCAATGCCAGACAGCGAGCGGCCAAAGCCGACGCCGGTGGCGCGAATGTGGGTTGGGTAAGAGAGCGCCGGGTAGATCATCAACTGCGCGCCCGGCCCAAAGCCTTCGGCAAACAGCCACAGGCCGAGCATGGCGATGGCGAAAACCACGCCGAGCGCCGCCTGCGGGTGACCAATCAAGGCCAGCGCCACCAGCGCGACAAACTGCAAAGCAAAACCGGCGATGGCCACGTGGCGCGACGGGTATTTCCACGCCAGACGCATCCCCAGCAGGCCGCCGGTAAAGGCAAACAGCGCGTTCAGGCCGAGAGAGGCCGAGATGGTTTCGAACACGCCCGCGCCGAGGAACTGCGCCAGAATCGACGGCAGGAAGAAGGCAATGGCGGTGTATTCAAAGGAGATGCAGACGTTCATCACGCCGGTGACGATAGTGCGTTCGCGGTACGGCTTCTGGAACAGCACGCGGAAACTGACTTTTGGCGGTGCTTTTTTCTCGACTTCCGGCTGCTCCGGCTTGGCTTCGTGAGCCTGAATGCCGTAAGAGTCACGCAGAATGCGCACCGCACCGGTCAGGTCGCCTTGGTTGGCGGCCCACAGCGGAGACTCATTCATAAACTTGCTGCGCACGGCGATGATCAGCAGCGCCGGAACCGCGCCAAACAGCAACGAGGCGCGCCACAGCCAGTCGATATGCTCTTTTGGCAGCAGGAAGTAGAGCGCGAAGATAATGAAGAAGCAGGCCGACGAGGCGGCGTACCACATCGGGCACCATGCGGCTAACCGCGCGGCTTTATTGCCCTTGCCGGTGAACTTCGAAAACTCCGCCAGATAGGCCATCGCCACCGGCAGGTCAATCCCTACCCCGACGCCCATCAGGAAGCGCGCGCCAATCAGCACCCAGACGTTGGGCGCCAATCCGGCAGCAATCGCCGACACCACGAAGAACAGCATGTCGGCCATAAACACCGAGTAGCGGCCATATTTGTCAGTCAGCCAGCCGCCCAGCAGGTTGCCGACGATGGTGCCAATCATAATGGATGAGGTCACCAGACCGGTGAGCGTGGGCGTCAGGCCGAGGTCCTTCACCACGTCATCAATGCCATAGGACAAGGTGGTCAAGTCATAGGCATCAAGGAACACGCCACCGAGCGCCAAAAACACAATCCAGCGCGCGTAGCTGTTTTTGCTGGTACTGCTATTGATCAAATTCGCCACGTCGCTGACGGAACGAACTGGTGTTGAATGCGACAGCGAAGACGTTACGTCGCCGTCAAGATTTATCGTGCTCATCATACCCTCTTGTTTTTTATTGGCAGGTGATACGAGGATTTATAGAGGGAATAAAGGCGGAAAACAAACAACAAAAATGGCTATTAAAATTAACAAATTCAATAAGTTAAATGTTAATTACAACAAACACAAAAGCCGGATTAACCTAGGGCTAATCCGGTGAGCATCAACGTAAAATTCAGAATTTAATTGGCGGAAACGGGCACTAAAACATCCTTCACCAGTGGGTCAGTCGTCTCTTTCAGCCACTGCTGCAACCTTGGATCGGCAAAGGCTTTTTTTAGCTTCACGATATTCTCGTCATTCAAATAAGGCGTGCCGATAACCAGCTGTGAGGCGAAGGTTTTTGGCGCAGGCGGGAACAGAATGCCTTTGTCACGCGGCACCTTACCGGCATCGAATTCAGAGACATAGCCAATGGCGGCGTCCACCGAGTTCAACACGCGCGGCATGGTCAGCAGGTCCAGCTCTTTGAACTTGAAGTTGTGCGGGTTCTGCTTGATATCTTTCAGCTTGGCGGTGCGCGGCTCGACCGCCGGATCCAGTCCAATCAGGCCAATGCGTTGCAGCAACCACAGCGCCTGCCCCTGATTGGCGCCGTCGTCCGGCACCACGATCAGCGCGCCGTTTGGCAGGTCAGACACCGAACGGTAGCGGTCAGAGTAAATGCCAAACGCCCACTGGAAAATCGGCAGAGCCGAGGTCAGCTGGAACTTGTTGGCATCCACCACCTGCTTGAGCCACCACTGGTGCTGATACACCGTCGCGGCGTACTGGCCTTCTGCCACCGCGCGGTCAGACTGTACCGGATCCTGCAAGCCGACGGCCTCCAGCTTGATGCCATAATCCGGCGCGATGTGCTCACCCACGTACTGAATAATGTGTTCTTCGCCGGCCATCGCCGGTTCAAAATGCACTTTCAGCGTGGTACCGAAGGTCACGGCGCTGCTCTTCTGCGACGCGAAGTGCCAACCCAATCCGGCAATCACCACCACTGCGATGGCGGCCACTGGCCACGGCCAGCTTTTCTTCTTTTTAATTTCAAAATCGTGCTGTGTCATGATGCGTAAGATCCCTTGGAGTGTTGCAACGCGGTGACCAAACGATCACCAATAAATTGAACCAGTTGAATGGTGGCGATCAGCACCACGATGGTGGCGATCATGATGTGGTTGTCGAAACGCTGATAGCCGTAGACCACCGCCAGATAGCCAATACCGCCCGCGCCGATGGTGCCCGCGATGGCCGAGTACTCAATCATTGAAATCACGTTGAGCACGATGGCCGCGACGATGGCGGGCAAGGCTTCGCTTAGCTGGGCGTGGACGATGATTTGCCACGTTGAGCCGCCGGAGACCAGCCCGACCGCCGTGACTTCAGACGGCAGTTCGCGCAGGGCGTTTTCCAGCAGGCGAGCGAAGAACGGCGTCCCGGCCACCACCATGGGGATCACCGCCGCCGGAATGCCGATGGTGGTGCCGGTCAGCCAGAAGGTGAACGGAATGATCGCCGCCATCAGCACCAGAAACGGCAGAGACCGTCCCATATTGACTATCCAGCTCAGGGTGCGATTGATCCCCGGACGCGGAAACAGCCCGCGACGCGAAGTGTTAAACAGCACAATGCCCAGCAGCCCGCCGAGGGTGACCACGAACAGCATCACGATGCCGACCATCAGCCAAGTTTCCAAATAGGCCGGGAGCATCAGCGTATGCAGCTGGCTCCACGGCGTGTCCTGACTCATTACATCCACCGCGGGCTTCATACCGCCTCCTTGAATTCGCTTTGGCTTTCAATCAGTTCGGCATTAATTCCCAGTTGGTAGAGCTGCTGAATCAGCACCTGCAAGCCGACCGGGCGCTGGTTGAAGCGCACGCCAACTCGCATTCTTCCTGCCAGTCTCTCCCCCACCTGCTCGACGTGCGCCGCCAGCACGTCCACCTGAATCTGGTGCTGCTGGCTGACCTGACTAATCCAGTCAGTGGCAATCGCCCGGTCGCCGTAGGTCAGCTGCAATTGCAGGTCACCGTTGGCCGCCAGCGGCTGCAACGGGAACAGCTGCTGGCCGATGCGTGAACCCGGCGTCGCCAGCAGTTCGCGCAGTGAACCCTGCTGAAGCAGCTGGCCGTCGCGAATTTCCGCCACGGCGTCGGCGGCGCGGCGCACCACGTCCATCTCGTGAGTGATCAAAATGATCGACAAACCAAACTGATCGCGCAGCTGTTTCAGCAGTGTGAGAATCGAGGTGGTGGCATCAGGATCCAGCCCGGAAGTCGCTTCATCTGCCAGCAGCACCGAGGGCTTGAGCGCCAAGGCGCGGGCAATACCCACGCGCTGACGCTGGCCGCCGGAGAGCTGTGACGGGTAATAGTTCGCCTTTTCGCTCAGGCCGACGCTGTCCAGCAATTGGCCGACGTGGCGCTTGATGTCGCCCGGCACTACGCCCAGCCACTCCAGCGGCAGCGCGATATTTTCCCACGCGGTTTTGCGTTGCAGCAGCGCCGAGGACTGAAACACCGTGCCAATGGCGCGACGTTCGCGGCGCAGGGTTTCCCCGGAGAGCCGCGACAGGTCTTCGCCATTGACGCGAATGCTGCCGGAGGTCGGCTTTTCCAGCAGGCTGATGCACTTCGCCAGCGTGGATTTCCCCGCCCCGCTTGGACCAACCACGGCGGTGATTGAGGCGTTGGGCACGGTGAGTGAAATGCCTTTCAGCACTTCAACCACCTTGCCACCCGGCGCGCCGTACTGTTTATGCAGATTGTCGATTTCAATCATGACGCCACCTCGCCGCCGACCGGGATTTCGCTGTGAGAAGTGCGACGGTAGCTAGCGCCCGGATGCGGAGCCGCCAGACGCGGGCCTGCGCCGAACAGTTTTTCGCGCAGGGTGCCCGGCTGGTAATCCTTCTTGTAGACGCCGCGCTTTTGCAGCTCGGGGATCAGCAACTCAACCACGTCGGTGAAGCTTTCGTGGGTCACGGCGTAGGCCAGATTGAAGCCATCGACGTCGGTCTCTTCCACCCAGCTTTGCAGCTCGTCGGCCACGGTTTCCGGGCTGCCGACCAGCAGCGGGCCGAAGCCGCCAATGCCAACCCAGTCGGCCAGCGCCTGCACCGTCCACTGGCGATCGGGATCGGCGGTGGAGAAGGTTTCAACCGCAGACTGAATGGCATTGGTGTGGATGTGCTTGAGCACCTGATCCGGCTGATATTGGCTGAAGTCGATGCCGGTCCAGCCGGAGATCAGCGTCAGCGCGCCTTCATAGCTCACCCAACTTTTGTACTCATTCCATTTGGCCTGCGCGGCTTTGTCGGTTTCGCCGACGATCACCGTTTGCAGGTTGAAGATCTTGATGCTGTAAGGGTCGCGGCCCAGCGCGGCGGCGCGCTGGCGGATGTCCGCCACCAGCTTTTTCAGCAGCACTTTGGACGGCGCGGCGACAAATACGCACTCGGCGTGACCAGCGGCGAAGTCCTTACCCCGGCTTGACGCCCCAGCCTGATACAGCACCGGCGTGCGCTGCGGCGAAGGCTCGCACAGGTGAATGCCCGGCACTTGGAAGAAGGTGCCTTCGTGGTTAATCGGGTGGATTTTGCTCGGGTCGCTGAAGATGCGGCGCTCGCGGTCGCGCAGAATAGCGCCCTCTTCCCAGCTGCCTTCCAGCAGTTTGTACACCACTTGCAGGTATTCGTCGGCGTAGTCATAACGCGCGTCGTGGTCGGTTTGCGCCTTGTAGCCAATGTTGCGCGCGCCGCTTTCCAGATAAGAAGTGACGATATTCCAGCCCACGCGGCCCTTGGTCAGGTGATCCAGCGTCGAAAGGCGGCGAGCAAAAGGATACGGATGCTCGAACGACAGCGAGGCGGTCAGGCCAAAGCCAAGATGCTCGGTCACCAGCGCCATCGGCGTGACCAAGGCCAGCGGGTCATTGACCGGCACCTGTGTCGCATGGCGAATTGCCGCGTCGTTGCTGCCGTTGTAGACGTCATATACCCCGAGCACGTCGGCGATAAACAGGCCGTCGAACTTGCCGCGCTCCAGCAAACGCGCCAGATCTGTCCAATATTCCAAATCCTTGTATTGCCATGAACGGTCGCGCGGGTGGGCCCAAAGCCCCGGCGACTGGTGACCAACACAGTTCATATCAAATGCGTTAAGGCGAATTTCACGTTGCGATGACATAGCATTACTCCATAGGAGACGTGGTCCGGCCGAGCCGCCCGCGTCCTCATTTTTATGTTTAAAGGGATAGTTCGAAAATTCGGTAAATCAGCAGGTTTTAAGCGAAGCCGGACATCGCCCGTGGGCAGAAAGTGATTGCGGTTCAAGCAGTTGATTGGCCAGAGACTCGGCGTGTTCGGCCACCTGTGGCAGCCCCATCAGTTCACCAAAGCGGCCACGCGCCGCCGGGCCGACCACGTGCAGATGCGGGTTGGCTTCGCCAGTAAGATTCACCGTTTGCGAGCGCCCGTTGACCAGAATGCCCAGCGCCAGCGGGTCAGCCTGAATCAGGCCGTCGGCCGCCAGCTGTTGCAACAGCGCATCACTTTCCAGCAGCGCGCCATGAGCCGGGCCGGTGGTGACGATGATTTTATCGACCAGCAGGATTTGCGCCGCCGCGCCGCGCGGTTGCAGGGTCAGCCGCACCTGCTCCCCTTCGGCACTGACCTGTTGCAGCCTTGCCGCCAAGACCTGTAAGCGCCCGTCGGCCTGCGACTGAGCCAGCACCGCGCTGACCTGCGGCGCGATGCGATAGCGATGCACGTCCCACCACGGGCGCAGGTGGCGCAGAAAACGTTTTTGCTCTTTCAGCGACAGCCGCTGCCAGATGTGCTGGCCGTTGCCGCGAATATCATCCAACACCAACTGCCACGGCAGGTCGGAGGCCGCCGCCAGCGCCACTTCCTGACGAACGCGGTGCAGCCAGCCGCGAGCGGTGTCGGCCTGCGGGCGCTGATAGTCCAGCGTCCACAGCGGGAAATCGCCACTGAGATTAGGGCGTGGCAGCTGTCCACGGCGGGAGAACGCCAGCACCTTGCCGCGATGCCCCTGCCGGTAAAGCGAGGCCACCACGTCAGACATGGTCAAACCGGTGCCGATGATCGCCACGCTGTCGTGCGGCTTCACCGCCGCCAGCGCGTCGGCGCGCCACGGGTTGGCAATCAGCGCCGGGTGTTGGCCCAGTGCGCGAGCAACCGCCTGAGGCACTGCCGGTGGCGGATGGCTGATAGCCAGCACCACCTCATCAGCCTGATAAACCTCCCCCGACGCCGTCACCACGCCGCCGTGGCGCAGAGCCACCGCGTGGTCACGCACGTGAGTGAGCTTCACAGGAGAATGCTCGGCGGCTTTGGCGAACTGCTCGGCGATATAAGCCCCGAACTGCCCGCGCTGCGGATAGACTTTGCCATCCTCCCATTGGGCGTCTGGGTCAGCCGGAAAGGCCTGCGAGGCGCGATACCAGCGGTCAAACTCGCCCTCTTCGGCGGCAGAAAGCTGCATCCGCGAGGCGGGAACGTTGATGCGGTGCGCCGGGTCTTGGGTGCCATAGGCCACGCCGCGAGCCAGCGCGGGGCGCGGCTCAATCACCGTCACCTGCAAACCGGCCGCGCCGCGACGGGCCAGATGAATGGCTAACGCGGTGCCGGTAAACCCGCCGCCCACAATCACAATGTGTCGTTCAGCCATAATCTTGCTCCCCTTAACTGGCGCTGGAGTGCTTAACCGGGCGACGGTCGCCGCCGATGGTTTCGCCAAACGGGCCAGTATTTACCGTGCGCTGGCGCTTCTCCGCATTGGAGGCCAATGGCAGCAAAGGCATGACTAAATCGGCGAACTGGTGGGCTTCTTCCAGATGCGGATAGCCGGAAAGGATGAAGTTTTCGATGCCCAGCGCCTGATACTCGCGGATGCGCTCGGCCACCTGTTGCGGGTTGCCGACCAGCGCTGTGCCTGCGCCGCCGCGTACCAAGCCAACGCCTGCCCACAGGTTCGGACCAATCACTAAGCCCTCGCGCGAACCGCCGTGCAGCGCGCTCATGCGAGCCTGTCCGGTGGAGTCCATGCGGGCGAAAATCTTCTGCGCGGCGGCAATGGTGTCGTCATCAAGATGGGAGATCAGGCGATCAGCCGCGGCCCACGCCTCTTCTTCGGTTTCACGCACAATCACGTGTAGGCGAATGCCGAAGGTCAATTTGCGGCCCTGCGCTTCGGCGCGCTGGCGCACCACGGCCAGTTTTTCCGCCACCTGCTCTACCGGCTCGCCCCACGTCAGGTAGGTATCAATCTGGTTGGCCGCCACGTCGATGGCTTCTTCGGAAGAGCCACCAAAGTAGAGCGGCGGGCCATTTTCCTGCACCGGCGGGAACAGTACCTCAGCCCCTTCGACGCGAATATGCTCGCCGTCGAAATCAACCTTTTCGCCTTTCAGCAGGCGGGAATAGACTTCAAGAAATTCGCGAGTGACCTGATAACGCTCGGCGTGGCTGAGGAAAATGCCGTCGCCTTTGTTTTCTACCGGGTCGCCGCCGGTGACGACGTTAATCAGCAAGCGGCCTTCGGAAAGGCGATCCAGCGTGGCGGCCATGCGCGCGGCAAGGCTTGGCGGCTGGAGGCCGGGGCGAACCGCCACCAGATAGCGTAAACGTTTGGTGATCGGGGCCAGCGCCGAGGCCACCAGCCATGAGTCTTCGCAGCTTTTGCCGGTTGGGATCAACACGCCGTAGTAGCCCAGATTGTCGGCAGCAATGGCAACCTGCTGTAAATACGGCAAGTCTACTGCGCGCCCGCCTTCGGTGGTGCCGAGGTAGCGGCCGTCACCGTGAGTGGGCAAAAACCAGAATACGTTGATGTTGTCCTGTGTTGCGTCGCTCATTATCTCTTTCCTATATAACGATATCTAAATTTATTTGATAGAAAGTTACTGTTTGGTTATAACCCCATGAGCAGGAAGTGTGCCAATCGTGACAATTTAATTTCCTATTTATTATCAATAGGTTAAATTTTTTCACTGTTTGAAGTTTTGCTGCAAATGCAGCAGTTGTTGAACGCAAACTGGTGCATTTGCAACAACTCGCGGTTTTACCCCCTCGCCGACGCCCCGCGACAGCGGTATGGTTTTCTTCCCCTACCTCGCAGGAGTGATTCAGATGCAAAGCCACGGCCCAACCCTTGTCGATCCCGCATCGATAGCTTTTCAAAGCGTGCTTGACCGCCTTGCGCCCACTGACGCCACGGTGCTGATCGTCGGGGAAACCGGCACCGGGAAAGAGGTGGTGGCGCGCTATCTGCATCATCACAGCCTGCGGCGTCAGGAGCCTTTTTTGGCGGTGAACTGCGGGGCATTGACCGAAAGTCTGGCGGAGTCAGAGCTGTTCGGGCATGAGAAAGGGGCGTTTACCGGCGCGACGGAGCGCCATCAGGGCTGGTTCGAGGCGGCCGAGGGCGGCACGCTGCTGCTGGATGAAATTGGCGAGCTGAGCCTGCCGCTACAGGTCAAACTGCTGCGCGTGTTGCAGGAGCGCGAGGTGACGCGGGTCGGCTCACGCAGCCCGGTCAAAGTGAATGTGCGAGTGATTGCCGCCACCCACGTCGACTTAACCCACGCTATACGCGAGCGGCGCTTTCGCGAAGATCTCTATTACCGCCTCAACGTCGCCGCCGTCACCCTGCCACCGCTGCGCCAGCGCCGGGAAGATATTCCGCTGCTGGCCGAGCACTTTCTCACCCTTTACGCCCGCCGTCTGGGGCGACCACAGCTGCGGCTGGCCGACGACACCCTCGACCAATTGATGGAGTATCCGTGGCCCGGCAATGTCCGCGAGCTGGAAAACACCCTGCACAACGCGGTCCTGCTGAGCAGAGATCCGCTGATCACCCCGCGCCAGCTAAGGCTCGGCCCGGTGGGTATCGACCACCTGCCGATGGGGCAAGACGGGCTGGATGAGTTTATGCGCCAGCAACTCACCCGCCAGCAGGAGCAGAACAGCGATAACCCGCTGTACCAACGGGTGATTGACGCGCTGGTGCGCAACGCCTTTGAGCTGAGTAACAGCAATCAGCTGCAAACCGCCGCGCTGCTTGGCGTCAGCCGCAATACCCTGCGCACCCACCTCGGGCATCTCGGGCTGATTAAGGCCCGGCGCAGCGTTACCGGCCTTGGCCCGCGCGGCGTGAGCGAGCGCCCGCAGCACGAGCGCGAAGTGCGCATTGGTTATCAGAAATTTGGCAATCTCGGCATTCTAAAAGCCCGCCAGTCGCTGGAAGCGCAGTTCGCCGACCGCGATATCAGCGTGTTGTGGAGTGAGTTCCCGGCTGGCCCGCAGCTGCTGCACGCCCTGAACAACCGCGAGATAGATTTCGGCACCACTGGCGAAGTGCCGCCGGTGTTCGCCCAAGCCAATGGCAGCATGCTGACCTACGTGGCGTGGGAGCCCGCCGCGCCGCAGAGCGTGGCGCTGCTGGTCGCGCAGGACAGCCCGATTGTTTCTATTGAAGATTTACGCGGCAAGCGCATCGCGGTGAACAAAGGCTCTAACGTGCATTACCTGCTGGTGCAGATTTTGGATGAGGCCGGGCTGACGCTCGACGACGTGCGGGTGGTCTACGCGCCGCCGAAATATCCGCTGACGCCGAGCGACCACCACGCGGTGGACGCGTGGATGATGTGGGACCCGCTGCTGAGCGATGCCGAGCAAGGCGGCAAGCTGCGGGTGATCGCCAACGGCAGCGGGCGGGTCAATAATCACCAGTTTTATCTGGCGCACCGCGAGTTTGCGGCTCGCTCGGCGGACCTGCTGCACACCCTGATGCGCGCGCTGGAGCAGACCGGGCGCTATATCGACGCCAATCGCGAAGAGGCCGCCGCCCTGCTCTCAGACGAACTGGGGCTGGAACCCAGTTCGCTGCTGCACGCGCTGGCGCGACGCAGCCATCAGACCCAGCGCATGGACTTGGGGATCATTCGCGATCAGCAGGCCATCGCCGACCGTTTCTACGCGCTGGGCCTGCTGCCTCGCGCGATTAAAGTGCGCGACGCGGTGTGGAACGAGTAGCGCGGCGGTAAGCAAAAAATTCGCAAAGCTTAGGTTTTATTCTCATTAAGCACTTTTTTCAGCCTTTGCTATGTTCGCTGACATAATCCGGTTACCAGAGAAACCTCATGAAAAAATTACTGCTCAGCGGCCTGAGTGCCGCCATTCTGCTCGGCTCATTCAACGCAGCATGGGCCGAAGACGCCCCGAAAACCGTCAACATTGGCTATCAGAAAGCCAATATTTTCGCCTTACTCAAGTATCGCGGAACCCTCGACAGCGACTTCAGCAAACAGGGCATTACCGTGCGCTGGGTGGAATTCCCGGCGGGGCCGCAGATGCTCGAAGGGCTGAACGTTGGCAGCATCGACTTGGCCGCTACGGGCGACGCGCCGCCGACCTTCGCTCAGGCCGCCAAAGCGGATTTAGTCTATCTGGCGCACTCACCGGCCAACCAGCAAACCGAGGCCATCGTGGTGCCGGAAAATTCGCCGATCAAAACCGTGGCGGATTTGAAAGGCAAGCGCGTGGCGCTGAACAAGGGTTCTGACGTCAACTATCTGCTGGTCAGTGCGCTGGAAAATGCCGGTTTGAAATATAAAGACGTGACGCCGGTTTACCTGCCGCCAAGCGATGCTCGCGCAGCATTTCAGCGCGGCGCGGTGGATGCCTGGGTGATTTGGGACCCGTATCTGGCCGAAGTGGAAACGCATGAGAAAGCGCGTTTGGTGAAAAACGCCGAAGGGTTGGTGCCGCACTACACCTTCTATCTCGCCAGCCGTAAGTTTGCCGACACCTACCCGCAAACCGCCGAGAAAGTGGTGGATGAGCTGAAACAGCTGAGCGACTGGGCCAACAAAAACCCGGACGGCGCGGCGGATATTTTATCGACATCTACCGGTCTGGATAAAGCCATTTGGGCCAAAGCCGTGGCCCGCATGCCGTTTGGCGCCGAGCGCATGACGCCGGAAGTGTTCAAAGAGCAGCAGGCTCTGGCCGACAAATTCAGCGAAAACGGCCTGCTGCCGGTCAAGGTGAATGTCTCTAGCGCCACCTGGTCGCTGGATAAGAAGTAAGTTAAAGGCTAACTCAGCCCCTCAGCGATTTTGGCGACACGCCAAACTTCTTGCGAAACGCAACGGAGAAATGCGCGGGGCTGTAACCCACTTGATAAGCGGCGGTGGAGACGCTCACGTCCCCCGCCGTTAACATTTGCCACGCCGTTTCAAGGCGCAGCGATTGCAGATATTCAAACACGCTCTCGCCAAACAGGCGGCGAAAACCCACCGTCAGCTTGCGGGTGTTCATGCCGACGCTAAGCGCCAACTCGGCAAGGGTCGGCGGGTTAAGCATTCGCTCACTCAGCAGCTGTTTGGCGCGATTTAGCTTGTCGAGATCTGCCGAAGAGAGGCGCAACAGCGCGTTTTCCGTCGGCGCGGGAGGCGCGGCAATGCCGTCCAGCGTGTAGGCGATGATTTCCAGCGCTTTGCCAGACAGATACAGCGCCCGCGAAATCCCCTGCAGCGGGCAGCTGGCGACCTGAGCGCGCAGGGCTTTAATCGCCGGCGAGGACGCCATCACCATCAGCCTTGGGCCAGTGGATGTCTCCAGTTGAAAGGCTTGCTGAAGTTGCTGCTGCACTTCAACCGCCATGCGGCTGTCGATAGCCGACGGCGAGAGCGAGATCGCAGTGTGCTCCAGCACGCGTCCCGGCTCAAAGCGCTGCATCCCTTCACTCTCACCTTGGTTCCACACCGCGCAAATACAAGGGCCACTAATGCGCTGGCTGGCTGACGCACCGGGCAACTTACACTGCAACTCGCCGCGCTCGACAATAATGATTTTCAGCCCCTGCTGGAGGCGCTCGGTTTCCCACTTGGTGTTCTGCGGGCAAATAGAACCACTGCTGAAGGCAATCGAACCCTCAAAAATAGCCTCATTGACCGACTTCCCCACTTCGCCGCTGCTGTTTTTCATCTGACGACCTGTTGAAAAGGGCGGGAGACGCCGCCGCAAGTTATTGCTAATAATTCTTATTCTCACATTATCAGCCTTTATCATGCAGTTCCAGAGATCGCGCGCCAAGGCGCTACACGCAAGGTTCCCAAGGCTATTTATCGAAAGAAAGAGTCTCGCTAGCGAAAGCCTTCGCCATTGCCAGAAAAATCTTCAGGGTGAGAATAGCCAACGCTGAAATAATTCTCATTCGCTTTGGAGATTACCGGTGTTAAAGCATAAAAAACATAAAATGACTCTTTTGGCCGCGTGCGTTGGCGCAAGCTCGCTGGCGGTTTCTATACCAGGATGGGCACAAAATAACGGGGAAGAGGAGACGCTGACCGTGACCGCCGACGGCAGTTCGACCCACGGCGAAGGCTACGTGGCGAAACAGAGTAAAACCGGCAGCCGAACCAATGCGTCGGTGCTGGCAACCCCGCAGTCACTGAGCGTGATTGGTCGCGATGAGCTGACCGACCGCAACGTGCAGACCACCACCGAGGCGCTGCGCTACACGCCGGGCGTGTTCGCGTCGACCTCCGCCGTCAGTTCAAGATTTGACTACTTCAGCCTGCGCGGATTCGACGCCACGCTGAACGGCGCGCTGCTCGACGGGTTGCGCTCCACCACCGCGCAATCCTATGTGCGCTACCAGCCCTATGGATTGGAAAGCATCGACGTGCTGCGTGGCCCGAGCGGATTTCTCTACGGCGTCGGCTCGCCGGGCGGCGTAGTGAATGGTATCAGCAAGCACCCGACCGAGCAGCCGCTGCACGAGGTGGGCGTACAGCTGGGCAATCACGACAGATATCAGGGGCAGTTTGATTTCTCCGGGCCGGTGAATGATGACAAAACCCTGCTCTACCGGCTGGTCGGCGTGGGTCGCGACAGCAACACCCAGTTTAACAACGTGCCGGATGACACGGCCTATATCGCGCCTTCCCTGACGTGGCAGCCCGACGGCGATACCACACTGACCCTGCTGACCTCCTTTAGCCGCGACAAGTTTGGTCCGCCGCGCAACTTCACGCCGATTTACGGCACCCTGCTGAGCAACCCAAACGGCAAGCTACCGCGCGATGTCTATCTCGACAACAGCGGGCTGGACAACCACATGAACCAAACCAACATCGGCTATGAGTTCGATCATCGCTTCGACGACGTTTGGTCATTCCACTCCGCCAGTCGCTACACCTATAACGACTTGCTGACCCAAACCTGGTCGGGTACTCGACTGGCGGCGGATATGCGCACCCTGAACCGCGCGGCGTATCAGTTCGCCATTAAAGGCAAGGTGTGGGCCACGGACAACAATGTGAAAGCGCATTGGGACGCGGGCTCAGTAACGGGAACCACGGTGCTTGGCGTGGGCTATCGCCACACCGGAGAGGATTACTACCTGAATTACGGCGCGGCGCCGTCGGTGGATATTTATCGCCCGACCTACGGCGGCAGCTTCTCCGCCGCGACGCCTTTTACCTCGACTTACCAAAGCGCCGATGAAACCGGCGTCTATCTGGGTAATACGCTGGCGTTGGCCGAGCGCCTGATGCTTGACCTGTCGGCGCGCGAAGATTGGGCCTCGGTCAGCACCGATAACCGCCTGAAAAGCACTTCAACCAGTCAGGACGACCACCACTTCACGTGGCGAGCCGGGCTGACGTGGCTGACGGACAGCGGCGTCGCGCCTTATGTCAGCTACACCACCTCCTTCGCGCCGGTTCTTGGCACCAATTTCTATGGTGAAACCTTCAAGCCCACCACCGGTAAGCAGATTGAAACCGGCGTGAAATACCAGCCGGAGAGCTTTGACGGCCTGTTCACGCTGGCATGGTTCAACCTCGAGCAGAATAACGTTTCCACCACCGATCCCAATAACAACCTGAATACCGTGCAGACTGGGCAAGTGACGTCAAAAGGGATTGAAGCCTCGGCCGCCGCCAACCTCACTCCGGCCATGAAGGTTATCGCCAGCTATACATGGAATGATTTGGAAACCACCAAAAGCACGGTAGCAGGCGCGCAGGGCAAGACGCCGACCGGTATGCCGGAGCAGATGGCTTCTCTGTGGGCTGATTACAGTATCCAGCAGGGGCCGCTCACCAGCCTTGGACTCGGCGCGGGCGTGCGCTATGTCGGTAAAACCTGGGCTGATACCAATAACAGCATTCGCGTGCCGGACTACACCCTGTTCGATGCCGCCTTGCACTATGACCTTGGCGAACTGGACCGCTCACTGCGCGGGGTAAAACTGGCTGTTAACGCTAACAACCTGTTTAACAAGAATTATTACTCCAGTTGCAGCACCACCACCTGCTCACAGGGCTTCGACCGCACGCTGACGGCAACCGTCAGCTATCGCTGGTAAGGAACAGAAAATGACTCATTTGAAATCACTCATGGCGCTGGCGGCCTCGCTGCTGTTTATCGCCAGTTTCACCAGCGCCGCCGCGCCTATCACCGTGACCGACATGCTTAATCGCAGCGTGACGCTGCCCGCTCCGGCCAAGCGTATTGTGCTGGCGGAGAGCCGCCATATCATCACCTTGGCCTTGCTGGAAAAGGATCCGCTGGAGAATATCGTCGCGTGGGGCACCGACCTGCAACGCTACTCCCCTTCCACCTTCGACGCCCTGAAGCAGCGCTTTCCGCAGGCCGCAACAGTGCCGGAAATCGGTGATTTGAACAGCGGAACCTTTTCGATGGAAGCGGCCATCGCCGCCAAGCCGGATCTGGTGATTTTTACCCTGTATGGCCGCATTCCCGAGGGGCTGAATAAGCTCGACGCGGCGCATATTCCCTATGTTTTCGTCGACTTCTTCCGCCGTCCGTTGGTCAATACTGTCCCGAGCATGCTGATGCTCGGCAAGCTTCTCGACCACCAGCCAGAGGCCGAAGCCTTTGCCCAGTTCTACCAGCAGCATATGGATAACCTCACTCAGCGACTGGCCAACCTGCCGCGCCCGCTGGTGTTTTTCCATCTTAACCCCGGCGGCGATGATTGCTGCTTTACTTCCGGCACCGGCAACATGAGCGATTTTATCGCGGCGGCGGGCGGGCGTAATCTGGGCGCAGAAGCCCTGACCAGCGGCATTGGTAAGCTGAATCTGGAATACGTGCTGGCGAAAAAGCCTGACTTTTATCTGGCAGGCGGTGGCTCCACCGTCACCCGTAAAGGGCTGCTGGTCGGCCCCGACGTCACGCCGGAGCAGAGTGCGCGCTCGCTGCAAGCCATCATTGAGCAGCCTACCCTCGCCAGCCTGTCGGCTATTCGCAACCAGCGCGCGGCGGGGATCTGGCTGTTCTTCTTCGACAATCCGCTGTTCTTTGTGGGCGTTGAAGAGATGGCAAAAATGTTCCATCCAAGCGCCTTCGCCGAGCTGGATCCGGCTAAAACCTTGGATGAAGTCAACCAGCGTTTTCTGGCCTTCCCGCTGCGCGGCACCTTTTGGAGCGGACCGACACAATGAGAGCACCAGTTAAGGGATTAACCGCTTCGCTCCTCTCACTGCTGGCGCTTGCTGTCACCGCCAATGTGGCAGTGATCGCCTGTTATGTCGCCCAAGCCGTGTTGACGGCGCTGCTGCTGTTCCGGCTGATGATGGCTGGCAGCGCGGCAGAGATAACCACGCCCCTGCTGCAATTAGTTGCGCTGATAGCCTGCCGCGCCGCGCTGTTGTGGCTCAGTGCAGTCGCCGCCCAGCACATCGCGGCCAGCTGCAAAACGCTATTGCGCCAACGGCTGCTGCAACAGCTCACGCGCTTCGGGCCGGGGATCGGCCTGATGCATAAGGTCGGCGACTTACAGTCAGCGGTGATCGGCGGCGTCGAAGCCGTTGAGAGCTACTACAGCCGCTACCTGCCTGCCGTCGGATCCGCCCTGCTCGGCTGCGGGCTGGTGCTCGGCGTTATGCTGTGGATTGATTGGCCCTCGGGCCTGCTGCTGGCGGGCTTTGTACTGGCTTTCCCCTTGCTCGACCGAGTATGGATGCGCTGGCAGCGGCCGCAGGCAATCGGCGTTTTTGCCGCAATGCGCGGCTTTACCAACCGACTGATGGACGCCCTGCGCGGGCTGGCAACGCTGAAAGCCTTTGGCGCATCGCCGCGCTGGCGGGCAAAACTGGCGCAGGACGCCGCCGAACTGCGTCGTGCATCGATGGCGACACTCAACATCATGCTAATGCGCGGCGGCATCACTCGCTTAATCACTCTCAGCGGCATTGCGCTGGTGCTGGCGTTCAACGCGTGGCGCGTCGCCGAGCAGCAGCTTTCACCGCTGGTTTTACTGCTCACCTTGTTCCTCGCCCGCGAAGCGTTTCGCCCGCTGAGTAAGCTGGAAAGCGCCTTTCATATTGCATGGGCTGCCAGCGGCGCACAGCGATCCATCGCCAAGCTTTTGGCACTCAGTCCGCCGGTTGCAGAACCCAGTCAGCCTAAGGCGCTTCCCGACAGTTATTCGCTGCACGTCGATACGCTGTCATTCACTTATCCGCAGGGCCAGCCCGCGCTGACTGACGTCTCTTTTGGTATTGAAGAGCAGCAGTTCGTGGCGATCGTCGGGCCTTCGGGTGCCGGTAAATCTACCCTGATGGCCCTGCTACTGCGCAGCTTCGACCCGCAGCAGGGGGCAATTCGCCTTGGCGGCGTGGATATCCGCCAACTCGCGCTCCAGACCTTGCGGCAAAACATCAGCTTGGTGTCGCAAGAGGTGTTTCTGTTTCACGGTTCGATTGCCGACAACCTGCGCATTGCCAAACCCGATGCCAGCGACGAGGAGCTAGCCGCCGCCGCGCGCGCCGCGCAAATCGCCGACTTCATCGAACAGCTGCCGCAGGGTTACCAGACGCAGGTTGGCGAGCGCGGGGCGCAGCTCTCCGGCGGCCAGCGCCAGCGGCTGGCGATTGCCCGCGCACTGCTCAAAGACGCACCGATTTTGCTGCTCGATGAAGCCACCGCCAGCATTGATTGCGACAGCGAACTGGCCTTACAACAGGCACTGGCGCAGTTTCGCGGGCGGCGCACGGTGATTGCCATTGCCCATCGGCTGGAAAGCATTAAACACGCGGATCTGATTCTGGTGTTTGAAGAGGGGCGGCTGGTCGAGCAGGGTCAGCATCAACAACTCAGCGTCAACGGCGGCTGCTACGCCCGCCTACTCGCCGCACAGGAGGAGAAGGTATGAGCACCAAACAGAGCGGTTTTTTAGGGTTGGTCCGCCTGATGCACGGCCAGCGCGGCCTGCTGACCTTGACCATATTGGCGGGAATACTGGCACAAAGCGGCACGCTGGCAAGCATCGCGCTGGCAGCGTGGCTCACAGGCTGCGCCATCGTTACTCCTTCCGTCGAGGGCTTAGTGCCGATTATCGGCTGGATGTTGGTCTTGGTGCTGTTTACCGCCGTGGCGCACTGGGTGCAGAGCTGGTCATCACACGATTTAGCCTTCGCGCTGATTGAGAAGTTACAAATAGGGATTTTTGACGGGCTGGAGCGCGCCGCGCCGGGCAAACTGCTCGGCCAGCGGATTGGCGATCTGGCCTCGATTGCCACGCACGACGCCGAGCTAATGGAGCGATTTTATGCCCATATGCTGGCTGATTACGTCGGCGCGGTGGTAGTCCCGCTCGCCGCCGTGGCCGTGCTGTACAGCATTCATCCGCAACTGGCGCTGGTCGTCATCCCCTTCCTGCTGCTGTTAGCCAGCGTGCCGCTGTGGCTCTCACGGCTGGCGGCCCGTCAGGGAAAACAGGTGATGGACCAACTCGGGCAGCTTAATGCCGACACGGTGGAGTTTATTGCCGGGCAGCGCGAACTGGCGGTCTTCGGCCAAAGTGAAAATGTGGTTCAGCGGCTGGTGCAGCAGACTGAAAAACTCACCGAAGCCCAGTGCCGCTATGGCTCGCGCAGCGGACTGGAGCAGGCGGCGATTGACCTGCTGAGCGCCTTGACGTTGGTGGCGACGGTGTTATCAGCCAGCCATTTACTGGCACAGGGCCAGCTCGCGCCGGTGATGCTGCCGGTGGTGTTGGTGCTTGGGGTCGGCGCCCTGCTGCCTATCGTCGACGTTACCCAGACCGCCAGCCTGTGGGGCGAGTTGCGCGCGGGCGCAGCGCGGATTTTAACCATTATGCAGCAGTCGGCGCAGGTCCGCGATGACGGCACGGCAGCGGCTCCCGCCGAGCACTCCCTGCGCGTCGAGCAGGTGAGTTTTTCCTATGACAGCCGCCAAGAGGCCGTGGTGGATAAGCTAAGTTTCGAGATAAAAAGCGGAGAGATTGTCGCACTGAGCGGCGCGTCGGGCGCTGGGAAAAGCACCTTAACCCATCTGCTGTTGCGCTTTTGGGAGCCGGACAGCGGCGCGATTTACATTGGTGAAAGCGACATTCGCACCCTGCCGCTGGCGACGCTGCGCAAGCTTATCAGCTGGGTGCCGCAGGATGTGACGCTGTTCGCCGGAACCATTGACGAAAACATCCGCCTTGGTTGCCCGCAGGCCAGTCAAGCGCAGGTGGTTGCCGCCGCGAAATTGGCGCAGGCCGATGGTTTTATCCGCGCTTTGCCACAAGGCTATGAGAGCCAGTGCGGCGAAGCGGGAAACTCGCTTTCGGGCGGCCAGCGGCAGCGTATCGCCATTGCGCGCGCGCTGCTGACCGAAGCACCGATTTTGATCCTCGACGAGGCCTCTTCCAGCCTCGATAACCCTAACGAACTGGCCTTCCACCGGGCGCTTGAAGGCCTGCGCCACCAGCGTACTGTCCTTCTTATCGCCCATCGCCCGGCAACCCTTCGCCGGGCGGATCGAGTGGTAAAAATGGAAAACTCACGGGCCAGTTGAGGGTTAACGGATTTCGACTTCCGCCTCGATTTCTACCGGGATATCAAACGGCAATTCCGCCAGTCCCACGGCGCTGCGGCTGTGGGCACCAATCTCTGGGCCGAAGACGCGCAGGATGACGTCGGAGCAGCCGTTAATCACCGGCGGCAGGCGGTTGAAGCCCGGCGCGGCATTGACCATGCCGAACAGGCGATTCCACGCCACAATTCGGTCCAGAGAGCCAAGTTCACGGTGCAGGCTGCCAAAAATCGATAACGCGGTGAGCTGCGCCGCTTTGTAAGC
Source organism: Ewingella americana ATCC 33852 (assembly GCF_000735345.1). Lineage (GTDB taxonomy): Bacteria > Pseudomonadota > Gammaproteobacteria > Enterobacterales > Enterobacteriaceae > Ewingella > Ewingella americana. The sequence continues at coordinate 1,543 of NZ_JMPJ01000023.1, read as the reverse complement.
CTGCTCCTCGCTCACTTCGCGCCCGACTTTGCCAAGGGTGGTGTACAGCGAACCATCGGCGTTTTGCGGCCCGTGCCCCGACACGTAGGCGCGGTTATTCACCACTCGCACCACTTTGAAGGGGAAAACCACGCCCGGAGGCGGAACCAGTGCTGGCGGTAAAACCCAGCCAGCGTCTTCTAATGCCTGATAAATTTTAGACATAATGATCCTTATGGTGGCTACATCTGGGGTTGATATTGCAAAGGCGAAGCGTGCTAAGTCAGATCAAGATAGCGCGTATTTCGCCGGAAAGAAGCCAGCGAGTGTGAAGAAATAATTGCCACAACTGTTCGTCAGTTTTTTTAATCCTCTGTTATAGCTGCTTTTTCCCCAGCCACTTTAGAATGCAGCCCATCGGCCCAAGAGCCGTATCTCAAGCAAGGACACTTGGCCCGCTAGCAGTGCGGGCTTTTTTTTGGGTTGGGTTTATCTTCCTAATGACTGAATGGCAATTCCAGTCAGAGCCTCAACACCCGCGCGCACTCCTGCAATGAGCGCTGCTGGGTGTCGGCATAAAGCTTCAGTTCGTCGATGGTTTCGCGACCTAGCGCCTTGTGGAATTCATGCTTGTTGGAGTGGGCTTCGTAGTGAGAACGGGCGCTATCTCCCAGATTTGATTGGAAAATCCCCGCCGCGCTGACCGGCAGGAAATCTTCATAGACCAAGGGTTCGAAGGAAACGGCTCCGGCGCGGATCGCCTGTTCCAGCGAGTCAAAATCCTGCCCCGGCGTCTGATTGACGAAGTAACGGAAATAAGCCAACTCCTGCTGGCGCAGCTCGGCGTAGTTGTCCGGGAAGGCGGCGAACACCTTCTCCAGAATCGCCACGTATTGTGCGGCATTGGCCTCATTGGGAAACGCGCCCAGCTCTTCGCGCGCTTGGTTGAGCAGCTCGTCGTACAGCGCCCGCCCCTTAGTGGTCAGCGCCACGCCGCGCTGTTCTATCTCACCAAAGCGCGCCGAGTGGCTACCAAACTCACCTGCCGCCTGACCTTTAAAAGTGATCTTTTCATCCAGCGCCTTGAAGCTGGTCTGGCGCAGCAAGATGGGGCATTGACGGCGCGGCGGCCCTTCAATCACTGCCTTGGGCGGAATGCCGCGTTTTGGCATCTCGGCCTGAACGTGATCGATATCCAGCGTGCGCGGTGTCAGGTGGTTAATGTGCGGCCCGCGAAAAGCCACCACGTCGGCAATCAGGCGATGCTGGGCGTTCAACTGCTGATACTCCTCCAGCGTGACCGTCGCCGTGTGGTGCCAGCGGAAAGTTTCCAGCGCCTGCTGCACAAACTCGTCGGCATGCTGCGGATTGAGGCCACCGTCGCGCTCGTGCTGCTCAATCAGTTCGAGCGCGCGCGGAGTGAAAATATTGCGTTTTGCCAGCACTGAGCTGGCGAAGTCGCGCAGCGCGGGGGCTTCGATAAGCTCAAGTCGGAGTAGAGAAGTAAAAACGCGGAACGGGCTGACTTGCAGCGAGGCTTCGTGGACCGCGCGAAAGGCGGTGG
>NZ_JMPJ01000022.1 GCF_000735345.1 Ewingella americana ATCC 33852 | reverse complement strand
GGCACCCCGGCAGAACTCAAATCGTAATAGCCCACCGGCTCCATGCCCATCACGGCGAACAGCCGCCGCAGGGTCGCCAGCTCTTCGGCGGTGCCGACGCGGATAGCGCCGTGCCGCTCCATATCCAGGCGCTGCAACTCGCCGGTCTGCGCCAGACTGCTGGCAATCTCCGGCGACTGCGCCATCACCTGCTGATTGGTGTCGGCCACCAGCTCCATCAAGGTGCCATAGAGCGGAACTTCCGCCTTATACATGTCGGACATCGCGCGCGAAAAGTTGGCGCGAAGGGTATCGCTACTGACAAAGCCTACAGCGTTCATTCGACTCTTCTCCATGACAACATTGGCTTTTCTCACTGACGTGAGCGCTTCAGTAAACTCTGTTCGATATTGTGAAAATATTCAAACGAAGCGCTCACGCTTTGAGGTTTAAAATTCTTAGCCCAAGCTGTCAGGAAAAGGTTACGCCGTGGCGAGAGCATCCAACAGCGTGGCGGAATCCGTCACCGCGCCGAAGATCCCACCCTGCATTTTGATCATGCTGAGTGCCGCCTCGTGATGCTTTTGCTCCGTCGCCGCGCAGCAGTCGGACAGCACCATGCATTCGAAGCCGCGATCGTTGGCTTCGCGCATCGTCGTGTGGACGCAAACATCGGTGGTGATGCCGGTAATGATCAGGTTTTTGATGCCCCGCGTGTGCAGCACCAGCTCTAGATCGGTGGCGTAAAACGAGCCTTTGCCCGGCTTGTCGATGATGGTTTCATTGGCCAAAGGGGCCAGCTCGGGGATGATTTCCCAACCCGGCTCGCCACGCACCAAGATGCGCCCGCACGGACCGGCGAAGCCAATCTCCGCGCCAATCTGCTTTGAGCGCCAGCGTTTATTGGCGGGCAAATCGCTGAGGTCCGGGCGATGCCCTTCGCGGGTGTGAATAATGGTGAAGCCTTGCGCGCGCATCGCGGCCAACACCGAGGCAATCGGTGCAATCGGTGCGCGCGTCAGGGCAATGTCGTAGCCCATGGTGTCGACATAACCGCCCTTGCCGCAAAAATCGGTTTGCATATCGATGACGATAAGCGCCGTGTTCGCGGCAGAGAGCGAGCCGTCGAATGGCCAGCGGTACGGGTCAGCGTTAATCGTAAATTCGGACATTTATTTCTTCTCCAGCGCGACAACCGGCGATTTGATTGCCAGCATAGTGATTGCGTAATAAGAGACGGCACCGGCGACCAATCCAACGATGGCTTCGCCTACAGACGGGAACCAAATGTGCGCGATGGTGGCGCAGCAGGTACCGATGGCCCATGCCACAAAGGCGCTGGCGCGGACGCGCTGCTCAGTGCGCAGGCGGCTGATTTCGCCCATCAGGATCAGGTCAACAATCATCACCGCGCCAAACGGCGGGACGGCCACGCCAAGCAGGCTCAGCCAGTTGAGGAAGTAGTGCCAAACGCCAATCAGCGCCAACACGCCGCCAATCGCGCCCAGAATCACCGTCCATAAACGCATCTTGCTGCCGAACAGGTGGCTGAAGCCCATCGCGCCGTTATACAGGCAGTGAGTACAGACCGAGCCGAGGTTGATGAACACGAAGACGAAGGCCAGCACTTCCAGCAGCGCGCCGTGGCCCATCAACAGAGAGAGGAAGTTGCCGCCGTTTTGCAGCGGATCGATAGCCGCGCCCGCCGCGACAATCACCACGCCAAACAGATAAGAAATCACGTTAGCTACCGGGAAAGCCGAGAATGCGGCGATCACCGCCGACTTGCCGTCCTTCGACCAGCGGGTGAAGTCAGCGGTCATGGTGCCGGAGTCAGCAAAGCCTGCCACCACCATCGTCACCGCCGTGCCCATGGTCATGCCACCGGCCACTGCCGCCGAACCGTGCCAATTCACAATCTGCGTTAAGTCATGGGTGCCGGAGATAAGCCACAGCGCCACCAGCCCGAGGATCACGTACATCGGCGCGGCAATCATGCCCAGCAGGGAGAGTGCGCGCACGCCAAGGAAGGTGATGGCGATGTAGAGCACGGCGGCGAAGGCGCTGACGCCCAGCTCATTCCAACCAAAAGTTTCATGAATGACCGTGCCGGTTAAGCCAGTTTGGAAGGCATACCAGCCAATCACCACGGTGGAGAGAAAACCGGACACCCAGCCGTAACCCTTAGTACCAAAGGTTTTTTTGGCTTGCAGCGCAAAGTTCAGCCCGGTTGAACCGGCGAAGTGGCTCAGCGCGCCGACATAGCCAAACAGCACCAAGTTACCCAGCAGAATGGCGGCTATCGCGGGCCAAAAGCCGAGGTGCCAAGTGATGATGCCGCCGAACAGCGCATTGGTGAGGATCATCGGGAAGCCAAACCACACGGCGGACACCGAGCGGGTTGAGTGGCGATGGGTTAGCGGAACCGGGCTGTGCTCAAACTCCTGCTCAAGCCCTTTTCCCGCTGCGTCGTTTTTGTTGTTAGTTTTCATAGTGGCGATTCCTGGTCAATAAGATGAAAAATCAGCGCGACAGAACACCGGGTTGCAGGTGGTTCCACGGCTGCGCTTGCTCAAACGCCGCACTGGCGGCAAGAACAGTGGCATCATCCAAATGCCGCCCCACCAGCTGTAAGCCGACGGGCAATCCAGACGGGGTAAAACCAGCAGGAATAGAGGCCGCTGGCTGGCCGGTTAAATTCATTGGGAAGCAGAGGCTCAGCCATTCGTTATTGGCGACCATGCGGCCTTCAATCACTTCTGGCCCCTGCATATGCAGTGGGAATGGCGCGACGGCAAGCGTCGGCGTCAGCAGCAGGTCGTAACGCTGCATAAAGCGCCACATCTGGTTGGTCACGGCTTTGCGCTCGGTGATAGCGTTGGTGAAGTCCTCCGCCGTCCAGTTGCGGGTCAGCATGTCCACCAGATGGGGAGACATCTTGTCGCCGAACTCCGGCAGCAGGCGGCGCATGCCGACTAAGTCGGTGTCCATCGCCACCAGCGCCATAAAGGCACGGCGCGGGTCGTTAAAGCCGGGATGGGCGTACTCCACCACGCAGCCCAGTTCGCGTTCAAACACGCTGACCGCCTGAGCAAAGACTTCGCGCACTTCAGGGGCGACGGCGGCGTATCCCCAATCGGCGCTGACGGCGACGCGCAGGCCTTTGATGTCGCGCTGGGTTGCGCCCAGCCAGTCGACATCGCCTGCCGGAATCGAGTGGCGGTCGCGGGCGTCAGGGCCAGCAATGACTGACATCATTAACGCGGCGTCGGCCACGCTGCGGGTCATCGGGCCAATGTGCTCGAGGGATTCCCAACTAGAGACGCCCGGATAGCGTTCGTCGCGGCACCCCGGATAGAGCGGCACTCGCCCCATCGAGGCTTTTAAGCCATAGACGCCGCAGTGGGCCGCCGGAATGCGCACCGAGCCGCCGCCGTCGCTGCCCAGCGCTAGCGGGCACATACGTGCCGCCAATGCCACGCCGGAACCCGCGCTGGAGCCACCGGGAGTTTTGCTGATATCCCACGGGTTGCGCGGCGATTCGAACAACGGGTTGTGGCCCACGCCGCTGTAGCCAAACTCCGGCGCGGTGGTTTTGCCGAGGATAACCGCCCCGGCGTTACGCACGCGTTCGACCACGATGTCGTCTTCATCGGCAATAAAGTGTTCATAGACGAAAGAGCCTGAGGTGGTTTTCACCCCAGCAGTATTGATCAGGTCTTTTACTGCAATAGGAACCCCCGCCAGTGGCCCGACGGTTTCACCTTTCGCCAGTTTGAGATCGATAGCTTCCGCCTGTGCCATTGCCAGCTCAGGCGTTGGGGTGCAGAAAGCGTGCAGAGTGGGTTCGAGCTGCTGCATCTGCTCAAGCGACGCCGTGGTGACTTCCACCGCAGACAGCTCGCGTTGGCGAATCAGCCGCGCCAGCTTGTGTGCATCAAAATTCAGGATCTCGTTCATCGCCGCTCTGCCCTATCAAACCCACATGACAAACCTATGTGGTGAGAAATGCATAAAGCAGGCCAATATTTGATCCACCTCTCAAAATCAGGTCTGAGAAATAGCTAGCGGGCTTATGGATACTGACTTGAATACAAGTTATTGGCGGTGTGAAGCAGCGAGGGAAGCATAGGTAAGTGGCGGAGGGAACGGCGATGATTGCTAGCACTGCACGGAAAAAAGGCAAGGTGTGCACTGAGGATGGGCGTTAGATGGCCGACAACGCTGGCGGCCATTTGATTGCCAATAATGCCTTTAAAATCAATTCGAGCCGTGAAGTACGTCTGTTAAACCACGAGTTAGCAGTTGGCGCGGAGCCTCGGTTCCATCCACCGGCAGCAGGGTTCTGCTGCGAATTTTCCACTTGCCCTGATGGCGCTCCAACTCCCAGCGGTTCACCACCACTCGGTGAATTCGATAGCCGTTGGAAAAGCCGTGATTGGCCATTTCACGCGGCTCGCCCTGCTTGTCGAGTTGTAGCAGTTGCAAATAGGAGGTCACCACCGCTTTATCGCCACGCAAATCAATCAGCGGCAAACCGGCGAAGTGAGCCAGCCCGCTCTTGATAGCTTCTTCATGAGCCGGTCGGAGGATAAAGGCCGCGATCTCATCAACGCCTTTGGCACCATCCAGACCCGCGCCGCGATCAAAAACGCCGTCTTCCATATAGACGCAAGCCGTATACTCCGCGAGGCCGGTATCCGCACTCGGCGGGTGCGAGGCAATGAGCTCGTAAATGGCTAATTTATCTTCTATAACCTGAAGTCTCTGCTCAAAACCTGAATTATTGTCGTCAGCCATCGGGGTATATCCTCTTTTTGCCAGGTTAAAAAAGGGGCCGAAGCCCCTCTTGAATTTGAATTACTCGGGTTATGCGCCCTGACGGGTCGCAGCCAAGACAATTTCACGCACGCAGACGTACTGCGGCTGGGAGTAGGCATAGTCAATGGCGTGGGCCACGTCTTCCGCGCTCAGCACTTTGCCGCCCATCTCTTGCTTCCACTCTTGGTATCCGGCTTTGATTTCGTCATTGGTGGTGTGGCTTAACAGCTCGGTTTCCACCGCGCCCGGTGCAATCACAATCACGCGAACATTGTGCGGCGAAAGCTCTTCGCGCAGGTTTTCAGACATGCCGTGTACCGCAAATTTGGTGCCGACGTACACCACGTGGTTAGGGAAAGTCTTGCGCCCCGCTACGGAACTGATGTTGATGATGGTGCCCGCTTTACGCTCAATCATCCCCTTGGTGACGGCGTGAACCCCGTTCAACAAGCCTTTGACGTTCACATTGAGCATGTGCTCCCACTCAGTCGGGTTCTGCTGATCAACGCCACCTAGCAGCATCACGCCCGCGTTATTCACCAGTGCGTCTATCGGCCCGAACTGCTGCTGGGCTTCTTTGACTGCCGCCGAAAATGCGTCGATGTCCGTGACGTCGACTGCACGACACAGCGTATTCGGCAGGTTTAAGGCGTTCATGGGCTCAACGCGGCGCGCCAGCAATAGCAGCGCGTGGCCGCGAGATGACAGCAATTTCGCCGTCGCTAAACCAATACCTGAGCTGGCACCGGTGATCACAATTAACGCTTTGGCTGCATGACTCATCACTCTTCCTCATAAATAAAAATGATAGCTAAATTCAGTGCCTCACTTTAAATTGAGCGAAATTTAATGAAAAATGGTTTATTCCTTTCGAAGTCATAAAATAAAATTATGGATAAGCGACAACTTAAAGCCTTCATGTGCGTGTTTGAAGAACGCAACATCACCCGAGCCGCAGCCCTTCTTAACCTGACGCAGCCCGCCCTGTCCGCCACCATTAAGGCACTGGAAGAGGAGCTGGGAACTCAGTTATTCGAACGAAAACCTCGGGGAGTCGAGGTAACAGAAGACGCGCGAGTGCTCTACCCGCACGCCCGACGCATGATTGGCGACATGAGCGCGCTGGCCTGCAGATTTCGCAAAAAACAGGACAAAATTCAGCTCAATATTGGCATTGAGCAGGATATTGCGGCTGCACATCTTGGCAACTTGATGGGCCGAATCAGCCTTGTCCTGCCTGAGGTGCTGGTCACGCTGGACCCGGGCTGTACCGGCGATATCCGTTTGGGGTGCGAAAACCTGCTCTGCGAGGATGAGTTGTTTATTCCGATGTTTGATGAAAGCTATGTGCTGGCTTTCCCGCAGAATCATCCGATTGGCCAAGTACCAAAATTAACCCTCGAGCAGCTTCACGAGCAGCCTTGGGTGATGTCTCCTGAGCATGAATCTCACCAGCGTTTCTTGCCGCTTTACGGCGCATCTGGCGGAATTCCGCGCGCCAATGCCGGAAATTTCACGCTGGCGCTGGATCTTGTCGCAGCCGGTTATGGCTTAACCATCGCACCCGCGTCGCTAGTTGAGGCGCACTGTGAGCTCTCTTCACGCCCGCTTCCCGGCCACCCGCTGATGCGCCGCGTGGGGATTTGCTACGCCATTCAGGCTCAGCTCAACCCAACCATTGAGCTGTTATTGGCGAATTTGGATCACTAGCGGCAGGAGATTATTTGTTTGGCGCGCACGTGAGATGGTCGATGACAGGGTCCACAATCTGTTGAAAGAGTTCAGCATTATTTAGGGCTCTGGCCGACAGCATCGCGCCGTGGACCGTGGACATAAAGGATTTAGCCTGAATATCCGGCGTCTCAGTCAGTTGGAAAATGCCGCTGCTTTGCCCTTTTTGCAGCAAAGCGGCCAGCCAGTTGGCGAGATCGGTGAAATGCCCGGTCACTTCGCTAGAAATCTCCGGTGGTAGTTTGGGCAATTCCACCGAAAGCATCACGCAGATGCAAAAAGGTGAAGTGCCATTCTCAATGCAGGTAGACCAGTAACCGGCGTAGGCTTTAAGTTCGGCCAGCGGATCGTTGAGTTGCTGGCTTATCGCCGCCATCCCGCCCCTCGCCTCTTCGCGATATTCCGCCAACACGGCTTGCACCAGTTCAACCTTGCTCGGGAAGTGATGGTGGATACTGGCTTTTTGAATCTTCACCAATTCTGCAATGTCGGCATAGCTAAAGCTGTTGTAGCCACCAGAGGTCAGCAGTTGTCGGGTGTGAAGAATAATCTCTCTGGCTTTTGGCGAACGCTCTGTAGGCATAGAATTCCTGAAAACTTAACTGATTGATATCCACTAAATTAATATCAAATCTAAGGATCTGCTGCTTTATTGTCAAGATAAACCTACTAGTTGGTAGTCAGGTGGAAAATAGGGTTGCATCCGGTTCCATCTCCCGCGCTAATGCAATGATCGCCGGCTTATTTTTAATGGCATAGCCAGATTTTTGTTTTATTAAAAAGCCGTCATCGACCAGCTGAGCAATCACAAATAATAAATGGCGGTAAGACACACCCATATATTCCGCCACCTGTGTGTGTTTTTCGTGATATAGATCACCATGTTGTGTAAGCAAAATAAATGCAGCCAGACGATTAACCAAAGGAAATGATTGATTACGGGTTAACGAGACAATATTGCGATAATTTTTCTGCGTTAAACTCATGCACAAATTGCGTAAAAAAACTGCGTCATTCAAAAGCTGCGCGCGGAACTGTTTCGCAGGTAGAGCCAGACACCAACACTCTTCAATAGCCTGCACGGCGCGTGATTCATGCTGTTGATCTATCAGCTCAATTTCACCTATAAAGCAACTTGCCGCAAAGAAATCAATCAGCGAAACCCGTCCATTAGCCAAGGTGGCATACAGCTTTGCCCGTCCTCGGGCGAGATAAAACAAGTAAACCGGCCGCTCTCCCTCCTTCACAATATAGTCTCCCGCCATAATGTGAAGTAGCCGAGTTTCCTGCTCAACATTAAATGAAAAATGCTCCTGATAGGCAGAATTCTTTATTAACTGTTGTTTCAAACTTTCATTATGGATTTCTTTCACAATCATTTCCCAGCATGAGATTTCTCATATTTAAGATACGATCTTAGCTGTTAGGTTTAAAGCGTTGACGTAGCAATTTTGTTATGCATTTAAAAAGATCGACAATTTAAACCCTAATAGAGGAAATGAGAGATGGCGCAGAGAAAAATTATACTCGATTGTGATCCCGGTCATGATGATGCTATTGCAATTTTGATGGCTGCTAAACATCCGGCAATTGATTTACTCGGAATAACCATTGTGGCCGGCAACCAGACGCTGGACAAAACATTAGTTAATGGCCTGAACGTGTGCCAGCAATTAGATATCAACGTGCCCGTTTTTGCCGGAATGCCGCAGCCGATTATGCGCAAGCAGATCGTGGCGGACAATATTCATGGGGAAACAGGCCTTGATGGTCCGGTGTTTGGCCCACTGACTCGCAAGGCGGAAAGCACCCACGCCGTGCAGTTCATCATTGATACGCTGATGGCCAGCGATGGCGATATCACTCTGGTGCCGGTTGCTCCGCTGACCAATATCGCGGTCGCCATGCGCATGCAGCCCGCTATTATCCCTAAAATTAAAGAGATCGTGCTGATGGGCGGCGCCTACGGCACGGGGAACTTCACCCCATCGGCAGAATTCAATATCTATGCTGACCCGGAAGCCGCCCATGTTGTCTTCAGCTCCGGCGCGCCTTTGGTGATGATGGGCCTCGATTTGACCAACCAGACAGCCTGTACTCCAGACGTGATTGCTCGCATGGAAAAAGCGGGCGGACCAGCAGGCAAGCTGTTCAGCGACATGATGAACTTCACGCTGAAAACGCAAAATGAGAACTATGGCTTGGAAGGCGGCCCGGTACATGACGCCACCTGCATCGGCTATCTCATTAATCCTGAAGGGATTAAAACCCAAGACATGTATGTCGAAGTCGATGTGAATAGCGGCCCGTGCTATGGCCGAACCGTGTGCGACGAGCTGGGTGTTACCGGCAAACCTGCCAATGCCAAAGTCGGGATCACTATCGATACCCAATGGTTCTGGAATTTGGTCGAAGACTGCGTGCGAATGTACAACTAATTAAATGAAATAAAACACTCTGTATCAGGCATGCAAAATAATGCTTATTTTTTGCATGCCTAAAAACTCATGGGCAGTTTGCTGTCGCCCATTTGGATATCCTGCATACCAAAATTAATAATAACGAGATAATCATTATGGACATAATGAGAAGTGTTTTAGGTATGGTGGTATTACTGGCAATTGCATTTATCCTGTCAGTAAATAAAAGCAAAATCAGTCTTCGGACTATTGGTGCGGCGCTGATTTTACAAATAGCCATCGGCGGCGCGATCCTCTACCTACCCCCAGGAAAATGGTTAGCTGAAAAAGTCGCCTATGGCGTTCATAATATAATGAATTACAGTGATGCGGGCAGCGCATTTATATTTGGTGCATTAGCCGGGCCAGATATGAATAGAGTATTTAACGGCGCGGGCTTCGTTTTTGCCTTCCACGTACTGCCTGCAATTATCTTTATGACGGCCTTGGTGAGCTTGCTTTATTATATCGGCATTATGAAGTTACTGATTCGCGTTCTTGGCGGCATTTTCCAAAAAGCTTTGAATATCAGCAAGATTGAGTCCTTTGTTGCCGTCACCACCATCTTCCTCGGCCAGAATGAAATTCCCGCCATCGTTAAACCTTTTATTCATCGCCTCAATCGCAACGAGCTATTTACAGCGATTTGTAGCGGCATGGCGTCTATCGCGGGGTCGACAATGATTGGCTATGCCGGGCTGGGCGTGCCAATAGACTATCTGTTGGCGGCGTCATTAATGGCAATCCCCGGCGGTATCCTCTTTGCGCGTATCTTGAGCCCGGCCACGGAGGAGTCGCAGATTGTTTTCGATAACCTCTCCTTCACCGAAACGCCGCCAAAAAGCATCATTGAAGCCGTGGCGTCTGGGGCGATGACCGGGCTGCGGATTGCCGTCGGTGTCGCAACCGTGGTAATGGCTTTTGTCGCGATAATCGCCCTAATTAATGGGCTGATTAGCGGCGTGGGCGGGCTGTTTGGGCTAGGCGGTGCAAGCCTTGAAGGCATATTAGGCTATGCCCTTGCTCCCCTTGCTTGGGTGATGGGCGTCGATTGGCATGACGCGACCTTAGCAGGCAGCCTGATTGGCCAAAAGCTGGCGATTAATGAGTTTGTTGCCTATCTCAGTTTTTCGCCTTATCTGCAAACCGCCGGGACTTTAGATGTCAAAACCATTGCCATCATTTCATTCGCGCTATGTGGTTTTGCCAACTTTGGCTCGATTGGCGTGGTGGTCGGCGCATTTTCTGCCATAGCACCTCAGCGTACCTCTGAAATTGCTCAACTCGGGATGCGAGCACTGGCGGCGGCAACGCTTTCTAATTTGATGAGTGCCACCATTGCAGGGTTCTTTATTGGTCTGGCATAAATAATAATTCGCCAGACTTCGGTTGTTCAGGCTAATAATTTTGTTAGCGTGACCAGGTAAAGTCTGGCGATATTAGATATTGAATTAGTATTAAGAATAGCGAGACTCTTTAATCAGCAGCATGACCATTTTATCGACTAAGAACGGCGCGCTTTTATTTAACTCGGAATCATTAAGAATTTTAACTGCCAGAGACAGTGCAAATTCACGAATGTCTTTACTCCCCTTCTCATCGGATTGAGTTGATGAGTTAAATTGCAGTTCGATGATGATTTGAATAAGCTCGTCAATTATCTCAATCAAATCATCTCGCTCACTTCCCTGTGTATTTTTACGGTATGTTGGAAAGTCCATCACATTCACATTACCGTCCTCTCATTAAGCCGCCTTTAAACGACGCTGGCTTACCGTTAGCCAAAGGGCGGAAACCAAGAAATAAAAAGCACCGACCGCCGAGTAACCGGCAATATTAACAATCGAAGGGGGAACCGGCATTTGTGCTTGTAGAATAAAGAACGCGCCCGCCAGTGAAGACTGCGCGCCGCTGAGGATCATGGTCCACTGAGCACCGTAGCTTTTCCAGCGGCCCACTGCGACGCCCAGCTGTAATAAGCCAGACAATATGGCCCAGACGCCAAACACCCCAATTACCCAATTGCGGCTAATCGACAGCGCCCCCAGCACCGCTAAGGTGGTCAGCACGCTGACAATGATATTGGTGGTCTGGATACGGTTATGACCGAGGCCGCCGCTGCGCGATGCATCAATGTAGTTTGCCAACGCATCCCACGCCGGGTAAATGACCAGCAAAACCGCGCCTATGGTCGAAGAGTGTTGCCCCAACGTGAAGGCGGACGCCACCCATAACACTGAAAATAGCGCGCGGGTATAGTAATAACGCTTCAGCCACTGCTCTTGGCCAAGGTTCGCTGAACTTACTGGATTTTTGCTCATACTCTCTCCAAAACTCACTCGTCGCTGAAAACAAAAAGGGTCAATTGGTTGAATTACACAATCAACCTACTAGTTGGTAGGTTGATTGTCAAACACCTGAATGGGACGAGATGCATGACTGAAGATGAGCCTGATTACAGACTGGTAACAAATGGAACCTAGTCGAGCACGATGACCACCCAGTACACTAAACCGAAAATCTACTTGGCTTTAGAGCCGCCAGAACCATCGCTGTCTAAGATTGATCATGACGTTGTACCCAACACCGGAGGATTGAAATGTTAAAAACTGATAACTCGACCATTCAAGCCGTATTTACTAAGCAGAAGAATTTCTTCAAAACTGAAGCGACCAAAAGCGTTACCTTCAGGAAGGAGAGCCTGCAAAAGCTCAAGCAGTCTATTGTCAGTCACACTGAAGACCTGTATGCCGCCTTGGATAGCGACCTCGGGAAATCCAAGGATCTGGTCGATCGCACCGAAATAGGCCGGGTCATCTCAGAACTCGATTTCACACTGGCGCATCTCGACGAATGGGTGGTGCCAGAAACCGTGCCTTCTTATCCTGGCACAACGTTCTCTGAAGCTTTTATTGAGCACGAAGCCTTTGGGGTTAGCTACATCATCGGCCCCTTCAACTACCCGATTAATCTGGTGTTTTGCCCGCTGCTGGGCGCGATTGCCGGGGGCAATACCGCGGTTATCAAACCTTCTGAATCCGTTCCTGAAACCGCGCTGGTTATCCAGAAGATCATTCAGTCTGTATTTGACGAAGAGTACATTGCGGTAATTCAAGGAGGCCGGGACGAGAATGAATTCCTGCTGAGCCTGCCGTTTGACTTCATCTTCTTCACCGGCAGCCCTGCGGTCGGCAAAATTGTCATGACCGCCGCGGCCAAGAACCTGACGCCGGTTATCCTCGAATTAGGCGGGAAATCGCCATTTATCGTGTTGGAAGATGCCAATCTGGACCGCGCGGTGGACATGCTGACTTTCGGCCGGTTCTCCAACAGCGGCCAAACCTGTGTTGCGCCGGACTACGTTTTTGCTCACGAAAGTGTGAAAGACGCCCTGCTGACGAAACTGGTTGAGCGTATCAAAAGCACCATTCCTAACGTTGACTCTGTAGGTAAGCTGGTTTCCAGCAAACAGGTAGAAAGACTGACCGGCATGCTTGAGCAGACCAAAGGCAAAGTGATTTATGGCGGTGAAGCCAACATCGCAACCCGCCATATGCAGGCGACCGTGGTGGATAATGTGGATTGGGATGACGCATTAATGCGTGAAGAGCTGTTTGGCCCGGTTTTGCCAGTCATGACCTTCACCGAGATTGAGCAGATTGCCGAGGGCGTGAATAAGCATCACCCGAAACCACTGGCGGCTTATGTCTTTACCAATGACATTGATAAAGGCCGCAAAATCACCACCCAAATTCCATCTGGCGATGCCATCATCAATGGCGTCATGCAGCAGGCAAGCTCACCGTACCTGCCATTCGGCGGCATCGGTAACTCCGGCGTGGGCGAATATCACGGGAAATACAGCTATCTGGCGTTTACTCATCGCAAATCTGTGGTGATTAATAAATAAGGGTAAACCTAGAGGGGGCTTGCTTTGAAATGGTGCCGACTACCGGAATCGAACTGGTGACCTACTGATTACAAGTCAGTTGCTCTACCTACTGAGCTAAGTCGGCATTTTTACTGCGGGTTACTTCGGGGTGACAAATTATTGAAATCCGAGTCGCAAGTCAAGAGGCAAAGAATCGACTGCTGCTTTTCTCGTCACAGCGGGTGATGGAAGGCTTGGAAATGATGATTTCTGTATAGTTTTTGTTAATAGCCCCGGTGATTCGGGGCTATTTTTTTGGGCTTTTACGGGCGCACTAAATCGTCGCCGTAGCCAATCCACTTGTAGGTGGTCAGGGCTTCTAAGCCCATTGGGCCACGGGCATGAAGTTTTTGCGTGCTGACCGCCACTTCCGCGCCTAAACCAAACTGCCCGCCGTCGGTGAAACGGGTGCTGGCGTTGACGTACACCGCCGAGGAGTCCACTTCATTGACGAAACGGTCGGCCTGACTGATAGAGCGCGTCAGAATAGCGTCGGAGTGCTCGGTGCCGTATTTACGGATGTGGGCGATAGCCTCGTCGATATCCGCCACCAGCGTAACGTTCAAATCCAGCGACAGCCACTCGTCCTGATAATCTTCTTCCGTCACGGCTACTACCTTCGCCGGGCCATTTTGCAGATAAGGCAGCGCCGACTCGCTGGCATGCAGCGTGACGCCCGCGGCATGCATTTTGGCACTCAGCTCAGGCAGGAAGCGGGCCGCGATGGCCTGATGAACCAACAGGGTCTCGAGGCTGTTACAGGCACTTGGGCGCTGAACTTTGGCGCTTTCAATCACGGCCAGCGCTTTGGCGAAATCCACACTCTCATCAACAAAGGTGTGACACACGCCGATACCGCCGGTGATCACCGGAATGGTGGACTGCTCGCGGCACAGCTTGTGCAGCGCCGCGCCACCGCGAGGGATCAGCATGTCGATGTATTTATCCAGACGCAGCATCTCGGTGACCAGCTGGCGGTCCGGGCTTTCAATCGCCTGCACCGCCGCGCGTGGCAGACCACACTGCTCCAGCGCCTGTTGAATCACTTTCACCGTCGCCTGATTGGTGTGGTGAGTCTCTTTGCCGCCGCGCAGAATAGCCGCGTTGCCGGTTTTCAGGCACAGGCTGGCGACGTCAATGGTGACGTTAGGGCGCGCTTCGTAAATCACCCCGACCACGCCCAAAGGCACGCGGCGGCGCTCTAGCTTCAGCCCGCTGTCTTGGGTCGAGCCGTCAATAATCTGGCCGACCGGGTCACTCAGGCGGCACACGTCGCGCACATCGCTGGCGATAGCAGCCAGACGCGCAGGGGTCAGCAGCAGGCGGTCGAGCAAGGCTTCGCTCATGCCACTGGCGCGGGCGGCGGACATGTCTAATTCATTGGCCTGAATAATGCTCTGGCTGTTGGCTTCGAGCATGTCAGCAATCACTTGCAGCGCGTGGTTCTTCTGCGCGGTGCTGAGTGTCGAAAGTGTATAAGAGGCCTGTTTGGCGGCCTGCCCCATTGCGTTCAACATGGGTATATCCTTAAAAATCAGTCTTAACTGACAATCATATCGTCACGGTGTACGGCGACCGGGCCATACTCGTAACCGAGGATTTCACTAATCTGCTGGGAGTGGTGACCGGCAATCATGCGCATCGCGTCGCTATTGTAGCGGCTGACCCCATGGGCCAAATCGCGCCCAGTCAGGTTGCGAATGCGGATCACTTCCCCACGCGAGAAATCGCCTTTCACTTCACGGATGCCTTTCGGCAGCAGCGAACTGCCGCGCTCCAGCATGGCGGCAACCGCGCCGTCATCAATGGTGATTTCACCCGCAGGCGGCGCGCCGAAGATCCAGCGTTTGCGGTTCTCGAGTGGCGTCTGCATGGCGTGGAAGCGAGTACCCACTGACACGCCATTGATGACGTCAGCAATCACGCCCGGCAGGTTACCCGCGGCGATAATGGTGTCGACACCCGCGCGGCACGCTACGTCGGCGGCTTGCAGTTTGGTGGCCATGCCGCCGGTTCCCAGACCAGACACGCTATCGCCCGCGATGCCGCGCAGGGCGTCGTCGATGGCGGTCACTTCGCGAATCAACTCAGCCTGCGGGTTGGTGCGTGGGTCGGCGGTGAACAGGCCGCGCTGGTCGGTCAGCAGCAGCAGTTTGTCTGCACCGGCTAAAATCGCCGCCAGCGCCGACAGGTTGTCATTATCACCGACTTTAATCTCGGCGGTAGCCACCGCGTCGTTTTCGTTAATGACCGGCACGATATGGTTATCGAGCAGCGCGTTCATGGTGTCACGCGCGTTGAGGAAACGCTCGCGGTCTTCCATATCGGCGCGAGTCAGCAGCATCTGGCCGACATTAATGCCATAAATAGAAAACAGCTGTTCCCATAGTTGAATCAAACGGCTCTGCCCCACCGCCGCCAATAATTGCTTGGAGGCGATGGTGGCGGGGAGTTCGGGGTAGCCCAGATGTTCGCGCCCGGCGGCGATAGCGCCCGACGTCACGATAACAATTCTGTGCCCTGCCGCGTGTTGCTGCGCGCACTGGCGAACCAGCTCAACAATGTGAGCACGATTAAGGCGACGGGAGCCGCCGGTGAGCACGCTAGTGCCCAGTTTTACAACCAATGTTTGGCTGCCACTCATAATCTTTCTGCCGTTTGCGTTTGAAGAATTGAATAGAGTTTAAATGATGAAGTGTACTGTTGTCTTTGGAAAAGGAGAACAGCGTTATGCCTTAGGGCATAACGCTAAATTGCAGGGTTCAAGCAGGGGAAAATCGCGGTCTTTAGGCCGACAATTTTAAAGGTTCGTCGCCAAAATCTTCAGCAGGTTCGAGTTTCAAAGACATCTCGACAATCATGGCGTTGAGGTTCTTATGGAAGCCACGCAGCGTAGTCTCCAGTTTGTCACGCACTTCAGCATCTTTAATGTTTTGCTCCTTCCAGTCGCCCTCTTTGTCGAACAACCCGAAGTGATAAACATAGGTAAAACGCTCTTCCTCAGCCTGAAGCTCAATCCACCAGCCCCAGAATTCACGCTTCTCCGGCGCGGGTTTTACGTTAACGCATACCGCTAAACAGTCGAAGAAAAAGCGATCGTTCTCGCACTTGGCTTCCCTGATATAGGGCCCCAACGTGCCGAAACGTTTCATTAGCCTACTTTTAGGGTGACCACTTGGTAACGTCATTACACATTCTCCTTTTAGGGGGCTTCATTTGTAGCAAACCCTTAAGAATTAGCAACCTTTTCGTTTAACGCATGTGAGTCGACAGCCATTCACAAATATCATGCAGCGCCTTGTCGAAATTCTGATAAAGCGGCTCTCTTTTAATGCTCAACAGCTTGCCATCCCCCGAGGAATCAGCGATTAAGCGAGATTCCTCCTTAGGACTGAAGGGGTCTTGCTCCCAGTAACCGGCAATGATTGGCGTCGGCGTTCTGCGCCCGAGCAGCCCCTGTGTTTTCAGAGAATACCTATTAAGCTCGGTCTTCAGCGCGCTGTCACTGGCATTGGACATTCCCAGTCGGCTGGCGAGCACGTCCATATACATGTCGGGTACTTTGTCCTGACATTTGGCGTCGAATAATAGGGTATGAACCAGTGCGCCGAGGGTCGCCACACCGCGAACGCGACGCGGCTCTAAATAGGCCAGACGCACGGCGACATTAGCACCAAAGCGGAAGCCGAGCAGGCTGACTTTGGTTGAATCTATCCACACTACGTCGCTGAGTTTTTTCAGCACTTGCTGATGCAAGAAGCTGGTGTCCTGGGTCAGTTTCCACTTGGCGGAGAAGCCAATCGACGGCATGTCGATGGTCAGCATGGCAATGCCACGCGGCGCAAGGTAGTCGCGGAACAGCCGCTGATGGTCACTCTGCAAGGTATCCAGTCCGCCACACACCATCACGGTTGGGAACGGCGCTTTGCCCTCGTTGGGCAGATGCAGGAAGCCGGTGATCGCGCTGCCGCCTTCGATGGCGAAGTCGATCTCTTTCAGTTGATAAGGAGAATGCAGCGCAGACTGCTCGAAAGCCTTGTTGGCTAACACTTCTGCCTGTTCCGCCAGCGTGTCGCCTCTTAAATGAGGGTAGCCAGCAATGCTATAAAGGTTGGCGGCTTTGAGCCAATATTCGCTGGCGAGGGCCAAGTCTTCGGCCTCTTGCGCCTTTTGTTGCCACGCCATGCCCTGCTGCGACCACTCATAAATCCAGTTACCGCCGCGATAGCCAATCACGGTATCGAGAAGGCGCTCGTCGCTGCGCTTGGCGGTAGAAACGGCAATGCGAGACAGCACTTCTTCCACTTCCAGCGGATTTACGCCGCGCCACAACCACATCAAACGGTTAATCGTGCGATACCAACAAGGTGCCGAATCCCCTTCCAGCGCCGAGTGGAGCGTATTCACCCCGGCATGATGCACACGACGAACCAGCGTCGAGGTTTCTGGATATTTGAAGGTGGGTTTGAACAGTTTTTCCGTAAGGTTGGCTGGTGCCATGATGCAAAATCCTCCGTTAACCAGCTGCGTGGACGAGAATTATAACAGGGACACGTTGCGATAACTCAGCACTCAGGTCAAGCCTGATGCAAATGAAAGACAAACGAAAACGCCCAACCAATCGGCTGGGCGTTTTGCTTTCAACTTCTGTAATCCTCTAAATCATTCGAGTCGCGTCAAGGCGGCAACTGAGCAAAGCCCAGGAGCTTACATTAGTAAGTGACTGGGATGCGCGAGGGCAGCCAACGCAGGAGCGGCTCGAAGGATGACGAGGATTTATTTGCCGACCAGAGGAGGTACGAACACCACACCCATATCCCACGGCTGCTCAATCCACGTATCCTGCGGAATATCAATCACATAGTCATCAACCAGCGGCGCACCGGCTGGTTTGGCGAACATGGTGATGAAGTGCGCTTTTGGATACATGTCGCGGATGGCTTTGGCGGTGCCGCCGGTATCGACTAAATCGTCAACTACGATGAAACCTTCACCGTCACCTTCAGCGCGTTTCAGCACTTTCATTTCGCGCTGATTGTCGTGGTCGTAGCTTGAGATGCACACGGTATCAACGTGACGAATGCACAGTTCACGCGCCAACAGAGCGGCAGGAACTAAACCGCCACGGCTTACCGCGATGATGCCTTTCCATTGTTCTGCCGGCAGCAGGCGTTTTGCCATGGTGCGGGCGTGGATTTGCAGCATGTCCCAAGTTACAACGTATTTTTCGCTCATATAGGTGTCCCAGCCAGTGAAATGACGGCTTCTAAAAATGTATTCGGGGGGAAGAAAAAAGGTTGCGCGAGATTATAGTGAGTCCAGCTCACAAAAACCAGCGCTTATGAGGCCAGAACCCCGCAAACCCCAAGGATTTTCCACTGCCTTACGCGCACTGCTTAGGATTAAGTGATATTCTGTTTGACCAGCCGCCACACCGATTGGCAACTGGATCTGATGAATAATTAACCTTAAACCTACAGCACCTCAATCAGTTCACCGGCCAATGCCTTCTGACTGAGCTGACTGTTACAGGAGACTCATAGTGTCTGAATTGTCTCAACTTTCGCCACAACCGCTGTGGGATATTTTTGCCAAAGTTTGCTCGATTCCACACCCTTCTTACCATGAAGAAGCACTGGCAAAACACATCGTTGAATGGGCACAGGAAAAAGGTATTCACGCTGAGCGTGATGAAGTTGGCAACATATTGTTGCGTAAGCCAGCCACTAAAGGCATGGAAAATCGTAAAGCGGTCGCCCTGCAAGCTCACCTCGACATGGTGCCGCAGAAGAACAACGATACTGTTCACGATTTCACCAAAGATCCCATCCAGCCGTACATTGATAACGGTTGGGTAAAAGCACGCGGCACCACGCTGGGTGCTGACAACGGCATCGGTTTAGCCTCTGCACTGGCAGTATTGGCTGACGAATCCGTTGAGCACGGCCCGCTGGAAGTGCTGCTGACCATGACCGAAGAAACCGGCATGGCAGGCGCGTTCGGCCTTCAGCCAAACTGGTTGCAGTCTGAAATTCTGATCAACACTGACTCAGAAACCGAAGGCGAAATCTATATGGGTTGCGCCGGTGGTATCGACTTCACCGCAACGCTGCCACTGACTCGTGAAGCCGTTCCGGCAGGCTACAGCCTGTTGAAGCTGACCTTCAAAGGCTTGAAAGGCGGCCACTCAGGCGCTGACATTCACTTAGGTCTGGGCAACGCCAGCAAACTGCTTGCTCGCTTCTTGGCTGACAATGCTGAGACTCACGGCCTGCGCCTGTTGGACTTCACCGGCGGTACGCTGCGTAACGCTATCCCACGCGAAGCCATTGCGATCGTTGCCGTTGCTGCTGATAAAGCCGACGCGCTGAAAGCGGCTGCCCAAGAGTTCTTGGCTACCGTTCAATTCGAACTGGCTGCGGTTGAGAAGAAAATTGCTTTCGTAGTTGAAGCGGCGCAAAGCGATGCTAAAGCGCTGAACAAAGAGAGCCAGCATCACTTCCTGTCACTGCTCAACGCGACGCCAAACGGCGTGATCCGCATGAGCGACGACGTGAAAGGCGTGGTTGAAACCTCTCTGAACGTCGGTGTTGTCACCATGACCGAGAGCGAAGTGGCGATCAACAGCCTGATCCGCTCCCTGATCGACAGCGGCAAAGAGTACGTGGTCAGCATGCTGACTTCTCTCGGCCAACTGGCTGGCGCTAAAACGCTGGCGAAAGGCAGCTATCCGGGCTGGAAACCAGAGCCAAGCTCTCCGGTCATGACGCTGGTGCGCGAAACTTACCAGCAGCTGTTCGACAAAACGCCAAATATCATGGTTATCCATGCTGGTCTGGAATGTGGTCTGTTCAAAAAGCCATACCCAGACATGGACATGGTGTCTATCGGCCCAACCATCACCGGCCCGCACTCGCCGGATGAGCAAGTTGAGATCGAAAGCGTTGACCTGTACTGGAAGCTGCTGACCGCCCTGCTGAAAGCGATCCCAGAGCGTAAGTAATGTTTCTTTTGCACCTCCCCCTGAGAAGGGGGAGGAATCAAAACCAGAGAAGATAAAGCGTTTTCAGCCTCACTCCCACGGCAGCAGCAACTGCCTCTCGATCTGCGGATCTTGCAAAGTCACATGTAACCCAACCAATCGCACACCTCGACCGCCCCGCCGCTGTTCCCATGCTTCATGGGCTACCTTCAACAAGTCATTTTTATTCAAAACCGGCCAGACGTGCTCTTGAGTGGTTTGCTGGAAATCGTGAAACTTCAACTTTACGCCCTGCCGGGCAATGCGCAAATCGGGGCTGACGCGGCTCAGTCGGGTTTCCAGCTCGGGGTAAAGCCGGTCGATCAGCGCCACGCACTCTTCCCAACTGTGAATATCTTCCGCCAGCGTGCGCTCGACGCCGACGGATTTACGCAGGCGCTCCGGGGAGACTTCGCGCTCATCAATGCCCTGACAGCGCTCCCACAGCACGCGGCCAAACTTGCCGAAGCCTTTTAGCAGCTTCGCCAAATCATAACGCTGCACATCGCCACAGGTGATCAGGCCGTGCTCCTGCAAACGCTTTGCCGTCACCTTGCCCACGCCGGGGATTTTGCTAAGCGGCAGGTCTTGCAGGAAATCAGCGACTTTATCTGGGGTGATCACGAACTGGCCATTGGGCTTATTGAGATCTGAGGCGATCTTGGCGAGGAACTTGATGGGCGCAATCCCGGCCGACGCCGTCAGGTTGATTTCATCTGAAATGGCTTGGCGGATCTCAGCGGCGATAAGCGTAGCGGAGCCATTGCACTGGGTGGAATCAGAGACATCGAGGTAAGCCTCGTCGAGCGAGAGGGGTTCTATCAATGAGGTGTAGCGGGAGAAGATTTCACGAATATGGTTTGAAGCTTCTTTATAAGCTTCCATCCGCCCGGGGATCACCTTGAGGTGTGGGCAGAGCTTGAGCGCCATGCCGGTGGGCATCGCGCTGTGGACGCCGAACTTGCGCGCCGGATAGTTCGCGGTACTTATCACGCCACGGCGATCACGGCTGCCGCCGATGGCTATTGGGATGTCACGCAAAGAAGGATCGTCGCGCATTTCAACTGCCGCGAAGAAGCAATCCATATCGACGTGAATAATTTTACGCATAGCCCCTCCCAATGACTGTACAAGCATACAGTATCAAGATGGAAATTCAAGTCTACTGAGTTAACCCATAGAGTAGACAAATATTAAAATTGCCGCTTATTTATCCTAATAATAGTTATCTCAATTTTAGATTGAATACTGAAAAATAATCGTTTTTGTGTATGAATTTAATATTTTTTTCATAATCACTCTGTATATTAATTGCTCCATTGTCTCTAAAAGGAATTAGTTATGATCAGCTTTAATCGAAAATTGTTATGCACCACGTTGTTATGCAGCGCCCTGTTCCCACTGACGGGCTTGGCGGCGACCATTAGCGGCGCACCGCAGATTATTGCCCATCGCGGCGGCACGGCTGATGCACCGGAAAACACGGTTCCGGCTATCGAACTGGCGCTAAACAATGGCGCGGATGCCATTTGGGTAACCGTGCAGCTCTCCAAGGATAACGTCGCGGTGCTGTATCGCCCGTCCGATTTAAAATCTCTGACTAATCAGAGTGGTCCGGTGTCGCAGTACACGGCGATGGAGCTGTCGAAAATGGATGCCGGTTGGGCCTTTGGCAGCGGCGATAACCATCCTTATCGTGGCAAAAACATCGGTATTCCGCGCCTGGAAACCGTGCTTAACGCCTTCCCTAAAACCACTTTCTATATTGATATCAAAAGCCCGGACGCCAGCCCTGCCGAGATGGCTAAAGCCTTAAACAAGGTGCTCGACAACACGCACAGCCAGCGCCGGGTGCGCATTTACTCCACCGACAGTCAATATCTGGATTCCCTTCCGGCTTCTATTCCGCGCTTTGAAAGCCGCGATACCACCCGCACCGCGCTGGCTAATATCACCATGGCGCACCAGTGCCAAATCAAAGCTGATGACAAAAGCCGCTGGTATGCGTTGGAAATGAAACGTGAAGTGGAAGTGGTGGAAAAATACACCTTGGGCGAGGCGCGCTCTAAGGCCACGCTGGCGTGGGATAAAGAGGCGATGGACTGCTTCCGTTCACAGGGAGAGGCGCACATTATTCTGATCGGTATTAATAATCAGGCTGACTATCAACAGGCCAAAGCGCTGGGGGCTGACGGCGTGTTAGTTAACTCACCGGCTGATTTCAAAAACATTCCTCGCTAGCGATATTCCCCGGCAGAAATGTCGGGGTATTCACAAAAAAATTGATTAAAAAGTAAACTAACTCATTTTTTCACACTTTATCTGTAAATTTATTCCTAGTGGGATTGCTAAAAAAGCCACCAGCATTAATATGGCATCGAATCATGCATGTTTAATGCCGATTGTATATCAGTGGCGGTCTTAAAGATCTTCGTATCTGTAGACAAAATAATCAGACCTAAACCCCACATAATTGAGATTGCCGCGACGTCAGTAGCAACAGCAACTATCGAGGGGAAATCGTTAAGCAGGAATAAGAATGATCAGAATCGCGCTGTTACTTGCGATGCTCCTCAGTTTGCCCCTTTTTACCCTCGGCACCGCGGCCGCCAGTGAGCCTGTCCCGGTTGATCAAGCGTTAAAACAGAAACTTTTGGGTTCCCCGGTTTATATCCAGATCTTTAAACAGGAACGCAAACTTGAGCTTTATGCCGAACTTCAGGGCGAATATCGCCTAATTGGCACTTACGGTATTTGTGATTTCTCGGGCGGCTTAGGGAATAAACGTCGCGAAGGGGATTTCAAAAGCCCAGAAGGTTTTTACAGTGTCGACATTCATCATTTAAAACCTGATAGCAAATTCTACCGGGCAATTAACATCGGTTTCCCGAATGCCTATGACACGGCTCAGGGCTATTCCGGCAAATATTTAATGATCCACGGTAACTGTAAATCTATCGGCTGCTATGCGATGACCGATCAATACATGGATGAGATTTTCACTTATGTGCAGGCGGCGTTCCAATACGGCCAGCGTAACGTGCAAATCAGCATTTACCCGTTCCGCATGACAGATGCCAACATGGCGTCGCACAGAAACTCTTCTTACATCAGTTTCTGGAACGAGCTAAAGCCGGGCTATGACTACTTCCAGAAGTACCATACGCCGCCAAACGTGGTCGTCAGCTCAGGTAAGTATGTGCTAACTCAGCCCGTGCAAACCACCCCGCTGGGTTCACAGTTGGCGTTCACCACAGTGAAATAAGGCGAATTCACCTGGAGCAATCTTGTTCCAGGTTTCGTTACCCGTTAATGGCTGGGTAGCGATCACCGTGACGACATCATTGGGTGTCGTCTGCTGCTGAAAATCAATTTCCACATCCTGATCCAACAAGGTTGCCTTGCCAAACGGCGCTCTGCGCGTGATCCAATACAGATTGGTCGAGCAGTAAGCCATGACGAAGCGCCCGTCAGACAACAGCATATTGAACACCCCTTTCTGCCGCATTTGGTCAGCCAGCGACGCGATATAGCGAAACACCGCCGGCCAGTTGCCCGGCGTTCGCGGATAGCGTTCAGTCAATTTATGCAGTAACCAGCAGAAGGCGAACTCACTGTCAGTCTGGCCGATGGGCCTTAAGGTGCCAGTATCCAGCTGGCGATAGCCGCGCAGCTGCCCGTTGTGCGCGTAGGTCCAGTTGCGGCCCCACAGTTCACGGGTGAAGGGATGGGTATTTTCCAGCGATACTTCGCCGCGATTGGCCTGACGAATGTGCGAAATCACCGCGCAGGATTTGATCGGATACTCCTGAACGAGACGGGCAATGGGCGAATTAAAGCTCGGATGCGGATCTTTAAAGGTGCGACAACCATTACCTTCATAGAAAGTAATACCCCAGCCATCTTTATGCGGACCCGTGCCGCCACCTCTTTGCACCAACCCACTGAAACTGAAACAGATATCAGTAGGAACGTTGGCGCTCATCCCGAGCAATTCGCACATTGCCAGTCTCCTTTACATCAAAAGCCTTACGCTTTTGCCATCTCTTTTTCGATTAACAGAATCAAAATATGAATCACTTTAATGTGGATTTCCTGCACGCGGTCCGCGAAACCAAAGTGCGGTACGCGAATTTCTACGTCAGCTGAACCGTCCATCTTGCCGCCGTCTTTACCGGTCAGGGTGATGACTTTCATGCCTTTCGCACGCGCAGCTTCAATCGCCTTGATCACGTTAGCGGAGTTGCCAGAGGTGGAGATCCCCAGCAGCACGTCGCCCTTCTGCCCAACCGCTTCAACGTAACGGGAGAAGATATGGTCGTAACCAAAGTCGTTACCCACGCAGGAGATGTGGCTGACGTCAGAAATGGCAATCGCCGGGTAGCCCGGACGGTTTTCACGGTAACGGCCAGTCAGTTCTTCAGCGAAGTGCATGGCGTCGCAGTGCGAACCGCCATTACCGCAGGAAATCACCTTCCCACCCGCTTTAAAAGAATCCGCTAGCAGCACGGCAGCACGTTGAATTGACTCAATATTTGCTGAATCACTGAGGAATTTGTTCAGTGTCTCAGCAGCTTCGTTCAGTTCACTACGGATAATATCCAGGTACATGGCAGCCTCTTTTTATGTCCATTTTCAGCAATAAAGCGTTCCGCCACGCAGTGTAACGGATTGCCGAAACAGCGAGAAGCCAAGAAGCGGTAATCAATCCGAATGTTTGTGATTTTGACCCTTAGTGCGATCGGTTTGTGAGCCAAGTTGTAATTAAGATGTAAATACATTGATAAAGAAATGGACCTGAACTAAAACCAATATATCACTCTAACAGGTCAGACCTCCTACAACTGGGGAGATTTATCATGATGGTTCTTAGTATCGTTGCCTTGCTCGTTATCATCGGTGTGCTGTTCTATCACCGCGTGAACCTACAACTTAGTAGCTTGATTATTCTGGCTTTTACCGCTGCCATGGGCGCTATCCACCTGTGGACTCTCTGGCTGCTGGTGCCGCTGGCAATCATCTTGCTGCCTTTCAACATTCCTGCTCTGCGCCGTTCACTGTTCTCCGCTCCGGCCCTGCGCACCTTCCGCAAAGTCATGCCAAGCATGTCTCGCACGGAAAAAGAGGCGATTGAAGCCGGTACCACTTGGTGGGAAGGCGACCTGTTCAGCGGTACGCCTGACTGGAAAAAGTTGCAGGATTACCCGCAACAACGCCTGACAGAAGAAGAACAAGCCTTTATCGACGGCCCGGTAGAAGAAGCCTGCCGCATGGCGGATGACTTCCAGATCACGCACGAGCTGGCCGACCTGCCGCCAGAGCTGTGGGCCTATTTGAAAGAGCACCGCTTCTTCGCGATGATCATCAAGAAAGAGTATGGCGGCCTCGAATTCTCGGCTTACGCTCAGGCTCGCGTGCTGCAAAAACTGGCCGGTGTGTCAGGCATTCTGGCCATCACCGTCGGCGTGCCTAACTCCCTCGGCCCCGGCGAATTGCTGCAACATTACGGCACCGACGAGCAGAAAGATCACTATCTGCCGCGTCTGGCCCAAGGTTTGGAAATCCCATGCTTTGCTCTGACCAGCCCGGAAGCAGGCTCTGATGCCGGGGCTATTCCTGACGTCGGCGTGGTATGTAAAGGCCAGTGGGAAGGCAAAGAAGTGCTGGGCATGCGCCTGACTTGGAACAAACGCTATATCACGCTGGCCCCTATCGCCACCGTGCTGGGACTGGCCTTTAAGCTGAAAGACCCGGACCACCTGTTGGGCGATACCACTGAGCTTGGCATCACCTGTGCGCTAATCCCAACGGACACCCAAGGCGTGGAAATCGGCCACCGTCACTTCCCGCTGAACGTACCTTTCCAAAATGGCCCGACGCGCGGTAAAGACATTTTCGTGCCTATCGATTACATCATCGGCGGTCCGAAAATGGCCGGTCAGGGCTGGCGTATGCTGGTTGAATGCCTGTCGGTTGGTCGCGGCATCACCTTGCCGTCCAACGCTACCGGCAGCCTGAAATCACTGGCGATGGCGACGGGTGCTTATGCTTATATCCGCCGCCAGTTCAAACTGCCTATCGGCAAGATGGAAGGGATCGAAGAGCCGCTGGCGCGCATTGCTGGTAACGCCTATGTCATGGACGCCGCGGCAACGCTTATCACCAATGGCATTATGCTCGGTGAAAAACCGGCGGTGCTGTCGGCTATCGTCAAATATCACTGTACCCACCGTGGCCAGCGCGCCGTGATGGACGCCATGGATATCACCGGCGGTAAAGGCATTATGCTCGGCAAGAACAACTTCGTGGCCCGTGCTTATCAGGGTGCGCCAATCGCCATCACGGTAGAAGGTGCCAACATCCTGACCCGCAGTATGATTATCTTCGGGCAAGGCGCTATCCGTTGCCATCCGTACGTGCTGCGTGAAATGGCGGCGGCGGAAAGCAACGATCTGCATGATTTCGACCGCGCGCTGTTCGGCCATATTGGCCACGTCGGCAGCAACAAAGTGCGCAGCTTCTGGCTGGGCCTGACCAACGGCCGCACCAGTAAGACACCGGCCAAGGACGCGACGGCTCGCTACTATCAGCAGATTAACCGCCTGAGCGCCAACTTGGCCCTGCTGTCCGATATTTCCATGGGCGTGCTGGGCGGCAGCCTGAAACGCCGCGAGCGCATTTCGGCCCGTTTAGGCGACATCCTCAGCCAAATCTATCTGGCAACGGCGACGCTGAAACGCTATGAAGAAGAAGGCCGTAATAAAGATGACCTGCCGCTGGTGCATTGGGGCGTGCAGGACTGCTTGAATCAGGCGGAAATCGCCATTGAAGAGCTGCTGCGTAACTTCCCTAACGGGCTGGTAGCAGGCGTGATGCGCTTTGTTATCTTCCCGCTGGGTCGTGCTCAGGCCGCGCCTTCTGACCAACTGGACCACGAGCTGGCGCGCATTCTGCAAGTGCCATCAGCCACCCGCAGCCGCATTGGTCGCGGCCAGTATCTGACGGCGAGCGAGCACAACCCGATTGGTCAGTTGGAAGAGGCGCTGAAGGATATTCTGGCGGCTGAGCCGGTGCATAAACGTCTGTCCGACGCGATGGGCAAAAAGCTGTCGTTCACTCGTCTGGATATTCTGGCGCAAAAAGGTCTGGATGCTGGTCATCTGACCCCGGACGAAGCCCGAATTCTGAGCCGTGCCGAAGAGAGCCGCCTGCGTTCTATCAACGTGGATGAGTTCGAAGCCGATGAGCTGGCAGCAAAAAAGCCAGAGCCGGAAGAGAAGAAAGTGGTGAAGCCACGGCAGACTGAAGCCGCATAATACGCGAACCGCAGCACAAAAAAGCCTGAGTGTGTCATGCACTCAGGCTTTTTATTTGGAGCAAAGCCGATAAGACGGCGAGCGGGCTTTAGGCTTTAGACGGGCGGACCCGCGCGGTCAAACCTTTCAGGAAGTAACGCAGCACCTGATCGCCGCAAGGACGGTAGTTCTTATGGCCTTCTTTGCGGAAGAACGCGCTCAGTTCGCCTTCGGACATTTTGAAGTCGGCGGCGGCCAGCACGCTCAGCATGTCTTCGGTTTTCAGCTCAAACGCCACGCGCAGTTTCTTCAACATGATGTTGTTGGTGACGCGTTTTTCTACTTCTGGAGCTGGGAAACGGTCGTCTTTACCACGTTTGAAGGTGATCAAACCGTTGAGGAAGTTAGCCATGACTTCGTCAGGAACCTCCATGTAACCCTCTTCGTCCTCTTTCTTCAGGTAGCGGGACATCACTTCCGGGCTGACGGGCACGCCGGTGGTTTTGAGGATCTCAATCAGTCTGCCTTCGCTTAAATCAAGCATGTGGCGCACGCTGCGCAAGACGTCGTTATGCATCATAATTCTGTATTCCTGTTTGGAGTAAACCGAGGAAATGCCACTGGGTTCACCCCTTCGCACCTCGAAGCGGCACATTATACAAGAAACCGACGCGCTTCGCTGAACTGACGTTCACAGGTCATTTTGTGAAAAAAAATGCGTTCCGCTAACTAATCTAAATAGCTAATCGATGAGGTTCATAATAATAAAAACACCTTGCCAATATTTTATTTTAAGAATCAAAAACAAAACCCAAAATTAATTAATCAAACAAATAACAATTGCGAATAATAAAAATCAACTCAAAAACAACAATTCAATAAAAAAACACCCAGAGCAATTCCAAAAATCTATTGCATTTCATAGCTCGCTTACATAACAATCAGCCTGCCATTAGATATCTGCGCTTAAATAATCACTTCACCGGGGATTATTTATTATGTGTTTAATGAAAAATAAAATATCCAGAAAATCGCTATTAGCATACATAAGGAATGTGTCGTGAAAGAACAAATTAATATACTTAAGAGTAAAGCTAACGCGTATAAGAAATTTAGAAAACAGCGGGGAATGTCATTACTCGAAGTCATTATCGTTTTGGGTATTGTCGGGACTATAGCCGCAGGCGTGGTCGTGCTGGCACAGCGCGCCTTCAGCAGCCAGTCCATTACTAAATTAGTCAGCAACACCAATAGCATCCGTCTGGCGGCACAGGAAGCTTACAGAAATACCGGCTATCCGGTGGCTTCACCTACCGCCACCGTCAACATGTCTCCTACCTCCATCCTGGTAAACGCCAACGCGAAAATCATGATCGCGTCACTGGTACAGCTGGGAAAACTGTCTGAATCTGAAGCCAAAAACGGCATCTCTGGTGACTACTTCCATATGGGCGGAGTACGTATTACCACTGGCCCCACAGCTGGCTTGAAAGGCTTTTATCTTACTATCAACGGGTTAGATCAAGCTCAGTGCCGTAACATTATTACTCAAATTGGTAATCAATGGGATTACGTTGGTGTCGTAGCCGCCGCAGCCGGTGTCGATGCCGTGGCACCAAGCTCGCTGGATGCCACACTGGTTTCTGGGGTATTGAGAAGCCTGCATGCCAGTGGCAACGTCACTATCACTCCTGCGGCAACCTTAGGGGTTTGTACCAATACCCCAAACAACGCCATCGTGTTGGGTAGCCGTTAATGCCCCGCCCCTTCTCCTGTGGGAGAAGGGATTTCTCTACTGACCATCATATTGGCCTAATCGTGCATAAATTCTCTCGCGGTTTCACTTTGCTTGAAATGTTAGTGGTGCTGGTGATCATCGGCCTGACTATGGCTTTTACAGTCAATATCAAGCAAAAGAACATTGAAGAAATTAAACAACGACAGACGGCAAAACTCATTACTCGTGAGATATACGGCTTGGTTAAATTTATTCAGCAAGGTCAGGTTTCTGTTATCGAAAACGGTAAAGGGGATAATTTTAAAACCAATCCACTTTATGATCTGAAATTAAACGGGGCCAGAAAAGCTGTTTATAGTAGAAGAGTCACTAATTATAAAATGACTGAAGTCATTCACTCGGCAAGATTCTTTGAATGGTACGGGCCTATGAGCCAGAGAAGCTATTTTGTCAGTAATCGCTGCGGGCCGGAGACATTAAATAAGGTCTACCAATTCGAGAAAGAATTTCTGCCGTGCGCCTCCCCGAGTCAGCTCAGCAAAGAGGTTTTAAATATTGTTCGCGTTGATTTAGTTGGCGACCCCAAGCGTCAGGATGTCGACCGGGTCGATTTCATCATCAGTTACAGCCCTCTAACGCCGCGAACCGAGGACAAGTTGCGCTTTGACAGCTACCTTCAGGCATTTAACAAAGCGTTTGAAGATATGGGGCTGAGTTACGCCCACGCGCACATTGTGGTGCGCCCGCCGGGCAGCAAGGCTAACTCGGCGTGGCAGCTATTGATGACGGGCAGCGAAAGTCAAAGAGTGCCAGTGAATTTCGGTGAAATGAGCCGCTATATCGCGACCGCCGGCAGTAAGCTTAAACAGCAATTTGGCATCCGTATTTCGGTGAACACTAAAAATGCTCAGAAGACTCAACTCGCAGGCAGCGTCGGGGCGGGAAAGCTCTGCTGGGATGCCTCAAAATCCAATACCACCCTTTGTCTCTCAAGCGAAGCCGGACAGGGCTATAACCATGCTGAAAACAATGTGCTGGTTCTGGAAGCCAATAATGCTGACGGCTCAAAGACCGTGGGCACATTGCTCACCAACGTGATTCTAGAAAGCCCAGGAAGATACACAAACTCTCCCCCGGAGTTGACCACCATTCCGCTGATAAGCTACGCCGCTTTTGGCAATACCATTAATATCGATGCACCTCCCTTATATGGTGCAAGATATTACCAAGAGTACATGGGTCGTCTGGATGATGAAGTGGGGAGAATTACATTACCCGTTCAGCGTTGCCCAATGGGCCCGAACAATCGCCAACTTTACCCAAGAATTGCGGCAGCCATTTCGTCCTTGTCCTCCGATATCTCTTATAACATGAAGGAGAATGTAGGAACTTATCTAAAAGATTATTCTAATCCAGCACTGACTCGATCAGTCGCTCCAAGCGAACTGTCATCGGATTTTAGCAAAGTAGAGATCCAAGTTAACCGTTACGACAATAAATGGGTCGTTACTTCCACCATATCGGCTTATAACCGTGCACACAAAAAAACATTTAGCTACCGTAATCCAAGCTCTGTATCCGTAGTGATCACCCGATGGTGCAGCACCGTTGAAGTTGATTATTCCCGTCTATTTTATAAAGGCCTCACCCCTAACTTTTAATTGGCACTACAGCAGGACATTACTATGAAAGGGATATTTAAACCATTATCGTTACTCTTATTATTTATTAGTACTGCCTCTTATGCGTCACTTCACACTGGTGCTAACTCGGCTAAAATTGATAATACCCACCGGACAGGATTGCTATTAAAAAAACCTCTACTTCACGCCGAAGTTACAACCCAGAAACAAATATTGATTCTGCATGAAAATAGCCTATTAAGTCAGGAAATAAAAAAATGGGCGGATAAAGTCGGCTATAAGCTGCTATGGAATAGCGAAAGCGATTACATGATATTTACTGATACGCTGATATCGGGGAAGAGCAATGATGAAATTCTCAATAATTTGGGGCGTATTTTTGTCTCGGAAAACTATGGGTTAGTTATTAAGTTTTACAGCAAAAATAAAGTGTTAATCATTGATGGACAATAGTTTCACAGGGAAACAGTGATGAAGAATAAATTATTGGTATTTTGCTTATCCGCCATGCTGCCGGGCTGTGCTCACTATTTTGACCAAAAGTACGATCTTAATAGTGAATCTAACCAGATGCCTCAGGTGGTGGAAGCGGATGACATCAAAACCCGTCCCTACCAAAAATATGACGCAGCCTTCCTTGGCAAGCGCGTTGAGTACAATGCCAAGACACAGCAACTGCTGAGTCAAAACGTCAATATTGAATCCTATGAACCTATAGATCTGCCGACCCTGCTTGAATCCGTCGCCGACCAAACGGGGATCAGCTATCGCATCAATGATTCTTTGCCTAATAGCGAGAAGACGGGCAGCCAAGCGGCCCCACTTCAGGCACACACTATTAACTTCAACGGCACGTTTGAAGAGTTTATGCGTTACATATCCGTGCTTTATGATGTTTCCTCGACACTGGACCACAACAACGTGTTGACCACGTCGTTGTATGAAACCTATGCCATTAAGCTGGATTTCTATGGGCAAAATAACAAATTCGAAGCCTCACTCGATCTGTCGAGCAATGAAGCCACGGCGGAAGGCGGCCTGATTGCCAAATCAGAAACCAAGTTTGAATCCACCTTCTGGGAGGATGTTAAAGACATGGCGGAGAAGTACGTTTCTAGCGGTATTTACAGCCTTTTTAAAGATGCCTCTATTTTGACTTTTACCGCCAGACCTTCGGAACATAAGACCCTTAGCCAAATCCTCAAGAAATACCAGACCGACAACAGCCGCCAGTTTATTGTCAGCTACAAGGTTTTTGTGCTGGATAAGCGAAAAATTAAAAAAGCCGGTGCCGCGATGAATATCGATCTGATTAACGGCGGCACGGGGATAAACCTCACCACCGCAATGATGAAATCTGCAGAAGGAACCTTTAAGGCCGGGCGTAAGTTCTATTCGCCAGAAGCTGGGCGCACGCTAAACATTAATGCTCAACTTGACGCTTTTTATGAACTTACGGGTTCGCGAGTATTGCAGAGCGGCACCTTTGTTACTCGTAACAATATGCCTATTCCTTTGAATATGACCAAGAGACAGAACTATGTCTCCGGGCGCACCAGAACCATTAATGAAACCACTAATCGCGAAACCATAGAGGTCACCACTGATAGAATTATTACTGGCACCAGTTTTATTATTACGCCTAGAGTTCTGTCAGACGGCAGAATAGAAGTCTCCAGCGGCTTTACCAAAAGATTCCTCAATGGTCTCGACACCTTCGAGCTTATTCAACTGCCTGTCGTGACCACCACGGAAACCTTTAATGTTTCTACCGTCACGGCGGGCACATTATTAATGGTCAGCAAGTACCAAGCGACGGAAATGTCAGACGGACAGCGAGCGATGCTGATAGGCGCGGGCGGCGAGAGCAACCAATCTGATGCCACTGTCGTCATGGTGGTGGGTATCGACTATCATCAGGCGCCCTACTCATTAAAATGAAAAATAACTTCATCCAACAGTTAACCGAAAACCATATTGTCACTGGGTTAATCTGGGAAAACGCCTATTCCGGCAGTAATGCTAAGGATTATCGCCAATGGATTGAGGCGACGAAAAAGAGTCACCATCAGGTGGTCTATACCGATGATAAGAATAAAAGCCACTATGGCTACACGGACAAGCCGGTTTTATATCATGACCCGTTCGCCACCTATATTAATACTCAATTTGGCGATGGCATTTATTATGCCGTTGTCTCTGAAGATGAATATTATTTGTTAATGATTTATAGCGGTCAGATTATAGCTGGAACCGACAGGCTGATTGGCAAAGCCTTTTTTGATGAAGTGATACGCGTGTTGCCGGAGTCGGACTACGGCGATTTGGAGCTTATTCTATTAGAAGACAAGCATATCGAAACCGTCATTTCATTGTGTGAAAAACGCAAGAAAAGGCTGCGCAAACAGAGACTGTTCCTCTATAGCGCTTTGCTGCTTACGGCCATCGGCGTGGTGGGGTTAACGCTGGTGCTGATAGACTTCTTTTTCTCCGGATAATTAACCATGCTGAATAAAGATTACATCTGGAAAGACATCACCCAATCGGCGCGTAAATTGCCCATTATTATCAGCACCGTTGTGGTGATACTGATTTTATTGTCGATTAGCGGAGGATACTTCCTGCTGTATGTGCCGAAAAAAGAGCGACTGGCGCAAGAGGAGATCGCCCAGCAGCAGGTAGCGCAGAAGATCCAGCAAGTAAAACAGTACTATCTGGATAGCTTTAGCGGCGGGCATATTACCAGCTTAAACAAATTGCTGACGGAGATGGCGCGCAGCCGCATTCCATTACAACTGGCGGGTTATCGGGAAGAGAATGTCAACTGCGATACCACCAGCTGTAATTTCCATTATCTATTGCAAGACAATGGGATTTTTAATTTACAGCAAAAGCAGTTTTGGCATCGGCTATTTACGGCGAGCTTCTCTGCTGGTGAGGTTAATTATCAAGGTCTGCCTTCAAAACTGGAAAATCATCCTTTATTGAAGAAATACCAATCCGCTGCGGCTATTCAATTACCCCAATGTGTCAATCTGTTGAATTATATTTACGGGCATAACAACGCCGTCGCCAGTAAAGAAAAAATAATCCTTCTCAGCGCGCCAGAGTCCTCAATTTCATCTCTCGAGGATGAAGTCGGCCAGCGCATGGGTCAGCGCTATCAATTCTTAAGCGCCACTTGGGAAGTTGAACTGCCCAGGGAAGCCATTTACGTGATGCAGTATTTCAAAACTCTCGCCTATCAGGACGCCTTCTTTATTAAAGAGGTGGCGGTGAGCAAGACAGGGACCAAAATATCAGGAGGATTGTTATGCAAAAATGGACATTGATCGCCCCGCTGCTGCTCATGTCAGCACCCTATGCCGTGCTGGGTCAGGATAATCTCCCGCCACTGGCCAGTAATCAGCTTGAGATCCCGGCGGTATCTCCTGAGCAAGACCATATTGCCAGCATGATGGAAGACAACTTCTATTTTGAGACTGAGCATCGCAAGCTGGTCAACGAACTGGCGCTGGAAGAGCTTCGTAGCAAGCTGAGTAAGCTAAAAAATGAGCCTTTACAAGGCGATGTGCCTGACAGCGCCGCCAGTGCCCCGCAGCAATTTTCTGAGGGGCCAAAAGTCCTGCTGATTTCTGACATCGCTGGCGTGTCGCGCGTGGCCATCGCCGTGGGCAAGCAGGTAAAAATGGTGCGCCTGAATGAAGTATTTCAGGCCAATGGCAAAGCGTACAGGCTACAAGCCGGTGCTCAACGTGGGGCAATGAGCATTAAGGAAGTCACGCCGTGAGCTTCGAATTCCTCCGGCTTGAGTCGCCGGACATCACCGGCAGCGGCTGGCTGTTCAAAGAATACGATGAGCACCTGCTCACCGCCTCGTTTGAGGATAAGCACTACCTGATCTGCCCCCGCCCGCTGCTGGAATGCTTGCCGACCATCCAGTTTGACCTGTGGCGGTTGGGCAAATTCCAGTCGCCAGCCATCAGCGGCATCGTGCAGGTCAGCGACAGCACTTATTACGAAATTCTCGAGGAGCTCTCCTCGCAGACTCGCCAGTTAGCCGTGCTGAGTACCAGCTCGACCCAAAAAACGCTGGAGCAGATCTTGCTCTACGCCGTCGATTCCGGTGCCAGTGACCTGCATATCACCCGCAATGAAGTGGTAGCGATTATTGAGCTGCGCATCAACGGCGTGCTGACCCTTTACATGCAGATGAAGTCGCAACGGTGCGATGAACTGGTGTTTGTGCTCTATAACGTCGAGGCCAGCACCAAGGACACCACGTGGAATCGCAACATCCCGCAGAGCGCCAACATTCTCTACATGCTGAACAAAAAGAGTTATCGCTTTCGCTATGCCCACTTCCCCATTTTTGGTGAAGAGGACGGCTGCTACCACGCCGTGCTGCGTATCATCCCCTCCGGCGTGTCGAAAGCCGTGGTCGCCAGTCTGGACAAGCTGGGGATCAGCGACGCCGAGTTAAGTGACCTGAAGAAAATCCTCTGCAACCCTTATGGCGCCTACTTTATCTCTGGCACCACGGGCTCGGGGAAATCCACCACCCTCAAGAACCTGATGGAGTGGCTACAGGTCAATCGCTACGGCGACAAGGGCTGTTTTCTCACCGTCGAAGACCCGGTGGAATATCAAATCTACGGCGCCAAGCAGAGTTCGGTGCTCAATGGCGAAGACGGCGGCTTTCACGCCGCGATTAAATCCGCGCTGCGCCGCGACCCCGACGTGCTGATGGTCGGGGAGATCCGCGACAACATCTCGGCCAACGCGCTGGCCGGAGCCGTGGAGAGCGGCCATTACTGCTTCACCACGGTTCACGCAGGGAATATTGTCTCGCTGCTGCAACGCCTGTGCGCGATGGGCATCACCAGCGACAAGCTCTCAACCCCCGGCTTTCTGGCCGGGCTGCAGTGCCAAAAGCTGATCCCTATCTTGTGCAACGCCTGCAAAAAGGCCACCAGCGCCAACCACTGTGACAAGCCCTACGCGCTGTTTGCCCGCAATGCCGAAGGCTGCGCGGCCTGCAAGAACACCGGCGTTGCCAGTCGGCAACTGGTGGTGGAGTACATGCTGCCGACCCATGCCGAGCTGGAATTCATTGCCAAAGAGCAGTGGCTGCAAGTCTACGGCCTATGGCGCAATAAACGCGCCCTCAGCCCTTCACTCACTGAAGGTTTTGAAATCAAAGAGAAGGTGATGGCCGCCGTGCTGCAAGGGCGAGTCTGCGCCAATTGGTTTGCCATGGAATTTGGCACCCTGCTTGAAGAAGACATGGAGGTTCTGCTTGAGAAAGTTAGCTAAATCGCAGCGACTGTACCTGTATCAGTTCTGCTCGGACATGATCCACGCCGAACTGCCGCTGTATGACGCACTGCTCAAACTGCAGCAACAAGGCGGGAAATTGCTCGGCAAAGGCTTCAGCAATAAGCTCAAAACCCTTACCGATAAAATGCGTGAAAGCACCTCAATATCCGCGGTGTTCGAAGAGCTTATCCCACGCGATGAACTCAGCGTTATTCATGCCGCAGAGCGCAGCGGCAGTCTGGCCGACGGCTTTCTAACACTGGTTAACGTCATTCGCTACAACAGTGAATTAACTCAAAAGTTAATCTCAGCGGTGATCTTCCCGATCATCATGCTGGTGCTAGCGCTGATTGTGATTGCCGGTTACGCCGTCAAGGTGTTCCCGGCTTTCGAAGAGGTGGTGCCCATCGCCACTTGGCCGAGCGTGACGCAGGCTTTGTACCACTTCGGTAACGCGCTGATTGAGGGTTTATGGCTAAAAATAGTGCTGGTAGGCACCGCCGCCATTTTCCTGATCCGCTTTACCATGGTGAACCTGACCGGCTACTTCCGCGATCGCGTTCTGGATAAAATCCTGCCCTTCTCCACCTATAAACAGATTGGCGCGTCGATATTTCTCAACAATATGGCGCTGATGCTCAAAAACGGCATTCCCATTAACGACGCTTTGGAAATCATCAAGTTAAACTCCAATCGCTGGCTCAAGCATCACATCGACAGCATGCTGTCTAAGATGTCCCACGGCCAAAACTACGGCGAGGCACTCAATAGCGGGCTGTTTGGGCATGAAGAGCTGCTGAACATTAATCTCTACGCCGGGCTTCCCTCGTTTAATCAGGTGCTGAACTCTGTCTCCAGCCGCTCGCGGGTGAAGATTCAGGAATATATCCAGAAGCTGTCGGGGCTGCTGAAGTCTCTCTCCACGCTGGTGCTCGGCGGCTGCGTGATTTGGGTCTTTATCGCGCTGTTCGCCCTGTCGGACACCATCTCGCAGATGACCTCCTTCTAATCGCCTTGCTGGAAACCCCTCGTGACTGAATTCATTAGTCTGTTTTACCCGCCGCTGATGTGCATGATTGGCCTGATCATCGGCAGCTTTTTAAATGTGGTGATTTACCGGCTGCCTTTGATGCTCTGCCGTGAAGAGGCTGCTGCGGCCGCCTTAAGCCTAAGCTGGCCGCCCTCGCACTGCCCAAGCTGCAAGCAAAAGGTGCTCAAGCGCGACAACGTTCCGGTGCTGAGTTGGCTCTTGCTGCGCGGCCGCTGCCGTCACTGCCAGACGCCAATCTCCGCGCAATATCCGCTGATTGAAGCCCTGACCGGCGCGGCTTTTCTGCTGATAGCGCTGGCCTATGTCCCAGAGTACAGCGAAGTGCAACTCGGCCTGTTTGCCCTGTTGTTCGCCATCCTGCTCTGCCTGTCGGTGATTGACCTCCACCACCTGCTGCTGCCGGATCCGTTGGTGTTTTTACTGCTGTGGAGCGGCCTTGGCGCGTCGGCGCTGGGCTATCTTCCTCTGCGATTGTCTGACGCAGTACTGGGCGTGATAGTCAGTTGGGCCTTGCTGAGCGGGCTGCGCGAGCTGTATCAGACACTGCGCAAGGTCGAAGGTCTGGGCTATGGCGACGTAAAACTGTTCGCCGCCGGCTCTGCGTGGTGTGGCTTGCAAGCCCTGCCGCAGCTGATTTTGGCCTCGGCGCTGTTTGGCATCGTGGCGCATATTCTGTCAGGTATTCGCCGCCGTCGCCCTGCTCCCCTCGACCAGCCCGCCTACTTTCCCTTTGGCCCGTCCATTGCCATGGCGACGCTGCTGCTGTTCCATCTAAACCTCTGGTGACGGGATATAGACAGTTTGGCTCTGGGCTAGATGAAATTAGCATTTAGCCATCTAAGCGTCTCGATTGCCATATGTAAACAGCGTGTTATCATCGGGGAAACCTAAGACCCTAATGCAGGCACGCCATGAGTAAAGCAGCGCTGATCCCACAAAGTAAACTTCCTGCCTTGGGCACAACCATTTTTACCCAGATGAGTGCCCTCGCGCAGCAACACAACGCCATCAACCTGTCGCAGGGTTTCCCTGATTTCGACGGCCCGGACTACCTCAAACAGCGCCTTGCGCATCACGTCAGTCAGGGGGCTAACCAGTACGCGCCAATGACCGGCACCGCCGCGCTGCGCGAAGCCATTGCCGAGAAAACCCAGCGTATTTACGGCTATGCGCCGGATGCCGCCAGCGACATCACCATCACCGCCGGGGCCACAGAAGCTCTGTATATCGCCATTACCGCCCTGATCCGCGAAGGCGACGAAGTGATTGCCTTCGACCCAAGCTATGACAGCTACGCGCCAGCGGTAGAGTTGGCGGGCGGCGTGATGAAGCGTATTCAGCTCCAGCCGCCGGAATTTAGCGTCGACTGGGCGGCCTTTGCCGACCAGATTAGCGAGCGTACCAAGCTGGTTATCATCAATACGCCGCACAACCCTTCGGCCACCACCCTGAGCCATCAGGATATCGAGCAGCTTTGGCAGCACATTGCCGAGCGCGAGATCTTCGTGCTCAGCGATGAAGTCTACGAGCACATCTGCTTCGCGCCCGAAGGCCATGCCAGCGTGCTGCGCCACCCTGAGCTGCGCCAGCGCGCGATTGCCGTCTCCTCCTTCGGCAAAACCTTCCACATGACTGGCTGGCGCGTCGGCTACTGCATCGCGCCCGCGATCATCACTGCCGAACTGCGCAAAGTTCACCAATATCTGACCTTCGCCATCACTACGCCGGTGCAGCTGGCCTTGGCCGACATGCTGCGCCAAGAGCCACAACACTGGCAGGAGTTGCCCGCCTTCTATCAGGCCAAGCGCGACCGTTTAGCGAAAGGTCTGGCGAGCAGCCGCCTGAAAGTATTGCCGAGCCATGGCACCTATTTCCTGCTGGTCGATTACAGCGATGTCTCTGATTTAGATGACGTTGCATTCTGCCACTGGCTGACCGAACATGTGGGGGTCGCGGCGATCCCGATGTCCGTATTCTGCGCCGCGCCTTTCCCACACAAACTGATCCGGCTGTGTTTCGCCAAACAAGAAGCCACGCTGGACGCTGCCGCGGAGCGACTGTGTCAACTTTAAAACTCTCATTACTGCAACAACCGCTGGTCTGGCTGGATGGCGAAGCCAACCTCGCTCACTTCGACCAGCTGCTGGCGCCCCTGACCGACCGTGACCTGATTGTGCTGCCGGAGATGTTCACCACCGGCTTCGCCATGCAGGCCCCCGACCGCGCACTGCCCGAGATTCGCGTAGTGGAGTGGCTGCAAAAGTGGGCGAAAACCCTGAATGCCATGATTGGCGGCAGCGTGGCGCTGAATACCGATAAAGGCGCGGTGAACCGTTTTCTGCTGGTTGAGCCGCAGGGCAGAGTTCACTTCTACGACAAGCGCCACCTGTTCCGCATGGCCGGTGAGCACAACTACTATGTGGCGGGGAAAAAGCGCGAAATCGTCGAATGGCGTGGCTGGCGGATCTTGCCGCAGGTGTGCTACGACCTGAGATTCCCGGTCTGGTCGCGCAACCAGCAAGATTATGATTTGGCGCTGTATGTGGCTAACTGGCCTGCACCGCGCAGCCGCCACTGGTCAGCCCTGCTCACCGCCCGCGCTATTGAAAATCAGGCTTATGTCGCCGGTTGCAACCGCGTGGGGGATGACGATTACGGCCATCACTACAGCGGCGACAGCGTGATCATCAACCCGCAGGGGGAAGACTTGACCCGCGCCGAGCCGGGCGCTGCCATTGTGCTGAGTGCTGAACTGTCGCTGGAGGCGCTGCAAGACTATCGCGAAGCCTTCCCGGCATGGCGCGACGCTGATAGCTTCCTGCGCCACGAGTAAGGCTGAATTCCGGCCAGAGATGGCCGGAATCTAGTGCTGCTAAACGCTTAGAACGCGCCGAGGAAATCGGTCTTGCCGAGATTTACACCTTCGTGGCGCAAAATGGCGTAGGTCGTGGTGATGTGGAAGAAGACGTTTGGCGTCGCGAAATCCATCACATACTGCTTGGCCGTGAAGTTCAGCTCGCCGGTACGCATTTTCACCACGATTGGGCGCTCATCATCCCCTTCCAGCTGTTCAGGCTTCACGCTGCGAATGAACTCCAGCGTTTTGGCGATACGGCCCTGCAGCTCTTCAAACGTCTTCTCATTATCTTCATAGGCTGGCGGCGTTAAACCGGCCAGACGCGCCACCGCGCCTTTAGAAATATCGCTGACAATCTGCACCTGACGGGCCAGCGGGAACATATCTTCAGCCAGACGGCTGTTCAACACTGCATCTTCACTCAACCCTTTCTCTTTCGCCCAGTTGGCGCCTTTTTCTAACAGAGCGGAAAGGTTCTCTAAACCACGAACGTACTGTGCTGCGGTACTCACATAAAGCGATGCTGACATGATGTTTCCTTTAAAGAGAGAGGGGTAAAAACGACAACGAGATTAGCGGGTTATTGCGCCGCTGACACCGTATTTCCGTGCGATAAAAGCGATAAATTATCGCTAAATGTAAAGAGCCTCAGGGTGGATCGCTTCTTGCATCCTTTTAATCCGCGAAAACATCTGACAGAGGCTTATTGATGACTATCACCTTTATTGCACACTCCACGCCCGAACCTGCGTTGTACGGCGCGATGGCCGCGATACTTGCTGAACTGCGCGCATTACCGCTGTGTCACTTGCCCGTCACTCACGATGCCAAACGCTTCGCTAATGCGCGCCAACACGTCACCGCTCAAGGGCAACAACTGACCAGCGGGCTGGTGTGGCTAGAGCGCCTGACCGGGCGCAGTCCCGGCGCAGAAATGGACCTCGACAGCCTGATAACCCGCGCCCTGCGCGAAGATATCGTCATTCCTTCAATTCAACCTTTAGACCGCGAGCTGGCATTAAGAGCCGCCGAAAACGGCATTGTGGTCGAATCATTACAGGTGGTTAAACAGCAAGAAAAGTTCCATTTAGAAGATGTCGATACAGGAAAAATGCGCAGCAACGGCTGGGCAAGGGACATCTTCGGGCGCTGGGCTTTTGGCTCAGTTTTACAGCCAGTGATGCGCGGTGCGCAGAAACTCCGCATCGCCGTGGTAGGCGATATGAACGAACACGCCGAGAGCTATCCGGCGCTGCTCGCTGCACTAGCAGACGCCGCCGATGCACTGGCATTGAACATCGAGGTGGTTGGCGTCTCGCCAACTTTGTCGGGAAGCCAGCTGGATAGCGTGCTGTTTGACGTTGACGGCGTGCTGCTGCCGGGCCTGCTGCCGTCGCTGGGTGAATACCCGCAAAACGGCCTGCTGGCTATCGCCACCTGGGCGTTAGACCATCGCCTGCCGGTGCTGGGGATCAATCAGGGAATGCACCACATGGTGGCGGCACTCGGCCAAAAAACGCTGGGGCGCGAACGAGTGGTGATGCACGGCCCCGCCACGCTGAACGCCTTACAAACCTGCCTGCCAGTGCCTCAGGACTCACCGCGCTGCATGGGCAACCAGCAAATTTACAGCCAGTCCGGCAGCCGCGTGGCGCAGATCTTTGGCCGCGAATCAACCCAGCGTTATAACCAGCGCTGGAGCCTCAACCCGGAACTGGTAGATGAACTGCACGGCGCGGGTCTTGAAGTCAGCGCCACCGGCGAAAAAGGCCGTGGCATCGCCGCCGTTGAACTGCGCGATCACCCCTTCTTCGTCGGCATTCAGAGCCATCCCGAGTTGCAATCTCGCCGCGAACGCGCCAGCTCGCTGCTGATGGCCTTCCTGCAAGAGATTCGCCAAAACATTCGCCAGCGCGACATCAGCCACGCCACGCTGAGCAAAAGCGTGCGCCTTAAGCAAAGCTATTTTTCAATGGGTTAGTTGGAAGGAATCTTTGAGTGGCGTAGCTGAAAGGAATCAACCCTCTGCTATCAGGCAGAGGGTTGGAGGAAGAAATTACTCGGCGAAGCTCAGCAAGGTATCAATATAGGCCTGCGTGGCAACCGCGACATCCTCGACCGTGACAGATTCATCGGGATGATGGCTAACGCCGTCTTTGCAGCGCACGAACAGCATGGCTACCGGCCAGCACTCGGCGATAGCAATGGCGTCGTGCCCCGCGCCGCTCGGCAGGAACAGCGACTGGCCTTGCAGATTTGCCACGCTGTGGCCGAAACGCTGCTGTAATTCAGCGTCACAGGCGGTGGCATCGATGCTGTAAAACTGCTCGGCGTCGAAGCTCAGCCCGCGCCGTGCGGCGATCTCTTGGGCTTTCGCCAGCAATTCCGCCAGCAAAGCGTTGAGAGGAGCATCCTGCGGGCCGCGCACATCCAGCGACAGATTCACCTGCCCCGGAATGACGTTGACCGCGCCCGGCAAGGCTTCGATATGGCCGACGGTCGCCACCAGATCTCCGCCCTTCGCCGAGGTGATAGCCTCAATGGCTAAGGTCCATTCTGCAGCGGCGGTCAGGGCGTCCTGACGCTGGCCCATCGGCACGGTTCCCGCATGACCGGCATAGCCGATAAAACGGCAGTTCAGGCGGCGCGCGCCGTTGATAGCCGTCACCACGCCGAGAGGCAAATCCGCCGATTGCAAGCACGGGCCTTGCTCAATATGCAGCTC
The DNA here is from genome assembly GCF_000735345.1 of Ewingella americana ATCC 33852. Taxonomy (GTDB): domain Bacteria; phylum Pseudomonadota; class Gammaproteobacteria; order Enterobacterales; family Enterobacteriaceae; genus Ewingella; species Ewingella americana. Next base: position 9,677 of record NZ_JMPJ01000022.1, on the reverse strand, counting down.
GAGGTAGGCGCAAAAATCCTGCGGCGCACGGCGCGCATCCAAGATATTCTGCGGGTCTAGCCCAATCTCGCGCATCGCGCTGGCAACGGACACGCCCTGTGCGTCGGTGCGCTCCAGCCAGCCTTCCGGCCACGTGCCGGTCAGCCCACGGCTGCCGAGCAGCGTAATGCCAAACCTCGTGCCCTCTTCATCGGCAAAGCCCACCACTTCCACCGCCATCGGCAGGCGAATGGCGTTTTGATGCAGATAAGCCACGGTTTCAATCGCGGTGAGCACCCCCAGCGGGCCGTCGTAGCGACCGGCGTTGCGCACGCTGTCGAGGTGAGAACCCAGCAGCAGCGCGGGTGCGCCTGGGTTTAGCCCTTCATAGCGACCACAAATATTGCCGACGCTGTCGGTCCAGGTGCTCATGCCCACCGCCTGCATCCATTCGGCCACCAATTGGTTGGCCCGCAGATGCTCCGGCGACAGATAAACGCGGGTCAGCTGACCCGGCGTTTCAGTGATTTCCGCCAGCGCATCGCAGCGCGACATCACGCGCTGCGCGGCCAACAGCGTTGAGGCTGCAACCATTACTGGCCTCCCGCGTAGCTGTCCCACGCGGCCTGTGAACCCGCGCCGTATTTCGACGCAAAACCGAGGCGATTGAGCACGGCTTCCAGCGCCACCAGCGTCTGCATCACGCAGTCTTTACGGGCGTTATAGCCCATGGTGCCGATGCGCCAAATCTTGCCCGCCAGCGGGCCAAACGAGGTGCCGATTTCAATCGAGAAATCGTTGAGCATCATCTGACGCACCTGCTCACCCGGAATGCCCTGCGGGATAACCACGCCCAGCACGTTATTCATGCGGTTGTTCAGGTCACCGAACACTTCCAGCCCCATGCCCTGAATCCCGGCCAGCAGCGCGTCGCCGTGCAGCTTGTGGCGCGCAATGCTGTTATCCAGACCTTCTTCAAGAATGACGCGGGCGCATTCGCGGGCGGCGAACAGCATGCTGGTCGCTTCGGTGTGGTGGTTGAGGCGCTCTGGACCCCAGTAATCCATGATCATGCCGAGATCGAAATAGTTGGAGTAGATCATCTCTTCGTCGCCGTCGGCGTGGTCGGCGGTACGGATACCTTCCTCGACACATTTACGGCGGCGGATCTGCTCTTCAAAGCGCGGGCTGAGGGTCACCGGCGAGCTGCCTGACGGGCCGCCGAGACACTTCTGCAACCCGGCGGACACGGCGTCTAAGCCCCATGCATCGGTTTCCAGCGGGTTGCCGCCGAAAGAGGCGGTGGCGTCCGAGTAGAACAGCACCCCGTGGCGGCGGCAGATCTCACCGAGCTGCTCCAGCGGCTGCAACATGGTAGTTGAGGTGTCGCCCTGCACGGTCAGCAACCAGCGCGGTTTGACTGACTTGATAGCATCTTCAATTTGCTGCGGGTCGAACACTTCGCCCCACGGTGCTTCAATGGTGTGGACTTCGGCGCGGCAGCGGCGGGCAATTTCACACAGCAGGTGGCCGAAACGGCCAAACACCGGCACCAGCACTTTATCGCCGGGGCGAATGCCCGACAGCAGAATGGCTTCAATGCCCGCGCGCGAGGTGCCGTCGATCAGGAAAGTCCACTGATTCTCGGTTTTATACAGCGCGCGGTACAGGGCCATCACTTCATTCATATAGCCCGTCATCACCGGATCGTACTGGCCGATTAACTGGCTGCTCATCGCGCGCAGCACGCGCGGATCGGCGTTGATCGGCCCCGGCCCCATCAGCAGGCGAGTTGGCGGATTGATTTGGCCAAATTTCTGAATATCCAACATGGTTAGTCCTTTAAAGTCGTTGAGTCGAGTTGAGTTGTTTTCATCAGACGGCAGCCTCGTTTAAGCCGCGCACCGACGCGATAAATTGTTTGAGTTCGGCAGTTTGCGGGTTGGCAAACAGCGCCCGGCTTTCGCCTTGTTCCCACACGGTGCCTTGATGCATAAACACCACGCGGTCGCCCACTTCGCGGGCAAAATTCATTTCGTGCGTCACCAGCACCAGCGTCATGCCCTCTTTCGCTAGCTGCTCCAGCACTTTCAGCACTTCGCCCACCAGCTCGGGGTCCAGCGCCGAGGTAATTTCGTCACACAGCAGCACTTTCGGGTTCATCGCCAGCGCGCGGGCAATCGCCACGCGCTGCTGTTGGCCGCCAGACAGGTTGGAAGGGTAATAGTCCATCCGGTCCGCCAACCCCACTTTCGCCAGCATCTGTGCCGCCAGCTCGCGGCACTCGGCAGCTGATTTCCCCAGCACGCGGCGAGGAGCCAGCATGACGTTTTCCAGCGCGGTCATGTGCGGGAACAGGTTGAAGTTTTGGAACACCATTCCCACCGAGCGGCTGATTTCGCGCGCTTGAGAATCGCGGTTGGTGATGGTCATGCCGCCCAGCTTGATGCTGCCGTCCTGATAGCCTTCCAGCCCGTTAATGCAGCGCAGCAAGGTGCTTTTCCCCGAACCGCTGCGGCCGATAATCGAGATCACTTCGCCGCCGTCGATATCCAGATCCACGCCTTTCAATACGTGGTTCTGACCGTAATATTTTTGCACTTGGTTGATAGTGATCAGCGGCATTATTTGTTCTCTCCACGCAGCGATTTTTCAAGATAGTGACTGTACATCGACAGCGGATAACACATCAGGAAGTAGCCTAGCGCCACTAATCCAAACACTTTGAACGGCTGATAGGTCACGTTGGTCAACATAGTTCCGGCCTTGGTCAGCTCGACAAACCCGATGATTGACGCCAGCGCCGTACCTTTAATCACCTGCACCGAGAACCCCACCGTCGGCGCAATCGCAATCCGCAGCGCCTGCGGAGCAATCACGCGCCACAGGGTCTGGCTGAAACTCAGCCCCAGACAGCGGCATGCTTCCCACTGGCCCTTTGGCAAGGCTTCAATACTGCCACTCCAGATGTCCACCAAGTAGGCGCTGGTATAGAGCGTCAGCGCCAGCGCGGCGGCGGTCCACGGGCTGACATCTATGCCAAACAGCCCCAGTCCGAAGAAGGCCAAGAACAGCTGCATCAGCAGCGGCGTCCCCTGAAACAGCTCTGAGTACAAACGCACCGTGCGGGTCGGCCAGCTGCGCTTGGTCAGGCGAATCAACAGCAGTGGCAAGGTCACTAAGGTGCCGCCGATAAACGCCGTCAGCGACAGCAAAATGGTCCAGCGCGCCGCCAACAGCAGGTTGCGCACGATGTCCCAATCGGTAAAGGTCATCATCAGCTGTAACTCCCAAAGAAGCGGCGGCCTGCAAACAACAGCAGCTGACGCATCGCCACCGACAACAGCAGGTAGAACAGCGTTGTCACCAAATACACCTCAAAACTCAGGAAGGTGCGCGACTGAATTAAGTTGGCCGCGAAGGTCAATTCCTCATACGACACCTGCGACACCACCGACGAGCCGAGCATCACAATGATGCACTGGCTGACCAGCGCCGGATAAATCCGCTTCAGCGACGGCGGCAGCACCACCCGTAAAAAGGTCTGGCTGCGGGTCAAACCCAGCACTCGCCCGGCTTCCCACTGGCCTTTCGGCGTCACCTGAATCCCGGCGCGGATGATCTCTGTGCTGTAGGCACCTAGGTTAATCAGCATCGCCAGCAGCGCCGCCTCACCGGCGGTCATTTTCAGGCCAATGCCCGGCAGACCAAACACGATGAAGAACAGCTGCACCACGAACGGCGTGTTACGGATAATTTCGACATAAATGCCCCACACCGTGCGCAGCGTTTTGTTACTGCCGCAACGGATGGCAGCTCCGCAGATACCGATTGCGATACCACCAACCGTCGCCATGACTGTCAGCTGGATAGTGGTCCACAGGCCGGACAACAGCTCCGGCATATACGGCCACAGCGCAAGAAAATTCAGCTGGTAGGTCATGCTCTTTCTCCCCTATCCTGCTCAGGAACCCAGATTCGCAGGCAGCGGTGCTTTCATCCATTTTTCGGAAAGCGCGTTCAGGGTCTTGTCAGCCACGGCTTGAGCAATCAGCGCGTTCACTTTATCTTTCAACGCTGGCTCGTCTTTACGCAGGCCAACGAAACATGGCGAATCCTTCAACAACACTTTGGAAACCGGCGCTTTTTCCGGGTTCTGGCGAGCAATCGCCGCCACCACTAAGTTGCCAGTGGCGATAAGCTCCACCTGACCAGACAGGTAAGCTGACAGCGTGGTGTTGTTGTCTTCGTAACGCTGAATTTTGGTGTCTTTCGGTGCCACGGCGGTCAGCGCCAAGTCTTCAACCGCGCCGCGGGTCACGCCCACCGTCTTGTTCGCCAGACCATTCAGGTCAGTCACGTTATCGCCCTTCGCACCAAATACGCCGAGGAAGAACGGCGCGTAGGCATTGCTGAAGTCGATCACTTTTTCACGCTCGGCGTTCTTACCCAGACTAGAGATAACCAAGTCCACTTTGTCGGTTTGCAGGTAAGGCACGCGGTTGGCGCTGCTCACCGGAACCAGCTGCAACTTAAGTTTCATCTTATCGGCGAGGTAATGCGCCATGTCGATGTCATAACCTGCAGGCTGCAAATCCGTACCCACTGAACCAAACGGCGGGAAGTCCTGTGGCACCGCAACCCGCAGCACGCCGCGCTTTTGAATATCTTGCAGCTGGTCGGCCATCACGCTCGACGCCTGGAAAACCAACATTGCTGCACCAACCCAAGCCAACAACCGTTTGTTCATTTTCATTAGATTATCTCCGGTGATTAAATTTGTGAAACGTTAGATTCTTATAAATTGTGTTTTGCAACTAATGTGCCAAAAGCAATGCAATGGGTGAAATAGCGCTGCGCCCAAGCCGCAGGCGCTAAAAACCAGCTATAAAAGGAGAGAAGGTGAAACGCGTTGCCTCGTCACGGGGCAACGAGGTAAACGGAGAAGGTAAGTTGTTGCACTACTGTTGTGCGCAGGCACCAAAAAAGCGCCTGAAATGATGCACAACGGTGAAGCAGAGAAAAAAGAGGCAGGGTTTAGCGCTGTTCTAGCTCGTCGAGGTCGCTATAAAGGTCGCTGATTTGATGAATTCTTTGTCGGCCGGAAGCCAGCATTTCATGCAGCAAAGCGTTACTCAGCAGATTCGCCAAACTCATCGCCGCCGAGTAGGAGTCGAAGGCCGACACGCTGTCGAGAGAAGCCGCCAAATGCCAGCGCGCCATGGGTAACAACGACTGCGCCTGAGGTTCGCAAATCAGCAATACTGGCACATTCAAGGCCTGAAGCTGGCTGAGGATAGCCCTTGCCGCGCGCGGCCTGCGGCGAAACGCCACGAAAATCACCACGTCCTGCTCGGTTAAATCCACCAGCTCTTCCGCCAGCGTTTGCCCCGGCTGCGGCATCATCATCACGCCCTGACGCACCTGCACCAGCTGCTGGCGCAGGTGTAGCGCCACCGGATAACTGTTGCGAAATCCCAGTAAACGCACCTGCCGCGCCTTGCTCAGCGCAGCAATTACGGCGGTGAACTGCTGGTCATCAATCTGGTTAATCCACTGGGTCAGATTGGCCATTTCCTGCTTATAGTGGCGCGATAACAGGGTGTTGCCCTGCACCGCGTCACGGCTGTCGGTCAGCGGCATACCGCTCTGGCGCAGGGTGCGCACTTCGTCGCGCATATCGCGGTAGCTCGGGTAACCAAGACGCTTGAACAGGCGGCTGACCGTGGCTTTCGACACATCACTCAGCCGCGCCAGCTCGGCGCTGTTGTAGCTCATCAGGTCATCAATGTTGGCGAAGATAAAGTCCGCCACCCGCTGCTCCTGCGGCGTCAGCTCGGGATAGTGCTCGCGCAGCCGCTCATCGATTTGTTTCATTGTTGCTCCTACGCAACTCTCGTTTCAGGGCGAACATATCATGTGCGGCATCTATCCTTGCAACATAAATTATTCACCAAAGTAGTGAATTCCTGCCGATGTGGAACATCTCTTGCTTGTTATTCAGCAGAAAAACAAGCCAAGGACCACCCATGATCAACAGTAACAGTTCGCCGCTCGGTATGGCGGTCACCCCCCATCATCTCGCCAGCCAAAGTGCGCTTGCGGTGCTGCGCGAAGGCGGTAACGCCATTGAAGCCATGGTCGCCGCCGCCGCCACTATCGCCGTGGTTTACCCACATATGAACGGGTTGGGGGGCGACGGTTTTTGGCTGATTGTGCCGCCGCAGGGCAACCCGATTGCCATCGACGCCAGCGGCGCAGCCGGAACGCACGCCACGCTGGATTTCTACGCCGGTGAGACTCACATTCCCCATCGTGGCCCGAAAGCCGCCCTGACCGTGGCGGGCACCGTCGGCGGTTGGCACGAGGCGCTGAAGGTTTCCGCCGAGCTGGGAGGCGAGCAAAAGCCGCTGTCGCGCCTGCTGGGTGACGCTATTCGCTACGCCGCCGATGGCATTCCGGTGACCGCCTCGCAGGAGGCTGCCACCCGCGCCAAGCACCACGAACTGCGCGACATCCGCTCTTTCGCCGATGTCTTCCTGCCGTATGGCGAGATCCCGCGCGCCGGGACACGCTTTACCCAGCCGCAGCTGGCCTCGACGCTTTCCATGCTGTGCGAAGACGGACTGGACAGCTTCTATCGCGGCGAACTGGCAGACAGCCTCGCCGCCGACATGCAGAAATTGGGCATGCCGCTGACCCGCGACGATCTGGCGGCCTATCGCCCGCAGCGCCGCAACCCGCTGCGCCTCAAGCACAGCAAAGGCGAAATCTTCAACCTGACGCCACCGACGCAGGGTTTAGTGTCGCTGGCGATCCTCGGCCTGACTGACCGCCTGCCGCTGGAAACCATGGACGAAGGCGCGACCATTCATAGCGTGGTGGAAGCCACCAAGCTGGCCTTCGGCCTGCGCGACCGTTACATCACCGACCCAAAAATGATGACGCAGGACGCCCAAAGCCTGCTGGCACCCGACTACCTCGATGCCCTCGCCACCCGCATTAACCCGCACTGCGCCGCCGACTGGGGCAAAGGCAAAGGTCCGGGCGACACCGTGTGGATGGGCGTGATGGACAGCAGCGGGCTATCGGTTTCCTTCATTCAGAGCATTTATCACGAATTTGGCAGCGGCGTGGTGCTACCGGAAAGCGGCGTGCTGTGGCAGAACCGCGGCGCCTCGTTCAGCCTCGACGCCGACCACCTGCTGGCGCTGGCACCGGGCAAACAGCCCTTCCACACCCTCAACCCTGCCGCCGCGCGCCTGTATGACGGGCGCACCATGGTTTACGGCTCAATGGGCGGCGACGGCCAGCCGCAGACGCAGGCGGCGGTGTTTATCCGCCACGTGGTGCAAGGCCAGTCATTGCAGCAGGCGATCAGCGGCCCGCGCTGGCTGCTGGGCCGCACTTGGGGCGAAAGCTCGGACTCATTAAAGCTGGAGGGGCGTTTCGAACACGCCACCCTAGCCGGTCTGCGCCAGCGCGGCCACGAAGTAGAACTGCTGGCAGATTACAGCGAAGCGGTCGGGCACGCGGGGGCGATTGTGCGCCACACCAACGGCATGTTTGAAGGCGCGTTTGACCCGCGCAGCAACGGCAGCGCCGCCGGATTCTAATTTTTGACAGGGGAAACACTATGAGCAAAACAACATCGCGCCCAGCCGACTGGGCCGCCTACATCAGCCAGATGGAGTCCGTGCTGGCATTGGAACTCGACGACGCCCGTCGTCAGGAGTTATTGGCACAGTTCAGCCGCATCGCGCAGATGGCGCAGCCTTTGATGGATCTGCCGCTGGACCCGCGTCTGGAAATCGCCGGGGTTTATCACGCATGAAAAGCTCTGAAGATTTAACGATCAGCCAGTTGCACCACGCGCTGCAAAGCGGCGACCTGTCGGCCACTGAAATCGCCAACGCCACCTTAGATAATATTGAGAAGAGTGATCCGACGCTCAACGCTTTCACTCATGTCACCCGCGATCGCATGCTGAGCGAAGCGGCGAAAGTCGACAAACTGCGCGCCAGCGGCGGCACCTTACCGCCATTGGCCGCCGTGCCTTACGCGGTGAAAAACCTGCTCGACGTCACCGGGCAAGTGACGCTGGCGGGTGCCAGCCTCAACAGCCAAAACCCGGTCGCCCAACAGGACGCGTGGACAGTTTCACGCCTTGCCAGCCAAGGCGCGCTGCTCTCCGGCATGCTGAATATGGACGCCTACGCCTATGGCTTCACCACCGAGAATAGCCACTACGGCGTGACCCGCAACCCGCGCGATACTTCACGCATTGCGGGCGGCTCTTCGGGCGGTTCTGCCGCCGCCGTGGCTGCGGGCTTGGTGCATTTCAGCCTCGGCAGCGATACCAACGGATCTATCCGCGTACCCTCTTCTCTCTCCGGCATTCTGGGGTTGAAACCGACCTTCGGGCGCATCTCGCGCAGCGGCAGCCAGCCGTTTGTCGCCAGCCTCGACCATATCGGCCCGCTGGCTCGCTGCGCCTCCGACCTGTCTCAGGTGTATGACGCAATGCAAGGCACCGACCCGCAGGATGCTTTTCAGGCCGACAAACCGACCACTGAAACCTTCAGCCGTCTGACTCACGGGCAGCAAGGTTTGCGCACCGCGGTGCTCGGCGGTTATTTCTCCACGTGGTGTGACGACGACGCCAAAGCCGCCGTGAAGCGAGTCGCCAAGGCGCTGGAAGCGCAAGAAGAGGTGGAAATGCCGCAGGCCGAACTGGCCCGCTCGGCGGCATTCCTGATCACCGCTTCCGAAGGCGGCAATCAATATTTGCCACTGCTGCGCGCCATGCCAGAACAGTTCGAGCCATTATCCCGCGAACGTTTATTAGCCGGGGCGATGATCCCCGCCGCGTGGTATGTTCAGGCGCAGCGTTTCCGCCATCAGTTCCAGCAGCAAATTCTACCGCTGTTCGAGCACTGGGACATTTTGATCGCCCCTTCAACCCCGTGCAGTGCCACGCTGATTGGTCAGGAAACGATTCATATTAACGGCACCGACCTGCCAACCCGCGCCAGCATGGGCATGTTGACCCAGCCGATCTCGTTCCTCGGTTTGCCGGTAGTTTCCGTGCCGGTGCAAACCGCCAGCGGCCTGCCGATTGGCTTACAACTGATTGCCCCACCGTGGCGTGAAGACCTTTGTCTGCGCGCCGCGTGGGCACTTGAGCAGCAGGGTGTGGTGAAGGTGTTAACCTCACCGGTAACACAATAATTTGACCAGAGAAGAAAAAATGAAAACTGACAATATTGATCGCCCGGCGATTTTGGCCGAAATGAACGCCGCGTTTTATCGTTATGAGCAGGCGTTGATCAGCAATGATATTGACGTGCTCGACGAGCTGTTCTGGCACGACCCGCGCACCGTGCGCTTCGGCGCAGGCGAGAACCTGTACGGCATCGAAGCCATCCGCGAGTTCCGCGCCTCCCGCCCTTCACAGGGTTTGGACCGTGATTTGGTCAACACCACCATCACCACCTTCGGCGACGATATGGCGGTCGCCAGCACCGAGTTCCGCCGCGCAGGCAGCGACAAAATCGGCCGCCAGCAGCAGACATGGGTGAAGATGCCGAGTGGCTGGAAGATCGTGGCGGCACATGTCAGTTTGATGGTTTGACCGAACCATGGGCGGTTCAGCTTTTGGAAAGCTGAGGAAACTTTCTTAACTTCAAAACCGTGGG
>NZ_JMPJ01000021.1 GCF_000735345.1 Ewingella americana ATCC 33852 | reverse complement strand
TTTAAAACGGTGTGGGCCGACGCCCACGGTTTTGAATTTGAAGTTAAAGATTTAAAAAGCGGGTCAGGGCAGCAGCCCCACTACTCGAGATTAAACGTCGAAACGTTTACCCCCAGCAGGATGCTCTTTAAACCAATGCTCTGCAATCTCCCCCCTCTTACACACCCACACATGGTCATGTCCCTGAACGTAATCAAGAAATCTCTGCAAAGCCTTAAACCGCCCCGGACGCCCTAATATCCGGCAATGCATGCCTATCGACATCATTTTCGGGCTGGTTTCACCTTCTTCATACAGCACGTCGAAGGTGTCTTTCAGGTAGGTGAAGAACTGCTCGCCGGTGTTGAAACCTTGGGGAGAGGCGAAGCGCATGTCGTTGGTTTCTAAGGTGTAAGGGATGACCAGATGCTGCTTCACCTCGCCGCTGTCCAGCTTGACCGGGGTCCAGAATGGCAGGTCGTCGCCGTAGTAGTCGCTGTCGTATTGGAAACCGCCGTACTCGGCCACCAGCTGGCGGGTGTTTGGGCTGTCGCGGCCGGTGTACCAGCCCAGCGGCGCGCTGCCGAACAGGTCTTTCAGCACGCTGACCGCCTTGTGCATATGCTCGGCTTCTTGCGCCTTACTCATGTCCTGATAGTGGATCCAGCGCCAGCCGTGGCTTACCACGTCGTAGTCGGCCTGCTTGATGGCGGCGACAATTTCAGGGTTACGCGCCAATGCCATTGCCACGCCGAAAACCGTTAACGGCAGGCCGCGTTTTTGGAATTCATTATGAATGCGCCAAAAACCGGCGCGAGAACCATATTCATACAGGGAATCCATCGACATATGGCGGTCGGGGAAGCTGGCTGCGCCGATGATATCTGACAGAAACTGCTCAGAACCCGCGTCGCCGTGCAGCACGTTATTCTCAGCACCCTCTTCATAATTGAGCACAAACTGCACGGCGATCCGCGCGTTGCCCGGCCAATTGGCGTGAGGCGGGCGACCGGCAAAGCCAATCAAGTCGCGCGGGTAATTCTCGGTGAAGCGATAATCGATATCAGACATTGCCACCTCCCAAATTCAATCCGGCGAAACGCCCGGAAAGAGGCTTCTCAATCGGGTAATCCAAATCGCCGTGCTTGCTGGTGCTCAGGCGCAGCGCCGCCAGTGACTCGACCATTTTGACCGCAGCGCTTACGCCGTCGATCACCGGGATCCCCAACTCTAGTGTCAGCTCTTGGGCCAGATCCGCCATGCCGCCGCAGCCAAGCACGATCGCCCCGCTGCCGTCCGATTTTTTCGCCGCAATGCACTGCTCACGCACTTTCTGCTGCGCCAAGCCGCTGCCGTCATCCAACGCTAATACCGGCAAATCGATGGCGTGAAGCGCAGCGCAGTGGCGCTCAAAACCATATTGATGCAACAAATGGCGGGCGATGGTTAAGGTGCGCGGCAAAGTGGTAACGATGGAAAACCGGGTCGCCAGCAGGGTCGCCATGTGCATGGCGGCCTCCGCGATGCCAATCACCGGAGCCTGTGCCAGCTCACGAGCGGCCAACAAGCCGGGGTCGCCGAAGCAGGCGATGATATGCCCGTCAACGCCCGCCGCACGGCCCGCTTTCACCTGCTGCAACACGCCAATGGCGGCAATTGCTTCGTCAAAATGGCCCTCAATCGATGGCGCGCCCTCTTCCGGGCAAACCGCCCAAATCTCCGTACCCGGTGCCGCGACCTGTCGCGCGGTGGCGGCCATCACTTCGGTCATACCCAGACTGGTATTCGGGTTGATTAGTTGTATACAAAGCTTACCTGTAGCAGTGGACATCACAGCGCCTCCTTGTCGGCTTTTACCGCGTCGGCGGCGAACAGTTGCATAAAGTCAGGCGCGCAATCCTGATGAGACTCAAACCGCAGACTGGCAACAATATGGTCGAAGTGGTGCGCCATGCTGTCAGCCAAACCTTTGGCGTCGCGGTTTTTCAGCAGATCCAGCAGAACGTCGTGATCGGTACAGCGGCAGCCCTGCTGCCACGGTGCGCCCCACACGGCGATGGCCAGCGAGGAGCGGAGGGTCAGTTGCGATACGGCTTCGGTCAGCACTTTATTGCCAGAAATCGCCTGTAGCTGGACGTGAAACGCCGCGGAAAGGCGGATCGCCGCCGGGCCATTGCGCGACTCGTGGGCCAGCTTCTCCTCTTCCAACAATTTCTTCAGCGCGGCGATGTGGGTGGACTGACAGTGTGCCACCACTTGGGGCAAGTTGGCACACTCAAGAATTTTTCGCGTGGTGAAAACATCGCGTGACTCATCGGCGTCCGGCGAGGTGACGTGTGCACCACGCTTGGGCAACAGCGTCACTAATTGCACTGCGGCAAGGCGCTGCAACACGCGGCGAATGCCAGTACGGCTGACGGAAAAAGCCTGAGCCAAGGCTTCTTCTGGCAATTTATTGCCCGGTAGCAGTTGGTGTTCGACTATCGATTTCACCAACGCATTATAAATGTGGTCGTCCTTATCCTCGGTAAAATAGGCCGTATTCAGCCCGCTCCAACTGGTCATTGCACCCACTCCGCTGTTCGATGATGCGCCATTTTATGTGCTAATCGTATACAGAAAAAATAAATATTGTATACAAAAAATCAAATATGGCCTGTTTCCTGCAAATGCTTTCGTGACGACTTTAATTTTGGGTCCGCCACCTTGCGGTGCCCACTTCGACACGGTGTTTATGACAGGAGCACGATTTATGCCAAATCACGAAATCTCTTCCGCCAGCGCGTCGCCGGAATTGAGCGCGGGGATTATCAAGCCGCACTACAGCCCACGGCTGTGCAATGACGACTTAGCACCGACTCGCGATCAGAACTGGAGCTGGTACAACATCTTCTCTTTCTGGATGTCGGACGTACACAGCATGGGCGGCTACGTGGTGGCAGCCAGCTTCTTCACGCTGGGGCTTTCCAGCTGGCAGGTGCTGCTGTGCCTGCTGTGCGGGATTTGCATCGTGCAGATTTTTGCCAATCTGGTGGCCAAGCCTAGCCAGCAGGCGGGCGTGCCTTATGCGGTGATTTGCCGTCAGGCGTTTGGGGTGTTTGGCGCGAATATTCCGGCGGTTATCCGTGGGCTGATCGCCTTCGCGTGGTACGGCATTCAAACTTATTTGGCGGCCAGCGCCCTGATGCTGGTGCTGCTGAAGTTCTTCCCGTCGCTCAATCCGCTGACCGTGCCGCACTGGCTGGGGCTGTCGGCGATGGGCTGGATCTGCTTCGGCGTGATGTGGTTCTTGCAGGCAATGGTGTTCTGGCACGGGATGAGCGCCATCAAGCGCTTTATTGATATCGCTGGGCCTGCCGTCTACGTGGTGATGCTGATGCTGGCGGGCTGGATTGTCTACAAGACGGGCTTCAGCAATATCTCTTTCACCTTGGCCAGCAAAACGCTGACCGTCGGCCAACAGAGCTGGGAAATGCTGACCGCCACCGCGCTGGTTGTCTCCTACTTCTCTGGCCCGCTGCTGAACTTTGGTGACTTCTCACGTTACGCCAAAAATATGGGTGAGATCCGTCGCGGCAACCGCTGGGGCCTGCCGTTCAACTTCCTGCTGTTCTCGATTGTGACCGTGGTGATTGTCTCCGGCACCCAATCGCTGTTTGGCCAGATGATCACTGACCCTATCGAAACCGTCAGCCGCGTAGGTAACAGCGTGGCGGTGGCACTCGGCCTGCTGACCATGATCATCGCCACCATCGGCATTAATATCGTGGCGAACTTCGTCTCTCCGGCCTTCGACTTCTCCAACTGCGCGCCGCAAAAGATCAGCTTCCGCACCGGCGGGATGATTGCCGCCGTAGGCTCAGTGCTGTTAACGCCGTGGAACCTGTTCCAGTCGCCGGAGCTTATCCACTATACGCTGGACGTGCTGGGTGCCTTTATTGGGCCACTGTTCGGCATCTTGCTGGCAGACTACTACCTGATCAAACGCGGCTCTCTGGACGTGGACGCCCTGTTCAACGCCACGCCGTCAGGCCGCTACTGGTATCGCAACGGCTTCAACCCGAAAGCTATCATGGCGTTAATCCCAGCCGTGGCGATTGGCCTGTTCATCAGCTTCACGCCGAGCCTGCATCAAGTAGCCAACTTTAGCTGGTTTATCGGCGCGTTCCTGTCCGGCGTCGCCTACCGCGTTATTGCTCGCCACGAGCGCGCTGCCAGCCCGTCAATTGACTTCTCGAAAGTAGAAATGGGCAAAGAGTAACGCCTTTATCTCACCACCGCCGGAGGCCTTTCCGGCGGTGTTTTTCATTCCCCTCCCCGCGCCTCTACCCCTTTTTTGCCTTCTTTTGTTAATGAATCCCAGCCCTAATTCACATACCATTCACATGGTAATACAGGCTAACTATTAGCGTGATAAACATAATTATATAACGCATCAGCGGCAGGCGCGTTTTTGGATTGCCTGCCCCGACATGGAGTTTTTTCAATGGAAATCAATGTTAACGGCAAAATGCTGCCGTTGAGCAATGTCAGTGCCGACACCCCTCTGCTTTATATCCTACGCAACGATCTGGGCCTGAATGGGCCGAAATATGGCTGCGGCCTTGGCGAGTGCGGTGCTTGCACCGTGCTTATCGATGGCGTCGCCGCGCGCTCGTGCTCCATCCCGCTTTCTGGCGTGCAGGGCAAAGCCATTACCACGCTGGAAGGGCTGGGTGAGGAAGGCAAATTGCACCCGGTGCAGCAAGGTTTTATCGACGAGCAGGCCGCGCAGTGCGGCTATTGCGCCAACGGCATGATCATGACGCTGGTCGCCCTGTTTGAGCGCAATCCGCAGGCCAGCGAAGATCAAATCAAAAACGAACTGGCCTACAACCTCTGCCGCTGCGGCACTCATCTTGAAATTCTGCGCGCCGCCGAAAAGGCCCGTCAGCTGATTGCTGAGCGAGGTCAGGCATGAATACTCTGGAAATAACCCGTCGTCGCCTGCTGCAATCGGGCGGCGTGGTGATGGTCAGCAGCCTTTTCGTCTCGCCGCTCTCGGCCCTCGCCAGCGCCCCGACCACCAGCAAAGTGACTGATATCCCACTGGACCGCGTGAACAGCTTTATCGCGATGTCTGCCGACGGTAAGGTCACCGCGTTTAACGGTCACGTCGATTTGGGCACCGGCGTGCGTACTTCTTTAGCGCAAATAGTCGCGGATGAAATTGGCGTGCGCTTTGAAGATGTCACCATGATCCTCGGCGACACCAATCGCACTCCGAATCAGGGGCCGACCATCGCCAGCAGCACGCTGCAAGTCTCCGCCGTGCCGCTGCGTCAGGCGGCGGCGCAGGTGCGCGAGATGCTTACCGCCCTCGCCGCCAAGGCCATCAAGCTGCCCGCCGAACAGCTTCGCGCCGAGCAGGGCTTTGTGTTTGTCGAAGCCCACCCGGCCAAGCGTCTGAGCTACGCACAGCTGGCAGAAGGCCAAGATATCAACCTGCCACTCGACACCTCGGTTCAGCTTAAAAGCGTCAAAGAGAGCCAGTACGTTGGCAAGCCGGTAGCGCGGGTGGACATCCCCGCCAAAGTCACCGGCCAGCTGACCTATGTTCACGACATGCGCCTGCCGGGCATGCTGCACGGCCGCGTGGTCAGGCCGCCCTATGCCGGTGCGGACAGCAGTGCGCCGCTGGGCGACAGCCTGATTTCAGTGGATAAAGCCTCTATCGCCCACCTGCCGGGCATCGTCGAAGTGGTGGTCATTAAAGATTTCATCGGCATTGTCGCCGAGCGCGAGGAGCAGGCTATTGCCGCCATGCGCCAGCTAAAAGTTGAATGGAAGAAATGGGCCGGGCTGCCGGACCTGTCGCTGGACAAGCTCCACGACACGCTGGCGGCGACGCCAAAAACTGACCGAATGCTGCGCAACGACGCCGGTACGGATGAAGCGCTGGCTGGGCTGCATATTCACGCCGACGCCGATTATGTCTGGCCTTATCACCTGCACGCCTCCATTGGGCCATCCTGCGCGGTGGCGGACGTCACGGCGGAGAAAGCCGAAGTCTGGTCCGGCACGCAAAACCCTCATGACCTGCGCAAAGACCTCGCCAAGCTGCTGGATCGCGTGCCGGAGCAGGTGCATATCAACCGCATGGAAGCCTCCGGCTGCTATGGTCGCAACTGCGCCGACGACGTCTCGGCCGACGCCCTGTTGCTGTCGCAAGCCGTGGATAAACCCGTGCGCGTGCAGCTGATGCGCGAGCAAGAATCAGGCTGGGAGCCGAAAGGCACCGGCCAGTTGATTCGCGTGCGCGGGGGTCTGGATAAGCAACTGCAGGTCGCGGCTTACGAGCTCAAAACCAGCTATCCGTCGAATAATGCCGTGACGCTGCCTCTGGTGCTGACCGGCAAAGTGCCGAACAACGCCGATGTGCAGCAGATGGGCGACCGTACCGCCATTCCGCAATATGAATATCCGCACATGCGAGTGCTGTCGCAGGACGCCGCGCCGATTGTGCGCGCCTCGTGGATGCGCGGCGTATCGGCCCTGCCGAACGTCTTCGCCCATGAGTCGTGGATTGATGAAATGGCTTATCTGGCGGGTCAGGACCCGATCGCCTACCGCCTGCAGTACCTGAAAGATGACCGCGCCATCAAGCTGATCGCCGCGCTGAAAAAGCAGTGCAATTGGCAAGACGGCCCGGCCCACCACAAACCTGCCCCGGCTAATCAGGAGGTGGTGACCGGGCGCGGTTTCGCCTACGCCCGCTACTTCCACAGTAAATTCCCCGGCTTCGGCGCGGCATGGGCGGCGTGGGTCTGCGACCTGAGCGTGAATCGCAAAACCGGGCAGATCAAAATCGACAAGATTTTCGTCGCCCACGACTGCGGACGGATGATCAACCCGGCCGGGGTCAAGCATCAGGTTCACGGCAACATTATTCAGTCCACCAGCCGCGTGCTGAAGGAGTTCGCCACCTTTGACGGCGCGGGCACCACCTCGCTCGAATGGGGCGGCTACCCGATCCTGCGCTTTGATGAGTTACCGCAGGTGGATATTCAACTGCTGGATTATCCTGATGAGCCGCCAATGGGCGCGGGGGAATCGGCGTCAGTGCCAAGCGCGGCGGCGGTCGGCAATGCACTTTTCGACGCGCTGGGCGTGCGGATGCGCGAAGTCCCCTTTACGCCAGAGCGCGTGCTAAAAACACTGGAATCGGCAGCACAGGTTAAGGAAGACAAAGCATGAGTAAGATAAAGAAAGTCGCCGGATGGGGCGCCGTGGCAGTGCTGGCAATAGTAATTGGCGGCGCGACCATTAGCTGGCAGCCAGAAATCGCGCCGTTGAAACAGCCGGGCACTCAGACCTTCAGCCCGGAGAAAATCGAGCAAGGCCGCAAGCTGGCTGACCTCGGCGACTGCGCCGTGTGCCACACCCGCTCCGGCGGCGAGCGCAATACCGGCGGGCTGGCGATGGAGATCCCCTTCGGCACGATTTACTCCACCAACATCACGCCGGACGTTGAAACCGGCATCGGTAAGTGGTCCTTTGCCGCCTTTAAGCGGGCGATGCGCCACGGCGTAGACCGCGAGGGTAATTACCTCTATCCGGCCTTCCCTTATACCGCGTTTACCCGCACCAGCGATGCTGACCTCGAGGCGCTGTATGCCTATCTGATGTCGCAGCCGCCGGTGAAGTATTCGCCGCCAGAAACCGCGCTGAGCTTCCCGTTCAACATTCGTCAGGGCATCGTGACCTGGAACTGGCTGTTCCTCAAGCCGGGCGAGCTGAAGACCGACAGCAGCAAGAGCGCCGAGTGGCAGCGCGGGGAATATCTGACCGAAGGGCTGGGGCACTGTAGCGCCTGCCACTCGCCGCGAAACCTGATGTTTGGCGAAAAAGGCGGCAAGGAGCATCTGACCGGAGGCGTGGCCGAAGGATGGACCGCGCCGTCACTGGTGGCGAACTCCGACGCGCCGCTGAAGTGGACTCATGAGGATTTCGTCACCTTTATGCGCTCCGGCTATTCGGCCAACCACGGGGTCGCCGCCGGGCCGATGGGGCCAGTGGTCACCGAGGGCTTGTCGCAACTGCCCGCGGAAGACGTGAAGGCTATCGCTACTTATCTGATGTCATTCCAGAGTGACAGCGCGCCGCAGGGCAGCGCCGCCGAGCTGAATCAGCGCGCAGAAAGCAAGGTGGAACCTCTGACCTCGGAAGGCGCGCGGCTGTTCTCTGGCTCCTGCATGGCCTGTCACGCACAGGAGAAAGGCCCGCAGATGGCCGGTGTGCGCCCTTCTCTGGCACTCAACACCAATCTGTTTACCGACTCGCCGGACAATGCGATTCGCATCGTGCTCGACGGTATTCAGCATCCGGCCAAGGCCGAGCTGGGCTTTATGCCCGCGTTTCGCCATAACCTGAGCGATGCGCAGATTGCCACTTTGTTGAATTATTTACGCCAAGAGTATGCCGGAAAGGCCGCGTGGCCTGACTTGCAGCACAAAGTCAGCGAAGTGCGGGCAGAAACCGCAGTGAAA
The DNA here is from genome assembly GCF_000735345.1 of Ewingella americana ATCC 33852. Lineage (GTDB taxonomy): Bacteria > Pseudomonadota > Gammaproteobacteria > Enterobacterales > Enterobacteriaceae > Ewingella > Ewingella americana. Next base: position 23,994 of record NZ_JMPJ01000021.1, on the reverse strand, counting down.
TAAGCAGTCAATAGGAAGAAGACAAACCGGCGTGAGGGAGGACTTGCGCCGGTTTTTTTATGCTTTACAGGAAGTTTGTTTTGCAGAAAGCAGAAACAACGAAGCCCTGAGTTATTGCTAACTCAGGGCTTCTGAATGTTGGCGGAACGGACGGGGCTCGAACCCGCGACCCCCTGCGTGACAGGCAGGTATTCTAACCAACTGAACTACCGCTCCGCGCCGTTCGGTTAAGAACGGAGCGGATATTAAGGAATGCCCGCCATGGCGTCAATGCTTTTCCTGACAATTTCGCTCAACTGAGCAGTTTTTCTGCAAGACGAGCATTTTAAAGGCAATTTCTTACTCTTCCGCCGCCGGTTGTGGCCGCCACAGACAGCTTCCCCCCTTCTTCACCACCAGATCTAAACGCTCTTCGTGCCAAGCCATTTCCTGCTCGCTGGCGCGGATCACTTTCAAACCCGAGGCCGGTCTGGCGATGCGCTGGATCCCCTGCCCGTCCGCGCCGGTTTTCTGGTCGCCTTCGTGGGTGAATTTCATGATGGTCTGACCGCCGGTCATCATCAGATAGACTTCGGCGAGGATCTCGGAGTCAAGCAACGCGCCGTGCAGGGTACGTTTGCTGTTGTCTATCAGGTAACGATCGCTGAGGGCATCAAGGCTGTTGCGCTTGCCGGGGAACAGCTTGCGCGCCATTTGCAGGGTATCGGTGATTTTGCAGAAGGTTTCAGTCTTCTCAATACCACGACCCAGCATGCCGAACTCGTAATCCATAAAGCCGATGTCGAACGTCGCGTTATGGATAACCAGCTCGCCGCCGCGAATGTACTCGAGGAAGTCGTCGGCGATGTCGGCAAAGGTTGGTTTATCGGCGAGGAATTCGTCACTGATCCCATGAACGCCAAAGGCTTCGGGATCGACCAAACGATCGGGCTTCAAATAGACGTGGAAATTGCGCCCGGTCAGGCGACGGTTAATCACCTCAACCGCACCGATTTCAATGATTCGATGCCCCTCGTAGTGAACACCGAGTTTGTTCATACCGGTGGTTTCGGTATCGAGAACGATCTGTCTGGTAGGAGAAGAAATCATATTGCAGTGCTCGCAGCGCTCGTTTATGTCAGACTTGGCTTTTACTTTCTGCGGAAGAGTCTACCAGAGATGACCAAACAGGTAGAAATTTTCACCGACGGCTCTTGCCTTGGCAATCCCGGCCCCGGTGGTTTCGGCGCAATCTTGCGCTACAAGCAACACGAAAAAGAGTTTAGCGCGGGCTTTAGGCTGACCACCAATAATCGCATGGAGCTGATGGCGGCCATTGTGGCCCTTGAGGCGCTGACTTCTCCTTGCGAAGTGACTTTAAGCACCGACAGCCAATATGTGCGTCAGGGCATCACCAGTTGGATCCACAACTGGAAGAAGCGCGGCTGGAAAACCGCCGACAAAAAGCCGGTGAAAAATGTCGATTTATGGCAACGGCTGGACGCGGCGATTCAGGGCCATAAGCTGAACTGGATGTGGGTCAAAGGCCATGCGGGCCACCCGGAGAATGAACGTTGTGACGTGCTGGCGCGCGACGCGGCGGGCAATCCGACGCTGGATGACGTCGGCTACAAACAAGAGAGCTAATCTTCGCTCTGGTGATCCTTGCGATAACTTTTGCTGCTGGCCCCCACGGCCTGCGGAATAGCCTGACGCCTTGCTGGCACCTTCTTGGCGCTCGGCGTCAGCGGCAGCGTCCTTTTACGCGCCACCATCACTGTCATACAGCCTAGCGCGGGCAGATGCGTACTCAGCGTCTTCCCGCCCTTGGCGCACCACGGCAGCACCTGAAAACGGCTCTTCATCATCACTTCATAATTAAGTAAGCCCAGCCAGTCGAGCAAGCGCGTTTGGGTAAACATCTGGCTGACATAAGGCTGGCGTTTACGCACCAAAGGCACCAGCTTGGCGATGCCGACTAAACTCAACGGGTTGAAGCTGCTTAACACCAGCCAGCCGTCGTCAATCAGCACGCGATCAACCTCGCGCAATGTCCGGTGAGGGTCTTCGGCATAGGCTAAAGTATGGGCTAGCAGGCAGGCGTCCACCGACTTGTGTGCGAAAGGCAATTGGTACTGTGAACCTTGGACATGCAGGTTTTCTCCCCGCTCAGCGACATTAACCTGATGAGAGATGGGGCAGCCGGAGGTGTCGAGCTCGGCGCTCAAATTGCCAATCTTTAACAGGTGGAAACCATATAACTTGCCCCACCATGCTTGAAGTTGTCGCTCAAGCGCGGCACGGTAATACTCACCGCAGGGGAAGGCATCCCATGAAGCTGGCGCAGTGATTTTTTTTCGTGTGCGGGCTGGTAGCATATTTTATTTTCGTCTTACAAGCGTTTGCCAACGAGAGGTATCTATGAATCTTATCAGTATTCCCGCCTTGCAGGACAATTACATTTGGTTATTGGATGACCAGAACGGTCACTGTTTGATTGTTGATCCGGGTGAAGCCGCTCCGGTGCTGGAAGTACTAAAAGCGCGCAATTTAACCCCCACGGACATCCTGCTGACCCACCATCATCATGACCATGTGGGTGGCGTAAATGAGATTTTATCGCATTTCCCTGCTGTAAAAGTGTACGGTCCAGAGGAAACGGCGGGCAAAGGTGCTCAGAAAATTCTTAAAAACGGCGATGAGGTCGAAATTGGTGGGGCGAAATGGCACATCTTTGCTACGCCCGGCCACACTTTAGGTCACATTTCATACTATAGCGCCCCTTACCTATTCTGCGGAGACACGATGTTTTCCGCCGGATGCGGCCGATTGTTCGAAGGGACGCCCGAGCAAATGTATCAATCCTTTCAACAGTTAGCTCAGCTTCCTGACGATACTTTGGTCTGCGCCGCGCACGAATATACTCTCTCAAATCTTAAGTTTGCCCGGTCAATTCTGCCAGACGATTCTGATATTGATTCTCATGAACAGAATGTGCAGGAAATGCGTAAAAAGGGGCAACCTTCCCTGCCTACAACCCTAGGTTTGGAACGTAAAATTAACCTGTTTTTACGATGCGATGATATTGATTTACAAAACAAATTAAACCTTAACGATCCCTTAAAACCTTCTTGGCAAGTTTTCGCCTATCTAAGGGGTCTCAAAGATAGCTTCTGAAGCAAAAGGTTGTGTTTTTGAGCTAAGCAAAGTATTATCGCTCGTCTTTTAAGCAACTATTGACACACACATGAAGGCAAAAGCGATAATCTTCGCCTCGGTGTTGCTAGTGGGTTGCCAAGCGTCCAGGCAGGACGTGAAGGTGCCAGAACAGCATGCACAGAGTTTGTCTTCGGCAAGTCAAAGTGAAGCAGGAGAGTACACAGATGGGGGGCGGTTAACCTCTTCGCGATGGTTGGACAATGATGACTCTATCGCGCAAAAGAATCTGTGGAACTTCATTGGCGACGAGCTGAAGATGAAGGTTCCGGAAAATGCCCGGATCCGTGAGCAAAAAGTAAAATACTTAAAAAATAAGAGCTATCTCCACGATGTAACATTACGGGCAGAGCCGTACATGTACTGGATCACCGAGCAGATTAAGAAACGCAATATGCCGATGGAACTGGTACTGCTACCCATAGTGGAGAGCGCTTTTGACCCTAAAGCAACCTCGGCGGCTAACGCTGCGGGGCTGTGGCAGATCGTGCCACAAACAGGGCGCAACTATGGTTTGAAACAAAACCAGTGGTATGACGGTCGTCGCGATGTCGTGGCTTCCACAACTGCTGCGCTTGATATGATGCAAAACCTGAACAAGATGTTTGGCGGCGACTGGTTACTGACCATCGCGGCGTACAACAGCGGTGAAGGCCGAGTCATGCAAGCGGTGAAAGCGAATAAAGCTAAAGGTCGTCCGACAGATTTCTGGTCACTGGCGCTTCCTCGTGAAACGTCGATTTATGTGCCGAAAATGTTGGCCTTGAGCGATATTTTAAAGCATAGCAAAAAATACGGAATTAGCTTACCGACGCCGAGCCAAGACCGCGCATTAGCGCGTGTTGAAGTGGGGCAACAGATGCAGTTAACTCAGGCGGCTGAGATGGCGGGCATGTCACTGACTAAGCTTAAGTCGTACAATACTGGCTACAAACAAAATGTTACCGCGCCTAACGGCCCGCACTACATTGTGTTACCGACGGCTCATGCAGCGCAGTTGAAGGATTCTCTGGCCGATGGCGACATCGCAGCCGTGCAGAATACGAGACTTGCGAGCAACGCTCCGTCTGGCGCAAAAGCTTACAAGGTTCGCTCCGGCGATAGCTTGTCTGGGATTGCAGCAAGACTGAACGTTAAGACCCGTGATTTACAGCGTTGGAACAATTTGCGCTCGGCGAGCGCGATAAAAGTTGGGCAAACCCTGCAAGTGGCGGATAACAGCGTCAGTTCGGCAAGTAGCAGTAACGGCGGCAGTATTACGTATCAGGTTCGCAAAGGCGATTCGTTGTCGAGCATTGCTAAGCGTCACGGCGTGAACATCAAAGATGTGATGCGCTGGAATGCTGGCACTGACAACCTTCAGCCCGGCAATAAGCTGACTCTGTTTGTCAGCAATAAGTTAACGCCAGACACCTGATGCTACGCCCAGCGTCATACCCACAAAAAAGCACCCCTCGGGGTGCTTTTTTTTATGCTCAAATTTCGAGTCGGCTTACAGAGCTTTGTTCGCCGCGCTGTGATCGGCCAGAAACTCCACCAGCAGCGGGTTGTGGTCCGACGCCTGCGTTTCCATCACCGTCGCATTGGTGACGCTCAAATCGCGATAGAAGATGAAATCCAGCGGGCGGCCAAAGGCGCGGCGGCGGAAGTCTGAAGGGAACCTCACCTCTTGCAGGCGAATGTTATTGGCGAAGCCGAACAAGGCATTAATGCGCTGACGGCTCCAGGCGTTGAAGTCCCCCGCCATCACCACCGGCCCTTTATGATGCGCAATCTGCTCGCCAATGGTCTCCAACTGCTTGCTGTAAACATCAACCCCGATGCTGAAATTCACCGCGTGGATGTTCACCACCATCAGCAGTCTGCCATCCAACAGCGGGTAGACCGTCACCAAGGCGGATTTAGCCAAGCGTAGCAGGGGCTCACGCTCGCGCAGAGGGCAACAGTAGACCGGATGGGCAGCCGAGAGCGTCATCACGCCAGAGGGGTGCTGAGGCAGCATATAGGCCGGAACCTGATCGGCGGCCAAATAGTGAGAGGTAGCAAATCGAATCAGCTCAGGGGTGGTTTGCGCTTCTTGCAGCAACACCAGCTGGGCATCTTTGCCAAAACCTTGCAACACCGAGAGCCAGTCGGCCCGTTGTTGCTTGAAAATGTTCCACACCATAACGCGTAGAGTATTGGAATTGGGCAGCGCGGCTCCGGGAGGCAATCCAGTACTGAGATGTGCCATGGCACCTGGAAAGATCTGCTCGACCGGTTGACCTGCAACATACCTCATTGCATATGTTCTTTTCGGCACGCTTATCGCCTATTCACTCAATCAAAAATCATGCTGCTCGAAGGCAGCGGACGTTTCACTATACGCCCGTCAGTGCTCAGGCCAAATCTGTTTACAATCGTATACACCCTGCCCGCCTGACCGTCGGCGTTCTGTTATCAAGGTAGCATAGGATTATTGGTATGCCTTGTTAATGAGTTCTTGTTAATGAGTTAATGAGCGAAAAGCAAAACGGCCCACCCGAGGGTGAGCCGCGCGTTACACTGCCGAATAGCCTTAAGCCATTGCCAGCTGGGTTTTCTTATCCAAATGGCCACTCAGGCGAATCAGCGCCAGTGCGCCAAGCACGATAACCGCGCCAATCCACGGCGTTTGCGCCAGCCCGATGCTCGACACTACCTGCCCGCCGACCACCGAACCAATAGCAATCCCGACGTTGAAGGCGGCGATGTTCAGGCCAGAAGCCACGTCGACCGCGTTCGGCGTCACTTCTTCTGCTTTCTGCACCACGTACACCTGCAAACCAGGCACGTTGCCGAAAGCGAAGATGCCCATCACCATCAGGGTGATCAGTGCCGGGATAGCAAAGTTGGCGGTGAACTGGAACACAAACAGGATGATAGCCAGCGCCGCGAAGATGATGCTCAGGGCTTTCACCGCGCCGTGTTTATCCGCCAACTTACCGCCCCAGATGTTACCGATAGCCACTGACACGCCGTAGGCCAGCAGGATCCAGCTCACCATGCTGGCGGAGAAACCAGCCTGCTGCTGCATCATCGGCGCGAGGAAGGTGAAGGTGGTGAACACGCCGCCGTAGCCCAGCGCGGTGACCGCGTAAATCAGCAACAGGCGTGGGTTCATCAACACTTTCAGCTGATCGGCAATCTTAGCCGAAGGGCCATTTTTGATGTTGTTCGGCACCAGAATCGCGCTGGCAATGATAGCAATCACCCCAATCAGCGTGACGGCGAGGAAGGTTTCGCGCCAGCCGAAATGCTGCCCGATAAAGGTCCCCAATGGCACGCCGGTCACCAGCGCCACGGTCAGCCCGCCAAACATCAGCGCGATAGCCGACGCCGCTTTCTCTTTCGACACCAGACTGGTGGCGATAGTCGAGCCAATCGAGAAGAACACGCCGTGCGCCAGCCCGGTCAGCAGGCGCGCAACCACCAGCGTGCTGTAGTTCGGCGACTGCCACGCCAGCAGGTTGCCGATGGTGAAGAACACCATCAGGCCAATCAGCAGCGCTTTACGCGGCACACGGCCTGTCAGCGCGGTCAGAACAGGTGCGCCAACGGCCACACCCACGGCATAAATAGACACCAGCAGACCAGCTGATGGTACTGAAACACCCAGTTGATCGGCGATGGTTGGGATCAGGCCAACAATCACGAACTCGGTGGTTCCTATGGCGAATGCGCTGATGGTCAGCGCTAACAATGCAAGAGGCATAACCTTACTCCACAATGAATATCGATTTGATGGCGGCTATTATCTGCTTGTGCTTAAATGACAGAAATAACCAAAGTATCAAATGATTTCTGCTGGAGTGACATCAATGAAAGCCAGTTCGGAAGAGTTAATGACCTTTGTCACCGTGGTTGAAATGGGCAGTTTTAGCCGCGCCGCTGAACAGCTCGAGCAAGACAACTCGGTGGTCAGCCGCACCCTGAAACGCCTCGAGCAAAAGCTGGGCATCACCCTGCTCAACCGCACCACGCGCCAGATAAGCCTGACCCACGAAGGCGAGCGCTATTTTGTCCGCGTGCAGAAGATTTTGCAGGAGATGGCCGCCGCCGAGGACGACCTGCTCGAGCATCGCGATGACCCACAGGGGCTGCTGCGCGTCGACGCCGCCACGCCGGTTATCCTCCACGTGATTTCGCCTCTGGTGGCTGAATTCACCGAACGCTTCCCCAAGATGTCGCTGGCGCTGTTCTCCTCCGAGAGCAATATCAATCTGATTGACCAAAAGGTGGATGTCGCCATTCGCGTGGGTGAGTTGGAAGACTCAAGCCTGCGCGCCCGCAAGCTGATGATGAGCTATCGCAGCGTGCTGGCCTCGCCAGCTTATCTGGAGAAATGGGGCGTGCCGAAAACCGCCGATGACTTGAAGAAGCATCGCTGTCTGGGCTTTAACGAAGTGTTGGCGCTGAATAAGTGGCCATTGCTGTGCGCCGACGGCCAGCAGTTGACCATCACGCCGTTTATTAGCTCGGGCAGTGGTGAGACGCTGCGCCAGCTCTGTCTGATGGGCAACGGCATTGCCTGTCTGTCAGACTTTATGACCCAGCCGGATGTGAAACGCGGAGATTTAGTGGAACTGCTGGTCCCCGACACCATGCGGATCTCGATGCCGCTGCACGCGGTCTATTACAGCGACCAGACGGTCAGCACTCGCATTCGCTGCTTTATCGATTTTCTCAGCGAGAAGCTCAACCCCGCCTCCCCCGCCTAAAACGGAAAAACCCATGCCGAAGCATGGGTTTCCCAGACACTAAAACCGTATTGAGGGATTAATCCCACTCAGGCGCCAGACCTTCTGGGCTAACCAGACGGCCATTGCGTTCCAGCTTGGCGATGTCAGCCATATCGGCATCAGTCAGCTTCAGCTGTTGCGCCAGCAGGTTGCTCGCCAAGTTTTCACGCTTGGTAGAAGAAGGAATGACCGCGTAACCCAGTTGCAGCGCCCATGCCAGCACCACTTGCGCCGGAGTCGCGTCATGACGCGCCGCTACAGCGATAATGGTTTCGTCTTTCAGCGCGTCGCCATAAGCCAGCGTCATGTAAGAGGTGATGGCGATGCCGTTTTTACGGGCAAAATCGACCACGGTCTGGTTCTGCAAGAACGGCGACAGTTCGATTTGGTTGGTCGCGATAGCTTCTGCGCCCACGGCGTCAATGGCTTCTTGCATCAGCGCCACGGTGAAGTTGGAAATACCAATTTCACGGGTCAGGCCCAGTTTTTTCGCTTCAACCAGCGCGTGCATGGTTTCCGCCACGCTCACCGCGTTGCCCGGAGACGGCCAGTGGATCAGCGTCAGGTCAACATAGTCAGTTTTCAGCTTGGTCAGGCTCTCTTTCAGGCTGGAGATCACTTGCTCCGCGCCCAGATTCTCAACCCAAATCTTGGTGGTGATGTACAGGTCTTTACGCGCCACGCCGCTGTCGGAAATCGCTTCACCCACGGCGGCTTCGTTGCCGTAGATCTGCGCAGTATCAATCGCGCGGTAGCCCAGTTCCAAGGCGGTAGAAACGGACGCTTTCACCACTTCGTCTTTCAGACGGAATGTGCCAAGACCAAATGCAGGGATGCTCATATTTTTCTCTCTATCTTTTTGAATTTAAGGTAAGTCCGGCGAGCCGGTAAATCGTATGAGGGAGAGTATGAACTTCCATTTCATGGATAAAAACGACAGCTTGGTCAGAACACTTTTGATTTTAAAGCATCAATCGGCGCGGGAGAAAGGCAGCCATGCGGGGGAAGAAGGGGCAAGCTGGCCCGATTGGTCGGCAGTAAAAGCGTCAACCTGCTTAACGGTTGTCGGCAAGGCCAGCGCTATGGCAGCTTCCGCCGTCATCCAACTCACCAATTGCCCAACGACCACAGGCGCGGAAAACTGATGCCGCAATGGGTCGATTGTCACCGACGCCATCTGCCATACGCTGCCGCCCTGCTGCTTGAGACAGGCTTCGCGTAAGGTCCAAAGCTGCCAGAAGGCTTCCGCCAGCTGTTCGCCCTGCTCTAGCAGCCACTGATTTTCCAAGTTGCTGAAAACCTCGCGCGCCAGCTCTGGCATTGAGGCGCGCGGGCGTAGCCTCTCAATATCACATCCCACTTCGCCAGATGGGCACACCGCCACCAGCAGCTGCTGATGGCTATGGCTCAGGGAGAAGTGTGGCAGCGTGGGGTCGTAAAAGGCCGGTTTACCAGTGGCGCTGGGCTGGATGTCCGGCAGTTGAGCGCAGCCAAAGTGGTCGCGCATCAGCCTTGCCAGCAGCGCGCGCCCGCCCAGAAACGACTCACGACGCCTTTCACCCATCGCGGCGGCCTGTTGCCATACGGACTGCGGCAGCAAATCCGGCGCAAACCGGCTGCTAACAGAACCCGTGGCAATCAGGCAGCGGCTCATGATTAAGGCCAGCGTTTGAAAATCAGCGAGGTGTTAATGCCCCCAAAGGCGAAGTTATTCGACTGAATAAACTCGGTCTGGATATATCGCGACTCACCCATGATGTGATCCAAATCGCCGCACTCGGGGTCGGGATGGGTCAGGTTGATGGTCGGCACAAAGCGGTCTTCGCGCATCATCTCCAGCGACATCCACGCCTCCAGCGCGCCGCAGGCCCCCAGCGTGTGGCCGAAGTAGCTTTTAAGCGAGGAGATCGGCGTCTTATTGCCGAAGATAGCCGCCGTAGCCAGACTCTCAGCAATATCGCCGCGCTCGGTGGCCGTGCCGTGGGCGCTGATATAGCCAATGTCCGACGCCGCCAGCCCGGCCTGCTGCAAGGCCTGTTGCATACAAATCTGCATGGTTTCTTTTTGCGGCTGCGTGATGTGCGACGCGTCGCAGTTAGTGGCAAAGCCGATGATTTCGGCATAGATAGTCGCGCCACGGGCCAGCGCGTGATCCAGCGATTCCAGAATTAGCGTGCCCGCCCCTTCGCCAATCACCAGCCCGTCGCGCGCTTTGTCGAACGGGCGCGGGGAGAGCTGCGGCGCGTCATTTTGCTGGCTGGTCGCAAACAGCGTGTCGAACACCGCCGCCTCCGACGGGCAAAGCTCCTCCGCGCCGCCCGCCACCATCACTTTCTGGTAGCCGTGCTTGATAGCTTCAAAGGCATAGCCAATGGCCTGACTGCCCGAAGTACAGGCGCTGGACGTCGGGATAACCCGCCCGCGCAGGCCGAAGAACAGCCCGGTATTCACCGCCGTGGTGTGCGGCATCATCTGCACATAGGTGGTGCCGGTGATGTTATTGGTGTGTTTTTCGGTCAGCATAGTGGCGAACTCGCTCACCGGCTTGGTGCTGCCCGTTGAGGAGCCATAGGCAATCCCGGTGTCACCATTGGTCAGCACCGGGTTATCCAGCAGCCCGGCCTGCTCCAGCGCCAGTTCAGTGGCGCGAGTAGAAAGCAGCGACACGCGCCCCATCGAGCGAATGCGTTTACGGGTGTAGTGCGCGGGCAGAACAAAGTCATCGATTGGCGCGCCAAGATGAGTATTCAGCCCCTGATACTCCAGCCATTCATCCATATGGCGCACGGCGTTTTGCCCTTGCTGCAAACGGGCGGAAACCGCGCTCCAGTCATTACCAAAGGCGGTCACGCCCTGCATGCCGGTTACCACGACGCGATGACTCATGCCATGCCTCCATTAATGGAAATCACTTGGCGGGTCACGTAGGCCGCGATGTCCGACATCAAATAGCTGGCAAGCCCGGCGACTTCCTCGGCGCGGCCCATGCGTTTGAGTGGGATCATGCTCATTGCCACGTCCAGCGCGGCGGGTTCCATGTCGACAATACCGGTGTCGATCAGGCCCGGCGCAATGCAGTTGACGGTGATTTTGCGTTTGGCCAGCTCGAGGGAGAGCGCCTTGCACGCGCCGATAATACCCGCCTTGGCGGCGCTGTAGTTCACCTGCCCACGGTTGCCAATCACCCCAGAAACCGAGGAGAGCGCAATAATCCGCCCACCCTGTCGCAGGCCAATCATTGGCATCACGCACGGATGCAGCACATTGTAGAAGCTGTCGAGATTGGTATGGATCACGCCGTCCCAATCTTCGTCGGTCAGGGCGGGGAAAGCGCCGTCACGGGTGATCCCCGCGTTGTTGACCACGCCGTAGTAAGCGCCGTGGGCGGCGATATCGGCTTCAATCACTTCCCGACACTGCTGTCGGTTGCCGACGTCAAAGCTGACAATTCGCCCTGCGCCGCCCGCCGCCAGCACCTCTTGCAGCGTCTCCTCTGCCCCGACGCGATCGCGATGGTAGTGGATCACCACCAGAAAACCGTCGCGCGCCAACTGGCCAGCAATCGCTTTGCCAATCCCCTTGCTCGACCCAGTAATCAATACTGAACGACTCATTGCTGCATCCCCTGACTTAATTTTATTATTTCATCCGCATCGGGCTGATAGGTGTTCAGCCTCGCGTGGGCGATCTCTTGGTGTTGTCCATCTTCACTGTCGGCCAGCGTAATGGCGCATTCAAAATTGGCGAGCTTTTCATCTCGCAACATCATTTCTACTCGAATATCTAACAGACTGTCGGCAGCGAACTCCGCTACCGCGCACTTCAACCCGCGCCCGCCAAGCAACATGCCAAGCTGCGGCTCGCCGCCCTGCTGCTTGCCGTGCCAGCCGCTCCACACGCCCACCGTCTGTGCCATCAGCTCAATGGCAAACCACGCGGGCAAAGCCCCGTTTGGGGTCAAAAAGGGTGCGAGAACGCCAGTTTTCGTCACCTTAACGCGACAATGCGCGCTCTTCTCCCCGACGTCGATCACTTCTTCAATCAGCACCATTGGCGCGGCGTGGGGCAGATAATCTTTGGCGGGCAAGTAGTGGCGGCTCATGGCGCTCTCCCAATCAGAATGCAGGCATTGTTGCCACCAAAGGCAAACGAGTTGGACAGAATAACCGGGCGCGCCGGGCGCTGTGGCTCGGTCACTAAGGCAATTTCCGGCAGAGAAGCATCACGCGCCGCCACCGAGAAATCCTGCATCGGCAAAGGTAAATCTTGATGGAGGATCAGCCAGCTCAGCGCGGCCTCGGTCGCCCCGGCGGCCCCCAATGTGTGCCCGGTCAGATGCTTGCTGGAGCTGCAAGGCACGCGGTCGCCAAACAGGCGATGGGTCACGGCGGCTTCGGCCTGATCGTTGAGCGGCGTCGCCGTGCCGTGCAAATTGATGTACCCCACGTCGTCCGGCGTCATTCCGGCCTGCTGCAACGCCATGCGCATCGCCCGCTCGGCGCCCTCACCCTCGGGGTGTGGCGCGGACATGTGCCATGCGTCGGAAGACTCCCCGAAGCCCAGCAAAGCAATATCCGCCGGTTCGCGGGTCAGCAGGATAAGCGCCGCCGCCTCGCCAATATTGATACCGTCACGCCCTTCGGCAAAGGGCGTACAGCGGCCGTGGGACAAGGACTCAAGGCTGTTAAAGCCGTTAATCGGCATGCGGCACAGGCTGTCTGCGCCGCCCACCAGCGCGACATCGGCCAGACCTGCGGCAATCAGCCGCTGGCCGCTGATTATCGCCCGCGCGCTGGAGGAGCAGGCCGTCGACAGCGTGTAAGCCGGGCCTTCCGCCTGCAAATACTTCGCCAAAAACTGCGCCGGGTCGCCCAACTCCTGCTGCTGGTAGTGATAATCCGCAGGCAGTTCGCCTGTCTGTTGATGGTGGCTGACCGCCATTTCTCCTTCGGCAATGCCCGAGGTGCTGGTGCCCATGATCACCGCAATGCGCTGATGACCGTACTTGGCAATCGCCTGACGAACCGGCTGCTCAATCTGCGCCAGCGCGGCCAGCAGCAGCTGATTGTTGCGGCTGCGGTGTGCAACCCATTGATCCGGCACTGGCGGCAAGTCGGCGGTGACCTGCCCCAGCCAAATCTGCCGTTTGCTGGCCAGCTGCTGGCTGTCCGGCAGCATGCCCGGCGCGCGGCCGTGGGCGAGGTTATCGGCAATCTCCGGCAATGTGTTACCCAGCGCATTGACCATTCCGACGGCAGAAAAGTAAATCATGTTAGTTATCCACATTCTGAATGGTTATCTGGTAATGGAAAGCGCGCTGGGTGATGGACACCGGCTGGCGCTCTGCGCCGCGCTGCAAATAGTCGATCCGGGTTACCTCTCTGCCCTGATTGTCGGCCAAAACCCGCCGCGCGCCCTGATCCTTCAGCGTCCACCCCGCCGGTAGCAGCGGCTGCCAGCGGCTCACCGGCCAGTAGCAGAACATGATATCGGCCAGAACCTGATTGGCTGGAGGGAGTTGGGCGATTTTAATTGCCTGTTCGGTGTGGATCCCCTGCGTGTCATAAGTGGCCTTAAATAGGCGGATGCCCAAAGGAGAAAGCCCGGCAATTTGCAGCGACTTGCCGTCGGCACTCACCAGCACCAGCAAAGATTGCTGCTTGCCGTCGACCGTGGCGGTCAATAACTGCTGTTGATTGAAGGGCTTGGCAAACTCGGGCGTCGGCAACGCCACCCGCACGCCGGGCTTCAGCCACGCCTGTGCGGTTTCATCCGGTTTGGGCTGCGAGGCGCAGGCACTGAGCATCAGCACCATCAAAGCCATTAGCACTCGGCTCATTTTTTTCTTCCTCTTTTTTTGACCGGCAGGGTGAGCGGCGACAGCAGGAACGCAGTCAAAATGCCGCAACTCAGTACAATGCCGAAGCTGCTGATGGCCTGTGTTGAGCTGAACACCAGCATGCCGAACGTCAGCAGCGTGGTGACCACCGCCATAAAGATGGCGAACATTGAGGTGGTCGGCGTGCCGCGCGGGTTGGTAAAGAACAGCGTGTAGTTGATGCCAATGCCGAGCACCAGCACCAAGGCCAGCAGTGAGAACAGGTTTAGGTTATGGCCGCTGTAGCCCAGCGCCGCGAGGCCCATCGCCAGCGACAGCAGGGTCGGCACCAGACAGACCAGCCCGTGCGGCAGGCGATAGCGCCACAAGTAGATGGCCGCAATCAGCAGCACCGCCAGCCCCAACAGGTAGGAGAGATAAACGCGATATTCGGAGAACAGCTGGCTGAACTCGGTTTTGCGATCTACCCAGCCGGTACCAGCAAACTCTTTCGCCAGCTGAGCCATGGCCGAGCCGTTATGCACGCCGCTGACCGGCACCAGCGTGGCGCTGCGCCCGTCGGGCAGTGACAGCCACAACAGCCGCCAGCCTTGGCTGACCACGCTATCCAGCCAAGCCTGCGGAGTCACAAACTGATCGCTGAGATCCGCCGCCGGTAAGGCGATCCCCGCCTGCTGCAGCTGGGCAATGACCTGCGGAGCCTGACGGCGCAGGAGATCGACATCTAGCTGTTGCTGATGCAGTGAAGGCAGGCCAATGGCGCGATAGCCCTCGATCCAGCCCTGCGCCTTGGCTTTTGCCAACGCCGGGCGCAGCTTCTCCAGCCGCTGCAAAGCCTGCTCGGCGTTTTCGCCATAAACCACCAGCCATTTCTGGTCATTAGTCTGCCCGGTCAGCGCCGCCATTTGCTGCTCCTGCTGTTGCAGGTCAGCGGGCAGAGCTTGCAGGTCGGCAATGTCATCATTGATATGCAGACGCGCCAACCCGCCCAGCGCCAGCGCGGCGCACAGCAGCGGCAGCCCAATGCGCATGGCTTTACGGCTGCGCCACGCGTGCAGCCAGCGCAGGATCAACACCAGCCCCGGCGTGGTGCCGACCGGCAGATTGCGCGACAAATAAGGGTACCAGCACATAACGGTAATGCAGGCGGCGCTCAGGCCAGCGGCGGCAAACACCGCTAACTGCTGCAAACCGGGGAATGGCGCGATCAGCAGCATCAGATAGGCTGCCACCGTGGTGAGCAAGGCGACAGAGAGCGCCGGAAAGAGCTTTTTCAGGCTCTCCAGCGGCGAGTTTTCAGCGCCGTGGACTCGCCGCTCAGTGAGGAAGTAGAGCGTGTAGTCGGCTGAGATGCCGACAATGCTGGCGCTCAGCACCAGCGTCATAATATGGATTTCGCCGAATACCCACAGGGTGATAACAGTGCCGCTCAGCGCGCCAATGGTGATCGACAGCAGGCTGAGCAGCATGGGCAGGATCGAACGGAACATCAGCAAGATCAGCGCGAAGACGCCAATCACCGAGGCCAGCCCAATGGTGGAAATATCCCGCTCGGCCTGATGGCTGGCGTAATCGCTATAGAAAACCGTGCCGCGCTCCAGCACTTTGGCACCCGGCCACTGCTGCTCGAATGCCTGCTTTTGCGCCTCCAGCGCGGCGACCACCTGCCTGCCGCTGGTAATGTCGTAGGAAGAAGCTTTCAGCTCGCCGTGCAACAGATACCAGCGGCGGCCCTGCTTGTCGGTCGCCACCAGCCAGCCGTCGTCGAGGCTCATGCCCGCGCTGTTCTGCTGCTGCGCCATTTGCGAAGCGCGCACCAACAGCAGCGGGTCGTGATTCAGCTCTTTGCCACTGACTCCGGCAAAAGCGGAATAGACCTGCCCCAAAATCCACTGGCTCTGGGCCTGCGCGCCTGAGGTCAGCCGCTGGCGCGTGGCGTCGTCCAGCATGGCGTTGCGATGGGCGTAGAAAAACGCGCCCCAGGCTTGCTGCTGCTCGGCACTCATCGGCCCCTGCACCTCACCCAGCGCGGGCAGTTGGCGCAGGCGCGCCAGCCAGTCATCCAACGGCGCGGTTCCAGCCGTTTGCGGCGGGCTAACCAGCCACACCAGCTGCCTGTCCAGCCGCTGGCTAAAGCCGCGCGACAGTTCATCCGGCACGCCCGCCAGCTGCTGCTTGGGCAACAGTGCCAGCACGCTGCTGTTAATCTGGCTGCGCGGCAGGATAACCACCAGCGCGGCCACCAGCAGCAGGCAAATGAGCAGCCAGCCCTGCGCCAGCCTGCGGTGAAGATTAGGCGCCAAAGTGAGCCTGCTCCGCCGGGGTCAGCGTCGCCGGTTGCGTTTGCTGATTGAAGAAGTGGATGCGGGTAACATCGCCCTGCATGTCATTGATTTCTATATTATCCAGAAAGGCGCTGCCCTCGAGATGAAGGTTGCGGAACAGCCGATTGAGCGGCGTGGTGGTCGGCGTCAGGGTCAACTGCCAAGCCCCCTGCCCTTTATCGCTAAAATCGAGCTTAAAGTTCTGCTGCAAAGCCTGCCGATCGGCGTGGAACAGCGCGGTCAGCAGCGAGTTAAACTGGAACATCTGCGGGTTGTTGTCCGCCGTCACCACCTGCGGCGGCTGGCCCTGCATGGTCTGGACCATGCGGTTTTCGGTTAGCAGTAGCGTCAGGCTGAATGGCTTCTCCTGCTGCCACCACAGGCCATTTTTCTGTGCAATCAGTAAGTTGCCGCTGGATTTCAACGGCTGACTCATGCCGCTGATGCTGCGCTGCTGCTCGAACTGGGCGCGCAGCACCGGCTGCTGGCTAAAACGCTGCTGCAACTCTTCCAAGGTCACGGCGTGGCAAGCCAGACTGAACAAACTCAGGCAAAAAAGCAGTAAGGTTTTCACAGCGCGATCCCCGTTTTATCGAACAGAACCTGTGGCGAGACAAAGCACATCTCTTTGCTTTCGGCATCCACCGCCACCTGAATGGTGTAGCCGGTGGTGGTGCGTTTGCCGGTGGCGCAGTCGAAAATCTGGTAGCCAATGCGCAGGCGGTTTTCAATCTCTTCCAACTGCGCGTGGACCTCAATCTGCTGCTCAAACAGCAGCGGCGCGATGTACTTCACGCGGGTGTCGACAATCGGCCACACATAGCCCGAGGCCTGCATCTGCCGATAGCCGTAATCAAACTGTTTGAGCAGCTGCTCACGGGCGATTTCGAGATAGCGGAAGTAGTTACCGTGCCACACCACGCCCATCGCATCAGCATCATGGAAAGGAATGGTTATCTCTACGCGGGTGCTAAAACGCGGGGCGTCAAAGCGCGGATCGAGTTTCGAAGGCATATCAGTCTGGGTCCCGTTGTGCTGCATCCACCAATGGCGGCTGCCAAAAATCAAAAAAGTTAAACCAGTCGTGCGGCGCCAGCAGACAGTAGTGCTCCAGCCGCTGCGCGTAGTGATCGACCGCCGCCTGAAGGCTCTGCTGGCGCTGGCTGCGCGGCAGCAGCAGAGGGTCGGCAAAGGCTTCAAAATAGATGTGAAGCTGCTGGTTCTGTTTAAGGCCGAACATCAGAAATACCGGCACTTTCAGGGCAGAAGCCAGAATAAACGGCCCCTGCGGGAAGGTAGCGAGCTCGCCAAGAAAACGGCTGCGCACCACCCGAGGGGCTTCGCCGCGAGCATGCTGCCCGGCGGAAGTTCGGTCTCCGACGATAGCCACCCACTCCCCCGCTTCCAGCTTGCTTTTCAGCATCACGGCGGTATCAGGGCCTAAGGTCGAGACTTGAATCAGGTTGATATTGGCCTGCGGATTGACCTCTTTCATGATCTGATTGAAGCGCTCGGCATGCTGGGTAAACACCAGCGCGTTGACCTTCACATTGTGATTCAACTCGCCCAGCGCGCGGCAGGATTCAATATCGCCAAGATGGGAAGCAAGGATCAGCGTCCCGCGCCCGGAGGCTATCTGCGCTTCGCACAGTTCACGGTTAACCATGACGGCGTTGCGGCCGAGCACGGTATCGCCGCGCCAGCTGGCAAGCTTGTTGAGCATGGCGTCGCCGAAACGCAGAAAATGGCGGAAACTGCTCAGTTGATAAGGCAAGTGGTGCTGATGCTGCTCGGCATAGTCTGCCACCCGACGTAAATAGTGTTGCGAAGCCTGACGCTGAGTGCGCCCGGTCAACCAGAAGTAGCCAATGACCGGATAGAGCAGCAGCTCAAAGGCTCGGCGACCCAGCAGTTGATAAACTTTGAGCATCAATCGGATGCCCCACAGCCCTTGGCGCTCGGGAGTTTGCGACCAGTGTGAGTTAGCAGTCACTTTCCGGCGCATTCGCAGCAGCCGGGGGATGCGCGGCAGCATGCCGAAGAACAGCCGGGTGTGCATCCACGAAATGCGCAGATTGTCTTTCAGGGCGTCGAAGTGCGAAAGGCCGTCCTGCGGGTAAGTCACGCGGGTCGGAAAGAAACGGCTGCGCGTCCCCTGCCAATAGAGACGAACCATGATTTCGGTGTCGAAATCCATTCGCTCCCCCAGTCGATGGCACTGCATTAGCTCGAGACAAGGGGCCAGCGGGTAAACGCGAAAGCCGCACATGCTGTCTCTCAGCGACAGCGACAGGGTTTCAATCCATACCCAGACGTGGGTGACATAGCGCCCATACAGCCGGGCTTTCGGCACTGATTCATCATAGATTGGCTGACCGGAGATCAGCGTATCCGGGTACTTCTGCGCCTCGACGAGCATTGCTGGGACATCGTCTAACTGGTGCTGCCCGTCGGCATCAACCTGCACCGCGTGAGTGTAATTCATGGCCGCAGCCTGTTTTAACGCCGCGACTACCGCCGCCCCCTTGCCCTGATTTTCGGCCAAGCGGGTTAGCGAAATCTGCGGCAATTCGGCAGCTAAACGCTGTAACTCCAGCGCCGTGGCGGGCTCGCTGCCGTCATCAATTACAATGCACGGCAGGCCGAATTTCTCCAGACGCGCCAGCACGCCAGCCATCATCGGGCCGTGGTTGTAGCAGGGAATAATGATGCAGGGCCTGAACCCGGCCGCGGTTAAGGACATAAAATCACTTTCCCGCTGCTCGCCACCTGCTGGGCAGCCTGATAGCTGAACACCAGACGCTGCTTCTCTTTCAACCATTCAATGCGCAACTCGACCTGTTCGTTAGGAAATAGCGGTTTCTGGAATTTAAGTACGTCCATGCCGCCAAACGTTCCCATCTGCGGGGAATCACGGCTGGCAAAGGCCATCACCCAGTTTAGCTGCGCCACGCCGGGCAGAATTAACAGCTCGGGGAAATGGCCCTCGAACCAAAACAGCTCCGGCTGAAGGCGCAGAGTCAAGGTCAGGACATGAGCGTCGCGTTGCGAGTGAAGCACCTCTGGCATCATCATAAGAACATTTCCTGTATTTCCGCATAGGCCCGTTTCCCCTGCGCGTTGACGGGGATCTCGGGCGCGATTCGCCAAAGACGCGGAATGGCGACGGGAGAGAGCCAAAGGCGCAGCTGTTGATGCAGCGCGGCCTGAAAAGCGGCCTGCCCCAAGTGGCCTAGCTGCTGCTGCCCGGCTGAACTCAGCACAATCAGCGCCGCGACGTGATCCCGGCCGCGCTTATGCAACAGCAGCACGCTGGCATCGGACAGCCACTCTATCCCACGCAAACGCAGTTCGACCTCAGTCAGTGAAATGCGCTGCTCGGCAATCTTAACCACCCGATCCTGACGATCGCCAAGGTGAAACTGGCGCGGATCCTCCAGCAGCCTAATAGTATCGCTCAGCAATACCCCGTCAGGCTGCGGGATCAATTCCGATAATGCCCGCTGGCCGACATCATCTTGGCCCAGCAAGGTGATCCCGCCGAAAAGTTCCCACGGCGAATTCTGCGCCAGTTGCTGGCGATGGGCCAGAATGCCGGTTTCCGTGGTGCCGTAAATCTCGGTCGGCAAGACGCCGCATTGGCTCTGAGCTCTCTGGGCAGCTTCATAGCTCAGTGGACCACCGGCTGAAAATACCAGCTCGCAGCAGGCGGCAGGCAGCGCCGGGTCTAGCCTTTGCAGAAACGCAGGACTGGCAATCAGCAGCAAAGGGCCGCCACCGGCTAATTCAATCAGCTGCTCATGGTACTCAATTCGGCTGGCGTAAATCGGCAAACCGAGCGACAGAGGCAGCACAAGGCTGAATGTCAGCCCGTACATATGGTGATGCGCTACCGTGGCGGCCAGTCGAGCATTCGTAGGCAACGCTTGCCAGCACTCGGCCAGCCATTGGCTTTCACGCTCGAGGCTGGCGACGGGCTTCACCACTTTTTGCGGCGCGCCCGTGGAGCCGGAGGTGAACAGCACCAGCGACAAATCATCCTGCCAAGGCGGCAGAGTGAGCTGTTCAGGCGCAAGCGGCGGTTGAGACTCAAAAGGAAAGTGCAGCGTCGGGCAATTCAGCTCGAGCGGCTGGTCAGTGAGCAGCGCGTCGAAATCTGGCTGCATTTCGCGCAACACAGCTTGACGGCAATGTCCGGGTAATATCGGCGTTCGCCCGCAGTAGAGCACCGCCAGCAAACTGGCAACAAAGGCGTAAGGGCTATCAAAGCACAGCGCCCATCTTGGCGCAGTCGTGGTGCTGATTTTATTGACGAGATGAAGTACATCAAGGCGTAAATCCTTTACTCGCCACTGCCGGTCTTTAGAGAAGGCGACCAACTGCTCGCCCGAACGCTCAGCAGCAAGCCAGCCCGACATAGGCAAAGTTAGACGCGCCGTACCCTTTTTCTGACTATCCATTCAACACTCATCAATAAGCCAATCAGCAGATAACTTAATCCGCCGTTGTAAAACGTCCACAATGCCAAATCCCCGCGCAAGCAGGTATAAAGCGCAATTGCACCGTTAAAAATAAAAAACGCACACCACGCCTTGGTGACTTTTCGCGTGTAAGCGATGCCCGCTGGCGATAATTCCGGCTCACTCAACCGCGCAAGCCGTTCGATAATTGTTGGCGTATAAAACAGAGAGGAGAAAAACAATATAAACAGTAATGCATTCACCGCGACCGGATAGTAGAGCAGCATTTGGCTCTTATTCAGTATCCAGCTGGCGAGGGCCAGCAGAATGCCCACCGCCGCAATCGCTTTTCCCAAAAATGCGAGCTGGCTTAATTTCCCGCGAAAGGTGATCAATCGCAGAATAAAAACCAGCGTCAAAATAGGCGCCAGAACAGCAATACCGGCGTGCTTTATCCCCAGCCACACGGCAAAGGGGTAAGCCAAAATCACCAGCGGCATTAGCCACTGGCTGACCCGAATCAGTCGCGACACTCTCTTACTGAGGTTCTGATTCGAGCAGTTGACCTATGGCGTCAACCACATCCTGCACGGTGCGCACCGACTTAAACATCTCAGGTTTGATTTTGCGTCCGGTGGTTTTCTGCAAATGTACGATGAGATCGACCGCGTCGATGCTGTCCAATTCCAGATCTTCATACAGTCTTGATTCTGGCTTGATATCTTCTTCATCAAGCTCGAACAGTTTCACCAGCAGTACTCTAATCTCTTGATAAATATCTTGCTTCTGCATACGTCTCTCTCAACCACGCTGTTCAGATATAAATTTAGCGAGGGTCTCTACCGAATAAAAATGCGCACGCATTTCCTGACTTTCGGCAGACAGAACCAATCCATATTTGTTCTTTAAAGCTAACCCAAGTTCTAAAGCATCAATGGAGTCCAGTCCTAAACCATCGCCAAACAACGGCGCAGTGGTGTCTATCTCCCCTGGCGTCATTCCATCGAGATTCAGCGTCTCGATGATGAGGAGTTTGATTTCATTACTTAAAGGAGCCATGACTTATTTCTCGTTATTTTAATTGCTACCGCGTCAACTCTGACCGCAGGTGGTGTGTCAAACGTCTCGCTGCCAGAGCAGGAGAAAGGTCGTGCTCATCAATGAACTTATCGGCACTGAACTTGTTTTCTACAGAAATAATGAACTGCGGTTTAGTCGGCGGAATGTTATACCATTTGCCCTGCTTGGTCAGCATTGGCGGGGTGCAGGAGATACGCACCACCCTGATATCACAGTGCGCCCGCAGCGCGATATTGGCCGCACCGCGTTGCAAGGTCATCGGCTGCCCGACCACTGAACGCGTCCCCTCGGGGAACACCAACAGCGTACCGCCCATCTTCAGCCGCGCTTCACAAGCCAGCATCAACTCTTCCGAACCGGCATTAACCAAGTACCCAGCGGCACGGATCACACCGCGAACAAAAGGGTTACTCAGCAAGGCCTGCTTCACGATGCAATCACAGCGCGGCATACGTGAGGCTAGGAACACGTAATCCAACAGGCTGGGATGATTGGCAACCACTAAGCATCCGGCGTCCTGTTCGAACTTCTCAATGCCGACAAACCGATAATCTAAAACGCCCACGCTACGCAGCGCGCCCAAAAAGAAACGGAAGCTGTAGCGAATACTCTGCAACGTCAGCCGATGCAGTTTTTCGGGCTGGCGAATAAATAGCCGTAATAGACTAAACCAGATTAGGGAAAGGACTAATCCGCCGATTCCGAAAATAGCAAAAAAGAAGCCGGTGGCGATCCAGCGCCAAAAACGGTTCAACCAGTGGGATTTCTGCTCATGCACGCTCACGGGCGGCGTCTCCAGTTCCACTGATGCGCTCCCGCGCTGACGGAGAAATCGTTCTGCTCTCTAAGCCAATGGCGTAAGAACTGCAAGCTTTGCGGCAGCGCTTCATGCGAAGGCTCACCAAGTTGTTGCTGACAGCTGAGAGAATCCCCTTTCGCCAGCAATAGCGCCACGGCGCAGGGATAGAAAGGTGCTGCGCTTGGCGGTGAGTAAAGTGCGGGAACCAGACCGTCGAAATCGATAAGCAGGACGCGCTGCATTCCGGTCAAAAGCATGGCCTGCGCTTCTAACATCCCCTGCTGGAAACTGTCCGTCCCGGCAGCCAAAGAGGTGATTGGCAGTGCGTTCTTGCTAATGATGGTCAGCCAGCCTGCTGCCGTATTGTGTACCGAGGTGGAGAAATCGGTTGGCGATACCTCTCCCTCTTGTGACAAGGTTTGCAGGATTTTGAAGGTCTTCTCCAGCTCACCGTGCTGGCTGGTAAAAATGGCAGCATCCACCTGATGAGTTTCAAGCAGCGTTAACCCCGCCTCGACGGCAGCCCGGCTCGGTGGACTCATCCGCCGTTCCGACATCATCGGGATCAGCGGACTTTTCTCTAACGCTTGCGCAAAACCTGGTGCAGATTCGTGCGAAGCCCATTGATTCCACTGCTGTTTAGAGCGTAGACCGGGCGCAACGGCCTGCCAGTCCAGGATATCTAATGAGTATTTCATACACTTCTGCATCTCAACGTTTTGGGAGGCCGAAACTTTATTATATAACCCGACAACTTTCATCTGCAATTTAGCACAATAGGTCAAAACACCTGAAATGCCGGAATAAACTGAAAAATTTGACACTCTGTTTAAGAATGTTAATTCTATCGAAACGATAATCTTAATGAGACGTTTTAATTATTCTCATTAACTATTTCGCATCGGTTAATATCGGTCAACACAGCAAAAATCTTAACTCTATAGAGTTTCTAATATCGTCATGAGAATAAATTATGAAATATTCTAATACAATTTTAGCGTCGGTCGTCGTCGCATGCTTACTTAGCGGCTGCTCAAGCCCTACTCCGATCCATAACGTCAGGGAAACCATCGTCCTGCAACACACCTCCGAGCAAGTGCGCAAAGCGATTCTTATTGCCGGTGCGCAGCGCGGTTGGTCAATGACAGCGCCTCAGGATGGCGTGATTGATGCGAAGTTGGTGAAGCGTGATTTCAGCGCCCATATTCAAATTAACTATTCATCAACCCAATATAGTATTCAGTATATTGATAGCACCAACCTGAATGCTAAAAACGGCATGATCCACAATAATTATAATCGCTGGATTGCCAACCTTGATAAAGACATCAAGATTCAGTTAAGCGTTCAATAAATAGCATCAACTCTGAAGTGTTAATAAGTAGATACTCTGGTTGGGTATCTACTTTATTTTATAGAAGTGCCACCAAGCGATATTTAACGCGGTTTTTAGCGAAAGATATTAATTAAACGCCGGGAATTTGCAGAATTATAAATGCAAAAAACCCTGAATCTTTCGATTCAGGGTTATGCAATT
>NZ_JMPJ01000020.1 GCF_000735345.1 Ewingella americana ATCC 33852 | reverse complement strand
TAATCCAACTAAATGAATTACTGCTTAGTCACTCTTTAAGACTTGATATTTTTTGCCACCGAGGTGGCTGATATCGTCTTGTGAGTGCCCACACAGATTGTCTGATAAATTGTTAAAGAGCGTTGGTTACCGGATAACTCTCGGTAACGCGGGAGGCAGATAATACGCTTTCCCGCTGAAGAGTCAAGAGATTATTCATTCGAATCGTCTTCTTTATCTTCCTCACCGAGCGACTTCTCAGTCGTTGTTCCCGGTCAGTGGAGGCGCATTATAGGGAGTTCTCAGAAGGCCGCAACCCCTAATTTCAAATAATTTACTGACCGTTCTTTTTTTCAACAAAACCGCCCATTTCGGGCGAAAAACAAACAAAAAAGGGGCCCGAATTACCTTCGGGCCCCTTAATAAGGCTTCTAACCGCTAAAAATCGGATTATTGCCGTGCGACGATATGGTCATTTTCCACATCAATCGTGATCGGTTTACCCGGGATCAGCTTCCCAGACAGAATCTGCTGAGCCAGCGGGTTTTCAATTTCCTGCTGGATAGCACGTTTCAGTGGGCGAGCACCGTAAACCGGGTCGAATCCAGTGTTGCCTAACAGCTCCAGCGCGGCATCGGTCAGCGTTGCAGTGTAGCCATGCTCCTCGAGGCGTTTGTGCAGACGCTCCAACTGGATTTTCGCGATATTCTTGATATGCGCGTGGCCCAGCGGATGGAACACAACAACCTCATCTATACGGTTAATGAATTCTGGACGGAAGTTGTGTGTCACCACTTCCATTACCGATTCTTTCATTTGCGCATAGGTGGCCTGCCCGAAATGCTGCTGGATCAGATCCGAACCGAGGTTCGAGGTCATGATCACCACAGTATTGCGGAAATCGACCGTTCTACCCTGCCCGTCAGTTAGGCGGCCATCATCCAGAACCTGCAACAGGATGTTGAAGACATCCGGATGCGCCTTCTCAACTTCATCTAATAAGATGACGGAGTAAGGACGGCGGCGAACCGCTTCTGTTAAATAGCCCCCTTCTTCATAGCCGACATAACCCGGAGGCGCACCCACCAGCCGCGAAACGGAGTGTTTCTCCATGAACTCGGACATGTCGATACGCACCATAGCGTCGTCACTGTTGAACAGGAAAGTCGCTAAAGCTTTGCACAGCTCGGTTTTACCGACACCCGTTGGCCCTAAGAACAGGAATGAGCCAATTGGGCGATTCGGGTCGGAAAGCCCCGCACGACTACGGCGAATGGCGTTGGAAACGGCTTCTACAGCTTCGTTCTGGCCAATCACGCGTTGATGCAACTCATCTTCCATGCGCAGCAGTTTTTCACGCTCGCTTTCCAGCATTCTGGCTACCGGGATCCCGGTCCAGCGCGCCAGCACATCGGCAATCTCGACATCTGTTACGCGGTTACGCAGCAGTTTCATCGATTTGCCTTCGGCCTGAGTGGCGGCAGCCAGCTGTTTTTCCAATTCTGGAATTTTGCCGTACTGCAATTCAGACATGCGGCCCAAGTCACCCACGCGGCGTGCTTGTTCAAGCGTTATCTTGGCTTGCTCAAGCTCAGACTTGATGTTCTGAGTCCCGGTCAGCGAGGCTTTCTCCGCTTTCCACTCTTCATTAAGCTCAGAGAATTCACGCTCTTTATGGTCAAGCTCGGTGTTGAGCATCTCCAGACGCTTAACGCTGGCGTCATCTGACTCTTTCTTCAGCGCCTGCTGTTCCAGCTTCAACTGAATGATTCGGCGCTCCAGACGGTCAAGCGCTTCTGGCTTGGAATCCATCTGCATACGAATGCTAGAAGCCGCTTCGTCAATCAGGTCAATGGCTTTATCGGGCAACTGACGATCCGAAATGTAGCGATGCGACAGGGTCGCGGCCGCCACAATGGCCGGGTCAGTGATCTGCACGTGGTGGTGCAGCTCATAGCGCTCTTTTAAGCCACGCAAGATGGCGACGGTGTCTTCTACAGACGGCTCGGCCACAAACACTTTCTGGAAACGGCGTTCCAGCGCGGCATCTTTCTCAATAAATTGACGATACTCGTTGAGCGTAGTGGCGCCGACGCAGTGAAGTTCACCGCGCGCCAACGCAGGTTTGAGCATGTTACCGGCATCCATCGCGCCGTCCGCTTTACCCGCACCGACCATAGTGTGTAATTCATCAATAAATAAGATGACATTACCTTCCTGCTTAGCGAGGTCACTCAACACGCCTTTCAGACGCTCTTCGAATTCACCGCGATATTTCGCACCGGCCACCAGCGCGCCCATATCTAAAGAAAGAACGCGTTTGTTTTTCAGGCCTTCTGGCACTTCGCCATTAATGATGCGCTGCGCCAGACCTTCGGCAATCGCGGTTTTACCTACACCCGGCTCACCAATCAAAACAGGGTTATTTTTGGTACGACGCTGCAATACCTGAATGGTGCGACGAATCTCTTCATCACGCCCAATAACAGGGTCAAGCTTGCCAAGCTCCGCGCGCTCGGTCAGATCAATAGTGTATTTTTTCAAAGCCTGACGCTGGTCTTCAGCACCTTGGTCATCCACTTTGTCACCACCTCTCATTTGATCAATTGCTGTACTGATTTTTTCACCCGTTGCCCCGCTGGCTTTTAATAGATCGGTCAAGCTGCCGCGATCTTTTAGAACGGCCAGAACAAAGAGTTCGGATGAAATAAACGTATCTGCGCGCTGCTGCGCTAACTTGTCACAAAGATTTAAAACGCGTACCAGTTCACTGGATGGTTGAACATCACCACCGGTACCTTCAACTTGCGGCAATCGCCCCAGAGCCTGTTCGACGTCCGTGCGCAGTTTCGGGGTATCAATCCCGGCAGCGGTAAGTAACGGACGAACGGTCCCGCCTTCCTGAGTTAGCAGAGCGCTCATCAGGTGAACAGGTTCGATAAACTGGTTGTCGCGCCCAAGTGCGAGAGACTGGGCATCGGCGAGGGCAAGCTGGAATTTGCTAGTAAGACGATCCAGACGCATAACACCTCCAATACTGAACAAAATTGCTACTGGAGATTAGATGAGGTCAACCCTCACGTTTTCAAGGTTATCTTGCCAGTATAAATTGAGTACAACGTTAGGCGTCTGTGGATCGTCTTGATTCGATAGGTTATATCAGCCAAATTAAACTTGCCAGCCGGCCAGTCGTAACCTCTCTGCGGTAAGAGTAAAAGTTTGTGCTGTCGCTTACAGTACAGAACTCTCCACCATAGATGTCGGTCACGCCGGATGCGCGCAGACGCAAACGGGCCAGTTGGTAGATATCAGCCAAGAATTTTTGCCCTTTAGGCACGAAAGCCTGAGCGGCTAGAGGATCGATTGCCATGAAAGCATCGCGAACCTCTACCCCCACTTCAAACTGCTGCGGGCCAATTGCAGGTCCGAGCAAAGCCATGATGTCACTGGGCGCGGCAGCAAATTCATCCAAGGTGTTTTCGAGAATGCCGGCACACAGCCCTCTCCACCCCGCGTGAGCCGCCGCCACTTCATCACCCGACTTGGTGGTGAACAGCACCGGTAAGCAATCCGCCGTCATTACACAGCAGACCACACCTGGCTCTTGGGTATAAACCGCGTCGGCAACGAAAGTGGTCTCTTGGGAAGTGTTTTGGGTGAGGCGAATAACCTGCGTGCCATGAACCTGCTCAAGCCAGTGCGGCGCGGCGGGGAGTTCGGCGAGTTCGACAAGGCGTTGGCGGTTAGCAAGAACTGACTTGGGATCATCACCGACGTGAAGACCCAAGTTTAAAGAGTCGTAAGGAGGCTGGCTAACGCCTCCATGACGCGTTGTGACACAAGACCGCACCGAGGCTGGCTGCGGCCATTGAGGCAGAATCAAATCGCGCATTACCAGTTCATCTGATCCTTGAACTCTTCGGTGTCAGCCTTGAGTGCATTGATCAAATCGACCATATCTTGTGGCAGTGGCGCATGCCATTCCATCTGGATACCGGTCACTGGGTGGAACAGGCGCAGCATGGTGGCATGCAGAGCCTGACGGTCAAAACCGCGCAGCGTCGAGATGAACTCATCTGACGCGCCTTTCGGTGGACGCGGGCGGCCGCCGTAGAGCTGGTCACCCACCAGCGGATGGTTGATGTGCGACATGTGGACACGGATCTGGTGAGTACGGCCCGTTTCCAGACGCAAACGCAGGCGCGTATGAGCACGGAAATGCTCCATGATGCGGTAATGCGTGGTGGCTGGTTTACCCATTGGGTGAACGGCCATGTGCGTGCGCTTGGTAGAGTGGCGCGAAATTGGCTCGTCTACCGTGCCGCCTGCGGTCATGGTGCCGATGGCAACAGCTTCATACTCACGGGTGATTTCGCGTCTTTGCAGCGCATCAACCAAGTGAGTTTGTGCCGGAACCGTTTTCGCCACCACCATCAGGCCGGTGGTGTCTTTGTCCAGACGGTGCACGATGCCACAGCGCGGCACGTCCATGATTTCAGGGTAGTGATGCAGTAACGCATTCAATACCGTGCCGTCTGGATTCCCTGCGCCCGGATGCACAACCAGATCTCGGGGTTTATTGATGACCAAAATATCGTTATCTTCATAGACGATGTTGAGTGCGATATCTTGTGGCAACCAACGCGCTTCTTCTTCAATTTGCGCATCGATTGCGATAGCCTCACCACCCAACACTTTTTCTTTTGGTTTGGATACTTTCTTGCCATTGACCAGGACCCGATCTTCCAAAATCCAATCTTTTATGCGAGATCGTGAATAATCAGGGAACAATTCGGCCAAAGCCTGATCTAAACGTTGACCGAGTTGCGATTCGGCCACGGTCGCCGTGAGTTGTACTTGTTGTGCCATATGCTGCTCTTGGGTAACCTTGGGTTTTCACGGCGATGCCGTTTAAAATAATGTGCTATTGTAGCTGGTCTTTGTCGGGAGCTTAACGGACAGTCTCCCAGAATAACACCTGAGGATAATCAAAACGTCATGACGCGTGTGAAATATCTGGTGGCAGCAGCCACGTTGAGCCTGGCGCTGGTCGGTTGCTCCGGTTCCAAAGAAACGGTTCCCGATAACCCACCAAACGTACTTTATGCTACTGCCCAAGAAAAACTGCAGGACGGTAACTTTAAAGGCGCAATTGCTCAATTAGAAGCGTTGGATAACCGCTATCCATTTGGTCCTTATTCGCAGCAAGTGCAGTTGGATCTGATTTACGCTTACTACAAGTCTGCTGATTTACCATTGGCTCAGGCATCAATTGATCGCTTTATGCGTCTGAACCCGACCCATCCAAATATTGATTACGTCATGTATATGCGTGGTCTGACGGATATGGCGCTTGATGACAGTGCATTACAAGGCTTCTTTGGTGTTGATCGCTCAGACCGCGATCCACAACATGCTCGTGCCGCATTCCGTGATTTCAGCCAGCTGATTCATAGCTATCCGAACAGTCAGTACGCAACAGATGCCAACAAGCGTCTGGTGTTCCTGAAAGATCGTCTAGCCAAATATGAGCTGTCAGTCGTGCAATACTACACTAAACGCGGTGCGTACGTCGCCGTTGTTAATCGTGTTGAGCAAATGCTGAAGGATTACCCGGATACCAAAGCAACGCGCGATGCACTTCCAGACATGGAAAATGCCTATCGTCAGTTGCAGTTGAATGGTCAAGCGGACAAAGTAGCGAAAGTGATTGCGACTAACAGCGCATCTTAATTTCGTAACTGGCATCACAGTCTCAAAAAACGGTAGCTTCGGCTGCCGTTTTTTTATGCGCGCTAACTTGATGTTTTTTAAAGCAGAAAAGCGGGAATTGGCGGAATTTCGTTGCGACCGATCCTATCGATAATGCGTCATCTTTTCGAAAGTCACAACCCCTATCCGGCAGTTAATTACCTCAGCTCACAGTTTTGTCCGCCTTGACAAAAAGTGACAAAAAAACGTGATCTTGATCACGCATTTTGTCGCAAAGGCAGGTATGCTGAACCCATCCTAGACGGAAAGACAGAGAGGTAAGTTATATGACACTGAACATTACCAGCAAACAAATGGACATCACCCCAGCGATTCGGGAGCACGTCGAAGACCGTCTAAAAAAACTGGAAAAATGGCAAACTCAATTAATTAACCCACACATTGTTCTTTCAAAAGAACCTCAGGGATTCGTCGCCGACGCGACCATTACCACGGCCAATGGCCCACTGGTAGCCAGTGCCACCCACGATGATATGTATGCTGCGGTCAACGATTTGATTTCCAAACTTGAACGCCAGCTGAACAAGGCACAACACAAGGGCGAGGCCCGCCGCGCAGACAGCTGCGTGAAAGAGATAAACCTTGAGCCGCAAGAAGAACCAGAGTGATCTTCAGGCTTTCGCAAGATAATCAGCGCGCTCCCCGGAGCGCGTTTTTTATGGCCTCAACCCAGTTTTCCCTCTTCAAGACAAATCACTCTGCAAAACAAATTGTATTGACACAGTGAAAAGCCAGCGGTTACTTTAGAGCCATCTTCATTGAGAGAAAACGCTACGCATGAACACCAAACTGTTTTTCTTCGCATTCTTTTTTACCTTCCCCTGATTGGGAGGCGTTTCGTCGTGAAAGAATGAATGCGAAGACGAACAACGAAGCCTCCTGAAAAGGGGGCTTTTTTTATGCTCATAGTTTGGCAAATTCGATAGAAAGAAAGCACATAAAAAGGGTGAAATAATGACCGAGAATCCATTGCTGGCTCTACGTGAACGCATCAGCGCGCTGGATCTAAAATTACTGGCTTTACTGGCAGAAAGACGCAACCTCGCCGTAGAAGTCGCACAGTCCAAAATGCATTCTCACCGCCCTATCCGCGATAAAGAGCGCGAGAAAGAGTTAATTAACGCGTTGATTTTAGAAGGCAAAAAACAGGGGCTGGACGGTCACTACATCACCCGCGTTTACCAGTTAATCATTGAAGACTCCGTTCTGACCCAGCAAGCTCTGCTGCAACAGCACTTAAACCAGACCACCTCTGACTCGGCCCGCATCGCCTTCCTCGGCCCGAAAGGCTCTTACTCGCACCTTGCAGCTCGCCAATACGCCGCCCGCCACTTCGAGCAATTCATCGAGTGCGGTTGCCTCAAGTTTCAAGACATCTTCACTCAGGTCGAAACAGGACAAGCCGACTACGCCGTGCTGCCGATTGAAAACACCAGTTCCGGCTCGATCAACGACGTGTATGACATTTTGCAGCACACCAGCCTGTCGATCGTTGGCGAGCTGACCAACAATATTGACCACTGCGTGTTAGTGGCGGCGGATACCGACCTGTCGCAAATCCAGACCGTTTACAGTCACCCGCAGCCGTTCCAGCAGTGCAGCCAGTTCATCAATCGTTTCCCACACTGGAAGATTGAGTATTGCGAAAGCACCGCGGCGGCGATGGAAAAAGTGGCGGCAGCTAACTCTCCGCACGTGGCGGCTCTCGGCAGTGAAGCCGGTGGCGCGCTCTACGGCTTGCAGGTGCTGGAGCATAATCTGGCCAACCAGCAGCAGAACATCACTCGCTTCATCGTGCTGGCGCGTAAAGCCATTGAGGTGACGGAGCAGGTCCCGGCTAAAACTACCTTTATCATGGCGACAGGCCAGCAGGCCGGTGCCTTGGTGGAAGCCCTGCTGGTACTGCGTGAGCACGGTATTATCATGACTAAGCTGGAATCGCGCCCAATCTACGGTAACCCGTGGGAAGAGATGTTTTATATCGACGTGCAGGCCAACTTGCGCTCGGCGGAGATGCAAGCAGCCCTGCTCGGACTGGGCAAGATCACCCGTTCGTTGAAAGTGCTGGGCTGCTATCCAAGCGAAAACGTGGTGGCGGTAAATCCAAACTAACTTTCTATTGCGAGAAAACTATCTATCAATAGAAAGCGATTAACAAAAAGCAAAAAGGCCATCTCGTTTCCACGGATGGCCTTTTAAATTCAATCGATTATCTGAGAATTCAACGCTTAGCGGCGGATGTCGTTCGCCTGACGCAGCAGCGCCCCACTCTCTTTGAGGAATCGCGGCGCGTAATCACCAAACCAGTTCTCAACCTGCTTAAACTTGTCGATGAAGGCCTGCTTGTCGCCGTTCTCCAGCAGAGCTAAGGCGTCACCAAAACGCTGGTAGTAGCGTTTAATCAACGCCAGATTGCTTTCTGAAGACATAATAATGTCCGCGTACAGCTGCGGATCCTGCGCAAACAGTCGGCCAACCATCGCCAGTTCGAGACGGTAAATTGGCGAAGAGAGCGACAGCAACTGCTCAATCTGCACATTCTCTTCCGACAAATGCATGCCGTAAGCGAAAGTGGCGAAGTGGCGCAGGGCCTGAATAAACGCCATGTTCTGGTCATGCTCGACCGCGCTGATTTTGTGTAAACGCGCGCCCCACACCTGCAACTGCTCAAGCAGCCACTGGTAAGCCTGCGGCTCACGACCATCGCAGTACACCACGACCTGCTTGGCGAGGCTACCAACATCAGGGCCGAACATTGGGTGCAGACCAAGAACCGGGCCTTCGTGGGCTGCCAACATGGCTTGCAGCGGGCGATTCTTAACTGACGCCAAGTCAACCAGAATGCAGTCCGCTGGCAGTTTTGGTAAGCGGCCAATCACCTCTTCTGTCGAATGAATAGGCACGCTGACAATCACCATTCCGGCATCAGCCAACAGGCTTTCGGCACGCGGCCAATCTTCCTGCTCCAGCACTTTCACCTGATAGCCAGACAGCTCGAGCATGCGAGTGAACAGGCGCCCCATCTGGCCTTTACCGCCAACAATCACGATTGGGCGCAGCTCAGGATTCAGGGTTTTAAAGCCTTTATCATTCTCGCTGGAATAGGATTCACGCATCACGCGACGCAGCACGTCTTCAATCAAATCAGGAGGAACGCCCAGATTCTGCGCCTCCTGACGGCGCGAAGCGAGCATCGCCGCTTCACGCTCGGGAACATAAATCGGCAAGCCGTAGCGGCTTTTCACTTCGCCAACTTCAGCCACCAGATGGAGACGACGAGACAGTAAATCTAATAAAGCCTTGTCGACTTCATCAATCTGATCGCGCAATGCGTTAAGTTCAGCCACCATAAAACCATTATTCTCCTGCGATTCGTGCCGCCAGCGACTCGCCCAATTCCTGATGCATAGTACGCAGCAATGTTTCAGTGGTTTCCCAGTTAATGCAGGCGTCAGTCACGGAAACACCGTATTTCATCTCTGAACGCGGCTGCTCGGAAGACTGGTTGCCTTCGTGCAGATTACTTTCCAGCATTAAACCGGTAATAGAACGGTTACCCGCTTTGATTTGATCAATGACTGACTGCGCCACAATCGTCTGGCGGCGGTAGTCTTTATTCGAGTTACCGTGGCTGCAATCTATCATCAAGGAAGGGCGGAGTCCCGCGTCCTGCATCTGTTTTTCACAGGCTTTTACATCTTCGCTGCTGTAGTTCGGCGTTTTGCCGCCGCGCAGAATAACGTGACCATCCGGGTTGCCTTGAGTCTGCAACAAGCAAACCTGACCGGCTTGGTTGATACCAACAAAGCGGTGAGCCATTTCTGCTGCGCGCATGGCGTTGATGGCGGTGCCTAAGCTGCCGTCAGTACCATTTTTAAAGCCAACTGGCATGGAGAGGCCGGACGCCATTTCGCGGTGCGTCTGAGATTCAGTAGTACGCGCGCCGATGGCTGACCAGCTGAACAGGTCGCCGAGGTACTGCGGGCTGTTCGGGTCTAGCGCTTCGGTTGCCAGCGGCAGGCCGATGCCGACCAGTTGTAGCAGCAAATCACGCGCAATGTGCAGACCGGCTTCAACATCAAAAGTGCCGTCCATGTGTGGATCGTTGATCAAGCCTTTCCAGCCCACGGTGGTACGCGGTTTTTCAAAGTAGACGCGCATAACAATGTACAAACGATCGCTCAGCTCAGCCGCCAACGTTTTCAGATGACGCGCGTAATCCAGCGCGGCATCAACGTCGTGAATAGAGCAAGGCCCGCAGACCACCAACAGGCGCGGATCGCGGCCATGCACGATGTCGGCAATGGTCTTACGCGCTTCGGCGATGTTGGTTTCATCATTAATGCCCAGAGGAAAACGAAGTTTCAGCTCTTCTGGAGTAATAAGGATCTGTTCTGCGCTGATATGTACGTTGTTAAGTGCGTCTTTTTGCATGATGGCTGTCCACGGTCAGATAAATAGATTGCTGGATATCAGCATGCAGTGACGATAACACAGCGCGGAAAACTTTCAAACCTCCGATGTAAACTTTTAATTACCAAAACCACTACCAATCAGTCATTATGTAAATATAACTTTCCGTTTATTGATTTTAGAACACAATGATGTCCGTTTTAATTTCCACACATTGATCAAAAGCATTAAAACCTACAGATATTGAAGGAATTTCGTACAGCGGGAAAACAGCCTAAGACACAGTCTTAAAGCAAAATATTTCGAGAGAGAAAGAAGAGTAATGAGGGAGTGAGGCCGAAATGCCACCGCCATCGTCGCCATGACGGCGACACTGACGGAGTGAGATGCCCCACCCTAAATGCAAAACGCTGCGAGGCGGGTTGGCGTAAAGCCGTCTTAGAGGTTACGTTCGAGAGTGATGAACACTTGGCCCAGAGCTTTCACATCATCGACATTGCAGTCGAATGTGGTCGCCTGACTGGTGATTTTCAAACGGTTGCCGGGCAGTCGCGCCACGTCATACACGTCAACATCGCCATCGATATCCAGCAGCCAGCGGCCATTGCCGATATTGGCGCTGCCTAAATCGATTATCCAAGAGTGATTGCCTTTGACTAGATAGGTCGGCTTTTCAACGGAAGCGTCCACCAGCGAGCTATCAACCGCCCACAGACCCTCTTCTTCCAGCGCGCCGCCGCGCAATCTTAATTTTGCAAGTTTAGTAATGGCGTCGCCTGACTGCTGCGCATTAGGCTGATTGTCATGCATATCGCCCTTGCCCGTCGCCAGCCAACGCAAAGAAACGCCGGTATCGATAGCGCAAGCCACAACCACATCGCCGGGGAAATAATCTCTTCTTACCCAAGTACTTATCGTACCGGAGGAGAGACCATACAAGTCACCCAGCTCTTTTTGCATGCTGAAACCGTATGCCTGTAGCATCCGCCCCAGCACGGCTTTACCACCTTCGAGTTCATCCAGCCGCATCTCGCAAAAACCTCTCAAACTTAAAAAACCATCTTGACGACTTGCAAAATCAAGTTTAAATTTCATCTATAGCCTGAAATTGGACGCGTAATGATAACAAATTTCGCGCCAAGGCGATCATTATCTATTCATTCTCAACTTCCAAACTGTGAAAACTGGGAGGAAACCATGTTTATGGGCAGTGAAACCCAGCGTGAGCAAGGGCTACATCACCTTGAAATGATTAAAAAACGGCATTTCCACACTTCGGGCAATCAGATGCAGACCCTATTTGATAACGCGCCGGAAGAGTGGAAAAGAACCCTGTGTTTCCTCGCGGGATTGAAGGTCAGGCACGTTAGCATGACCTTTGAACAGCTCTCTCATGGCGAAAAACAGGCTGTGATTGATGCCGTGCTGGCGATTAAGCAGTTCGGCAGCAGGCTGAATAATCTCTTCAGGTAAGCCTAAAACCTAGCTCTCCACCCTTAACTCAATAATGACGTGTCACCCGTCGGGCCTCCCATTGCCTAAAAACCGGAGTCTGGCGGCTGACGATTAATAAGGAAAACACCATGCCCGATTGGATTGATGACGCGCAAGAGTGGCAGGCCAAAGTGCTCGATGCCCAGATTGCGCAGGCGAAAACGCCATCACGCCTACCCTCCGCTTTTTTCTGTGAGGATTGCGCCGAAGAGATACCTGAGCCGCGACGGCGATTAATTATCGGCGTGCAGCGCTGCATTCATTGCCAGGAAATTGCTGAGAAGAATGCCCGGCATTTTCGACACCCTTAACTGGACATCTGCCCTATGCCACTGCTTCATCGCGGGCGTTTCGCCCCTACGCCATCACCGCGTTTTTCCCCACCCGCCGCCGCGCCCTTTGTAGGCCAATGGTGGTGGAATGCGCCGCGCAAGGCGATCACTCGCGAGGTTTCCGCGCCAATTTATCAAGTAAATAGCCAAGCGCAGGCAGCACTGAGCCAGCTTCTCTCCCTGCCCGCCTGCCTGCGTTTTCCTCTTTATCAACGCTATCAGCAGCTGATAGATGAAGAAAGCAGGCAGAAGGCAAATGCCTTTCTTAAGCAGACATTTGCCCAACGGCTGTGGCCGCGCATCGAGAAAGTCATGAGTAAGAATCAGCTCAAGCGGCAAGTTTCGCTGCGCTTTCTGGCCGAAGAAGAGACCTATAACCGCCTCCCCGACCTGAATGAAAAACAGCTGAAAAGTCTGGCGTGGCGAGTGGCAGCTCACTGCCACGAAGCTTATGAACACCTGTGCGATCGCCAGCTGGCGCTCAATAGCTCCCCTGACAACTTGCTCAGCGACGCGACACAAAACCAGCTCTATTCAATAGTCGCTGGCATGGCGCGCGCCTTAAATGTCACACCTTTATACTGGTCGCGCTTCAGCGAGGGCAAGCTGGATGCTCGGTCTGCCGTCGCCAGCTTATCGCGGCTGGTAAATGCGGACTGGTGGCGGCGCCAGCTGCTTGCTCAACAGGCGCGCTGGCGCGAGGCGTTGATGATTGCCGGAGGTTATGTCAACCGCCGCGTCTCAGCCTATGCCAGCAAAAACGCCCAGCGCGAGGTGCGTTCGCGCCGCCTTTCGATGATCAATTACCTCAAGCAAAATGAGTTGCAGAACGAGCAGACCGGCGAGCGCATCAGTATGCTGGAAACCGTGATGTCGAGCATTGCCAACCCGGCGATCCGCCGGATGGAGCTGATGACGCTGATTGCCGGGGTCGAGCAGGTCGCCAGCGATCAGGGCGATCGCGGGCTGTTCATCACCCTAACCACGCCGTCGAAATACCACCCTACCCGCATGTTCAACAGCCGTGTCCATTTCAACGGCCGCTGGGACAATCAGGCTTTTTCGCCCAAAGAGGCCCAGCGCTATCTGGTCGCCGTCTGGGCGAAAATCCGCACCGCGTTTAAAGATAAAAACATCAAAATTTACGGCGTGCGGGTGGTTGAGCCACACCACGACGGCACGCCGCATTGGCATCTGCTGCTGTTTACCGCGCCGAGCCAGCAACAAACCGCCATCGACATTATGCGCCGCTACGCCTTGCAGGAAGAGGGCGACGAGCCGGGCGCGGCCAAAAATCGCTTCGACTGCAAGCCGCTCAATCGCGGAGGCGCGGCGGCTTATATCGCCAAATATATTTCGAAGAATATCGACGGCTACGCGCTGGATGGCGAAGTAGATTTCGACTCCGGCAAGCCACTGAAAGAGAGCGCCTCCGCCGTCACCGCGTGGGCGTCAACTTGGCGCATCCCGCAATTTCACCCCATCGGCCTGCCCTCGGTGGGCACTTACCGCGAGTGTCGGCGCATTCGCGGCGTCAGTCTCGAAAACCGTTTTGACAGGCGAGTGGAAGAGGTCCGCCACGCGGCCGACTGCGGCGACTACGCGGGCTACATTCACTCTCAGGGTGGCACCAATGTTCCGCGCCACCAGCAAACGGTGCGCGTTGCCCGCCAGCCTCGAGGCCGCTTCAATCGCTACGCCGAAGAACAGAAAGAGGTGGTCGGCATCTACGCGCCACATCTGGGCGAAGATCATTGCTACCAGACACGTTCCAGCCGCTGGAGAGTGGTTCGCCGTGAGCCAAATAGCGAAAGAGTTTCCACCGATAAAGATATTCCTATTCCTTGGAGTTCTGTCATTAACTGTGGAAATGCTTATGTATTGGCCGAGCAGCAAACTACTGTAAAGCCGCCAAAAACGCGGGTTAATGGCTGGGGCTCATTAAAGATGAAAAATGAGCCTGGACGCAAAGAAACAACATTAAATCAATCAATTAGTGCATTTCAAAGACACACAGTATTGACGTGATCCTTTAATTAAATAATACTGTATATAAACACAGTGAATGAAGGGCCGCACGGTGGAAAACCTAAATAAACAACAATTAATACTCTCGCGTATTCAGGTCATTGCCGACATCTCGCAGACGGCGCAATGCAATTCGCAAGAGTTCCTTATTGTCATGTCGTTGATTTCAGAGCTGGCCAGTCAGGCCCTGCCTGATAACCATAATGAAACCTTGCTGTGCAATGTGGATGACGATCCCGGTCGCAAAAATCCATAACGCAATGAGTCAGGCGCTTATGCCACCTTGTTTCGGTTCGCCGAAAGTTGGCTAAGCGCGCCTGCTTTCGCCCTGTCGTTTTACTCCCCCTGCTGCTCCACTCGCCCTAAAACTTCTCGCCGCTCACTCCCTCTCTTTGTTGTGCCATCAGGTTCACAACCGCGCTTCGTTGCGCCCATAAGCCACATTCCAGACACTAACCACTCCTTCCAGCTCATCCACACAAAACCGGAAAACCATCATGAAAATTTATGCACAACAAGGGGATACCGTTGATTCGATGTGCTGGCGCGTTTATGGCCGCACCGCCTCAGTGGTCGAGCAAGTCTATAGCCTGAACAAAGGCATTGCCGATTTTGGTCCCATCCTGCCCCACGGCACTCCGGTCGAGATGCCGGATCAGGTGGAGAAGTCTGTCAAAGAGTCCATCAGATTATGGGACTAACCACCGAACGCGTGGCATCGACCTGCGCCTATCTGATTGCGACGTTCATGGCCTGGCTGGGTGGACTGTCGCTGGAGGATATCGCCTTTTTGGTTGGCTCCGGCGTCGGCATCGGTACCTTTTTAGTCAACTGGTACTACCGGCGAAAAAGCTATCTGCTGCTGGCCCGAAGTGGGCTGAGTAAGGAGACCTATGAACGCCTCAATTCTTAAAAGATGCAGCGCCGCCGTGGTGCTCGGGCTGATGTTCCTGCTGCCGGGCTACTTGTCTATCTCAACCTCGGTCGAGGGGCTGAAGCTGATTGCCGATTTCGAAGGCTGTCAGCTCGCCCCTTACCAATGCAGTGCCGGGGTCTGGACCAGCGGCATCGGCCACACCGCAGGCGTGGCGCCGACCGGGCAGATAACTGAGCAGCAGGCCGCCGAAAACCTGCTGGCGGATATCAAAAATGTCGAAAAAGGTCTGCAAGCCTGCATGCCGGTGGATATGCCGCAGCCGGTGTATGACGCGGTGGTGGCTTTCACTTTCAATGTCGGGGTGCGCGCCTCGTGCAACTCGACACTGGCGTTTTTCATCAAAAAGCATCAGTGGCGTGATGCCTGCGAGCAGCTGCCGCGCTGGGTGTTTGTCAACGGCGTGCGCACCGCCGGGCTTGAGCGCCGCAGGGCGGCAGAACGGGCTTTATGCCTGAAAGGAGCCTGATATGCGCGTGCTGTTTATCGCCATTTTCGTGTTGGGCCTCGCGCTGCTGGGGATGATTGTTTACAGCCATGGATTGCAGCGCGACAAGCTCGAACTGACCCAAAGCCGCGACGCGCTGACCCAGCAACTCAGCCATCGCGACCAACTGATCGCCGAGCTCAACCAGCAAATTCAAACCCGCGAACAGGCCGAGGTGGCGCTGCGCGAAGCCTTATCGCAGGCCAACGGGCTAGTTTGGAAACGAGAACAACTTTTTCAGAGGAGCCGCAATGATGATCCCTTGGTTAAAACCTGGGCTGATAGTGCTCTGCCCGCTGCTGTTAGCCAGCTGCACCAGCGCCCCGCCTTCAGCTCCGCCACAGATTATTTACATTGGCTGTCCGCCAGTCAGCGCCTGCCAGATACCCGCCAGTCATCCACAAAATAACGGCGATTTGAGCGCCGACGTCCGTCAACTTGAAGCCGCGCTGCTGGCCTGTGGGCTTCAGGTCGATGCCATTAAACAGTGTCAGGAGACCTACCGTGTTAAAACCGAAACAACTTCAACAGCGGCTCATTGAGCAGATCCCCGAGCTGGGCGCGCATCCAGAGATCTTAAAAGTGACCGCAGGTGCGGGGAGCGTGGTGGCGACGCTGGCGCCCTCGCTCTCCTTTGAATATCACTATCCCTTAACGCTGGTCGCCACCACGGCGGACCTCAGTGAGTCACTGGTTGATCACATGGTGGTCGAGGTGCTGGATTGGCTGACCCTCAATCAGCCGGAGGTGATGAGCAACAGCGCGCGGCGGTTGACGGATTTCACCTTCACCCAGCTGGCCGACACCTTAACTCTGACGCTGCAACTCACCGAGCGTGTGCAGGTCAAGGATGCCGACGGCGTGCGCACCATCACTCACCTGCCCGAGCCGCCGCTGCCAGAAAACAACGCCCGGCCGCATCAGGTTTACCTTAATGGCGAGCTGATCAGCCAGTGGGCTGAGTAACCATTTCGGCTACCGCTCGTTGTGCCACGGCCCGCCGGACGGTCTCCGATTGTCGACTTCCCAAGTAAAACGGCATCCTTAATCCCATGAACACATACACACAAATCAACGACATGATGCGGCTGATCAACAACCTGGTTCGTATCGGGAATGTCAGCGCAGTCGACCTCGAAAACGCGCGCTGCCGCGTCGTCAGCGGAGATAACACCACCGCGTGGCTGCCGTGGCTAACCAGCCGCGCCGGTAAAAGCCGCAGTTGGTGGGCGCCGTCGGTGGGCGAGCAAGTGCTGCTGCTGTCGATGGGCGGCGAGCTGAACACGGCGTTCGTGCTGCCGGCGATTTTCTCCGACGCCAACCCGGCGCCATCAGCCTCTGCCGACGCGGTTCACCTGAGTTTCCCGGACGGCGCGGTTATCGAGTATGAACCAGCAACCAGCGCCCTGACGGTCACCGGCGTGAAGAGCGCCACGCTGAATGCAGCGGAGAAGGTGTCAGTCACCGCGCCGCAGATTGAGTGCCATGCCAGCACCCGTATCACCCTCGACAGCCCGGAAGTGGTCTGCACCCACAAGCTCACCACCGGCTCGTTCGAGGTGCAACAGGGCGGCAGCATGACCGGCGATATCAGCCACAGCGGCGGTAGCCTGACCTCTAACGGCATCGCTTTACACACCCACCGCCACGGCGGCGTTCAGACCGGCGGCGGCCAAACCGGAGGCCCGCAATGAGTGAAGCTAAA
This sequence comes from Ewingella americana ATCC 33852, assembly GCF_000735345.1. Lineage (GTDB taxonomy): Bacteria > Pseudomonadota > Gammaproteobacteria > Enterobacterales > Enterobacteriaceae > Ewingella > Ewingella americana. Next base: position 2,453 of record NZ_JMPJ01000020.1, on the reverse strand, counting down.
TACCTCGGCATGGCTCGCGACACGGGGCTGGCAATCGAAGATCTCGACCATATTCGCCAGTCTGTGAGCGACATTTTACAGACCCCGATTGGGTCACGCGTGATGCGCCGCGAGTACGGCTCATTGCTTTCCGAACTCATCGACCAACCGCAAAACGACGCGCTGCGCCTGCAAATCATGGCGGTTTGCTACACCGCGCTGTTGCAGTGGGAGCCGCGAGTTTCGCTGACCTCCATCACTTTCAACGCCGACTACAACGGCAAGATGGTGGTCGACATGACCGGCAGCCGTAGCGATACGGACACCGAATTTTCCCTGAGCATTCCTGTGAGCTGAGACTATGGCGACTATCGATTTAAGCCAGTTACCCGCCCCCAACGTGGTGGAGCAACTGGACTATGAAAGCTTATTTGCAGAACGTAAATCCACGCTGATTTCGCTCTACCCGCCCGAGCAGCAGGAGGCTATCAGCCGCACCCTGTCGCTGGAGTCCGAGCCGTTGGTCAAACTGTTGCAGGAGAACGCCTACCGCGAAGTGATCTTGCGCCAGCGGGTTAACGAAGCCGCGCGCGCCGTGATGGTGGCCTACGCCACCGGCAGCGATTTGGACCAGTTGGCGGCCAATAATGGCGTGCAGCGTCTGGTGCTCAAACCCGCCGACAGCACCACCATTCCACCCACCGACGCGGTAATGGAAAGCGACAGTGACCTGCGCATGCGTATCCCACAAGCCTTCGAAGGGTTGAGCGTGGCGGGGCCGAGTGGCGCTTACGAATACCATGCTCGCAGTGCCGATGGCCGCGTGGCAGACGCGTCCGCCATCAGCCCGGCTCCTGCCGAAGTCACGATCACCATTTTGTCGCGTGATAACGATGGTAAAGCCACGCCAGATTTGTTGGCCGCGGTCGATAAAGCGCTGAATGACGAAGACGTTCGCCCCGTCGCGGACCGGGTCACAGTGCAGGCCGCCGAGATTGTACCTTATCAGATTGACGCGGTGCTCTACGTGCTGCCCGCCCCTGAAATCGAACCCGTGCGCGCGGCCTCTGAAGCACAGCTCAAAAAGTACATCAACACCCAAGGGCGGCTAGGTCGCGACATTCGCCTGTCGGCTATTTATGCCGCGCTGCACGTTGAAGGCGTTCAGCGCGTGGAGCTGCAATCGCCGCTGGCGGATATCGTGCTGGATAAAACTCAGGCCTCGCTGTGTACGGCCTACAGCCTGTCGGTCGGAGGGTCTGATGAATGATCGCCTGCTGCCTTCCGGCTCAACGCAACTTGAAATCGCGGCAGCCGAGGCACTCTCACACATAGCCCGTCTGCCGGTCCCGCTGCGCCTGTTGTGGAACCCGGACACCTGCCCGCTGCCACTGCTGCCCTATCTGGCATGGGCGTTTTCGGTCGACAGATGGGATGAGAAATGGTCCGAATCGGCGAAACGCGCGGCGGTGCGAGCCGCCTGGTTTATCCATAAACACAAGGGCACCACCGGCGCGTTGCGTCGGGTGGTCGAGCCGCTGGGTTACCTGATACGCGTCACCGAATGGTGGCAAACCCACGACGTGCCCGGCACCTTTCGTCTGGACGTCGGCGTGCTGGAGACTGGCATCACCGAGGAGATGTACCAAGAGCTTGAACGGCTGATTGCAGACGCCAAGCCTTGTAGCCGTCACCTGATTGGTTTGTCCATCAATCTTGATGTTAGCGGCGATTGCCTGATAGCCGCCGCGACCTACGACGGCGAAGAGCTGACGGTTTACCCCTATTTCCCTGAAACCATTACCGCGTCCGGCGCTGCAATCACCGGTTCAGCAATCCACTTAATCGACAACCTGAGAGTAAACTATGACAGCTAAATATTTTGCCCTGCTGACCAATCAGGGCGCAGCCAAACTGGCTAATGCGACCGCGCTCGGTACGCAGTTAAGCCTCACACAAATGGCGGTGGGCGACGGCGGCGGTGTATTGCCAACGCCCGATCCTGCTCAAACTAAGCTGATTGGCGAAAAGCGCCGGGCGTCGTTGAATTCGCTAAGCGTTGACCCGGCGAATACCAACCAGATCATCGCCGAGCAGATTATCCCTGAGGATCAGGGCGGTTTCTGGATCCGCGAAATCGGCCTATTCGACCAAGACAATACGCTGATCGCCATCGCCAACTGCCCGGAGACGTATAAGCCTCAGCTGCAAGAAGGCAGCGGCCGAACCCAAACCGTGCGCATGATCATCGTGGTCAGCAGCACCGACGCAGTCACCCTGAAAATCGATCCGTCAGTGGTGCTCGCCACCCGCAAGTATGTCGACGATAAGGTTATCGAGGTTAAAGCCTATACCGATGATCAATTAGCCAAACACGTCGCGGCAGCGAATCCGCATAATCAGTATTTGCAGATCAGTAAATCCTTGGCAGAAATCAAAGCCCTTGGTCCAGATGCTGTTTCTGCGGTTCTTTC
>NZ_JMPJ01000019.1 GCF_000735345.1 Ewingella americana ATCC 33852 | reverse complement strand
ACGAGAAATCTTCCAGACGCTTTCGTACAGAATCTCTCCAGCCTGCGTGGCACACTATCCCTTTTGAATTGGGGAAATCAGCATGCTAATTGGCTACATTCGCGTATCAACAAATGACCAAAATACCGATTTGCAACGTCAGGCACTGATCGGTGCAGGTTGTGAGCAGATTTTTGATGACAAAATAAGCGGGAAATCTACCGAACGACCGGGTTTAAAGAAAGCTATCCGCCATATGCGCGCTGGCGACACGCTGGTTGTGTGGAAACTGGATAGATTAGGTCGTAGCGTTCGCCATCTCATTACATTGGTTGAAGAGCTGAAAACTAAAGGCATTCATTTTCGAAGCCTGACGGACAGCATAGACACCGGCACGGCTATGGGGCGCTTCTTTTTTCACGTCATGAGCGCGCTGGCCGAAATGGAAAGAGAGCTTATCGTTGAGCGCACCATGGCCGGTCTGGCAGCGGCACGTGCTCAAGGTCGAATTGGCGGGCGCAAACGCCTAATGACTGAATCAGTGGTCGAGCAAGCGAAGCGATTGTTTGCCAATGGTGAAAGCTTGCAGCGCATTGCTCTGGCCTTGGATGTCTCTCCTAAGACACTTTACAAATATGTGCCGGCAACCGAGCAACAGGCGCTTCGGGCAAGGCTCCAATAGTTTGTAAAAGCTCAATCAACACCATTTTTTTCACTTTTAGCCCCCGCCCTGTTGTGCCATTCCCCCCACGCCTGCCATCGAGTGCAGGCTTCTCTCTTTGACGGCATCCTTGCTTCACCACCCACAAAAGAGAGAGTCAACCCGATGGCTGATTATCACCACGGCGTACGTGTTGTTGAAATCAACGACGGTACACGCGTTATTTCTACTGTTTCAACCGCTGTTATCGGCTTAGTTTGTACTGCCGAAGACGCGGACAAAACCCTGTTCCCACTCAACACTCCTGTGCTGATCACTGACGTGCTGGCTGCTAGCGGCAAGGCGGGCAAAACCGGTACGCTCGGCCCGGCATTGTTGGCAATCGCTGACCAATGTAAGCCAGTAACAGTGGTCGTGCGTGTTGCTGAAGGCGAAGATGAGGCAGCGACGACCACCAATATCATCGGCGGTTCTGATGCCAACGGTCGTTACACCGGCATGAAAGCCCTGCTTTCTGCACAGGCTGAGCTGGGCGTTAAACCGCGCATTCTTGGCGTACCGGGACACGACAACCAAGCCGTCGCAACGGCGCTGGCGGCAGTTTGCCAACAGCTGCGCGCTTTCGGCTATGTCAGCGTTTATGGTGCGAAAACCATTTCTGACGCCATCAAGTACCGCGAAAACTTCAGCCAGCGTGAACTGATGCTGATCTGGCCTGATTTCGTTAACTGGAACACCACGACCAGCCAGTCTGATATTGCTTATGCTTCAGCGCGTGCGCTGGGCCTGCGTGCCAAAATCGACCAGGAAACTGGCTGGCATAAAACCCTGTCCAACGTCGGCGTCAACGGCGTAACTGGCCTGTCCGCCAGCGTGTTCTGGGACTTGCAAGCCACCGGCACCGATGCAGACCTGCTTAACGAAGCCAGCGTTACCACGTTGGTGCGCAAAGATGGTTTCCGTTTTTGGGGCAACCGCACCTGTAGCGACGACCCACTTTTCGCCTTTGAAAACTACACCCGCACAGCACAAGTTCTGGCTGACACCATGGCCGAAGCGCACATGTGGGCAGTCGATAAGCCACTCACGCCTTCCCTGATCCGCGACATGATTGACGGCATCAAAGCCAAAATGCGCGAGATGAAATCCGCGGGTTACATCATTGATGGCAACTGCTGGTATGACGAATCGGCCAACACGCCTGAGACGCTGAAAGCGGGCAAGTTGTTCATCGATTACGACTACACGCCGGTTCCACCACTGGAAGATCTGACCCTGCGCCAACGCATCACCGATAAATATCTGGTGAACTTTGCCGCCTCCGTGAACAGCTAAGGAGAATTTGACTCATGGCACTCCCTAAGAAACTGAAATACCTGAACCTGTTCAATGACGGGAACAGCTACCTCGGCGTGGTCTCCTCGCTGACTCTGCCAAAACTGACTCGCAAGCTGGAAAACTACCGCGGCGGCGGCATGAGCGGCTCGGTCTCCGTGGACTTCGGCTTGGACGACGACGCGCTGGCGCTGGAATGGACCATCGGCGGCATGGACGAACTGGTGTTGCAGCAGTGGGGCAGCACGGCGGATATCCCTCTGCGCTTTGCCGGCTCATTCCAGCGTGACGACACCGGCGATATCTCCGCCGTTGAAGTGGTGATGCGCGGCCGCCATAAAGAGTTCGATTTCGGCGAGTACAAGCAAGGCGAAGACACTGAAACCAAGATCTCGACCCAGTGTACTTACTTCAAGCTGACTATCGATGGCAAAGAGTTAATTGAAGTCGACACCGTCAACATGGTCGAAATCGTCAACGGCGTTGACCGTCTGGCAGAGCATCGCTCGGCGCTCGGCCTGTAACCCCCTGCTTTCTAGCCGGCAGCAATTGCCGGCTTCTTTTTCATTCGTTCCCAATATCGCATCGAGGAAATCTCATGAGCTCAGTTGAAAACCACGACAACACCGTCGTTCTTGATGTCCCGCTAAAGCGCGGTGACGTAGAAATTAGTGAAATTCAGGTGACCAAACCCAATGCGGGCAGCCTACGCGGCATCGGGCTGGCGGCGCTGGCGAATGCCGACGTTGACGCGCTGATCACCATTCTTCCCCGCATCACCTACCCGAACCTGACCAAAGAAGAGTGCTCGCGTCTGGAGCTACCGGACCTGATTGCGCTGGCTGGCAAGGTGATTGGTTTTTTATCGCCGAAACAGGACGGGTAGAGATATCCCCCCGCCTGACCGTGGATGATCTGATGGCAGATATCGCGGTGATTTTTCATTGGCCGCCGTCCGAGATGGACGGCATGTCGCTAACCGAACTGATGAACTGGCGATATAAGGCGTTGCAACGCAGCGGAGTAAAAACTGATGAGTAATCTTGAGCAAATGCCCGAGACGCTGGGGCGGATCAGGCAAGAAATGTCGTCATTAGCGCAGGCAAGTGCCGACGTGTGGGCGCGCCTTAGGACCCCGCCTCCAATGACCTTGTTCAGCATGGTCACCAATGACATTCGCGAGGCAAGTCAGGAGTTAAGTTCGTTCAACCAGCAGAGTAAAGCGATCAATAAGCTGGAGTCGACACAGGACAAAATGCAGCTGAGCCGTAAACGTCTGGATAGTGCTAAGGCTCGCGTTGTAACGCTAGAGGCAGATATTCATCTGTCTGCACCTGAAAACCACTCAGCCGAACAGTTGCAGATTCTGCAAGAAGCGCGGAACCTCAGCGCTAAGCAATTTAAAAAGCATGAGAATTTAAGTAAATCAGCCAGCAAACAAACTGAGTCACTGCGCGCCAAAGGGATAAATACCAATGATATTCCGGCGGAAAAACTGCGTGTCCAAGACCAAATCCAGACGACGGCAGCCAATCGCCAGCAATCGCTGGAACTCAAAGGCAATCTGATTGGGCAAAAGTATAAAAGCCGCCAACAGAGTGTTTCTCAGCTTAAAGACGTCAGTGCTTCAGCCAAGGCTTTCGCGCAGCCCAAACTCGAGTTGGCAAAAAGCCTGCTCAAGCCCGGCGCCGATTTAGAGGCGGGGCTATCTGAGGTGCAAGCCATGCTGCACCTGAATAATGGCGATCCGCGCACGGCCGCGCTTCGCCAGCAGAGTTTGTCGATGGCGGCTTCTGGCCATGCTCCTTCCGAAGTCGTGGCGAAGCAAAAAGCGCTGGCTAAAGGCGGCATGAGTGCCGATCAGGTGTTGGCACAGACTCCGGCGGCGCTGAACGGCGCAACGCCAGCAGAACAAATGGCCGTCACGGTCAAAGGCGACAATCTCGATGGCGATATCACCAAGCTGTTCGCCAGCTGGGACACCATCCGCATCAACCTGTTCGCAGGCCAAAGCGATGCACTGCGTCAGCTGACCCAGACCGCCACCGGCTGGCTGAACACCCTCAACACTTGGATAACCGATAACCCGCAGATGGTGAATGCTCTGCTCGGCTTGGCTTTAGGCGTCACCGGCTTGATTAGCGGGCTGGGCTTCTTAGGCGGCGTTATCGCGCCGGTGCTGAGTGGCGTAAATATGCTGATGGCAGGCGCCGGGTTGTTGGGGACGGTGTTTAGCGGCGCGGGCGGCATTATGGCCGGAGCCTTTGCCGCAGTAGGCGGCCCGGTCGTGGCGCTTATCGCCATTATTGCCGGTATCGCCATTGTGGTAGCGCAGCTATGGGAGCCGATCAAAGCCTTTGTTGGCGGTGTTATTGAAGGTTTTACTGCCGCTATGGGCCCGGTCAGTGATGCTTTCGCTCCCTTCAAAGCCGCCTTGGGTTGGATAACCGACCTGTTTAAGCCCATCGAATTTACCCAAGAAACACTGAATGGCGTAGGAGATGTTGGCAAAAAAGTGGGGGCTGCCATTGCACAACTGTTTGTCGATCTAAACGAGGCCTTCTCACAGATTGGTGCAGGACTTAGCTGGCTCCGTAAGGGAATAGATTCAATTTTTGGCTTGGATAAGTCCGATGACAAGGAGTCATCAAACAGTGACTCTGCCGAGCCAAATGCACCGTCATTTGGCGACAGCGCGCCTCCTAGCGGCAGTGCCCTCAACCTGTATCAGCCCGCGAGAACGAATACCTCAAACTCATTAACTGACAACCGTTCCACCACGGTTAACTTAAGTTACAGCGCAACTAACGGTGCTGATAAAGACCAATTTATTGGTTGGTTCAACGAGGCAACAAATCAGCGCGAATGGAATAAAACCAACGACCGGCTTGGCCAATTTGGCTATGGAGGTATGTACTCATGATGATGACGCTAGGTTTATTTGTCTTCAAACTCAGAACCTTACCCTATCAGACTTTGAAAAGAGATGTCGGCTACGGCTGGGTGGAAAACAAGCGCGTTGGACAACGCCCGATCACTCAATACCTTGGCTTGGGTACCGAAACTATCACCCTCACCGGTCAGCTCTTGCCGGAAGTCACCGGAGGCCAAACCTACCTGCAAGTGTTTGAAAGTATGGCGGACTCGGGGCGAGCTTGGCCGCTAATTGAAGGTAGCGGCACCATTTATGGCATGTTTGTGGTTCAAAGCTTTAATCACACCAACTCACAGCTAAACACCGATGGCCGGGCGCGTAATATCAGCTTTGAACTGACGCTTAAACGCGTCGATGAGTCCTATGCAGCCATGTTTGGTGATCTACAGGAGCAAGCAAAGGGGTTGTATAACAAGGCAAGTAACACCGTAAAACAACTCTTTCCTAATGGAGTAAGCCTATGATAACCCAGCTACAATTGCCCGCTGGGGCGAAAATCATGCCTGACTTCATGCTGAGCGTGGAAGATAAAGCTTTAGAAAGAAACGTCAGCGAGCGTGTGATGTCATTGAAAATGACCGACAACAGCGGTTTTGCCGCTGATATGTTAATCATCACTTTTGATGATAGCGATGGCGCGTTCCAAATGCCCGAGCGAGGTACTGTTTTGAGCTTAAGTCTGGGCTGGGCAGGTCAAAACCTGATTGGCTGTGGCCGCTTCGTGGTAGATACCGTGATACACAAAGGAGCACCGGACCAGCTGGTTGTCACAGCAAGAAGTGCCGACTTGCGCGAATCAATGAACACTCAGGGGAGTTATTCTTACGATGAAACCACTCTGGGTGCGATCGTTAATCTGATATCTCGCCGTAATAAGCTACCTCCGGCAAACTTATTGCCGGAAATGGCGGCAATAAAAATTGCTCATATTGACCAGACTGGCGAAACCGATGCCTTCTTCCTTATGCGGCTGGCGCAAATGTACGGCGCTCAGGCTACGGTAAAGTACGGCCAAATTATCTTTATCAAGCCGGGGTATGGCATCACGGGTTCGGGTAAAGCTCTCCCATGGATGACAATTGAACGTTCGGACGGTGACACGCATTCATTTAATTTATCCGACGTGCTGACCTACAGCGGCGTAAAAGCAAAATGGCATGATGTGAAAAAGGGGCAATCCAATAAGGTCGGCGTGCAGCGAACCGAGAAGGCAAATAGCAGTGCTAAGGTGTCGCATCCTAATGCTAAAACGCCGGCATCGCCAAGTGCTGCGGGGAGCGCCAAGGAGGAGAGTTACATCTCTGGCTCCAATGAGAAAGTACTAGAGCTGAATAAAATTTATCCCGATGAGGAGTCTGCTACTCGCGCGGCTGATGCGATTTTTAAGCAGATCCAATATGACGCTGCCACCTTCGACATTACTTTGGCCTTAGGCAGGGCTGACCTGTTCGCGCAAACTCCCGTGACTGTCAGTGGCTTTAAAGACGTGATTGACCAGCAGCGCTGGATCATCGATTCCGTGGTTCATGATGTTGCTGGGCAGGGGTTCGTCACCACCTTGAAATTGAAGGTGTATGTTGAGGATATTACTTACCAAGCCACTTCAATATAATATAAACTTGCTTTTGCGAGATTCATGTTTCATAATCACTACACCGCTTACCTAAACGCTGGAGGTTTTTATGATGCATTGCCCACTTTGCGGAAAAGTCGCTCATACCCGCTCGAGCCGCTATCTCAGTGAATCTACCAAAGAACGTTATCATCAGTGCCAGAACATTGAATGCAGCTGCACCTTTGCAACTCATGAATCCGTGGCTCGGGTTATCTCCAAGCCGGGTGTGAATTTGCAAGCTGGAATGCGCGCAGTTTAAGCTTCTTCAGTACCGACAACACCCTCTATTTTTGCTCCTCCCTTTGCCTGCTCCCCCGCAGGCTTTTTTGTGTAGTCAATTTGTAGTCACTGAATACAAAAAAGGGGTTAGCCTATGGCTAACCCCTTGTTCTATATTAACTATTAGATGTCGCGTTAGCGATACCTTAGTTAAGACGCTCTTTGATACGAGCTGACTTACCAGTACGCTCACGCAGGTAGTACAGTTTAGCTTTACGAACGGCACCACGACGTTTAACAGCAATGCTGTCGATTACTGGGGAGTGAGTTTGGAATACACGCTCAACACCTTCGCCGTTAGAAATTTTGCGAACAGTGAATGCAGAGTGCAGACCGCGGTTACGGATAGCGATAACCACGCCCTCGAATGCCTGCAGACGCTTTTTAGAACCTTCAACGACCCATACCTTAACTTCCACGGAATCACCCGGACGGAATGAAGGTACGTCTTGCTTCATCTGCTCTTGTTCGATTTGTTTAATGATATTGCTCATAATATGTCTCTTACCCTAGGTAAACTGATATATCGGGAGGGCTCAGCGCTAAGCTTGAGCGTTCCCTTCATAGTCTTGTTGACTGAGTCGATGTTCCTTTTGGAACTCTCTCAGCAACACCTCTTGCTCGTCAGTCAGAGCTAGGTTTTCTAGAAGTTCAGGTCTTCTAAGCCAGGTTCGACCCAGCGACTGTTTCAGGCGCCAGCGACGTATATCAGCATGATTTCCCGACAGCAGAACTGGCGGTACCTCCATGCCTTCTAACACTTCAGGGCGGGTGTAGTGAGGGCAATCCAGCAAACCATCCGCAAAAGAATCTTCCTCTGCTGAGGCCTGACGACCCAAGACGCCCGGTATAAAGCGGGAGACTGAATCAATCAGCGTCATTGCCGGTATTTCTCCACCACTGAGAACGTAATCGCCAATTGACCATTCTTCGTCAATTTCGGTTTTGATCACGCGCTCATCAATCCCTTCATAGCGCCCACAAACCAGAATAATTTTCTGGTGGGCCGCCAGTTCGCAAACACCGGTTTGATCCAGTTTGCGACCCTGAGGTGAAAGATAAATCACTTTCACACCTTCGCCTGCCGCCGCTTTAGCTGCGTGGATCGCTTCCCGCAAGGGTTGCACCATCATCAGCATTCCGGGACCGCCGCCGTAAGGCCGCTCATCCACGGTACGATGTCGATCGTATGCGAAGTCACGAGGACTCCAGCAATTTACGCTCAACAGGCCATTCTTTACAGCCCGGCCAGTTACCCCGTAATCGGTAATTGCGCGGAACATCTCAGGAAACAGGCTAATTATACCGATCCACATAGCCCACTCCCTTCAAACGATTGTCCACCCAACCTGCCTTTAGCTACTTCAGTACAAAATACGTCAGTAAAAGCTACGGAGGTCAAAAACCAGGATCCCAATCTACTTCAATACTTTGAGTAGTGAGATCGACTTTCTTGATAACCTGCCCATCGAGGAACGGAATCAACCGCTCCTTGATTCCGAATGCATCCTTCAGGTTTGCTTTAACAACCATCACATCGTTAGAACCGGTTTCCATCATATCGATGACTTTGCCCAGCTCGTAACCGGAAGTTGTCACTACCTGGCAACCAAAAAGGTCTTTCCAGTAGTAGTCACCCTCTTCCAGTGGTGGAAGCTGCTTTGAATCGACGATAATTTCGCAATTAGTCAGAAGATTCGCAGCATCGCGATCATCAACGCCTTTGACTTTGATAATCAGATCCTGAGTGTGGCGTTTCCAGCCTTCCAGCTCGATAACTTGCCACTGACCACCCCGTTGGATAAACCACGGTTGGTATTCGAAGATGCTTTCGGCGTCTTCGGTGGATGAAAACACTCTGAGCCAACCGCGAATGCCGTACGTTGACCCCATTTTGCCGAGAACTATCGGCTCAGCGGGCGTCACTGGATTGAGTTGTTTGCTCATTGTTACCACCGCGACAGATTAAGCCGCTTTCTTAGCGTCTTTGATCAGCGCGTGAACGCGATCAGAAACGGTTGCACCCAGTTCTTGCCAGTGGGCAATACGATCCAGGTCCAGACGCAGTGCTTCAGCCTGGCCAGAAGCCAATGGGTTGAAGAAACCTACGCGCTCGATGAAACGACCATCACGAGCGTTGCGGCTGTCGGTCACTACTACTTGATAGAACGGACGCTTTTTTGCGCCGCCACGTGCTAAACGAATTGTTACCATAACATCCTCTTTAGTTAATAAAACAACCAGACCCCATCGGGGAACGGGGTCTGGTTGCAATATAAAAAGCCCGAAAATTATACTCATTTTGGCGCAAAAAGCAATCGAAAGCGTAGATTAACCCCGACGCTATTTGCCTGAGTGAGGTAACTGGCTAGAAAACTAGCCAGTTATGTTGATTAACGGCCTGGGAAACCCGGTGGCATCATACCTTTCATGCCACGCATCATTTTAGCCATGCCGCCTTTCTTCATCTTCTTCATCATGCGTTGCATGTCATCGAATTGTTTGAGTAAGCGGTTTACATCTTGAACCTGCATACCGGAACCCAGCGCGATACGGCGCTTACGGGAACCTTTAATGATTTCAGGCTTGGCGCGCTCTTTCAGCGTCATCGAGTTGATGATAGCTTCCATGCGAACCAGCACTTTATCGTCCATCTGCGACTTAACGTTGTCCGGCAGCTGACCCACGCCCGGCAGTTTGCTCATCATGTTGGCCATGCCCCCCATGTTGCGCATTTGCTTGAGTTGGTCGAGGAAGTCGGTCAAATCAAAGCCGTCGCCCTTCTTCAGCTTGCTCGCCAGCTTCTCAGCCTGCGCGCGGTCAACTTTGCTCTCAATATCTTCGATAAGCGACAGAACGTCGCCCATGCCCAGAATACGTGAAGCCACGCGATCCGGGTGGAAAGGCTCGAGCGCGTCGGTTTTCTCACCCATACCGAGGAATTTAATCGGCTTGCCGGTGATGTGGCGGATAGACAGCGCGGCACCGCCACGGGCATCACCATCGACTTTCGTCAGGATAACGCCGGTTAATGGCAGAGCTTCGTTAAAGGCTTTGGCGGTGTTCGCCGCATCCTGACCAGTCATGGCGTCGACCACAAACAGGGTTTCAACCGGCTTAATCGCCGCGTGAACCAGTTTGATCTCTTCCATCATCGCTTCGTCGACGTGTAAACGGCCGGCGGTATCGACAATCAGGACATCATAGAATTTGAGTTTGGCTTGTTGCAGCGCGCGGTTAACGATATCAACCGGCTTCTCTTGCGCGTCAGAAGCAAAGAAATCCACGCCGACTTGTTCAGCCAGCGTTTCCAACTGCTTGATTGCCGCCGGACGGTAAACGTCGGCAGAGACAACCAGCACTTTTTTCTTTTTCTTCTCTTTAAGGAATTTTGCCAGCTTACCCACACTGGTGGTTTTACCGGCACCTTGCAGGCCCGCCATCAGCACCACAGCTGGCGGCTGCGCGGCGAGGTTCAGCTCGGAGTTCGCCTCGCCCATGGCTGTTTCCAGCTCTTTCTGGACAATCTTGACAAATTCCTGACCCGGCGTGAGGCTCTTGTTGACTTCATGGCCAACGGCGCTCTCTTTCACCCGGTTAATGAAGTCACGCACCACCGGCAGAGCAACGTCCGCCTCAAGCAGCGCCATGCGAACTTCACGCAGCGTTTCTTTAATGTTCTCTTCGGTCAGCCGCCCACGGCCGCTGATATTGCGCAGTGTGCGCGACAATCGATCGCTTAAATTCTCAAACATCGTCTCTTGCTCAACGTAATGACAGGCCGCCTTGGCGACACAATTGCGGGATTATAACACGAAGCGTTGACGATCTCTGCTTTGGCGTCTCAGATAGGTTGGAGCGTGACGTGCGTAACGTTATACTGTCAGTCTCATTCATTTTTGGTGCTAACGAACGCTATGTCAGTTTTTGCACTTATCGCCATGTTGGCCTATCTGCTCAGCCTTGCCCTGATCGTTCCAAGTATTATCAGGAACAAAAGTGCTTATCGGCGTTTAGCATTGATTTCAGTGATCGTCGCGCTGGTTTGCCACGCGGTGGCGCTCCAGCAACGCATCTTCGATGTCAGTACGGGTCAGAACCTAAGCTTGGTGAATATCGGCTCGGTCATCAGTCTGATCATCTGTACGGTAATGACCATCGTCGCTTCGCGCAACCGTGGCTGGTTTATTTTACCCATTGTTTACAGCTTTGCGCTGATCAATCTGGCCTTTGTGACCTTCTTGCCGGGCGAATTCATCACCCATTTGGAAGAGAGCAAAGGGCTGCTGGTGCATATTGGGCTGGCCCTGTTCTCTTACGCCACCTTAATTATCGCCGCGCTCTACGCGCTGCAACTGGCGTGGCTGGATTACCAGTTGAAGAACAAGCGACTGTCGTTCACGGCGGATATGCCGCCGCTGATGACCATTGAGCGTAAGCTGTTCCATATCACCCAAGTTGGGGTGATTTTGCTAACCCTGACGTTGTGCACTGGCCTGCTTTATATGGACAATTTGTTCAGCCGCGAAAACATCGACAAGGCGGTTTTGTCGATTCTCGCATGGTTTGTCTATATCGTTTTACTGTGGGGGCACTATCATGAAGGTTGGCGCGGTCGTCGCGTGGTGTGGTTTAGCATGGTAGGGGCGGTGTTGTTGACGCTGGCCTATTTTGGCAGCCGCATGATTCAGCAGTTCATGACTCACTAATAAACTTTGGCTAATACATCGCCATCTATCTCATAAAGAAGGAATTTCCCGTTGGAGCACGTCTCGACAACTACCCTCATTATCACGCTGATCATTATGGTAGTGGTTTCGGCTTATTTTTCTGCCTCCGAGACCGGCATGATGACTCTCAACCGCTATCGGTTACGCCACCTTGCCAAGCAGGGCAATCGCGGTGCCCGCCGTGTGGAAAAACTTCTTAAGCGCCCGGACCAACTGATAAGCCTCGTGCTTATCGGCAACAACTTGGTCAATATCCTTGCTTCTGCACTGGCAACAATTGTGGGTATCCGCCTGTATGGCGACGCCGGGGTGGCGATTGCGACCGGTATTCTGACCTTTGTGGTGCTGCTGTTTGCCGAAGTGCTGCCGAAGACTTTCGCGGCGTTAAACCCGGAGCGTATCGCCTTCCCAAGCAGCCTGCTGCTGCGCCCGCTGCAAACCATCATGATGCCGCTGGTGTGGATCCTCAACAGCCTGTCGCGCCTTTTGATGCGCATGTTCGGCGTGAAAACCAATGTGGGTATCAGTGACGCGGTAAGTAAAGAAGAGCTGCGTACCATCGTGAATGAGTCACGCTCGCAAATTTCTCGCCGTAATCAGGACATGCTGCTTTCGGTGCTGGATCTGGAAAAAGTCACCGTGGACGACATCATGGTGCCGCGCAATGAGATTGTCGGTATCGACATCAATGATGACTGGAAGTCGATCATTCGCCAGCTGACCCACTCCCCTCACGGCCGCATCGTGCTGTACCGCAACTCCCTGGATGACGCCATTGGCATGCTGCGCCTACGCGAAGCTTATCGCCTGATGACCGAGAAAAAAGAGTTCACCAAAGAGAATCTGCTGCGCGCCGCGGACGAAATCTACTTCATTCCAGAAGGCACGCCGCTCAATATTCAGCTCGTGAAATTCCAGCGCAACAAGAAGAAAGTGGGCATCGTGGTCGACGAATATGGCGACATCCAAGGTCTGGTGACGGTGGAAGACATTCTGGAAGAGATTGTCGGCGACTTTACTACCTCCATGTCACCGACCCTCGCGGAAGAAGTCACGCCGCAGAGTGATGGCTCCGTGGTGATTGAAGGCAGCGCCAACGTGCGTGAATTGAATAAAGCCTTCAACTGGGCATTGCCGGAAGATGGCCCGCGCACTATGAACGGCATGCTGCTTGAAGTGCTGGAAGAAATTCCGAAAGTGGGCGCCCACTTACGCATTGAGAATTACGAGGTAGAGATTCTGGCGGTGCAGGACAATATGATTAAACAGGTTCAGGTCCGGCCGATGCAGTCGCTGCAAACCTCGGTAAATCGGCACTAACTCGCTGAATTAACTGCAAAGAAAAAGACGCGAAATCGCGTCTTTTTTTGTGCTCTGAAGTTCTACATCAAACTAGATGTGCAGTTCAGTCAGCTTCTCTTTCGGCAGAGCCAGATCATCGTTGTGGTTAACTACCACGTCGTGGTCCAGAATGTGCTGAGCAATTTCTTGCGCTTCTTTCAGAGAATGCATTTCGTAAGTCCCGCACTGATACTCGTTCAGCTCAGGGATTTTACGCTGGTCAGTTACTTTCAGCACGTCAGCCATCGCGGCTTTCCATGAGTCAGCAACCAGCTTCTCAGTAGGTACGCCAATCAGGCTCATGTAGAAACCTGTACGGCAGCCCATTGGTGAAATATCAATGATTTCAACACCGTTACCATTGAGATGGTTACGCATGAAGCCTGCGAACAGGTGTTCCAGTGTGTGGATACCACGCTCAGGCATCACTTCGATATTCGGACGGCAGAAGCGCAGGTCGAATACTGTAATGGTGTCTCCGTGTGGAGTTTTCATGGTTTTCGCGACGCGAACGGCAGGTGCTGCCATACGGGTATGGTCTACGGTAAAGCTATCCAACAGTGGCATATCGTCACCTCTCCTAAAGAAAAAAATGTTTTTTATCGAACTCAGGAAACCTTTTCCCATAATGCGGGTCTGATTATTTGAAAGACGCGCATTTGTTATCATCATCCCTGTAAACAGAGATGTTTGTTTGGCCACATTGATTGTGGCCTTTTCTTTTTTAGCCAGCCGCTAACGCAGCCAGATACTCTTCAAAGCTTAGTTTATCATTCGCCTCAAGGTCACGCTGTCTCTGCCATGATGCAGCACATTCAGCCGCGAGCGCTTCAGGTGTCAGGATCTCTAACGGCTCCTGCAACAGCATTTGGCGATACTTATCAGCCCACTCCAGACCAAGACTGCCCTTTCCAGCCGCCTTAATCTCACGCAGTATGCGCGCTGAGTAAGTCTGATCCGGGTCATCAAACCCTACCACCAATTGACTGCACACGTCCTGATACTCGTGGTTGCCATTCTGGCTATCCAGAACTTCCGCCACGCGGCGCAGGTCGGCAAACAGCGCCTTACCCACTTCGGCCAGCGGTTTGCGCGCATCGTCGCAACCCATGCCAATTGTCTGCCCCGGCTTACGGCCTTCCAGAATGACGCGATTCCAGTTCTGGCGAGTACACAGCAGTTCGTCGCTGCTCATCTCTGGCGCATCGGCCAAAGCACACCATATCAAAAACAGATCGAGGAAACGCGCCTGAGAGGCGTCGATGCCGATTGGCGAGAATGGATTAACATCCAGCGAACGCACCTCAATGTACTCAATCCCGCTGCGCATCAGAGCATCAGAAGGGGTTTCCCCTGAACGCGTGACGCGTTTTGGGCGAATCGGAGCATAAAGCTCGTTTTCAATCTGTAACACATTGGTGTTCAACTGCAGGTATTTACCGTCCTTCTTCACACCCATGGCGGCATATTCAGCCGATGGCGTGCGAATGGCCTGCTTAACGCCCTTCACATAAGTCTCAAGGTCGTTGAAGGTAATCCCTAAATTGCTCTGGTTCTTATTGGTGTAGCCTAAATCGCTCAAACGCAGCGAGGTAGCGTACGGCAAGTAGCACATCCCTGATTCTGTGTACTCGAACGGCAAATCAGTCTCACGCCCTTTGATGAACGAGGAGCAGATAGCCGGCGAAGCGCCAAACAGATAAGGGATCACCCAACCAAAGCGATAGTAGTTACGGATCAGCTTGAAATAGGCCGCAGAGATTTCGTTTTTGCCGCTTTCAGCATCAGCAATGCCTAAACGCGCCTGCCAGAACTCAATCGGCAGAGAAAAATTATAGTGGATGCCAGAAATTATCTGCATCAATGCACCATAACGATTCTTCAAACCTTCGCGATAAAGGGTTTTCAGCCGACCAATATTGGAGGAGCCGTACTGCGCCAGCTCGATGTCCTGCTCCGCTTCCACGAAACAAGGCATGCTAAATGGCCACATTCTTTCGTCACCTAGCTCACGAGCCACGTGGCGATGAATATCGCGCAGGAAAGTCAGCAGGTGATCGATGTCACCGTCAACCGGAGTGATGAACTCCAGCAAAGATTCAGCGAAGTCAGTGGTGATCCAATCATGCTTCAGCGCGGAGCCTAAAGTTTCCGGATGTCCGGTGGTCGCCAGCGAGCCATCAGCATTAACGCGAAGCGTTTCGCGTTCAACGCCGCGGCGAATTCCTTTTACTGCGTGAGGATGGGCTTCCAACCAGGAAAGCGCCTGAGATACATCCGGGATCAAATTGACCTCCCGCTATTTGAAGACATTAATTTGCAAGCATACTGAATCTGCATAGATGTAACCATTAAGATAAGCGATATCAATCTAATTCCACCAAGAGAGCCCTTGTAGCGTAATAGCGGTTAACACCACATAACGCACTGTTTTTCCTATTAATAGGAAAAATACCACGGGTCCCCAAGGCATACGCAACCAGCCAGCCAACACACATAAAACATCGCCCACAACCGGCAGCCAACTTAGCAGCAGCGCGGCAGGGCCAAAACGGTTCAACCAACCCAGCGCAGTGTCTAAACCTCGCTGAGGTTTAAGCTTAGGCAGCAATCGGCCGATAATGATATTGGTAATACCTCCTAAGGTATTGCCAAAAGATGCAGCTACCACTAATAAAAGTGGCGATGCACTGCCTGCTGTCAGCAGGCCAACTAATAAAATCTCTGAGTTTCCCGGCAACAGCGTTGCGCTGAGAAAGCTGCTACTGAATAACGAAATCAGTGCCAGCGTACTGCTCAAAGTTTGCGGACATCCACGACGGCCATGTTGGCGCGTTTCGCCGCCTCAATCCCAAAATCTGCATCTTCGAACACCACACACTTCTCTGGCGGCACGCCAATCAGCTGGGCACAGAGTAAGAAGGTGTCTGGAGCAGGCTTGTGGTTCTGAACATCATTGGCGCCGACGATGGCATCAAAGCAGTGGCGCAGGCCAAGGTGGCGCAACAGAGCGTCAGCCATGTCGTGCTCGCTGCCGGTTCCCACTGCCATTGGGCGTCGGCCATGATAAGACTTTACCACCTCGATCAGAGGCAGAGGCTGGACGGTATCGAGCAACATCTCTCGCACTGCGACCGTTTTCTCGGCAGCCAAGTGATGTGGATCCATATCGACCTGATTGTCATCGATAATAAATTTCGCGATTCGCCACGTCGGAGAGCCATTGAGGGCAATCATCTGCTCGAAATCATAACGCATGGCGTATTTCGACAAGACCTGATGCCAAGCCTGACGGTGTGTCGGTTCTGTATCCAATATGGTTCCATCCATATCAAAGATCAAACCGTCATAGAGATCGTACATCTTGTACTCCTGCTCGCGATAAAAACAGGAAACTACTTTAGCGCAAAGTGTGCTGATTGTCGCTTTTTGTCAGGAAGGGAGCGCGATTGAAAAGCCGCAATATCAGTGGGGTAACGGCAACAGAGAGGAAGGAGTCTAAAAAGCAAAAAACCCGCCGAAGCGGGTTTCTCTAATATGGTGCACCCAGGAAGATTACTCGGCTAGCGCCTCGCCCTGCGGGCCGTTGCTAAAGCAACGTTATCTTCCTTCGTGCAATTTGCATGTCGAGTGCAATATATGATGTTCATATTCGCTTCAACACACACAAAAT
>NZ_JMPJ01000018.1 GCF_000735345.1 Ewingella americana ATCC 33852 | reverse complement strand
ACTCGGCTGTCGCCTCGCCCTACGGGCCGTTGCTGAAGCAACGTTATCTTCCTTCGTGCAATCTGCATGTTGAGTGCAATATATGATGTTCATATTCGCTTCAACACACACAAAATATGGTGCACCCAGGAAGATTCGAACTTCCGACCGCTCGGTTCGTAGCCGAGTACTCTATCCAGCTGAGCTATGGGTGCATTTTGATTCTTACTGCAGATTTTACCTGACCATTTTCCGTACTACAGTGGCTTTCGCTTCTGCCCATCACGCTAATTTGATTGCAAATCAACATACGCTTTGGAAAGTATGGTGCACCCAGGAAGATTCGAACTTCCGACCGCTCGGTTCGTAGCCGAGTACTCTATCCAGCTGAGCTATGGGTGCATTTTAAATGGCGGTGAGGCGGGGATTCGAACCCCGGATGCAGCTTTTGACCGCATACTCCCTTAGCAGGGGAGCGCCTTCAGCCTCTCGGCCACCTCACCATACGCCTCTTTCGAGTTGTGCTGACTAACTTTGTTTAAGCTCATCGGCACTGCGTGGCGCACATATTACTTTCACGGGCTTATAAGTCAAACCCTTTTTTTCTAACATTCGTTCGTTTGAACAATTCACGCGCAACCTGCACAGTTTCAAGGCAAAAACAGCCTCTAAATGGTAAAAACACGCGATTTTTTCTAGAGATAACTGTTTGGAGATGTTGTGACGCCAAGGAAAAAACAGAGAAAAAAACAGGGGAAAACAGAAAGGAAGAGGGATTTAACGCGGAATAAGAGGGTCAGCGCCTCGCCATTGGCGAGACGCCTGGTAAATCAGTAATTCGTTTGTTGAGACTTCTCAGCCTGAATACGCTGATAAATCTCCTCACGATGCACAGAGACCTCTTTTGGCGCGTTAACACCAATACGCACCTGGTTACCTTTAACGCCCAACACGGTAACAGTTACCTCATCGCCAATCATGAGGGTTTCACCAACTCGGCGAGTCAAAATAAGCATTCTTTGCTCCTTGAAGAATTAAAAGAGTCGGGTCTCTCAGTTTCCCGGCCATTATCTATCAACCACGGGTAAAACGTAAGCCATGACCCCCACATAAAACATAACCAGCCTGCGACCTCAGCCGTGCATATTTTAAGTTTAGCCGAAAACGAGGCGATTGTGGGTTTTCTGGCCCGGCCTGCTCAACCTGTGATAGTGAAAACGCCATAGTGCACAATACATTATGGCGTTTCTTTGTGTAGTGATTTATTTCTTATTACAGCTTAGCTTCAAGCCAAGCTTCTACACTGGCAAGGGCTGCTGGAAGTGCCTGAACATCGCTACCACCTGCCTGAGCCATATCAGGACGGCCACCACCTTTCCCCCCTACCTGCTGCGCAATAGAGGCAATCAAGTCGCCTGCTTTAACGCGATCGGTCAGGTCTTTGGTGACACCGGCAATCAGGCTGACTTTATCATCAGCGATGGTTGCCAGAACGATAATCACCGAACCCAGCTGATTTTTCAGGTCATCAACCATGGTGCGAAGCATTTTCGGCTCGACATTATCCAGTTGGCTGACAAGAACTTTAACGCCTTTAACATCTTTAGTCTGGCTAGAAAGTGAAGCACTTTCCTGCGCAGCCTGTTGGCCTTTCACCTGCTGAAGTTCTTTCTCCAGCTGGCGCGAGCGCTCAATGAGGGAACGAATCTTCTCTGAGACGCTGTTTACATCGCCTTTCACCAGATGCGCGACGTCTTGCAGCAAATCACTCTGTTGGTGAAGTGATGCAATGGCGTTTTCGCCGGTGATGCCTTCGATACGACGGATACCTGCCGCAGTGCCCGATTCGCTTTGAATACGGAACAGGCCGATGTCGCCGGTACGGCTAGCGTGAGTACCACCACACAGCTCGGTGGAGAAGTCGCCCATGGAAAGTACGCGAACATTGTCCTCGTATTTCTCGCCGAACAGCGCCATTGCGCCCTGCTCTTTGGCATCATCCAGCGCCATGATTTTGGTTTCAACCGGCAAATTGCGACGAATTTGCGCATTCACCAAGTCTTCTACCTGACGGATCTCTTCCGGCTTCATGGCTTCGAAGTGGGAGAAGTCAAAACGCAGGTAGTTGTCGTTAACCAGCGAGCCTTTCTGCGCCACATGCTTGCCCAGCACCTGACGCAACGCAGCGTGCAGCAAGTGGGTCGCCGAGTGGTTCAAGCGGATACGGTCACGGCGGGCAGCATCGATTTCAGCTTCAACGCTGTCACCTACGCGCAGTTTGCCAGCGTTCAATGAACCTTGGTGACCGATGGCTTTGCCATATTTCTGGGTGTCGGAAACAGTGAAGATGCCGGAAGTTGTTTTCAGCTCGCCCTTATCGCCCACCTGACCGCCTGACTCGCCGTAGAATGGCGTGTCATCGAGAATAACGATAGCGTTAACCCCGGCCTGAATCTCTTCAACCTGTTGGCCATCAACGAACAACGCAATCACTTTAGAGTGGCGCTCTTCATGCTCATAACCCGAGAACTGAGTCACGCCATCGACGCGAACCATGCTGTTGTAATCTGCGCTGAAGCCGCTAGATTCGCGAGCGCGACGGCGTTGAACGTCCATCGCCTTTTCGAAGCCAGCTTCGTCAACTTTCAGATTTCTTTCGCGGCAAACGTCAGCGGTCAAGTCCAGCGGGAAACCGAAGGTGTCATACAGGCGGAAAGCAATTTCACCATCCAGCGTGTCGCCTTTCAGAGAAGAAAGCTCTTCATCCAGCAGCGCCAAACCGCGCTCAAGGGTGCGAGCAAACTGCTCTTCTTCGGTTTTCAGCAGTTGCTCAACCATTGCTTGCTGCTGCTTCAGCTCTTCCGCAGCCGGGCCCATCACTTCAATCAGTGGCGCAACCAGCTTATAGAAGAAGGTGTCTTTCGCGCCCAGCATGTTGCCGTGACGGATAGCACGACGAATGATGCGGCGCAGCACGTAGCCGCGGTTTTCATTCGACGGGATAACACCATCGGAGATCAGGAATGCACAAGAACGGATGTGGTCAGCGATAACGCGCAGTGACTTGTTGTTCAGGTCAGTTGCACCAGTAACCTGTGCCACGGCGGCAATCAGTTTCTGGAACAGGTCGATATCGTAGTTGGAATTCACATGCTGCATGACCGCAGTGATACGCTCCAGACCCATACCGGTATCAACCGACGGCTTAGGCAGCGGCAGCATGGTGCCATCTGACTGACGGTTGAACTGCATGAAAACGATGTTCCAGATTTCGATATAACGGTCGCCGTCTTCTTCAGCGCTGCCCGGAGGGCCGCCCCAGATGTGGTCGCCGTGATCGTAGAAAATCTCGGTACATGGGCCGCAAGGACCGGTGTCGCCCATCTGCCAGAAGTTGTCAGAAGCGAATGCGCCGCCTTTGTTGTCGCCGATGCGGATAATACGTTCTTTAGGAACGCCAACCTGCTTTTCCCAAATATCAAAAGCTTCGTCATCAGTTTCATACACTGTGACCCACAGCTTCTCTTTAGGCAGATTGAACCAGTTTTCGCCGGTCAGTAATTCCCAAGCGTAGTTAATGGCATCATGCTTGAAATAGTCGCCGAAGCTGAAGTTGCCCAGCATTTCAAAGAAGGTGTGGTGACGAGCGGTGTAACCGACGTTTTCCAGGTCATTGTGCTTTCCGCCTGCGCGTACGCAGCGCTGGGAAGTCGTAGCACGGCTGTAGTCGCGCTTATCTAACCCGAGGAAAACATCTTTAAATTGGTTCATCCCTGCGTTGGTAAACAGCAGAGTCGGGTCGTTATTCGGGACAAGCGAACTGCTTGCAACAATGTTGTGTCCCTTACTGTGGAAGAAATCGAGAAACGCTTGACGGATCTCAGCGGTGCTCTTGCTCATAAATGTCCCGGAATCTGGCTTGAAGAAACGGTTCGTAAGCAAGAAAGCGCTGAATTCAGCGGCAGACTGTACGGCCCACGAACAAAAAGTGTGGATAAGATAAAATTTCTTCGCTGGGAAGTAAAATCCCGTATGCGGTCAATCATCAAAATCGCGATAAATAGACTGGATCTCTTCCTGAAAAAAGCCTCGGTAGAGCATATAACGCAGAACTTTTGATTTTTCTTTCCACTCGGTCGGCAAAGGCTCGCCAAATTTCCGCACCGCAATATCTCGAGCCAGCGCACACCAATCCACTTCGCTCTCTTCGAACGCGGTAGAAATCAGCTCTTTATCAACCCCTTTTTGCTGGAGTTCTTGACGGATACGCTGCGCGCCATAGCCCTTGCGGCTGCGGCCAGAGATGTAGCGGTCAGCAAATTTTGCGTCATCCAGCCAGTTATGTTGGTAGCAGTAATCAATCACCGACTGCACGTGCTCGGGAGAAATCTCTTCTGGCGGTAGGCGCGCGGCCTTTTGCTGCACTTCTTCTTCCTGCCACTCTTTAGAAAACGACAGGCTGGATTTTTGTGCTTTAGGTTTGGCCGGTTTTGAGTAGTTTGGCTTGCTGAAAGCCACGGGAGGGGTAAGAAGCTTTTTGCGCAGTTCCATTTCGCCATGGTCGCGCTGCGACAGTAAACGCATCGCGCGGCTGATTAGGGCGTTAATCTTTGCTGCATCGCCCTCTTTTGGCGGCGCGCTAAACATAGAGGAACCTTCATCGCCCCCATATTGATTCAGTAAATCGTCGAGATTGACCTTTTTATCATCGGGCATAGTGGGTACCTCATATTGGCAAAATGCCAGCCTGAAACTCAGGCTGGCATTTTATCGACCGCGTATGTCCCCGAGCCAAAGGCTCAGGTTCCAGCGAGAGTTAAGCTTTCGCTATTAAAACTCTTCGCTGGTTTCTACGTTATCATCTAAGTCTTCAACGGTAGCAGTCGCGCTGATTTCACCGGTGCCGCTTAACAGCAGGTCACGCAGTTTCTTGTCCAGCTCGGCAGCCACTTTCGGGTTTTCTTTCAGGAAGTTACTTGCGTTAGCTTTACCCTGACCGATTTTTTCGCCGTTGTAGCTGTACCATGCGCCCGCTTTCTCAATCATCTTGTGCTTAACGCCAAGATCAACCAGCTCGCCGTTGATGTTGATGCCTTCGCCGTACATGATTTGGAATTCAGCTTGCTTGAATGGTGCAGCAATCTTGTTCTTCACCACTTTAACGCGAGTTTCGCTACCTACCACCACGTCGCCTTCTTTGATAGCGCCGATACGACGGATATCAAGACGAACAGAAGCGTAGAACTTCAGCGCGTTACCACCGGTAGTGGTTTCTGGGTTACCGAACATCACACCAATTTTCATACGGATCTGGTTGATGAAGATCAGCAAGGTGTTGGCGTTTTTCAGGTTACCCGCGAGTTTACGCATCGCCTGGCTCATCATACGTGCCGCAAGGCCCATGTGAGAGTCACCGATTTCGCCTTCGATTTCAGCTTTCGGCGTCAGTGCTGCTACGGAGTCGACGATGATCACGTCAACTGCGCCAGAGCGAGTCAGCGCATCACAGATCTCCAACGCTTGCTCACCGGTGTCTGGCTGTGAACACAGCAGGTTGTCGATATCAACGCCAAGTTTCTTAGCGTAAATCGGGTCCAGCGCGTGCTCGGCATCGATAAACGCACAGGTTTTACCTTCGCGCTGTGCTGCTGCGATAACTTGCAGAGTCAGGGTAGTTTTACCGGAAGATTCTGGCCCGTAAATTTCAACGATACGGCCCATTGGCAAGCCGCCAGCGCCCAAGGCGATATCCAAAGACAAAGAGCCGGTGGAGATCGTTTCAACGTCCATAGAGCGATCTTCACCGAGACGCATGATGGAGCCTTTACCGAATTGCTTTTCAATCTGGCCCAGTGCTGCAGCTAACGCTTTTTGCTTATTCTCATCAATAGCCATTTTTGCTCCTTCGTCTGACGTTGAGTGAATCACTTCACCGACGTCACTGAATGTAATTTATGTACAGGTAATTGGCAGTAATTATACTGTATGCTCATACAGTATCAAGCCTATTTTTCAAGAAACTCATCTAATGCTGTTTGTAGCGAAAAAACAGCAGCTTGCAAGCGAACGGATTCGCGGTCGCCCGAGAAATGTTGTTTGGAAGTGAAAATTCGCCCTTCGCTGTTGGCAAAACCAAACCATACCGTGCCGACAGGTTTCTGCTCGCTGCCACCATCTGGCCCGGCAATGCCGCTGATGGATAACGCCAGATTTGCGCCCGCCGCGTGCAGTGCGCCCTTGGCCATTTCGCGCACCGCCTCTTCGCTGACTGCGCCGAACTCTTCAAGAGTGCCGTCGGAAACGCCCAGCAGTTGGTGCTTCGAAGCATTGCTGTAAGTGATAAACCCGCGGTCAAACCATGCGGAGCTGCCCGCGATATCGGTGATAGCTTTCGCCACCCAGCCACCAGTACACGACTCAGCACAGGTTATCCATAATCCCTTTTCTTTCAATTTATTACCCACCAGCACGCTCAGCTGGTGTAACTGTTTTTCGCTCATCGGAAATCCTTTCTGGTCGTGGAAACATGGGCCGATGTTATCACTTCTTTTCGGCACAAATCAGCCCGGTCACTTTTTTTGCGAGATGCATTCAGAAGAGAAATTATTCTGCCTTTACGCCAGAGAAACCTGTTCAAAACGCTGTATCATCGCCAGCGCCAAGCCTTGCGCCGGGTTCAAGCGCTCACTGACAAAGGTGATATGGGTGCGGCTGAAAGGGAAAGTTAGCGTCAGCTTTTTAGCCGCCGCCAACGTGTGCTCAATAAACAACGGATGTTCATTATAGGGGCAATCAATCAATAACGTTTTTGGATTCACCAAATGGATAATTTGGCTGAGCGCCTTACCCAGTAGCTCTCCGGCCTGCGCCATCACCTGATTGACTATCTCGGGCGCGCTCTGCCGATTATCCCAGCTCAGGCCCGGCTGCTGCTGTTCAAGTTGGCGGTTAATGGCGGAGAAGCTGATTAAAGACTCGAGACAGCCGTGCTGCCCGCAGGAGCACAAGGGGCCGTCGGGGAACACGCTGAGGTGGCCGACTTCTCCGGCGGTCCAGCTTCCGCCCGAGTAAACGCCGTGCTCGGTGAGCAGCGCGCCGCCAATCCCTTCGCCAATGCGCAGGTAGAAACAGATTTCGTCTTCGCTGCTTATCTCCCCTTGGCGGGCAATCAGCGCGGCGGCTTTAACGTTGTTCCACACGGCGACCGGAGCAGATGTTGAGCCAGACAATAAAGGTTGAAGCGACACTTCGCCCCAGCCGAGATGCGAAGAGACATGCAGAATGCCCGCCTGCTGCTCGACAATGCCGGGGAAGCCGACGCCGATGCCCACCAGCTCGGGGTACTCTTGCTGCAACTGCTGGCAATAACTGGCGATGGTCGCCAAGACTTGCTGAGGGTCGGACGTGTCGAGAGAGTGAGTTTGGCTGGCAATAATGTCGGAGAAATAGTCACACACCATCCAGTGCAGGCGATGGCGCTCAATCATGATCCCCGCCGCCTTAATCGCCGACGGCTTGAGGGCAACATGGATTTTCGGCCGCCCAATGCTGCTGGTTTGCGCTACGCCCTGCTCTTCGACGTAGCCCAAGGCCAGCAGGTCATCGACTATCAGCGAAATGGTATTTTTGCTGAGTGCCAGCGCCCGTGAAATATCCAGACGGGAACTGATTTTCTGCTGCCGGAGATAAGCCAGAACGCGTTTCTCATTATAATGGCGCAGCAGCGCGGGTCCCTTGCCTGAATCTTTCATATCGTGACTTTCCATCGCTTTTCACCCAATGCGCCGCATTATTACATGACGCCGGATCCGCGCGTCAACCTATTCGCCGCGCCACACCTCCACGCCATTTTTGTAGGTGGCGCGCAGAACCAGAGTCTGGTCAGCGGCTTGCTGCAACAGGATAGCGTCGAGCGGCGCGCCGACGATAAGCCCTTGCTGGGTCGGCAGATTCATGGAGGAAGCCGGGCGCAGCGAAGCCATCTCCAGCGACTGCACGTGTGTGGCAATGCCATGTTTGATCAGCGTATTGACGCCGTGCAGCAAACATTGGGCCGACCCCGCCAGCAGCGCGGGGTTGTCCGCCATCGACAGACGCCCCTCGGCGCTCAGCAGCACTTCGCCGCCAATGTGTGAGTGGTAGCGGCCCGGCGGCATGCCCGCGAGGCTGGTGACATCGCTGACCAGCATGGCGTGCTCGCCCTTGGCGCGAATAAACACTTTTAGCACGGAAAGCGGCAGGTGCTCGCCGTCGGCAATCATCGCGCACCACAAATCATCCTGCGCCAGCTGCTCCCAAATGTAGTTCGGGTGGCGCGGCAGTGTCAGGTGCGCGCCGTTGCCCAGATGGGTCGACATCCTCGCCCCGGCCTGCACCGCCGAGGCAATCTGTTCGGCACTCGCCGAGGTATGGCCGATAGACACCACCACCTTTTCAGCCACGCAGCGGCGAATAAATTCATCCGCTTCCGGCCATTCTGGTGAGAGGGTCAGCAGACGAATTCGCCCCTGAGCCGCATCTTGCCAGCGTTGAAACAGCGCCCAGTCCGGCGCTTTTATATAGCCGCGCTGGTGCGCCCCGCGCGGCCCGTCCTGCAATGACAAAAACGGCCCTTCGAGATGGATCCCAGCAATGGATTGCTCCACCCGCGGCGAACGCTGACAGGCTTTCGCCAGCGTCGTCACCATCTGCTCAATTTCATGGTCGGCATTGGTAATAACCGTCGGCATAAAGGTGGTGACGCCCTGCTGCCACATGGCCTGCACCACCTGCTCGACGTCCTGCTCGTCAAACGGGAAGCTGTTGAAGTCCACGCCGCCAAAGCCGTTGACCTGTAAATCCACCAGCCCCGGCGCTATCAGCGGCAAGCTTTCATTGGCCTCTTTCAGCGCAGCGATTTGCCGGATCATGCCATCAACGGCGGTGATCTCTATCGCCGCGCCCGTCTGATACTCCCTGCCTTGCAGCCTGACCTCACGCATTTGGCAACTCCCCATAACCCTCAAGGTCGGTATAAAGGGTACATGAAGGATGGGAGCGCAGGACCGTCGCCGGGCAGGCCACTGACGGCGCGGCAGTCAGCGTCTCGCGGATAGCCCAATGTTTATTTTTGCCCGGTACCATGCAGAACAGCCGCCCTGCCGCCATCAGTGTAGGAATGGTCAGCGTCAAGGCATGAGTCGGCACCGCGTCGAAGCTGGGGAAGCAGCCGTCATTGACCTGCTGCTGGCGACAAATATCATCCAGCTCGACAATTTTCATCGCCTGCGGGTCATTAAAATCAGCCACCGGCGGGTCATTAAAGGCTAAATGCCCGTTCTCGCCGATGCCCAGACAGACCATATCCACCGGTGCCTGTTGCAGCAAAGTGGAATACGCCTCGCAAAGCTGCTGCGGCTCCCCCGACGCGGGGATGCGATACACCGCCCCCGGCTTAACCTTGTCGAACAGATTTTGGGTCAAGTAGTAGCTGAACAGCGCCGTAGAGTTGTCGGGCAGGCCGACATATTCATCCATATGGAAAGCGTCAACCCGCGCCCAGTCAATGTCGTCTGCCACCGCGAGGTGAGCCAAGAACTCATTCTGCGAAGGCGCGGCGGCAAAGATAATCCGCACTCTGCCCTGCTCGGCCAGCAACTGGCGTAAATGCCGCGCGGCATCCTCTGCCGCCGCGCGCCCCATCTCCTGACGCTGGGTAAAAACTTCAACATTCAGGTTTTCAATCTGCTGGGTAAAACGTGGTGATGTCATTTCTAACGTCCTGTTGTTGAACATGTTTAGCTAGTGAGATTCAGGCTGATAAGTGGTTTTGACCTTTGCCGCTGGCAAGTCATCAACCTGATCCTGATTCAGTGCATTCAAAAGTAAATCAACCTCGGCGCTCACCGGCGTGCGGCGCAGTAGGCCAATCAGGGTGTAAACCGCCAGCGAGAGCAGCACGGGGATGGCGACGACCTGCGCGGTGCTCATGTCAGGAATGACAAACTTCACCAGGAAGAAAGCCGAGACCCCAGCCGCCCATGAAGTAATAGCCGCCGTTGCGTTGCATTTGCGGAACCACGGTAGCAGGCCGAGCAACATCGGAATGGAAATCGGCCCGACCAGCCCGCCAAACCAGACAATCAGCAGCGAGAGCACGCCGCCGAAGCGATTGGCGTTCACCGCAATCAGCAGCGTAGTCAGAATGAACAGCACCACGGTCACGCGAGCCACCAGCAGGGAGGACTGCCCCTGCCCAAAGCGTTTCGGGAACAGCACCGGCAGAATATCGCGGGTCACGACGGCGGTAATGGCGTTGGAATCTGACGAGGTCATGGACAAGGTGTGGGTGAACATCGCCACCAGCACCAGACCAATCAGGCCATTGGGCAGCAGCTGCATCGCCATAATGGAATAGGATTGGGACGGGTCAGCAATGTCCGGGAACAGCAGCGGCGCGGCCCACATCGGGTAGAACAAAATCAGCGGCCAAACCAGATAGAGCACCGAGGAGAGCAGCGCGGCCTTGCGCGCATCTTTGCCGCGCGGCGAGGCGATAAAGCGCTGGGCCAGATTCCACGTCCCGCCGTTGTAGCTCAGGGTATAAATGACGAAATAAGCCAGAATGAAGCCCATGGAGTAAGGGCCAGCCACGATGTCGGTGTGTCCCGTTGGCAGCCGGTCCCAAATGGTCAGTAAGTTACTGAATCCGCCCAGATGGAAAGCCACCGCCACCACCATCACAATGGCGGCAATAAACTGCACGATAAACTGGCCGAAGTCGTTACAGGCATCCGCCCACAGGCCGCCGAGCACGGTATAAAACAGGCACAGCACGCCCGAGATGGCGATGCCGACAATAGGGTCAAGGCCGGTAAACACATTGATAATGATGGCGATCGCCGCCCATTTCGCGCCGACGTCGAAGGTTTTCAGCAAGACTCCGCTCCAGGCGAGAATCTGCTGGGTCGGCACGTTGTAGCGCGTCGCGAGATACTCCATCGGTGATTCAATATTCATATGGATACGCAGACGCGCCCAGCGCGGCGCGAAGATAACCGAACCAATAAATACCGCGATTGAAATTGGAAAAGCCCACCAGAAATAGATAGTCAGCCCATATTTATACGCCACGGCCGCGTAGGCCACGAACACCGCCGCGCTGTAACCCGACATATGATGCGAAATCCCTGAAAGCCACCACGGCATCTTCCCGCCCGCCGCAAAGAAATCCTTGGTGCTGCCCACTTTACGCATGGCCCACAAGGTGATCATCACAATCATCAGCGCGTAAAGCGCCATGACAAAATAGTCTATCCCGTTCATCGCTAACTCCGGAGGCAAAGGTGCATGGTCGAAGTCCGGCGGGAAAATATGCCGGGTTTATAATTAATCCTAACTAAGGATTAATTGAACCTAGCACGGCTTGTGCTGATCGTTATGTGAGCAGTATCACGAAATTTTTCAATATTTATTAATCAGTTATAGGACTTTCTTATGGATGATACGGGGATCGTAAAAAGGGCCACGCGAAGTGGCCCTTAAGATGAGCAAAACAGAATCGGTCAATTAATTGCCAGAGCGCGCCCTGCTGACGGCTTCACCCAACTGCCAAACCGCCATCGCGTACTGGGTGCTGTGGTTATAGCGAGTGATGGTGTAGAAGTTCGGCAGGCCGTACCAATACTGGTAGTTTTGCCCCATATCCAGGCGCAGCAGGCTGGCCTCTTGGTAGTTCGCCAGTGAGCCGAGCGGGCTAAGGCCTGCGGCTTTCAGGGTGAACAGTGGATATTTGGTGTTAAAGCCGTTTTCCAGCAGAGGCGCCTGCCCCGCCGCAGGCACGGCGACAGGTGCGCCGCGCGTCCAGCCGTGGCCTTTGAAGTAGTTGGCAACGCTGCCGATGGCGTCAATCGGATCCCACAGGTTGACGTGGCCGTCACCGTCGAAATCAACCGCGTAGTTTTTGAAGGCGGAAGGCATGAACTGGCCGTAGCCCATTGCGCCAGCGAAAGATCCGCGCAGGCTGAGCGGATCGTCCTGCTCTTGGCGACACATTAGCAAGAAAGTTTCCAGCTCACTTTGGAAGTATTCGGCGCGGCGCGGATAGGCGAAGGAGAGCGTCGCCAGCGCATCAATAATGCGAGTTTTACCCATTACGCGGCCCCAGCGGGTTTCCACGCCGATAATACCGACAATGATCTCCGGCGGCACGCCGTAAACCTGCTCGGCGCGTTGCAGAGCATCGCGATATTGGTTCCAGAACACCACGCCGTTTTGCACGTTATCCGGCGTAATGAACTTGGCGCGGTAACGCAGCCATGCGCCGTTCGGACCAGACGGCGGCCCGCCGGTCGGAGCCTGTTGGTCCATTAAACGCAGGACGAACCCGAGACGCTTGGTCTGCGCCAATACGTCATGCAGCTGTTGGCGATCAAAACCGTGCTCGCGGACCATTTTGTCGACGAAGGCGTTCATCCCCGCGTCATAGGCAAAGTCACCGTTTTGCAGTTGCCCGCTGTGTTCAGGCTGTAACAAAAAACCGCCGGGTGCGGAGCTCGGCGTGCTGGCGGCGCTGTTGCCCCCAGAAAACGGATTACGCGGCCCGTCAGGCGGCGGAGTAGGTTTGCTGCTACAGGCAGCAAGCAGGGTAATGATCGGGAGAATGGCAGCCAAATGACGCATCGGATATCCGTATAGCCATGCAAGAAATAAGTGACAGCTATGTTAAAGCATTGGACTGCGTGAACAAACTGGAATCTAGCCCTCGCGGGCCTAAAGCCTCAGCCTGTTTGGACAATGTTATGACTTTTTGTGAAGTTTGGCGGGAAAACCCAGACTGAGCGGTAAATTTGCCAGTCTGGGTTAGCATTTAAAGAATGGCGCGCGCGGCGAATTCCGCGATGATCTGATCTTCTTCTTTGGTCGCACCGGAGACACCCACTGCGCCAATAACCTCACCCGCCGCGTTGCGCAGCGGCACGCCGCCACCAATGCCAACTAACCCGCCATTGGTGTTCTCCAGCGAGTAGGCCGCGCCATTAGGATGCAGGTCAACGCCGACGTTGGCGCTGTCATTGCGAAACAGCACCGACGTGCGCGCCTTGCCGTGGGCCACGTCGATAGTGGCGAGGAAGGTGCCGTCCATGCGGCTGAAAGCCAGCAGGTGCGCGCCCGCGTCAAGCACGCTGATGGACACCGGCGGGTACTGGTTGTCAGTGACTGATTGCTGAGCAGCGGCAATCACTGCTTCGGCCATGCGTAAAGTCAGGCTCATAATCTTCTCTTTTAATGATGATTCAAGGGGTGTTTTTTGGTGTCGATCACCGCAACGGTGTGGATCATCAAGCCGCCAATGGCTAATAGCGCACCGACCCAGCCCGTTGATTCCCAACCCATTCCAGCCGAAATCGTCACGCCGCCAAGCCATGCCCCCATGGCATTAGCAATGTTAAACGCCGAGTGGTTCATGGCTGCGGCCATAGTTTGTGCGTCACCGGCGACGTCCATCAGGCGAATTTGCAGCACGGCAGAAAGCGACACCATGGTGCCCACCAGCATCACGTTAAGCGGCCCAAGCACCGGGTGATGCGCGGTAAAGGTGAAGGCAGCCAGAATCACAATCGACCACAGCAAGATGCCGCGAATGGTCTTCTCCAGACCACGGTCTGCTAAGCGCCCACCCGCCACGTTGCCAAGGATCATCCCCAAGCCAAATAGCGCCAGCACCACTGGGATCATCGCCAACGGCAGATGCGCCAGTTGCAACATGGTTGGCTTCACATAGCTGAATACCGAGAACATCCCGCCGGAGCCGATAGCACCAATCGCCAGTGTCAGCAGCACTTGTTTGCGGGTCAGGGCTTTTAACTCACTCAGCGGACTGGCGGATTTATTGCCTTCCACCCGAGGTACCCACATCAGCACCAGAATCAGGGTCAGCACCGCCAGACCGCCCACGATGGCAAAGGCCGAGCGCCAGCCAACCCACTGGCCGATTGCCGTCGCGGCGGGCACGCCAATCAGGTTCGCCACCGTCAGCCCGAGCAGCACCATAGAAACCGCCTGCGCTCGCCGCTTTCTCTCCACCATGCTAGCCGCCACCAGCGCCGCCACACCGAAGTAAGTCCCGTGCGGGAAGCCGGCGATGAAACGGGCAAAGGCCATAGAGTAGAAGGTTGGCGCTATGCTGCTCACCAGATTCCCGGCAGCAAACAGGCCCATCAGAATCATCAGGAAATTGCGACGCGGCCAGCGAGCGCCGAGAATAGCCAGCAGCGGCGCGCCGATGACCACGCCCAGTGCGTAAATACTGATGAGATGCCCGGCTGAGGGGATCGACACGCCCAGCCCTTTTGCGGCATCGGGCAACAGCCCCATAATAACGAATTCACCCGTACCGATGGCAAAGCCACCCATGCCGAGTGCAAACAGGGCCTTGCTTACGCCGGCGCGCGAGAGTTCCGGCGTATCAATTTCTTCCGCACTGATGTCTTGTTCTAGAGAGTTCATTGTGGATCCATGTGCTAATTGGAAAACGATTATACCTCATGTATCGTTGAGTAAAATTCAACGATACAGTGACTTCTACTGTCGATTTTACAGAGCGACTTATGCCTACTTTGACGCGCGGTGAATTAGCCGATCTTAATGTTTTTTCTACTATTTGTCGGCGACAAAGTTTCCGACTGGCCGCCGCCGAGCTGGGCGTCACCACCTCGGCACTGAGTCACACCATGCGCGGGCTGGAAGAGCGTCTTGGCGTCAAATTGCTGCATCGCACCAGCCGCTCGGTGGTCCCGACGGCGGCGG
Organism: Ewingella americana ATCC 33852; assembly: GCF_000735345.1. Lineage (GTDB taxonomy): Bacteria > Pseudomonadota > Gammaproteobacteria > Enterobacterales > Enterobacteriaceae > Ewingella > Ewingella americana. The sequence continues at coordinate 117,380 of NZ_JMPJ01000018.1, read as the reverse complement.
GTGCGGCGCTAGTCGGCCAGTTGGACCAAGGCTTTGAGTTTATCCGCACCGCCCTCGGCGAGCTGGAGAACTACCGCGAGCTGCCGGTGGGTCGACTGCGCATTAACATCCCCCGCGACGCCGCGCGCCTGCTGTTCAATCCGATTCTGGCTCAGTTCAACAGCGCCTACCCGCGCATCCAGCTAGAAATCACCATTGATGACAACATGATAGATATCGTCAGCAGCGGCTACGACGCGGGCGTGCGCTACGGGCAGACGGTGCCGCAGGACATGATTGCCATGCCGTTGACCGGCAAGCTGCGCTGGGTGGTGGTCGCCTCCCCGGCTTATCTTGCGCAGCACGGCACACCGCAGACCCCTCAGGATCTGATGAATCATAGCTGCATTCGCATGCGCATAGGGGATGCTAGCATCTACAAATGGCAGTTGGGTGAAGGTGAACAGGCGTGCGAGCTGGACGTGCCGGGGAATTTTGTCGCCAATGAAACCGACATGATTATTCATGCCGCGCTCAACCACATGGGGCTGGCGTACTGTCTAGAGCGCTACATCGAGCCCTATATTCAGAGCGGGCAATTAGTGCCGGTGCTGCAGGACTGGGCGGTAGAGGGCGAGCCCATCGTCATGTACTACCCGAGCCGCCGCCAGTTACAGCCCGGCCTTAAGCAACTGATTGAGCTAATTAGAGAACATGCCCAATAAGCATTGGGCATGAGCTTTACTTGGTTTTCACCTTAATGCTCTCACTCAGCAGCTTAAGCTGGTGACTCTCCTGATGGTCATTCGGCGTTTTGGTTTCTTTGACCAGCAGAGCATCATTGTAGGTTTTCACCGTTTCCAGACTGTGAGAGGTCTGAGAAGTGCCCACCGTCGCCAGCAGCCCTTTCTTGAAGTCCAGCGTGGTGTCGGTAGAACTGTCTTCATTTATCTGATGATAAGTGTAGTTCTGCGACGACTTCAGCATGCTGAGAGCCAGCGGCGTCCCCGCCGTCAGCGACTCATGGAAGCTGGCCTGCAAGTGAGACTTGGTATTCTGAGTTATCTTGCTGCGATTGCCGTCCACGCCGTCAATCAGGTTGCTGCTCTGGCTAAAGCTATAGGCAAAGCTGTCCTTCTCATCATCTTTGTACGGGTTCGACTTAACATCCGTTTGCTGGAAGGAAGCCGAGAAGTCCGCCAAACCACTCAGATAAGACTGCGCCTTATTGGTTTCAGTCACTGTGATGATTTGGTGGCTTTTGTCGATTTCGTTTGAGCCATAGTGGCTATTAAGCGCGTGGAACGCTGACTTGAAGCTCGACATCATGTCTTGGTTGGCATAGCCGCGCAGCGCCGCGTTACTCAGCTGTTTGTCATAAGCCGCGAGTGCCTGATCCTGCTGCCCCAGCGTGCCCAATAGCTCAGGATGGCTGAGGTCGGTGTTCAGCTGGAATGCGCCGTTAGCGTCTTTATAGCTCAGCGCGCGCTGGGTGAGATCACTCTGGAAGTTGAGAGACTGCACGGACTGGCCGCTTTCGCGCACGTCGGCGTTCAGGTCGACCGATTTGAGCTGTGTAGTATCAAATTGGGTTAAGCCATCCACGTTCACCGTCGGCGTCTTGCCGGACATGCCGTCGAGAGTGCTCTGGAAAGCATCTGCCAGACCCGCAATCGCGTCGGTCTCTTTATCCGTCAGCTCCCCGCCGGTGGTGGTCACTTCGGCCACCAATCCCCCCTGCTGGCGGGAGAGCGACACGCTGACCTTCACGCCGCTTTGGGTGACGATGTCCAATGCCACGGCGCTGGCTTTATCGGTACCACTGGCATCGACGTTTTTGGTGGAACTCACCGCCGCCGAGAAGTCAGAAGGGTTATCTTTTAATTGCGCTAACAGCGCCTTACCTAACCCCTGAAACGCGCCGGATATCGGCTGATTGGCATTGGCGCCCATCAACACATCCAGCTGGCTGTGGCCGGTATTAAGGGTGTTGGTACGCAGTTTCTGCGCGCTGATGCTGTAAATCGCATTGAGTTCATCACTTGCGTTACTCAGCGTGACGCGTGTTGAAGGCTGAGGCGGCGTTGCCGCTGGCTGGTTTACTCTGGCCCCGTTAGCGCTGGCAATGCGCGGGGGTGGGAACGAAATTCCGCTAATTTGACCTACCATTTGTCCTATCCCAGTTTTCTTATCCGTTATCTGGTATCGGCCAAAATTTGATTAACTTAAGAAGAAAATGCGCAAAGTGTCGGCAGGCAAAAAGTAAAATGGGCCGAACAAGTCGGCCCATAGGATACAGCTTAAGTCAGGCTTATTTACGCGCCAGTGCCGCCGCGTTACGCCCGGCCAGAATGCCGAAGATGATGATGTCAGCCACTGCGTTGCCGCCGATGCGGTTCGCGCCGTGGATACCACCGACCACTTCACCCGCCGCCCAGGCCCCGGTGATCACCTGTTTCTGAGCATCGAGCACCGCGGTGTCAGTGTTGATGGTCACGCCGCCCATGGTGTGGTGAACCCCCGGCGCGATGCGAATGGCGTAGAACGGCCCCTGATTCAGCGGATGACGCAGCGCGGTTTTACGGCCGAAATCTTCGTCATTTTGCTTATCCACGAACACGTTGTAACGCTCAAGGGTCGCTAACAGCGCGTGCATATCCATGTTCAGCTTCACCGCCAGCTCCTGCGGCGAAGGCGCGCTGACCACAAAGCCCTTGGCGATATACTCGTCGGCGGCTTTGTTGTTGGCGCGAACCTGATCGTCGAAGATCACCCAAGCACTCTTCTCTGGCAGCGCGATGATTTCGGCAGAGACTTTGTCGCGGGTTTCCATTTCGTTGTAGAAACGCTTGCCCGCCTGACTCACCAGAATTGCACCCCCACCGCGAATCGCTTCGGAGATCAGGTAAGAAGTGGTTTGCTCAACGGTTGGGTGGATCTGAATCTCGCCCATGTCCACGGTATCCGCACCGATTTTTTGCAGCATGGCGATACCGCTGCCGGTCGCGCCTTTGTGGTTGGTGGTCACGAAGCCGTCCAGCTCAGGGCGGTATTTCACCACCATTTCGCGGTTGGCGCTGAAGCCACCGGTGGCAACAATGACGCTTTTCGCATTCAGAATGCGGGTGTCGTTGTACTCATCCACCACCTTCACGCCGGTCACCACGCCGTTATCAAACAGAATGTCGGAAACCGAGGTTTCGAGCAGCACTTCGATATCGCGCTTGTTGATGTTTTTCACCAAGCCGCTGATTAGGAAGCCGCCAACGGCAGAACGGTCAGCAGGACGGTGGGTACGGTCGATGCTCATCCCGCCGGTGATGGTGATGTCGTTCAGCTCAATCTCTTTCGACGCCAGCCACTCTACGGCTTCAGGTGCCAGCTCGACGAACTCGCGCAGCAGGACCGGGTTGTTTTTGAACTTGCCGCCTTTCAGCGTCTCTTCATAGAACAGGTCTTTGCTGTCTTCGATGCCTTTGAGTTTCTGGAAACGGGTTTCTGCGGCGTTCATGCCCACCGATGCCTTGATGGTGTTGCCGCCGATGGTTGGCATCTTCTCGATGATAACCACGTGCGCGCCTTCATCATGAGCCTGAATCGCGGCCGCCAGGCCTGCGCCGCCGCTGCCGATCACCACCACATCGTAATTCTGCGGAGCCTGCGGGTTACCGCCCTCTTCAATCACGTGCTCTTTGCTGGAGGTGGCCAGCGCGCGGGAAACGGCTTTCTTCAACGCCTCACTCTGGGTGGTTGCGCCGGTAATGGCGTCAACGTGCGGGCTGTTGGCCACCAGAATGCGCGAGCGCAGGCTTTCGAAGGTGGTGGTGAAGTCGACGTCGAGGGTGTCGTCCTTAACCAGCGTGATATCAGTGATACGGTCGGTATCCAGCGTAACGCTGATTTTCAGTTTCAGCGCTTCGGCTTCAACTTTCTCCTGATAGACCCCGGCTTTATATTTACGGCCAGTGGCGCTGGTGTCGCGGATCATGGCGTCAACCAGTGAGAAGCGCCACAGAGGTTCAGGGATGTTCAGGGCTTCACGTTTGTTGCTATCAATGAACAGCTCGAGGTGTTCATTGTTGATGATGCGGTCGGCCCAGTCCGGGTACGCGATGCAGGCTTTACCTACCGCAACCAAGTCAAAACCGTGCTCCAAGGCGTTTTCCGCATCTTCTTTGTTCAACACGCCGCCCACGCCAATGACTGGGATCTTCGCCAGATTTTCAGAACGCTGGGCGCGATATTTAGTGATAAGCGGCGTTGGGTCGCTGGTGTCGACAATCGACGGGCGCAGCAACTGGCCGACGGAGAAGTGCACATAGTCCAGACCGCGCTCGGCCAGTTTTTCCAGCAAATACATGGTGTCGTCGAAACGGATGCCCGGAACTTCTAACTCTTCTGGCGAGAAGCGGTAGCCGATAATAAAGTCGTTGTGAGCAAAACGCTCGACCATCTTGTGAGCGATATCAAGTACTTCTAGCGGGAAACGGGCGCGTTTGTCGCGATCGCCGCCCCATTTATCGGTGCGCTGGTTGGAGTTGGGTGAGTAGAACTGCTGGATCAGATAGGTATTTGCGCCGTGGATCTCCACGCCGTCGAAACCAGCTTTGATAGCACGGTTAAAGGCGTCACCAAACTTGGTGATCATTATGTCTACTTCTTCGGCACTCAGCTCTTTCGGCGTCGTCGCCCCTTCACGCGGCGCGGCGATAGCACTCGGCGCGACCGGCGTTCTGCCGCCAATCAGCTCTGGCTCAACCATGCGGCCGCCGTGATAAATCTGCAAAATAGCTTTTGAGCCTTTGGATTTAATCGCGTCAGCTATTTTCTTCAGTCCCGGAATTTTATTATCGCTATCAATGGCGATTGCCCCTGGGAAGGCAGGACCCATGCGGTCGATGAAGCAACATTCAACAATAATAGTCCCGATGCTGCCCGCGCGGTCGCGATAGTACTCCACCAATTCACTGGTGACGGTGCCATCGTAAAAGCCGGTACAGGTGGTCATCGGGGCCATGACCAAGCGGTTTTTCAGCACGGCGCCATTTGGCAAAGTGAGGTGGTTAAGAACCGGGGTGAGCTTATTCATTCTGAGCAACTCCAACATTTAGAAAATCGTCAATTTTTCCGAGGGCGTAGTGCATACCGTTTAATTAACCAGCGCTGAGGTCATCTAAAAAAATAAAAATCCATCGGCTTATATAAATGGAAAATTTAGTTATGCGTTTTTATAGAAAGGGAGTTGTATATTTAATAGCCAGGAAACCAATAGCACCCTTAATTGTTAGTGATGAGTTGACAAAAATCAACTTATGATTAACATAAAAAATCATACCATAAAAATCAGCAGGTTAAGCTAGGAATTTGGCTTTTACGTAAATTTACTCTACTCTCACTGAGAGAGGACGGTGTTTGATAGATAACGGTGACTTTTTTTAGTTTAGGTCTATATAAACAATGATAATATCCGTCCGTTAAGTCCTTCTCTGGGTAATACTAATCACTTATTCTTTTCATATTATATTCATCATTCTCGGGTAATAGGCGAAAACGCTGAATCATGAAATGAATATATTGCAAATGCCATGGTGAAATAGCACAAGAAATCGTTACGCATCTCCAACGCAAACATTGATAAACGGGGCATCACGCTCCCCCTCACTAACTTGCAGATAAAAAAATATGAAACCCACATCAACTTTGAGTGATCCCAATAAGGCTGCGCCTGCCTCATCGGGACTAAAGAAACGCCTGATCATGCTGTTTTTACCGGTGCTAGTAGCAGTGATCCTGCTGCTTCTGCCGGTGCCGGCTGGGCTTGAGCCTTACGCTTGGCACTTCTTCGCCATCTTCGTCGGGGTGATTGTTGGTTTGATTTTCGAGCCACTGCCGGGTGCGGTTATCGGCTTGACCGGGGTGGTAGTGATTGCCCTGTTCAGCCAGTGGGTGCTATTCAGCCCCGCCGAACTCGCCAACCCGAAATTCAAAACCGCCACCGAAGCCTTTAAATGGGCTGTGAGTGGTTTTGGTAACTCAACGGTTTGGTTGATTTTCGGCGCATTCATGTTTGCTGCGGGCTATGACAAAACGCAGTTTGGTCGCCGTCTGGCACTGATTCTGGTGAAATACCTCGGGCGTCGCAGCTTGACGCTGGGTTACGCCATCACCTTCGCCGACCTGCTGCTGGCCCCGTTCACGCCATCCAACACCGCGCGAAGCGGCGGGACTATCTACCCGATTATTGCCAACCTGCCGCCGCTGTACGGCTCGAAGCCTAACGACCCGAGCGCGCGCAAAATCGGCTCTTATCTGATGTGGGTGGCCATCACCTCGGCCTGTATCACCAGCTCCATGTTCTTATCCGCACTGGCCCCTAACCTGCTGGCACTGGCGCTGGTTAAGAGCATCGTCGGCTTCGAGATCTCGTGGGGGATGTGGTTCCTCGCCTTCCTGCCGCTTGGCGTGCTGCTGATCCTCACCATGCCATTGCTGGCTTACTGGTTCTATCCGCCGGAAGTGAAGATTAATGATGAAGTGCCGCGCTGGGCGACCTCTGAGCTGGAGAAGCTGGGCAAGCTGTCGCGTCACGAAATCCTGCTGCTGGTCTTCGTCTGCTCGGCCCTGCTGATGTGGATTTTCGCCGCCGCGTGGATTGAACCTGCCATGGCCGCGCTGTTGGTGGTGGTGCTGATGCTGTGGACCGGCGTGCTGAACTGGAATGACATTACCAGCAATAAACCGGCTTGGAACACCTTCGCCTGGTTCGCCACGTTAGTGGCACTGGCCGACGGGCTGGCGCGAGTGGGCTTCATCTCGTGGCTGGGTCTGCAAGGCGGGCAACTGCTTACCGGCATCGACCCACAGGTCGCGGCGGTAATGTTACTGGTGGCCTTCTTCCTGCTGCACTACCTGTTCGCCAGTACCACGGCGCACACCACCGCGCTGTTACCTGCGATGCTGACCATCGCGGCGGCCATTCCGGGCATCAACATGCCGGTTTACTGTCTGATGATGGTGACCTCGCTGGGTGTGATGGGGATCATCACTCCTTACGGCACCGGCCCAAGCCCGATTTACTACGGCTCCGGCTACCTGCCAACCAAAGACTTCTGGCGTCTAGGAACCATCTTCGGCGCCATCTTCCTCGGCGGCCTGATGCTCATCGCCTACCCGTGGATGGTATTGATGTTCTAATTTAGACCTTCAGGGCGCAGCGATCGCTGCGCCATTGCAAAATGGCCAGATGGGGAAACCTTCTGGCCATTTTTTATTGTGAAACTTATTCAGTGAGTTCCTGCCAAATCACAATGACCGCCTATTTGCTAAGCCTAGGTATATAAAGACGTTATTAACAAAAATTGATTTCTTACCGACCGGATAACTTATTCTTCAATTCATATAAACCGACTAAGTGTTATCCACAATGTATGTCCCCTCCTACATTGCATTAATCACTTTCTCTATTACGCTTAATAAAGCTGCCTCTGGCAGTCAATGATGGTAACAACTATTAGCTTATTATATAAAACTGAGGTTTATATGAAAAACACTCAAGAATTAAGAACGTTAACGCTCGAAGAAATCGAAATGGTAAACGGCGCTGGTTTAGTGGGTAATGTTGTTTCTGGTCTCAATGGCGTAGTCAATTCGGTTGGCGTCTTGCCTCTAGAGGTTTTAGAAAATGCATACGCACTTGGAAAAGAGCAAGCAATAAAACTCGTAGATGCAGTTCTCTAGCGAGCATTCTCTTTAATGCGTTTTTACATTCAATTAGATTACATCGCTAATAGATAGGTTGCATAGCGTTAATAGGGTCCGCTTTAGGTGGGCCTTTTGTTTTTTTAGAATTAGATAAAAGTCAGGTGAGAGTGTGTGTGGGTAGGTTTATCAGGGAGTTAAGTAATAAAAGCTCAATTGGCGGGCTATTGTGGAAAAGGAAAACGCCGCTGAGGCGGCGTTTTGGGGGAAGTTTAATGCTATAAGCTGATAAAAAACTTGGAAAGATCAACTTTAGAACTTCCCCCTGCTATAAAGATATCTTAATAAGAATCATGCCCGTAAGTCATAAAGATCTTTTGCTTCCTCATCCATATCTAGACTCCCAAGAGCACCAAGATCTAAACTATAGATTTTATCACTACTATCTTTTATACAAATAAAATACCCGAGATCTCCATCTTGCCCTATTAAAAAATAGTCCGGCTCAACGTCATGAATAGTATACGTCTCATTCCTTTCAACAACATCCAGATAATTAAATATATAAACAGAGTCGCCTTGCTTATTTTTTATCTCATAGACTTCTTTATCTTGTATTTCTTCAGATAAAAACTTCTTATAAGCACTTGGCAGTTTAATAGCCCGACTCGTTTCTATATGTTTCAATTCATCTAAAACCTTATCTTTATCCATATACAACGACCTTTATCTGTAAAATGTGAATGCGTTTATTTAAATATCAAAAAATGGATTGAGCTTGTTACTTTCCCTGAGGCCTTCAAAATATTTATAAGCATCATTAAGAGACTGCCTTGCCTGTTTCGCTGGGACTCCTGAGTTTAACATTTCTCTATAGCTAACGTTAAACTCCTGCTTCAACGTTGTATCCCAACCGCCAGGTAAAGCACGTCGAGCTCTTTGTGCCGCACTAATTTTAGCGTGTGGACTACCGGATGCTGATTTCAATAACGTTGCTGGCGCAGAATTCCGTTGATATTCATTAATTCTTTTCTTAGCCCATGCATCCTGAATAGGGTGATGACTTTGAACAAAGCCATCCGCTTTGCTATTTGCATGCCCCGGAGCACGATTTTGTCCTGGAGATAAATTACCATGAGGATCTACATCACCTGCTTTGTAACCATTGGGAGCATTACAAGGCGTAAGACCCAGCGGATCCACCCACCCTAGCGGCTCAGGCACATAAGCATACGTATTCAACCCACCCGCCAGCCCTATCGGATCCGGCTGGGTAAATCGCCCTGCTACGGGGTCGTAGTAACGGAAAAGATTGTAGTGTAGGCCTGTTTCCCTGTCCAGATACTGGCCTTGGAAGCGCAGGTTCTGCGGCACGGCGAGGTGGCTGGCGTGGGTTTCGTGCTCGGTTTCTCCCCAACTGCTGAAGCGGCCTTGCCAGACGATTTCACCGCGTTCATCGGTCATTCGCTCGGGCAGGCCATTCAGGTCGGTGTGATACCAAAACGTCTGCTGGCTATCTCCGCCGATGTCCACTCGAGCCACCGGCTCCCAGCTTCCTTCGCTATACAGATATTGCACGCTGCGGTCCGGCGTGCGGCTGCTCTGCTCGCCCACCATCTGCAAACCTTGCCAGTGGAAGGTGATGATTTCCGCATTAGCTTCGGGCTGGCCGTGGCGATGCAGAACTTTATGCGTTCGCCGCCCCAGCGCGTCATAGCGATACTGCACTCGCTGGAATTCCCGGTGCCCGGTTAGCCGCACCTCTGTCACCTGATGCTCGGCGTTATAGCTGAAGTGCTGCTCGACCGCGCTCTGATCGGCCTTGCGCCACAGCAGGCGTCCAAAACCGTCATACTCCCAGCGCGCGCCTTTGAGTCGGCGCAGCAGGTTGTGCCAGACCACCTGCCCCAGCGTGTCTGTGCGGTTGCCCGCCGGGTCGTAGTGGAAGCGCTCTTCACGCTCCGCGCCGATGCGGTGAGTCACCTGCCCTGCCGCGTCATAGCCAAAACGCTGCTGGCTGAAGCTTGGTCTTGAGTCGCTTTTTTCCACTGACATCAGCATCTGCTGCGCCACCTGATCCAAGCGATCCCATTGGTAGCGGCGTTCCAGCACCGCGCTGCGGCGCTTGATGATCCTTCCTGCCGGATCATAGGCCGTCTCCAGCGTCAGCGGACCTTGGCTGCGGCTTATCTCGCGATGCAGGCGATCCCGCTCGTAATCGGCGATCTCAGCCTTTTGCCCATCCAGCTGCCAGAGGCGCTGCAACAGGTTCCCGCTGCCGTAGCGCAGAAACTTCTGAGTTGCTCCGTCTGGCCCCTGACTTTGCTGCAAATTGCCCAGCGCGTCGTACTGATATTGCCAGCGACCGCCGTGGTTCTGCTCACTTTGCAGGTTGCCGAGCGCATCCAGCGTAAAGCTCAGTTGCTCGTCCCACTCGGGTTCTACGCCTTGCTGCTGCGCGGCGCGAAGTTTGCCGTGCGCGGTGCGCTGTACGGTGACGTTGCGCGCCGCGTATTGGTAGCGAGTGTAAGTCTCGGCGTTGCTTTTCGCGCTAAGCCTGCCCAGCAGGTCATATTCGAGATGTGAAACCAGTGGCTCCAGTGGTTCGCCGTGCTGCGCCAGAGGTTGTTGAGTGATAGAGGTGACCTGCCCGCGGTCGTCATAGCCGTAGCTTTTACGGCGTCCGGCGTAGTCGGTCTGCGCCAGCAGGCGTTCGCCGCTGTCATAATCAAACAGCCAGCTGTCATTGTTTGGGTTAATCAGCCGGGTCAGGCGACCAAAGCGATCATAGTCGAAACGGGTCTGATGCCCCGCCGGATCGGTCTGGCAAATCACCTGTCCGCGCACGTTGCGCTGCAGTTTACGCTCGGAGAAACCGTCGATGTTCTCGCCGATCAGCTGCCCGTAAGCATCATATTCGTAGTGAGTCTCGCGGTTGTCGGCGCGAATGATAGCTTCAATGCGCCCCGCGCGGCTCCAGCGACAAGAGGTGGTATTGCCCTCGGCGTCAGTGGCGCTCATCAGTCTGCCAGTTGCGTCATAGTGTTGATGGCTGCGGTAGCCCGAGCAGTCTTCATCGCTAATCATCTGGCCGCGCTCGTTCCACCAGAAGCGATGGGTGTTGCCCAGCGCATCGGTCTCGCACACCAAGTCACCCTGCGGGTTCCACTCCAACTGGGTGACGCCGCCCTGCGGGTCAGTGACCTTCACCACGTCGCCCAGCAGGTTGTGCTCATAACGCCAGCTCGCGCCGTCGGCCAATACTTCTTGCTCAGGCTGCGACCACACCGGGTGCCAGACGGTCAGACGAGTGTCGCCCAGCGGGTTACGCACCGCACTCAAGTTGCCGCGCTGGTCGTAGCCATACTCCCAGCGTTCCCCCGCAGGGCCGATGGTGGCTTGCAGCAGCTCACCCTGATCCATCCATTCATACTGCCACTCGGCGCCGTACATATCCGTCCAGCGGGTGATGCGATACAGCTCGTCCCACTGGTGGAAGCTGCTGCCGCTGGAAAGGCAGGTCACGGTGGCGTTGCGGGCCTGCTCGTCACTATCAATGATCCAGCTCTCGAGGATCTGCTGCTGGGCGTCGAGCACCTGATATGCGTTAACCCGCCAGTAGCGGCTGTCGGCTGCTGGTTGCCAGTCGTAGTGAACGGTCAAACCCGTGGCGTAGCTGTGGGTAGCCAGCATGTCGCTGGCGCGATCCCAACTGAAACGTCGGGTGACCACCTCATCGGCATCGCTGACGCTAACCAGCTGGCCCTCGTCGTTATAGCCATAGCGCACCAGCAGATAGCGCTCGCCTGCTGCAATCTGGTGTACCGCCGCCAGCCGTCCATGTTCGGACTCATAGCTCAGCTCGACCGACATCGCCTCATTATCACCAGCAATGGCAATTAGCTGACCAGCGTCATTCCAGGTCAGATGCTGGCAGTTGTCGTGGCGGTCATAAATGCGGGCGATGCGCCATTCACCTTCGTGAGCCGGGTCCGGCTCATACAGCTGGTGTTCGCCTTCGCTGGTTTGCAGCACCACCACGCCGTCCAGCGTGCAGTAAAGGGTCAGGCCATCTTCGGTGAATTGAACGATATCACCGGGACGAACCTCGCCCATATCCAGCTCGCGGCCAGAGATATCGCGCCAGAGGAAGTGCAGCGCGCCATTTGCCGCGCGATAGCGAATCAGGCGTGTCTCAAACGGCAGCATCCACCCCTGACCCAGCAGGCCAGTCGCCAGATTGCGGCTATGGTAAACACGCTGCCAGTAAAGCGGGATGCGATCTTCGAGCACGAAGTCGAGGTCTTCAGCACCGGCGAGGATCTTCGCGCCGGTGGCGATATTCACCGGATGGGAGGTTTGTACGGCCTGCGACGCAATAAGAGCTGCCCCCGCAACCCCTTGCGCTGCGGCGCTGCCAACGACTTCACCAACAGCCGCTGTGACAATGGCACAAGGAGCGCTGCGCAGAAGTCTGCCTATTGCCACGCGATTAAAAGTTTTCTCCGTGAGAGTCAGCAGTTGCTTCAATCCGCCACCGCCTACCAGTCCGCCGATAAACCAGGCGAGGAAATTTTTGCCGCTGCGAATATCCTGCACCACGATGTTTTCGCCGCCGATGCGCACCCGCGGGTCTTCGGCCACTTCGATTTTGGCTTCGCAGGTACTGCGGTCGCCGTCGCGCGCCGCTGGCTGGCCGTTAATCAGCACCTTCTTTGAGCCTTCGGCGAGGAAAATCGGGTCGCTATGCTTTGTACAATCCACTTCGTCTTTGGTGGCGGCCGAGCTATGAGGGCTGGCAGACGCAACGGTCGGCTGGGTGATGTCTTTCCACAGGTTGCTGAAGAATCCCCCCACGTCCGATGCCGTGGTACTGCTGATTTTATCCCCCAGCGCGCTGAAAAAGGCTCCCGGGTGCGCCACGGTTGAGGCAATGCCTGCCGCCATACCCGCCGCGATCTCCCATGCGGATGGGCCCTCTCCTTCGCCACCGGCAGGCGCGTTGAGAAACTGGTGATCGACCGTGCCTGCCGCGCGGGCCGCAGGTTTGCCCATGATATGCACATTGTCTGAGCCGCTGGAGATCTTGGCGTCCGGCGGCCCCCTCAGGCCTAGCGCGCCGAGCAGGTCATCTACTGCCCCGCCGACAGCATTGCCCCAGCGTTCAGGAAAGCCGTTGGCGATGGCGCCGATGGTCAGGCCGATACCCAGCGCGACGCCGAAGCCACTCGCCACCATGGCGGTACTTGCCATAAAAATCCCGGCGTAAATGGCCCCTTCCACCACGCCGCTGACAAAGTCACTGATCAGCGAACTATGAATCAACGGATCGTCGATTCTCGCTGCAACCTTATCTGCCATGGATCACGCCTCCGCCACGCAGGGAGCGAACTCCTGCCGGATAGCCTGCCACGCCTGAGTTTGCTGCTCAGTAAACTGGCCTGCGGCACTGAAGGTTAAGGCCAGCAGATGGTCTTTCGCCCACGCCACCAGCAGCTTCTGTTCTACTGCAACGCCCTGATTTTCAAAGCGCATCGCCACCTGCTGCGCGGGCCACGGGCCCAGCGTCGTTGGCTCGGGAGACTGCGCGCTGAACTTCTTCATGTCGCGTTTTACCTTTTGCAGTTGCTGCTGCAAAAAAGAGTCCACCTCGTCCTCGGCGATTTTCCAGTCGCGAGTCGCCACCAGCGTGGCGCGCAAATCGGCCAAGCTCAGCACCGTGATACTTTGGTCCTGCACCACGCCCGGCAAATTTAGCGTGCCTTCGGATAAGACGAACTGTACTGGCTGGCTCATGAACTGCTCCCTGCATCTTTATTAGCAAAAACGTTACTGACTTCCGCCGCGATCTCGCCCGGCGTAGGTGATACCGCAGGGGCTTGCGCTGGCTTGTTAATGTTCAAATCAAGGGTGCCGCCGGTGTTGATCTCTCCCTGCCCAGAGGCATTGATTTGGAAGTTTTTACACTGGAGCGAAATGGTGCCGTTGGGGTTCATGGTCAGCACGCTGTCGCCGGTGACGAAGGTGATGCCACTGCTGGCTGCGAGCACCACGTTGGCGTTGGATTTCAGCATGTAATCGGTGCCGACCAGCTCGCTGCGGGCGTATTGCGTCTGCTGGGCGTACTCCCCGCTGACTTTGCTTTCGAAGCTTTTTTCAATGCTGATGGTGTGATTGCCGCCGACAGAATGAGTTTCGTCATTCTTAACGTTGGTATCCATGTTGCGCTCGGCCTGGATCCACAGCTGCTCGGAACCACTTTTGTCTTCAAAGCGCAGGGCGTTGGCGTTGTCCGGCGTGCCGTCTTTACTGCGGCTCATAAAGCCCATCTGGGTTGCGGCGGCGGGCAGCACCCACGGCGGCATGCTGGCTTCGTTATAGACGCGCCCGGTGATGATCGGGCGGTCCGGATCGCCATTGATGAAGTCGATAACCACTTCATCGCCCACGCGCGGGATCTGCACCCCGCCGAAGCCCTGTCCGGCCCATGCGCTGGAAACGCGCACCCAGCACGAGCTGGTGTCATCGCCCTTCGCCAGACGGTCCCAGTGGAACTTCACCTTGACCCGGCCATATTTATCGGTCCAGATTGACTCCCCTTTTGGCCCCACCACGCGCGCGGTCTGCGGCCCGTGAGTGCGCGGCCATTCGGTACGCTGGGCCGAGCGGAAGGTGGTCTCGGCAGGGATAACCACGAAGTTGATGTTATGAATGCTTTCGGCACCGCTGCCGCTGGCATAGGTGTTTTCCTGCAAGGTGTAGGCGGCGCTGACCACCAAATAGTCGCCGCTGTCGCTGGCGTAAGGCGGGTTGCCGAGGGTGAAGGTATGGCCCGGCACAATGCCTAATGCCGTGCCGACGGCGTCAATGCGCTGATGCTCGGCCTGCCACTCTTCCTGACGAATGCGGGCATAGAACTCGCCGTGGCTGTGGTCGACAAAGCGCCCCGGCCACTCGTAGTAATCAATCTGACCCGGCGACGGTGAAGCCGGGTTTTGCCGCGCCTGAAACAGCCAAGCGTTGGGTTTGCGGAAGTCGTAATCGTCGATGCTGTAAATGCCCGGCGTCACGCGCTCGCTAATTGCCCACTTGCTGATCCCCTCTTCGCTGGTGCTGCCGCCGGACTCGCTGACGTGATAAGGGATCTCCTCATAGCCCGGATACGGCTGGTGCTGCGACGCGGCATCCATCAAGACCAGCGTGTGTTTGTCCGCCTCATGATTGAAGAAGAAGTAGATCCCCTCCAGCTCCATCAGTCGTGAGATGAAATCGTAGCTATTCTCTTGATACTGAACGCAATACTCCCAGCTGCGATACTCGCCGGTCAGCTTATCTTCGACATGTACGCCGTACTCGCTCAACACCGTTTTGATGATGTCCGGCACTCGCTGGTTCTGGAAAATACGCTGGTTACGGTCGCGCAGCATCGGCCACAGGTCCGACTCCATCTTCAGGGTATAAATGGCGTAGCGCGTGCCGTTAACTTCGGTGCTGCTCTGCACGTTTACCGCCGTGATTTTGCCGTTGAGATAGCGTGGCGCCGCCGTCAGCCCCTGAGTCGGGATGTTGATGGTGATCGGCTGCCCGAGCATCCCTTTACGATCAAGGCGTGCATCGGTACTTAACAGGCCAACATCCAGCGCAAAGGAGCGGGAAACCACTTCCATCCCGGAAAGTTTCCAGAACATCAGCGCGCCGTCACCCGCCGGGGTGGTTACGGTAATACGGTCAAACATAGAGAGCCTCTTAAAGCGAGCCGCAAACGCCAGAACGGCGTCTGCGGAGAAGAACGGGGGATTACTGCGGGTTGATGATCCAAACCCCTTCGTCGCCAACAGTAATTTTTTGCTGACGCTGCTGGCCATTGTTAGAAATGACAATCTGGTAGTCGCCCGCAGGCAGTTTCAGGCTGGCAAAACCGTTGGCCGAAGGCACTGCCGCGCGCTCTTGACCATTCAGGGTCAGTTTGTCGCCCTGACGCAGTTTGAGGTAAACCTGCGCAACCGGGGCCGGGGCGGGAGCAACAGGCGCCTGCGCCACCGGGGCTTCGCTAGTGGCTGGCGCGCTAGTCGTCGCCGCAGGTTCAGCGGCGGGCGCAGTGCTGGCGCTGGAAGCCGACTCACCGCCGCCGCTTCTTAGCAGCGCGCCGATACCCATGCCGACCAACACCCCTGCCGCCACCAGCGCGGGCAGCAGCCAGCGTCGCGCCGTCACTGGTTTTTCAGCTTCTTCTTCCGCTTTCACCGGCACCAGCATGGTGCCCGGCCCGCTGCGCGCCAGCATCGACTCCTCTGAGTCGGCGTCGCCCAGTTGCAGCAGCGCAACCAACTGGTCCATATTCTGAGGACGGTCAGCCGGATAGAGCGACAGCATCTGGTCTATGGCCTGAAGCAGGGGCAGCGAGTAGCCCGCCGGGCGGCGCTGTGCCAGCGGCACGTAGCTGTCTTCAATACTGCGCACCACGCTGACGGCAGGCGGCGCGCCGGTGATTAGCGTATGCAACACCGCGCCCAGCGCATAGATATCGGTCCACGCGCCCTGCTCGTTTTCGTCACCGTCGCTGTACTGCTCGATAGGCGCAAAGCCCGGCTTGAGCATGGTTTCCGTTTCATCAGACATGTTGCCGATGGCTTTGCGCGCCGAGCCGAAATCAAGCAGCACCGGACGCATGTTGGCCTGAATCTGAATGTTATCCAGCGAGATGTCGCGATGCAGGTAGCCTTCGTTATGGATCAGGCGGATAGCGCCAATCAGCGGCGGCAGAAGGTCGCGCAGAATAAAGGATTCGTTGATCACTTCCGGGTGCTGCGCGGCCATGTTGGAGAGCGTGGTGCCGCTGTAGAACTGGGTACACATATAAGCCGTGTCGTTTTGCACCCAGAAGCGCAGCACGTGCAGCATGTTTGGGTGGTTAAAACGCGCCAGCAGCCGCGCTTCCTGAATAAAGCTGTTCAGCCCGGCGTGAAAGGTTTTGCTGAAACGCTCACTGCGTAGCGCCAGATTGAGGTCGTCGCTGCGCACCGCCAGCGAAGAAGGCATAAATTCCTTGATGGCGATGGTGCGCTCTAACTGGTGATCCCAGGCTCGGTAGACAATACCGAAGCCGCCGCCACCAATAACCTCTTTGATTTCAAACTCATTAAAGCGATAACCCACCGGCAAGGCGTTGGGCATTGATTTTTTGTTATCCATTTCCGACATAGTAGACAACTCTCTCGTGACTGACGGCATCATGCCTTAAACTGACAGTGAAACTCGCCCTGCTGTAGGCTGACGCGCAGCTGGCGGAATTTCTCATCGCGTGCCGAGGCCGACAGCAAAATCTGGCTCATCTGCGGCAGCAGGGTATTGGTTAAAATGGCGTCGACCATGCGACCGCCCGATTCGACTTCGGTACAACGTTTAACAATCTGCGCAATCACCTCATCATCAAAACTGGCCTCAATGCCGTGGTTCTCCAGCAGGCGGCGTTTAACGCGTCCCAACTGCAACTGCACGATCATCGCCAGCATGTCATCGCTTAACGGGTAATATGGCACCACCAGTAGTCGGCCAAGCAACGCGGGCGGGAAGACGTCCAACAGCGGCGCACGCAGCGCGGTGGTCAGCGCCTCGGGCTCCGGCATCAGTTCAGGGTCGGCACATAGGCCACTAATAAGCTGGGTGCCGACATTAGATGTGAGGATAATCAGGGTGTTGCGAAAATCGATCAGCCGCCCTTCGCCATCTTCCATCCAGCCTTTATCAAACACTTGGAAGAAGATTTCATGGACATCGGGGTGGGCTTTTTCAATCTCATCCAGCAGCACCACGCTGTAAGGGCGGCGGCGAACGGCCTCGGTCAGCACGCCCCCTTCGCCATAGCCAACATAGCCCGGAGGCGCGCCTTTCAGAGTCGAAACGGTATGCGCCTCCTGAAACTCGCTCATGTTGATGGTGATAATGTTCTGCTCGCCGCCGTACAAGGTTTCCGCCAGCGCCAGCGCGGTTTCGGTTTTACCGACGCCCGACGGGCCGCAGAGCATAAACACCCCGACCGGCTTGTTAGGGTCGTCCAGCCGCGCGCGGGAAGTCTGCACCCGGCGGGCAATCATCTCTAATCCGTGGCGCTGGCCGATAACCCGCGTATTCAGGGTGTCGGCCAGTTGCAGCACGGCGTCGATTTCGTTTTTCACCATGCGGCCCAGCGGAATGCCGGTCCAATCAGACACCACGGTCGCCACCACGTTGGCATCCACCGCCGCAAACAGCAGCGGCGTTTCGCCTTGCAAGGTTTTCAACGCTTGCTGGCTGGCCTCAAGTTCGGTTTTCAGCGCCGGAATGGCTTCTTCTTCGGCGTCGTGCAGCTTGGCGCGCAGGGCGATAATGGAATCCACCTGCGTGCGCTCCTGCTCCCAGCGGGTTTCCAGTGCCTGACGCTCTTCTTCTAACGCCGCCAGCTGGGTTTGCAGTTCAGCCACTCGCTCGGCATTGTTTAGGCCCACGCGCGCCTCGCGACCGGCTATTTCCAGCTCCACATGCAGCCCGTCAATGCGATGGCAGCAATCCTCAAGCTGTGCCGGGCGGGCGCTTTGGCTAACCGCCACGCGGGCGCAGGCGGTGTCGAGCAACGCCACGGCCTTGTCGGGCAACTGGCGCGCCGGGATATAGCGATGAGACAGGCGCACCGCCGCGCTGACGGCTTCGTCCAGCAGCAGCACGCGATGGTGCTTCTCCAGCGGGCTGACGGTGCTGCGCAGCATCAGCGTCGCCTTCTCTTCGTCCGGCTCCTGAATCTGCACGGTTTGGAAGCGGCGGGTCAGCGCCGGGTCTTTCTCAATGTATTTCTTATATTCCGCCCAAGTGGTCGCGCCAATGGTGCGCAGCTGACCGCGCGCCAGAGCCGGTTTCATCATGTTGGCGGCGTCGCCGGTGCCCTGCTGGCCTCCCGCGCCGACTAAGGTGTGAATTTCATCGATAAACAAAATGATTGGCGTCGGGCTGGACTGCACTTCATTGATAAGCCCTTGCAAACGCGCCTCAAACTCGCCTTTCATCCCGGCACCCGCTTGAAGCAGGCCGAGGTCCAACAGCCACAGCTGCACTTCCTGTAACGGCGGCGGCACGTCGCCTGCGGCAATGCGCAGCGCCAAGCCTTCCACTACCGCGGTTTTACCGACCCCGGCTTCCCCGGTCAGCAGCGGGTTGTTTTGGCGGCGACGCATCAGAATATCCACCATCTGGCGAATTTCGTCGTCGCGCCCCACCACCGGATCGATTTTGCCGTCACGCGCCCGCGCGGTGAGATCTTGCGCGTACTGCGCCAAGGTTCCTTTGGCTGCCTGCGGCGCGCTTTCAGCGGAGTCATCGGACAGCGCGGCCATCTGCTGCGCCTCGCTGCTGGCCGAAAGAATGCTGTCGAACTGCTCCGCCAGCAGCGCGGCATTGATGCGCGTGAATTGCGGGGAAATGCCTTTCAGCACGCTGGTCAGGTTGAAGCTGTTCAGCAGGCCGAGCAGCAAATGGCCACCGCGAATTTTGCCGCTGGAGAATTTCAGCGATCCATAAACCCAGGCCCGCTCCACCGCGCTGTCGATATGCTCAGAGAGATCGGCCACGGCGCTGGCCCCGCGCGGCAGGCGATCTAGCGCGGCGATCACGTCCTGCGTCAACTGCGCCTCGTCCAGCGAAAAGTGGCGGATAAGCAGTTGAAGATCGCCATCCTGATGTTGAAGCAGTTGATGGATCCAGTGGGCCAGCTCGACGTAAGGGTTGCCGCGCAGCTTACAAAAAGCCGTGGCGCTCTCCATCGAGCGGAACAACAGCGTATCGAGTTTACCGAACAGAACGGCACGGCTGATTTCTGACATAATTTTTCTCGTTTGCTGGTAGTCTGAAGAAATAAATCGGCGTAAAAGTCATATCTGCCAATGAGATAGAGAAGAAAGCACCCGCCGGTTCGGGCTTTAACTCAATGCGTTTTCTGGGCTGAAGGTTAAATCGCCGCGCACCTGCGGCCGAGGCTGCGACCCCAGCCAGCAGCTGTAACCCAGCCGCTGGCCCGCGCCGAGTCGGCTCCCCTGCACCTCTTCGCTGGCCAGTAGCAAGCGCACTTCCCAGCAAAATTCGATGCCGAAATACTGCCGCAGCCAGTCGCGCAACTCGGTGGCTTTTGGCTCACCGGGCAGGAATTGGTTATAGGTATCGAGGGAAAGCGGCCCCAGCTCAACGCGTATTTTATGCTGCACGTCGCGCACGGCTTCACCGAGAAAGGCTGACTCACCCAAGCGCGGCATACCGCGTCCGGCCTTCAGTCGCGCCTGTTCGCGCTGATCAATCGCCATCCACTGCGCGACGTTTTGCACCACTTTCACCGGCACTTGGAAATAGAGCCGCAGGATCTTCTCCAGCCCTTCGGCGTCGCGCGCCTGACGGCTAAGGTGCCCGGCGGCGGCAAAGCGCGAGTGGGCGCTGAGGCTGCCGCGAGCCAGTTGCGCGGGCTGCCCCATGCCAATCAGGCTGGCGAGGTAGTTCTCAAATGGCCGGTCGCCGGGGCGATCCAGAGACACGGTGGGCTGGGCATCTGCCCAAGCGCGATACAGCAATAGGGTCAGCCGATGGTGAAACAGGTCAGCAAAGGCGGTGAAACTGCGGTCTTGATGATGGAAAACTCGGTCGCGCGCGTACTCGGTCATATGCAGCGGCAGCGGCCCGTTCGGCCCAAACAGGCCAAAACTCAGAATACTGACATCATGCAGCTCGCTGCCTTGGCGCGGGCTGACCTCGGCAAGCGTCGACGGCGCAAAGGCCAGCGAAGGCTGCTGCCCAATGCGCAATGACTCGTGGCGCGGCTGCGGCGCTCGCCCCAGCAGGTAGCGCTGGCCGCCCTGTGCATCAAGGCGGCGCAGCAGTTGGAACAGATCAAAGCGCCAAGGAGCGGCGTGGCGCTGGGGCCAGAAATCGTCGGGCAGCCGGTGTAACTGCTGAATTTTCAGCGGGGTTTCGGTGTCCAGACTCATAGCAAAGTCCTTTTACCCATGCGCGGTGCCCACCAGCCGATATCCCCGCGCTGCTGGCTGGAAAGCGACATTTCGGTAAAGCTGTTCATGGATACCAGCCGAGAGAAGACGCGCTCCAGCACGCTACCCATTAGCCACGGGCTGCTGCCGGAGAAAGCCTGTTCATCTACTTTCAGCTCGATGCCGACGCCGCGAGCAAACACAATTGGCCCCGGCTCAGGCACCCGGCGGTTGACCGCGCGCAGCTGGCAGTCGCGGATGCCTTCAATTTGACGGGCAATCGGCGCTTCGGCGAGGTTGGCGTACAGCCCGAGCATCTGGCGCAGCGCGCCGCTGCCTTTGCCCTGATCCTGCTCCATCAGGCTGAGGTAGTTCATCTGCAAATGACTGACCAGTCGCCAAGTATTCAGCCCTTCCGCCAGCGACGGGCGCGGCGGCGTTGGGCCTTTGCGCAGGGTTAACTGCTTCACCGGAATGGAATCCGGCATGACGAAATTGGCCTGCCCTTGCTGGATGAGCATCAGCGGCAGGTCGCGGCTGGTACACAGCACGTCAGCGGTAAAATGGGTCAGCTCATCGTTCCACGGCGACTGCTTCTCATCCACCATGGTAAGAAACACTTCGGAGCCAACATAGCCGGTGCGGGTGCCGTAGCGCTGCGCCTGTTCGGAGAGGGTTCGCTGCTCGCGGCGCAGGGAGAAATAAGCCCCGTAGTTGCCGTCGTCGCTGCCGTAGGTGCTCCAGAAAGGCCGGAAAATCTGCTCCTGCTTGCCGCCGCTGGCATACAGCTTGGAGACGGAAAACACTTCGTAATCCAGCGGGCGGATGTTATCCACCACCAGATGGTATTCGAACTGGCCTTCATTCAACTTTTGGCGCTGGGCCACCCGTGGGAACAGGTTGATCACTGGCGTGCAGTGCAGCGCCAGATGCGAGACATCCACCACGCGCTCCAGCGCCGGTTCGCTCTTATCCAGCAAGACCACGATTTCAAATTCTCGTGCCGAAGTGCTACGCGTCAGCAGCGGGCGCAGGCCGTGCAGGCTGAAAAACTGGAAGCGCTGCGGGAAAGCAAAATACTCATGCAGCAGGCGATAACCGTCGAAATTGCGCATATCTTCTGGCAACAGCGCCTGATCGGCAGAAAAACCTTCGTGGCGAAGCGCGTCATCCGCCAGCGTCAGGCGCTGCGGCTGCTTTTCCACCGTCTGGCAAAACTGGCCGACGCCGTGAGCCATAATCAGCTCAAGCAGCTTGGTGGCCTGAATGTCCGGGCCGCTAAGGAAGAAGGTTAGATTGTCGAAGCTCAGGTGGTTCAGCAGCACCGCGTCGTCGCATTCAATACGGATCCGCAGCGCACTGGCCGCGCCGCGTTGGCTCAAGCCGAGCTGGTTGAGTGGCGCATCGGCCGGGACGCCGCCTAGCTCGACCTGCTTGATGCGAATCGGCTGCAACATCACATCCTGCGCCGTAGTGTAGCTACAGGTGACGCCGCTTTTCTTCAGCGTCTGGCTGTCCATCATGGTGCCGCGTGGCACATTAAAACCGTTGCGAATATCCCCCTTGCTGCTGTCAGGATGCAGCTCGGCGATAGCCATCGACGGCGTCGGCGCGAGGTAGTTCGGCGCAATCATCTCCAGCAGGCGTTGGGAGAAGCGCGGGAACTCGGCATCCATTTTTAACTGCACGCGCGAGGTCAGAAAGGCGAAGCCTTCCATCAGCCGCTCGGTATAAGGGTCGGCCACTTCGATGCCGCGCATTCCCAGACGTCCCGCGACCTTTGGGTAGCGCTGGGCGAATTCCGCCCCCATTTCGCGCAGATACGCCAGTTCACGGTTGTAGTAGTCGAGAAGTTTGCTGTCCATTAATTAGCCTATGTTTCAATTAGCCGATGTCTTCCAGCTTAAAATGCCCGCTTTCCAAATCCACATCGGTGCGGAATAGAAATTCCAGCGGATAAGGCACGCACCACAGTCGGCCTTTAATCTCAATCGACAGCACGTTATGCAGGTCGAGGGAGTTCAGCTCCGAAATACAGCGCACCTGTAACCCATGCGGCAGAATGCGTGGTTCAAAATGCAAAATAGCGTCGGTGAGTTTGCGCTGAATGTCGCCCCACTCAATGTCGGACATGCGTTTGCCCGACAGCGGCACCACGCCGAAATTCACCACCGAGCGGCGCACTTCGTCATAGCGATTAAGGTCGTAAATCGCCTCGCTATTGATGCAGTTGAACAGCCACTGCAAGTCGCGCAGAACATTGCGGCGCAGCTGAGTGTGGGAAATCAGGGTGCTGTGCGCCGCTTCGCTGGTTTTATGCGGCGCGTCGTCGGTCAGGCGATCGAGCAGCGACGGCTGCAATTTGTCGCGGGCGCTGAGATTCTCTTTTTTGCTGCGTTGGCGAAAACCACCGTGAAGGAGGTCGTGACCATAAGCATCAAAGGCGTCACTCATCGGCAGACTCCGCCTCGCCGAACACCAGTCGCGTCAGGTTGAGCAACGGGAACTGCTGCTCTTCATCCAGCCAAGCTTTCTGCCCGCTGCCAATAAAAGTCAGGTCGTCCTCGCTGTGCCATTCGGTGACTTTCGCCAGCCTCACGGCGTCAGACGCCTGCGCATCAAAGGGGTAACGCAGTGGGATCTGGCAGACCTGCTCGCTGCCGTCCACCAGCCGCACCAGCGTATGCCGCCACACCAGATCGGTGACGCTGGCCGGAGGCTGAAACTGCATCTCGCTAATCAGCGAGAATGGCAGCCAGTAGTAATGGCCGTTGACCGCCATTTCGCACACTGGCCCGAGGCGGCCATCGCCGTCGGTTAGCCACTCCACCGCCTGCCCCTGCTCGTCATCTTGTAGATAGAGCCGGACCGGGCTGAGCGGCGCACTGTCCAGCGCCGCTTCACGCAGCGCGGCGGCGCGCTGGCTCTCTCCCTGACGCTCGGCCACCATTGCCTGCTGCAGCTGGCTAACCCACTGGGCACCTTCGCCCGGCAAGCGCGGTTCGGCTTCACCGGCGAACACTGCCGCGCGGGTGATTTCCGCCGCGATGCACTGCTCCAGCAGGGTCACGGTAGGCTGCGCCTGCGGTTTGAGCGCCAGCCAAGATTTGAGCTGCGCCTGCGCGCGCGGCCACTGGCCGTTGATGCACAGCAGCTGTACCAAGGCCGCACGATGATCGGCATTGGCAGGCTCGGCGCGAATGCGGTTTTCCACCGCGCTCAGCGCCTCGGCCAGCGACTGTCCGTCCATCAGTTGTGAAAATGAATGCATCTTGGCTCCTCGGGGCGTCGGTTACTTCAGGGTGCGGAAGGCACCGGCTGCTGGGTCTTTTAACTGCGGAGAGAGAACCTGCACCAGTTCGATGGGCAGCTTGTCGCTGTTGAGGTAGTTACCCCAGCTTTTGCGCAATTCGCCGACTCGCGCTTTTAAGGCATCTTCGTCGCTGGCTTGTTGCGGGGTCATCTGCACGGCAATCACGCCGTTAGCGCCCCAGCTGTTGGTCTGCGGCTGCCACGGCAGAATCAGCCAACTCTGCGGTGACTTGTCGTTATTGAGCACGATGCGTTCGTTGTTCACGGTGGTGATCCGCAGGTCGTCATCGCTCTTTTTCAGCCCTTCAATTGGGAAGCCGCTGACGAAGACGACGCTGGTGGTTTTGGTCGCGCCGTTTTCGATGCGGGTCAAATGGCTCTGCCCGCTCAGCCAGCCGTAATCGCTGCACTGTCCGTCGCCTTTACCCGGCACAAACAGGGCGGAAGCGCGGCTGTCGTCGCTCCACCAGGTGCGGAAGTGACAGCCGTTAAGCATGCTGAACTGTAACCACGGCGTGTTATCCGCCGCCGGAGAAAGCTGTTCTGGCGTTGGCGGCTGGGCGGCGGCCGGTGCTGCGGTTTCTGCGGTGGCGGCTGGCGGTGCTTCAGGTGCCGGTGGCGGGATTATCTCGACGGCCCAGTTATTGGCTTTTTGCGAGCTGCCGCTGGCGAGCACCGCGCCCTGAGTGTCCTGCATCTGCCATTTCAG
This sequence comes from Ewingella americana ATCC 33852, assembly GCF_000735345.1. Classification (GTDB taxonomy): domain Bacteria; phylum Pseudomonadota; class Gammaproteobacteria; order Enterobacterales; family Enterobacteriaceae; genus Ewingella; species Ewingella americana. Next base: position 92,684 of record NZ_JMPJ01000018.1, on the reverse strand, counting down.
GCTGCTTAATGCGCCACATTCAGAGCTCATCAGGTCTTTCACGCGTGGCAAGAATGACTTCAAAATTTCAGGGTCTTTGCTCTCACGCGAGACAATGCGCAACGGCACCTCTTTGGCGCACCAGCTGGAGACGTTTTTGTTTTTAACGTTGTCGATCCAGATTTCCAACTTCAGGGTAGGAGAATACGCCAGTTGGAGATCTTCAGCGGCGGCACTGCCCGCCATGCAGAGGGCTAAAATGCCCGATAGCCAATATTTCATAGGGTTCCTTGCGCCAAGCTGTGTTTAGTCCCGAAGGGGGAAAAATTGCGCCGCCTCAGCCAGTGAATGCAGCAATGTGGTTTCCTGCGGCGAGCCGACCCAGACCGCCAGAGCGCTGTAGTTGTCCTGCTTTTCGCCCGGCTGGCGTGGCTGTTTGTCGATGATTTGCTGCATTAGGGTCAGCCACTCTTCCGGCGTGTTAACCATATGCAGCGACTGCTCCATCTGACGGGCGGAGACGCCATGCCAGAAGCCATCGGTACACAGCAGGAAGACATCGCCATCTTCCACCGGCTCGACATCGCTGTAGCTGGCATCGCGCTCTTCGGCTCCCATGCCAAGGGCAAAATAGAGCAGATTGCTGTTGATGCCTTCGGCGGAGTGCCCGGCGTCGGTCATCTGCTGTACCAGACTGTGGTCAATGGTCATTTCGCGCACATAGCCACGGCGGAACTGATACAAGCGGCTGTCGCCAGCGTGCGTCCAGTAGGCCAGTTGGTAATCGCGATCAATGAACAGGCCAACCATCGTGGTGCCCATGCGGTGAAAGTTCGGGGTGTCCTGCTGTGACTGGCGAATGGCCGCATTGGCTTCGCCAACAAAGTCGCGAATACGCTGGGCATTGAGGTGCTGATTGGCGTCGAAGCTGCCCAGAATGGTGTCGCGGGCCAGCTTCGCCGCCACGTCGCCACCGGGAAAGCCAGCCACGCCGTCGCAGACCACAAAGCAGGCAGAGCGATCGCCGACGCTTTCACCCGTCTGATCTTGGTTGCTGGCGCGGTCGCCCTGCTTGGATATCGAGGCAATATTGATATTTATCATTTGTCCGATCGGTTCTGAGAGTCTTTGTACTGGTTAACTTCCATGTCATAGGCGTGCAGGAAGGCTTCGCCAAATAAGGTATGGAAGTCATCTTCGATTTCGCCAGCGGTCTCTTTATAGCGCTGAGTGAAGTGCTCCCAGAGCGCCGCTTTGCGGCTGCTGGAGAAGCCGAGACGCGAGGTGACGCCCTCTTCGCGCGCTTCGGCTTCCAGTTGCTCTGGGTTAAACGACTGCAACATTGAGGCGATAATCGCGCGGATCCCGGCAATCATGCCGAGCTGGTGAGCCTGCAAGTCAATCAGCGCGTCTCGCACTGACTGGCTCGGTGCCATAAAGCCCGGCATACGGCTGCCGTACATCTGCATCAGGACGGATTTACCCGACGGCAGCAGCTTGAACGGGTTGTTGGCTTCGTCGAGGATCACCGTCATCTCGGCTTTCACGCCGCGTTTGAGAATCGAACGCGAAGAAAGCAGCGCCACCGTGCCCTGCGAGAACATGCTCAGCATCTGGCCTAGCTGGTACATCTGCGCTTTATCAAACTGCGGCACCGGCTGGAGGTCATTGAGGCCCATGCCGTCGATCAGTGACTGCAACAGTTCGCCGTCCAGCGACGAGCCGTTGCCCGCCGGAGGTGGCGTGTTGGGCGCGCTTTTCTCTTGCGATGAGCTGCCATAGTCCACCGGGTCGATGCGCAAACGCCCTTTCGGCGGCGGCACCGGGTTACGCGCCACGGCCTGTGGGGTCGGCAGAGTGATCCCGCTGTAATCGACGTTAGAGGTTTCGCTGATATCTTGATTGGAAGGCAGCTCGGCAAACAGCGGCGAAGCTTCGAGGTCCGCCAGCTCTGGGGATTTCTCGGCGCTAGCCTTAGGCTGAACCGGCTCTTCCACTGGTGGGCTGACCGGCGGTTCCTGCGCGGCAGGCGCTTCCTGCTTAGCAGTCGGCTTAGTCTCTGGCGCGGTTAACGGCTTAGCGCCGCTCATCATCAGGCCCAGCGGGTCATCTTGGTTAATGTCGCTGCTGGCCGCCGTTTCATGGCCGCCAAATAACGCCAGCGGGTCTTGCTCGGCTTCAGCCTTGGAGTGGTTGTGCTCCGGCGTCGGAGACTGTTTGGCAAGGGTGGACGGCGAACGGTCGTCAAGGATGCTTTCACCATCAAACAGCGTTTCACCGCCGAACAGATCATTGGGATCGCTGCTCTGCTTGGCCTTCAGCACGTCGTCGCTGGCCAGCAGCTGCGCCAGAGGGTCATCCGGGTTGCGCTCCGGCGGACGGGAAGCCGTCAGCGGATTAATTGCCTCATGGCTTTCCGCCGCTGACGGCTTTTTGCGCGCAACGGACAGGCTGTCGGAAATAGAGAACTCCTGCACCAGACTGTCCCAGATTTCTGTCGGAATCGCGGCAGGTTTGCTCTCTGCGGCAGGCTTAGCCTGCTGCGGCGCTTGAGGCTGGACCGGCGCGGCGGCCGGGCGCGGCGTCACTATTGGCTGCGCCGGACGCGCCTGAGTGCCAAGTTCATTGACCACCAGCTGATAGTCATCAATACCCAGCACATCGCCATCTTGCAGTTCAACCTGACGGCCGCGCTCCAGCGGAATGTCATTGAGCAACACCAGCGTCACATTGCCGCGATTGGTAATACGGCACTCGCCGTTGGCGGCAATATGCACAATCGCCTGAAGGCGTGAAATAGTGCGGTTATCATCCGGCAATACCAGATTATTATCCGTTCCCCGGCCAATGGTGCCGCCCGGCGGTAAAAAGTCACAACTCGTTTGCGGCGGTTGATGGCCAGGTTTGTTCGTTATTATCGTAAATCGCATAACGGGTTCCTGCTTAGGTATATTCGGTGGCTGTATCTTGCGGGTCTTATATTTGGTCAAATATATTTAGCGCAGTTAAAATAAAAGGCGCGCAGGATACAGACACTAAAAATGGACAGGCAACCTCATGGCTGCCGGTCATTAAATAGCGTTGGTTTTCTAGAAGATTTAATTATGAGTCGTAAGGGATTTTTTTTATTTGTGCCGTGCGCTCTTCGTCGAGTCTGGCAATACAGTTATTAGTGAATACGGTGTAAGGATTGGAGTTCTCATCAGCGATGTGCGCTTCGAGCTTACACTGGTTATCTCGATACTTTAACCAACCGCGCTGGGCCTCGATAAAAACATCCAGATAGTTCTTTTTGATTGTCTCATCGGCCTTGAATGCCTTGTCTATTCTTACTTTGGCCGCAGTATACTCCTGATTAAGGGCTTTTTCGGCGACGTTTTTGTTATTCTCAGCACAAGTAAAAACCTCGGGGTCATTGGTTTTTTTAGAGCAGTCTTCCATTGCACTCGCTGTATTGCTAAAACCCAAGCACAGTAGAGCAACCGACAAATATGTTCCTTTCATCGTGTTATTTACTCTTTATCAGACTGAGAACACAGTCTATTCATAGACTCGAAGATGCATTGATAAAGTGGCTAATTAAACTGACTTGCATCGCACATGATTAATTAGCCATTTATACTCTTTGATGATTAGTACGGCATTTGCTTGAGCATGTCGGTACGCTCTTTGTCGATACGTGTAATACACAGGTTCACGGCGACCGCATTAGCGTTACTGCCTTCCTCAGCAGCAAAAGCTTCAAGCTTGCACTGCCCATCTCGATATTTAAGCCAGCTGCGCTGCGTATCAACGACAATCGCAACATACTGATCGCCTAACTGCTTCTGCGATCCATACATCTGCACAATCCGTTTTTTGGCAGCCGCGTACTCTTTATTGAGATCGTCTTCCGCCGATTTTTTCTGCTGCACCGTACACTGATAAAGCGCACCGTCTGAAGGCTGTTTGGAGCAATTATCGTCAGCAAAAGCCGAGGTCATGCCGCCTAGTGCCAATATTGTTACCAACAATCCATAACCCAACTTCATAAAAACTCCTATTGACGATTTCTACGTAGATAATTAGCACGTTGTCTGCCAGTTTCACCAGCCGCGATAGGTGCAGTATTTTCAATATAATGAATGAGTGTGTCGAAATCATTAGTCATGCCAGCCATCATGGGACGAGGCCCCTTGGTCCAGCCTTGATAGACAAAATCTACCATGATATCTCGAATCGCCGGATGTAAATCTTGCCAAGCGACCTTACCAGGTTGCCCATTAGTGTAGTTGTCATAATTAGTGTGCGCGCGTTGTACGTAGTCGGGATATATTGCTTCAAATAATTGAATTTGCTGTTGATGGCTAATTGTCCCAATACTGGCTTGATTGTTTTGGACAAACTGACTCGCTTGGGTACTTTTTAAGGTTGCCCCCTTAGCAATCATTGCTGCCTGATGTGCCGGAATTCCAGCCGCTTGCAGTTGATTCCTAACACTTGCTTCAGACCGAGATCCTAAGTCATAGCCACGCCCGATTGTTACCCCCGACTCCATTTTTTCTGGCCAGTGAATGTGACGACTAAAAAATCTACTAGAAGGCTCATCATTCCCCTCGGCATCAAAAGTCACTTGCCCTGCACTGACAGTCAATGGCCCAGAAGAGGGATGATTATTGACTGGTGCGGCAGGCGCGGCGCTCGCAGGAGCACGCCCCGGCGCAGTACCGCGCACCAAATGGGTATAAGTCTTGCCATGGACATCTACCACACCATCTGGGCGCATAAAGCGTGACTGATAATCTTTAATTGCCTGAATGGTTTTCGGGCCGATACGCCCATCGTCTCGAATTTGTGGGAAACCATTGCGCTGCAATAGCTGCTGCACTTGTTTCACATCACCGTATTGATTTTTACCACCAACCCCCACAGAACCTAAAATACCCATATTATTTCCTCATTTATTATCAGTACTTTGGTAAATCCTTGTGAAGCAAATATGACTAAAGAAATTCAAAACTGACTTATTGATAAGCGGACTTTACCCAAAGTTATTCTCGCTATTATTTTTTTGCCGTTATCTCTTTGAAAAAGATAACGGCAAAAAAATGCCTATTCCCCGCAGAGAATAGGCGATAGGTATTAGGCTTCTTTGTTGCCTTTGATGTCCCAGCCAGCGCTGGTTTCTGCGCCTTTGCCACCGGAAGCGCTCTGCTCCCAGTATTGCTGTTTCACTTTAGAAGCCTGGAATGCGTAAGTTACGCCCAGAGTATCGTCATGCTCTGAACCCACGAACTGCACGGAAGTCACCAGCACGTCTTCCAAAGTAATACGGGTGTACTCAACCTGAGTACCACCGGCTTTGGCGACAGAAACTTCAACTTTAGCCAAGTGCTTACCGCTGGCGCAGTTTTTCAGAATGGCAGTTACTGCTTTATCGATTTTGGCGTTAACGCTCAGATCGTTAAAGTTCACTTTACCGGCACCGCCGCCGCCGCCAACAGACATATTGCCCGGCTGTGAAGCACCCCAAGAGAATGAGTTAATATCAATCCAGCCGGTGTGATTAGAGTCTTTTGACTCACCCGTTACACCCTCGACCTTCAAATACATATCAATAGCCATAATTATCTACTCTCATTAGTTAAAGTTTTTGCTTTTACCCTGCTTCCTTCAGGAAACCTTTGGGTATAGATAAAGCACTGATATAGCAAACAGGAAAGCATGGGGCTGAATAAAACAGTCCATATTTTACCTATGCCTTGGTTCTGAATATCGCCACATGGATAATCCAGAATATATAGCCATTACCAGACGGTAATTGATGACTAGATTTCTTTATTAATTAGTTTTGCGGTATTAATCGTTAAAACAATAAATAGACAAAGCATTAAAGCATCGACTATATTTCCTGACCTACATTTAAGGACTAATACCAAAGAGGAATAGTTACTTGAAGAAAACCATTTCGATCATTGCCATAATCGTATTATCAATACTGTCTATTTACGCATTAATAGATTTGATTGAATCAGCATATCTGGTTATGCGCTATGAACATTTTGACGCCCGCTCATCCGGGAACATTTTTGGCAAATTTATCTTCATTGTTATTTCATGTTTTGCTATTCGTTTTATCCTGAAATGGAACCGCAAAAAATCAACATCGTGATTTAATTGAGGGGCATCATCTGCCCCGTCAGTTACGCGTCGTTGGTTTTCAGCGATGGCAGTTTAGAAACCAAACGCAGAGAAACGGTCAGGCCTTCCAACTGGTAGTGCGGGCGCAGGAAGAACTTGGCGGTGTAGTAACCTGGGTTGTCCTCAATCTCTTCCACCAGCACCTCGGCAGCCGCCAGCGGCTTACGGGATTTGGTTTCTTGAGAGGAGTTCGCCGGGTCACCATCCACATAGTTCATCACCCAGTCGTTCAGCCAGCGTTCCATTTCGTCGCGCTCGCGGAAGGAGCCGATTTTGTCACGCACAATACACTTCAGGTAATGGGCGAAACGGCAGCAGGCGAACAGGTACGGCAGGCGCGCCGCCAGACGGGCGTTGGCCGTCGCGTCGGCATCGTAATACTCCGCAGGTTTCTGCAATGACTGCGCGCCAATAAAGGCAGCGAAGTCAGAGTTCTTACGGTGCACCAGCGGCATAAAACCGTTCTGCGCGAGTTCGGCCTCCCGGCGGTCACTGATGGCGATTTCGGTAGGACATTTCATGTCCACGCCGCCGTCGTCGCTCGGGAAGGTGTGGCATGGCAGGTTCTCTACCGCACCGCCGGACTCCACGCCGCGAATCGAGGTACACCAGCCAAACTCTTTAAATGAGCGGTTGATGTTGGTTGCCATGGCGTAAGCCGCGTTGGCCCACGTGTAGTTACCGTGGTTAGCGCCGTCGGTTTCTTCTTCAAAATCAAAGCTATCGACCGGATTGGTGCGAATACCGTAAGGCAAGCGCGACAGGAAGCGCGGCATCACCAGACCCAGATAGCGGGCATCTTCTGATTCGCGCAGGCTGCGCCATGCCGCATATTCCGAGTTCTGGAAGATTTTGGTCAAATCACGCGGATTCGCCAGCTCTTGCCATGACTCCATTTGCATCACGCTTGGCGCGGTACCGGCGATAAACGGACAGTGCGCCGCAGCGCCGATGCGCGCCATCTCGGCCAGCATTTCGACGTCCTGTGGGCTGTGGTCGAAGTAGTAATCGCCTACCAGACAGCCAAACGGCTCGCCACCAAACTGGCCGTACTCTTCTTCATAGATTTTCTTAAACAGCGGGCTTTGGTCCCAGCCCACGCCTTTGTAGCGTTTCAGCGTGCGACCCAGCTCCTGCTTGGAGATGCTCATAAAGCGGATTTTCAGCATCTCGTCGGTTTCAGTGTTATTCACCAGATGGTGCAGACCGCGCCATGCGCCTTCCAGCTTCTGGAATTCGTCGTGATGAATAATCTGGTTAACCTGCTTGGAGAGCTTCTCGTCGATTTCACCGATCAGCGCCTGAATGGTGCGGTAAGCATCTTCAGAAACGGTGACGGTGTTTTCCAGCGCCTGCTGGGCGAGGGTCTTCACCGCGCTTTCTACCGCGGTGCGCGCCTGATCGGTTTTTGGACGAAACTCTTTGTTTAACAGCGCGCTGAATTCATCCTGAGTGTATCCCGGTGCATTCTGCGGTTGCTGCTGTTGAGAAGATTGGCTCATTGCTTACTCCTCGTCAGATTGAGTGGACTGCGCATCGCCTTTCGGCAGATGAGACAGTGACTTGAGCAGGGTTGGATCCTGCAAGATTTTATTGATCAGCTCTTCTGTGCCGTTTTTGCCGTCCATATAGGTCAGCAGGTTAGACAGCTGGGTACGCGCGTCCAGCAGGTTACGCAGCGGCTCGACATTGCGGGCAACGGCGTCTGGCGAGAAATCTTCAATGCTGTTGAAAGTCAGATCAACATTCAGACGGCCTTCCCCGGTCAGGGTATTTTCCGTGTTGAAGGCCACGCGTGGTTTCAGCGATTTCATCCGCTCGTCGAAATTGTCGATATCAATTTCGAGGAACTTGCGCTCGTCCACGGCGGGTTGGCTATCCACCGGCTTACCGACCAGATCGGCCATGACACCCATTACAAAAGGAAGCTGAATTTTGCGTTCGGCGCCATAGACTTCGACGTCGTATTCAATCTGCACGCGAGGTGCGCGGTTACGGGCGATGAACTTCTGCCCGCTGCGGGATGTATTTCCTGCCATGGTATTCTCCAGGGTATAACACAGTGAAAAATTTGCTGTGGCGGAATTGCTCCATACAGCCTGATTTCAGGGACTTAATGTCTTTTCAGGGACTAACTGTCTCTACGACCAAAAATAGTTTCCAGCTGGTGGACGCCATCCGGGGCCAAATCACGAATTATTTCCATAAAGTCCATTGCCACCATGCGCTGGACTCGTTCAATCATCAGCGGCGCCGGGTGGCTGGGTTCATGCTGAGCGAAGTACTGCTTCACCTTTTCCAGCATCAGTTGAGCATCATCGCGCGAGGCGATATTGACGCTGCGCCAATCCTGCTGCGGCTGGCGGCTTTTGCTGCTGGCTGGCGGAGCCGAGCTAGGCTCGGGCTGAGGGGCTTGCTCTTCAGAGGAGGTCGGCAACAGCGACGTCACATCCGTCGTCTGACTCACCTGCATCACCAGTTGCAGCGTGCGCAGCAGTTGGGTCATCTCCGGCACGCCGCTGCCGCTTAATTTCTCAGTCAGGAAAGTGCGCAAGGTTTCGAGTGAAGCAACAATCTGCGGCACGGCTTCGACGCCGGGCTGGCCGCCCTGCGCCAGCTCATCCATCAGCCGGGTGCGGCCGCCGGGATAGTCATTGAGGCCGGTTTTGCTGCCATCGAGCAGCGCCGCGGCATCGCGCAGGCTGACGGCATCCGCCGCGCTGCGTAACAGCGCCGACTGGCGAACGGCGGCAGTCAGGCTGGAGCCGTCGCCAAGCTCGGCCAGCGCATTGATGCGGAAAAATGCGTCGGCCTCGCCGTCATACCACAGCTCAGGAAACAGCCCGTCCCAGTATTGCTGCAATGTCTGGTTAATCAGATGCAGGCCGTTGGCATAGCCCGGCAAGCCTTTCAGCTGAGTCCAGGCGCGGGTCAGCGCCAGCATCACGCGCAAGTCTTTGGTGCGCGACATCAGCTCCGTCGCCAACTTCTCCACTTTGTTCCAGTCAGCCGGTTCTGCGGGAATAATGGTGTCACCGAATTGCTGCTCCGCTTTGCCCCGACTGGCCTGATTCATCGCCATAAAATCAGCGTCGTATTCCAGATTCTCCCCACAGGGTGAATCGCTGCTTACCGGAGCCAGTAAGGTATCTGTATTCATCGAATTACCTGTGTGTCAGACAATTTAGTTAAACATTGGCGGATAGAGGCCATTACGGCCGGGCCGCGCGCCCCCGGCGGGGTCAAACAGCAGTGAAAACAGCTGGCCGGTGAAGTTGCCGCTATGCACATGGGTATAGAGTGGATAACCGTCGCTCTGATTGGTCCACCAGAAGCTGGTGTAGTGCTGCGGGGAGAAGCAGTCGGAAACCTGTTGCCAGCTCAGGGTGGAGCGCTGCTCTTCGCCACCGATGATATCCAGAATATCTGAGGTATTTTCCGCCACGGGTTCAGCCAGCGGCGGCTGCGCCAACAGCACGCTGTCCAGTTGCTCGGCCGAATAACCATTGCGCACGGCATGATGCAGCGTCGCGCCCAACTGGCGATACCATTCGCCGGAGCTCGCCAAAATTTTGTCAGACCAGTGCTGCGGCGAGAAAAAGCGCTGCGCGCAAATAGGATAGTGCCGCCCGACGCTGTCACGCCCCGGCATCAGGCAGCCCATCTGCACCAGCTGGCTGCCGAGCATCGGCGGCACCACAAAGTTCCACACTGGCGCATGGCCGAACGGCCGACTGACCTCCTGCCGCTCGGTGGCGTTCTGCCAGTTAAGCAGCCCAACCTGAAACCAGTGTCCCCATTGATTCTTCAGCACCTCCGGAAAGCGGCGCTGCAAAAAATCGCCGGCACTGGGCAACTTCCCGTACCAGCCGATTGCAGGATAGTGACTCATCGTGTTGTCCTTTAAGGGCAAGAGAACCCCGGAAGCTGAAACGGGTTGCGAATACTGTTGGGAGTGAATTCGAGCGTGACTTGGTGACCATCCAGCGAGAAGGTCGCCTGACGGCTTAAGCTGCCACTGCCCGGTGACTGTCTGGCCTGATCAAACAGCCGGTTTAATGCCCATGCGCCATTGGTCACCAGCGTTGACGTGGTGCCGTTAGCCAGCCCGAGCGACAGGCGAACCTGATTGGTGCCGCCGCTGCCCGGCCAGCTCATCAGTTGCTGAGCCTGCGGGCCGTGGCTGTAACGCAGCAACTGGCCGTCGACGTCCAGTGTCATCGACAGAATGTCGTTATCCATCCGCACGGTGCGGATAGTGACGCGGAAAGACGGCGTAGTTGCGCCATTGGCAAAGAAGGCATCGCGAATGTTTTGCGCCTGCTGGAAGGGCCACAGCACGCTGTCGCCGCCCGGCAAAGTTTTACCATCGATGCCCGGCGTGATGCGCCAGCGCGCCTGCGTGGTGTCGACCTTTCCGGCCAAATTGTCGCGGAAGAAGGTGTCCATCAGCCCGGTGCCCGGCGCAAACATTCGTGCCAAATCGTCCGGCGTTACTTCACTGCGCGCACTGCGCACCAGCGGGTAGCGCCCGGCAATCGCCTGACGGCAGAAACCGCCCACTTCCACATCAATGCGTTTGCGAATGTTGTCCAGCTCGCGGCGCTGCGTATCGCTACTGGCACCGACGGCTAAACTCGAGAACATGCCTTGCAGTGAACTCGGCAGGCGACCCGCGCTGGCCTGTAGGCGACCGATCGCCTCACCGTTTGGCGCGGGCATTCCGCTGTTGGCGGCGTCCTGCACGGCAGTCAAATAGCGGTAAAGGTCATCCACTTGCTTGAGGAAATCATCAAAGACGATGGCTTTGCCACCTTCCTGTAGCGGCTGCGCCAGTTCCAACAGCGGAGCAAAGTGCTGGGTGACTTTCTGCTCCGGGGTCTGCGGATCTGCAGCGCTGGCCCCCTCACGTGCGCCAAACAGCGAGCGCAGCGTATTGGTGGCGCTGTTGCCGCTGTCGGCCTTTTTGCCCGGCTCCTGTGGTGCGGCAGGCTTTTCTAACACTAAGTAGTGGCTCAGCCCGGTAACCAGTTGACGCAGCGGCGAGTTAGCCGAAGAGAGCAGGCGCGCGCTGTTGATACGCTGAGACAGGTTGGCAATATTGTTCAGCGCCAGATCCTGCAACAGGCCATCCCACTGGCGAATGTAGTCATCCATATAGCGCTGACGCACCAAATTGTCAGTCTGGGCTTTGTCACTATCACTGGTGCTTTTGCCTAACACCCAAACGTCGTCGGCATACAGCGCGGCGGTAACGCTGTCGATCTGCTTGTCGAAACTGTTCCAATAGCCTTCCGGGGTATATAAACCGGAGATCCCTTCACTCAGCGGCTTGCCGCTTTTACGGGTAAAAACCAGTTCACTCTGCGGCCCTCCCAGCGCCGCCAGAGAAACCGGTTTCAGGCTGTCATCGTGTTCCAGCAGGCGTTTGAGGCGACCATAAACCCGGTCGGACAGCGGCATGCGGGCGATCAGCGCCTGCTCGCGGGCAATCAGCGCATCATCTTTGGCATAAGGCGACGACTGAATCTGCGTTTCTAACAGTTGAGACAGGTGCCACTCCAGCTGGCGCAACTGCTCGCGGGTGATATTCTGCGGCAGAGTGCGTTGCAGGTTGAGCATCACCCACGCGTGGATAAACTTGCCGTCATAGTGTTTTGGCTGATACAGCATCTGATAGGCTTTCAGCGCTTCATAGCTGAAGTCGGCATCGCTGCCGTCATCGCTGCGCAGCCAGCTGGTGATTTGCTGCGCCACCTGTGGCAATAGCAGTTGCTTCAAGGCTTTCTGATACAGCGCGTTGGTGGCATCACTGACTTCACCGCCGCGATACAGCCCCATGCGCCGGGTGAGTGGCGGATGGTTGATATCAAACTGCTGGCTTTCCGGCAGATGCAGCAGGCCGTTGAGGTAAGGCAGCAGCGCAAACAAGTCGCTAAGGTTACCGGCCTGAAGTGCCTGCCCCTGCTGATTAACAGCCGGGACCTTGGCGGAGACTTCCTGCAAATAGTCGCGGTTGTGGCTGTAACTGATAAACCACAGGATGGCGGCAACCACCAGCGCCAGACTCAGCAGCAGATAACCCGACCACAGCACCGCGCGGTTGCGCAGTTCCCACCAGCGATTGCTCCCAGCCAGACCCGACTCAGGGAACACCACGTTTTCCAACACATCTCGCAAGAAGAAGCTCTGGCCTTTCACCGGCGGCACCGCCCCGCCCTGCTGATGCTGCGGCCCTGCGCCCCACTCGGTGGCTTTTGTGCCGCCGTCGTGGCTTGGCAGATTCAGCGCGCGATTAAGCTCGCCCATCACTTTGTCAAACGGCTGGCCTTCCTGCGTGCCGCTGGCGAAGTACACGCCGCGCGCCGACAGAGAGGTTTCGAAGCCAGAGTGGGCAAAAATCTGCGTCAGGTAGTCACTCAGCAATGGTCGCAGCGCCGAGAACTCCTGTGGGAACAGGTAGCTTTCGGCACGCGCCTTGCCATCGCGTTCCATCAGCATGACATCGGCTAAACCGGCATCCAGACGCTGTTGCAGTAGGCTGTATTCATGTTCAAAGGCGGTTTGCACATCGAAATTGCCGCTTTTGAGCTTGGCCCACGGGAAGGTGAAGCCCCAAACCTGATCGCGCTTGGCTTTATCAAAACCGTCAAAGTAGGCGGTAAAGCCTTTGAGCAAGTCGGTTTTGGTGACCAGCACATAGACCGGGAAACGAATGCCCAACTGCTCGTGCAGTTCCAACAAACGCTGGCGCAGCGCGCTGGCCTGCTGGCGGCGCTGCTCGGCGCTGAGCGTCAGTAGATCTGACACGCTGATAGTGATGATTGCGCCGTTAACCGGCTGGCGGGCGCGGTATTTTTTCAGCAGCGCGACGAACTTGCCCCACTCGCTGGCGTCCTGCTCGCGCTGGCTCTCCTGCATGGTGTAACGCCCGGCGGTATCAAGCAGCACCGCCTCGTTGGTAAACCACCAGTCACAGTTACGCGTGCCGCCAATGCCGCGCAGCGCAGTTTTACCGAAGCGGTCGGCCAGCGGGAAATGCAGCCCGGAGTTGACCAGCGCCGTGGTTTTACCCGCGCCGGGCGCGCCAATAATCACATACCAAGGCAACTGGTAGAGGTACTGACGGCTGAAGCGGCGCATCCAAAAAGGCTTTTTGCGCCCGGACGTGCCGCTGAAATGGGCCTTTTTGAGCAGTTGTGACGCTTCGCTAAAACGCTGGGCCAGTACCTGCTCTTCATCGTTGAGCAGCGGCGCGCCAGTTTCGGCGGCTTCCTGCTTGCCGAGGCTGCTCACCAGTTGGCGATTGACCCAAGCATTGTGCAGACGGGGGATAACCTGCCCGAAGCCCCAAACCAGATACAGCAGGCCAATACTGATCTGCCGATTAACCTCAGGTTCTAACGGGCTGGAGCCATTAATCGCCAACAGCGGCCCAATTACCCAGATGATAAATGACAGCGCAGTGATGCCAAGGAAGCCCCATAGCAACCGGCTAGAGAGTATGGAAAAAAGCGTATTCAGCATCCTTAATTTCCTTGGGGCAGACCGTTGAGCTGTGCCTGAGTATTCGCAGGCGCAACGAGCAGAGTGATTTCAACCCGGCGGTTGCGGGCGCGGTTTTCAGCCGTATTGTTTGGCGCGATAGCATTGGAATCGCCCCGCCCTTCGGCCTTAACACGGTCTGGCTGACGCAGATGCTTTTGCAGCAATTTCTGCACCGATTCTGCTCGCTCAAGTGACAGTTCATAGTTGGAAGCAAAGCGCGCGCTGCGAATCGGCAGATTATCGGAGTAGCCCGCCACCAATATTTTGCCGCTGACGCCGTCCATTGCTTTGGCGATACGCTGAATAACCGGCTGGTAGTTGCCGCGCACCGTGGTGGACGCGGATGGGAACAGTCCGTCGCCTTTCAGCGTCACCACGCTTTGGTCTGCCTCGTCGCGAACCGATACCAGTCCCTGCTCAATTTCAGGACGCAGGAAGCTTTTTAAATCAAGGATGGCAGCCGGTCGCGGCGCAGGGTTCTGGATAGAGACTTCCGGCAGCGAACTTTGGTAGATAGAAGCCAGCACCGGCGTGGTGGCCGTGCCGAGTCTCCAGTTCAGGCCGATATAGAACAAGCAGGCCAGAAAGCCCACCACCGCGGTCCACGCCCACAGCGGGATCGCCGGACGCCACAGCTTCTTCTGTGTCGGCTGGTCGTAAGGATGCGGAGAAAGCGGCAGCGCGTAGGCCCCGCGCACCGAATGAATCATCTGTAACAGGCGCTGGCGAATAGTCTCCAGCTGCGAGCGGCCGTTATCCAGCACGCGATAGCGCCCTTCAAAGCCGAGCATCAGACAGAAATAGATCAGCTCCAGCAGAAACAGGTGGTCACGCGGCTTTTGCGACAGCTTCGCCAACAGCTGGAAAAACTTCTCGCCGCCCCAAGTTTCATTGTGGAAAGTCACCAGCAGGCCGCTGCTCGGCCAGACGCTGTTGCCACCCCACGGGGTCAGCGCGGCGGCTTCATCCAGCGCCGTACACAGGCAGTAGCGCGCGCCAACAATGGTCTCATAAGACAAGCCGGCGTTCTGGCTGCGCACTTCAAAGCGTTGAATTTCTTCGATTAAGCGCTGACGCAGCCCCGCGGGGTCTGCATGGCTGACCGAATGACGAATTTGGGGAATGGCATTGAGCAAAGGGTTGGCCGCAGCGACCAGCGCATTATCGCGCCACGCCTCCGTCATGCCTGCTTCTCTGCCGCCAGAGTGTAATTCCTGCATATTTTTTACTCACCAGTTCAGTCAGGCAGAGACGTCGCGGACGGCCCAGAACGCCATGTCCAGACCGGGAAATTCACCTGCAAGGTGCAGAGCAAAAGCGCCAGATTTATTCATTTCCTTCCACAGCTCTCCGCCTTTTTCCAGCTGGAAGTAGCTGTAGCCCGCATGCCAAGGGATCTGCGGCGGCGCGGACGGCATGGCGCGCAGCACAATGCCCGGCAGTTGAAGCTGAACCAAATCGCGGATTTTGGTCACCGGCGCGACTTTCATCTGCGCCGGGAAGTGGGTGTTGAGCATCTCGCTTGGCACATTGGCTTTTACCGCCAGCACGAAACCGAATTCGCGGATCATATTGGCATCCGGCACCGTCGCCACATTCAGCCCGTGGGAGCGCTCGATCAGCGGCAGCTGAATGGCATTCTCCTCCATGACTATGGACAGCCGCTGGCGCAGCATTAGCGTCAGCTCGTTAAAGCTGCGCGCCAGATCATCATGGTGATAGACCGGCAGCCCGCTGCCCTCGCAGGCGCGCTGCGGAGTGTAAGTGCTCAGTTCGGTCGCCAGCCCCAGCCACTGGCTGAACAGCTGTTCGGGATGCAGTTGCGGCAGGCTGTGCAGGTGATTGACCACGCCGATGTGCTGGTTGATCAGCGCCAACAGCATGAAGTCGACCATGTCGGAGTTATTAAATCGCCCCGGCTGCTGGAGTCGCTGGCCAATTTGCTGACTGCGCTGTTCCAGTAAGCCTTTAATGTCATTGATAAAACTAAAGATCAGCGGATTCTCGATAGCATTCAACATCGGCGGGATATAGCCGTTATCGAGGCGCAACTGGCTGTCGTTGCGCTTCTCCACCACCAGCGCCACGCCGATGGCGGTCCACTCCGCCGTCAAATCGCTTTCCAGCATCAGGCGCAGGCGTAGCTGGCTGAACTGCATCACCGCCGGGCCAATCGACATTTCATTGCAATCGTCGGCTTCTGCCTCAAAGCTGATATGGCGGGCGAGAGAATCGGCGGCTTCGCTGAAGATCACCTCTTCGCGGCCATCGCGGCGCGCGGGCAGTGCCAACACCACCTTCTGCCCGGTCTGATTGTCGCCAATCGCCAATGGCGGCGGGGCCTGACGGCTGTTGCTAAAGGCAAAGGGCGTGCCATCCGGCAAAATGCCGCTGGCGCTGGTCAGGGCAACATTGCCGTGTCGCAGCATCGCGTCGTCGAATTGAAGATCAAAGAAGCCCCACATGTATGGACGCTGCGCAGTGCCCCACTCGCGTACCTGACTCAACAGGTAGCTTTCAGATTGCTGGAAATGGTGGGGACGCAGGAACATGCCTTCGGTCCACACCACTTTTGCTGCTTTAGTCATAATCGCTTCCGTTTCAGGGCGTTAGTGGTTGTCTTTAACCATCCGAATTCCGCTGACATCCACAATAATCTCGGCGTTCAGCTCATCAGAAGACCATTGCCACACTTTCCAGGCACTGCTCTCAGAGGGGTCAGGCAAGGGCAGCGAGATGCGCCACTTTTTACCATCCAGCGACTGGTACTCCGCCATGATGCCGATGTAACGGGCGTCAGCCGTGCTCTGTCCTGAAATCTTTTTGCTTAACTGGCCTGACATCAGGAAGAACTGCTCGGTGTTAAGCAAGTTGCCGCCCAGCACCGCCTGAGGGTTGTTTTGCAGAGAGTAGAAATCCGCTGACATAAAATCCGCATCCGATTTCAACAACATCACGCGCACTTTAAGTGGCGCAGAGTCATTGACCTGCGGATGAGCCTGAAACTGCAATCCGTAGCGAGAAGGAACGCTGTGTGAAGAGGAGAGACAGCCTGTCAGCAACACCGTCACTGACAGGAACAGCGCCCAGAGAGCCGGACGCCGAAAAAAACGTAAAGTTATCATAGGGTACCCGCCTACGCGGTTTAGTTGATAATCCAAGTACCGCTGCTGCTGTTACGGCAAGCTTGACCATCGCCATTCACCGAAACACAGGTTTTCTTCGCTGGTGCGGCACGACGTACGCGGCGCGCATCCGCCTTCAGAGTTTGCTCATACAACTCGCTTTTAACGCCAGCTCGCAGTGGCACATAGCCCAACATCTGCTCCTGCCCGGTTTCCGCCACGGCTAACCAGTTGTTCTCAACCGCACCCAGCACGGTGAAGGTCTGGCCGTTCACCAGTTGGCGCACCAACTTGCCGCCGAAGTCAGGGGTGGTCATCACCGAGGCGTTATACAGCGCACGATACTCAGCATTCACCGGGGTGAAAGTGGTCGGCGGCGTAACCGCGTGACGGTAGGTCAAGGTGACGCCATCAACCGTGCTGGAAACCACGGTGTCATCAGTGACAGGTGGCGGTGGCGGCGCTTTACAGCCAGAAACCAATGCAACTAAAAGCAGAGAAAGCGCGATTTGAATTTTCACCATAAGCCTCATGATTTGGCAGTTAATTGAAAAATAAAGATTTCTTGAAGTACAAGCTGAATCCCGTTGCCATCAGGCACGGCGATTGCGCCCAAGCTTTACATCAGGCCAGACAGAGAGCGGGCCTGAATAAAACTCAGGGAAAATGAAAACCAGACGTTGGGGATTAATGCAGTAACAACCGACGGAGGGAGATGTAGCAAGGCTAGCGGAAATAAGATTGATGGAAAAATCCACTTTAAATTATCCAACATCATCTTAAAAGATTGGATAAAACGCTGCTGTCCCTACGTCATTTAGGGGGAAAGTTAACCACTTTCACATCACAGAACTCATTCGCGTGGCCCGAGCATTTTTTGACCACATCAGCTAACAATAAACGGATTGAATCAAGCGGAAACCTGGCCAATAAGTGTCAGTTTTCGCGATTCCGTTACAAAGCATTTCAAAGTGCTAGCGATCGGGAACGCTACCGCCCTTAGGAAGCAGACTAATCCTAATCTAGAGATAAGTAACTAATGTTATTGTTCAGTAATGCTGATCATTTTACTAAACCTTTACATATTTACAACGGGGGTAACAGCGCGGAACATCAATTAAGATAAGCGATTACATTTATAGACTGTTTTTATTAGATTTTTTTTTGAATATTCTATCAGGTTGATTTAGATCGGTTTTTAATATCTCCAAATGGAATATAGAAATTCTCTTTTGGCATAAAAAGTGTAGTTAAGCCAAATGGCACTAACGTGAAGGGAGGTTAAAACGAAGAGGATTAGGATAAAACTCACAAGTTATGGTTAAGTAAAAATGATAATCATATTAATTTTTAGGGAATTAAATGCGCTAGCCCCAGCGTCAACTGAACTGTTTTCTCCCCCTTTCTGCTGCTAAAACTCATAACAAAAATCCAACAAAATAGCCTTTACGCTGTGATTCCCCCGCCTAAACTTCTAATGTCTACTTTTTAACGTTGAGCCTGTTGCCAGACGGCCCTCTACCCTTGCGGCAAACCTCATTTAACCCAACTTGTTGCAGGGATTTACATTCTCACTTTGCGGCTCCTCTCGAACTTTTACCTGTGACAGCAGATTGCTCGCTGGGCTAGTATAGCGGGGTGAAAATCCGCGACTCTTCGAGTGACAAACGCGGACTCTCTTAGCCAAAACGTGATGACGAATGACAACAATAAACATCACAAAATAAGTTCCCCTCTCCTGCAATCACCCTTCCCGAGCGTACTCATGAACCGATACCACGTGTCTAGTAACGAAGGTCAGTATGAGAAAGATTCTGGCGGAGAGGTTTTGGCGAATAAACTTGGGGTTACTGTTGCAGACGAGATCGACAGTGCCGAGCTGGTGCTACTCGAGCAGCTCTATCAGTCTGTTTTTGAGCAATATTTTCCGCTAGGGCAGCTCAGCGTTGGGATGCTGAAAAGTTGGCACCATCGCTGGTTAGGCAACATCTATGAATGGGCGGGTCAAGAAAGGACGGTGAATATCAGCAAAGGGGGCTTTATGTTTGCCCCGTCGACACGCGTGGCCAAGTTGCTGAACGATTTCGATAGGCAATATCTTGGTCGTTACACGCCCTGTGTAGATATGAGCGAAGAACAGTTAGTTGAAGCTATCGCCATAATCCACGTTGAGCTGATACTCATTCATCCCTTTAGGGAAGGAAACGGGCGTTTGTCACGACTGTTGGCTGACGTGATGGCGGTTCAGGCTGGGTATAAAACGTTGGATTATCAAAGCTGGGAGCAAAACAAAGCCCAATATATCTCGGCTATTCACGCGGGAATATCAATGAACTACGAGCCGATGAAACACTGGACTAGCACGGCATTAAGAAGGGATTAGGCAAGGCGGAGATGTGCGAATTTTTTGCGCGCCGCTTCAAGTGAAGCTTCAACCCTGTCAGAGGGCTGACCCGTTTCAACCGCCGTCGACGTTGCGACAGAGCGCGCAATGTCAGTACGAGATGGCTTGGTGTAAGAACCACGCATTTTTTTGTTATCGCTCATTTTGGCTCCTAAAAACGCAAATTTGCAGGTCATAAGTACCGATAGTGAGTATATCAAAGTTTAGATAACTCTTCACAGAATCCACTCCCCAAAAACACGCCGCCCAGTGCATCTCTCACTGACTATCTTAAGTCCATGCAACTCCAAAGGGTCATTGCAATTTCACTTTGCGGCCCCTCTCGAACTTTTACCTGTGACAGCAGATTGCTCGCTGGGCTAGTATAGCGGGGTGAAAATCCGCGACTCTTCGAGTCACAAATGCGGATTCTCTTAGCCAAAACGTGATGACGAATGACAACAATAAAAAATCACAATCAACTTTAAATTCAATGGATTAATAAGACGAAGTCTATGACTGATAATGCAAGCCTGGATTCCCATACCCCGATGATGCAGCAGTACCTGCGCCTCAAAGCTGAAAACCCAGAGATTTTGATGTTTTATCGTATGGGGGACTTCTACGAACTGTTTTATGACGATGCGCGACGTGCATCGCAACTGCTGGATATCTCCCTGACTAAGCGCGGCGCTTCGGCGGGTGAGCCGATCCCTATGGCGGGCGTGCCTTATCATGCCGTGGAAGGCTATTTAGCCAAGCTGGTGCAACTGGGCGAATCCGTGGCGATTTGCGAACAAATCGGCGATCCGGCGCTAAGTAAAGGGCCGGTCGAACGTAAAGTCGTGCGCATTGTGACGCCCGGCACGGTCAGTGATGAAGCGCTGCTCAACGAGCGCCACGACAACCTGCTGGCGGCTATCTGGCAGGACGGTCGCGGCTTTGGTTATGCCACGCTGGACATCAGTTCAGGCCGCTTCCGCGTGGCCCAGCCTGAAGATTTAGAAACCATGGCGGCGGAGATCCAACGCACCAACCCTGCCGAACTGCTCTATCCTGAAAGTTTCGAGTCCATGTCGCTTATCTCGTCGCGCCGTGGCCTGCGCCGCCGCCCGATGTGGGAGTTCGAGCTGGAAACCGCCAAGCAGCAGCTTAACTTGCAGTTTGGCACTCGCGACCTGAGCGGCTTTGGCGTCGAACAGGCTCCGCAGGCGCTGCGCGCGGCGGGATGTCTGCTGCAATATGTGAAAGATACCCAGCGCACCGCCCTGCCGCACATTCGCGGCGTGACCATGGAACGTTTGCAGGACGGCATTATTATGGATGCCGCCACTCGCCGAAATCTGGAACTGACCCAAAACCTCTCTGGCGGCGTTGAAAACACGCTGGCGGCGATTCTGGATCAGGCGGTAACGCCAATGGGCAGCCGCATGCTCAAACGCTGGATCCACATGCCTACCCGCGATGCCAAGGTATTGCGGAATCGCCAGCAGGCGCTTGGCTCTTTGCAGGATCTCACCCCCGATTTGCAGCCTGTGCTGCGCCAAGTCGGCGATTTAGAGAGGATCCTGGCTCGTCTGGCTCTGCGCAGCGCACGTCCACGCGATCTGGCTCGTATGCGCCATGCCTTGCAGCAGCTGCCGGAGATCCGCGCCCTGCTCCAGCCTTTAGAACCCGCGCACATCCAGACGCTGGTCAAAAACTGCGGCGAATTCAACGAGCTGGTGGAATTGCTAGAGCGCGCCATTATTGAATCTCCACCCGTGCTGGTGCGTGACGGCGGCGTGATTGCGCCGGGCTACAACGCCGAGTTAGACGAATGGCGCGCATTGGCCGATGGCGCGACGGATTACCTCGACCAGCTTGAGATCCGCGAACGCGAGAAGCTTGGGTTGGACACGCTGAAGGTTGGCTTTAACGGCGTACACGGCTATTTCATTCAGGTCAGCCGTGGTCAGAGCCACTTAGTGCCGATCCACTATGTGCGCCGCCAGACGCTGAAAAATGCCGAGCGCTACATTATTCCTGAGTTGAAAGAGTATGAAGACAAGGTTCTGACCTCGAAGGGCAAGGCGCTTTCGCTTGAAAAAGCTCTGTATGAAGAGTTGTTCGACCTGTTGATGCCGCACCTTGATGCCCTGCAACAAAGCGCGGCTGCCTTGGCCGAGCTGGACGTGTTGAGCAATTTGGCCGAGCGCGCTTACACCCTGAACTACACCTGCCCGACGCTGAGTGAGAAGCCGGGCATTAACATCACTGGGGGTCGTCACCCGGTAGTGGAACAGGTGCTAAGCGAGCCGTTTATCTCCAACCCGCTGGCGATGTCGCCGCAGCGCCGGATGCTGATCATCACCGGTCCGAACATGGGCGGTAAGAGTACTTACATGCGTCAGGCGGCGCTGATCGTGCTGATGGCGCACATTGGCTGCTACGTGCCGGCGGATCAGGCAGTGATCGGCCCGGTAGACAGGATCTTCACCCGCGTAGGCGCGGCGGACGATCTGGCTTCTGGCCGCTCCACCTTTATGGTCGAAATGACCGAAACCGCCAATATCCTGCACAACGCCACTGAAAACAGTCTGGTGCTGATGGATGAGATTGGGCGCGGCACCTCGACCTATGATGGTCTGTCTCTGGCTTGGGCCTGTGCGGAGAACCTCGCCAGTCGTATCAAAGCCATGACGCTGTTTGCCACCCACTATTTTGAACTGACCACCCTGCCGGAGAAGATGGAAGGCACGGTGAATATCCATCTGGATGCCATCGAGCACGGCGACACCATCGCCTTTATGCACAGCGTGCAGGAAGGAGCAGCCAGCAAGAGCTATGGTCTGGCGGTTGCCGCGCTGGCGGGCGTGCCGCGTGACGTGATTAAACGTGCGCGTCAGAAGCTGAAAGAGCTGGAAACGCTGTCCAACAGCGCCGCAGCCAGCAAGGTGGACGGGCCGCAGTTGGCGCTACTGACGGAAGAAGTGTCCCCAGCCGTAGAAGCTCTGGAGGCGCTGGATGCCGACTCACTCTCGCCGCGTCAGGCGCTGGAGTGGATCTATCGTCTGAAGGATATGGTGTAACTCTCCGAGTGCCATAAGCTCGAGATAGAAACCCTAACTCGAGACAAAAAACATAAATAGAAAAAGGGCGAGGTATTTACATACCTCGCCCTTTTTATTGGTAACGCTGTGCTAACCAAATAGTCAGTCAGCTTGTCGTGTTGCTAAGCGATAAAATTATTCGCGAAATAGAGCTTCGATACTCAGCCCTTGTGCCTGCAAAATCTCGCGCAGGCGGCGCAACCCTTCAACCTGAATCTGACGAACTCGTTCACGCGTCAGGCCGATCTCACGGCCCACATCTTCCAGCGTCGCTGCTTCATAACCTAACAGGCCAAAGCGGCGGGCCAGAACTTCACGTTGTTTTGCATTCAACTCGAATAACCACTTCACGATACTCTGTTTCATATCGTCGTCTTGCGTGGTGTCTTCAGGACCGTTTTCTTTTTCGTCGGCCAGAATATCTAACAGCGCTTTCTCAGAGTCACCACCCAACGGGGTATCTACTGAGGTAATACGCTCATTCAGGCGCAACATACGGCTGACGTCATGGACCGGTTTGTCGAGTTGCTCAGCAATCTCTTCAGCACTTGGCTCATGGTCAAGTTTATGTGCAAGTTCACGTGCAGTACGCAAGTAAACGTTCAGTTCTTTAACGATATGGATTGGCAAACGAATGGTACGGGTTTGATTCATAATCGCCCGTTCAATTGTCTGTCGAATCCACCATGTAGCGTAAGTTGAAAAACGGAAACCGCGCTCTGGGTCAAACTTTTCAACTGCGCGGATCAGACCTAAGTTACCTTCTTCGATCAAATCCAACAGTGCCAGTCCGCGATTACTGTAGCGGCGGGCTATTTTAACCACCAAACGCAAGTTACTTTCAATCATACGGCGGCGAGATGGAACATCCCCTCACAGCGCACGCCGTGCAAAATAAACCTCTTCTTCTGCGGTAAGCAGAGGAGAGTAACCGATCTCACCAAGGTACAGTTGAGTTGCGTCCAGCACTCGTTGGCTTACAGCCTGCGATAACAACTCTTCTTCAGCATCCGCATCAATAGTGTCGTTATCGGCAGTCTCTTCGACATTTGCTTTCTCGTCAAAGGCTTCAGCGCTGTTCTCATCGAAATCTACATCATCATGTAACTCGTTAACTTTCAGCGTATTCTGACTCATAAGCTGCTCCTACCCGTGGTCCCGAGGGCAGAATCAAGACTCTGCCCGATTTATCGCTGCGGAAGATAACGCAGCGGGTTTACGGATTTCCCCTTGTAACGAATTTCAAAATGTAATCTTACTGAACTGGTTCCGGTGCTACCCATGGTTGCTATTTTCTGACCCGCCTGCACTTCTTGTTGTTCCCGGACCAGCATTGAATCGTTATGTGCATAGGCGGAGAGGTAATCATCATTGTGTTTAATGATGATCAGATTACCGTAACCGCGAAGAGCATTACCTGCATAAACAACGCGCCCTGAGGCGGTGGCTAAGACAGGTTGTCCACGCGAACCAGCGATATCGATCCCCTTATTTCCCCCTTCAGAAGCTGAGAAATTATCGATAATTTTCCCGTCTGTCGGCCATTTCCAAGAAGAAACTGGACCGCCATTGTTCGTGGTACTAGTGACAGGAGTACTGGCTACGGCAACAGGTGCTGTGGTGGTAACTACACCTGATGAAGGCAACATTTTACCTACATTCTGTTTACCCGGAGATTCAGAATACGTGGTAGTTGGTTGAGATGCAACCACCGTACCTTGCATCATTCCGGCGCTTGGTGCTGTTGGCACGCCACCTTTAGTCGCATCCGTGGTGGCTAACATTCCACCGGTGCTGGCATTCGAGGAGACGTTGTTAATCTGAATAGTTTGACCGACCTCTAAACCATAAGGCGCGGGGATATTGTTACGTGCCGCAAGGTCTCGGAAGTCATTGCCGGTGATCCAGGCGATGTAGAAAAGCGTATCTCCACGCTTAACTTGATAAGTACTTCCGCTGTAACTGCCTTTCGGAATGGTGCTGTAACTGCGGTTATAAACGATGTGACCCTGCTGGTTTGTCGCGGCGATATTAGGCGCGCTGGCGACATTTACCGGGGCTGAATTCGGAGTATTCTGACCTCCTCCACCGCCGTTTACACTGCTAATAGGGGCTGACGTCGATGCATTATTGCTACATCCCACCATCCAGGCGCTAATAAACGTACACACCGCAATGCGGCTTAAGGTTTTAATTGGGCTTCCCGTGCTCATATTTCCCCCGTTACGGCAATCTCAGAATCTATCTTTCCGCGAACAACCCCACATCTGGCGGGCTTTGTGCCAATTAGCACGTTGTTCGCAGAGAACACATCCGGGCGGATAAGAAGCCAGCCAGATGGCGACAGTAAAAAACTGTAGTGGATGCTATCAACATCACAAGTACAGCACCATATTACAGTTGTATTTAAATTTTAAGGGCTTAGTCCTGAAACTCATCGCCAAAGGCAGAGTTTAGGCTAACTCACCTTTCACTAATGGCACAAAACGGACCGATTCGATGGTCTCAACCACAAAGTCGTTACCGCGACGAGTAATGCGTTGCAGCACCTGATTCTGTTCGCCAACGGGAAGGATCATCACGCCGCCATCATCAAGTTGCTGGAGTAAGTCCTGAGGAATTTCCAGAGGGGCGGCGGTCACGATAATGGCGTCAAACGGGCCACGCGAAGGCCAGCCTTCCCAACCATCGCCGTGGCGGGTCGAGACATTATGCAGATCCAGCTGTTTGAGGCGACGCTTGGCCTGCCATTGCAGACCTTTGATGCGTTCGACAGAGAACACGTGCTCAACCAGATGCGCCAAAATAGCCGTCTGATAGCCCGACCCGGTGCCGATTTCCAGCACTCGCGAAGTCGCCGTGAGGCGCAGCAGCTCGGTCATACGCGCCACGGTATAGGGCTGAGAAATCGTCTGGCCCGAGCCAATCGGCAAGGCGGTATTTTCATAAGCTTTGTGTTGGAAAGCTTCATCGACAAAGCGTTCCCGCGGCACTTTTTCAATGGCGTGCAGCAGGTTCTCATCATGAATGCCCTGCTGGCGAAGCTGCTCGAGCAGGTTATACATCGGTTTATTCACCATGCCTGTTGACCCCGACTTTGGCTATCCATCCGCTCACCACATCCTGTGCAGCGTAGGCGGTTAAATCGACCTGAAGAGGCGTGACAGAGACATAACCCTGTGCGACGGCCGCGAAATCGGTGTCCGGCGCAATATCAAACTTATCACCCGGTGGCCCAATCCAATACATATCCTGACCGCGCGGATCCTGCTGGCAAAAGACCTGCTCAGCCGGATGACGACTCCCGCAACGGGTGACGCGGATACCCTTAATCTCCGAGAGAGGCAGGTCAGGGACATTGATATTAAGAATTTTGCCAGTGCGCAGCGGCTCAGTGGCCAACGCGCGCAGAATGCGACAGGTTATCGCGGCGGCAGTATCATAGTGCTGATGACCATCCAGCGAGACCGCCAGCGCCGGGAAGCCCAAGTGGCGGCCTTCCATCGCGGCGGCAACCGTGCCGGAATAGATAACATCGTCACCGAGATTTGGCCCGGCGTTGATGCCTGATACCACAATATCGGGACGCGGGCGCATCAGTGAGTTAACGCCCAAGTAAACACAGTCGGTTGGCGTCCCCTGAATCACCGCGGTGTCGCCATTTGGGTATGACTGAATACGCAGCGGGCCGTCCAGCGTTAACGCGTTGGACGCACCACTGCGATTGCGATCGGGGGCAACCAGCTTAACGTCGGCGAACTGGCGTAAAGCCGCAGCCAACGTCTGGATACCCGGCGCTAAAACGCCGTCGTCATTACTCAGCAATATCCGCATCAAAATTTTCCTGGCGCATCAGTTCTCGCACCACGCTGGTCGCAAAACTGCCAGCAGGAAGCCAGAATTTCAGCTCAAGTGTGACATCGTCCCAACGCTTCCAGCTGATATCTAAAGGCTGGAGCATCACTGCACGGCGAGCCGGTTCAACGCGTTCGCGCTTAATTAATGATAATAACGTGGCGCACTCCGCCAGACAGCCCTGCTCAAACGCCTCAGCGGCGTCGGTGGTGCCTAGCGGGCCATCACCCGGCAATGGGGCGGTTATCAGCAATTCATTACTATTAACACGTGGCTGGAGCGTGTCAAATTCATCTTCTTTGGCCACAAACCAGCTGCCGCGCCCGCTCAACTGCAAGGCGTCACCCAGCATCACCTGACGCTGAGTATTATCGGCTAAACGCTGGCTGGCGATGAGGTTGAACATCGCGCTGCGGCTGGCGGAAAGGTAAAAACTACGCTTAGGGCGCTCTTTGACGCGAATCTCATTATTCGCCCAGCGCGCGGCCTGAATCAGGTTATTGCCACCACGGCCAAAACGCTGCTCGCCAAAATAGTTCGGCACGCCCTGCTCTGCCACTTGCTGCAAGCGCGCCTCGACATCGCCGATATCGCTCAGCTGGCGCAGCACCAAGGTAAAAGCATTGCCTTTCAGGGTACCGATACGCATTTTCTTGCGATGACGGGCGGCGCGGATCACCTCGCAGCCTTCGAGCGCGAATTGGCTTAAATCAGGGTCTTCTTTACCCGGAAGATGCACGCAAAACCACTGTTCGGTCACCGCGTGGCGGTCTTTCAAACCCGCGTAGCTGACAGAGCGCGGATGGATCCCCGCAAAGCGCGCCAGCTGTTCGGCTACAAACTGAGTGTTGCAGCCATTTTTACGGATACGCACCAGCAGATGCTCACCCTCACCGTCAGGCTCAAAGCCGAGATCTTCCTCAACAATGAAATCTTCCGGGTTGGCTTTCAGCTTGCCAGTCGAAGCAGGTTCACCGTAAAGCCAAGTCAGGCGGGACATATCCATCGGGTTATTTTCCAAAACTCAGTCCTTGATCAGCAGGACAACGGCTTCGCAGGCGATGCCTTCGCCACGGCCAGTGAAACCTAATTGTTCGGTTGTGGTGGCTTTTACGTTCACCTCATCCATATGGCACTCTAAATCTTCGGCCAAAAACACACGCATCTGTGGGATGTGCGGCGCCATTTTAGGTGCCTGAGCAATGATGGTGATATCCAGATTGCCCAGCGTGTAGCCTTTGGCACGCACGCGGCGATAGGCTTCACGCAGCAGTTCGCGGCTGTCCGCGCCTTTGTAGGCAGGGTCGGTGTCTGGGAACAACTTGCCGATGTCGCCCATGGCTGCCGCGCCCAGAATGGCGTCAGTGGCTGCATGCAGCGCGACGTCGCCGTCTGAGTGAGCCAGTAAACCTTGCGGGTAAGGGATACGCACTCCGCCGATCACCAATGGGCCTTCGCCGCCGAATTTATGCACGTCAAAACCGTGACCGATACGCATTATGCGTTCTCCTTTTGATACAACTGGGTTAAATAGAATTCTGCCAAGGCCAAATCTTCAGGCCGAGTGACTTTAATATTGTCTGAGCGCCCGGCAATCAGCATAGGATGAAACCCACAATATTCCATTGCAGAAGCTTCATCTGTGATGGTTGCCCCTTCATTTAATGCGCGGCGCAAACAGGTTTTGAGTAATTCGAGGGGGAAAAACTGCGGCGTTAGCGCGTGCCACAGATCTTCGCGATCCACGGTGTGGGCAATGGCGCTCACGCCAGGCTCTCCGCGTTTCATGGTATCTCGCACCGGCGCGGCCAGAATACCGCCTACGCGACTGGTGGCTGAAATCCCCAATAAACGATTGAGGTCGTCGATGTGCAGGCAAGGCCGCGCGGCGTCGTGTACCAGCACCCAGCCGTGAGAGCCTGCAGCTTCTAGCCCGGCCATTACCGAGTCCGCTCGCTGTGCGCCACCGATAACACTCTGAATGCGGGCGTCTTGCGCGATAGGCAAACTGTTGAATTGGGTATCGTGCGGGCTAAGTGAAACCACCACTTTAGTGACGCGCGGGCTGCGAAGTAATGCGTTGATTGAGTGTTCAATCAGCGTCTTGCCGCCGATAGAAAGGTACTGCTTGGGGCACTCTGTCTGCATGCGGCTGCCGATACCGGCAGCGGGCAAGACAGCAATAATCTCTGAAGAGGAAACTGCGATGTCGCTCATAGCTATTGTTTTAGGTTGTTTTGCGAAGCATTGTTTTGAGAAGAACTCATCCCTGCATTTCGTTTGGATTGGTCTGGCACCAGACGATAGAAAGTCTCACCGGGCTTAATCATGCCCAGTTCATTACGTGCGCGTTCTTCGATAGCTTCCTGACCACCGGTCAAATCATCGATTTCAGCAAAGAGTTGATCATTGCGTGACTTCAGTTTGCCGTTGTTGGCCTGCTGTACCTGAACGTCATCATTCACACGAACATAATCGTGAATACCATTCTTACCCAGCCACAGCGAATACTGTAACCAGCCAAGCAAAACCAATAACAGCAGCGTTAATTTGCCCATCCCCGCCCCCTAAAAAAGCCGAACAATCATCCCACAACTTTCATTCCGACTCCACACTGAGAGGGAAAATGCCGGTGAGATTCAGACTTAAGCAGGTAATTATGGGTGAGAATGACACAATGACTTACATAGAGATAAGAAATTGACGATAAAACACCCAGAACCTCTGCCGCCGGATAACCACAGTGGCCGCGAGAATCTAGTGAACCAAGGGAGATTGTCGATGATTGAACAGACAGAAGAGTTTACCAGCCGGAAAGAAACGAGAAGATAGTCCAAAACATGCCGATGACCACGACCCCAGTCGCTGCCAGCGTTCGCCACCAGTTGCCGCTAAACAGCATGCTGAAGGCAATCCCAATCAGCACGGAAATGGGCACCAGCGCGAGGAAAAACGGCCAAGTATAGAGAAAGAAAAACAGTGTGTTAGAGCCGTACATCATGAAGGGAATGGCAAAGGCTAGCCAATAGAAGACAAAACCCGCCGTGCCGCCAAACATAGAATATGAGGGTTCTTCGGCATCCACAGCCCGATCTTTAGACGCGGCATCGCTGCTCTCGTCACGGATCCGACTCACTATTCGGTGAAGTAATGCCTGCATAAAGTGATCCCTGTAGTTCAGTGTAAACCGGCCTGCTGTTTGAGCAGCGGCCGGAAACCTTCAGGGTTTGATAATAGCGTGGCGGCGCAGTACATCTAACAATTGCGGGACTAAATGTGTTACCAATTGTTCGCCATCGAGGTGCACATCTGGGGCTTCTGGCGCTTGGTAAACAGAGTCAATTCCAGTGAAGTTTTTCAACTCGCCGGCGCGAGCTTTCTTGTATAAACCTTTGGGATCTCGCGCCTCACAGATGGCCAGCGGCGTATCAACAAAGATCTCAATAAACTGATCTTTATCCAGCAGATCCCGCACCATATCTCGCTCGGCACGGTGCGGAGAGATAAAAGCGGTGAGCACCACCAGCCCGGCATCAACCATCAGCTTGGCGACTTCACCGACGCGGCGGATGTTTTCCCGCCGATCGTCATCAGAGAAGCCCAAATCGCGGCACAGGCCGTGGCGCACGTTGTCGCCATCAAGCAGATAGGTGCTCACGCCAATCGCGTGCAGCGCCTGCTCAAGCGCGCCAGCGACCGTGGATTTGCCCGAGCCTGACAGGCCGGTGAACCACAGCACCACACCTTTATGACCGTGCTTCTGCTCCCGGTCCGCACGCGTTACCGCGTGCGGGTGCCAGACGACGTTTTCATCTTTCAAATTTGCGTCGGGTAACGCCATATTATTTCCCACCCAGCAGGTCGCGAGCACCCCAGTGTGGGAAGTGGCGACGAACTAGGCTATTTAACTCCAGCTCGAAGGCGCTGTAGGAGTCTTGTTCCTGATAAACGCTTTCTACGGCTTCGCGAACCAGCCCAGCCCCGACAGTGACGTTGGTCAGGCGGTCGATGAAGATCATCCCACCAGTCACCGCGTTGTTTTGGTAGTTATCCAGCACCAGTGGCTCGTCGAAGGTCAGTTCAACCAAGCCAATGCCATTCAGCGGCAGGCTTTCAACCACGCGCTGGGTCAGCGAGTTGATTTCAACCTGATACTCAATGTTTTCTACCCGCGCACGGGCCTTTTTGCCGCCAATCTTGATGTCATAGCTCTGCCCGACGCTGAGCGGCTGCTCGGCCATCCAGACAATATCCACTTTGGCGTTTTGCACGGCTTTGACGGTTTCGTCCGCGTCGACCAACAGGTCACCACGGCTGATATCGCGCTCGTCGGCCAGCACCAGCGTGATAGCTTCACCAGCCCAAGCCTCTTGTAAGTCACCATCGAAGGTCACAATACGCGCCACCGTTGACTCCACGCCGGACGGCAACACTTTGACTTTCTGCCCGACGCGCACTGAGCCAGAGGCTAGCGTGCCCGCGTAGCCACGGAAGTCGAGGTTCGGGCGGTTAACATACTGCACCGGGAAACGCATTGGCTGCTGTTCGCGGATGTTAATGATGTTCACGGTTTCTAGCACGTCGAGCAGGGTTGGACCGGTATACCAGCTCATTTTCTCGCTTGGCGTGGCAACGTTGTCGCCCTCCAGCGCCGACAGCGGCACGAATTTGATATCCAAATCGGTTGGCAGCTGCTGGGCGAAGTCCAGATAGTTGGCTTTAAACTCTTCGAACACGCTTTCGCTGTAATCCACCAGATCCATCTTATTGACGGCAACCACCAAGTGGCGGATCCCCAGCAGAGTGGCGATAAAGCTGTGGCGGCGAGTTTGATCCAGCACGCCTTTACGGGCGTCGATCAGCAAAATCGCCAGATCACAGGTAGATGCGCCGGTTGCCATGTTGCGGGTGTACTGCTCATGCCCCGGCGTGTCAGCAATGATGAATTTGCGTTTTTCGGTTGAGAAGTAGCGGTAGGCCACGTCAATGGTGATCCCCTGCTCGCGCTCGGCTTGCAGACCGTCCACCAGCAGCGCCAGATCGAGTTTCTCACCTTGAGTACCGTGACGCTTGCTGTCGTTATGCAGCGACGAAAGCTGATCTTCATAGATCTGCCGAGTGTCATGCAGCAGGCGACCAATCAGGGTGCTTTTGCCATCATCCACGCTGCCGCAGGTCAGAAAACGCAGCAGGCTTTTGTGTTGCTGGGCGTGCAGGTAGGCTTCTACGCCGCCCTGCTCTTCGATTTGTTGTGCAATTGCATTGTTCATTTTTGGTCGCTCCTCAGAAATAGCCCTGACGTTTTTTCAGTTCCATCGAACCCGCCTGATCGCGGTCAATTGCCCGCCCCTGACGCTCACTGGTGGTTGAAACCAGCATCTCTTCGATGATTTCCGGCAGAGTCTGAGCTTCTGACTCCACGGCGCCCGTTAGCGGCCAGCACCCGAGAGTACGGAAGCGCACCATTTTCTGCTCAATCACTTCGCCCGGTTGCAGGTCGATGCGATCGTCATCCACCATCAGCAGCATGCCATCGCGTTCCAGAACCGGACGCGGAGCTGCGAGATACAGTGGAACAATTTCGATATTTTCCAAGAAGATATACTGCCAGATATCCAGCTCAGTCCAGTTGGAGAGCGGGAACACGCGGATGCTCTCGCCTTTGTTAATCTGGCCGTTGTAGTTGTGCCACAGCTCCGGGCGCTGGTTTTTAGGGTCCCAGCGGTGGAAACGGTCGCGGAACGAGTAAATACGCTCTTTAGCACGCGACTTCTCTTCATCACGACGCGCGCCGCCAAAGGCAGCGTCAAAACCGTATTTGTTCAGCGCTTGTTTCAAGCCTTCGGTTTTCATGATGTCAGTATGTTTGGCACTGCCGTGGACGAAGGGGTTGATGCCCATAGCGACGCCTTCCGGGTTCTTATGCACCAGCAGCTCAAAACCGTAGTTTTTCGCCGTGCGGTCGCGGAAATCGTACATTTCGCGGAACTTCCAGCCGGTATCCACGTGCAGTAGCGGGAAAGGCAGCGTCCCAGGGAAGAAGGCCTTGCGCGCCAGATGCAGCATCACCGAGGAGTCTTTACCGATGGAGTACATCATCACCGGGTTAGCAAATTCAGCCGCCACTTCACGGATGATATGGATACTCTCCGCCTCCAGTTGACGCAAATGTGTGAGTCGTTTTTCGTCCATAACAGATCCTTAAGCCAAATTCACGACCGACGGGCGAACCGCGTCGTCAGTCTGTGGTTGATGCCCAAACCAGGCGAGCTTATCGTGAAGTGCGACCACTTCGCCGATAACCAGTAATGCTGGCGTTGGTGCCTGTTGAGCCAAGAGTTCTAAGTTGTCGAGCGTGCCGGTCAGCACCTGCTGATCGACACGCGTACCACGGCCAATCACCGCCACCGGCGTACTCGCCGCGCGGCCATGAGCAATCAGCTGCTGGCTGATTTCAGCCGCCTTCACCGTGCCCATATAAATGGCCAGCGTTTGGTTGCCCTTCGCCAGTGTTTCCCACTGCATGCCATTCCCGTCGGGACGAGAGTGGCCGGTAATAAACATCACGCACTGCGCGTAGTCGCGGTGGGTCAGAGGGATCCCGGCGTAGGCCGTCGCGCCCGCGGCTGCCGTCACGCCCGGCACCACTTGGAAAGGGATGCCCGCCGCCGAAACGGCCTGTAGCTCTTCACCGCCGCGACCAAAAATAAACGGGTCGCCGCCTTTAAGGCGAACCACTTTTTTGCCCTGCTGCGCCAGTTCGACCAGCATGCGGTTTGTCTCTTCCTGCACCACCGAGTGGCTGCCTGCGCGCTTGCCGACGCAAATGCGGTCGGCGTCTCGGCGCACCAAATCTAAAATCTCGTCGCTAACCAAATGGTCATACAACACCACGTCTGCCTGCTGCATTACCTGCAAGCCGCGTAATGTGAGCAATCCTGCATCACCCGGACCCGCGCCGACCAGCGTCACTTCACCGTTCCTCGAGATGGATTCCGGATTATCTAATTGTTGTTGCAACACTTGCTCAGCTTCTGGAATCTGTCCCGCAGTAACCAGCGAGGCAAAGCGACCATCGAAGGTCTGCTCCCAGAAGCGACGGCGGGCAGTCATCGAGCTAAAACGCTGCTTCACGCGGTCGCGGAAACTGCCAGCAATCTCGGCCATTTTGCCCAGACTGGTTGGTAACAGCGTCTCGAGCTTTTCCCGCAGCATGCGCGCCAGCACGGGCGCCGTGCCGCTGGAAGAAATAGCCACCACAATCGGCGAACGATCGACGATTGAAGGGAAGATAAAGGAGCATTTCGGCTGGTCATCGACCACGTTGGCCAGCAGTTGGCGGCGATTCGCCTGCTCAAACACTTCAGCATTCAGTGCGGCGTCGTCGGTGGCGGCAATCACCAGAAATACGTCATCGAGCTGCTGCGGCTCAAATTGCTTCGCCAGCCAGCTGACTTGCGACTGCTGGAGACGATGCTCAAGTTCTGAGGAGAGTGACTGCGCGACGATGCGGACAGCTGCGCCAGCACGCAGTAGAAGGTCAATCTTGCGTGCTGCGATTTCGCCGCCGCCGACGACCAATACAGGACGTTGTCTTAGGTCGGCAAATATTGGTAGATAGTCCACAACGGCCTTTTTGATAGCGAAGAGTAATAACAAGACTATACGTGGTGGCAATTATTGAACTGAAATGACGAAATGGAATGAATAGTTACCAAATGGAATATAGATTCGCCAACCTGACTTTTCGGTGGCAGAAAGAGGTAACAAAAAGAGCCATTTGAGATAAGGGGAAATTGTCTAATTGCCGTCACAATCGCATACTATCGCGCAATAATGACCGCGTAACGCGGCCTGTCCGATTGAAAGCTTTCCGGTCTTTGACCCACGAATAAGGATTTTTTGTCCATGTTATCCCTTTCTCGCATGAAACTGGCGCTGCTGGCCTTTGGCTTGGGCTGTGCCGGTTTTACGCATGCGGCCGTGCAGCAGGTAGCTGCCCCCGCCCTCGGTAAAATTGCTGCCGAGCAAACTCGCCATATCGCCACCTATTTTCCGGGCCGCATGGCCGGTAGCCCGGCGGAGTTAATCGCCGCAGATTACTTACAACAGTACTTTGCCAAACTGGGCTATCAGAGTGACCTGCGCGGCTTTGATGCGCGCTATCTCTACACCAGTCGGGATGGCAAGCAGAGCTGGCATGATGTGCATTCCACCTCGGTGATCGCCGCCCGTGCAGGCACGGTGCCTCAGCAGATTGTGGTGATGGCGCATTTCGATACCTATTTGCCGCAAAGCGATGCCGACTCTGACCATAATCTCGGCGGACTTACCCTTCAGGGCGTGGATGATAACGCTTCAGGCGTGGGTGTGATGCTTGAGCTGGCCGAACGGCTGAGCAAGGAGCCAACCCACTATAGCTTGCGCTTCGTGGCATTGAGTGCCGAAGAGACGGGCGCACAGGGGGCCGCTGACTATGTGCAGCGCATGTCGCCGACGGAGAAGTTAAACACGCTGCTGGTGGTCAATCTCGACTCGCTGATCGTTGGCGATAAACTCTATTTCAAGAGCGGCAAAAACACCTCTCAGGCCGTGACTAAGCTGACACGCGACCGCGCCGTGACGCTGGCACGTCACGCGGGCATCGCCGCCGAGGCTTACAGTGGTAAGGATTGCTGTAATGGCATGCAGGCGCTGGACGACGCGCACATTCCACTCTTAATGGTCACCGCCACGGATTATGCGCTGGGCAAGAAAGACGGCCAGCAGCAGCGAGCAATCAGCGCCCACTTCCCGCAGGGTACCTCGCGCCATCAGGGACAGTTGGATAACTTGCAGTATCTCGACCGCGTACTGCCGGGCCGGATAGATAAACGCTCGAAAGATAGCGTGAGAATTCTACTGCCGCTGCTGAAAGAGCTGGCAAAACCGGCTGATGCTTTATAAGACGGTGACGCAATCCCTTAAATAATTCGAGTCAGAGAAAGGCGGCAAGCAAACGCATCCCCGGGAGCATAGATTACTATGTGACCGGGGTAAGTGCGCGTAGCTAACGCATCTCTGGCTCGAAGTATGACAGGGATTTATTCGTGTAAGCCGCACTCGCGTTTAAGCCCAAAGAATCTCGTCTCTTCCTCGCTCATGCCCTCTTCCCACTTCTTGGTAGTATGGGTATCGCCAACCGACAGGTAGCCCTGATCCCACAGCGGGTGATAGCTGAGGCCGTGCTCTTTGAGGTACTGAAACACTTGGCGGTTATCCCAATCGATGATCGGCAGGATTTTGAACACGCCGCGCTGCACGGCCAACACCGGCAGATTGGCGCGGCTGCCTGACTGTTCACGGCGCAGGCCAGCAAACCAAGTCTGCGCGCCCAGCGTCGCCAAAGCGCGGTTCATCGGTTCAACTTTATTAATGTTGTTGTAACGCTCAATGCCTTCTACGCCCTGCTCCCACAGCTTGCCATAGCGCGCTTCTTGCCACGCCGGGCTTTCTGCTGCGCGGAACACCTGCAAGTTCAGCTTCAACTGTTCGGTCAGTTGGTCAATGAACTGGTAAGTCTCGGGGAACAGGTAACCGGTATCAGTGAGGATCACCGGGATATCAGCCTGCTGGCGGGTCACCAGATGCAAACAGACCGCAGCCTGAATACCAAAACTTGAGGAGAGCGCGAATTCGCCCGGCAAATTCTCTAGTGCCCAGATGACACGATCCTGCGCCGACAATTTTTCAAGCTGGGCATTGGTTTCAGCCAATGCCAGTGCCTGACCCGATTTCGGCATTTCATTCAGTTCAGCAAGAGTGAGCAAACTCATAAACTCTCCATCCTTCAAGTTGCAGCAGCGTTAGTCGTAGAAGTCGCGGGCTGGATCCAGCACCGGGCGAATAATCCCCGCGCGGATCACGTAATCACCAAAGCCTTCATTGGTTTCACGCTCTTTCGCCCAGCGGCCGACCAGCTC
Source organism: Ewingella americana ATCC 33852 (assembly GCF_000735345.1). Taxonomy (GTDB): domain Bacteria; phylum Pseudomonadota; class Gammaproteobacteria; order Enterobacterales; family Enterobacteriaceae; genus Ewingella; species Ewingella americana. The sequence goes on along the minus strand of NZ_JMPJ01000018.1, from coordinate 56,560 downwards.
GTCGATGATCGCCAGAATTTCAGTATCAGAGATATTCTCCCGATACATTCTAGGAATACGCGTCCCTTCACGGTTACCGCCAAGGTGCAGGTTGTAACGGTTGAGGGCTTTGCCCACCAGACCGATTTCAGCCAGCAGCGCGCGGCCACAGCCGTTAGGGCAACCCGTCACGCGCAGGACAATGTGCTCTTTGCCCACGCCGTGCTCGTGCATGATGCCTTCCACCTTGGTGACAAACTCTGGCAAGAAGCGTTCTGCTTCGGCCATCGCCAGCGGACAGGTCGGGTAAGAGACGCAGGCCATCGAGTTTTTGCGCTGCTCGGTGACGCTGTCGTCGATCAGGCCGTGGTTACGGGCCAGCGTTTCGATCGCGTCTTTATCTTTCTCCGAGACACCCGCGACGATCAGGTTCTGGTTAGCAGTAAGCCTGAAATCCCCTTTGTGGATCTTAGCGATTTCTGCCAGACCGGTTTTCAGCGGCTTGCCCGGATAATCCAGAATTCGACCATTTTCGATAAATAGCGTCAGGTGCCACTGCTTGTCGATCCCCTTCACCCAGCCGATGCGATCGCCGCGACCGGTGAATTCGTAAGGGCGAACCGGTTCGAATTCGATCCCTGCGCGCTTGGCCACTTCGTCGCGGAACACTTCCACGCCGACGCGCTCAAGGGTGTATTTAGTTTTGGCATTTTTACGGTTGGTGCGGTTGCCCCAGTCGCGCTGCGTGGTTACCACGGCTTCGGCCACGGCCAAGGTTTTATCCAGCGGGATAAAGCCCAGCTCGCTGGCGGTACGGGCGTAGGTCGCCTTGTCGCCATGCGCGATAGACAGGCCGCCGCCGACCAGCACGTTGAAGCCGACCAGCTTACCGTTATCAGCAATTGCCACGAAGTTCAGATCGTTGGCGTGAAGATCGACATCGTTTTGCGGCGGGATCACCACCGTGGTTTTGAATTTACGCGGCAGGTAAGTCGGGCCAAGGATCGGCTCTTCATCGGTGGTTTCGACTTTCTCTTGATCCAGCCACACTTCGGCATAAGCACGGGTGCGCGGCAGCAGATGCTCAGAGATCTTCTTCGCCCACTGATAGGCTTCCTGATGCAGTTCAGACTCCACCGGGTTAGAAGTACAAAGTACGTTACGGTTAACGTCATTGGCGGTCGCCAGCGCGTCCAGACCCAGTTTATTCAGCAGCTGGTGAACCGGTTTTACATTCGGTTTCAGGATGCCGTGGAACTGGAAAGTCTGGCGGTTAGTAATACGGATACTGCCGTACAGCGTGCTCTCTTCGGCAAATTTATCAATGCCCAGCCATTGGTCAGGCGTCATCACGCCGCCCGGCAGACGGCAACGCAGCATCATGGCGTGGCGCGGCTCAAGCTTCTGCTCGGCGCGTTCGGCGCGGATATCGCGGTCATCCTGCTGGTACATGCCGTGGAAACGGATCAACAGGAAGTTGTCACCGTTGAAGCCGCCGGTCAGGCCGTCTTGCAAATCTTCAGTAATGGTTCCGCGCAGGAAATTGCTTTCCTTCTTAAGGCGCTCAGCGTCAACCAGCGGCGCATCAACGACTAACGGGCCGGGACCGGGATTCTGTTCACTCCACAACTTATTGCTCATAAGTGCTCACTCATTGCTTAAATTTTATTAGTAGACGTCGCGCTGATAACGGCGATCCATACGCAATTCACTTAAAAATTCGTCGGCGGTTTCAAGGTCCATCGAACCCTGCTGGGAGATGATTTCCAACAGCGCTTGCTCGACGTCTTTCGCCATACGGTTGGCATCGCCGCAGACATAGACGTGCGCGCCCTCTTGCAGCCAGCGCCAGACTTCGGCGGCGTTTTCGCGCAGCTTGTCTTGAACGTAGACCTTTTCAGCCTGATCGCGCGACCAAGCCAGAGAAATGTGGGTCAGCAAGCCGTCTTTGACGTAGCGCTGCCATTCAACCTGATACAAGAAGTCTTCGGTGAAGTGCGGGTTGCCAAAGAACAGCCAGTTTTTACCGCCAGCGCCGTCGTTTTCACGCTGCTGCATGAAGGCGCGGAATGGCGCGATGCCGGTACCCGGGCCAATCATAATCACTGGCGCATCCGGGTTAGCGGGCAGGCGGAAATTGTCGTTATGCTCGATGAATACGCGAACTTCGCCATCTTCTTCCAGACGGTCAGCCAGATAGCCCGATGCACCACCGGTGCGCGCGCGGCCTTCGATTTCGTAGCGCACGGCACCCACGGTGATATGCACTTCGGACTCGTTCTCGGCCTGAGAGGAGGCGATGGAGTAGAGACGCGGCGTCAGCGGACGAAGCAAATCAACCAACTGCTGGGCATCCAGCTCGGTCGGAGCCTGACGCACCATGTCGACGAACGGCGTGTTTTGCGCGAACTGCTGCAAGGCGTGTTTGTCGGCCAGCAGCGCGTTCAGCTGTTCATCGCGGCACACTGCGGCGTATTTCTCAACGATTGGCGTGGTGTTTTGGGTCAGTTCGATGTGATGCTGCAACGCCTCGCTCAGGGCTAACGTTTTGCCATTCACCTCGACCGACTCATCGCCTTTCAGCCAGAGCAGTTCAACCACTTCTTTAACCAAGGCCGGATCGTTTTCGAACCAGATACCCAAGGCGTCGCCCGGCTGGTAGCGCAGGCCAGAATCACCCAGATCAATCTCGATGTGGCGCACATCTTTATCCGAATTACGCCCGGTGATTTTCTGGTTCACTGACAGCAATGCGGTCAGCGGCTCTTCTTTAGTATAAGGGCTGCTGTCGACTTGGTTGACCGCGCCAGCTAGCGAGGCGGCAGGCTGGGCAGTGGCTTCAGCCGGAACTCGCTGTTTCAGCACTTCAACAATGCGCTTGCGCCACTCTTCCGCCTGAGCCTGATATTCAACGTCAGCGTCAACGCGATCCAGCAGGCGCTCTGCGCCCAGTTCGCCAAGACGGTTGTCGAAGTCTTTCCCGGCCTGACAGAAGAATTCGTAGGAAGTGTCGCCCAGTGCAAACACGGCAAACGCCGTATCTTTCATCTGTGGCGCTTTCTTCGATTGCAGGAATTTGTGCAGCGCGACGGCTTCTTCAGCCTGCTCACCTTCCCCCTGAGTGGAAGCAACAATCAGCAGCAGCTTTTCTTGGCCGATTTGCTTGAATTTGTAGTCACCGGCGTTAACCAAGTTAACGTTCAGTTTTGCTGCGATCAGGTCATCACGGACTTGCTCAGCCAGACGGCGGGCGTTGCCGGTCTGGGAAGCTGAAATCAGGGTAATCGCCGCTGCGGCTGGCGCAGGTGCTGCTGCCGGAACAGCGCCCGGCTGTTGATTAACCATTCCCCAGAAATAGCCAGATAGCCATGCCAGCTGCGTCGGTGAGTATTCACCAATGGCAGACTGGAGCTTGGCCAATTGCTCTGGAGAGAGAGGCAAAATAGAAGTTGGAGGAGCCTGAGTCGTCATCGCGGTACGAATTCCCTTATGCATAAGCCAGTCATCAATCCGGCCTTCGTGCACAAGAAAGACCGTAAATCACCCTCACGCAGAAAAGCGACGGAGGGCGCAGAATGTAAGGTTAACGAGGCTGATGATAACAATTAAAGAAGTGATGGAAATATTAAATAACCAAAATGACTAAGTGGTTTTAGAGGTAGCCTTAACCACTAAAAGTGGTAAGTAGTGATTTTTTATCTTACTGAAATAGCTATGAAAATAGATGGCCATTTTTCCAGTTATACAAAGCGGCTTGTTATATAAAGAAAAACCCCGCCGTGGCGGGGTGAAAATTGTTTTTCGCCAGCACATTTTTACAGGTGGAACTGGCCGTGTTCCTCAAACCACGCGAACTGCCCGGCGGCAAAGACGGACATTTTACTGCTGCTGTGGCCGGTGTCCGGCAAATCAACAAAGTGCCAGTTAAACGGCGTGTTGTTCTGCTCGGCGCGCTGCTGGGACGTGGTGAAATAGCTCTCAGCGCGATCAAGGCGGTTGCTCCCCTGCGCCATCACCTGCTTGGACAAACGCTGCGGGTGGGTTTCAGGATTATCATCTTCACTGCCGACGGCAATCAGCATTGGTTTAGCAAAGTAACTGGCGAGCTGCTGCTGGTTGACGCTTATCGGCGACTCGCGCAACCCATAAGGCCAGCGCTGGTCGGTATCAGGCAAGGTCCACCACGTCGGCGCGGCGCAGACGGCAGCTTTCACCTCCGGCTGCGGCAATAATGTCAGCATGCGGTGAACAACTTGGCATCCGGCGCTGTTGCCGAAAAGGTAGAACTGCGACTGGCTGATGACGCCCTGCTTCTGCATTTGGCTGAACAGGGAGTCGACCACCGTGAAAGTCCATTGGGACGCAGGCAGTTTGCGATGGGTTTTGGGATCAACCAGATTGCCAAGGTTATAGCCCGCCGCGCCGGGGAAGTCCTGCTCGCTGAATTTCGGCACCACCACGCGCAGATGATACTGGTTCGCCATGGTGATCCATTCATTGCGCGCATTGGCCGCGTTGCGATCACCTTCGGTCATCACCATTACGATAGGCGTTGTGGCATCCGCACCTTCGGGTTGATAAGTGAAAACGTCCAGCGTCTTTTTGCCCTGCGCCACCAGAATATGGAAACTGCCAGCGCCCGTCGGGAATGTCAGGGCAACAGGTTTCGCCGGGGCAGCAGGCTTGGCGGTTTTCGGCTCAGTTTGAGCAGGTTTTATTTCAGCAGGTTTCGGGCCCGCAGGCTGGGTTTCCGCAGGCGTAGAGTCCGTAGACTTGGCGTCGGTAGCAGCAGGCGCGGCTGGCTGGGGGAGCGTTTCCGCACCGACGCTCGCCGTGAATAGCACCGACAATATGGCCAAACGCAGCACAGTAATCATGCAAACACTCAATAGGTTAGTCTCACTGCTGCCACTTTAAGTCAGTAAAACGGGCTGAGTAAAGGAGTGGTTGGTAACGCCTTGTACAGCTATGTACCGTGGATTTCGTGGCGCCAACGCGGGATTTCCGTTACTATGCCGCGTTTTTTGAGCAACGAGACAGCGCCATGACCACCACACTTTTTAAAGATTTTCAGTTCGAAGCCGCACACCATTTACCTCACGTTCCAGCGGGCCACAAATGCGGCCGCCTGCACGGGCACTCTTTCACGGTAAGATTAGAAATCACCGGTGAAGTGGATCCGCATACGGGTTGGGTAATGGATTTTGCTGATTTAAAAGCGGCTTTCGCCCCGACATTGGACCGTCTCGACCACTATAATCTCAACGATATTCCGGGCTTAGAGAACCCGACCAGTGAAGTGCTGGCCGAGTGGATCTGGAATGAGATGAAGCCTAAGCTGCCTTTGCTTTCCGCCGTACGTGTCAAAGAGACCTGCACCGCGGGCTGCGTCTATAAAGGCTAAGCGATATTTAGGTATTTGTGGGTCTGCATCGACAGCCGCCAATTTTTTGCAATGCAGGTCGCAATGCACAATTTGGTGGCTTCTTCTTTCTGACTGATTGGCTGCAAAGCGATGATTCGCGCTTTTTCGTCGGTCAATGTCGCCAGTAACTCTTCCAAGGCATCGATATCGCGCTGACGCGCCACCGGATGCTTCACTTCATCAGCCCGTTTCAACGCCTGCGGCAGAATGTCATAGCCGCCGCGCATGTTGACCTTTGGCGACACCGTCACCCAAGTATTCACCGAGCAGCGCACCTCATGGGTCCCGCTGGTTTCTATCTGGCAGCTAAAGCCGTTTTTTTCTAGCAGCGTGGTCAGCGGCATTAAATCGTAAATGCAGGGTTCGCCGCCGGTGATCACCACGTGGCGTGCCGTATAGCCCTGTTGAACAATGATCTCGTGCAGTTGCTCTGCCGTGGCGTTGCCCCAAGCATCACTCTCTTCGGTTTTGACCAAAATACGTTGTACGTCGACTTCCCGATCGGCGATTTTGTCCCAGGTATGTTTGGTGTCGCACCAGCTACAGCCCACCGGGCAGCCCTGCAGGCGAATAAAGATAGCCGGCACGCCGGTAAAATAACCTTCCCCTTGCAGGGTTTCGAACATTTCATTAATCGGGTACTGCATGGTTTTCTCAATCATCTCTAAAAAATCAGCGCGCATTATCACAGATATGACCTGTCAGTCCAAACCTGTGCTGTAAGTGAGTGTGGCAGGCAGCCTCTGCGCCATGACTGCTTCCACCATACAAATAAAAAACCCGCCGAAGCGGGTTTTTAGGAAAGTGTTCTAAAGCGCAGTAATTACTGGCCTTTAACTTCTTTCAGACCGTTGAATGGTGCTGCATCACCCAGAGCTTCTTCGATACGAATCAGCTGGTTGTATTTAGCAACACGGTCAGAACGGCTCATAGAACCAGTCTTGATCTGGCCAGCAGCGGTACCAACAGCCAGGTCAGCGATGGTAGCGTCTTCAGTTTCGCCTGAACGGTGAGAGATAACTGCAGTGTAGCCAGCATCTTTCGCCATTTTGATCGCAGCCAGAGTTTCGGTCAGAGAACCGATCTGGTTGAATTTGATCAAGATGGAGTTAGCGATACCTTTTTCGATACCTTCTTTCAGGATCTTGGTGTTAGTTACGAACAGATCGTCACCAACCAGCTGGATTTTGTCGCCCAGAACTTTAGTCTGGTAAGCGAAGCCAGCCCAGTCAGATTCGTCCAAACCGTCTTCGATAGAAACGATTGGGTACTGTTTGGTCAGGTCTTCCAGGAAGTGAGTGAACTCTTCAGAAGTGAAAGCTTTGTTGCCTTCGCCAGCCAGAACGTATTTGCCGTCTTTGTAGAACTCAGAAGCAGCACAGTCCATCGCCAGAGTGATGTCTTTGCCCAGCTCATAGCCAGCTTGTTTAACAGCTTCAGCGATAACAGCCAGAGCTTCTGCGTTAGAACCCAGGTTTGGCGCGTAGCCACCTTCGTCACCAACAGCAGTACCCATGCCTTTAGATTTCAGAACTTTAGCCAGAGTGTGGAAAACTTCAGAACCCATACGGATGGCTTCTTTCAGAGTTTTCGCGCCAACAGGCTGGATCATGAACTCTTGGATATCAACGTTGTTATCAGCGTGCTCGCCACCGTTGATGATGTTCATCATAGGCAGAGGCATAGAGTATTTGCCTGGGGTGCCGTTCAGTTCAGCGATGTGTGCGTACAGCGGCAGGCCTTTAGAGGCAGCAGCAGCTTTAGCAGCAGCAAGGGAAACAGCCAGAATCGCGTTAGCACCGAACTTAGATTTGTTCTCAGTACCGTCGAGATCGATCATGATCTTGTCGATGTTAGCCTGGTCTTTTGCGTCTTTGCCTTTAACAGCGTCAGCGATTGGGCCATTTACTGCTGCAACGGCTTTAGTAACGCCTTTGCCCAGGTAACGTGATTTATCACCGTCACGCAGTTCCAGCGCTTCGCGAGAACCAGTAGATGCGCCTGATGGAGCCGCTGCCAAACCTACGAAACCGCCTTCCAGATGAACTTCAGCTTCTACAGTAGGGTTACCACGGGAGTCGATGATTTCACGACCGATCACTTTAACGATTTTGGACATTAGGATTTCCTCAGTACAAGTTAACTAAAGCTTCAGACAAACAACGTGCCAAATGGCACGCTGTTTCCCCTATATTTATTTTACCTGACGCTTCTGATACTCACCGGCAGCCTTAACAAAGCCTGCAAACAACGGATGACCATCACGCGGCGTTGACGTAAATTCCGGGTGGAACTGGCAAGCCACAAACCATGGGTGGTTTGGCAGCTCGATAATTTCCACCAGTTGCTTGTCGCCAGAGCGTCCTGCAACGCGTAAACCCGCGGCTTCGATCTGTTTGAGCAGCATGTTGTTTACTTCGTAACGGTGACGATGACGTTCAACAATCGTCGGCTCGCCGTACATCTCGCGAACCAGGCTACCGTCAGTCAGGTGGCATTGTTGCCCACCGACACGCATGGTGCCGCCTAAATCACTCTCTTCAGAACGGACTTCTACATTCCCGTTCTCATCACGCCATTCGGTAATCAATGCCACAACCGGGAACTTACAGTCTGGCACAAATTCGGTTGAGTTGGCGTTTTCCATGCCAACAACGTGGCGGGCGAACTCCATCAACGCGACTTGCATACCTAAACAAATACCCAAGTAAGGGATGTTGTTTTCGCGCGCATACTGGGCGGTCATCACTTTGCCTTCAACACCACGGTAACCGAAGCCACCAGGGATCAGGATAGCGTCCAACCCTTTCAGAATTTCTACACCACGCGTTTCGACATCTTGCGAGTCGATAAGTTTGATGTTGACGGTCAGACGATTTTTCAGCCCGCCGTGCTTAAGTGCTTCGATAACAGACTTATAAGCATCTGGCAGCTCAACGTATTTACCCACCATCCCGATGGTCACTTCGCCACCTGGGTTCGCTTCTTCATACACCACCTGCTCCCATTCGGACAGGTTAGCTTCAGGCGGGGTCAAGCTGAATCGTTTACAAATATAGTCGTCCAGACCCTGAGATTTCAATAGGGCTGGGATTTTATAAATGGAATCAACGTCTTTAAGTGAAATAACCGCTTTTTCTGGCACGTTACAGAACAGAGCGATTTTCGCGCGTTCGTTGGCCGGTACGGCACGGTCTGAACGGCAGATCAGCACGTCTGGCTGAATACCAATCGACAGCAGTTCTTTAACAGAGTGCTGGGTTGGTTTGGTTTTCACTTCGCCGGCGGCTGCCATGTACGGAACCAGAGTCAGGTGCATGTACAGCGTGTGCTCACGGCCTACTTCTACCGCCATCTGGCGAATTGCTTCCAAGAATGGCAGAGATTCGATATCACCCACGGTACCGCCAATTTCAACCAGAACCACATCATGGCCTTCGCCGCCTTCGATGATACGTTCTTTGATGTTATTGGTGATGTGTGGGATTACTTGGATGGTCGCGCCCAAATAGTCGCCACGGCGTTCTTTGCGCAGTACGTCAGAGTAGATGCGCCCCGTGGTGAAGTTGTTGCGACGAGTCATTTTGGTGCGGATGAAGCGCTCGTAGTGACCCAAATCGAGATCCGTTTCAGCGCCGTCTTCGGTGACGAACACTTCGCCGTGCTGAGTTGGGCTCATGGTGCCTGGATCCACGTTGATATACGGGTCCAGTTTCATGATGGTCACGTTGAGGCCACGGGCTTCGAGAATAGCCGCCAGAGAGGCTGCGGCAATGCCTTTACCCAGAGAGGATACGACCCCGCCGGTCACAAAAATATAATTAGTTGTCATGCTGAACCTGAGAGGTTAGGTTTAAAGACGATGGAATAACCAAGACGGGAAAACAGTATACCGGAACCTTGTGCGCGCCACAAATAAAGGTTTTGCTGTTTATCATCGTTTTCTTCGCCTCAGTTCAGAAGAGTTAACTCTTCGAGCCCCTGTCTCACATTCTTTTAAAAACAACAAGTTAACCAATGCGATTCGCTAACTTGCTGCCGTAGCCCAATAAAATCTCTTAGATTTCAATTTGTTGGACTTTGCTCTCTCAGGCCAACATCTACCTCGTTGACTGGTTTTGAGCTTAACCGTTTCAGCAGGTGCAGATCTTGTCGCCGATCAAAGTCCGAGCAGACGTCAGTGCGCCTCGCCCTGCTTAACTTGCTGCCACGCCTCTTCCATTTGGTCGAGCGTCGCGTCTTCCATGGTTAAGCCTTGTTCACGAATGATCTGCTCGACCTGACGGAAGCGGCGTTCAAACTTACGGTTGGCGGCCTGTAGTGCATCTTCGGCCTTATGCCCCAGATGGCGCGACAGGTTAACGGTCGCAAACAGCAGGTCGCCAATCTCTTCGCCCAGCTTCTCTTCGTCAATAACCGCCTGCTGCGCCTCATGCATCACTTCGTCTATCTCTTCATAGACTTTGTCCAGCACCGGGCCGAGGGTGGTCCAGTCGAAGCCCACGTTGGCGCAGCGCTTTTGGATTTTGTGCGCGCGCATCAGGGCCGGCAGAGCCTGTGGAATGTCATCCAGAGCCGAATGCAGGGACTTCTCTGCCCTTTCCAGCGCCTTGCGCGCTTCCCATTTCACCAGCACGTCCTGACTGCTCTTCTCGCTTTGCGGGCTACCGGCATTGGCGAAAACGTGAGGATGGCGGCGCTCAAGCTTGTCGGAGATGGCATTGCAGATATCGTCGAAGGCAAACAGCCCCTGCTCGCTGCCCATTTGGGCATAAAACACCACTTGGAAAAGCAAGTCGCCCAGCTCATCGCGCACGTCGTCATAGTCCTTGCGGGCGATAGCGTCGAGCACTTCGTAGGTCTCTTCAAGAGTGTAAGGCGCGATGGTTTCGAAGGTCTGCTCCTTGTCCCACGGGCATCCGGCAATCGGGTCGCGCAGGGTTTTCATGATGGTGAGCAAACGTTGCAGGGCTGATTCTGTCATGGCGGGCTGTCCGTTTCTTATTGAGCGGCGGGCGTCTGAGCGCCAACCGTAAAAAATAAAGGCCCGACAAGCGGGCCAGTAAAATCACAATGCTTAGTTGCCGTGAAGGCGTTTGGCGTCAATCACATCCGGCAGTTGGTTGAGCTTGGCTATTACGCGCCCCAGCACCTGCGGGTTGTAGATTTCGATGTCCATATCGATAGTCGCCAGCTGCTGCTTGGTGTCGCTACGGCTGGCAACGCCGAGCACGTTAACCTTCTCGTTGGCCAGAATGGTGGTGATGTCGCGCAGCAGGCCGCTGCGATCATTGGCCACCACGCGAACCACCAGCGAGTAGCCGCTGGAGTAGCTTTCGCCCCACACGGCGTCGACCACGCGCTCCGGCGCGTTCTGGCGCAGGTCTTCCAACTGGTCACAGTCGGCGCGGTGAATCGAGATCCCACGGCCCTGAGTGATGTAACCCACGATCTCATCGCCCGGGATCGGCTGGCAGCAGCGCGCGATGTGGTGCATCAGATTACCGACGCCTTCCACCACTACGCGACCGTTGTCCTTGCCATTGCTGCGCGGCGGCGGCGCGGAGGTTTTCTGCGTCAGCTGGCGCAGCGCCTCTTTGTCTAACTCTTCCGCACTCGGTTTTTTCAACTGAGATTGCAGGAAGTTCACCATCTGGTTAAGGCGAATATCGCCATTACCGATGGCCGCCAGCACTTCATCCAGCGAGTTGACGTTGTAGCGCGGCAGCAGCAGTTTCTCGGCATCTTTGATGCTGATATCCAGTCTGTCCAGTTCGTCGTCGAGGATCTGTTTACCGGCAATAATGTTCTTGTCGCGATCCTGCTTGCGGAACCAGTTGTGGATCTTCGAACGCCCGCGGCTGGTGGTGACATAGCCTAGGTTCGGGTTCAGCCAGTCGCGGCTTGGGTTCGGGTGCTTCTGGGTGATGATCTCAATCTGATCGCCCATTTGCAGCTGATAGGTGAACGGCACGATGCGCCCGCCAATCTTGGCTCCGATACAACGGTGTCCGACATCGCTGTGGATGTGATAAGCGAAGTCGAGCGGCGTGGAGCCCATCGGCAAGTCAATAACGTCGCCTTTTGGCGTAAACACGTAGACGCGGTCGTCGAACACCTGACTGCGCACTTCATCAAGCATTTCGCCTGAATCAGCCATCTCTTCCTGCCACGCAATCAGTTTACGCAGCCAAGCAATGCGGCCTTCGTAGCCACCGCTGCGGCCACCGGCCACGGCAGTACCTTCTTTGTATTTCCAGTGCGCGGCGACGCCCAGCTCGGCATCTTCATGCATCTGGCGAGTACGGATTTGCACTTCAAGGGTTTTGCCGCGCGGGCCGAGAACCACGGTATGAATCGACTGATAGCCGTTAGGTTTCGGGTTGGCGACGTAGTCATCAAACTCGTCAGGCAGATGGCGGAAATGGGTGTGAACGATACCCAGCGCCGCATAGCAGTCTTGCAGGCGCTCAACCACGATACGCACCGCGCGCACGTCAAACAGCTCGTCAAACGACAGCGCTTTTTTCTGCATCTTGCGCCAGATGCTGTAGATGTGTTTCGGACGGCCATAGACATCAACTTTGATGCCCTCTTCGGCCATCGCACCGCGCACGGTGGAGACGAAATCGTCAATATACTGCTCGCGGTCGATGCGACGCTCGTGCAGCAGTTTGGCGATTCTTTTGTATTCGTCAGGATGCAGGTAACGGAAGCAGAAGTCTTCCAGCTCCCATTTTAACTGGCCAATCCCCAAGCGGTTCGCCAGCGGTGCATAGATGTTAGTACACTCTTTGGCCGCCAACACGCGCTCTTCTTCCGGCGCGTCTTTCACTTCGCGCAGGTGAGCGATACGTTCGGCAAGCTTGAGCACCACGCAGCGGAAATCTTCCACCATCGCCAGCAGCATGCGGCGAACGTTATCCACCTGCTCGGAGGCCATAGAGTCGTTTTGCGTGGCTTTTAGCTGGCGAATGGCGTCCATATCGCGCACGCCGTGCACCAAGTCAGTAATGCTTTTGCCGAACTGCTGGGTCAGCGTGTCTTCATCGATAATGCCAACATCAACCACGGGGAACAGCAGCGCGGCGCGCATGCTGTCGTTGTCCATGCTCAGGGTAGAGAGGATCTCGACCATCTCCAGCCCGCGCCATAAAAGCAGCGAGGCATCTGGATGGCCTTGTGTCTGTTGTTCGCAGTAGCGCCAGGTTTCGGCTAAACGCTCACATGACTGCTGGCTAGAAAGGCCTAAACTGGTTATCCAGTCGTCGAGCGCAAACTCGCCTGCCGTGTTCAAATGTGCACTTCTTACCGCAACCATACCCTCTCCCTACATTTCTGCTGCCATTCAGGCGGCAGACGGGTTGATAAACAGAGCCATCGACTCAAGATGCCCAGTGTGCGGGAACATATCCAGCATGCGAACCTGAGCTAAGCGATAACCCGCCTCCAACAAAATTTTGCTGTCCCGCGCTAAAGTCGTGGGGTTGCATGAGACATACACCACGCGCTGCGGATCCAGCTTAATAATATGTGCCATAACGCCAGCGGCTCCGGCCCTTGCAGGGTCGAGCAGCACTTTATTAAAGCCCTGTGCCGCCCAAGGTTGCTGGCTGACATCCTCTTCCAGATTTTCATGGAAGAATTCAGCATTGTTCAAATTATTTCGAATGGCATTATCTTGCCCATTCGCCACCAGCGTGGCAACACCTTCTACGCCGGTGACATGCTTTACACGCTTGGCTAAAGGCAGGGTGAAATTACCCACACCGCAGAATAAATCCAATAGGCGATCGTCGGAATTGAGATCTAGCCATTCTATCGCCTGTGCCACCATTTGCTGGTTGACGTCATCATTGACCTGAATGAAATCGCGCGGGCTGAATTTCAGCGACAAATCGTCGATTTGGTACAGCGGCTGCTCGCCGCACAGCAACTCTAAGCTGTCGCTCTCTGCCGCCAGCCACAGGGCCACGCCGTGTTCAGCACCGAAGGCCAGCAGGCTGGCGCGGTCTTGCTCTTTCAGCGGGTCAAGATGGCGCAGCACTATTAGTGGACCATTTTCGGCCAGCACCAGTTCAACATGCCCCAAACGCTGGGCCGCTGAGAGTTGCGAAAGGCAGTGTTGCAAAGGTACCAACAGGCGTTCCAGCTCGGGGCGCAGCACCGGGCAGCGGTTTATCGCCACCAGATCATTTGAGCCTTCCTGACGAAAACCCATCACCAGCGTAGAAGAAGATGAGGAAGACGCCATTTTATTTTTGCCTTTCCCGCCGCCTTTAGCACTTCCGGCAATTTGTAAACCCAGCCGCGCTCGGCGTCGATAGCCATACTGTGGGCCAGCAATCACCGGCTGAGGTTGCGCTTCTACCCCCGTTTCGCGTGAAATAAGGCGTAATAAGGCCGCAGATTTGCTCTGTTGCTGTAATACTTCACTGGCATGTTGCTGCTGACAGCCGCCACAGGTGTTGAAGTGTGGACAGGCCGGTTTCACGCGCTGTTCGCTGGTGGTCAGCAGGCGTTTTACACGCCCTTTGGCATACTGGCGTTTGTCCTCGGTGAGCGTCACCTCGGCCTGTTCGCCGGGCAGTAACCCGCTGATAAACACTGCTTTACCGTTGTGGCGCGCCACACCCTGACCAAATGCATCCAGGTCGGTGGCAGTCACAGTTATTGTTTGCCGGGTCGTCACGCGACGATTCGGAGAGTAGAATTGGGCCATTATTGTTGATTGCACGCTGAGTCAATTAAGGTCTTTCAGCTGCTGATTCTCCCACATTGGAACCTCATGACCAAATATAGCCTTCGCGCACGGATGATGATTTTAATTCTGGCACCGACTTTGATGATTGGTCTGCTGCTCAGCACCTTCTTTGTGGTGCATCGTTATAACGAGTTACAGAAGCAATTAACCGACTCCGGATCCAGCATTATTGAGCCTTTGGCCGTCGCCAGTGAATATGGCATGACCTTCCGTGAGCGAGAGCCAGTAACGCGTTTGATCAGCCGCCTGCATCGCAACCATTCTGAGATTGTTCGCGCAATTAGCGTGTTCGACGGGCAGAACAAACTGTTTGCCACCTCTAACTCGTTGCGCGAAGGCAACAAGTTGCAGGTGGCCTCAGTCAACGATATCCCGCGCGAACTCACCCAAAAGCGCATGGGTGACTCACTGATTTTGCGCACGCCAATTTTAGCCGAAAACCACACCTCGGCGGATGACGACGCCTTCCACACCTCGCCCGCGCGCAATCTCGGCTATATCGCCATTGATTTAGATCTTAGCTCGGTCCGCCTACAGCAGTATCAGGAAGCCTTTGTCTCCACCATGTTACTGCTGCTCTGTCTGGGCATCGCCACGCTGTTCTCTTACCGCCTGATGCGCGATGTAACCGGCCCAATTCGCAACATGGTCAATACGGTTGACCGAATTCGCCGCGGTCAGCTTGATAGCCGCGTCGAAGGCAATATGCTGGGCGAACTGAGCATGCTGAAAAACGGCATCAACTCGATGGCGATGTCGTTGACCGCTTACCATGAAGAGGTGCAGCAGAACATTGATCAGGCGACTTCGGATCTGCGAGAGACGCTGGAGCAGATGGAGATCCAAAACGTTGAATTGGATCTGGCGAAAAAGCGCGCGCAGGAGGCTGCCCGTATTAAGTCGGAGTTCCTCGCCAACATGTCTCACGAGCTGCGTACCCCGCTCAATGGGGTGATTGGCTTCACTCGCCAGACGCTGAAAACGCCGCTGTCGCCGACGCAGGCCGATTATCTGCAAACCATTGAACGTTCTGCCAATAATCTGCTGACTATTATTAATGACGTGCTCGACTTCTCGAAGCTGGAAGCCGGCAAACTGGTGCTGGAGCATATCCCGTTCTCCCTGCGTGAAATGCTGGATGAAGTGGTCGTGCTCCTGGCCCACACCGCCCATGAAAAAGGCTTAGAGCTGACGCTCAATGTGCACAACAACGTGCCTGAAAGTGTCCTTGGCGACCCGATGCGTTTGCAGCAGGTTGTCACCAACTTACTCGGAAATGCCATCAAGTTCACCGAAAATGGCAACATTGATATCAATGTGGAAGTTCGCTCGCAGAACAATTTGCAAGTCGAGTTGGAAGTACAAATCCATGACACAGGGATCGGAATATCTGAGCGCCAACAGTCGCAGCTGTTCCAAGCCTTCCGGCAGGCCGACGCCAGTATTTCGCGCCGCCACGGCGGTACCGGGCTGGGGCTGGTTATCACGCAGCGACTGGTCAAGGAGATGGGCGGCGACATCAGCTTCTACAGCCAGATTAATCGCGGCTCAACCTTCTGGTTCCACATCACCCTTGAGTTGAACGACAACCGCCACATCACGCCGCTCTCCATGAACTGCCTCGAAGGGAAGCGTCTGGCCTATGTGGAAGCCAACCCGGCGGCGGCGAAAGCCACGTTGGAAATCTTGCAGTCGACGCCACTCGACGTGGTGCATCGCACCACCATTCAGGCCCTGCCGGACCCTTATTACGACCTGATGCTGTGCAGTATTCCGGTGAAGCTCGACCACCAGCTTTCTGACTACGACGCGCGCCTGCAAAAGGTGTTAAGCATGACTGACCGCCTGCTGTTGGCGCTGCCGAGCGAGTTCCAAGTCGATGCGGAATCGCTGAAAAATCGCGGCGTACAGGCTTGTTTAATCAAGCCTATTTCCAGTATTCGCCTGCTGCCGCTGCTGCTGGCGACGCCTTATTCGCCGCCAATCTTGAACGCTGACGGCGCGCGCTCAGACCGCCTGCCGCTGACGGCGATGGCGGTGGATGACAACCCGGCGAACCTCAAGCTGATCGGCACCCTGTTGGAAGAATTAGTGGAAACCACCCTGCTTTGCCACAGCGGTGAAGAGGCCATCGACATGGCGCGCAATAACGATTTGGATATCATTTTGATGGATATTCAGATGCCGAACATCGATGGCATTCGCGCCAGTGAAATCATTCACCAGCTGCCGCGCCACGCCAAGACGCCAATCATAGCCGTCACCGCCCACTCGCTGAGCGGCGAGCGCGAACAACTGCTCAAAGTGGGGATGGACGATTATCTGGCGAAACCAATTGATGAAAGCATGCTGAAACGCGTGCTGGCCCGCCATTACTCGCACCAAACGCCGCAGGAATCGCCGCTCAATCAGGAGAGTGGCAGCATGCCGATGAGCACGCTGGACTGGCAACTGGCTCTACGCCAGTCGGCTAACAAAGAGGATTTAGCGCGCGATCTGCTGCAAATGCTGGTCGACTTCCTGCCACAAGTCACCGAGCGGGTTAACGCCGTGGCGCAGGGCGAGCCGGACGAAGACATTCTGTCGCTGATCCATAAGCTGCACGGCAGCTGTAGTTACAGTGGCGTACCACGCCTGAAACAGCTCTGTTTCTACCTTGAACAGCAATTGCGGAAAAACATCCCGGCGAGCGAGCTGGAGCCGGAATGGTTCGAGTTATTGGACGAAATTGAAAATGTGACCCGCGAAGCTCAACTGCATCTTAAACAGTAAATTTTACTGCACCAAGATTTGCTTGAGATCTCACTTACGGAAAATAGTTCCGGCTTACCATTAAACTAAATAGCTGAAATTTAGCGCTATTTTTTCCTCATATAAAAATCCTATGGTCGGGAGGTATTTACAACTCCCGATCACTTTGGTTTAACTCTATTCATCAGTTGCGCAGTTTTCCGTCACTCTTTTTCTGGGCCGACGTCGATATTTTTGCGTGAACTGATTTTTTTTGATGCAAAAATGAGAGCGCTCTCTTTTTATTTATTGGGCGTAAATCGTAGTCTGTCTTCCTGACCACGAGACCTGAAACCAGACAATCCCAACCGATGGCTGTCTCTGATTTAAGTAGAGGAAAAACGCATGGATCTGGAAAACACAATCATGGAGTTGTTGGTTCACGCAGGAAGCGCCCGCAGCCATGCCATGATGGCGTTACAACACGCCCGCCGTGGTGATTTCCCTGCCGCAGAGCAGGCAATGGGCGAGTCGCGTCAGGCAGTGTCTCATGCCCACGGCATGCAAACTGAGCTTATTGGTTTGGATGAAGGCTGCGGCAAAATCCCGGTCAATCTGATCACCGTCCATGCGCAGGACCACTTAATGAATGCCATGGTCATTCAGGATTTAGCCGTTGATATGATTGAGCTTTACCGCCGTTTACCGCCAGCACCTGCAACCGCGGTAGACGCATTACAGGCCAGCCATTGCTAGCCTGACCTCACGCAATACATCGTTTTAACTAGCCAAGCACTGACAAAAATAGCCATTAACAAATAATAATGCGGAAATAATCCGCTCGGGGGTGTGTAGTGTCTAAACCGAATGTCCTGCTCGAACGTTATGTTTTGCCTTTTGCTTTGAAGATAGCCTCGCAAAAGCACGTCCTGTCGGTGCGTGACGGCATCATTTTGAACATGCCATTTATGCTGATTGGCTCGTTCTTCCTGATTTTTGCGTACCTGCCAATCCCAAGTTACGCCAACATGATGGGCGAGGTGTTCGGCGCGGCTTGGCGCGAAAAGCTACTCTACCCGGTGAAAGCGACCTACGACATCATGGCGATTATCTCCAGCTTCGGCATCGCCTACCGTCTGGCTGAGAAGTATAAAACGCTGGACCCGCTGACTACCGGCGCCGTGTCGCTAGTGGCATTCATTCTGACTATTCCGCAAAACACCCTGTTCCAGCCACTCAATGGCGCGACCGAGCAAATCATCAAAGGCGTGTTGCCAATGAATTTCATCGGCAGTCAGGGGCTGTTTGTGGCGATTGTCATCGCCATACTTTCGACTGAAATTTATCGCTTCGTCCACGACCGCAATCTGGTGATCAATATGCCTGCGGGCGTGCCTCCGGCGGTGGCGAAATCCTTTTTGGCGCTGATCCCAGGCTTTGCCGTTATGGCGGTAGTGCTGGCCCTGCGTTTAGGGGTTGAAGCCACGCCGTTCGGCAACATCAACAATATGATTGCCACCATTATCGGCATCCCGATGCACCATATTGGCGGTACGCTGCCGGGAATGATTTTCTCGGTGATACTGATTGGTTTGCTGTGGATGGTGGGGCTGCACGGCGATGCCATCGTGCTGGTCTTCATCCAGCCGGTGTGGCTGTCGAACATGTCCGAAAACCTGACCGCCTTCCAAAACGGCCAGCCTATTCCGCACATTATCACTCAACAGTTTTATGACTTATGGATAGCGCCGGGCGGCACCGGAGCCTTGCTGGGGCTGGTTATCTTCATGCTGCTGCGCGCCCGCAGCGCACAGATGAAACAGCTGGGGAAAATCGCCGCGCCGGGCTGCCTGTTCAATATCAGTGAGCCGATGGTGTTTGGTATTCCGCTGGTGATGAACCCATATTTCGCTATTCCGTTTATCCTCACGCCGGTGATTCTGGTGATTGTGACTTACACCGCGATGGCAACCGGGCTGGTGACGCCACCGGTGGGCATTGCGCTGCCGTTCACGACGCCCATCTTCATCAGTGGCTATTTGGCGACCGGCGGGCATATTTCCGGCACGGTGATTCAGGTGGTGAATCTGGCAATTTCACTGGTGATTTACTATCCGTTCTTCCGCGCGTGGGACAAGTTGAAGTTTAAAGAGGAGCATCAGGCCGCGCAGTTAGAAGCTGAGAAAGCACAAACCGCCGCAGGTCAGTTAACCGCGCGCTGATTTGAGCACTGCTGTAGCAAATTGAAGAAACAAAAAAGCCCGGCGTCTGTTCTCCAGCACCGGGCTTTTGCTGTTAAAAGTGGCTTAGAACCAAGTGGTTACTGCGCCGGTCACATCCCACTGCTCATTCACTCGCAGCAGCTGACGCCATCTGTCGAAGGTCAGGCATGGGTGGGAAATATCGAAAATCAGCATGTCGCCGACTTGAATATCGGCTCCCGCTGGCACTGACATAAAGGCGTGTTGGTCCATCATCTTGATGATTTCCCATGACTTATCTACCGGCACTACCGTAGTGTAACCTGCCGAGTGGCTGCTCTGTGGGCGAAAATGCCCGGCAGCTACCGGGAAACCGGCATCTGGCCCGGCGTCGCGGCGACCCAAACCAATGATAACCCTGCCCGGCTCAGGCAGCGACTGCACGTAGGCCCACACCTGTAGCGCGGGTTGCAGGCTGCTGTTCATCTGGCGCGCCACCGGGTTTTGGGCCTGAATGCGCTGATTAGCCTGCTGGTAAATCCCGGCATCATGAGTCAGATAGCAGCCAGAGCGCAAAACAACATCCAATGTAAAACGCTGCTGGTTGTCCAGATACTGACTGTCGCGCCTAAACTCCTCAGCCACCACGTCAAACCACGCTGAGCCCGCGCCGGTGAGAATCACCGTCGGCTCGGCAAAAGCACCGTTCTGCGCCAGAGCTTCAGTGCGTTGCATCACGTGTTGCAGGAAGGCGCGGATCGGCGCTTCTTCATTAATTACGCCTTCATAAATTTCCACACCCACCAGCGATATAGCCTGCGGCCAGCGCTGAATGGCTTCCAGCACCTGCTGCTCCTGCTCGGCATTGCGCACGCCGGTGCGCCCACCGGCCAGACCATATTCCAACAGCACCCGTAATCTCTGCTGGCGTGAAGCAAAGAACTCGCCGAGGGCGTCTACGTTGGCCGCAGAATCCACAATACAGGTGAAATCGAACTCGCTATCCTGCGCCAACAGCCCGGCGATCACCGCCATATTGGCTTTGCCGACCAGTTGATTAGCCATGATCACTCGGCGCACGCCGTGCTGAAAGGCCGCGTTGACCTGCGGAGCCGTCGCCAGCGTGATGCCCCACGCACCGTGATCCAGCTGCAACTGGAAAAGCTCGGGGCTCATGGTGGTTTTGCCGTGCGGAGCCAGTCGGAGGTTGTAGCGGCGGATAAACTCGCTCATCCACGACAGGTTGTGCTCTATGCGCTCATCCAGCAGCACCGCCACCGGCAGGCTGACCTCTTCTCGCAGAATATTCCATCCCTGCTGGCCAATGTCCGCCATCTGCGGTTCGTCAGGCAATGTGCCTAAGCCTTTGGTTTGGGTATTGACCGGCTGGGAGGAGAAGTCATAAAGCGAAGATAAATCATAGAGTTCTGAAAAATCATACGGCTGGGAGAAGTCAGGCTCGGACATGATGGCTCTCGTTTGGCGTTATCTGCGGATGGTTAATGCCAACCTAGCGCACCCGCAGGTCTGGGGTAAAGCCCAAAATCGGCACGCTGTGCGAGAAGCTGCCAGCAGGTGCCAATTTCTGGGCTGGCTGTGGCTTATTTAGGCAGCGTTTGCGCCAGCTTGATGGTGGCGGCGATGTTGCGCGCAGTGTTGTGCAGGTTCTCGGCGGCATGTTCCAGCGCCTCTTCTAAGGTGCAAATAGAAGAGAGCACGCTAAACACCGCATCCAGGCCGTGGTCGAACACCACATTCACATCTTTGGTCAGGCTGCCGCCAATGCCAATCACCGGCTTGTTATGCTTTTTCGCCACCCGCGCGACGCCAATTGGCACCTTGCCATTAATACTTTGGCTATCGATGCGCCCTTCGCCGGTGATCACCAGCGTGGCGTCTTTCACTAAGGCTTCTAGCCCCAATGCTTCAGTAACAATCTCAATGCCCTGACGCAGCTGCGCGCCGCAAAAAGCGTGCAGCCCGGCCCCCATTCCTCCGGCAGCTCCGGCCCCCGGCAGGCTGTCTACGTCGATTTCAAGGCTCTGTTTAATCAGCTTGGCGAAGTGAGCAAGATTGCCATCGAGCTGCTTAACCATCTCCGGCGTAGCCCCTTTTTGCGGGCCGAAAATCGCCGACGCGCCATTTTTGCCGGTCAGCGGATTAGTCACGTCACAGGCCACTTCGAATCGGCAATCTTTGATTCTGGAGTCCAACTCGCTGATATCTATACTGTTGAGCTGCTCCAGCGCGCCGCCGCCGTGAGCAATCTGCTGGCCCTGTTTATCCAACAGCTTGGCCCCTAGCGCCTGCACCATGCCCGCGCCGCCGTCATTAGTGGCACTGCCGCCAATGCCAATAATGCAATGTTTAATACCGTGGTCGAGGGCGTGGCGAATCAGTTCGCCGGTGCCGAAAGAGGTGGTTTTCAGCGGGTTGCGTTTTGCCTGCGGCACGCTTTCTAGGCCACTGGCCGCCGCCATTTCAATAAAGGCGACTTTGCTATCGCCAGACAGGCCGAAGAACGCCTCAATGGGATCACCCAATGGGCCGGTCACTTTGACTTTCACCACTTTGCCCCGAGTCGCGGCAACCATGGCTTCTACCGTGCCTTCGCCGCCGTCGGCGACCGGCAGTTTGACGTATTGGGCGTCGGGGAAAATCTCCCGAAAGCCGCTTTCAATGGCTTTCGCCACTTCCAGCGCCGATAAGCTTTCTTTAAATGAATCAGGTGCGATAACTATCTTCATGCACTGCACGCGTCGCTCGAAAAAAGCGTCCTGTTGATGAATTTATCTAGCTACGCAAGGAAACGGCGCCCTTTCAGCGCCGCTCTCTCGGTCAACTACCGGGTCACTTCTACCTTGGCTAAGCTTTCATAATAGCGTGCAATTGCGCTGTGGTCAGACTGCCCCAGCCCGTCGGCCTTCAAAGCTTGCAGCATTTCCATCACCTGCGCGGTGAGCGGCAGCTGTGCGCCAATGCTGTGCGAGGTGTCCAACGCGTTAGCCAAGTCTTTGATATGCAAATCAATGCGGAAGCCCGGCTTGAAGTTGCGCTCCATGACCATCGCCGCTTTGGCTTCTAATACCGCGCTGCCGGCCAGCCCGCCGCGAATAGCCTGAAAAACTAACTCCGGCTCGACGCCCGCCTTGGTGGCTAATACCAACGCTTCGGACATTGCGGCGATATTCAGCGCCACGATCACCTGATTCGCCAGCTTGGTGACATTGCCCGCGCCGATATCGCCGGTATGCACCACCGAGGTCGCCATGGCCTTCATCAGCTCATAGCATTGCTCGAACACGGCTTTATCGCCGCCGACCATTACCGACAGCGTGCCGTCTATTGCCTTTGGCTCACCGCCGGACACCGGCGCATCAAGCATTGCCACCTGCTTTGCCGCCAGCGCTTGGCTGATTTCCCGACTGGCCAGCGGCGCGATAGAGCTCATGTCGATAACCACCAGTCCGGCGCGAGCCCCCTCGATAATACCGTTTTCACCCAGCACCACCTCTTTTACCTGCGGGGAGTTCGGCAGCATGGTGATAACCACATCGCTCTGCTCGGCGACGGCTTTTGGCGTGGCGGCGCTGGCCGCTCCGGCATCCACCAGTTGCTGAGTCGTCTCATGATTGTGGTCCAACACCACCAGTTGATAACCCGCCTTAAGCAGGTTTTTACTCATGGGTTTGCCCATTATCCCTAAACCAATAAATCCTATTTTCATGCTACGGCCTCGTTGAGTATCAAGAAGAGAGCCATTATAAAAATCAGCCCGCGGGCGAGCAGTGGGCAGAAGCCCAAAGCTAAGGGGGAAATTCACCTGTTCTGACTGGCATATGCCCAATGGAGCGTGAGGCATATCGCCTAACTTAGCTTAGGTCGGGTTATCGAGTTGCAGGGCGATATACAGCAGCAGGCGATCGTCGAAGTTCGACAGATTCAGGCCCGTCAGGCCAGAGATACGGCTCAGCCGGTTTTCGAGAGTATTGCGATGAATAAACAGTGCTTTAGCCGTAGCGATGGGCTGAACGTTATGAGCAAACCAGACGGCCAGCGTGCGGCGCAGCAGGCCGCTGCTGTCTTCGGCATTGAGCCGCGCCATCGGCAGAGCCAGTTCGTCGGCCTGCCAACCATCGCGCAAACCGTCGAGTAACACCGGCAGCATTAGGTCCTGATAGCAGTAGCTGCGTTGTTGCGGCGCGCGCTGTTTGCCGACCGCCATGGTGGTTTTAGCAGTGAAATAAGAGCGCGCGAGGCTGCCCGGCCCGGTGAAATAGTTGCCGAGCGCCACGCGAATTCGCACCTCGCTGTCTTGGTCCATCCGCGCTATTAGGCCGTCGACGCGCTGGCGCTGGGCTTCGGGATCCCAGCGCTTGGCCGCGTTGAGCGCGGGTTTGAGGACCACGATTTCACTGAGAGAAACCGTGGCAATCAGGTTGTCCTGCTCCGGAGCTGAGAGCAGAGCCTGAAGCTGTTGCAGCTCGGCCAAGGCGTGTTCGACGCCAAGCTGGCCGCTGTCTATCGCCACCACCACGGCGACGCGCGGTTTGTGCAAGTCGATACCCAGTCGTTGCGCCCACTCCACCAGCTCGGCGGGAAGCTGCTCGGCGCGAATCAAATTCAGCACCAGCTCTTCGCGAATGCGGCTGTCGTGCGCCAGCATCTTCAGCAAGCGCGACTGCTCGAGCATCATTTCCGCCGTCATGCACACCAGTTCGCCATATTGCCGCAGCCGGGTCGGGTCACCGCTCAGCCCGATAGCCCCGACAATCTGTCCGTCGACGCGCAGCGGCAGGTTAACGCCGGGGCGAACGCCATGCAGATGGCGCGTCACTGCGTTATCAATGTCCACAATGCGTTGCTGCGAAATCGCCAGCAGCGCGCCTTCGTGCAGTTCTCCAAGGCGCTCGGCGTCGCCGGAGCCGATGATCCTTCCCCGGCTGTCCATCACGTTGACGTTGCTGTCGATGATTTGCATCGTGCGATCAACGATTTGCTGCGCCAAGGTGTTTTCTAAGAAATATGTCGCCATGTCCCTGTGCTCCTACGCTGTTTCCCTTGGCTGCCAGCATACTCATTCAGCGAGGATTGGGCAGAGCCAAGTGAGGGAAATGCGAGACATCGCGCAGATCTCCGCCAACTTTCATTGTTGCGCCGCCGCCAATAAAAAAAGCACGCCGAAGCGTGCCTTTATACCCTGATTTAATAGCGCGGAATTATTGCGCTAACAGGTAGATAGAGGTGTCACCGCGTTGAATATCCAGCGCCAGCACGGAAGGTTTGCTGTCGAGGATTTTGCGCAGTTCGCCCAGATTCGCGACTTTCTGCTGGTTAACGCCCAAGATCACGTCATCCTTTTTCAGGCCGATGCGTGCGGCTTTACTACCCGGCTTCACGGCATCAACTTTCACACCTTTCTGGTCGCCAACCTGACCATTGCTCAGTTCAGCCCCTTCAATACCGGTGAAGATATTGCCGGAGTCGACTTTGGCGGTTTGCGTGCTCTGCTCAATGGTCACTTCAACGTTGACCGGCTTGCCGTCACGCAGCAGGCCCAGCGTCACTTTGGTGCCGATTGGCAGTGTGCCGATGTCAGCGCGGAAGGACGCGAAGCTGCTGATTGGTTTGCCGTTCATGCTCAGGATAACGTCACCCGCCTTGATACCGGCTTTTTCAGCGGCAGACTTCGGCATAACTTGGCTGATAAAGGCACCGCGCTGGGCGTCGACCTTCATGGCTTTCGCCAGTTCAGAGTTCAGCTCAGTACCCATGATGCCCAGCTCACCGCGCTTCACTTGACCGAATTCGATCATCTGCTTGGTCAGGTTTTTCACCATGTTACTTGGGATAGCAAAACCAATACCGATGTTGCCGCCGTCTGGCGCAAGGATAGCGGTGTTCAGACCAATCAGCTCACCGTTAAGGTTCACCAGAGCACCACCGGAGTTACCGCGGTTAATGGCGGCGTCGGTCTGGATAAAGTTTTCGTAGTTTTCGATATTCAAACCACTACGGCCCAGTGCGGAAACAATACCTGAAGTCGCGGTTTCGCCCAGACCATACGGGTTACCGATAGCCACGGTGTAGTCACCGACGCGCAGCTGCTCGGAGTCCGCGATTTTAATCGCGGTCAGGTTTTTGGCATCAATCAGCTGAATTACCGCGATGTCGGAACGCGGGTCTTTGCCAATCACTTTCGCCTCAAATTTACGGCCATCATTCAGCTGGACGCTGATTTTGGTGGCGTTATCCACCACGTGGTTGTTGGTGACCACATAGCCTTTATCAGCATCAATAATTACACCTGAACCCAGCGCGCGGAACTCTTGTTTCTGCGCTTCTGGTGCAGGTTGGGAGTCGTCATCGCCTTGGCCGCCCTGGCAGACCGGAGAGCCTTGGAACGGCGAGCCGTCCTGACACAGCGGCGAGTTTTGACCAAAGAATTGCTGGAACTGCTGCCCCATGCGTGGCGTTTTGGTTGGCGCGCTACCCTCAACGTTTACGCTAACAACGGAAGGCATCACCTTTTCCAGCATAGGTGCCAGACTTGGAACTTGAGTGGTACTGGAAGACGCCGTTTCTGCGGCAAATGCCGATGAAACAGGGGCCACAGCCATACCAACACTTAACGCCAAAGCGCTCAGGAATAGAGTAGTTTTTTTCATCAGTCGAATTCTCTTTAAATATGCTTTTAAAATTATTTATGGTGACCAGAAAGCATCACCTTGCTCGGTAGTCGTGATACTGAGATTTAATTAAAAACGGGAAGTTCATTTACGTCGAAACGACAATGGTAAAAAAATATTGTGGTAATTTACAAAAGCCTATTTTTTAACCACTACGTTATGAAAATAGAGGTTTCTTTACACTTATGTTTCGACCAATTCGGCTAAATTTATTATTCAGCGGCCATTAAGCGGCGATATTCATCGTAAGCGTAAAGATCTGTCATTCCACTGATATAGTCCTGAATCATTCGCGCGCGGTAATAAAATTCGCTAATCACGCGCAGGCTTTCAGGCTGCTTCTCAAGCTTGGTGATCGCCTCATTGTAGGCCAGACGATGCTTGGCAGACAGCTTGTGGAACAGTCGAGTTTCAATCGGATACTTGCGGTGAGTATCGTCACGAACCAGCTGGCGGAATTCATCCAAAGGCATATCAAGAATTGGGCTGTAAATATCCAGCAACCCACTTATTACCCGATAACCCTGTAATTCCAGCTCTTCGACTTCGTGATGATTAAACACCTGTTTGAATGCCACACTTTTATATGTTTTTAACAATCTATTAGCTTGGCTTACATCTTCTAATAATGCCTGATTAAAATTACCGGCAAATATGGCAGGAAGATTATCAATGAAACGAATGGCGGCGTGAGGCACCAACTGCTTCACGGTCTGCACGCGCAATTCCATAAAGAAATAATCGACCGGGTTACGAAAAGTCTTAGCGCGATCCATTTTCTGATAGGCGGTGCGCACCACTTTCTCAAACCAGTCATTCTCTTCGCTCTCGCCCCACTCGCGCTCTAAGTGCTCAAACAGCTGCTCGACAGTGAAAATGTTCTTCTCCACGGCATCTTCTAAGTCGGCGATGCAGTAAGAGATATCGTCGGCGGCCTCCATGATGTAAGTCAGCGGGAATCGGCTGAACTCGCCCATGTTTAGCTCGCCGCGCAGCCGCTCAATGAAAGGCTCTTCGGCCAAATAGAAGCCCGGCTTTTTCATCAGGTAAGCCTGCTCTTCCGGGATTGGCGCGGCCCAGTAGGCGGGGCGGGTGTACTTTAATATGCAGGCGGTTTGGGAAAATGTCAGGTTGAGTTTGAGCAGAGTAAACACCAGTCGAATGGCCTGCGCGTTGCCGTCGAAGTTGCACAAATCATGGCGGATCTTGCTGCGCAGCTGGTTCTCTTGCTCTTCGCCTTCCTGAAGGCGTAAGAAGTCAAAAGTACAGTTGTCGCTGCTCTGCGGCACCGTGCCGCAGCTGGCGGTATCCATGCGCTTGGCGAACCAGTTATTAATGGCGGATTCGCCAAAATGGCCAAATGGCGGGTTACCGATGTCATGCATCAGGCAGGACATCTCGACCACGCTTTCAAAAGGATCGGTAAAATCGGTTAAGCCGAGCTTGTCGAGTTTCCCCTGTCGGCGCAGGCGATGGAGGATCTCTTTGGCAATGTGCCGCCCCACTTGCTGCACTTCCAGCGAGTGCGTCAAACGGCTGCGCACCGCGGCGTTTTTCTCCAGCGGGAAAACCTGCGTTTTTTGCTGTAATCGGCGAATAGCCGCCGAGTTAATGATTCTGCCGCGATCGCTTTCAAAGTGGCGAACCACATCATACTCATCACGCGCATCAGCTACTGGCGGGCTGAAAGGCCGCTGAAAATTGAATTTGCTCTTAAAATCTATCCCGGACATTTTTTCTACCCTTTTCAGCCACTCGCGCGTCAATCTGACATCCTACCAGCTTCCCAAACGCATTATCTTGCCATTAGCCATGATAGACTATCGCTTAATGTGCTTGTTATAAAAGCTTCAATTCCGCACATATGTACCCAAAATCATTCAAGTTGCAGGGTATAGCGGCCCCCTTCCACCTCATCTGCGAGTATTACTATGAAAGTTGGCATCATTGGCGCAATGGAACAAGAAGTTACCCTGCTGCGTGACAAAATCACCAATCGTAAAACCATCGAGCGCGCTGGCTGTGAAATCTACACCGGCCAGTTGAACGGCGTTGACGTAGCGCTGTTGAAATCAGGGATTGGTAAAGTCGCCGCCGCGATGGGCACCACGCTGCTGCTGGAACACTGCAAGCCGGACGTGGTGATCAACACCGGTTCTGCGGGTGGCTTGGCGAAAACGCTGAAAGTGGGCGATATCGTGGTTTCCGAAGAAGTGCGTTATCACGATGCTGACGTGACGGCTTTTGGTTATGAGCCAGGCCAGATGGCGGGCTGCCCGGCGGCTTTCGTCGCTGACCCAGAGCTGATTGAACTGGCTGAAACCTGCATTCGCCAGTTAGACCTCAACGCAGTGCGCGGCTTGGTGTGCAGCGGCGACGCCTTCATCAACGGCGCAGCGCCTCTGGCCCGTATTCGCGAAACCTTCCCATCCGTTGCCGCCGTAGAGATGGAAGCAGCCGCCATCGGCCACGTTTGCCATATGTTCGGCACGCCGTTCGTGGTGGTTCGCGCGATTTCCGATGTGGCAGATGCTGAATCCCACCTGAGCTTCGAAGAGTTCTTAGTGGTAGCGGCAGAGCAATCGACCTTAATGATCGACGCGATGCTGACCTCTCTGGCCAACAGCGACCGCGCGTGATCCCAAGGTTTCTGTGCGTGATCTTGTGCTTATGGCTGCCCATGGCGGCCATTGCACAACCCGCCCAGCGCGTCATCAGCCTTGCTCCCAACCTGACTGAACTGGCTTACGCCGCAGGTCTGGGCAACAAGCTGGTCGGCGTGAGTGCTTACTCCGACTTCCCGCCAGAAGCCAAAGGCATCGAGCAGGTTGCCAGCTGGCAAGGTGTCAATGTCGAACGAATTTTAGCCCTCAAGCCGGACTTGGTTTTAGCCTGGCGCGGAGGCAACCCGCAGCGCCCACTCGAACAGCTCAGTTCGCTTGGCATTCAGGTGCTGTATCTTGATCCTGAAAGCATTGAGCAGATAGCTCAAACCCTCGAGCAGTTATCCGGTTACAGCTCAAACCCCAAGTTGGGGCAAGACGCCGCGACCAAGCTGCGCCAACAGCGTGACCAGCTTAAGCAGCAATACGCGCGATCTCAGCCGCTGCCGGTATTGGTGCAATTTGGCACTCAGCCGCTGTTCAGCGTTTCAAAAGCCACGCTGCAAAGTGAAGTCGTTTCACTCTGCGGTGGCAAAAATATCTTCGCAGAAAGCCGTGCGCCTTGGCCTCAAGTGAGCAGAGAGCAGGTTTTAGTGCGTCAACCCCGGGTAATCGTCATTACTGGCGATAAACAGCAAAAACAAACTATTAGCCAATTTTGGCAGCCCGCGGTGAATGTCCCGGTGGTGAACCTTAACGCCGACTGGTTTAGCCGCGCAGGCCCGCGCATCATCATGGCCGCTCAACAACTTTGCACCGCGCTACAGCCAATCGATTCTGAGTGAGTGTCCGCTCACTTACTTGTAGTCCCTTTCCTCGCCTCCTGTAGTCCCTGTCTGAATTGACCATTTGTTGCACAAAATCAATTTTATCATTAGTTGTATTTGGTATTATGCCGGTTAGAAATTAATCGATATAAACAGCAATAAACACTTCCTGAATAATCATTAATTTCAAAAAGATAACCTCAAAAACTCCGAATTATACGCATTACAAGAACCTAACTTAATCTGACGCCAAAACCTTGTATTTCTTTAAAAAATTAAAGATGGCTCGGTAATTGGCCGATAACTGTTTTCAGCGTTTGGATGTTTTTTTGATTTAGATGACGACACACACCTGGAATGAACCATGATAAAAAAAATATTGCTGAGTACGCTGATTATACTGAGCCCTATCGCGGCGATGGCGGGCATGACCAGTGGAGAGATTCAGATCAGTTTAACTATCCTGCCAACCTGTGAAGTCAGCGTGGCAAATGCACAACCCTCGGTCAGATGCGCACAGCACAGTTTTGGGCAGCCGCGTATCAGTGAGAGTCAATTAGAGGCAATTCCGGGGATTTCGTTAGGTTCGAAGTTAGTGACAGTAGAATGGTAAAGCACAAAAAAAGCCCGTTTGACCAATGAGGTAAACGGGCTTTTTATTTCTCTTCATTCCGAATCAGATTCAGAAATCAGCAAATCGTTAGATACTGAACGATGAACCACAACCACAAGTGGTTTTGGCGTTCGGGTTAGTCACGATAAAGCGTGAACCTTCCAAACCTTCAGTGTAATCAACCGAACCACCCACCAAGTATTGCAGGCTCATTGGGTCAACGACCAATGCCACGCCGGATTTCTCAATCGTCATGTCGCCATCGTTGATTTTGTCATCGAAGGTGAAACCGTATTGGAACCCGCTACAGCCGCCGCCGGTGATATAAACACGCAGTTTCAGGTCTGGATTCTCTTCATCAGAGATCAGGTTTTTAACCTTATGGGCAGCCGCTTCGGTGAATTGCAGAGGCAAGGCACTGGTTTCCACTTCGGTTGGATCACTCATTGTTGCTTCACTCATCTTTTTTACTCCCAATCCGTATTCTGTTCAGGCCGCCGGATTGACTGTCTGAATAATGACCTAATTATCTAATAGGTAGCGTTATGGTTCAAGTATGAGCGGTTTTCGCGCCGTCGTCCTGTCTATTTATGCTCTGCTCGGCTTCTTTACTCTCTGCCTTGGCGGCATTTTCCCGCTCCTGCCGCTGTAAAGTGCGGGTAAGTATGGCGGAATACAAGGGCTTACCGCCAAGGAACTGGGCCAGAAGCGTGGCACCCAGACAGGTAATAATCATTGGTAAAATCAGCTGATAATTATCCGTCATTTCTAACACCAAGACTATCCCGGTCAGCGGCGCTCTGACACTGGCGGCAAAAAGCGCGCCCATGCCGGCAATCGCGAAGGTGGCGGGCTCAATGCCGTACTGCGGGAACATCGCCAGACTGGCGCTGCCAAAGGCCGTGCCGAGCAATGTGCCGAGTGCCAGCATCGGGGCGAAAATCCCGCCGGGCGCGCCTGAGGCAAAGCACAGCAATGTGGTGGCGACCCGAAGAATAAAGATAAACAGCAGCATGCCCAGCGTGTATTTTCCCGCCGCCGCGAGGGGGATCAGCGCAAAACCGCCACCGGCGGCTTCGGGCATAAACAGTCCTAAAATCCCACAGAACCCGCCCAGCAGGCCGCCGATAATCAGTACCTTGCGCAGCTTGCCGCCGTGGATTCTGGCGAACATATCCTGAGTGCGGAAAATCAACGCGTTGAACGCGACGCCGACCATGCCAAACACCATGCCCAGCACCAGATAGAGCCAAAGGGTGTTGAGCGGCGCGTTGGCCAGCTTGCCGACTTCAATCACCGCGCCTTCGCCGTTGAAAATGCGGAACACGATGCTCGACATAATCACGCCGATAAACACCGCTTTAATGGAGATCAAGCTGTAGCGGAACTGCAAACGCATCTCTTCGATGATAAACAGAATGCCCGCCAGAGGCGCATTGAAGGCTGCGGAGAGGCCCGCCGCCGCGCCGGTTGCCAGCAGCGAGTGGCGCGCTTCGGCACTGCGCAGGCGGAAAATATCCACCATCATCTTGCCGATATTGGCCCCCATCTGCACCGTCGGCCCCTCTCGCCCCAACACCATGCCCGCGCCGAGCGTGCCCATGCCGCCGATAAATTTCACCGGGATCACCCGCCACCAGCGCACCGGACGCAGCTCTTCCAGCGCGCCTTCTATCTCAGGAATGCCTGAACCACTGGCCTCTGGCGCAAAACGGTGAACCAAAAAATAGCCCAGCATTGCCAGTAACCCCGAGGCGATGAAAGCCACCGGCAGCAGCAAGATCCAATGATCGCTGAACACGCCTAAACCCGTTTGGCGCAGATGGATAACCCAATCCACCGCCTTTTCGAACGCCACGCCAAGCAGCCCGGCGACGGTGCCGACGATCGCCGCGACCACCAGAATCGCGACGGGCGTTTTATCTCGGCGCAGAAAATAGCGCAGAACATCGCTGCGCTTGCGGGGCCCGCGTAGCGCAGCATCTTGGACAGAGTCGTGGGACGAAGTGTCAGTCATGAGTTTGCAGAAATAGGCTAAGAAGATGGGCAGATTTAACCACAGAAAGACCGATTTCGGAAAACGGAATGGCCGCCCAAGCACGTGAAGCGATTTCATAACGCGCCCCACTTCTTTAGAATGGGCGCATTATTTCCCTTTTCTAAAAAAGCAGCACAATCCAGGAGCCGTATATGAGTAAGTCAGAAAGCCTGTTTTCGCAGGCGCAGGCGCTAATCCCAGGTGGCGTAAACTCACCGGTTCGCGCGTTCTCCGGCGTGGGCGGCGTCCCGTTATTCATTGAGCGTGCTGATGGCGCTTTCCTGTTTGATGCCGATGGCAAGGCGTACATCGACTACGTCGGCTCATGGGGCCCAATGGTGCTCGGCCACAACAACGCCGAGATCCGCAATGCCGTGATTGAAGCGGCGCAGCGCGGTTTGAGCTTTGGCGCGCCAACCGAGATGGAAGTCAAAATGGCCGAGCTGGTCACCGATTTGGTGCCAAGCATGGACATGGTGCGCATGGTGAACTCCGGCACTGAAGCCACCATGAGCGCCATTCGTCTGGCCCGTGGCTTCACCCATCGCGACAAAATCATCAAATTCGAAGGCTGTTATCACGGCCATGCTGACTGCCTGCTGGTGAAAGCCGGGTCTGGCGCACTGACGCTGGGGCAGCCGAACTCGCCGGGCGTTCCGGCTGATTTCGCCAAGCATACCCTGACCTGTACCTATAACGATCTGGACTCCGTCCGCGCGGTGTTCGAGCAATACCCTGACGACGTGGCCTGTATCATCGTCGAGCCAGTGGCCGGTAACATGAACTGCGTGCCGCCGCTGCCAGAATTCCTGCCGGGCCTGCGCGCGCTGTGCGACGAGTTTGGCGCTCTGCTGATTATCGATGAAGTGATGACTGGTTTCCGCGTCGCGCTGGGTGGTGCTCAGGAGCATTACAACGTGATGCCGGACCTGACCTGTCTGGGCAAAATCATCGGCGGCGGCATGCCGGTCGGCGCATTCGGTGGACGCCGTGAAGTGATGGACGCGCTGGCGCCAACTGGCCCGGTTTATCAGGCCGGTACGCTGTCCGGTAACCCGATTGCCATGGCCGCCGGTATCGCCTGCCTGACGCAGGTTTCCCAGCCGGGCGTGCATCAGACCCTGACCGAGCTGACTACCCGTCTGGCCGAAGGTCTGGTCGATGCCGCGCAGAAAGAGAATATTCCGTTCGTGGTGAACCACGTTGGCGGCATGTTCGGCCTGTTCTTCACCGACGCAGAAACCGTCACCAGCTATCAGGACGTGATGAAGTGCAACGTCGAGCGCTTCAAGAAGTTCTTCCACCTGATGCTGGAGGAAGGTGTTTATCTGGCCCCTTCTGCTTTCGAAGCAGGCTTTATGTCTCTGGCTCATACCCAAGAAGACATTCAGCGCACCATCGACGCGGCGCGTCGCTGCTTCGCTAAACTTTGATTGTTACCAAAAGCATTAAAAAAGGGGCCAGTTGGCCCCTTTTTGTATTTCTGAGTTGAGCTTTACCTGCCCTGCTTCCTCAGCAAATAGATAAAGTACGGCGCGCCGATAAAGGTCGCCAACAGCCCGGCCGGAATTTGGTCTGGGAAGATGATCATTCGCCCGCACCAGTCGGCAAACACCATCAGCAGTCCACCCAAAATACTGGCGACCATCCACTGAGGGATTGCGCGGCGGAAGCCCAGCATCCGCGCCATATGCGGTGCCATCAGGCCGATAAAGCTCAGCGGCCCGACGGTCAGCGTCGCGGCGGCGGTCATTACCGCAGCCAGCAGCAGAATCGCCGAGCGAGAAGGCGTCAGCGCCATGCCCACCGATTTAGCCGTGACGCTGCCCAGCGGCAAAATGCTCACCCAGCGGCGACAGAATGGTACCAACACCAGCAATACAGCAGCAATGGCCGCCGTGCGCCACGCCTGTGCCATGGTCACCGAGTAAGTCGAGCCGGAGATCCACGTCAGCAGGCCGCCCATGCGCGGGTCGCCGCTGGCCAGCAGTAGCGCCATTAGGGTGCTAAAGGCCGTGCTGAGCGCGATACCGGTCAGCAGCATGCGTTCGGCGGAGAAGCTTTTCAGCCCGGATGAAACCAGAATCACCAGCAGGGTAATGGCCGCGCCCGCGCTCCCCGCCGGCAGTAGCCAGACAAAGGCGTCGCCGGGAACCAGAAACAGCATCAGCACCACGCCGAAGGCCGCGCCAGAGCTTATCCCCAGCACTTCAGGGCTCGCCATGGCATTGCCGGTCAGCTTCTGAATCAGCACACCGGCCGATGCCAGCATCAGCCCGGCAGACAGTGCGGCCACCACGCGCGGTGTGCGCCAAGGCAGCAGCGCATCAAGCTGCGCACCGGTGGACCAGTTCCAACTATGAGCATCGCGCCCGGCCATCAGCGCGACGGCAACGCCCACCACCAGCAGTAACAGCGCCAGCCCAACCCAGCGCACTAAGTGGTGGCGCTCTTCTGGGACGTGGTCGCCCTGATCCATCGGCGGCGGCGACATGCTGTTGCGCAGGCGCGGTAGCAGCCAGAGCAGCAGCGGCGCGCCGACCAGCGCGGTGGCTGCGCCAGTAGGGATTTCCATCCACACCTGAGTCAGGTATTGCATGATTTGGTCGGTCAGCCACAGCAGCAGAGCACCAATCAGTGGCGCGAGGATCAGCCGTGAAGTCAGGCGGCGCGCCCCGAGCATCTTCGCCAATAGCGGCGCGAACAGACCGATAAAGCCGACAATGCCGACGGCGTTAACAATCTGCGCACTCATCAAAATCGCCAGCGCCAGCACGCTGAGGCGCGCGACGTTCAGCCCCAGCCCCAAATTCTTGGCAATGCCGTCATCCAGCCCGAGCAGGGTCATTGGGCGCTGCAACACAAACGCCAGCACCCAGACAATGATCAGCCGGGGCAGCAGGAAGCTCGCCACGCTCCAGTCTTGCTGGTTGAGCGAGCCGGTATTCCACATATATAAGCTTTGCAGCCGCTGGTAATTGAACAGCCCGAACAGGCCATTTATCGCACCGCAGTACAGGCCGAGCACCAATCCGGCGAGGATCAGCGTCACCGGCGACATGCGTTTACCCCACGCAATGCCAAACACCAGCAGCCCAATGACAATCGCGCCAATCATCGCGGCAAATTGCTGTGTCAGCTCGCCGCCCGGCAGGGCCCACAAAATGGATACTGTCAGGCCAAGCTGCGCCCCCGCCGAGACCCCAAGGGTGGCGGGTTCGGCCAGCGGATTGCGCAGTACCTGTTGGAATAACAGCCCGACCAGCCCCAAGGACGCACCGGCCAGCAGCGCCACCGCCACGCGCGGCAGCGTGCTGTAATGGAACATCATCTGATTGACGTTATCGATGCTCGGCTGCCACAGCGCCTGATGCCACTGGTCGAACGGCAGTTGCTGGCGCAGGTTGTAGAAGCTGAGGGCCGCACTGACCAGCGTCAGCAGGATAAGTAAGCTTAGCGTTACGCTGAGAGAGCGACGATTCATGATGCTTTCCCTAGCGTAGCGGTCAGAATGCGGCAAAAACGCATGGCGCTGAAGGTCGCGCCGTAGAACCAGACGGCAGGCACCATGCTCAGCTGCTTTTCGCGCACAAAGGGCATGGATTGCCACAGCGGCGTGCGGGAAACCTGCTCGTAGACGTCGGCGTCGCCGTGCCCGAAGCAGATGGCATGGGCGTTTTTAACCGCCGCCAGACGCTCAATGCCAACACTCACACTGCCCCAGAAGCTGCTTTCGCCCTGCCATGCGTTGGTCAGGCCTAAGTCGAGCATGATCTCCTGAAACAGGCTGCCCTTGCCGAAAACCAAAACGTGGCGCGTGTCGAGGAAGGAGAACAGCAGGATGGGCTTTTGCGCGAAGGGCT
Organism: Ewingella americana ATCC 33852; assembly: GCF_000735345.1. Classification (GTDB taxonomy): domain Bacteria; phylum Pseudomonadota; class Gammaproteobacteria; order Enterobacterales; family Enterobacteriaceae; genus Ewingella; species Ewingella americana. Next base: position 20,828 of record NZ_JMPJ01000018.1, on the reverse strand, counting down.
GCACCTGAGTGCGGGTGGTGTCCAGCAAGTCGTGATAAATCTTCAGGTGTTGGGCTGCGCGGTCCTGTAAGTCGAGGTAATTCGCCAGCTTATTCAGGGAGCGAATCGCCTGCTGGAGCGGATTCGGGCTGCCGTCGTTGGCCGTCAAACCCAGCACCGGCGCTATCGGCGCCAGCTGTTTGGCATTCGGGCCATAGCCTTGGGACACCAGCAGCAGCGAGGGTTTTAGCTGCTGCATCAGCTCCATGTTCGGCTCCATGCGCTGGCCGACATCAATCACCTGAGCGGGCAGCTTTGGCTCATCCACCCACAGGTTGTAATTGCGGATATCCGCCACGCCCATTGGCGTCACGCCGAGGGCCATCAGCAGCTCGGCTGGTAACCATTCTAGGGCAATAATTTTGCTCAAATCAGGGCGCGTGGCGGCAAAAGAAGGAATAGCCGCCAGCAGCGGAGAGAGCGCCAGCGCCTGTAGCAGGCGGCGGCGATTTAAGTCAGGTGCAGGGAAAATCTCAGACATATCAATATACAAAGCTTACCGGTGCGCCACCGGCTGGGTGCGGGAGGATGCCCATCGGGATACCATAAACTTGCTCAAGCACGTCGCCGCGCATCATCTCTTCCGGCGTGCCTTGGGCAATTAATTCGCCGCCGCGCAGCGCCATCAGATAATCGCAGTAGCGCGCCGCCATGTTCAAATCGTGCAAGACGGCAATCACCGTCAGCCCTTTCTCTTGGCTGAGGCGATGGATCAAGGCCAGCACGTCAACCTGATGGGCGATATCCAGTGCAGAAGTGGGTTCATCGAGCAGCAGGCAGCGGCTATCCTGCGCCACCATCATGGCTAACCACGCGCGCTGGCGTTCGCCGCCGGACAGGCTATCCACCAAGCGATGGGCGAAAGGCTTCAGGCCAACCAGTGAAATAGCCTCTTCGACTTTCTCACGATCTTGATGTTTGAAACGCCCCAGCGCGCCGTGCCACGGGTAACGACCAATCGCCACCAGCTCTTGCACCGTCATGCCTTCGGCAGCGGGCAGTTGTTGCGGTAAATAGGCAACCTGACGTGCAAAGGCTTTGCTATCCCACTGCTCCAGCGGGGTGTCATTTAACTGAATTTGCCCGGCAGAAGCCGACTGATGGCGACCCAGCATTTTCAGCAAGGTGGATTTGCCCGAGCCATTATGACCAATTAACCCGCACACTTTTCCCTTCGGGAAAGTCAGCGACAGCGGCGCAAGCAGCGTGCGTCCGGGAACGGTGAAACTCACCTCTTTCAGGCTGAACGTACTGTCATTAGCATGAGAGTCAGTTTGCGCGGCGGAACGATTCACGGCGTTGTTTGGCATAATATTTTCAGACATTCAGTTAGCAGCTCTTTACGTCAGATTCGAAGAAACAAGAAACGGAAAAGGGCACGAGGTTCCGTGCCCACTTTCCGTTATTACGTCAGGCTATCAGAAGCGGAATGTTGCTGTGGCAACGACCTGACGCTCTGCACCATAGAAGCAACCATAGGTTGCAAAACAGCTCGCTACATATTCACGGTCAAACAGGTTATTCACGTTTAAAGCAATGTTAGAACCGTTCATACCAAAACGACCCAAATCATATTTCACAACAGCATCCATCACCACTGCGCTACCGACTTTGAAGGTATTCGCTGGATCACCATAGCTTGAACCCAACAAACGCCCACCGGTTCCGAGTGTTAAACCACTGAGAGCCGTTTCATGGAATGTGTAATCACCCCACAGTGAAGCCATGTGTTTTGGCACCTGCTCTGGCGTATTCCCTTTCAGCGTAGTATCCGTGGTGTATTGCGCATCAGTGTAAGTATAAGACGCGGTCATGTTGATGTTGGCATTGACTGCGGCTTTAGCTTCAAGCTCTACACCACGTGAACGAATTTCACCGCCCTGAATGGAGGAGAACACGTGAGCCGGATCAGACATCAGGTTGTTGGTTTTGGTCAGTTGATAAAGCGCGCCAGTCACCACCACCGGCATATCATTTGGAACATACTTCACACCAGCTTCGTACTGGCGTCCTTTGGAAGGAGCGAAGGTATTGCCGCTGAAATCTGCACCTGCAGTCGGTTCGAAAGATTCGCTATAGCTGAAGTAAGGGCTGATGCCATTATCAAACAGGTAGTTCAAACCACCGCGCCATGTGAATTGGCTGTCGTCACGGCTAGTGTAGTTATTGGCTTGATAAGCTTTCGTTGATTGCTCAACCCAGTCGTAGCGACCACCGAGCGTCAGAACAAAGTTGTTCCACTCTGCTTGATCCTGAGCATAGAGGCCGGTCTGCTTTTGCTTGTTCTGCTGATAAGGTGCCGCGTCGCCAAAATCGAAATCTTGATAGACAGGGTTATACAAATCTAGCTGCGTCGCAGTACCAAAGGTCGCGTTAACGTCATTACGCATCTGCTGGAAATCAATACCAGTTAACAGGGTGTGATCGACAGAAGACGTGGCGAACTTGCTCTGCAATTGGGTATCAACTGCAAAGGTGTGAAGTTTTTCGTTATCAACCACCGTGCTGCGGTTCAGCGTGTGGTCATTAGGGGCGGTAGGACTGGTATCCAAACCTACACCGTAGACGCTTTTCTGCGATGTCTTGGATTCGACATAGCGCAAGTTCTGACGCACGGTAAAGGTGTCGTCAAAGGCGTGTTCGAAGCTGTAACCCACTAATTTGTGAGAGAGAGAATAGGTGTTGTTTGGAGCGCCTTCGTTAAAGCTCGTTGGCAGGTGGGAGCCATTTGGTAAAGGCTGGACCGTGCCTTCCTTCGGCAACCAACCGTAGTAGCCCGTCTCTGGAGTGTCCTGCAAATTGGCGAGGAAAGTGAAGTTGGTTTTATCGTCAGGACGCCAAGAGAAAGAAGGCGCAATGGCGTAACGTTTCTCTTTCGACATCTCTTGTTGAGCATCGTTAGAACGCGCGATACCCGTCAGGCGATAGGAATAAACACCGGCATCGTCAATTGCGTCGCTAAAGTCAAAACCGGTCTGATACAGATTATCATTACCCATTTTGAACTGAACTTCTTTCAGTGGCTCAGTGGTAGGACGCTTGCTGACCATTGAAATTATGCCGCCCGGACTGCTTTTCCCGTAAAGAACGGAAGTCGGCCCACGCATCAACTCAACGCGTTCCAGCATGTAAGGGTCGATGAGCACTTCGTTGTAGAAGTCGCCCTGCAATTTCAGCCCATCCAGATAGTTATTCTGGTTCACCGAACCGAAACCACGAATTTTCACTGCGTCGTAAGTATTTGATGCACCGCGAGTTGAGACAGTAATACCCGGCGTGTAGCCCAAGGCTTCTTTTACGGAAGCTGGCTGGTGAGTATCCATCTCTTCGCGCGTCACAACTGAAATTGACTGCGGGGTTTTAACAATCGGCGTGTCGGTTTTGGTGCCGGTGGCGCTGTGCTTGGCCGCGATGGTTGGCGACGGTCCCCAGGCTGATTCCGGTGCTACGTTAGCCGCGGCGTTGCCGGTAACCACGATAGTATCGCTTTTCGCCGGGGTGGTGCTGGTCTCAGCCGCGGTGGCTTGAAACGCTGTCGTTCCCAATGCGGCGGCGATAGTTAACGCCAAAGTTCCACGCTGAAAAGACCCTTTAGATGCAGTCAATGAAAGTGTGCGCTGATGTGCCATTTGCTGTTCTCTGGAGATGTTGAATGGGAATGTAAACGATAATTATTATTATGAACGTCGGATGATATGCGCAACCGATGTCCTTCTGCAAGCGCATTAAGACCGGACAAAGTGTGAACGAATAGAAAATAGCCCTATGTAAAATAAGGGTAAATGCGATGCAAAAACGTTCGAAATAGCATGTGAAGGCTTTGAAGAATAAATATTTTTAATGTTACCCAACGGTAAAAATTACCTGCTGAATGTATTGGTATATTTCAAACCGCTGAAAGCATCGTTTTTGAGTGATTAAGGCGTGGTTAATCGCGACTTCAGGACATAGAAATGGTTAAAAGGACTGAAGAGAGCAATAAAACAACGTTGAGCATCCTGTAAAAACAAAATACAGTACGGCCCTTCCCCCGCGTGACGCTGCGTTTTAGCAGACTCAATTGAGTTAAATCCGCACTGGAATAATTAAGGCTAATAGGGAAATTGCCGAGGCTGAAGATACACATACATCGACAATAAAAGCGGCATTTAATGCGGCGAACCAAATAGGCAATACATTATGCAATCCTCTGTTAACAAACAAGAAAGCCGGACGTTCCTCGGCCATCCTTACCCACTTCGATCCTTGTTCTTTACTGAAATGTGGGAGCGTTTCTCGTTCTATGGCATTCGCCCATTATTAATTCTGTTTATGTCTGCCGCCGTGTTCGACGGCGGTATGGGACTGGCGCGTGAGAATGCCTCGGCGATTGTCGGCATCTTCGCGGGCAGCATGTATTTGGCCGCTTTACCCGGCGGTTGGTTGGCAGATAACTGGCTGGGTCAGCAAAAAGCCGTGTGGTATGGCTCGATTCTGATTGCCTTGGGCCACCTTTCTATCGCCCTGTCGGCAGTGATGGGCGACAACCTGTTTTTCATCGGCCTGATGTTTATCGTGCTGGGCTCGGGGCTGTTCAAAACCTGTATCTCGGTGATGGTCGGTACTCTATATAAGAAGGGTGACACCCGCCGCGACGGTGGTTTCTCACTGTTCTATATGGGTATCAACATGGGGTCGTTTATCGCTCCGCTGATCTCAGGCTGGCTGGTTCGCGACCACGGCTGGCACTGGGGCTTCGGCATCGGTGGTATCGGGATGTTGGTAGCGCTGGTTATCTTCCGCGCCTTTGCCGTGCCTTCGATGAAGCGCTATGACAAAGAAGTCGGTCTGGACTCCACCTGGAACACGCCGGTTGCTAAGAAGAATGGCGTTGGCGCTTGGTTGCTGGCGTTGGCGGTCGGCGTGGCGGTGATTGTCACCCTCATCGCTCAAGGCATTATCGTTATTAACCCGTTGGCCGTCGCCAGCATGCTGGTTTACGTGATTGCCGCTTCGGTCACCCTGTACTTCATCTATCTGTTCGTGTTTGCCGGTTTGAGCCGCAAAGAGCGCGCGCGCCTGCTGGTCTGCTTTATTCTGTTGGTGTCGGCAGCCTTCTTCTGGTCCGCCTTCGAGCAGAAACCGACCTCGTTCAACCTGTTCGCCAATGACTATACCCAGCGAATGATTGGTGATTTCGAGATCCCTGCGGTGTGGTTCCAGTCGATCAACGCCCTGTTCATTATCTTGTTGGCACCGATTTTCAGCTGGGCTTGGCCTGCGCTGGCGCGTAAAAAGATCCACCTGAGCAGCATCACCAAGTTTGTAATCGGTATTCTGTTTGCTGCGGCGGGCTTCGGTCTGATGATGTTGGCGGCGCAAAACGTCCTGAGTAACGGCGGCGCGGGTGTTTCCCCGATGTGGCTGGTAGGCAGTATCTTGATGCTGACGCTGGGTGAGCTGTGCCTTAGCCCAATCGGGCTGGCGACCATGACCCTGCTGGCACCGGAGAGAATGCGCGGCCAGATGATGGGCCTGTGGTTCTGCGCCAGTGCGCTGGGCAATCTGGCAGCGGGCCTGATTGGTGGTCACGTGAAAGCTGACCAACTGGAAATGCTGCCAAACCTGTTCGCGCGCTGCTCCATCGCGCTGCTGATTTGTGCCGCGGTGCTGATCCTGCTGATTGTCCCTATCCGTCGCATGATGGAAAACCAGCAGAAACCGGCTGAAAATAGCTAATCCCCTCCCAATAAAAAAAGGGCGCGAACTGAGTCGCGCCCTTTTTATTTCAGCCTCTCATCCTACGGACTTGAGCCGAACATATCCTTAATCCAGCCTGCAACGCCTTTGCCATCTTCTTGTTGAGATTGCTGCTGTTGTTGCTGTTGCTGCTGTTCTTGCTGCTGCTGAATCGCAGCTTGCGACGCCTGACAGAGTTTGTCAGGGGAATCGGTCCATACCGGGATACTGCGCGCAACGCCGCCGGTCAGGCCACCGCTGTTACAGACGAAGTTTCCACTGCCGTCGATATTCATGGTGGTGATACCTTCCGGCACCTGCAAGGTCAGCGGCTGTGGCGTTTCGTTATCCAGATAGCGGCTATAGAGCACCAGCGCACCGGTAGAACCCCAAAGCTTAGACGGGCCGTTGTTGTCGCGGCCAACCCAGGTGATCGCCACCTGATTACCGTCGATACCCGCGAACCAGCTGTCACGCAGTTCGTTGGAGGTACCGGTTTTCGCCGCCAGATGCAGGTTCGGGAACTTGTTCGCCAAGGCGCGTGAAGTCCCCTCTGAAACCACCTGCTGCATCGCGTACATGGTCAGGTAAGAAGCCTGAGCTGGGATCACGCGAACCGCCTGTGGGAAGCTCTGATAGAGCACGGTGCCATCTTCAGCAATCACCGAACGCACGGCGGACAGTGGTGCTTTGTTGCCGCCGCTGGCAATGGTCTGGTACTCCTGCGCGACTTCCATCGGCGTCAGAGCAATGGCACCCAGCAGCATTGACGGTAACTGGTTGAGAGACTCTTTCGGAATACCCAAGTTAATCAGCTGCTTGGTGATGTTATCCAGACCGACAGCCATACCAAGGTTAACCGTTGGCACGTTCATTGAGCGCGCCAGCGCGTCTACCAGCAACACCTGTCCACGGAACTGATGGTCATCGTTCTTCGGCGACCATGTCTGCCCATTGGCCAGTTTCAGGGTCAGCGGCTGGTCAGCCAATACGGTATTCAAGCGGTATTTGTCCGGCTGCGACAAGGCAGTCAGATAGGTCGCAGGTTTAGCCAGAGAGCCGACCTGACGACGCGCCTGCATGGCACGGTTGAAGCCCGCGAACTGGGTTTCAGCGCCGCCGACCATGGCGCGCACTTCGCCGGTGTAACGGTCAACAATCACCATCGCGGTTTCAATGTCGTTCAGCCCGCTCTTCTTACGCAGTAAAGGAATGCCTTCTTCCACGGCTTTCTCGGCGGAATCCTGAGAAATCGGGTCGAGGGTGGTGAAGATTTTCACCCCGGACATATCCTGCACTTTGTCGCCAAGCTTGGCCTGCAACTCCTGACGGACCATCTGCATAAAGGCTGGCTGAGGAGAAATCACCCCGCCCTTCGGCTGAACGCCCAGAGGACGCGCGCTGAGCATGTCATACAGCTCTTGGTCGATAACCTTCTGATTAACCAGCAAACGCAGCACTAAGTTGCGGCGCTCAAGGGCCAGTTTCGGGTTACGCCACGGGTTGTACAGCGAGGCACCTTTCACCATGCCGACTAACAGCGCCTGCTGATCCAGACTCAGTTCGTCCACCGGACGGCCAAAGTAATAGAGGCTCGCCAGCGGGAAGCCGCGGATCTGATCCGAGCCGCTCTGGCCGAGATAGACTTCGTTCAGGTACAGCTCGAGAATGCGATCTTTGCTGTAGTTGGCGTCGACCAGAATCGCCATGTAGGCTTCGCGCGCTTTACGGCTCAGCGAGCGTTCGTTGGTCAGGAACAGGTTTTTCACCAACTGTTGAGTCAGCGTACTGCCGCCCTGCACCGCGTGTCCGGCAGTTAAGTTCGCCACCACCGCACGCCCAATCGCCCAGAAGTTAATGCCGTCGTGCTCATAGAAGTGACGGTCCTCGGTCGCCAGCAGCGTATCCACCAGCAGGTCCGGGAAACCGGAGCGCGGCACGAACAGGCGCTGTTCGCCGTTCGGGGATTGCAGCATAGTGATCAACCGCGGATCGAGGCGGAACAGCCCGAAGTCGCGGTTGTTGTCGAGGTTCTTAATCTCCGAAAGATGGTTATCTTCGAACATCAGGCGCGCGTTGATCTGGCCCTCTTTACCATCAGGGAAATCAAACGGACGGCGCAGCAAGTCAATGCTGTTGGCAGCCACGGTAAACTCGCCCGGACGGGTAATGCGCGTCACTTGGCGGTATTGCGTGCCTTCCAGCAGGTTAATCATCTCTTTTTTGCTGTACGGCATGTCCGGCTCAAGGTTCACCTGACGACCATACACCGCCGCTGGCAGCTGCCAGACTTTGCCATCGATACGGCCACGGATCTCAGTATTGAGATAGAAACCGTAAATCCCCATCAGGATGGCGAAGATGATAAATAGCTTAAACAGCAGCCAGAACCACCAGCGCTTTCTGCTGCGCGGCTTGCCACCTTTCCCTGACTTGGCCGCTTTGCGCGGCGCGGCTTTACGGCTCATGCGCGACTCCCGACGGGTGTCTTCTTCATCGTCATAGTCGTCATCCGTTTCGCGGTCTTCTTCATAGTCATCATCGAATTCTTCATAATCGTCATCCCTACGGCGACGTACCGGACGTGAGCGCGATGGCTTACGTCCTGCGGGTTTGCCTTTACGGCCAATCGGCTCGCGATCATCGCCAGACATGACAACTCTCCATAAAAACTGCTGTGTTCATAAATTGCGGCCTACTCTCTGCCTCGGTTGTGGCTATGACCAGAAGAAATCTCTGAAAAAAATCAGGTAATTTCGCGTCAATCGACATGGATTTTCTGATCATTGATATTTTTTGGTGCGTCGCGTGGGCATCTCAATTGCCGGATTATCCGGCCAAGGGTGCTTAGGGTAGCGACCTTTCATCTCTTTTTGTACTTCGCGATACGTCCCTTGCCAGAATGCCGCCAAGTCGGCAGTGATCTGCAACGGGCGCTGGGCGGGCGAAAGCAGCTCCAGCACCACGGCGACGCGGCCTTCGGCCAGCATCGGGCTGCGCTGTTCGCCAAACATTTCCTGCATCCGCACCGATAAAACAGGCGGCTGGTCAGCATAATAGCGGATTGGCAAACGGCTGCCAGTAGGAACGGTGTAATGGGTCGGCAGCGCGTTATCTAATCGCTGGCGCTGATGCCAATCCAGCAGCCGCAGCAGCGCGTCATGCAAATCTACCTGTTGCAGCATTTTGAGCGAGCGCACGCCGTTGAGCGACGGCGACAGCCACTGCTCGAGGCCGTCGAGCAGGCTTTGATCATCCATCGCGGGCCAGTCGGCTTCCGGCATCCATTTGGCGGCACAAGTCAGGCGCAGGCGCAGCTGCTCGGCGGCCACCGACCAATTGAGCGACGCCAAACCTTGCTGACGAACCCAGTCAATCAGCGCCTGTTGTAAATCGGCGTCATCCGGCTTGGCCTGCGGGTTGGCTTTCAGCACCAGCCGCCCCACCTGCCAGCGCCGCCACGCGCGCAGGGTGCCCTTCTCTTCATCCCACTCGACCGCGGTCTGCTCTTTGACAATCTGCGGCAGGCGCTCGGCCAACTGGTTGGCATCCAGCGTCACCGCCAGCAAAATTCGCGCATCTGGGCTGTTATTGCCCTGCAAAAGCTGCGGAGCCACCAGCCACGCGGCGCGGGTAAGTGCATCATCCTGCGGAAGAGAAGCGCCAAGGCCGTTGGCCAATAGATAGCGGCCATCGGCTCCCCGGCGCTGGGCAATGCGATCACTGAAGGCGGCGGCCAGCAGCCACGGAGCCAGCACCGCGTCTACCTGACCTTTTTTGGCAGACACTCGCTGAGCCAGCTGACCGGCCCGGCGCTGCCAGTTGCCCTGTGGGCGACTGAGCCAATAATCGATATCCGGCATGCCGCCGCGCGGAGGCTCTTCCAGCATGGCGGCCAACAGCGACGCCGTCGCTAAGGCATCAGCGCCCTGAGCGTCGGCGGCAATCAGCATCGCGGCAAGGCGCGGCTCGCAGCCGAGCTTGGCCATGCGCTGCCCCGTAGGCGTGAGTTTGCCCTGCTTGTCGGTCGCGCCAAGAGAATGCAGCAAGGTTTTGGCCGCCGCCAGCGCGGGTGCGGGCGGCGCATCAAGCCAAGAGAGTTGGTCAGGCTGCTGGCAGCCCCACTGCAAAAGTTCGAGCCAGAAACTGCTCAGGTCGCTTTGCAGAATTTCCGCCTCGCCCTGCGCACTGGCGCGCTCGGCCTGCTCTTTGGCGAACAGGTGCCAGCACAGCCCCGGCTCGAGACGCCCGGCGCGGCCCGCGCGCTGGGTCATCGAGGCTTGGCTAATACGCTGCGTCACCAGACGGGTCAGGCCGGAGCGCGGGTCAAACTGCGCGCTGCGTTCCAGCCCGCTGTCCACCACCAGCCGAATACCTTCAATCGTCAGACTGGTTTCAGCAATATTGGTCGCGAGAACGATTTTGCGGCGGCCCGCTGGCGCAGGCTGAATCGCCTTTTGCTGCTGCTCCAGCGTCAGCGCGCCATACAGCGGGCAGAGGTCGACATCTTCAGACACCTTGCCGCTCAGCAGGTTCTGCACCCGCGTGATTTCCGCCACGCCGGGCAGGAACAGCAGCATCGAGCCGCTGTTTTCACTCATCAGGCGGCTGACAATCCGCGCCACGCCTTCATCCAGACGTTCGTGGCTGGCGAGAGAAATATAGTTTCGGTCCACCGGGAAGCTGCGCCCCTCGGAGACAATCACCGGCGCGTCGGGCAGCAGCGGGGTGAGTCGCAGATTGTCGAGGGTGGCTGACATAATCAGCAGCTTGAGGTCATCGCGCAGGGCGTTTTGCAGGTCGAGCAGCAGCGCCAGCGCCAAATCGGCTTGCAGGCTGCGCTCGTGGAATTCGTCGAGGATAACCAGTGAGACGCCGCTCAGCTCGGGGTCGGCCTGCACCATGCGGGTCAGGATCCCCTCGGTGACCACTTCAAGGCGTGTCGCGGCGCTGGTTTTGCTTTCTGCGCGCATGCGATAGCCGACGGTCTGCCCCGGCGTTTCACCCAGCTGCTGGGCCAGTCGATAAGCCACATTCTTGGCCGCCAGCCGACGCGGCTCGAGCAGCAGAATTTTACCGGGCAGGTTGGCCTGTTGCAGCAGCTGTAGCGGCAGCCAGGTCGATTTACCCGCCCCCGTCGGGGCCAGCAGCAATACCTGCGGCGCGCTTTTTAGCGCGACTAATAAAGGTTCAAGTACGGCACTGACCGGCAAAGAAGATGACAATGAAAAGCCCCATATGATTTGATTTAAAGCGCCAGCATTGTAGCATCTGGGCCTGCTTCTGCCTTAAGGGAACCTGCAATGTCCGCTCAACGCCGTCTATTTTTTGCCTTATCACTGCCACCGAAATTACAAAAACAGGTGATTAAATGGCGTGCTGACAACTTCCCGGCCGAGACCGGACGCCCACTGACGGCGGCCAATTTGCATATCACTCTGGCGTTTTTAGGCGAAGTGAGCGAACAGAAAGAGGCAGCTTTGCGCGGCGTCGCCGGGCGAATCGATGCCAAAGCGTTCAGCGTGCAAATCGATGACGCAGGCCACTGGCCGGGCGCGGGCGTGGTGTGGCTCGGCACCCGCCGTGCTCCCCGCGCGCTGCTGCAACTGGCCGAGGTGCTGCGCTCCCACGCGGCGCGTAATGGCTGCTACCAAAGCGCGTTGCCGTTTCATCCGCATATCTCGCTGTTCCGCGCCGCCACTCGCCCGGTCGCTATTCCGCCCGCGACGCCCAACTGGACGCTGGACGCCACCGAGTTTGGCCTCTACCAGTCAATTTATGAGAGTGGCCGTACCCGGTACTCTCTGTTGCAAAGCTGGCCGCTCTCGCCCGCCGCGCCCAACGACTAATTTCAATCAGGAAATGTCATGCACTTCGACCCGCCACTTCAACCCGCAACCCTTATCAAACGTTACAAACGTTTTCTGGCTGACGTGGTTACGCCAGAAGGCCAAGAACTAACCCTGCACTGTGCCAATACCGGCGCGATGACCGGCTGCGCCACGCCGGGCGATACCGTCTGGTATTCCACCTCGGATAACCCGAAACGCAAATATGCCCACAGTTGGGAGCTGACACAGACGCAGCAAGGTCACTGGATTTGCGTCAACACCCTGCGGGCTAACCAGTTGGTGCGGGAAGCGCTAGATTTGGGCAGCATTCCAGAATTATCTGCTTACAGTAAGATTTCTAGCGAAGTTAAATACGGCGCCGAAAACAGCCGCATTGATTTTATGTTACAGGCGGATAACGGTTCTGACTGCTATATTGAAGTGAAATCTGTCACCTTGTTGCAACAAGGATGCGGCTTCTTCCCCGACGCAGTGACCCTGCGAGGTCAGAAGCATTTACGCGAGCTTCAAGCGATGGCAGAACAGGGACAGCGAGCAATTTTATTTTTCGCTGTATTGCATTCAGGCATTGAAAGCGTCTCTCCGGCACACCATATTGATCCGCGTTATGCAGCATTGTTGACGCAGGTACAGAAAAACGGTGTCGAAGTGATGTGTTACGGTGCAAAACTTTCTGCCGAGGGTATCCGCCTCACAGAACGTTTACCTCTGGCTACCCGCCAGTTTGTCGGATAACCCCTGTTATTAAAGCCATCGGCGGCTACAACGTGGGGCAGAGACTCTAAATTGTTCAATTTTTGAAGGATTAAGGAGTCGCGAATACGCTTTTCCTCACAGGTCTGTCAAGACCCTGCGATGATTAATTGCTTACCTCGTTGCCTTCTGGTATTTATAGCGGCCTGATTTTTTCCCCCTTTTGGGGATCGAAATACTCAACATCGTTGAATTACAGCAAGGCGGACAACGCAGCAGTAGCTTAAAGGATGAAGAGTATAGTGCGTTTTATGTAGGAGAAGCATCATGCAAGAAGGGCAAACCCGTAAGACATCGTCCTTGAGCATTCTCGCCATCGCTGGGGTAGAGCCATACCAAGAGAAGCCAGGCGAAGAGTACATGAACGTCGCTCAGCTGACCCACTTCAAGAAGATCCTTGAAGCGTGGCGCAATCAGCTCAGGGATGAAGTTGACCGTACCGTTTCGCACATGCAGGACGAAGCTGCAAACTTCCCAGACCCGGTGGACCGTGCCGCTCAGGAAGAAGAATTCAGCCTTGAACTGCGTAACCGCGACCGTGAACGTAAGCTGATCAAAAAAATTGAAAAAACGCTGAAAAAAGTGGAAGACGAGGATTTCGGATATTGCGATTCCTGTGGCGTTGAGATTGGTATTCGCCGTCTCGAAGCACGTCCTACCGCTGATTTGTGCATTGACTGTAAGACATTGGCTGAAATCCGCGAAAAGCAGATGGCTGGTTAAGTCTCGGGTCCCACGCGGTGCATTTCGCACCGCGTTCCCTTAACAACGCAGCACCCTCTTTCGTTTCAAACTTCTTATGTCAGATACTCACGCCGCGTCACCCTACATCGGCCGCTTTGCTCCCTCACCTTCTGGTGAACTCCACTTTGGTTCGTTGATTGCCGCCCTCGGCAGCTATTTGCACGCCCGTGCCGCGCAGGGCCAGTGGCTGGTGCGCATTGACGACCTCGACCCGCCGCGTGAAATCGCCGGTTCCGCCGACAGCATTCTTGCCACCCTTGAACGTTTTGGCCTGCACTGGGACGGCGAAGTGGTTTGGCAGTCGAAACGCCATGACGCCTACCGCGCCGCCTTAGACACCCTGCGCAACAATGGCCTGAGCTATTACTGCACCTGCACCCGCCAGCGAATCAGCCAGCTCGGCGGCACCTACGACGGCCACTGTCAGCATTTGGGCCTTGGGCCTGAGAATGCGGCGATTCGCCTGCGTCAGACGCGCCCGGTTTACGCCTTCGACGATGATTTTCAGGGCCAGTTGCACGCCAGCCAGAGCCTCGCCGAGGAGGATTTTATTATCCGCCGCCGCGACGGGCTGTTCGCCTACAACCTCGCCGTGGTGGTCGACGATCACTATCAGGGAGTGAATCACGTGGTGCGCGGGGCCGACTTAATTGAGCCAACGGTGCGGCAGATTTCGCTTTATCAGCATCTTGGCTACCCGCAGCCGGGATATTTGCATTTGCCGCTGGCGGTCAATGAGAGTGGCGATAAGCTGTCCAAACAAAATCACGCGCCGGGCCTGCCGCAAGGTGACCCGCGCCCCGTGTTGTTGAAAGCGTTACAATTTTTAGGTCAAACCTTGCCGGAAAACTGGCAGGATTTAACATTGGATTTATTATTACGCTGGGCGATTGAACATTGGTCCCCTGCGATGATGCCGCGTCAGCATGCGAAAGCGCCGTCAGATTTGACTTCGGCATTCTCAAAGTAGCCAGTGTGAGCTATGATTAGCCGCTGTTTTTGCGTCGCGTCATTTTTATCAGTCACTATCGAGGTGTCCCATTTTTACCCGAGTAGCCAATTTTTGCCGTAAGGTGCTAGTTCGTGAAGACAAAGTCATCCGTGAAGAAAACACGGTGCCTGAACCAGCCCCTCTTCGTGAAGATAAAGACCGCCGCGACACAACCTCCGTGGACTCTGCTTCCGTTGCCGACGGCAACCCAAGAACGCCGTCATCCCCACGCCGCGAACGCAGCGGCAATCGCGATAACCGTAATCGCCGGGATGACTACGGCAATCGTGGCGATCGACGCGGCAATAACTCTGCGCAAGGCGCGAGACAGCCATCCCGCTCTGCCCCTCGTCAGAACGAAAACCAAGACAATCGCCGTTCAGCCAGCGACGCGCCACGCGGCGATCGCCCATTTGTTGAACGCTACGTGACCGAAGAGCCGGCCAAAAGAGCCCGCGTCTCCTTTGATTACGAAGGCGAAACGCGCGCCATGACCATTATTCCACGCGATGAGCACAACATTTCTCGTCGTGATATCAGCGAAAACGCCCTTAAAGTGCTGTATCGCTTAAATAAATCCGGTTACGAAGCCTATCTGGTTGGCGGCGGCGTGCGCGATTTATTGCTGGAAAAGAAACCGAAAGACTTTGACATCACCACCAACGCCACGCCTGAACAGGTGCGCAAACTGTTCCGCAACTGCCGTCTGGTGGGACGCCGCTTCCGTCTGGCGCACGTGATGTTTGGGCCGGAAATCATCGAGGTCGCCACCTTCCGTGGTCACCACGAGCAGCAAGAAGAAGTCGAAGACAAAAACTCTTCCCAGCAGGCCGTCAACGGCATGCTGCTGCGCGACAACATCTTCGGCACCATCGAAGATGACGCCCAGCGCCGCGACTTCACCATCAACAGCCTGTATTACGGCGTGGCCGACTTCACCGTGCGTGATTACACCGGTGGCCTGCGTGACCTTGAAAACGGCATTATCCGCCTGATTGGTGACCCAGAGACGCGCTACCGCGAAGACCCGGTGCGTATGCTGCGCGCCGTGCGTTTCGCCGCCAAGCTGGACATGAAAATCAGCCCGGAGACCGCGCAGCCGATCCCTCGTCTGGCGACGCTGTTGCAGGAAATTCCTCCGGCGCGCCTGTTCGAAGAGTCTTTAAAACTGCTGCAAGCGGGCAACGGCTACCAGACCTACCTGAAACTGCGTGAATATCACCTGTTCCAGCCGCTGTTCCCACTAATTGCTCGCCAGTTCACTGAAGACGGCGACAGCCCTATGGAGCGCATTCTGGTTCAGGTGCTGAAAAACACCGACTTCCGTCTGCAAAACGATCAGCGCGTTAACCCTGCGTTCCTGTTCGCCGCGATGCTGTGGTATCCGGTGATTGAGCACGCGCAGAAGCTGGCGCAAGAAGGCGGATTGACCTATTACGACGCCTTCTCGCTGGCGATGAACGACGTGCTCGACGAGCAGTGCCGTACCTTGGCGATTCCAAAACGTATTACTACGCTGGTGCGTGATATCTGGGCGCTGCAACTGCGTCTGTCTCGCCGTCAGGGTAAACGTGCTCACAAGCTGATGGAGCATCCGAAGTTCCGCGCCGCTTTCGACCTGCTGGCGCTGCGCGCCGAAGTCGAGCAGCATCGCGAACTGCAAAGCCTGACCGAATGGTGGGGTGAGTTCCAGGAAGCCACACCAGCCTCGCAGAAAAACATGCTGGGTACGCTGGGTGATGACGCCGCACCGCGCAGAAGCCGTCCGCGTCGTCCGCGCAAACGGGCTCCGCGCAAGGATAACGCGCAATGATTCGGGTCTACATTGCGCTCGGCAGTAATCTTGCCAAGCCTGTAGACCAGGTTAACTGTGCGCTGGAAGCTCTGGCGCACATGCCCCGCACCAAGCTGGTGGTCTGCTCGGCGTTCTATCGCAGCAAGCCTCTCGGTCCGCAAAATCAGCCTGATTTCCTCAATGCCGTGGTGGCACTGGATACCGAACTGCCGCCGGAAGAGCTGCTCGACTGCACTCAGGCCATTGAGCAGAATCAGGGACGAGTGCGCAAGCTGGAACGTTGGGGGCCGCGCACGCTGGATTTAGACATGCTGCTGTATGGCGATCGGGTGATTAACACTGAGCGTCTGACCGTGCCGCATTACGACATGAAAAACCGTGAGTTTATGCTCTATCCGCTGGCAGAAATCGCGCCAGAGCTGGTTTTCCCTGACGGCGAATCTCTGCAAACCGTTCTGACCCACGTCCCGCTGAACGGACTGGAACGCTGGTAATTCGCGGCCAGTCCCTCTGGCCGTTGTTCATCTAATAGCGACTTCTAGGCCACCCTGCTGGCGATTGCGATAACTCACCTGCAAGCCGTGCAACTGGGCGATACGCTGCACAATCGACACACCCAGCCCGCTGCCCGTCTGCTGCTGACCCGGCGGCCGATAGAACCTCTCCCCTAGCCTTGCCAGATGTGCATCATCAATGCCCGGCCCCTGATCCTCAACCCGAATCCCCTGCTTATCCAGCCACACCGTCACGGTCGACCCGCGCGGAGAGTAGCGCACCGCGTTATCAATCAGGTTGCGCAGCATCAGCGACAGCAGCAGCGGCTGGCCCTGAATCACCGGAGGTTCGCCCTGCGGCTCAAAGCGCAGCGCAATGCCGCGCGCGTGGGCGGCGGCGTCCTGCTCGCCAATCATCTGCATCAGCAGCCTGCTCCAGCTAATGGGCTCAAGCTCCTCCAGCCCGTCGAAGGACTCCAGCCGCGACAACGTCAGAAGTTGATCCACCAGCCGCGTGGCGCGATCTATGCTGGTAGTGAGGTTTTCCAGCGCATGTTCGCGCGCGCTGGCGTCATTGCCGGAAAGCTGCACCACTTCGGTTTGAACGCGCAGCGCGGCCAGCGGGCTGCGCAGCTCATGGGCGGCATCTGAGGTGAAGCGGCGCTCGCGCACCAGCAGCTCACCGGTGCGGCCAAACAGCGAGTTAAGAGAAGTCACCAGCGGTAAAACTTCAGAAGGAACCTGCTGAGTGGAGAGTGGCGCGGTGTCGTCCGGCGCACGACGATGAAGATCGTCCGCCACCCGGCGCAGCGGTCTTAGCTCGCGGGTGATCAGCAGGATCATCGCCAGCAGCAAGATGGGCAGGCTCGCCAGCCACGGCATCAGCTGCCCGCTGACCAGAGTCCACGCCAGATCGTTGCGATAATCATATTCTTGCCCGACCACTACACGGAATTTCCCGTCGGCGGTGGTCAGCCACAGCAGCCGCCACTCGTCATCGTCGCCTGTGAGCTGGCCGTCGACGAACCCCTGCGTGCTGCCGTCGAAGCGAATATGCTTGCCGTTCTCGCCGTCGTTGAGCAGCATCTTGCCCTGACGATCAAAAATGGCGAAGGTCAGCGCGTCATCGTCGGTATGGCCGCGATTGCCTTTATGCAGGATTTTCTTGGTTTCCGGCAGGCGCTCGTCGTGCTCCACCGCCATCATCTCCGCCAACCCCGCCCCTGCCAGCCGTTTGGCAAACAGGATCTGTTGAGTATCAAAGACTTCATTGATGTTGTGACGGGTCTGCTGCCAAGCAAAAACCGAGGCGACCAGCCAAGTCACCAGCGCCAGAATGCCAAACAGTAAAATCAGCCGCAGCCGCAAACTAAGACGCGCAAGCCGCATTCTCACTGGCTCTCCTCCGTGGCATCGCCCAAGGTGTAACCCACGCCGTGTACGGTGCGGATAAAGCCGTTGCCGAGTTTCTTCCGTAAGTGGTGAATATGTACTTCCACCGCGTTACTGCTGACCTCGTCGTCCCAGCTGTAGAGCTTTTCTTGAATCAGCGGGCGAGGCAGCACTCGGCCTTTGTTGTTGAGAAACAGCTCCATGACGCTGATTTCGCGCTGAGTCAGCACCACGGCTTCGCCATTTAGCGTCGCGCTGCGGGCGGCGGGGTTGAAGTGTAAGTTGCCGTGGGTGATGGTCGGGGTTATGTGCCCGTGGCGACGGCGGATCAGTGCCTGAAGCCGCGCTGCGACCTCCACCAGCGCGAAAGGTTTGCACAGGTAGTCATCGGCTCCGGCCTGAAGGCCACTCACCCGCTGCTCTAAGGCGTCGCGCGCGGTGAGGATCAGCACCGGCGTGTCTTTACCGTCGCGCCGCCACTCGCGCAGCAGCTGCATGCCGTCGATGCCCGGCAGGCTTAAATCTAGGATCACTGCGTCATAAGGCGCGCTGTCGAGCGCGGCTCTGCCCATTTCACCGTCGGTAAACCAGTCCAGCGTAAACCCCAGCTTGCCCAGCCCGGCCTTGATGCCGTCGCCAATCATGCTGTCGTCTTCAATCAGTAAAATGCGCATCGCTCTTCCTTAATGTTTGCCTGAAATCTCCACTGTTTGATTATACGTCAACCATCTTAAGCGGTTCTTAAGATGTTCCGTGCCCTGAGCAGGAACTTCACTACCTGCTTATTCGGTCATACAGTAGAATGTCAGCAAGATATTCACCGAATGAATTATTCACAGGAAGATCTCATGAAAGCTACAACCCTCAGCCAGTTACGCCAGTGGAAGCAAGAGAAGCATAAGTTTGCGACCATTACCGCCTACGATGCCAGCTTCGCGCAGCTGTTCGCCGAGCAGGGTATCCCCGTGATGCTGATTGGTGACTCCCTCGGCATGGTGGTGCAAGGCCATGACTCCACCCTGCCGGTTACCGTGGAAGAGATTGCCTATCACACGCGCTGCGTGCGTCGCGGTGCTCCCAAGGCGCTGCTGCTGTCTGACCTGCCTTTTATGAGCTATGCCACCCCAGAGCAGACTTTCGCCAGCGCGGCCGTGCTGATGCGCGCCGGAGCCAATATGGTGAAGTTAGAAGGCGGAAGCTGGCTGTGTGACACCGTAAAAATGCTCACCGAGCGCGCGGTGCCGGTTTGTGGTCATCTGGGGTTAACACCGCAGTCGGTCAACGTGTTCGGCGGCTATAAAGTTCAAGGCCGTGACGAAGTGGCGGCTAACCAGCTGGTGAAAGATGCGCTGGCGCTCGAAGAAGCCGGAGCACAGTTGCTGGTGCTGGAGTGCGTGCCGGTGGATCTGGCGAAGCGCGTGACCGAAGAGCTTTCCATTCCGGTGATTGGCATCGGCGCGGGCAACGTGACGGACGGCCAGATTCTGGTGATGCACGACGCCTTTGGCATCACCGGCGGCCACACGCCGAAGTTCGCTAAAGACTTCCTCACCGAGGCTGGCGACATTCGCGGCGCGGTGCGCCTGTATGTTGAACAAGTTGCTCAGGGTGTCTATCCGGGCGAAGAACACAGTTTTAAATAAGAAGGGTTATCGACGTGCTGATTATTGAAAATGTGCCGCTGCTGCGCCGTGAAATTCGTTTTTACCGCCAGAACAACAAACGTATCGCACTGGTTCCCACCATGGGTAACCTGCACGAAGGTCACATGACCTTGGTGGAAGAAGCCAAAGCCCGTGGCGACGTGGTGGTGGTAAGTATCTTTGTTAACCCAATGCAGTTCGAGCGCCCTGACGATTTGGAGCGCTACCCGCGCACCTTGCAGGAAGACTGCGAGAAGCTGAACAAACGCGGCGTGGACTTGGTTTTCGCGCCGTCGCCAGCGGATATCTATCCAAAAGGCTTGGCTACCCAGACGCAGGTCGACGTGCCGGTTATCTCCACTATTTTGGAAGGCGCGAGCCGTCCGGGGCATTTCCGCGGCGTGTCGACCATCGTCAGCAAGCTGTTCAATCTGGTGCAGCCTGACGTCGCCTGCTTCGGCCAAAAAGACTTCCAGCAGCTGGCGCTGATCCGCACGCTGGTGGAAGACATGGGTTATGACATCGAGATTATCGGTGTGCCGACCGTGCGCGCCAAAGACGGTTTGGCACTGAGTTCGCGCAATGGTTATCTTACTAACGACGAGCGTAAAACCGCGCCTCAGCTGGCGAAAATCATGAACAAGCTGGCAGAGCGCCTGAGCCAAGGCGAGCGCCACGTGGAAGAGATGCTGGAAGAGACCGCGCAGCAGCTTCGCGACGCAGGCTTCACGCCTGACGAGCTGTTTATTCGCGACGCCAAGACCCTGCAAGAGCTGAATGTAGATAGCACCTCAGCGGTGATTTTGATGGCGGCGTGGCTGGGTAAAGCGCGACTGATTGATAATCAGCAGGTTGATTTGACGCAGTAGACAACGGGTAACAAATCGGCAAAGATGTGGTCGATCTGGGTATCGGATTTTTAGTATTTCATCAATTTGTTACCCCCAGCTTTCACGCGGTCGCAGCGACGCCACGGCGTGAAAGGCAAAGGGTAAATGAAGGGTCACCTAAATGGTACGTACTATGCTCCAAGGCAAACTGCATCGGGTTCGCGTGACTCAGGCAGATTTGCATTACGAAGGCTCCTGCGCCATCGATCAAGACTTCCTCGACGCGTCAGGCATTCTGGAATACGAAGCCATCGACATTTATAACGTTGATAACGGTCAGCGTTTCTCTACCTACGCTATCGCCGCCGAGCGCGGCTCGCGGATCATTTCGGTGAATGGTGCAGCAGCGCACCGCGCCAGCGTCGGCGACCTGCTGATCATCTGTTCTTACGTGCAGATGTCAGACGCCGAAGCCCGCAAGCACCAGCCGAAAGTCGCCTATTTCGAAGGTGAAAACCAAATGAAACGCATCGCCAAAGCGGTACCTGTTCAAGTGGCGTAACCTTGATTCAGGCAT
>NZ_JMPJ01000017.1 GCF_000735345.1 Ewingella americana ATCC 33852 | reverse complement strand
CCGAGACAGCGCAAAGGATGACGTGGATTAGCTTCGCAAGCCGCGACCACGCTCTATCAAATACCAAGCTAGCAAATAAAACACCGCAATAAACGCCAGCAACACGCCCATGGTGAACACCAGTGGCACGTCGGTGATACCCAAGAAGCCGTAGCGGAAGCCGCTGATCATATAGACAATCGGGTTCAGCTTAGAGATAGCCTGCCAGATTGGCGGCAGCAGCGTCAGCGAGTAGAACACGCCGCCCAGATAGGTCAGCGGGGTCAACACGAAGGTTGGGATCAGGCTGATGTCATCAAAGGTGGTAGCAAATACCGCGTTAAGCAGGCCGCCGAGGGAGAACAGGATCGCGGTCAGCAGCAGAGTCAGTGCGATAACCCACCATGAGTGGATCACCAGCGGCACGAAGAACAGTGAAATCGCGGTGACCAAAATTCCCACGCAGATACCACGCGCCACGCCGCCGCCGACATAACCGGCAATCACCACGTGTGTTGGCACAGGTGCCACCAGCAGCTCTTCAATATTGCGCTGGAACTTGGCGCTAAAGAAAGAAGAGGCCACGTTGGCGTAGGAGTTGGTGATCACTGCCATCATGATAAGACCCGGCACGATGAACTGCATGTAGGTGAAGCCATGCATGTGACCAATCTGCGAGCCAATCAAATTACCGAAAATGATGAAGTACAGCGTCATGGTGATCACTGGCGGAACCAGCGTCTGGATCCAGATACGCCCGAAACGGTTAATCTCTTTTAGCCAGATACTCTTGAGTGCAACCCAATACAATTGCGACATTATTTCGATTCCTCACTGCCGTTCACCAAGGTGACAAACAGCTCTTCCAAACGGTTAGCTTTGTTACGCATACTCAACACCTGCACACCCTGATTGCTCAGTTGGCTAAACAACGAGTTCAGGCCCTGCTCGCGCATCACTTCCACTTCCAGCGTAGACGTATCGGTCAGTTTGCTGCGATAGCCTTCCAGCTGCGGCAGGTTGCTTTTCGGTGCCAAGTCGAGAATGAAGGTTTCTGATTTCAGCTTCGACAGCAGCTCTTTCATGCTGGTGTTTTCTACCAGCTGGCCGCCCTGAATTATGCCGATGTTACGGCACAGCATCTCGGCTTCTTCCAGATAGTGGGTGGTCAGGATGATGGTAGTCCCCTGCGCGTTAAGCTCTTTGAGGAAGCCCCACATGGAACGGCGCAGCTCGATATCTACCCCGGCAGTCGGTTCATCGAGGATCAGCAGCTTCGGCTCGTGCATCAGCGCGCGGGCAATCATCAGGCGGCGCTTCATCCCCCCGGACAGCATGCGAGAACGCTCGTTGCGCTTGCCCCACAGGTCCAACTGAGTCAGATATTTTTCAGCGCGCTGCAATGCCAGCGGGCGCGGAACGCCGTAGTAACCGGCCTGATTAACCACCACTTGCATGACGGTTTCAAACGGGTTGAAGTTGAACTCCTGCGGCACCAGCCCGAGCTGGCGTTTGGCGTTAACGATATCCTTATCGATGTCGTAACCAAAGACTCGAACCTTACCGGCAGATTTATTCACCAGCGAGCTGATGATGCCAATGGTGGTCGATTTACCGGCACCGTTTGGCCCGAGCAGCGCGTAGAAATCACCTGCTTCAACGTTGAGGTCGATGCCGCGTAAAGCCTGCACACCACCGGCGTAAGTCTTGGTTAACTTCTCCAGTTCCAATGCGTATGTCATAAGTGGAGCTTACCTTGTGTAGAGAACCTTGTTATAAATTCTGGCGTTATGATTTGTTGCTTAATGGGATGCTGAATCGATATGAAATAGCGGAGTGTTGCCCTATATTAACCCATCGCAGTTGATCGGTTACAGGCTATTAACGTCCATGAATGACATTGAAACACTTAAAAATAATAACGCCC
This sequence comes from Ewingella americana ATCC 33852, assembly GCF_000735345.1. Classification (GTDB taxonomy): domain Bacteria; phylum Pseudomonadota; class Gammaproteobacteria; order Enterobacterales; family Enterobacteriaceae; genus Ewingella; species Ewingella americana. The sequence continues at coordinate 343,311 of NZ_JMPJ01000017.1, read as the reverse complement.
TTTGGTCAAAAACCATGGTGGAAGAAGATCCAGGCTTCTTCGAACGTCTTTCCGAATCGCAAAAACCCCGCTTTCTGTGGATTGGCTGCTCCGACAGTCGCGTTCCTGCCGAACAACTGACCGGGCTTGAGCCGGGCGAACTCTTCGTTCACCGCAACGTCGCCAATCTGGTTATCCATACCGATCTCAACTGCCTGTCCGTGGTGCAGTACGCCATCGACGTGCTGGAAGTCGAGCACGTGATTATCTGTGGGCACTACGGCTGTGGCGGTGTTCAGGCGGCGGTGGAAAATCCTGAGTTGGGGCTTATCAACAACTGGCTGCTGCATATTCGCGACATCTGGTACAAACACAGTTCTCTGCTCGGCGAGCTTTCCCCAGACCAGCGTCTGAATAAGCTGTGCGAGCTGAACGTGGTGGAACAGATTTACAACCTCGGCCACTCAACGGTGATGCAGACCGCGTGGAAGCGCGGACAAAAAGTCTCGCTGCACGGCTGGGTTTACGGCATTCAAGACGGGCGTCTGCGCGACCTCGAAGTGACCTCCACCAGCCGCGAAACGCTGGAACAGCGTTACCGCCAAGGCGTCTCCGCCCTGCTGCACGGCAATCCGCAGTAACTGTACAAAAGAATAAAAAGCAAAAGGCACATTATGTGCCTTTTTTATCATTTATTTTTCCTGCACTTACAACGCGATCACCATAAATCAACGAGTTACATGCGGTGTAAGCAGCTACAAGCCTTCAAAGATGCTTAGGTGTGGACACTATGTGGACACTCCAGTCCCGCTTTTCCCCTCAGTGGATTGAAGGAAAGCCGGTGATCGATATCATGCGCAAATACTCCATGAAGGAAGACGGTGACGAGCGCGGCGCTGCAAAGAACCGCTTTGACTGTAAACATCTGAACCGCGGCGGTGCCGCTGGCTACATCGCTAAGTACATCGCGAAGAATATCGACGGTTATGCACTGGAAGGTGAACGTGACCACGAAACCGGTGAACTGCTCACAGATTCTGCGGCGGCAATCACTGCCTGGGCTGCAACATGGCGTATACCGCAGTTTCATCCCATCGGTTTACCTACGATGGGTTCCTACCGTGAGTGTCGTCGGATACGTTCCATCAGTCTGACTGAAACCTTTGACGAAGAAGTCGAAGCCGTTCGCGCTGCTGCTGATGCCGGTGACTTTATGGCGTACATGACTGCCCAGGGCGGCGCTAATGTACCGCGTGACGATCAGAGGGTGCGCGTAGCACGTCGTGTTGCCAATGAGCTGAACGCTTACGATGAAGAAGTGAAAAAAGTTGTGGGCATTTTCGCGCCCCACCTCGGCGAATCACATGTATATGAAACGCGTACCACTCAATGGCGGATCGTTGCTTCTGCCGTTGACTCTGAGGTTTTGACCGTAAAAAGCGCCTCCGGCGCGCCTCGGAGTCCTGTCAATAACTGTGGGTTAGGTGGTAAGGGGCTGGCTGCAAATATGCGTGAAAGCATGGCTACATCGTCCACTTTTGGCAATCCTAGAGTTATTGACTGGGAAGGAACTGCCACAGGGAGGGTAATTGGAGATCAGTTACTGGAATAAACGATTAAAATTAGTAACTCGTCTTTTATTGCAACTCCACGCCCCCATGATGCAGTTACCATAGCAAATTAAAAGCATATGAACGTGGATGCCGCCTGAAACAAAGAGTAAATTGATTCTTACAAGTGTTGATTGTTCGAAATTTCTCCAGAGCTTGTATATGTTAACTAGCATAGACTGTTGTTGTTTCAAATATGAAAATAATGAAGGATTACTATGGATCAGTATATATCTGAATTTTTGTACAATAATTACCATGATGAAAATTACGCATTGAAATTATTAGCATGGTTGATTATTGATAAAAAAAACACGGCAAGTAGCATAAATCGCCGTTTAACATATGCTATTGAAAATCAAGATGTAATGAAAAATAAAATATATCTTCGCAAACTTGATAGATATAAAAATTTCTACGAAACCCATTTGGTGAATCTTCCTCAAAGTACAACCATCAATAATAAAAGAATTAGTACCTTACAAATTTCAGATTTTAGAGGATTTGGGAAATTAAGTGATGAAGACAAAGGAATTAAAATAAAATTCAATAAACTTAACAATATATTTTTCGCTCCAAATGGAGGTGGTAAAAGTAGTTTATGTGAAGCACTTGAATACCAAACAACTGGAGATATAAAAGAAGCAGGCAGAAGAAAGACGTCAATAAAAAATTACATTAAAAGAAATGGTAAACATTCAATCACATTACTTGACCACTCAAACAGGGATATAAAAGCCAACCCTGATTACAATTTTAATTTTATTGATAGAAATAGGCTTCAAGAATTCTCTTTATTAGGTTCTAGTGATACAAAATTTGGAGAGCGGGACGTCTTGGCAGCACTTGTGGGACTCGAGAGTTTCGATTCTTTCTTAGGAACATTAGTTTCCCCAAGAAGCTTTAATGCACTAAGTTTTAGACAAATGAATAGTGCCAATGCCTTAGAATCGTTAAATCTAGAGTTAATTAAATACAAAAAACTATCGAATGATAATCATAAAGAACTATTACAGATTAAAAAAGACATATTAATAAAGCTCGGATGCAATTACCATAAAAGCCCTATATCTCAAATTGATAACATCATAAGAATCAAGCACCCTCATCTAAAAAAATATTTAGTAAAGCTCGAAACAAAAAAAGAACAAATAACAAAAGGTATTCCTTCAGTTGAAATTTCATTAGTGAAATCTAGTAAAATAATTAACGTGCTTTCAAAATTGATTGACAGAAAAAAAAGTATTGACAAAAAATTAGATGCGATAATTTACAATGATAAATTAATTAAACTACACACATTATCTAAGGAATTATTGGAGGATATTCCATTCGAGAAATGTCCACTTTGCAATACCCCTAACGATAAATCCGCCAAAAATCCACTTGAAAATTCGAAAGAAATTTTAAAATCATACATCAAAGTTACTACGTTACAAAAATGTAGAATTAATACCAAAGATAATATTAAAAAATATTTAGATGCTATTTTACAAACACTAAGGGCATTCCTAATCTCACCTGTTAATACAGTAATAAAAACTGACTTTGGGAAACTATCCGAAATATCAAATAGCCTACCTACCTTATGTGATGATGAAATTAAATCTACACTATCATTTATTCATACAGAACTGATTGGATGTGAATCATTAGAATTTTATAATGAAACCACGGTCCAGCATAATTCTAAACTCAAAAACATTGAAGCTTCATTAACATTGTTAAATGTTAAAATTGATAGTGTATCGCGTTCGTTAGATGAAATAAGAGATTTAATATCGGCATATAAGGCTAAAAATCAAAATAAGAATAAAAAGAAAGAGGCGTTTGATTCTTTGCTTAACAAAATTTCCTCTGAAAAAGAAAAGCATTCTCGCGAGGTGGAAAGGAACTTATTTTTACAAAAATTAAACGATGAATACTCTAACTTTCATGCGCTAGCCTATACTTTTAAGAGAATAAAAGAATCGCAAATACTAGCCGGGATTGAAGGCTCAATAGTTCATTATTATAATGAAATAAATAAGCACGATGATGATAGTGAGAAATTAGATAGTTTATCATTTATATATGATCCTTCATTGAGCTCTTATAGAATCCAACTTGATATAAATGGCGAGCAAGCTGACGCTTTTGTAAGATTGTCAGAAGGCCATCTTAAGTCTCTAGGACTATCGGTATTACTGGCTCTGGCGAAAAAGAAAAAATCCCAGTTTATAGTTTTTGATGATGTCGTCAATGCCATAGATACTGAACACAGGTCAAACATAATTAACACATTTTTAACTGACCCATACATAAAGAAAACTCAAAAAATAATAACGACACATGATAAATTGTTCTGGGAGCTTTATAGTAATAGAGAAAAAAGCTTGGGCAATGGAGAGTTCTCCAGTTTTATTCTTAATTGTTATCCGCACGGTATCCATTATGAGGAAAGAGATATATCCTTTGAGGGGAAAATTTCTGATAGTCTAGAACACTATGATATTAGACAAGCACTGATTTATTGCAGAATTTGGTTCGAATCCTTGGCTGCTAAACATTGTGTTACGTCAGGGTTAAGCCTTACTGCAAGTTTTTCTGAAAGGGACTATCAAAAACCAAACTTTATAAAAATAAGTTTAGAGAAGATGTATGCCGTACTAACCGACTCATTGGGAGATAAATTAGAGAATATAAACCTGATTAAAAATGATTTCTTGAGCTGGGGGGCACAAAATCAAGAACATCATGCTTTTAGTGAAAACAACTATAATATTATCCACTCAAAAACAAGCCAGGAAATACAAGTCATTTTTGATGCAATAAGAAAATTTAACATCCAACTATCGCCACAGTCTAGCCTTGTCAGCCTTCAGGATAAGTTAGCAGCTTTAAACATTAGAATTAATGGGGTTAATACTAAAATTGATAACGCTAACCCAGGCACTCCTGCTGATATACTTCATCAGTGGAATAATACAAAGGCAAAATTAGAAAGAGATAAAATCAAAGTAGAAGAAATGAAAAATTATTGCGAAAACCTCCTTTTGTAATTAATATTAAGTCTTGTAGCATATTACCTCCAGCATAAAAAAAGGAGGCAATATGTTACAATCCTTCCGTTTTTTCCCCTAACCGCAAAGGTCTGTAAAACTATGAAGATAGCATTTTTGTGTGCATTACTGCATGGTTTTGCATGTTCCAAGAAGGATCAAAAAATGCCAGACGCCCCCTTTGGCTAGGCTTTTTGACGCTCTGACCCTTGCATTAAAAACAGCGAGCCAAGTCAGAAGCGGGCAGGCGGGTAACATTGCGCGCGCCGAGATGTAGAGCATCAAAATGGTGAATTTTGTGGGGTTTATGAGCAGGAGATGTTGGCTGATAAGTAGAACAATATGATCGACGCACATTTTCGGACGCATGCATGTGTCAATAACTTTTTTCGCTGGAGGAGATAAGAGTGCCAGAAACCGGTATTCCTACCTACAAAAGAAGCACACATGGGGGTGGGTCAGTGGATCATTTTTTCTTTAGCGAAATTCAGATACTTCAAGGTTTATGAGTTGCAGAAAGTACAGGTTATCTCGCGTCGACAGATTGCCCGTCATTTAATGCAGAATGAAGCAGTGAGGTGAGTTTTTAAATTGAGCACCTCAATAGAAAGATTGACATCAGGGTAGCTCTTTTTTATTTCAACAAAAATTTTTTATGTTCTAATAATTTATACCATAGCTAGTTCGAACTTTCTATGAAATAATTCCGTCTGGTATTATCTTCCAAGAACGCAATGAGGTTTGAACCAGTGTTTAAAAATATGGACGGAAACAAAGCTTGCATTTTGGTGACCGCATCATTGGCTTTCGTATTAGCAATGATCTTATTAGTTTTTGATAAGTTTACTGGGAGCGATTTTGTATTGTTTATGACTACACTTGTAGTTATGACGCTTGTAATTTGGTGTCTGCCTAAAATTTCCGAATTCTCGATTGCCGGTAACACTGTAAAATTGAAAGAAACATTGAGTGAAGCTGAAAAGATAACAAAAGATCTTAAGGTACTTCGTCGATTTTCCATGAAACAATTTTTAAACAACATGAATATTAAAGGTGGGAACAATCATGAAGTTATGCGGAGGTTTTTTAATTTCATATCAACTTATAATGAATTAGTAAATAGTAAAGATTTGGTAGATGAATTTAGATTCGAACTTATAGAGATCACTGAAACTTTACTCATGAGTTGCTGTAATTTTGTTATTAGTTCTGCATTTGATCTTGATATTAAAGAGACCAAAGATGTTAGAATTAACATGGCCTATTTGGAAAAATTAAAAAAAGATCATCATGATTTGAAAGAAAGTGAAAAGGCAAGCCATCCAGGCATAGTTAATGCGGGTTGTTTTGCTGAGCTTAGTATTATTTTAGATGATTTTTTAGAAAATATTAATAATGGGGAGTATGTCCCAGTTGCCCATCCCTCTTTTAACGCGAATTATTTTAATATCCCTGCTTTTAGAATGAGCTAATTTAGCGAATAATCTTGGGTTATTATTTTATCTACCTCCCATATATTCGCTCTGTTTTTTTACTTCTTAGCCCTTTCTACTGCAAGTTCGAAGTTGAGTGGATAGTTTAAGCCCAGTTTTACAGGGCTTTACAAGTTTATTCTGGAGCGAGATCGTAAGTAGTAAATCTAATCACCCCCGCCCCAAACCACGCATTCAACTCCTTGAACCTTTCCTGCAAAGGCGTAAGTTCATTCCGCACAAACACCTGTGACGCCTTAACCGAATCACCAAACCCACCGCTGTTCTCCGGAATAATCCCCATCATCTGCGGCGGCACGCGGTGCGCGCACAACAAATCGTTCTGACTGGCCTTCTTGATGTTAAAGAAATCGTCTTTGGTCGCGACTTCACTTAACGGCAGAATCTTGATCCCGTCCGGTTTGCCGTTCGGGGCGTACATAAACAGGTTGCGGAAATTACCCAGGCCTTTTGTGTCCCGCATGGCTTTACGCATCTGATCAATATCACTGCTGCTTTGTGCCGCGTCGGTCATATACAGGATATATCCGGCGTGCGCGCCGTTCTGGTAGTACTTGCGGCGGAACAGCGTGGCGGCCTCATTGAGCCACGCAGAGTTCAGAGCGCTGAGGTATTCCGGCAGACCGTACAGCTCCTGATTAATGTCTGGCTCAATCAGATGAAACACGCTACCGGCTTCGAACTGGTGCGCGTCCTTCCACTGCTGCACAAACCAGTAAGTATCCTCCTCAACCCCGCGCCGCGCGTATTTAGCGGGCACGGTCTTCATCACCACCGCGTCGCCGAGCTGGTTGCGGATCACTTCTAAAAACGCATTCCCGAATACCAGATAATCCAGGGCGAACCGGCTGAATTCCTGCTGTGATAACAGCGGGTGTGGGACAAACTTCGAGGCCAGAATATTGCGTTTCACATACAGCGAGGAGCTGTGATGCACCGCTGCGCGCAGCGTGCGAGCCAGTCCGTCAAAGCTGACCGGAGGCTCGTACCACTGGCCGTTACCCGTGCATTCGATGTAGTCCAGAATTTCGCGGCGGTCTAACACCGGCGTCGGGTCGCCAAAGCTGAACGCCTCCGCCCCGCCGGTCTCCTGCATGGTGGCGGTGACTGTGCTTTGTGTCGGCTTGCGGAATTTGCGCTTACTCATATTAATAAAACTCCAGAATGTTAGGGCTTTGGCCGCCGCTGGCGGCGGTCAGCGGTTCGTTAAGCAGTGCGTGCATGATTGCCCAGGCGACATCCGCGTGGCTGGCTTCCTCGCTGCGGCTGGCCTCGTAGGTGGAGCGGCTGCCGCTGGCGGTCATGGTTTTGCGGATCGCCATGAATGACGACGTGATGTCTTTGTGGTTGGTGTCGTACTCCAGGCGTCCGGACGTGATGGTGTCCTTCGCTTTCAGTACCATTTTCGTTTTCGTTTCCGGGCTATAGCGGATTTCCATCGCGGCGGGGAAGAACTGCCGGACAAGCTGGAAAACGCCCTGACCGATGCCGGTGGCATCAATGCCGATGTATTCCACGCAGTAGCGTTTTGTGAGTTCCTCAATGCTTTTCGCCTGAGCGGCAAAATCCATGCCTTTCCACTGGTGGCGTTCCAGCACGCGGAATTTGCCGCCGTCTACCAGCGGCGGAGCCAGTACGGCACAGCCAGCACTGTCGCCGGTGTGTGACGGGTCGTAACCAATCCAGACGGCGCGATAACCAAACGGGCGCGTCGCAAACGGGCTGAAATCCTCCCACTCCTCCGCACTTTCCACCATGCAGCGTTGCAGCTCGACGAACGGGAACACGGACGCCTGATCGTCAACAAACTCACACATGAACAGGTTGCGAAAATCCTCCGCGCTGTTCTCCTGTTTCAACGTGTCGATGTTAAACAGATTGCAGCCACCGGCTAACGCATCCTCAATGGTGACGATTTGCCGCCACTGCCCGTCGCCACAAAGCTGGCCTTTCGCCAGGGCGTGATGGCTGATATCCAGCTCAATCCTGTCGTTGCGGTCTTCCCGTCCCTTGTTGAACAGCTCGCCTGACCAGAACGGATACGCGCCGTGCGTGAGTGCTGACGGCGTGGAGAAATAGGTGGTGCGCAGATGTTCCTGCGACGCCATGCCGCTGGCGACCTTGCGCAGCTTCTGGAAGTTCGGGATCCAGAAGATTTCGTCCACATACAGGTCGCCGTTATGGCTCTGGGCAGTGTTGGAGTTGGTGCCTAAGAAAATCAGCTTTGCGCCGTTGTTGCCGATCACTATCGGGTCGCCGGTCAGCTCGACATCAACCTGGCGGGCAAACTGAATGATGTACTCACGAAACACGTAAGCCTGGGTTTTACTGGCTGACAGAAAAATCTGGTTGTGGCCGGTTGCCAGGGCGCGCAGTAACGCTTCCCGCGCAAAGAAGAACGTTGCGCCAATCTGGCGGGATTTCAGGATGTCGCGGATACGGTGCTTAAGCCCCGCGTCATACCAGACACGCTGGTACTGGAAGCACTGAGCCAGAAAAATACCCTCCAGCTTTTCCAGGGCTTCGTCGCTGAAATAGTTCTTTGTCGGCTTCTTACGCTCCCCTTTGTTCCGGTTGGCAAAGTTCGGATTTAAATCCACTTCGTTTCCGCTCTGGCTGTAGCGGTTCACCCTTGCCAGGCGTTCAATCATCCGGCCTAACGCATCAATCTCTTTGTAATCCGCATTCCCTTTCACGTCTTTGGTCACAAGTTGGATCAGGCGTGCTTCCAGGCTGGATTCCACGCGTGAAATGGGCGCGGCGTTGTCCCAGGCGTCGCGTGTTTTCCAGCTCTGCACTGTCGGTATTTTTTGGGTCAGCAGTTCCGCAATCTGACGCACTGAAAAACCCTGCCAGTAAAGCAGTGCCGCCTGTCGCCGTGGGTCGCTGATGATGGTTGAGTTTGTCATTTTCATGACTGCCACGTTAACGGGCGGCCTGCTGATTTTCCTGCTGTCCACGTTGTGCCATCGAGCATCAACCCGCATCGGCTGGCGGTGTCGGGCGTGTGTCTGGAAACTTGGGGTTCTCAGAAGCACACACCGACTGGAGTCAGAAAATGGCAATGGCAACAAAAGCAAAGCGCTTTCGTATCTGTACCGAAGGGGCAACCACCGACGGACGCGAAATCACCCGCGAGTGGATTGAACAGATGGCGGCGACCTATGACCCGAAGGTTTACGGCGCACGCATCAACATGGAGCACATCAAGGGCTATTTCCCTGACAGTGCGTTTCGTATGTACGGCGATGTCACCCCGAAGAAGTGGCCGACGGCGCGCTGAAAGGCAAGCTGGCTGCACACCAAAGACCCAAAGCCGAAAAAGGTGAAGGTGCAACGCAAACCGAAAGTGCAGTACCTGCGCGCCCTGCAACACCCGAAGGCGAAGAAGGTCAGTGCAAAGGCACAGAAAACGCCGGAGGCGAAGGAAGGGGAATACCTGGCGGGCAGTGAAGACAATGTGTTTGCCCTCACCACCATCTACGCCACGCAGAAAGCGGCCATGCGGGCAGCCCAGGCAAAGTGGGACAAACTTCAGCGCGGCGTCGCGGAGTTCTCGATCTCCCTGGCTCGCGGGCGGGCTGACTTATTCCCTGAAACGCCGGTGGCGGTGTCGGGATTTAAATCCGTGATCGACGCGCAGCCCTGGATAATCAGCAAGGTGACGCACAGCCTGGGCGGAAGCGGGTTTGTGACAACGTTAAATCTCGAGGTGCTGCTGTCTGATGTGAGTTATGAATTAAACGAAAACTAGAAATCATGAGGGTAATTAAACCCTCAATCACGATCAGATTAAAAAACTAGAATCATCAGATGACGTGTTGTATTTTTTTACGATAAATTCCGAGGCCTTATCAATCTCCGGGAATAGACTACTAGCATGGATGCCGAGTAACTCAAGCTCCTCTCTAATATTTTCTTTAGCATTTGCTGAAACCATTATCCTTCTAACTGGGATAATTGCCTCGCCACTTGCACCCTTATAAGTTTTTGCTCCGTATATTAAGAAAGCACCGGACTGAGCAATTATCCTTTTATTGTTAAGTTTTGGCTTAACAAAAACAGGCCTAATAAGATCCATTGGCTCTATTATTTTTCTAAAGTTTGGTTTTTCAAAACCTATATTATAAAATAATTCATCAACGCATTTTCTACGGTTAAACTGAGCTCTTGATAAACCTTGAGCAACTAACTTAAAAATTTCCTCTTTACTCTCAGATTTTAGATTTGCTAGATTCGCCATGCAACTAACACGGTCGCTGTCATAATATTTCTGTCTCTCTTTTGGGACTAGAAAGTACTGAACTTTACCATCTTGCTCCTTCCCATCTACAAGATATTTTTCCGAAGCAAACCATAATGCAACTAAGGGATTAAGAGTAACATCTAGAAGTCTTGTAGGTAATCCAAAATGTTGCATCCTGACAAGCCTATCAAACATAGTTTTATCTGAATCAAATTCTTGGGGATGCACACTTACTAAATCTCTTACTATTAAATTTTCTTCACTATAAACATTACAGTCATCTCTAAAAATCTTTGGTTCAGTATCCCAGTCATAAAACTTTTGCCCCCTAAATGCTGTTGGCCTCGCATTGCGCTTGTTTATATTCATAATATTCTCAATGAAACCAGAAACAGAGGTTATTTTTTCTATTTTCTTAACTGCTCTCATAAGATTCATTCCTTGTTATAAAATTTAATATTGTCACCAATACTTATTCTTTTTTTCTATTGATAGGAATTTGTTAATGAAGCTAATATAAGCCAGTAAATACGGAATGTAAATCATTGTAATAGACAGTGTATTGCTCAGCCAAAGCCATACAATGACTGCATATGATTAAAATGATTACATGGTGACTATTATGATGCACTGCCCGAAATGCCAACACGCAGCACACGCACGTTCCAGCCGTTATCTGAGCATCAATACCAAAGAGCGCTATCACCAGTGTCAGAATATTAATTGCAGTTGCACGTTTAAAACTCATGAGTCGATTGCTGACATCATTGTCGAGCCAGGAACAGTTCACGCTGTGCAGTTGCATCCGGACAAAAATCAGCAGCAATCCTTCCAGATGCACTAACGAAAAAGCCCCAAATTAACGGGGCTTTTTTTGTCGATGTGGTCAATGCGTGGACACTGAAATGAAAAAATCCATTTAATTCATATAGTTAACATCGTTTTCAAAGGCACATTATGTGCCTTTTTTTGTGCCTTTTTCAGACGTCTTGCCTACTGCCCGCGTTAGAAACGCTAGGCGGGCAGCTTGCGACTTACTCTTCCAGCATAACCACTTTGCCGACGTACGGCAGGTGGCGATAGCGCTGGGCGTAGTCGATGCCGTAACCCACCACGAACTCGTCGGGGATGGCGAAACCAACATATTCGACTTTCACGTCTACTTCGCGGCGCTCGGGTTTATCGAGCAGCGTGCAGATTGCCAGTGATTTTGGGCCGCGCAGTTGCAGCAGTTCGCGGACTTTGCTCAGGGTGTTGCCGGAGTCGATGATGTCTTCGACGATCAGCACGTCTTTGCCACGGATATCTTCATCTAAGTCTTTGAGAATTTTAACATCGCGGGTGGTGGACATGCCGTTGCCGTAGCTGGAGGCGGTCATGAAATCCACTTCGTGGGAAACGTCAATGGTGCGACACAAGTCAGCCATAAACATGAATGAACCGCGCAACAGCCCAACCAGCACCATATCACTGCCGCTATCACGGTAGTGCTCGGTGATTTCACGGCCTAACTCAGCAATTCGGGTTTTGACTTCCTGCTCGGAAATCATGACGTCTACTCTGTGTTTCATATAAAGCCTAACCACCTGGAATTTGAAAGAGTCATCGCCATCACCGACCGTGATGGCGACCTTAAAGCGCGGGGATTATAACAAAGAACCAGATAATGAGTAACGCCGTCGGATCAACCAATGCCAGCCTGATGTAAATCGTGCAGATTTATCGCCCCAACCAGCACGCCTTCGCTGTTCACCACCGGCGCGGCGCTGATGTTCTGCTGGTGCAAGGCTTCCAGCGCCTCGCCCGCGCGCCACTGTTCCGGCAGTTGGAAGCCGGGACGGGTGATGGCACTCATCAGCGGCTCGTCCAGAGTGCGGCCTTTGACCAGCCAGCGGCGTAAGTCGCCATCGGTGAATACCCCCACCACGTGACGCTCTTGGTCACAGACCGCAATCAGGCCCAGCCCGGTTCGACTTAACTCGAGCATGGCGTTCATGACATTTTCTTGGCTGTCGATAACCGGCAGTCGGTCGCCGGTGCGCATCAAATGGTGAACGCGATTGAGCAGTCGCGCACCGAGGCTGCCGCCCGGATGTGAACGGGCGAAGTCTTCTGCGCCGAAGCCGCGATGACGCATTAACGCCATTGCCAGCGCGTCGCCCATCATCAGAGTATTGACCGCGCTGGAGGTCGGAGCCAGCCCCATTGGGCAAGATTCGCGCTCAACGCCAACATCAATAATAGCATCGGCGGCCTGCGCCAGCGGGGAGTCTTTGCCGCCGGTGATAGCAATCAGCTTGGTTTGGTTTTCCGCTAACAGAGGCAGGATCATATCCAGCTCTTTGGCGCGACCAGAATAGGAGATGAAGATCAGCACGTCGTTGCTGCCAATCATGCCTAAGTCGCCGTGCAGCGCCTCGGCAGGATGAACGAAAAAGGCTGGCGTGCCGGTGCTGGCAAGGGAGGCGGCAATTTTCTTGCCGATGTGCCCGGATTTGCCCATTCCCGACACCACGGCTTTGCCGGTGCAGTTGAGCAGCAACTGGCAGGCATCGACGAAGTTGTCATCGAGCCGAGTCAGCAGCCGTTGCGCTTCTTCGATTTCGATTTCCAGCGTTTCCCGCGCAAAGCCTAGCAGCGACTTTTTCATCTTCTTCTCCCCTAAGAATGATGTGAATATCATGGTTTTCAGCCGCGTTACCATACAGTCTGCTGAGCCGAATGTCAGTGATCGACATATCGACTCAGCAGAAAAGGCGCTAGCTAGAAACCGTGAAGCCCAGCATCATTCCAGTGTCTTCGTGCTCCAACAGGTGGCAGTGGGCCATGTAAGCCTGCTCTTTGCTCGCCAGATAGTTGAACCGCACCAGCACTTCGCTGCGCCCGCCCTCCACTCTCACAATGTCTTTCCAGCCCGCGCGGTGCGCCGCCACTGGCTTGCCATTCTCAGACAGAATGCGGAACTGGGTGCCGTGGATGTGGAACGGATGCAGCATCATGTCGCCTTCGCCGGAAATGGTCCATTTCTCGTACTGGCCCTGTTTGACGTCAAAGGCCGGGGTGTTCATGTCATAAGCTTTGCCATTGATCCGGTTGCCGCTCATCAGGTCGAACTTGCCGTCATCCTTCTTGCTCATGTCCATGCCAGCCATGCTGCCGTGGTCGTCGTGGGACATGCCCTGCATATCCATGCCCGCCATATCGTGGCCGCCGTCGCTTGAGCCGTGATCCATGCTCATACCGGCCATCGACTGATGCCCGTAGCGCGCCATCAGCGCCGCCATGCCCTGTTGGTCGAGGCGTGGGTCCATGGAGAGCTGCAACCAGCGGGTGGGTAAGCCGTCAACGGAAACCAGCTCCGGCAGTTTGATCAGTTGGTCAGGAATGTCCTGCTCGCCCTGAGTCAGGGTCGGCTGCACGCGCAGCACCGGCAGAGGTTTATCGAATGGCGCGAGGGTCATGCCCATCTGGGTAACCGGCAGGGTAACGAGGTCGAACGCCTTGGCATCCGGGCAGTTCACCAGTACTTCAAACCGTTCGCCGGGCAGCATCGGCAACTCGCTGAGTTTCACCGGCTCGGCGAGGAAACCGCCGTCGCTGGCAATCACGTAGAGTGGGCGACCATCGCTGGTCGAGACATTAAGCGAGCGCGCATTACAGCCGTTGAGCAGGCGGAAACGCAGCCAGCCGCGCGACACGCCGTGCTGCGGGAAGACCACGCCATTGGTCAGCATGTGTTGACCAAACCAGCCCACGGCGGCGGTCATCACATCCATCTGGTAATCAATTTGCCCGGCATCGTTCAGGCGTTTGTCCTGAAGCACCACGGGAATATCATCCACGCCCCAGCGCGAAGGCAGTTTCAGCTGGTTGCTTTCGTCATCTTCGATAAGCACTAAACCGGCCAGCCCCATTGCCACCTGATAACCACTGGTCTGGTGCGGATGTGGGTGGAACCAGCAGGTAGAAGCAGGCTGGTCGAGGGTGAATTGCACCGTCCGGCTAGCCCCGGGCGCGATCACGCCCTGCGGGCCGCCATCCACTTGGCCGGGAATTTCCAGCCCGTGCCAGTGTACCGTGCTCGCGACATTCAGCTGGTTATTCACCGTGACAGTCACCGGCTCGCCGCGTTTAACGCGCAGCGCAGGGCCAAGAATATTGCCGTTAATGCCCCAGGTTTCGGTATTCACGCCCGGCGTAAACTGGCTCTGACCGCGCTGTAAATTGAGCACCATGACGCCTTTGGCGTTAGGTTTGAGCAGCAGGGGAATCGGCAGTGCTGGCCTGTCAGCAGCAAATGCCAGACGGCTCCAGCCCGGCAGCGTAGTGGCCGCCCCCATCAGTGTGGTCCATTTAATAAAGTCACGACGATGCATGTTCAGTTCCTTTTGGCGATGTTCCGTGCCTCTGTCAGGGGTGGCAAAGAACGGGCAGATTTAGCACAGAGGGTAAACCTTCCACCAAGGGAAGGGTCAAGTAGCAAAACCGACAAAAGAAAATTTAGTGTGACTCAGGGCAAATATGTTAACGTCATTTAATTCCATCTGAGCCTGCTTTTTTCTCTTTATAAAGAACCACTCCATGAAAAAAACGACGCTAACCCTGATGTTGCTCGCCCTGCTCGGATTCTCCTCCGCCAGCCAGGCTTTAAGCGAATCAGAGGCTGAAGATCTGGCAGACCTGACCGCCGTCTTCGTGTATTTGAAAAATAATTGCGGCTACGAACAGCTTCCTAACGCGCAAATTAAGCGCGCGATTGTGTTTTTCGCTCAACAAAATCGTTGGGATTTAACCAATTACAGTAGCTTCAACATGCAAGCGATGGGCGAGGACAGCTATCGCGACCTGAGCGGGATTGCCGTCGCCAAGCCGACCAAGTGCAAGGCGCTGGCTCGTGACTCCCTTAGCCTGCTGGCCTACTCTAACTAACTCCCCTTCTCGCCCGGCTTTAGCATCTTCCCACTGACTTTCGCCTCTTGCCGGGCCGCTTTCCAGCGTATTTCCCCACCTCAGCTACACTTATATTCCCAAATCATCTGAGTAATATTCAATCGTGCATACAATGGCGATGTTGGCTATCATGTTGCCCCCATTTTCCAAGGCTGTGAATACTCAGGAGAAGATTGCACAATGTCCCAGAATCCGTCACAGAAATTGTCCGAAAAAGAAATGTGGTTTGAGACGCTGCACGCCAACTTTGGCCAATATTTTCGCGTCGAAAAAGAGCTGTATCGCGATAAAACCGAGCATCAGGATCTGATCATTTTCGAAAACGCCGAGCTGGGCCGCGTGATGGCGCTCGACGGCGTGGTACAGACCACCGAGCGTGATGAGTTCATCTATCACGAGATGATGGCGCACGTGCCGATTTTGGCCCACGGCCATGCTAAGAAGGTGCTGATTATCGGCGGCGGCGACGGCGGAATGCTGCGCGAAGTATGCCGTCATACGCAGGTCGAGTCGGTCACTATGGTGGAAATTGACGCTGGCGTGGTGGAGTTCTGCCGCCAGTATCTGCCGAACCACAATGCCGGTGCCTATGACGATCCGCGCTTTAACTTGGTGATCGACGACGGGGTGAAGTTCGTCAATCAGACCAATGAAACCTTTGATGTGATCATCTCAGATTGCACCGATCCCATTGGTCCCGGCGAAAGCCTGTTTACCTCAGAATTTTACCAAGGCTGCGAGCGCTGTCTGAATCCGGGCGGTATTTTTGTAGCGCAAAACGGTGTCTGCTTCTTACAGCAGGATGAAGCCGTAAATAGCCACCAGAAGCTGAGCCACTACTTCAGCGACGTCAGTTTTTACCAAGCGGCGATCCCGACCTACTACGGCGGCATCATGACTTTCGCCTGGGCCACTAACAGCCCGGAGCACCGCCAGCTCGACGCTAAGACGCTGCAAGCGCGCTTCGACGCCGCAGACATTGCCTGCCGTTATTACAACCCGGCAATCCATTATGGCAGCTTTGCCCTGCCACAATATCTACTGAATGCCCTGTCAGCCTCGCGCTGATCCGGCATCCATAAGGGGGTGGACTAAATTGCAAAAACTGAAACTGCACGGTTTCAATAACCTGACAAAAAGCCTGAGTTTTTGTATCTACGATATCTGTTATGCCAAGACGGCTGACGATCGTGACGGCTATATTGCCTACATTGACAAAGAATATAACGCCAACCGTTTGACGGAGATCCTCACCGAAACCTGTTCCATCATCGGTGCCAACATCCTCAACGTGGCGCGGCAGGACTATGAGCCACAGGGGGCCAGCGTCACGATTTTAGTGAGCGAAGAGCCAATGGATCCGCGCGATGTGGATACCACGGAGAACCCTGGCCCGCTGCCAAGCTCGGTGGTGGCGCATCTCGATAAGAGCCACATCTGCGTGCATACCTACCCAGAAAGCCACCCTGAAGGCGGGCTTTGCACTTTCCGCGCGGATATTGAAGTCTCCACCTGTGGCGTAATCTCGCCCCTCAAGGCGCTGAACTACCTGATTCACCAGCTGGAATCTGACATTGTCACTATTGATTACCGCGTGCGCGGCTTCACTCGCGACATTAATGGCGTCAAACACTACATCGACCATTCGATCAACTCGATTCAGAACTTCATGTCGAAGGATATGAAAGCGCTATATGACATGATGGATGTGAACGTGTATCAGGAAAATATATTCCACACCAAGATGATGCTAAAAGAGTTCGACCTTAAGCATTATCTTTTCAATGCCAAGCCCGACCAATTAAGCGCGGCAGAGCGTAAAGAGATCACCGACCTGCTTTATAAAGAGATGCAGGAAATTTATTACGGTAGAAATATCCCCTCGCTCTAAGGTATTTACGCCGAGAAGCAGTTAATAGGAAGTTAATAAAATGGCGAACATCACAGGTCCGCCATTTTAATTTGACTTAACTCCGCACTCGGCTACAGTTAATTCTTATAGAAATCCCCGCTTCTACCTAAAAAATTCACTAAAGCTGTTTTTTATCTCACCCTAACCCAAATTGATCGGAAAATGATCTGCGCAATAAGCTAAATTTTAAGAATATAAAAAATCAATTAACTCAAATAGATAACTAGTAAAGCCTAAAATTTCACTTATTACTTTTGTATTGATCTTATTTTGACCAAAAATGAATAGAGCCTGTTTTACCCACCTTATCCTGCGTTAGCATCCCCCCGCTGTTTTTAAAATCACCGCTCTCCTTCACTGACACAAAGAAATAATAAAATGACAATCTGTAAATTAAAGACCGTTGCCACCTTATTGGTATCGAGCTCTTTATTGGTTTCCGGGGTTTCCCGGGCCGGGGAAAGTTTGTTCAGCAGCAATACTGATGGAACACGCCACTATGTCAGCTATGGGGCGGAATATTATAAATGGGATGAAACCGTCGCCAATAAAGACGGCAAATACGTTGCAGAACACGGTCCTCGCCTGCGGGTAAACTTTGGTGCTAATAACTATCTTGATGCGCCAAGCGGCTTATTAAAAGCCTGGGATATGAGCCTGATGTTTGGCATCGTCAATTATCAGGGCAGCACGCTAGATGATAGCGCCAACGTGCCCGATGGCTCGTTAAAAGGCAAAACCACCTATACCGGCTACAGCGCGGATATCACGCGGGGTTACCGTTATCGCGCTTCGGACAGCGTCTCTTTTGATGCCAAAGGCGCGCTGGGCGGGCAATTCTGGCTGCGCAATATTCGTTCCGACGATGTCTATATCGCCGCCGAGAATCGCACTCGCCAGTACAGCGCACTCGAGGTCACGCTTCAGCCTTATGCCAAAGCCTCTTTGGGTGCTAACTGGCAGATGACCAGCGAGTCACGCCTGAGCCTTGAAGGCGGCGCGTTGTATCCGATTAAAACTTGGACCCACAGCAATCAGGGCGGCGTGTGGCTGGAGCCGAAATCGCGCCTGTCGCCATTCACCAGTCTGACGTGGAATATCAACAAAGACCTGTTTGTGAAGGCGTCCTATGTTCACCAGAAATACGGTAAATCGGATGACAAGCAGGGCAAGCTCGATGGCCAAGACGTTGGCTACTACCAGCCAGCCACCACCACTTCGACGCTTGGCTTAGAGTTCGGTTACTACTTCTGATCCCCACCTCTCAATCCCCTTCATCAGGAATTGCTTTGATGAAGGGGATTGAGATTCTTCATATTTGCTTAGTCGCAACAATCGCTTATCTTGGGTATCCCTTTCCCTGACTCAGACCTCATCCATGGATCGTTTTGCGACGCTGTTTGGTGTTATTGCGATTGTATTGTGGAGCATGAGCGTTGCTCTGACTCGCAGCTTGGCCGAAGCCCTTGGGCCATTTGGCGCTGCAGCCTCTATTTATACCGTGAGTGGAATTATGGTGTGGATGGCCAGCAGCCGACCGACGCTGCGCGGGCAATCGGCGGCTTATCTGATTATCTGCGGCCTGCTGTTCGTCTTCTATATGGTGTCGTTCTCGCTGGCGATTGGTCTGGCTCATAGCCGCCAGCAAACCTTGGAACTTGGCCTGATTAACTATTTGTGGCCCAGCCTGACGCTGCTGTTCGCCGTGCCGTTGCTGAAACTAAAAGTGCGTTGGTGGATGTGGCCGGGCGCGGTGTTAGCCTTTGTTGGCGTGCTGTGGGCTATTAGCGGCGGGCACGGTTTGGATATCCACCAGCTGATGCGCAATGTGCGCAGCAACCCGGTGGCTTATGCGCTGGCGCTCGGCGCGGCGCTCTCTTGGGCGCTTTACTCCAATCTGGTGCGGGTGTTTAGCAAAGGGGCTGGCGTGCTGCCGCTGTTCTTGCTGGCCACCGGCGCGGTGCTGTGGGCGCTCTACTTCAACTACTCTTCCACCCGAATCAGAATGACGTGGCCGGCCGTCACCGAGTTACTGGTAATGGGCGCGATCACCGCGATTTCCTATCAGTGCTGGGACATCGCGATGAAAAAAGGCAATGCCACGCTGGTTGCGGCACTCTCCTATTTCACGCCGTTGTCGGCTATTTTTATCGCGGGATTGTGGCTGCACACCTTGCCGGGAGCCAGTTTCTGGCCGGGCGTCGGCATGGTAGTGGCGGGTTCACTGCTTTGCTGGAGCGCGTCGCGCGGCAAGTAACGGCTTAGCGGTAGGTGGTGACGAAAGAACGGTACTTTTCGAGGACTTGCAGAAAGTCCTCGACGCCGCAAAACGCCAAACTCTCTTCATCGTAGTAGCTCATGCCCTCTTCCATCTCGTCGCCTTCAAAACCGAGCTGGTTGGCGCGGATCATCACTTCATCGTCGGCCAGCAGCAGCGTGTATTCGTGGCCTTCAATCTGGCACTGGCGCTCGCTGCCTTTTAGCTCGGCGAGGGCTGCTTCGACTTTATCCAGCACGCTCAAGTCGCCTTTGACTTCTTCATTCAGCCAGTGGCCCAGAACCTCATGCCCCATTGAAAAACGAACTTTGACCTCACCGGTGATATCACGCAAAAAATCGTAGTCCATGGTTGAGTCCTCTGAAAAATTCATAACAAAAAGGGGAGCCGAGGCTCCCCTTTCAACAATGGTCAGAATATAACGATTTAGACTGCGGTTTGGAAGATTACGCCGTCAGCTTTGTCAGTATATTCACTCAGCTTGTCGAAGTTCAGATAACGGTAAGTGTCTACCGCCGTCTTGTCTACTTCGGCCATATAGCCCAGATACTCTTCAGGCGTTGGCAAGCGACCCAGCAGGGAAGCCACCGCGGCCAGCTCTGCCGAGGCCAGATAGACGTTTGCACCATTACCCAGACGGTTCGGGAAGTTACGGGTAGAGGTTGAAACCACGGTAGAACCGTCGGCCACGCGCGCTTGGTTACCCATGCACAGTGAACAGCCAGGAATTTCAACCCGCGCACCGCTCTTACCGAAGACGCTGTAATAGCCCTCTTCTGTCAGCTGAGCCGCATCCATTTTGGTCGGTGGAGCAACCCACAGACGCGTTGGCAACGCGCCTTTATGGCTGTCGAGCAGTTTACCTGCTGCGCGGAAGTGACCGATGTTGGTCATGCAAGAACCGATGAACACTTCATCAATTTTGCTGTTCTGCACAGAGGAAAGCAGACGAGCGTCGTCCGGGTCGTTTGGCGCACAAAGAATTGGCTCTTTGATCTCAGCCAGATCGATTTCAATCACTGCCGCGTATTCCGCGTCAGCATCGGCTTCGAGCAGGTTTGGATTCGCCAGCCACTCTTCCATGCCTTTGATGCGGCGCTCGATGGTACGACGATCGCCGTAACCTTCAGAGATCATCCACTTCAGCAGCACGATGTTAGAGCTCAGGTACTCTTTGATCGGTGCCTGATCCAGTTTGATCGTACAACCCGCCGCAGAACGCTCTGCGGACGCATCCGCCAGTTCAAAGGCTTGTTCTACTTTCAGCTCTGGCAGACCTTCGATTTCCAGAATACGGCCTGAGAACAGGTTCTTCTTCCCTTTCTTCTCAACGGTCAGATGACCTTCTTGAATCGCGTAGTAAGGGATCGCATGAACCAGATCACGCAGGGTGATTCCCGGTTGCATCTTACCTTTGAAACGCACCAGAACGGATTCTGGCATATCAAGAGGCATCACGCCGGTTGCTGCCGCAAAGGCCACCAGCCCGGAACCTGCCGGGAAGGAGATGCCGATTGGGAAGCGAGTGTGTGAGTCGCCGCCGGTGCCGACGGTGTCTGGCAACAGCATACGGTTCAGCCATGAGTGGATGATACCGTCACCCGGACGCAGTGAAACACCGCCGCGGTTCATGATGAAGTCTGGCAGAGTGTGGTGAGTCGTCACGTCAACCGGCTTAGGATAAGCGGCGGTGTGACAGAAAGACTGCATCACTAAATCAGCAGAGAAGCCCAAGCAGGCCAAGTCTTTCAGCTCATCACGGGTCATTGGACCGGTGGTGTCCTGAGAGCCTACGGAGGTCATCTTAGGTTCGCAGTATTCACCCGGGCGAATACCGGCAACGCCACAGGCGCGGCCAACCATTTTCTGTGCCAGCGAGAAGCCTTTGTCGCTCTTAGCAACAGGCTTGGCGATGCGGAACACGTCGCTTGTTGGCAGTTTCAGTGATTCACGGGCTTTGGTGGTTAAGCCACGGCCGATGATCAATGGAATACGGCCACCGGCGCGAACTTCGTCCAGCAAGACGTCAGTTTTAAGTTCGAACTTAGCAATGACTTCGCCAGTGTCGTGGTTACGCACTTCGCCGAGGTACGGGAAGATGTCGATAACATCGCCCATATTCAGATCAGAAACGTCCACTTCGATTGGCAGTGCGCCAGCATCTTCCATGGTGTTGAAGAAGATTGGTGCGATTTTGCCACCCAGCACCACACCGCCGCCGCGCTTGTTCGGCACGAATGGGATGTCGTCGCCCATGAACCACAACACGGAGTTGGTTGCAGATTTACGGGAAGAGCCAGTACCGACTACGTCACCCACGTAAGCCAGCGGGAAGCCTTTTTTGTTCAGTTCTTCGATCTGTTTAATTGGACCTACGCTGCCCGGCGCGTCAGGCACGATGCCTTCGCGTTCGTTTTTCAGCATAGCCAACGCGTGCAGAGGGATATCTGGACGGGACCAGGCATCCGGAGCAGGCGACAAATCGTCAGTGTTGGTTTCGCCCGTGACTTTGAAAACGGTAACGGTGATTTTCTCGGCCAGTTTTGGACGAGACAGGTACCATTCCGCATCAGCCCAGGACTGAAGAATCTTTTTAGCGTGCTCATTACCTGCCTGCGCTTTCTCTTCCACATCGTAGAAGTTGTCGAACATCAGCAGAGTATGGGACAGCGCTTTAGCAGCGATAGGTGCCAGTTTGGCATCTTCAAGTGCGTCGATCAGCGG
The DNA here is from genome assembly GCF_000735345.1 of Ewingella americana ATCC 33852. Taxonomy (GTDB): domain Bacteria; phylum Pseudomonadota; class Gammaproteobacteria; order Enterobacterales; family Enterobacteriaceae; genus Ewingella; species Ewingella americana. The sequence goes on along the minus strand of NZ_JMPJ01000017.1, from coordinate 321,078 downwards.
GTGAATGTTGTAGCCGCCCTGCATGGTGCCCAGCAGTTCAATGGCTTTTTCAGGGGTAACCAACGGGGAGGTTGTTTCGCCTTTGGCGACGGCAGCCAGGAATCCGGCTTTAACATAGGCGGCTTCATCAACGCCTGGCGGTACACGATTAATCAGCAGGTCTAACAGAGTTTCTTCTTCGCCTTTCGGCGGATTTTTCAGGGACTCAACCAACGCTGCCATCTGTGAAGCATCAAGTGGCTTAGGGACGATGCCCTCAGCAGCACGCTCGGCTACGTGCTTACGGTATTCTTCTAGCACGACTTTCTCCTCGCTCTCATTGTCATTTATTATGCCTGGCTTCCATCATCAGAACCGTGTCATGCCTGTAGGGACAGGGGATTTCAATTTGCCTGATGAATCGGGACACTGCGGGTATGTTGATTTCTTTGTCGTCATAACAAGTCCTTGAACCTAAGCACAGTGGCCCTTTGCGCCGAGGCAGCATAGCAGGATTTATCTCGCTTGTTAATTCGTTCACATAAAAGCAACATTAAATCTTTGCTGAATCGTTGAGCACAGACGGATCGACTGCGCGCCCTCTTGCCGCGCACTAGAACAGCATAATAGGCTTAGATTAACAAGGGATTAAAGGCGGGGTTTGGGAAATATAGCACGCACAAAAAAACCGCCGAAAAGGCGGTTGATTTGTATTCCCTAGGTGTTAGCAGGCACCGTAGAAATCCTTACTTCAACATAAGTAAGCGCCACAGAGCGATGGAATATTGACCAGCAATCCAGTGAAAAGCAATCCTAAAGACAAACTGCGCGCATAAAAAAACGGCGCCTTTCAGCGCCGTTTGTTCAAACTCTAAAGCTTAAATTATTTCTTTTTCGCTTTAGGGTTCGGCAGGTCAGTGATGCTGCCTTCGTAGATTTCTGCTGCCAGACCCACGGACTCGTGCAGAGTCGGGTGAGCATGGATGGTCAGCGCGATATCTTCTGCATCACAACCCATTTCAATCGCCAGACCGATTTCGCCCAACAGCTCGCCGCCGTTAGTACCGACAATAGCACCACCGATCACGCGGTGAGATTCTTTGTCGAAGATCAGTTTGGTCATACCGTCTGCGCAGTCGGAAGCGATAGCACGGCCAGAAGCAGCCCACGGGAAGGTGGCGGTTTCGTAGCTGATGCCTTTCTCTTTCGCTTCTTTCTCAGTCAGACCCACCCAAGCAACTTCTGGCTCAGTGTAAGCGATTGATGGAATAACTTTCGGGTCGAAGTAATGTTTCTTGCCGGAGATAACTTCCGCAGCAACGTGGCCTTCGTGGACACCTTTGTGTGCCAGCATTGGCTGACCGACGATGTCGCCGATAGCAAAGATGTGTGGCACGTTGGTGCGCATTTGTTTGTCGACGTGGATGAAGCCACGGTCGTCAACTTCAACGCCTGCTGCGCCAGCTTCCAGCGATTTGCCGTTTGGAACGCGGCCGATAGCCACCAGCACTGCGTCATAACGCTGTGGTTCTGCTGGCGCTTTCTTGCCTTCCATTGTCACGTAGATGCCGTCTTCTTTGGCTTCAACCGCGGTAACTTTGGTTTCCAGCATCAGGTTGAATTGCTTGCTGATTTTCTTGGTAAAGACTTTAACAACGTCTTTGTCAGCCGCAGGGATAACCTGATCGAACATTTCCACTACGTCGATTTTTGAACCGAGCGCGTGGTAAACGGTACCCATTTCCAGACCGATGATACCGCCGCCCATCACCAGCAGACGCTCTGGGACGGTTTTCAGCTCAAGCGCATCCGTTGAGTCCCAAACGCGTGGGTCATCATGTGGAATAAATGGCAGAGTGATTGGACGGGAACCCGCCGCAATGATGGCATTGTCGAAGTTGATGGTGGTCGCACCGTTTTCGCCTTCAACAACCAGAGTATTCGCGCCAGTAAATTTGCCCAAGCCGTTCACGACTTTGACTTTACGGCCTTTCGCCATACCAGCAAGACCACCGGTCAGTTGGTTGATGACTTTTTCTTTCCAGACACGCACTTTGTCGATGTCAGTTTTCGGCTCGCCGAAAATAATACCGTGCTCTTCCAAAGCTTTAGCTTCGGAGATGACTTTCGCCACGTGCAGCAGGGCTTTTGAAGGGATACAGCCAACGTTCAGACACACGCCACCAAGGGTGGAATAACGTTCAACCAGAACTGTCTCAAGACCTAAATCAGCGCAACGGAAAGCAGCAGAATAGCCCGCAGGGCCCGCCCCAAGTACCACGACCTGAGTTTTAATTTCAGTACTCATCATGACCTCTTAATTGTTTGTCCGGCGGGTCAGACGTCTTATTTTGTGTCGCAACGCCCATCATCCACCGGGTCGTTCTATCGCCCGCAGTTTACAAAATTGTTAACAAATTTGAAACAACAAACGGCATACGATTTGTGCTTTGCTACTGATAATCCCCAACAGCATGGCGAGATTAGCAGAAAAAAGCCGGCCGTTTGGCCGGCTTTTTTGGCTTACATCACCAAGCGGCGAATGTCAGACAACACGTTGTTAATGATGGTAATGAAGCGCGCACCATCCGCACCGTCGATAACACGGTGGTCGAAGGAGAGCGACATTGGCATCATCAGGCGCGGTGTGAACTCTTTACCGTTCCAGACTGGCTCCATCGCGGACTTGGAGACACCGAGGATCGCCACTTCTGGCGCATTGACGATTGGCGCGAAGTGGGTCGTCCCGATACCACCAAGGCTAGAGATGGTGAAGCAACCGCCCTGCATTTCGCCAGCAGTCAGCTTACCGTCACGCGCTTTCTTGGAGATAGCCATCAGTTCACGGGACAGCTCAGCGATACCTTTCTTGTTCACGTCTTTGAAGACTGGAACAACCAGGCCGTTAGGCGTATCAACCGCAACACCGATATTGATGTATTTTTTCAGCGTCAGCTTCTGACCATCTTCGGACAGAGAACTGTTGAAGCGAGGCATCTGCTCAAGAGCAGCTGCAACGGCTTTCATGATGAAGACCACTGGGGTGAATTTCACATCCAGTTTGCGTTTCGCCGCTTCGTCATTCTGCTGTTTACGGAAAGCTTCCAGCTCGGTGATATCGGTTTTGTCGAAGTGCGTTACGTGCGGGATCATCACCCAGTTACGGCTCAGGTTAGCACCAGAGATTTTCTGGATACGACCCAATTCAACTTCTTCGATTTCACCAAACTTGCTGAAGTCGACTTTCGGCCATGGCAGCATGCCCGGCAGACCGCCGCCAGTTGCTGCAGCAGGTGCAGCTTCAGCGCGTTTCACGGCTTCTTTCACGTAAGTCTGCACGTCTTCGCGCAGGATACGGCCCTTACGACCCGTGCCCTTCACTTTCGCCAGATTCACACCGAATTCGCGCGCCAGGCGACGAATAACCGGAGTCGCGTGAACGTAAGCATCGTTCTCAGCAAACTCGCCTTTGCTTTCTGCTTTAGCGGCAGGCGCAGCGGCTTTCTGTTCTTGCTTAGCAGGTGCAGCAGCTTCTTCTTTCTTAGCAGCAGGAGCTGGAGCAGCGCCTTCTACTTCGAAGACCATGATCAGGGAGCCGGTGCTGACTTTGTCGCCCGCAGCGATTTTGATCTCTTTCACGGTACCCGCGAACGGAGCCGGAACTTCCATTGAAGCTTTGTCGCCTTCAACGGTGATCAGAGACTGCTCAGCGGTGACTTTGTCGCCCACTTTAACCATGATTTCAGTGACTTCAACTTCGTCGCCGCCGATATCTGGCACGTTAACTTCTTTGCTGCCCGACGCCGCTGGGGCTGCCGGTGCGGCTTCAGATTTGGCTTCTTCTTTGGCCGGAGCCGCTGAACCAGAACCTGCAACTTCGAACACCATGATCAGAGAGCCGGTGCTGACTTTGTCGCCCGCAGCGATTTTGATCTCTTTCACGGTACCCGCGAACGGAGCCGGAACTTCCATTGAGGCTTTGTCGCCTTCAACGGTGATCAGGGACTGTTCTGCTTCAACTTTGTCGCCAACTTTAACCATGATCTCGGTAACTTCAACTTCGTCACCACCGATGTCCGGTACGCTGACTTCTTTGCTTTCGCTAGAAGCCGCAGCAGTTGGTTTCTCTTCAGTTTTAGGTGCAGCTTTCTCTTCGGCTTTAGCAGGTGCTGCATCAGCAGCACCTTCAGCGGAGTCGAAGATCATGATCAGTTTGCCGGTCTCAACCGAGTCGCCCACTGCCACTTTAATCTCTTTCACAACACCCGCTTGTGGTGAAGGAACTTCCATTGAAGCCTTGTCGCCTTCAACGGTGATCAGCGACTGTTCAGCTTCAACTTTATCGCCGACCTTCACCATAATTTCGGTGACTTCAACTGCATCTGCACCGATATCAGGTACGTTAATTTCAATAGCCATCTGTCTTTACCTCTTATGCCAGACGCGGGTTAACTTTGTCAGCATCGATGCCGAACTTGGTAATGGCCTCAGCCACAACCTTCACATCGATCTCGCCACGTTTGGCCAGTTCGCCCAGCGCAGCAACCACAACGTAGGAAGCATCAATTTCGAAGTGGTGACGCAGGTTTTCGCGGCTGTCAGAACGACCGAAGCCGTCGGTGCCCAGTACGCGGAAATCGCTGGCAGGAACGAAGTTACGGATCTGCTCGGCGAACAGCTTCATGTAGTCAGTAGAAGCTACTACCGGTGCATCGTTCATCACCTGAGCAACATAAGGAACACGTGGTGCCTCAGTTGGGTGCAGCATGTTCCAGCGCTCACAGTCTTGACCATCACGAGCCAGCTCGGTGAAGGAAGTTACGCTATAAACGTCAGAACCTACGCCGTAGTCATTCGCCAGGATCTGTGCCGCTTCACGAACGTGACGCAGGATAGAACCGGAGCTCATCAGCTGCACTTTACCTTTGCTACCTTCCACGGTTTCTAACTTGTAGATACCTTTACGGATGCCTTCTTCCGCGCCTTCTGGCATGGCTGGCATGTGGTAGTTTTCGTTCAGCGTAGTGATGTAGTAATAGATGTTCTCTTGCGCTTCGCCGTACATACGAGTCAGGCCGTCATGCATGATGACTGCAACTTCGTAAGCGTAAGCTGGGTCGTAAGAAATACAGTTAGGGATAGTCAGAGACTGAATGTGGCTGTGACCATCTTCGTGCTGCAAGCCTTCGCCGTTAAGCGTTGTACGACCAGAAGTACCACCGACCAAGAAGCCACGAGCCTGTTGGTCACCCGCTGCCCAGCACAGGTCGCCGATACGTTGGAAACCGAACATGGAGTAGTAGATGTAGAACGGGATCATTGGCAGATCATTGGTGCTGTAAGAAGTCGCTGCGGCCAGCCATGAAGATGCTGCGCCCAGTTCGTTGATACCTTCCTGCAGGATCTGACCTTTCTCGTCTTCTTTATAGTAAGCAACCTGCTCACGGTCTTGCGGGGTGTATTGCTGACCGTTCGGGCTGTAAATACCAATCTGACGGAACAGACCTTCCATACCAAAAGTACGCGCTTCATCAGCGATGATCGGTACCAGACGGTCTTTGATGGAGTCGTTTTTCAGCATCACGTTCAGAGCACGAACGAAGGCGATAGTGGTAGAAATTTCTTTCTTCTGCTCTTCCAGCAGCTGAGAGAAGTCTTCCAGTTTCGGCAGCTCAAGTTTCTGAGTGAAGTTAGGCAGACGCGTTGGCAGGTAGCCTTTTAGCGCCTGACGACGTTCGTGCAGGTATTTGTACTCTGCAGAATCTTTTTCCAGCTGAATGTATGGCAGTTTTTCCAGATTTTCATCGGTCACTGGCACGCTGAAACGGTCACGGATGTAACGCACGCCGTCCAAGTTCATTTTCTTAACCTGGTGAGCGATGTTTTTGCCTTCTGCTGATTCGCCCATGCCGTAACCTTTAATGGTGTGAGCAAGGATAACAGTTGGCTGGCCTTTGGTGTTCTGCGCTTTGTTCAGTGCAGCAAAGACTTTCTTCGGATCATGACCACCACGGTTCAGTGCCCAGATCTCATCGTCGGTCATGTCTTTAACCAACTCAGCGGTTTCTGGGTAACGGCCGAAGAAGTGCTCACGAACGTATTTACCGTCACGAGACTTGAAGGTCTGGTAGTCACCATCAACGGTTTCGTTCATCAGTTGGATCAGTTTACCGGAGGTGTCTTTACGCAGCAGCGCATCCCAACGGTTGCCCCAAATCACTTTGATCACGTTCCAGCCAGCGCCCGCGAAGATGCCTTCCAGTTCGTTGATGATTTTGCCATTACCGGTAACCGGGCCATCAAGGCGCTGCAAGTTACAGTTAATGATGAAGCACAGGTTGTCCAGCTTCTCACGGGTAGCGATAGTGATCGCACCTTTAGATTCTGGCTCATCCATCTCACCGTCGCCGAGGAACGCGTAAACGCGCTGCGCGGAGGTGTCTTTCAGACCACGGTGTTCAAGATATTTCAGGAACTTAGCTTGATAGATAGCACCGATTGGACCCAGACCCATGGAAACGGTCGGGAACTGCCAGAACTCAGGCATCAGTTTAGGGTGCGGATAAGAAGAGAGACCTTTACCGTGAACTTCCTGACGGAAATTGTTCATCTGGTCTTCGGTCAGGCGGCCTTCAAGGAAAGCACGCGCGTACACGCCTGGGGAGATGTGGCCTTGGAAGTACACCAAGTCGCCGCCATCGTTCTCATTGCGAGCACGGAAGAAATGGTTGAAGCACACTTCGTAAATAGCTGCTGAAGACTGGAAGGAGGACATGTGGCCGCCGAGATCCAAGTCTTTTTTAGACGCACGCAGAACGGTCATGATCGCGTTCCAGCGGATAGCAGTACGAATGTTGCGTTCCAGCTCCAGGTTACCCGGATACTCAGGTTCGTCTTCAACAGCGATGGTGTTGACATAATTACGGCTGGCAGCACCAGCTGCGACGCTTACGCCGCCTTTACGTGCTTCATTCAGAACCTGATCAAGCAGGAACTGTGCACGCTCAACACCCTCTTCACGGATGACCGATTCGATCGCTTGTAGCCAGTCGCGAGTTTCGATCGGATCCACGTCATTATTTACACGTTCTGACATGGTGCTTTTCCTTATCTGTATCTAATACGTTGGTTTATCTGGAGCCTGTCTTCCTGCGCTCTGGTGTTGGTGCAGAAAATGTATGCCACTCAAAGCACACGAAGACAGGCCCGTCAGTTTAGTTGCCGCAGTTCTCAAAATAAGAACGTCAACGTTGGTCCTGGTGGACTAGTTTTCTTCCTTGCGTTGCTGTAGTCGACGTAAAGACCGGTCGCGACGACTGCGCTCCCGGCTGACATCCAGCATTACTTCCTCAATAAACGCCAGGTGACGGTGTGATGCTTCACGCGCTTTTTCCGGTTCGCGTGCCACTATCGCCTCGAAAATCCCAGCGCGATGCTTGCTCACCACCGCCAGCATTTCCCGGCGCGCATAGAGCAATTCAAAATTCTGTCGAACGTTTTTCTCCAGCATTGGCCCCATACAGCGGAGCAAATGCAGCAGCACCACATTATGCGCGGCTTCTGTGACAGCCACTTGATACTGCATAACGGCGTCAGCTTCGGCGTCCAAGTCTCCGCTATCCTGCGCAACCTGAATCAATACATGGCAGTCGCGGATGCGTTGTAAATCGTCATCTGTGCCACGAAGCGCGGCGTAATAAGCCCCAATGCCTTCTAGTGCATGACGAGTTTCAAGGAGATCAAATTGTGACTCAGGATGGTCGGCGAGTAATTCTGCCAGTGGGTCACTCACGCTCTGCCAGAGATTACTCTGCACGAAAGTGCCACCACCCTGGCGGCGTAGAAGCAACCCTTTGGCTTCAAGACTTTGGATTGCTTCTCTTAGAGAAGGACGCGAAACATCAAACTGCTTTGCCAGTTCACGCTCAGGGAGAAGTTTCTCACCCGGACGTAGCGTCCCTTCAAGTATTAGGAACTCAAGTTGCTGCTCGATCACATCTGACAACTTAGGTTGTCGAATTTTGCTGTAAGCCATGTGACGGTCTCTACGAATAGCAATCTGCGAGTAGCACATCTGTGAGTGCACGGAGTAAATTGGTAATACCAATTTAAAAAACGTGGCCGTAAAGTAACAAAGTATTCACCTTGTGTCCATATGGTCACCCCGCAAATGAGCAAGGCTCGCACATTTTAACAAATATTTAGCATTTCTATTTTTTGCTCGGGTCGCGATCACATTTCTTAGATCTGAGACAATTTTCCACATTATTTGCTTATGAGTTATTCAAATGCTGCATAAAGCAGGTGCAAACTGTCGCGCATAGCACTATTCTTCCCCCAACGGTAGTTCGTGCTGGTTTTTTGCCTCATGACAGCCGTAAATAAAAAGATACAATAACTGTAATCATCGCCTTACAACTTGCTTAACGTGCAGATTTGTATGGGGTTTACCCAAACACAGAGGATCAGTAGATGGATGATCGACAACACGGCGATGAGCTGAAGCGCGGGTTAAAAAACCGCCACATTCAGTTGATTGCGCTGGGCGGGGCTGTCGGTACAGGCCTGTTTCTGGGCAGCGCCTCCGTTATCCAATCCGCGGGCCCGGGAATTATCCTTGGCTATATTATCGCTGGATTTATAGCATTTTTGATTATGCGACAGCTGGGTGAGATGGTCGTGGAAGAGCCCGTAGCAGGCTCATTTAGCCATTTTGCCTATAAATATTGGGGTGGTTTTGCTGGCTTCGCGTCTGGCTGGAACTACTGGGTGCTCTATATCCTGGTTGCCATGGCAGAATTGACCGCGGTCGGTAAATACATTCAATTCTGGTGGCCGGAGATCCCAACCTGGGCCTCTGCTGCGGCCTTCTTCGTGCTGATTAACGCCATCAACCTCACCAACGTGAAAGTGTTTGGTGAAATGGAATTCTGGTTCGCAATCATCAAGGTTGTGGCGGTTGTTGCCATGATCCTGTTCGGCGGCTGGTTACTGTTCAGCGACACCGCGGGCCCGCAGGCCACCGTGCGTAACCTGTGGGAGCAAGGCGGGTTCCTGCCTCACGGCATGACCGGGCTGGTCATGATGATGGCCATCATTATGTTCTCGTTTGGCGGCCTTGAGCTGGTGGGTATCACCGCGGCTGAAGCCGATAACCCAGAGGTCAGCATTCCAAAAGCCACCAATCAGGTTATCTACCGCATCCTGATTTTCTATGTGGGTTCGCTGGCGGTTCTTCTGTCGCTGATGCCTTGGACTCGCGTAGGGCCAGACACCAGCCCGTTCGTGCTGATTTTCCACGAGCTGGGCGATGCGCTGGTAGCCAATGCCCTGAACGTGGTTATCCTGACGGCGGCGCTGTCGGTCTATAACAGCTGCGTTTACTGCAACAGCCGCATGCTGTTCGGCCTTGCTCAACAGGGTAATGCGCCAAAAGCCTTGCTCAATGTTGATAAACGCGGTGTGCCAGTGGCATCCATTCTGGTATCGGCTACGACTACTGCGCTTTGCGTGCTGATTAACTACCTGATGCCGGGCGAAGCCTTTGGCCTGCTGATGGCTCTGGTGGTCTCTGCACTGGTGATCAACTGGGCGATGATTAGCCTGGCGCACATCAAGTTCCGCCAAGCTAAACGCAAAGAAGGCGTGGAGCCGAAGTTCAAAGCACTGCTCTACCCCGTCGGTAACTACATCTGCCTGCTGTTTATGGCGGCGATTCTGGTGATTATGGCTATCACCCCGGGCATGGCGATCTCCGTATGGCTGATCCCAGTGTGGATTGCCATTCTGGCTGTGGGTTACCTGCTGAAAAGCAAAAACACCAAAGCAGTTAACGCGACGGCCAAGTAAGCTTTCTTACTTCCAAGCTTTTTTGCCTATAAATGTTAAAAGTAAAAAGCCCGGTGAATAACCGGGCTTTTTTATTGTCGGGAAAAGATTGGCTGGAATGGAATCGAACTTAAACCAAAGTGCCGTAGATGGTCAGCACCGCGACCACCACCAGAATAATCATGGTGACTTTTCGCGCCAGAGAAACCGCAGCACGCGGCGTCTGAACTGGGTCAGTATGGGGGTCACGCGCCAATGAGAACTGTGCCAGATTGGTCAAAACCTGATATTGCGAAGTGTGGATATCGCCCAGAGATGCAAACCACGCTGGCAGCGCTTTCTCGCCGTGTCCCAGCAACGCATAAGCCACGCCAGCCAGACGAACAGGGATCCAATCCAGAACATGCAGCAAGGCATCAACCCCGGACTGTGAACGTTTCATCGGCGTGGTATGACGCGCCAGCCAAGTTTGATAACCACGCAAAACGGCATAGCCACCCAGCGCAATTGGGCCATAAGGGCCGAAGACCACGAACCAAAACAGCGGCGCCAAGTAGTAGCGGAAGTTAATCCACAACAGCGCATTTTGCAGCTCTCTTAGTCGAACTTCTTCAGTACAATCAACCGGTAAACCGTGGATAAGGGCTAGCTCCTCGGCCATAGCCGAACAAGCGTTAGCATCCCCCTGACGCGCTGCCTTGAGATAGGCACGGTAATGCTTGCGCTTAATACCCGCGCCGATGCAGAACAGGCAAATCACCACCCAAAGAATTAAAGAAGGCACGCCGAAGAAGAAACCGTGAAACGCCCGCAGTACCAGCCATAGCAGGGCCATCCAGACAATGGCAATCGCCAGAGTTTTCGTCAGGCTGGCATTGTGCCCGCGACGGAAAATCACTTCGAAACGATGATCTAACTGCCAGTGCTCGCCCAATTTGAACAGGCGCTCCCAAGCCAGCACCAACAATAAGGTAAATAACGTCATCGGTAATTACTCTCTCTGTTGCACGTCAAGGGCGGAAAATAGCCCATCCATTACGCCGTAGTTTACGTCAGTCCCTGTCGCTCTCGTTAACCTGATGTTGCCCTAATGATGACAAATAGTGCTCCCACTGAAACTCAGGGCCGGGGTCCGTTTTGCGGCCGGGGGCGATGTCACTGTGACCAGTGATGCTATCAACACTAATAGGATAGTGCTTAATTAACAACTCACTAACTGAAATCAGGCTTTGATATTGCGCCTCGGTAAAGGGGTCGGAATCCGTCCCTTCCAGCTCAATACCAATTGAAAAGTCGTTACAGCGCTCCCTTCCCTGCCACACCGAAACGCCAGCATGCCATGCACGTTTGTCGAAAGGCACATACTGCACCACCTCGCCATCACGGCGGATCAGGCAGTGCGCCGCAACGCGCAAGTGGTGGATATCGGCAAAATAAGGGTGCTCGTTGGGGTCCAGCGTGCCGGTAAACAGCTGATCGATATAGGGGCCGCCAAACTGGCCGGGCGGCAGGCTGATGTTATGAATAACCAGCAGCGAAGGAATTTCATCTTCAGGGCGAAGATCAAAGTGCGGGGAAATTACCTTTCGAGCTTCGGTAATCCAGCCATTTTCTAACTGCATCAAGGACCTCAACGGTGGGCTTTGGTGGTACTTATTACGGCAACAGGGTAGCATGTTTTTTTCTCTCCCTTAGCCGCCATTTCGGAGTATTTGTATGTCTACCCGCAGCTACAGCCTTGAAAGTCGCCGGGCGCTGTTACTCGAACGTATTCAAAATGATATCCCTGCATCAGTGACTCAGGCACTGGGTGAAGACCTCGGTGGTGAGGCCAACGCCAATAACGATCTGACTGCCCAACTTCTCGATGAAAAGACTCTCGCTAAGGCGACAATTATTACCCGAGAAGCTGGCATTTTTTGTGGCCAGAAATGGCTTGATGAAGTGTTCAACCAACTGAGCAACGGCGCGGTCACCATCTCATGGAAGGTGCAGGACGGCGACAAAGTAGTTGAGAATCAAACGCTTTGTGAGCTTTTCGGGTCTGCGCGCGTGCTGCTAACCGGCGAGCGTACCGCATTGAACTTCGTGCAAACCTTATCGGGCGTAGCCACCGAAGTCAGCCATTACGTGAAGCTGCTCGAAGGCACTCAAACCCGTCTGCTAGACACCCGTAAAACCCTGCCGGGCCTGCGCACCGCGCTGAAATATGCCGTGCTTTGCGGCGGCGGCAGCAACCACCGTTTGGGTCTGGCCGATGCATTTCTGATTAAAGAAAACCACATTATTGCCAGCGGTTCGATAAAAGCCGCCGTCGCCAAAGCCCAGCAGATCCACGCTAGCGTACCAGTAGAGGTTGAAGTCGAGACTCTGGATGAGCTGCAACAGGCTCTGGACGCTGGAGCAGACATCATCATGCTCGACAACTTCACCGTGCCGATGATGCGCGAAGCCGTGGCCCTCACCAACAAACGGGCGCAGCTCGAAGTGTCTGGCAACGTCACGGACAAAACCCTGCGCGAATTCGCCGAGACGGGTGTCGACTACATCTCCGTCGGTGCTTTAACCAAGCATATTCGCGCCATGGACCTCTCCATGCGCTTTAGCTAACTCCTCATTGATACCCTGCCCTCTGCCATCAGGGGGCATTTCTCTCCCTGCCTTCTCTTCTACCACCTTATTTCTTGCCATACAGATTTCTTCTGACCCCAACCTTCAACACTGCGAGACATGCCGCAATCTTTGCGGGCTTTTACATGCGCTCATTTTTATTTCTCGAGGTGTCGCGGAGAGCCGTTCAACGGGCATGGCAGCGGAAAATATTAATCGCTAAGTTGCTGACCAAGGGCGATGGAGGCCCGAACTTGAGCCATCAATATTAAGGAGAAATGAAAATGGTCAGCAACAAACAGCTAAGACAACAAGGCTTTACCCTCATCGAACTGATGGTCGTCATCGCCATCATCGCGATACTCAGCGCCATCGGGATCCCGGCTTACCAAAGCTACATTCAAAAAGCCGCGCTTACCGACATGCTGCAAACCATGGTGCCCTATAAAACGGGCGTTGAACTTTGTGCCATAGATCAGGGCGCCCTCACCCCGTGCAATGTCGCCACTCAAGGTATTCCGGCGACGGCGGCGACGCGCTATGTCAGTCAGGTTGCCGTGGCAGCAGGGGTTATCACCCTCACCGGCCAACAGGCGCTAAGTGGTTTAAGCGTCGTGATGGCACCATCACTCAACGCGACTTCCGGCACCATTAGCTGGACGAGGACCTGTACCAACGCCCAAAACGCAGTGATGAAACAGGCTTGTGAAAGCGTCTTCCGCTTTGCCTCACCGCCTAAGGCGGCCGAATGATGACAACAGCGAACCTTACTCATCTCACTGACGAGGCGCTGACCAAGCTTTGCCAGCGCTACAAAGCCATTGTTTTACATAAGAATGAATCAATCTTAAGGGTGGCTTGCCATGAAGTTGAAAGCGATACCGATGCGCTTAAAAAGGCGCTCGAATTCGCCTGCGCCTTAAAAATCGAGATTGAATTCTGGGCGGCGGAACGCTTCACCCAAGCCATAGAGCGCTCTACGGCTTGCCAGCAAGAAGTGGCGTTAGAGGATCCGGCGGCTATCGCGTCGATACTCGCCACCAGCAGCAATGAACTGGAGGATGACAGTGAAGCGCCGGTGGTTAACTTCTTAAATCAGGTGCTGCGTACCGCGATACTTCGCCGAGCCTCAGATATTCATTTCGAGCCAAGCGAAAACGCGCTGCGCATTCGTCTACGCATTGATGGAGTGTTGCAGGAGATCCCCGGACCAGAGGCTTCCATGAACGCCAGCCTGTGCGCCCGCATCAAAATTATGGGCCAACTCAACGTGGCTGAAAGGCGATTGCCGCAGGATGGACAGCTGATGGTGACTCTGCAAAACCAGCGCTTCTCTCTGCGGATCTCCTCACTGCCCACGCTTTACGGTGAAAAAATCGTTCTGCGTGTATTGAAGATAACTCAGCAAGATTTGGGGTTGGATCAACTGGGCTTCACGCCGCGTGATTTATGCCATTACATCAATGCCTTGAAGTGCCCACAGGGGCTGATTCTGGTCACCGGCCCTACTGGCAGTGGTAAAACCGTCACGCTGTACGGCGGTTTGCGGCATCTGAATGCCGTGCAACGCAATATCTGTAGCGTCGAGGATCCGGTTGAGATCCCCGTGACGGGCATTAATCAGACCCAGATTAATACCAAAACGGATTTAAACTTCGCGACCGTGCTGCGTGCTCTACTGCGGCAAGACCCGGACGTCATTATGGTGGGCGAGATACGCGATCAGGAAACCGCCGAGATCGCTATCAAAGCGGCACAAACGGGTCATCTGGTGCTCTCCACTCTGCATACCAATTCGACCTGCGAAACCCTTAATCGCTTGGGGCAGATGGGCATCGAGGGCTATCACATCGCCGCTAGTTTAAAACTGGTGATAGCCCAACGCTTGGTCCGCAAGCTCTGCCCACACTGCCGAAAACCCCACGCCTCTTTCGTGGATCATGGTGAAAAAGGCCGTCCCGGCCCTATGCCACTGTGGATAGCGGGAGGCTGTGAACGCTGCTATCAAGGCTATTACGGCAGGACGGGTATTTATGAGATTTTAACCATCACTCCTGCGCTACAGCAGGCTCTGGTTAACGGTGCCAGCGTCGCCGAGCTAAACAAAATTGCTCGTTCTCAGGGGCATAAAACGCTGATGGAGGCCGGGATGCTGCTGGTTCAACAAGGGACGACATCGCTTGAAGAGCTTTACCGCGTGTCTGGTGAGGGAGAAACGGCATGACAGAGGCTCATCCGCCAACACAGCGCCTGAACCTGTATCGCTGGGAGGGTGTTGATGCCCTTGGCAACTTACAGTCAGGAGAACTGCTGTCGGCGGATGAGCTCTCGGTACATCAACAACTGTTCACTCTGGCACTCCAGCCCGTCAGCGTGAAGTACCAACAGCGAGTTCGCGCTGCCTATTGGAAAGGTGCCGACCTGATTGCTTTTATCCGGCAATTGGCGACGTTACTGCAAACCGGGTTGCCCTTGGTCAACAGCTTGACGCTACTGGCGAATGAGCACCCGAAAGCGCCGTGGCGATGCATTCTGCAAACTATCTTTACCGGCGTGCGGGAGGGCACGCAGCTTTCCGCTATGGTTGGGCAGTTTCCGCAGGTTTTTCCGGTCATCTACCGTCGCATTATCGCTATCGGCGAAATGACCGGGCAGCTTGACCACTGCTGCCTACAACTTGCATTACAGCAAGAGAAGCAGGCGGAGCTTAGCCGCAAGGTAAAAAAGGCGCTGAGGTATCCGCTGATTGTATTGGCGATTGCCAGTACGGTGACCATTTTAATGCTAACCATGGTCCTGCCGGAATTTGCTAAAATCTATGCCTCATTTGATGCCCAGCTCCCGTGGTTTACTACCCTATTGATCCTTGCGTCACAGGGATTGATACGCTTTGGTCCGGCAACTACTTTTCTCATCATTATTGCCACCGTCTTTTACTTCAAAAAATATCATCCCGAAGCGCTGTGGCGCAGAAGGGAACAAAAGCTGCTGATGCGCGTACCGTTGATCCGAAGCCTCATAGCAGACAGCTGCTTAGGTCAGATATTCCAAACACTTGCCATGACGCAACAGGCGGGCTTGACGCTTATCGCCAGCCTTGAGGCGGCGGCAACGGCTTCAACTAACCTGCTGTTTGAACAGGCTATCTTGGAAATAAAACATCAGATAACGCTAGGCACGCCGCTTCACCAAGCCTTTGGGCAATCGCCCCTTTTCCCCTCCCTCTGCCAACAATTAATCCATATAGGTGAGGAGTCCGGGTCGCTGGATGAAATCTTATTAAAACTCGCGCAGTGGCATCACCAGCAGGCAAATCAATTGGCGGACAGCATGGCGCAGTCAATAGAGCCACTGATGATGGTTGTCATGGGGGTACTGGTGGGAGGATTAGTGATAGCGATGTACTTGCCCATCTTCCAACTGGGGGCGGCTATGGGGTGATTCGGCAGGAGTGAAGCAAGAACACGGCGGCAACAGGCTAAAGCCGCCGTGCAAAAGCGTATTATTTAGAGCCGAAAAGACGGTTTTCTTGCTCAGCTACGCGGATAAAAGTGGTGCGTTTAGTCAGCTCTTTCAAGCGCTCAGCCCCCACATAGGTGCAGGCAGAACGCAAGCCGCCGAGGATGTCGCGCACGGTATTTTCCACCGGGCCGCGCAAAGGCAGTTTAACGGTTTTGCCTTCGGCAGCGCGGTATTCCGCAACGCCGCCAACGTGGCGCTTCATGGCTGATTCTGAACTCATGCCGTAGAACAGCATGAACTTCTCGCCATCTTCCTCAACCACGGTGCCTTCGCACTCGTCATGAGCTGCCAGCATACCGCCAAGCATCACAAAATCAGCGCCGCCGCCAAAGGCTTTGGCTACATCGCCCGGAACGGCACATCCGCCATCGCTGACGATTTGGCCGCCAAGGCCGTGGGCTGCGTCGGCGCATTCAATCACGGCAGACAGTTGCGGGTAGCCGACGCCAGTTTTTACGCGAGTGGTGCAGACGGAGCCGGGTCCAATGCCCACTTTGACGATATCCGCGCCGGAGAGGATCAGCTCTTCAACCATTTCGCCCGTTACGACGTTACCGGCGCAAATTACTTTGTCCGGACATGCTTCGCGCACGCGCTGCAAGAAGGAGACAAAATGCTCGGAATAGCCGTTGGCAACATCAAGACACACAAATTTAAGCAGCGGGGAAAGCGCCAAAATCTGCTTCAGCTTAGTGAAATCAGACTCTGAAGTGCCGGTGGAAACCATCACGTGACGCAAGACAGATTCATTGGAGGCATCAACAAACGCTTTCCATTGCTCAACGCTGTAATGCTTGTGAACCGCGGTGAGAACGTCAAACGAAGCGAGAGCCTGCGCCATACGGAAAGTCCCCACGGTATCCATATTGGCCGCAATAATCGGGGTGCCAGACCAGCTGAAACCGGGATGTTTGAAGGTGAAAGTGCGCTCTAGCTCTACTTCTGAACGGCTTTTGAGGGTAGAACGTTTTGGCCGGATTAAAACGTCTTTGAAACCTAACTTCAAATCTTCTTCAATACGCATGAGGTCATGTCCTGGTTTGTTGCGATAAATCGTGGCGACAGATCGCTAAGGTACAAACGGGGTTGTTTGCCACCCTTTCCAGTGGTTTTATCATACGCAGGAAAACCATAACGGCAAGACTGCTTTCACAACTTTAATCACAGACTTTGAATCTGCAATTAAGCCAAACCTCGAGTCAAAAGCGAGACCAGCCCGGCTTGCACTTACTCATAATCTCTTTATCATTTAAGCCAACAGTCTTTTTAGAGTGAACGCATGAGTTATATCGTTGCATTGACCGGAGGTATCGGCAGCGGCAAAAGCACGGTCGCCGACAGCTTCGCCCGCCACGGCGTGAGTATCGTTGATGCTGACGTCATTGCTCGCCAAGTGGTTGAACCTGGCCAACCGGCATTACAGGCTTTAATTGATCACTTTGGCAAAGAGATTGCTCATGATGATGGCTCACTGAATCGCGGCGCATTGCGACAAAAAATCTTCAGCAATCCAGAAGAAAAACAGTGGGTTAATCAACTTCTTCACCCTTTGATTCATGCCCGAACCAAACAGCTTTTCGCCACAGCAACCACGCCTTATGTCTTGTGGGTGGTGCCTTTGCTGGTGGAGAACGGATTGCATAGCGTGGCGGATCGCGTGTTAGTGGTGGATGTCAGTGAACAGACGCAGCTAGCCAGAACCATGCAGCGCGATGGTATAAGCCTACAGCAGGCTCAAAGTATTCTGTCTGCGCAAGCGAGTCGCCAACAGCGACTGGACTGCGCGGATGACATTATTGATAACAACGGTGGTGCCGAGACGCTCGAACCGCGTGTTGCTTCATTACATAGCCGTTATCTGGAATTGGCGGCTTCAGCGACCCGACAGGATATTGACAAGAATGAGTGATGTAGTAACTACCGTTCTCTTTGAACATCCTTTAAATGAAAAAATGCGGACATGGCTGCGCATTGAGTTTTTATTGCAGCAGATGCATGCCAATACTCAAATCACGTCCATTTCTACCGCGTTACTTTTTTTCCGCACTGCGTCTGATTTATTGGATGTTCTGGAGCGTGGAGAAGTCAGGACTGATTTACTCAAAGAGCTAGAGCGCCAACAGCAGAAGTTATCGCAGTGGCAAGATGTTCCCGGCGTGGACCTTTCGCGCATAGATGCCCTGCGCAGCGAACTGAAGCAAAACGCAGCCGTGTTGTTCAAAGCCCCGCGAATCGGCCAAGCGCTGCGCGAAGACCGCCTGATGGCACTGGTTCGCCAGCGCCTGAGCATCCCGGGCGGCTGCTGTAGTTTTGATTTGCCGACCCTGCATATCTGGCTACATCTACCGCAGTCACACCGTGACAGCGACGTGCGCGAGTGGCTCGACACCCTGAATCCGCTGAATAATGCGCTGACTCAGGTGTTGGATTTGATTCGCCAATCTGGCGCATTCAAAAACCAAATTAGCCTCAACGGATTCTTCCAAGAGAATGCCGAAGGCGCAGACCTGCTGAGATTGCGTATCTCTCTGGAAAATCAGCTGTATCCGCAAGTGTCTGGTCACAAAACCCGTTACGCGATTCGGTTCTTGCCACTCGATAGCGAACGTGGTCAAGTGCCTGCCAGACTGACTTTTGAACTTGCCTGTTGTTAGGAGTAAAGATGGATCCTGAAATCACCAAGGTTAACTGCCCGACCTGCGGCAAAGCCGTTGTTTGGGGCGAACAGAGCCCTTATCGACCTTTCTGCTGCAAACGCTGCCAGCTTATCGACCTTGGCGAATGGGCTGACGAAGAGAAGCGCATTCCAAGCAAAGGCGATATCAATGATCTGGATGACTGGAGCGAAGAGGAAATTCATTAATCCGGCGTGCCAGTCATAAAAAAAGGAGCCTTAGGCTCCTTTTTTGCTTTAGTGAGTGTTAAATCTCACCGTTATTTAAGGCTTTAACAATCGACTCATTGGCCGGTGGGAAATCTTCCACTTTAAGCTCGGCCTGCGGAACCCAACGCATTGGCTGCCCCTCTTTGCCGTACGGCTCGCCCTGCCACTGTTCAACCAAGTGGAAGTGCAGGTTAATCACGCGATCCGGGAAGATATGCTCAAGGCTTTTAATCAGCACCGGCTTTTCAGCCACAATACCCGCCTCTTCCTGCAACTCGCGAATCACCGCCTGCGCGGGCGTTTCGCCCTGCTCGACTTTACCGCCCGGAAACTCCCAGAACCCAGCCATATGTGAGGAAGCATCACGCTGAGTAATGAAGATCTCTTTCTGCGCGTTACGAATAATTCCCACCGAAATAGTGATTCTTTTCAGCGACATGTTTCCATCCTTATTCATCTTAGGTGCTGAGAATAAGCAAAGGGCGGTGATTAACCGCCCTTCGACTTTATAGATTCACGGGGTTAACAGATTACTTCTGTAAACGGCCGTGGCACTGTTTGTATTTCTTACCTGAACCACATGGGCATGGGTCGTTACGGCCCACTTTACGGTCGCCCTGAGAGCCAGATGCCAGACGCTCGGCTTCTTCGATTTCTAAAGAAGTCTGGTCCTGATGGCTAAGGTGCTGCTGGCGAGCCAGACGCTCAGCTTCTTCGCGGCGCTGCTCTTCCATTGCTTCAACTTCTTCTGGCATGCGAACCTGAACCTTGCTCAGAACGCTAACCACTTCATATTTCAGTGATTCCAGCATAGAGGCGAACATAGCGAAGGACTCGCGCTTGTACTCTTGCTTTGGATCTTTCTGCGCGTAGCCACGTAAGTGGATACCTTGACGCAGGTAATCCATCGCCGCCAAGTGCTCTTTCCACAGTGAGTCCAGCGTCTGCAACATCACGCCTTTCTCAAAGTTACGCATCATCTCAACGCCAACCACTTCTTCTTTACGCGCGTAAGACTCCATCGCGTTTTCCAGAATACGCTCGCGCAGGGTCTCTTCATGCAGCTCTGGCTCTTTGTCCAGCCACTCTGCAATCGGCATTTCCAGCTCGAAATCGTTTTTCAGGCGCTGTTCCAGACCTTCAACATCCCACATCTCTTCCAGAGACTGAGGTGGAATGTAGCTGTCGATGGTGCTTTTGAACACGTCTTCGCGGATGCTGCGAATGGTTTCGCTCACGTCTGACACGTCCAGCAATTCGTTACGCTGGCTGTAGATAGCACGACGCTGATCGCTGGCAACATCATCATATTCAAGCAGTTGCTTACGAATATCAAAGTTACGGCTTTCAACTTTACGCTGTGCGTTAGCAATCGCCTTGGTCACCCAAGGGTGCTCAATGGCTTCGCCCGGCTTCATACCCAGCTTACGCATCATGTTAGAAACGCGGTCTGAGGCGAAGATACGCATCAGGGCATCTTCCATCGACAGGTAGAAGCGAGATGAGCCTGCGTCACCCTGACGACCTGCACGACCACGCAACTGGTTATCGATACGGCGAGATTCATGACGCTCTGTACCAATGATGTGCAGACCACCAGAAGCCAGAACCGCGTCATGGCGAATTTGCCATGCTGCTTTGATCTGCGCTTTCTGCTCGTCAGTCACTTCTTCGCCCAGATTTTCAATCTCAACCTGCCAGCTACCACCCAACACGATGTCGGTACCACGACCGGCCATGTTGGTTGCGATGGTAACCGCGCTTGGCTGACCCGCCTGAGCAACGATATCTGCTTCTTTGGCGTGGAATTTGGCGTTCAGAACGCTGTGCGCGATGCCTGCTTTATCCAGCTCACGAGAAACCACTTCTGACTTCTCAATCGAGATAGTACCCACCAGAACCGGCTGGCCGTTGGCAGTACGCTCACGGATGTCTTCAATGATTGCGCCGATTTTTTCCATTTCAGTCATGTAGACCAGATCCGGCAAATCTTTACGCACCATTGGGCGGTTGGTTGGCACCACGATGGTGTCGAGCTTGTAGATAGAGCTAAATTCGAATGCTTCGGTGTCCGCAGTACCGGTCATACCCGCCAGCTTCTCGTACAGACGGAAGTAGTTCTGGAAGGTGATGGAAGCCAGCGTCTGGTTTTCGTTTTGAATGTCGACGCCTTCTTTGGCTTCAACTGCCTGATGCAGACCATCAGACCAACGGCGACCCTGCATGGTACGGCCAGTGTGTTCGTCGACGATGATAACTTCGCCATCTTTAACGATGTAGTCAACGTCACGGGTGAACAGCACGTGGGCGCGCAGTGCCGCGGTCACGTGGTGCATCAGCATGATGTTAGATGGAGAGTACAGGGACTCGCCGTCGTCCATGATGCCCGCTTCCATCAGCATTTCTTCAATCAGAACCAGACCGCGTTCAGTCAGGTGAACCTGACGCGCTTTCTCATCCACGGAGAAGTGACCTTCACCTTGGAAGCTGTCTGAGTCTTCTTTTTCCTGACGAATCAGCTGAGGGATCAGCTTGTTCACGCGGATGTACATTTCTGAGCTGTCTTCGGCCGGGCCGGAGATGATCAGCGGAGTACGCGCTTCGTCGATCAAGATTGAGTCAACCTCATCGACCAGTGCGTAGTGCAGTTTACGCTGAACGCGCTCTTCAGGGCTGAAAGCCATGTTGTCGCGCAGGTAGTCAAAGCCGTATTCGTTGTTTGTGCCGTAAGTGATGTCAGCGGCGTAAGCAGCGCGCTTGGCCGGTGCTGGCATGTTTGGCAAGTTGATGCCGATGGTCAGGCCCAAGAATTCAAACAGTGCACGGTTGTTTTCGGCGTCACGCTGCGCCAAGTAGTCGTTGACGGTAACAACGTGAACACCTTTGCCGCTCAGGGCGTTCAGGTAAGCTGGCAGCGTCGCGGTCAAGGTTTTACCTTCACCCGTACGCATTTCCGCGATGCAGCGTTCGTTCAGAACCATACCACCCAACAGCTGGACGTCGAAGTGACGCATACCGAAGACGCGTTTACTTGATTCACGAACTACAGCGAAAGCCTCAGGAATGAGGTTTTCCAGAACTTCACCTTTTGCTAAACGTGCGCGGAATTCATCCGTCTTGGCTTTTAACTGGTCGTCGGTCAGCTTCTGGATCTCAGGTTCCATGCGGTTGATGAGATCAACAACTTTGCGCATACGGCGCAGAGTACGATCGTTACGGCTACCAAAAACTTTGGTCAATAATTTGATTAACATAATGCTTAATGTCTCTTTGAAGCTGCCAATAGCAGCCACTATTTTGTTGATTTATTGAAAGAAATAGCAAATAAGACTTCTGAAATCAGAGAGTAATTAACTCAAAGAAGTGGGACCGGCGCGGATACCTTGCACCTGAGCCAGCCACAAGCCGGGCTGATGCTGGTGCGTGGAAAGAATGAGGGGTTGCTTGGTCTGACGAATAATAACCGGAGGTTTCGGCTCATGCGTCAGTAAAGAATTTAGCGTGACCAGCAGTGCAAGCTGCTGAATATGCAGAGGTTCGGCTTCATCAGCCACCACTTCAGGCGTAACGGTATAAACTACCTGAGGCGCTAAAGCAAAAGAGAGATGGCGAATAACCGTGCGCAGCGCGTGCTGTTGCCAGTAATCTACCCCAAACGCCGGGCGGCGATGCGCCTGAAGCAGGGCGAGATTCGTCAGCCCTGTACTCCCGATGTTAAGGCGGTTTACACTGGACGATGCATTCGGGACTGAGGCTAATTCCGTTTGTGATAGATTCGTCGACACGCCGAGGCTAGCCGCGACCATCCCCAATAGGAGATGCGGCCAAAAATACCTTCTGCCAAATTGTCGCCAACGATTTAGAATGCCAATCACAAGTTTACAATCCGCCGGAGCCAGTCATGCGCGATAGTCGCCCACAATTATTAGATGTTCTGTTTGACGATGCGTCTTCAGCGGATAAAAGTCCGTTGCGGCTTGTTCAGCAGCGGGCAGCGGCGTTATTAAAACTAAACCGCGCCGTGAAGAGTTTATTACCCACGCCCATGCGACCATGGTGCCGTGTCGGTAATTATCGACAAGGTATATTAGTGCTTGAGATAGCAAATGCTAGCTGGATGATGCGGTTACGCTATGAACAACCGGCATTACTCTCTGCACTTCGAGCGCAAATTCTACCATCATTGTCGTCAATCGACATCAGGATTAATCCATCGTTAATGGTGAAAATGGAAAATGCGTCGCAGATTAGCGCGAAAGAAAGCTCGGTGAATTCTGAGGAAAAACCATTTAGACAGCTGAGTGCGCAAAGTGCTGAGGAATTACGAGGTTTGGCGAGCAGAAGCCCAGAGAAACTTAGAAAAGCATTAGAACGACTGGCTGAATTGGCCGGAGAGGGTGCCAAAACAACCAGTCGTAATAAGTAATATCAGTACCGATTACGCCAATACTGTGGAAGGGGCTTTGAAGGCCAATGGCACTTCAGCTTCATCCTGGAAGGTAACGTATTCCCAGGCTTCCTGCTTAGCCAGTACCGCTTGCAGTAACTTGTTGTTCAGTGCATGACCAGACTTGTATGCGGTAAACGCACCAATAATGTTATGTCCACACATGAACAAATCGCCGATAGCGTCGAGCATTTTGTGACGAACGAATTCATCTTCAAAACGCAGGCCATCTTCGTTAAGCACGCGGTAATCATCCACAACAATCGCGCAATCAAAGCTGCCACCCAGGCACAAACCACGTGACTGCAGGTACTCGATATCACGCATAAATCCAAAGGTGCGGGCGCGGCTGATTTGGCGAACAAATGCTTCTGCGGAGAAGTTCATTTTGTAGCGCTGAGAACTCGCGTCAATGGCCGGGTGATTGAAGTCGATAGTGAAGTCTAAAGAGAAACCATTGAATGGTTTGAATTCAGCCCACTTGTCGCCGTCTTCAACACGGACAGTGTCTTTAATGCGCAAGAATTTCTTGGCACTGTTGAGTTCTTCAATACCTGCATCCATCAACAGATAGACGAAAGGTGCTGCACTACCGTCCATAATCGGCACTTCTGGTGCGTCAACTTCGATAACGATGTTATCGATGCCTAAGCCTGCCAGCGCCGCATTAAGGTGCTCAACCGTAGAAATACGTACGTCATGCTCATTAACCAGGCAAGTACAGAGCATGGTATCACGCACGGATTTGGCATCTGCCGGGAAATCGACCGGTGGATTCAAGTCAGTGCGACGATAGATGACCCCGGTATTGGCCGGTGCAGGACGCAGAGTCAGGGTGACTTTCTTGCCGGTATGCAAACCGACGCCCGTCGCCTGAACGATACGTTTTAATGTACGTTGTTTGATCATCGTTTTTATCTCGCAATGTTGTCCATCCAACCGAGCCTATAATACATCAAGCTCGGCGGGACAGTTTAGCACAAAGAGCGGAGATCCTACAATTAGGACTAGTCTGCCTGCTTACGCAGGAAGGCTGGGATGTCCAAATAGTCGGGCTCTTTATTAGATTGCGTGTTCGGATCATTAACCACCTTCGCTGCTGGCTTAGTTTCCTGCGGCAGAGGCGACAGCCCGTGCTGCTGATAACGGTGATCCATAACCGGCTGGCTGGCTGGCTTGTTAGTGACCAGAGTGATTTCTGGGCGCTTATCCATGCCAATACCTGTTGCCACCACGGTGACACGCAATTCGTCATTCATTTCTGGGTCAAGTGACGTACCGATAACCACGGTCGCATTGTCAGAAGCGAAAGCACGGATAGTGTTACCCACGGTTTCGAACTCATCCAAGCGCAGGTCGAAACCAGCGGTGATGTTGACCAGAACGCCGCGAGCGCCGGACAGGTCGATGTCTTCCAACAGTGGGCTGGAAATTGCCATTTCGGCAGCTTCTTCCGCACGGTCTTCGCCACATGCCACACCAGAACCCATCATGGCATAACCCATTTCGGACATAACGGTACGCACGTCAGCGAAGTCGACGTTCATCAGACCCGGACGGGTGATCAGTTCGGCGATACCCTGAACCGCACCTTTCAGTACGTCGTTGGCTGCACCGAATGCATCCAAAAGGGAGATACCACGGCCCAAGACTTTCAACAGCTTGTCGTTAGGAATGGTGATCAAGGAGTCCACGTGTTTGGACAGCTCGGCGATACCCTGCTCTGCAAACGCCATACGCTTCTTGCCTTCAAAGTTGAAAGGCTTAGTCACGACGGCAACGGTCAGAATACCTAAATCTTTCGCTACTTCAGCGACGACTGGCGCTGCACCGGTACCGGTACCGCCGCCCATGCCCGCTGCGATGAAGACCATATCCGCGCCTTCAAGTGCAGCGCGCAAAGCTTCACGGTCTTCTTCAGCAGAGTTACGACCCACTTCTGGGTTCGCACCAGCACCCAAACCTTTGGTAATACCGCTACCGATTTGGATAGTCTGGCCTACAGCCGTTTTACGCAACGCCTGTGCGTCGGTGTTAACGGCAAAGAATTCAACACCTTCGATGCGCTCGCGCACCATGTGTTCTACGGCGTTACCGCCGCCACCGCCGACGCCGATGACTTTAATCACCGCGTCGTTGGTCAGTTCCATAGGTTCAAACATAGTTTCTCTCCGTTTTGTGCCTGTCGCTTCGAGATCGCAATTGCTAACAGCATGATCCCGTTTTTAAAACATTAAAACTCTTTTCTCAACCAGCTACTGATTCTCTTGAACCAGCTGCCCACTGAGGCGCGTTTTTCCACTTCAGCCTCACCACTTAGGTGAGACTCTTTCCCGTAGTGCAGTAGCCCTACAGCCGTTGAGTAGTAAGGTTCCTGCGCATAATCTGTCAGCCCGGTGATGTTCAGCGGTTGTCCGATACGCACCTGGGTATGGAATACCCGCTGCGCACAGGCTGCCAGACCATCAATTTGTGCTGCACCGCCTGTAAGAACTATGCCAGCGGCCAGATGATGTTTTACGCCTTGCTGACGTAATTGCTCCTGCAATTGTAAAATTTCATCATTTACTAAATTCAGCAATTCCGTGTAACGCGGTTCAATCACTTCTGCCAGCGTCTGGCGCTGCAAGCTACGTGGCGGGCGTCCGCCTACGCTTGGCACTTCGACATTTTCGTCTTTGCCAACAATTGAACCCAACGCGCATCCGTGGCGTACTTTAATGGCTTCTGCGTCAGTCGGTGGTGTACCGAAGGCGTAGGCGATATCGCTGGTGACCACGTTACCCGCATAAGGAATAACCTTAGTATGACGCAGCGCGCCGCCGGTATAAACCGCGATATCCATGGTGCCACCGCCGATATCCACGACGCAAACGCCCAATTCACGCTCATCTTCGGTCAACACGGCATAGCTTGCCGCCAGACCGGCGAAGATCAGTTGGTCAACTTTCAGTCCACAACGTTCGACGGCTTTGACAATATTCTTCGCCATATCATTGTGACAGGTTATTAAATGCACTTTTGCTTGCATTCTCACACCTGAAAGCCCTACCGGATTCTTAATCCCTTCCTGATAGTCGATGGCATATTCTTGCGGGATCACGTGCAACACGCGATGCTCATCGCGAACGCGGACCGACTTAGCGGTATGTACCACGTTCTCTACATCTTCCTGCGTTACTTCTTCTTCTGAAATAGGAACCATCCCTATTTCATTCTGACAACTGATATGTTTACCAGACAAAGCAAGGTAAACCGAAGAAATTTGGCAATCCGCCATTAATTCGGCCTGATCGATGGCGCGCTGTACGCATTTCACCACTGATTCCAGGTCGTTCACGCCGCCTTTATCCATGCCGCGTGACGGGCAGCTTCCTACACCGATAATATTGACCATGCCATCGGGCAGAACTTCCCCTACCAATGCGGCGACTTTCGCCGTACCGATCTCCAGCCCAACTACCAGTTTTCTGTCCGTCGACTTGATCATTGTTGTTTAGCCTGTGCCTGATTCTGTTGCTGATTACTGTTTTGCTGATCGATAAACTCTGGAGCCCAGCCGACCGATGCACCGGTGTCGTAACGTAAATCGACATAACTGATGCGTTTTTTATCGGTTTCGGCCTGCTGCTGAAGCTTCGGATAAAGGTCGATGAAACGCTGTAAACGCCCCATACGGTCATCTCTTCCCAGCTCCAGCCGGATGTCGCTATCCAGAGTCACTTGCCAAGAGTGACGAGCACTCATTGCCACAGATTTCACGGTGAACTTGGCCGCTGAAAGCGTCTGGCTCATCGATTGATAACCTTGCAAAACATCCTGTTCGCTGCCTTCCGGACCATAAAGCAACGGCATCTTCTGTTTGACTACTCGCTCGGCGGGTATGCTGAATGGTTTGCCGTCGGCATCGACCATATGCAAATCATTCCAATGTGCGACCGGCACATACTCCACCAGATGAATCTTCAACTCATTCGGCCATTGCTTGCGTACGCTGACCTGTTTTATCCAGGGTAAACGCTCAATCTGCTGCTGAATGACGTTCACATCCTGCGTCATGAACGTTCCTGGCGCACCCAAGGCCAGAATCGCCTGACGAATATCATCGTTAGTGGTGTAGTGGCGTTCGCCAGTAACCACCAACTGGGACAGAGGCAAACGGTTTGCGTCCTGCATCCAGCCAATAACTGCCCACGCGCTCCATAAAACGGTACCTAGCACCATCAGCAGGAAGATGATTCCTGCTAATTGCCCACCATTACTGCGACGACCGCCTTTGTTTTCAGCTGTCGCGCGCTCTCGTGCATTCAGGGCCGCTTGAGACATATCAGTCGGCCAGCTCCAGAATACGGACTACCAGCTGCGAGAAGCTCAAGCCGAACTGTTTCGCCGCCATCGGCACCAGACTGTGGCTGGTCATACCCGGAGAAGTGTTCACTTCCAACAGGTTGAAGCTGCCATCGGCGTCTTGCATTACGTCAACCCGGCCCCAGCCGCTGCAATCGAGCGCGCGGTAAGCCTGTAACGCCAGTTCTGAAAGCTGCTCTTCTTGCTCGCTGCTCAAGCCGCTCGGGCAAAAATATTGTGTTTCGTCAGACAGATACTTGGCCTGATAGTCATAGAAAACACCGGCTGGCTGGATGCGAATCGAAGGCATCACTTGGTCACCCAGAATCGCCACCGTGTACTCAGGTCCACTCAACCACTTCTCGATCAGCACGTCTTCGTCATGGCGGAAGCCCTCTTCTAACGCGGGCAGCAACTGCTCGGCGGAAGTGACTTTGCTCATGCCAACGCTAGAACCTTCGCGGCTTGGCTTAACAATCAGCGGCAAACCTAAGCCTGCGATTTTCTCGGCCAAAGCGCCCTGCCCTACTTCGCCAAGCTGTTTTTTATTCAGCGCAACGAAAGGAGCGACCGGTAAGCCCAAGGCTTGCCACACCAGCTTGGTGCGGAACTTGTCCATGGTTAAGGCCGAAGCCATCACGCCGCTGCCGGTATAAGGCAGGCCAACTTGTTCCAACAGGCCTTGCAGCGTGCCATCTTCACCGCCGCGCCCGTGGAGCGCGATAAAGACGCGGTCAAAACCTTCGTCTTTCAGGCGAGTGACAGAAAACGTTTTGGTATCGACGCCGTGAGCATCGATGCCGGCTTCTTTCAGCCCAGCCAGTACGGCTGCGCCAGAGTTAAGGGACACATCGCGCTCTGCGGAAGTACCACCAAATAAAACCGCAACTTTATTAGCCATGATGTTCATCCCCTTTTTTCACCGGCTGTAATTTTTGATCAGCCAATTTGCGGGCAACTTTGCCGATGTTACCGGCGCCCTGCACCATCACCAGATCGCCGCCTTCAAGGATTTGTGACAGATTTTCTGGTACGGCATCAATATCAGACACCAAAATCGGGTCCAGCTTGCCGCGAGCACGAATGGTGCGGCACAGCGAGCGGCTGTCTGCTCCCGGAATTGGCGCTTCGCCAGCCGGGTAAACGTCGAGCATGATCAGCACGTCGACCTGCGACAGCACATTGGCGAAATCGTCATACAGGTCGCGAGTACGGGTATAGCGGTGCGGCTGGAAAATCATCACCAGACGCTTATTCGGCCAGCCCGCGCGTGCTGCTTTAATGGTGGCATCAACTTCCGTTGGGTGGTGACCGTAGTCGTCCACCAGCATCGCGCTACCGCTTTTGGCATTCACGTTCTCCAGCGAGTACTCGCCGAGGAAGTCGAAGCGGCGGCCCGTGCCTTGGAATCCGGCTAACGCGCGCAAAATGGCTTCGTCTTCAATACCCTCTTCTGTCGCGACGGCAACGGCTGCGGCGGCGTTCAAGGCATTGTGGCGGCCCGGTGCATTGAGCGTCACGCTAATCAATGGCTTATCTTGGCGACGAATGGTGAAGTGCCCTTGAGCGCCTTCTTGGTGATAGCTTTCGATAAAGACGTCAGCGTCTTCGCTAAAACCGTAAGTCGTAATATGGCGGCCAACGCGTGGCAGCAGCTCGCGGATCACCGGGTCATCAACACACATCACCGCGCGCCCGTAGAACGGCAAGTTGTGCAGGAAGTTGATGAACGTCTGTTTCAGGTTCTCGAAGTCGCCCTGATAAGTGTCCATATGGTCCGCTTCGATGTTGGTTACAATCGCCACCATCGGCTGCAAATGCAGGAAAGACGCGTCGCTTTCATCTGCTTCGGCAATCAGGAAACGGCTGGAACCCAGTCGTGCGTGAGTGCCTGCGGCTTTCACCAAACCGCCGTTAACGAAAGTCGGGTCCAGCCCGGCTTCGGCATAAATACTGGTGACCATCGCGGTGGTCGTGGTCTTGCCGTGAGTCCCGGCGACGGCAATGCCGTGGCGGAAACGCATCAATTCGGCCAGCATTTCAGCGCGGCGAATCACTGGGATACGGGCTTCGCGCGCGGCAACAATCTCTGGGTTGTCGGCGGAAATAGCCGTCGATACCACCACCACGCTGGCGTCCAACACGTTTTCCGGGCGGTGATTAAAGTAAATCTGCGCGCCCAGTTCGGTCAGTTGTTGGGTCACCGCATTAGGTGCCAAGTCTGAACCGCTAATCTGATAGCCTTCATTTGCCAACACTTCGGCGATACCACCCATGCCAGCACCACCGATGCCGACAAAGTGAATGTGCCGAACGCGATGCATCTCGGGCACGAAGGTACGTAGTTTCGCCAATTGTTGTGTATTCACGTTTTTCTTCACTATTTCCAGTTACTGATTAATCCGTTACTTACGGCTCGGACCGCGTTAACAACGGCCCGTTCATATTCATTTTTTGCTGGCGGCAACCACTTCTGCGGCGACGCGCTCAGTGGCGTCGGGAATGGCTACCGCACGCGCGGCGCGAGCCATTTCCAGCAAATGGGTTCTGTCCCAGCCAGACATCGCATCAGCCACCGCAGCGGCGCTGAAATTCGCCTGTTCGATAATTTTGGCTGCACCGGCTTTCTCCAGTGGCAGCGCGTTCCAATACTGCTGACGGTCTTTGTGCTGGAACGGCACGAAAATCGCGGGCAAGCCTGCTGCGGCGATCTCACTGACGGTCAATGCGCCGGAGCGACATACCACCACGTCAGCCCACGCGTAGGCTTCGGCCATATCATCGATAAACTCGGTGATTTTATGCTGGGTCTGGCCGACTTGGTCATAAGCCTGCACGACAGAGTCCAGTGCGCCCTTGCCCACCTGATGCCACAGGGTGATTTTATCGCCCAGCAGCGCGGCCAGTTCCGGCATGGTTTGGTTCAGCACGCGCGCGCCCTGACTGCCACCCACCACTAACACGCGAATCGGACCCTGACGGCCAGCTAGACGCTCTTCCGGCATTGGCAGCGCCAGCACGTCAGTCCGCACCGGGTTGCCTACGACGTCAGCATTCGGGAATGCACCCGGAAACGCCTGTAATACTTTCTTGGCAATGCGCGACAACCAGCGGTTAGTCAGCCCGGCGATACCATTTTGCTCGTGCAGCACCACGGGGATACCGCAAGACCACGCGGCCAAACCGCCGGGGCCAGAGACGTAACCGCCCATGCCCAGAACCACGTCTGGCTGAAAACGACGCATGATGGTTTTCGCCTGACGCCACGCATGATATATGCGAAGTGGCGCAGTGAGTTGCGCTTTCAGACCTTTCCCACGTAATCCGGAGATCTGAATGAAATCAATCTCGATGCCGTTTTTAGGCACTAAGTCGGCTTCCATGCGGTCGGCAGTGCCTAACCAGCGCACTTCCCAGCCTTGCGCCATCAAATGATGTGCAACCGCCAGTCCCGGGAAAACGTGTCCGCCGGTACCGCCTGCCATCACCATTAAACGCTTGGTCTTGCCACTCATCGGGCACTCCTTACAAACGCCTGCGCTTTCGCCAGACGCGTTTCAAAATCTACACGTAACAACAACACGATTGCCGTGGACATAATCAGCAAGCTCGAACCACCGTAACTGATCAGCGGCAAGGTCAAACCTTTGGTCGGCAGCATACCCGCTGCGGCCCCGACGTTTACAAGTGCCTGGAAGCTAAACCACACGCCGATGGAGCAAGATAAAAAGCCTGAAAAACGCTGATCGATCTCTAAAGCGCGACGGCCAATCGACATCGCGCGAAAAGCGACGAAGAATACCATTAACAACGCTAAAACCACACCGAAATACCCTAACTCCTCTCCTAAAATGGAGAAGATAAAGTCGGTATGTGCTTCCGGCAAATACTCCAGCTTTTGTACGGAGTTACCTAAACCTTGGCCCCAAAATTCACCCCGGCCAAAAGCCATCAGTGACTGGGTTAATTGGTAGCCACTGCCGAACGGATCGGCCCATGGATTCCAGAACGACGTTACGCGTCGCATACGGTACGGTTCTGCCACGATAAGCAGTACCACCGCGAAGGCGCCGGAGCCGATAATCGCCAAGAACTGCCACATCTTCGCCCCCGCCAAGAACAGCATGGCAAGGGTAGTGATAAACAGTACAACCACGGTACCCAAGTCGGGCTGGGCCAGCAGCAGGACGGCAAGAATAACCATCACGCCCATTGGCTTACAGAAGCCCCAGAAGTTGCTTCGCACCTCATCAACCTTGCGCACCAGATAGCTGGCGAGATAGCAGAACAGCGACAGCTTGGAGAACTCCGCAGGCTGAATACGCAGCGGACCGAATGAAATCCAGCGCGATGCCCCGTTGACCGAGCTACCCACCACCAGCACCACCAGCAGCATGACAATGGAGATCAGCAGCAGGATATTGCTGTACTTCTGCCAGACAATCATCGGCACCCGCAGCGTGACCAGAGATAGGCCGAAAGCCAGACCGAGGTAAATCGCATCACGCTTGGCGAACAGGAACGGGTCATCAGCCAGACGCTGACCAATTGGCATGGAAGCCGAGGTCACCATCACGAAGCCGATAATCGCCAGACCAAAGGTCAGCCACAGCAGCGTTCGGTCGTACAGCACCAGCGTGGTAGCGTCGTTCTCTTTCGACCCCATCACCCAGTCATTAAATTTGCCCGCGAGGCTCAACCCAGGAATACGCATCAGCCAAGCTCCTTCGCGAGAGCAGCAAACAGGTCGCCGCGCTGCTCAAAATTGCGGAACTGGTCGAGGCTGGCACATGCCGGTGACAGCAGCACCATGTCGCCAGCAGAGACTTGCCCGCTGATGTGGCGCATCGCCTGCTCCATGGTGTCGAAGGTGCTGGACACTTCAGGGCGCAGCTCAGCCAGCTCCGCACCGTCACGGCCAAAGCAGTAGACGCGGATGTTGTCGCCTTGCAGATAACGCGCCAGCGGCGAGAAGTCGGCTGACTTGCCGTCACCGCCCAACAGCAGGTGCAGGGTGCCTTCCACTTCAAGCCCATTCAGCGCAGCTTCTGTGCTGCCGACGTTGGTCGCTTTGGAATCGTTAATCCAGCGTACGCCGTTATGCTGCCATGCCACTTGGAAGCGATGGGCAAGGCCGGTGAAGTGGGTTAGTGCTTGCAAACTGGATGATTGCGGCACGCCAACTGCATCAGCCAAGGCCAGCGCGGCCAAGGCATTGGTATAGTTATGACGCCCAGTGAGCGGCATCTCTTTGGTATTCAACACGCGTTCGCCGCGCACGCGCAGCCAGATGTCATTCTGCTGGCGCGTGAGGTGGTAATCACCGACGTCAACGCCGAAGCTCACACAGCGGCTGTCAGCGCCGCGAATGGGCATGGTCAGCGCGTCATCGGCATTCACCACGCACAGCTTGGCGTTTTCATAGACTTTCAGCTTCGCGCCGCGATACTGCTGCAAACCAAACGGATAGCGATCCATATGGTCTTCGGTCACGTTGAGGATGGTGGCAGCGGCAGCCTGCAAGCTGTAAGTGGTTTCCAGCTGGAAGCTAGACAGTTCCAGCACAAACAGCTGATAGTCCTGCCCCAGCATGCTCAGAGCTGGCAAACCGATATTGCCGCCGACGCCGACTTTCCAGCCCGCGGCCTTGGCCATTTCGCCCACCAGCGCCGTCACCGTGCTCTTACCGTTCGAGCCGGTGATAGCCACAATCGGTGCCTGCGCTTCACGGCAGAACAGCTCGATATCACCCACCACTTCGACACCGGCATCAATCGCCGCGCTCAGTGCAGGGGTGGCCAGTGCCATGCCCGGACTTGCCACAATCAGGTCAGCATTTAACAGCCAATCTTCATGCAGTGAGCCAAGGTGGCGCTCTACGCTGTCCGCCAGCTTATCTAAGCCCGGCGGGCTGACGCGGGTATCTATAACGCGAGGCGTCACGCCGCGCGCCATAAAGAAATCAACACAGGAGAGCCCGGTAAGGCCCAGCCCGATAATGACCACTTTTTTACCCTGATAGTCAGCCATAATTACCGTACCTTCAGCGTCGCTAGGCCAATCAGCACCAGCATCAGCGAAATAATCCAGAAGCGCACGATAACGCGTGGTTCTGGCCAGCCTTTAAGTTCGTAATGGTGGTGAATCGGCGCCATGCGGAAGATGCGCTGCCCACGTAACTTAAAGGAACCTACCTGCAAGATGACCGACAGAGTTTCAACCACAAACACCCCGCCCATGATCACCAGTAAGAACTCTTGGCGCAGCAGTACGGCGATGGTGCCAAGCGCGCCACCCAGTGCCAGTGAACCCACGTCGCCCATGAAGACCTGAGCCGGGTAGGTGTTGAACCATAAGAAGCCCAGACCCGCGCCGACGATGGCGGTACAGACAATCACCAGCTCACCCGCGTGACGCAGATAAGGAATGTGCAGATAGTTAGCGAAGTTCATGTTGCCCGTCGCCCATGCCACCAGCGCAAAGCCTGCGGCAACAAACACGGTTGGCATGATGGCTAAACCATCGAGGCCGTCAGTCAGGTTAACGGCGTTACTGGTGCCGACAATCACGAAGTAGCTCAGCAAGATGTAAAGCAGGCCGAGCTGCGGCATGATGTCTTTGAAGAACGGCACAACCAGTTCGGTAGCCGGTGTGTCTTTGCCAATCGCGTACATGGTGAAGGCCACGGCCAAGGCAATGACGGACTGCCAGAAGTATTTCCAGCGAGCAATCAAGCCTTTAGTGTCTTTGCGCACCACTTTGCGGTAGTCATCGACAAAGCCGACGATGCCGTAGCCGACCAGTACGAACAGCACGCACCAGACGTATGGGTTAGACGGGTAGGCCCACATCAGCACCGAAATGGTGATGGAGGTCAGGATCATCAAACCGCCCATGGTTGGCGTGCCGCGCTTACTGAAGTGCGACTCTGGGCCATCGTTACGCACGACCTGCCCGAAAGACATTTTTTGCAGACGGGCAATCACGCGAGGCCCCATCCACAAGGAGAGGAATAATGCGGTCAGCAGGCTGACGATGGCGCGAAACGTCAGATATGAAAAGACGTTGAAGCCGGAATAATATTTGACCAAATGTTCGGCCAGCCAAACTAGCATGTTGCATTCTCCTGTAACGCCCGTACTACCTGCTCCATGGCGGCACTACGTGAACCCTTAATTAAGACGGTGATGACCGCGTGTTCTGACAGTAAGCTCGTTAAACGGGCCGTCAGGGCTGACTTATCTTGCAGATGTTCGCCACAGCCACTCACGTCGCTGATGGTTTTACTGGCGGTACCCACGCTGAAAACTTTATCGATGCCTGCTTCGCGGATGGCTTCACCCACTTCGCGGTGGCAATTCTCACTCTCTGCACCCAGCTCGCCCATGTCGCCCACGGCCATCACGCGATAACCCGGCATTTCAGCCAGCGTCTGCGCGGCGGCAGTCATAGAACCCACGTTAGCGTTGTAGCTGTCATCGAGCAGCGTTTTGCCTTCGCTCAGAGCGATTGGGAACAGACGCCCCGGCACGGCTTGTAAAGTGGACAGCCCTTGGCGAACATTGTCTAACGTCGCGCCAACGGAGAGAGCCAAGGCCGCAGCGGCCAGCGCATTAGCAATGTTGTGACGCCCCGGCAGCGGCAGAGAGACTTCCACCACGCCTTGTGGCGCATGCAGAGTAAAGGCGGTTTTCAACGGGCTTATCTGCACGTCTGATGCAAAGAAATCGATGTCTTCGCCAGTTTCTGGTGAGAAGCGCCAGACGGTTTTGTTATTCAGATGGCGCTGCCAGTGCGGCCAGTCGTTGCTGTCGGCATTAAGAATGGCGACGCCATTGGCTGGCAAGCCTTCGAAAATTTCACCCTTGGCCTGAGCAACGCCCGCCAGTGAGCCGAAACCTTCAAGGTGAGCAGCGGCAAGGTTGTTGACCAGAGCAGTCTCAGGACGCACTAAATCGGTGGTGTAAGCAATTTCACCGCCGTGGTTAGCGCCCATTTCGATCACGGCGAAATCGTGTTCGGCGGTCAGGCGCAGCAGGGTTAATGGCACGCCGATGTCGTTATTGAAGTTGCCTGCGGTGTAGAGCACGTTGCCGCACTGGCGCAAAATCGCCGCGGTCATCTCTTTCACCGAGGTCTTGCCGGAGGAGCCGGTCAGGCCAACCACGCGGGCTGGAACCTGCTGGCGAACCCACGCGCCGAGACGGCCAAGCGCGATGCGAGTGTCGGCAACCACCAGTTGTGGCACTTCCACCGGTAAGCGCTTACTTACCAGCAATGCCCCCGCTCCGGCTGCAATGGCATCAGCAGCGAAGTCGTGAGCATCAAATTTTTCGCCCTTGAGGGCGACGAACAGGCAGCCAGACTCAATTTTGCGGGTGTCGGTCACCACGGCGTCAATCTGCGCGTCCGCGCCGATCAACTCAGCATTGAGTTCGTTAGCCAGAGCCTGAAGGGAAACGCGGATCATGCGACTACCCCCAGTAAGCGGGCTGCGGTGGTGCGATCCGAGTAGTCCAGACGCTGATTACCCACCAGTTGATAATCCTCGTGGCCTTTACCAGCAATCAGCACTACGTCATCTTCTGCGGCTTGCATGATGGCGCTAGTGACGGCTTCGGCGCGGCCATGAATCTCTAATGCACGGCCCGCGTCGAGCAGCCCGGCAAGGATATCGGCCACGATGGCGCGCGGCTCTTCGCTACGCGGGTTATCGTCAGTCACAATTACGCGGTCGGCGTACTGCTCGGCAATGCCACCCATAAGTGGGCGCTTACCTTTGTCGCGGTCGCCGCCACAGCCGAAGACACACCACAGCTGGCCTTTGCAGTGCAGGCGCGCCGCGGCTAACGCTTTCTCCAGAGCATCCGGCGTGTGGGCGTAATCCACCACTACCGTCGGCTTGCCCGGCGCATTAAACACTTCCATACGGCCGCAAACCGGCTGCAACTGAGCAGAGGTTGCCAGCAGGTCTTTCAGCGGATAATCGAGGGAGAGCAGAGTGGCCAAGGCCACCAGCAGGTTGCTGACGTTGAATGCGCCCATCAGACGGCTTTCAATCAGACCTTCACCCCAGCTGGAATCGATATTCACGCTTGCGCCGCCGTCGTGGTAATTCACGCTGCGAGCCGCTAACCAACGCCCTTTCCAGTCAGCTGGGATCTTATCTTCCATCGTGACGGCAATGGCGTCCGGTGACTTTTGCAGCCAGCGCAGACCCACTTCGTCGTCAGCATTAATGATTTTCTGCCCAACCTGATGCGATGCAAACAGCAGCCATTTGGCTTCTTCATAGCTTTGCATGTCGCCGTGGTAGTCCAGATGGTCACGGCTCAGGTTAGTAAAGGCGGCAGCGGCGAACGGCAGCGCGGCAACGCGATGCTGAACCAGACCGTGGGAAGAGACTTCCATCGCGGCGAAGCTCGCGCCCTGCTTCACTAAGTCAGCCAACACGTGTTGAACCTGTACCGCAGAGCCGGTGGTGTTTTCCGCCGGAACCACGTTATTCAGTAAACCGTTGCCGACTGTGCCCATCACGGCACTGGTTTCGCCCAGCAACTGCGCCCACTGCGCCAGTAACTGGGTGGTGGTGGTTTTGCCGTTGGTGCCGGTCACGCCGACTAAGCGCAGGGATTTGCCTGGCTCGGCGTAGAAACGCCCGGCCATTTCGGACAGCAATAAATTCAGGTCATTCAGGTAGATAACCGGCACACCATGCATCTGGGATACCGCGCCATGCTCCTGTTCACCTTTAGCTTCGGCCACCACAGCAGCCACGCCTTGCGCGATTGCCTGTGGGATAAAACGACGCCCGTCGTTGCTATGGCCTGAAATCGCGACGAACAAGTCTCCGGCAGCCGCCACGCGGCTGTCTAAAACCAGTTCTTTCAGCGCTACGTCTGGGGCATCACTCACCCAGGGCGCTAGTAGGTCGCGCAAATTACGATCTGCCACCTGAAGCCTCTTTTTGATTGTTAACTATGTCGTCATTTTCGCTGACGGTTAGCGCGTCAGGCTCAATGTTCATGGTGCGCAATACGCCACCCATAATCGCCCCAAACACCGGTGCTGAAATCGCACCGCCATAGTATTTACCGCCCTGCGGGTCGTTAATAACCACGACCAATGCAAAACGCGGATTACTCGCTGGCGCAACGCCGGCGGTGTAAGCGATATAGCGGTTGACGTATTTGCCGTCCGGGCCAACCTTCTTCGCCGTACCGGTTTTAATCGCGATACGGTAGCCCTTGATAGCAGCTTTAACGCCGCCACCGCCCGGCAGTGCAACGCTTTCCATCATGTGAACCACTTTACGCACCAGAGGTTCAGGGAAAACGCGTTCACCCGATACAGGAGGATCAACCTTAGTGATCGACAAAGGGCGATAAACGCCCAAGCTGCCAATCGTTGCATAGACACGCGCTAATTGAAGTGGAGTCACCATTAGCCCGTAGCCGAAAGAGAAGGTGGCCCTCTCTATGTCAGACCACCGTTGTTTTTTAGGGTATAAGCCACTGCTTTCTCCAACCAGCCCCAAATTGGTCGGTTTTCCCAATCCGAATCGCGAGTAAGTATCTACCAGCTCTGCGGACGGCATCGCTAACGCCATTTTTGATACACCGACGTTACTCGACTTCTGTAAGACACCCGTCACTGACAGCTCAGGGTATCGGGCCACGTCTTTGATTTCGTGACCATTAACGTAGTACGGCAAGGTATTAAGAACGCTGTTCTCTTTCACCACACCGTTTTTGAGCGCGGTCATCACCACCATAGGTTTGACGGTGGAACCCGGCTCGAAGATGTCCGTGATAGCACGGTTACGCATGGCTTCTTTCGGCGTATCCGGCAAATTGTTTGGGTTGTAAGACGGGCTGTTAGCCATCGCCAATACTTCGCCAGTCTGCACATCCACCAGCACCGCAGTGCCTGATTCCGCTTTGTTGAAAGCCACGGCGTTAGTCAGTTCGCGGTAAACCAGCGCCTGCAAACGTTCGTCGATGCTCAGTGCGAGGTTGTGCGCCGCCTGACTGTCTACGGAGGAAATATCTTCAATCACGCGGCCAAAACGGTCTTTACGGATAGTCCGCTCGCCCGGCTTGCCGGTGAGCCAGCGGTCGAAGCTCTTCTCAACGCCTTCAATGCCTTGGCTGTCGATATTGGTCACGCCAATCACATGAGCAGTCACCTGCCCTGCAGGATAGTAACGGCGGGATTCTTGGCGCAGGGAGATGCCGGGCAGTTTTAGCTTGTGGATGTACTCGCCAATCGAGGGATTCACCTGACGCGCCAGATAGACAAAGCGGCCTTTAGGGTTGGCGTTGATTCGAGTGGAGAGTTGGTCGAGGGGGATGTTCAGGGCGTCGGCGAGCGCTTTCCAGCGCGTATCGACGGTGATCCCGCCGTGATCGTTAATCTCTTTAGGATCGGCCCAGATAGCATTGACCGGCACGCTAACCGCCAGAGGGCGTCCGGCGCGGTCGGTAATCATGCCACGGGAAGTTTCGATGGTTTGCACTCGCAGAGAGCGCAGATCGCCCTCTTTAACCAGCTTGTCGGGGCTGATGACCTGCAAGAAAGCCACTCGCAGCATCAGACCCAGCAGGGCCAGAAGAATACATCCGCACAGCAACGCAAAACGCCAGCTGATAAAGCTGGCTTGATCTTCAGGACGTTTTAACTTCGTTTTGCGCGCTGCTTTCATCTTTTGCGAGTCTTCTCCATAAGCGTTTTAAGGTTGAACCACGATATTTTCTTGTGATGGATCAACGTGCTGCATCTGCAATTTCTCCGTTGCGATGCGTTCCACCCGGCTATGATCGCCGAGGGCATTCTCTTCCAAAATCAAGTTGCGCCACTCAATGTCCAGCGCATCTCTTTCCAATACCAACTGCTCTCTCTGCGCGGTCAATAAGCGCGTTTTGTGAGAAGTGGTGACAACAAATATGGCGCTGACCAACACGGCAATCAGCAACAGCATCGGGATCTTGCCATTGCGCAGAATATCTCCGGCAATGACGCCAACCAGTCCATGACGCTCGTTGCCAATCACGATGCGGTTCTCGCAGCAAAGCGCAGCACGGAGCTACGCGCACGTGGGTTTTCCGACACTTCAGCGTCCGACGGCATCATCTTGCCGATGGACTTCAGTGAGCGGCCACCCAGCTCGGAAATCTGCGCTTCGGTCATCGGGATACCCGCTGGAACCTGTGCGCCACGGCTGTGCTGGCGAATAAAGCGTTTCACGATGCGATCTTCCAGCGAGTGGAAGCTGATCACCGAC
The DNA here is from genome assembly GCF_000735345.1 of Ewingella americana ATCC 33852. Lineage (GTDB taxonomy): Bacteria > Pseudomonadota > Gammaproteobacteria > Enterobacterales > Enterobacteriaceae > Ewingella > Ewingella americana. The sequence continues at coordinate 281,178 of NZ_JMPJ01000017.1, read as the reverse complement.
AAACGACCGTCGGTTGCTAAGATCTCCAGCGCGCCGTCGAGTGCGCGTTCGATCTCTTCTAACTCACTGTTGATGTAAATACGGATCGCCTGGAAGCTGCGGGTGGCCGGATGCTTGTGCTTCTCACGGAATGGCGAAGCGTTAGCAATCAAATCCGCCAACTCTTTGGTGCGGGTCATCGGCTGTTCGCGGTTGCGCTCAACAATGGCGCGGGCGATACGCTTCGCAAAACGCTCTTCACCAAAGGTTTTCAACACCCAGGTAATGTCTTCTTCTTCCGCTTTCATCAGCCATTCAGCGGCGGAATAGCCACGCGTTGGGTCCATACGCATGTCCAGCGGCCCGTCACGCATGAAGGAGAAACCGCGCTCGGCGTCGTCCAACTGCGGGGAGGAAACACCTAAATCCAACAGTACGCCGTCGATCTTGCCTTCAAGACCGCGGTCTTTGACGTAAGTCGCTAAGTCGGAAAACGGGCCATGAATGATTGAGAAACGTGAGTCTTGAATAGCTTCAGCGGCTTTAATTGCCTGTGGGTCTCTATCGATAGCGAGCAGGCGTCCGTCCGGCCCAAGTTGGGACAGAATCAGGCGCGAATGGCCACCACGGCCAAAAGTTCCATCAATGTAAATTCCGTTCTCACGAATGTTCAGGCCGTTTACGGCCTCATCCAGCAAAACGGATGTGTGCTTAAAATTTTCAACCATGCTTATAGTGACAAGTCCTGTAATCGGTCAGAAAGCGGTTCCTGAGACGACTGTTCAGCGTCAATGTCTTCCTTAACTTGTTGATACCAGGTCTGTTCATCCCACAGTTCAAACTTATTGAACTGCCCAACCAGCATCACTTCTTTGGCAAGCCCGGCGTGTTGGCGCAATGTGGTTGCAATCAACAGTCGCCCAGCGTTATCCATCTGACATTCACTTGCATGGCCCAACAGCAGGCGCTGAATACGGCGCTCGACGGGGTTCATACTCGACAGACGGGACAATTTTTGTTCGATAACTTCCCATTCGGGCAGGGTGTAAAGGAGGAGGCATGGGTGATGGAGGTCTATGGTGCATACCATTTGACCTTGCGATTCTTCGCTCAGCAAATCCCGATATCGGGTGGGTACGGCAAGTCGCCCTTTGCTGTCGAGGTTAACCATCGTCGCGCCACGAAACATGACCGATCTACCCCTCTATGACCCTTTTCACCACTTTCCTCCACAAATTCCCACATAAAAGAGTTTACGGATGGTATTAAAACCTTGTCAAGCCAGAGCAGAGGCGGTTTGGCATTATTTCGCGGGCGTCGAGGAGCCTTATCGCAGGGGAGTAAGGATTTTTAGTAGCGGAATAGGAAATAAAGTCATGATTAGTTGAGGAAATTTCTTAGTAAAAATAATGATGATTAAAAAAAACCAAATTGAACATTATTTAACTATTTATATTCTTCTGCTATCGATCTCTCAGTTCTTAACCTCTCCATCTTCAAAAAGAGAATCTTGGCTCCTTTTTAGATGATCACTGCTAAAACATTACTGCTCATGTTGCCAGCCCGCATGCAGCAAGCTTTTGTCCAACTTTCCGGCCTTTACAAATTAAAATGAAAATCGGCCAAGAAAATTAAGGCGTGAATTCTACAGCACTTTTATCGCCAGTATTAACGTATTTAAAAATTGATTTAGCGGTTTATATCAGAGGAAAAAGGCAGCTAAACATTTGCTAATAATTCAATGCGTAAGAAATCTCCCAAAATACCCATTTGAACATTATGGACTCGTTTTTACGCAGCATTTTAGCCACAGAAGACCACAGCCTGATTTTCTGAGAAGAGTGACGGGGGTAAGTAAGACGCGGGTTTAACGGACGTAAACCCGCATTTAAGGCTATTTTCTGCTCAAACGTCCACGACGGAACAGGTTGCGGCGAATGCGAGTCAAACCGGCTTTCGGTTTTTTCGGCTCATCAAGGCATGCCAGAACCAGTTCCAGCACGCGCTCGGCCACGTCGCGGTGGCGCTGCGCCACGGCCAGCACCGGGCAATCTAAGAAGTCGAGCAGCTCGTTATCACCAAAAGTGGCAATGGCTAAGTCCATCGGCAAGCGCCCTTCCCGCTTCAGCGTGACATCCATAACGCCCTGCAATAGCTGGAACGAGGTGGTGAACAGCGCCTGCGGCATCGGATGAGTCTTCAACCATTCGGCAAAGGCCAGCGCCGCCGACTCGCGATCATAAGCATTGGCATACAGATACTGCGGCTCGCGGGCATCGTCGGCCCACGCCTGACGGAAACCCTGCTCACGCAGGAAGCTGACGGAAAGCTCCGGCAGCGCGCCGAGATAGAGAACCGATTCAGCCGGAAAGGCGCGCAACTCCTGTGCCAGCGTGAAGGCGTCTTCCTGATCGGCACCCACTACGCTGATAAAATGTTCCGGATCGAGGGCGCGGTCGAGGGCGATGATCGGGAAATCATCATTGGCCCAACGCTGGTAGAACGGGTGCTCCGGCGGCAGAGAAGTGGAGATGATAATGGCATCTACCTGACGCTGAAGCAGATGCTCCACGCAGCGCATTTCGTTATCCGGCTGGTCTTCAGAGCAGGCGATCAGCAACTGGTAGCCACGCTGGCGAGCCTGACGCTCGAGGTAGTTAGCAATTTTGGTGTAGCTGGTATTTTCCAGATCGGGGATCACCAAACCAATCGAACGGGTTCGGCCCGCGCGCAGCCCAGCGGCGACGGCGTTAGGGTGGTAGTTATGTTCCTTCACGACAGCCATGACTTTTTCAACTGTCTTATCGCTGACACGATACTGTTTCGCTTTGCCGTTAATGACATAACTGGCAGTGGTACGCGAAACGCCCGCTAACCGCGCGATTTCATCCAGTTTCACCGAGAAAACCCCTTACATTACTCATTAAGTGAAGTGCAGCACGCCTTGGAATGGCCTGTTTTAAGCTTGGCGAGGCAATGACTGCTGTCCGTTGGCAATTCAGCCGCCGAGTGAAAGCGACATCAATGACGAAATGATTAAATAAACTTGTCTTTATCTAACCGCAGAAGACCCTGTTGAGCAAGGTGTTTTACCGAATCGCTTCACCTGAGGGTGGAAAGCGGGCAAGCGATCAGTCTTGGGATTCAAGACAAAATAAAAGCCCAACCGGAGTTGGGCTTCTGAGCAGAACCTGAATCATCGGGCCGCATTAGCTGCCAATGATATCAAGGATTAACGCATCACTTTGTCACCGCGAGAGACGCCAACCACGCCAGAACGCGCGACTTCGACGATTTCCGCCACTTCACGCACGGTCGCCAGGAAGGCGTCCAGCTTGTCACTGGTCCCTGCTAACTGCACGGTGTAGAGGGTTGCCGTGACGTCAACAATCTGACCGCGGAAGATTTCGGTGGAACGTTTCACCTCTTCACGCCCGTAGCCAGAGGCTTGCAGCTTAACCAGCATGATTTCGCGCTCAACGTGCGCGCCCTGCACCAGCTCGTTGACGCGCAGAACGTCGACCAGCTTATGCAGCTGCTTTTCAATCTGCTCCAGCACCTTGGCATCGCCCACGGTCTGGATAGTCATGCGCGACAGCGTTGGGTCGTCAGTCGGCGCTACGGTCAGGCTTTCAATGTTGTAGCCGCGCTGAGAGAACAGGCCGACGACGCGTGACAAAGCGCCTGATTCGTTTTCGAGCAATACTGATAAAATCCGGCGCATGATTAGGTCCTCTCCGTTTTGCTTAACCACATTTCGTCCATCGCACCGCCACGGATGTGCATCGGGTAAACGTGTTCTGTTTCATCCACGCTGATATCCACGAATACCAGACGGTTTTTCTGATCCAATGCCTGCTGCAATTTGCTCTCCAGCTCATCTGCGCTGCGGATCGCAATACCCACGTGGCCATAGGCCTCGGCGAGTTTGACGAAGTCAGGCAGAGACTGCATGTAGGACTGGGAATGGCGGCCGGAGTAAATCATGTCCTGCCACTGTTTCACCATGCCGAGGTAACCGTTGTTCAGGTTAACCACAATCACCGGCAGGTCGTATTGCAGTGCGGTAGACAGCTCCTGAATGTTCATCTGGATACTGCCGTCGCCGGTCACGCAGATAACGGTCTCTTCTGGCAGGCCGAGCTTAACGCCCAGCGCCGCAGGCAGGCCGAAGCCCATGGTGCCCAGACCACCGGAGTTGATCCAGCGGCGCGGTTTATCAAACTGATAATAGAGCGCGGCAAACATCTGGTGCTGGCCAACGTCTGACGTCACGTAGGCGTCGCCCTTGGTCAAACGATGCAGGGTTTCGATCACTGCCTGAGGCTTGATCGTGCCGCTGTTTTTGTCGTAGCCGAGGCAATCTTTGGCGCGCCACTGCTCGATGCTCTGCCACCAGTCGCGCAGCGCGTCGTACTCTTGTTTCTCATCGCTTTGCGCCAGCAATTCCAGCATCTGCTCCAGCGTCTGTTTGGCATCACCCACGATAGGGATATCCGCGCTCACCGTCTTCGAGATAGACGTCGGGTCGATATCGATATGCATGATGGTGGCGTTCGGGCAGTACTTCGCCAAATTGTTGGTGGTACGGTCATCAAAGCGCACACCCACGCCGAAGATAAGGTCGGCATTGTGCATGGTCATATTGGCTTCGTAAGTGCCGTGCATCCCCAGCATGCCCACGCTTTGGCGGTGAGTACCTGGGAAGGCACCAAGGCCCATCAGTGAGCTGGTCACCGGCAGGTTGAGCTTTTCGGCCAGCTCTAACAGCTCGGCACTACATTCAGAGTTAATCGCACCGCCACCCACATACAGCACCGGCTTTTTCGCCGCCAGCAGGGTTTGCAGCGCGCGTTTAATCTGCCCACGGTGGCCTTGCACCGTCGGGTTGTAAGAACGCATGGTGATTTGCTCAGGGTAGGAATACGGCAATTTCACCTGCGGGTTGACGACATCTTTCGGCAAATCAACCACTACCGGACCGGGGCGGCCAGTAGAAGCGAGGTAAAACGCCTTCTTCAATACCGTCGGAATATCTTCTGCGTGCTTCACCAGGAAGCTATGTTTCACTATCGGGCGGGAGATCCCCACCATGTCGCATTCCTGAAAAGCGTCATAGCCAATCAGCGAACTGTGAACCTGGCCTGATAACACCACCAGCGGAATGGAATCCATATAAGCAGTCGCAATACCGGTAATGGCATTGGTTGCGCCGGGGCCAGAGGTCACGAGCACCACGCCAACGTCACCCGTTGCACGTGCATAACCATCCGCCATATGAACAGCGCCCTGCTCGTGTCTGACTAGCACATGATCAATCCCGCCGACCGTGTGCAGGGCATCATAGATATCCAACACCGCTCCGCCGGGATAACCGAATACGTGTTTAACGCCCTGATCGATCAACGACCGGACGACCATCTCGGCTCCTGACAACATCTCCATGGTTTTGCCTCCAGGCTTTTTGTTTCTATAGGATGACTTATTTTAATAAGAGTCTTTTTATAAGAGAGCTGCCCGGTGAATAAACAACTCAAAGGAAAATGGAATTCATTTCCATCGTCCGGGTAAGAGGGCTTAGCCCTGCTGTTCTTATCTTATGACGTAAATGTAACTCAATACCTTAGCGCCTGAATTTAGGTCAAGCAAACGGCAAAATGCCGCTGACGGGGCCGCTATTTTGTGTCGCGCTGCTGGCCTCATCTAGTGCGAGACAAAACACTGCACAAAGAAGGTTACTACTCAGGAATATCAGGAAGGGGGAATAAATTACAGCATTAAATTATGACAATATTCTTGTTCCACTGGGTGGGAATTGACCTAAAAACGGCCGATTTGAACAGATACAAAAATTAAGCGGCCCGAAGCAAAGCGCGCTGCGGGCCAAAAATGTGAGATTAGTCACAATAGAAGGCGTCGATCTCTTTCTTGTAGCGCTCGGCGATAATTTTGCGGCGAATTTTCAGCGTTGGGGTAAGTTCTCCGGCCTCCATGGTGAAAGGCGTGGTCAGCAGCGCGAACTTCTTCACCTGCTCATAACTTGCCAACTCGTGCTGGATCTGCCGAACGCGATAAGTGAACAGCGACAGGATCTGCTCGTTTTTCAACAAACCTTCGCGATTGAAGTAATCGATGTGATGGGCCTGAGCATATTCACTCAGCGCGTTGAAGTCGGGAACGATCAGCGCAGAGACAAAGTGCTTGGCATCGGCAATCACCGCCGCCTGCTCAATGTAGCGATCTTGCACCAAAGTCCCCTCAATACGCTGTGGCGCAATGTACTTGCCGCCCGAGGTTTTCATCAGATCTTTTAGCCGCTCGGTAACAAACAGGTTGCCCTGCTCATCCATTTTCCCCGCGTCGCCGGTTTTGAACCAGCCATCGGCAGTAAAGCTGGCCGCCGTCTCTTCTGGCTTATTAAAGTAGCCGCGCAGCAGCGTCGGCCCGCGAACTTGAATCTCATTCTCTTCGCCAATGCGAATCTCCACCTTCGGCAGCGCCGTGCCGACTGAGCCAAACAGGAAATCCTGCTCCTCCCAGCAACTCACCGTGGCACTGGTTTCCGTCAGGCCGTAACCATATTTGATTTTCAGCCCAATTGACTCGAAAAACAGAATCACGTTGTCATCCAAGCTTGCCCCGGCGGCAGGCAGGAAGCGCACATTGCCGCCGAGCAGGCCGCGCAGCTTGCTCAACACCAGTTTATCGGCCAGCGCGAACTGACTTTTCTGCCACCATGACTGCGATTCGCGATTTCTGGCGGCGAGAAATTTCTCTTTTCCCTGCGCCATCGCCCAGTGAAACAGCTTCTTCTTGATAAGACTTGCGTGAGCCACGCTCTGATTAATGGCGCTAAACACCTTTTCATAGAAGCGAGGCACGGCGCACATCACTGTTGGTTTGACAGCAGACAGCGCCTCGCGGACCAAATCCGTCTGGCGCAGGAAGACAATCTGCGCGCCGCTGTGCATCACATAGAAGCTCCATGCGCGTTCAAACACATGGGCCAGCGGCAGGAAACAGAGCGAGATATCGTCGCGAGTCAGTGTCAGGCGGTGGTCGTGCTGTTGTAACTGGGTGGCAATGCTGAGGTAATCGAGCATCACCCCTTTCGGCTCGCCGGTAGTGCCCGAGGTATAAATCAGGGTGAACAGATCCTCAAGGCTTCGCTGCTCAAGGCGCTGCGCAAGGCCCGCGCCTGAAGTCGGGTCGGGCGTTTCAAGCCAATTAACATGACGGGCAATGAGCGCGTCGCGCAGGTTTACTGAGTCATCCAGCACCAAAATGTGCTCAAGCTGCGGGCAAAGCGCCTGCAAAGCCAGCGCGGCGTCGAACTGACTTTGTTCGAGCACGAATAAAATGCGAATACCCGCATCATTAATGACATAGGCCGACTGCGCTGGCGTATTGGTGGCATACAGCGGCACCGTGATGGCGCGAATGTGCAGCAGCGCTAAATCGGCCAGCGTCCACGTCATGGCGTTGCTGCCGCACAGTGCGACGCGCTCTTGAACCTCGACGCCCAGACGCAGCAAGATGCTGGCAAGTCGGTCAATCTTTTCGCCAGCTTCGCGCCAAGTGAGTGAACTCTCTTTTTTCCGGCGACCATTCCCGAAACGCGGTGTTGTCAGGCTGGGTTAAAAGTTGATGTTGAAAGCGTGTAACCAGATGGAAGTCAGTAAGAGTTGTCGTCATAACCCGCAAACCTGAAAGGTGAAGAGACAGCAAGCGGCAATGGCCACAAAAGAGGCATAAAGATTGCTTACCGTTATTAACAATTTGTGCAGTCTACCGAGGGTTAGCCGGCAGTTAAAACAAATTATTATTCAAGAATGGCAGGGAAATGAGAAATGACCAAAAGCGATGAAAGAAAATGTTACGAATTCCGCCGCACAAAAAACGACAACAAGCGCAACATATAAAGCAGAGTAAAAAACCACAATAAAAAACAAAACCAGTTATTCCATCTGGTTTTGAGGGGGAGGCAACCGCGATTTTTGAAATAAAACGTGGCAACCCAATTCCCCCTTAAAACGGTACTTCTTCTGGGGTTAAAGGCTTGCGCTCTCTTCTAAAAGAGATTTTAACCACATATTCCCTTTATCCTTGCTGGAGGACTCATGCCAGGAAAGATAGCAAGGCAGTTTATTTTTCAACCAAGGAACTGGAATAATATCCAGATTTAATATTCCCGCGTTGGCCTGTGCTAACCAGTTTGGCACTAAAGCCACCATTTGCGTGCGGGATACCACATTCATCACGCTATTAAGGTCTGTACCCTGAAACGCAATTAACGGCTGTATTTCAGCAGAATCATAATAAGGCAGATAGAAAGAGTGACGATCAGGCATCACAACTGCATGCTGTTCATCGAGATATTTTTCGTCAGGCATGTGTGGGCTAATTCGCGGGTGATTCTGTGCGCAAACTAATACCAGTTCGTCAGTAAATAATTCCTGATTGCAAAAATCACTGCCCTCAAAGCGACGATAACCAATAACAAATTCGATATTTTGATAACGCAGCTGATGCTCAATATTATCAGGGATAATGCTCTGGAATTTGATCCCTACTGAAGAAGAGGTATTGCCAACAGTATTGAGGATATTGGCCGTAAGCCTGATGTCCAGCGGGCTACAGAGCGCCACGTTAAATTGGCGGATACTGGTTCTGGCATCAAAACCTGCGCCCGGCAACTCATTCATCACAATCTGCAATGCTTGGCGAATAGGACCGAAAAGTTGTTTTGCGCGGGTGGTAGGTTGAATCCCTCTCCCATAGCGCACAAACAAATCATCGTTAAACATAATCTTTAAACGCGATACCGCATTACTTACCGCGGGCTGTGACATTCCTAATAATTCAGAAGCGCGGGTAATATTTTGTAATTGCATCACCGCATCAAAAACGGTGAGTAAATTGAGATCGACATTGCGCAAACTTCCTGCGGCATTGGTGGTATCTTGCTGCGCGTCAATTAAATGCGTTTTCATAATTCCCCCGGGGTAATGTAAAAATAAAATCAATATAACCCTGCCAGATAAGCAGGACTTATTAGCAAGAGTGTGGATGATATAATGGCCGTCTTTATAAGGGGGTAATTATAAAATGCCGAGACCTTATGCAGACTAAATTGATATTAAAAATGAATTAATTTATTTCGTTCATTACTAAAATCGAATCATATAAAACTACAAAATGGATACCCTCACAACATACGAAAATAGAATTATTAATTAAGTAATACGCAACAACCTACAACACTTTGATTTTAAATTAAAATATGGCTAAAACGCGCTATTTTGAGGCTGACAAACAGCAATAGTTATCTTTTAACTGACCAACCATCCGCAAAAATCGATTACTTCAGCCAATAAGTCTTTAGCAGAACTTTTCACCAAATGAGATCCAATCTCATCTATTACTAATTAAATAGTGAAGCTATTCCAACGGTTGACATGCCGCGCGCATTCACGTATCAATTTAGGCAACGGTTAAAACAACCTCCGATTCAAAACCAAATTTAAGAGAAGCTGAAACCCATGTTCATTACTACTCGTCTACTAGGCCTACTACTTAACGCAGAAATCTTGCGCGGTATGCCAGTGGGCGAAAATCAGAACTGATTTCAACTTCCACAGACACTAAACCCGCGCCGATGCGCGGGTTTTTTTTTACCTCCACGGCGCGAAAGTAAAACAGACAAGGAATCTACCATGAGCGAACAAGTCATTATTTTCGATACCACGCTGCGTGACGGTGAACAGGCGTTACAAGCCAGCCTGAGCGTCAAAGATAAGTTGCAGATTGCCATCGCGCTGGAAAGAATGGGCGTTGACGTAATGGAAGTCGGCTTCCCGGTTTCCTCTCCGGGCGACTTCGAATCTGTACAGACCATTGCTCGCCAAATCAAAAACAGCCGCGTTTGTGGTCTGGCGCGCTGCGTAGACGGCGATATCGATGCCGCTGCCGAAGCCTTGCGCGTCGCTGAAGCCTTCCGTATCCACGTCTTCTTGGCCACTTCTACCCTGCACATCGAATCAAAATTAAAGCGCTCCTTCGACCAAGTGTTGGACATGGCGGTTCACTCAGTGAAACGTGCGCGTAACTATACCGATGACGTTGAATTCTCCTGTGAAGATGCGGGCCGTACGCCACTGGACAACTTGTGCCGCGTCGTGGAAGCCGCCATCAAGGCCGGTGCTACCACCATCAACATTCCTGACACCGTGGGCTACACCACCCCAACCCAGTTCGGCGGTATCATTACTAATTTGTATGAGCGCGTGCCAAACATTGATAAAGCTATTATCTCAGTCCACTGCCACGATGACTTAGGCATGGCCGTCGGCAACTCCATCGCGGCGATTCAGGCCGGTGCGCGTCAGGTGGAAGGCACATTGAACGGTATCGGTGAGCGCGCTGGTAACACCGCGTTGGAAGAAGTGATTATGGCGATCCGCACTCGCTCCGAGTACATGAATGTCCATACCAACATCAATCACAAAGAAATTTACCGCACCAGCCAGATTGTCAGTCAAATCACCAACATGCCAATCCCAGGCAACAAAGCGATTGTCGGCTCTAACGCCTTCGCGCACTCCTCCGGTATCCATCAGGACGGCGTGCTGAAGAATCGCGAAAACTACGAAATCATGACCCCAGAGTCCATCGGCCTGAACCAGATTCAGTTGAACCTGACTTCACGCTCCGGTCGCGCCGCGGTCAAACACCGTATGGAAGAGATGGGCTACAAAGAATCCGACTATAATTTGGATCATCTGTACGCCGCGTTCTTGAAGCTGGCGGATAAGAAAGGTCAGGTTTTCGACTACGACTTAGAAGCGCTGGTGTTCATCAATAAACAGCAAGAAGAGCCTGAATTCTACCGCCTGGACAACTTCAGCGTGCAGTCAGGTTCCAGCATCACCGCCGCCGCCTCTGTGAACTTGGCCTGTGGCGAAGAGATCAAAACCGAAGCCGCAACAGGTAACGGCCCGGTAGACGCGGTCTATCAGGCAATCAACCGTATTACCGGCTACCAGATCGAACTGGTCAAATATCAACTGACTGCCAAAGGCCATGGCCGCGACGCATTAGGCCAAGTGGACGTAGTGGTTTCCTTTAATGGACGCCGTTTCCACGGTGTAGGTCTGGCGACCGACATCGTCGAATCCTCCGCGAAAGCGATGGTCCATGTATTGAACAGCATTTGGCGCAGCAAGCAGGTAGAAATTGAAAAACAGCGCCTGCAAACCGAAAAACAAAACAATCAGGAAACGGTGTGAACATGAGCAAGACCCATCATATTGCCGTCTTACCCGGCGACGGCATTGGCCCGGAAGTAATGCAGCAGGCGTATAAAGTGTTGGACGCGGTACGTCAGCGCTTTGGCCTGAAAATCACCACCAGCGAATACGACGTTGGCGGCGCAGCCATCGACAAGCACGGCAGCCCATTGCCACCGGCTACCGTTGCCGGTTGTGAGCAAGCAGACGCCATCTTGTTCGGCTCAGTCGGTGGCCCGAAATGGGAACACCTGCCGCCAAACGATCAGCCAGAGCGCGGCGCTTTGCTGCCGCTGCGTAAGCACTTCAAGCTGTTCAGCAACTTGCGCCCTGCCCGCCTGTATCAAGGTTTGGAAGAGTTCTGCCCGCTGCGTGCCGACATCGCCGCAAAAGGTTTCGATATTCTGTGCGTGCGCGAACTGACCGGCGGCATCTACTTCGGTCAGCCTAAAGGTCGTGAAGGCCAAGGCATGCACGAAAAAGCCTTCGATACAGAAGTTTATTACCGTTTCGAGATTGAACGTATTGCCCGTATCGCCTTTGAATCTGCGCGCAAACGCCGCAGCAAAGTGACTTCAATCGATAAAGCAAACGTGCTGCAAACCTCCATCATGTGGCGCGAAGTGGTTAACGAAATCGCTAAAGACTACCCGGACGTTAGCCTGAGCCACATGTACATCGACAACGCCACCATGCAGTTGATCAAAGACCCGTCGCAGTTCGACGTGTTGCTGTGCTCCAACCTGTTCGGCGACATTTTGTCTGACGAGTGCGCGATGATCACCGGCTCCATGGGCATGTTGCCATCGGCGAGCATGAACGAGCAGGCATTCGGCTTGTTCGAACCGGCTGGCGGCTCAGCGCCGGATATCGCAGGCAAAAACATTGCTAACCCGATTGCTCAAATCCTCTCCGCAGCCCTGCTGCTGCGCTACAGCCTTGGCGCTGATGACGCGGCGGACGCTATCGAGCAAGCAGTAAATAAAGCATTAGAGGCAGGCCATCGCACAGGCGATTTGGCCAACAGTGGTAACGCAATTGGCACTAACGAAATGGGCGACATCATTGCCCGTTTCGTGGCAGAAGGGGCATAACATGGCGAAGACTTTATATCAGAAATTGTTTGATGCGCACGTGGTGTACGAAGCGCCAAACGAAACTCCGTTGCTGTATATCGACCGTCATTTGGTGCATGAAGTGACATCACCACAGGCGTTCGATGGCCTGCGCGCCAAAGGCCGTCAGGTGCGTCAGCCGGGCAAAACCTTCGCTACCATGGACCACAACGTCTCGACGCAGACTAAAGACATTAATGCCAGCGGCGAAATGGCCCGCATCCAGATGCAGGAACTGATCAAGAACTGTGCTGAGTTCGGCGTGCAGTTGTATGACCTGAACCACCCGTTCCAAGGCATCGTCCACGTTATTGGCCCTGAGCAAGGCATGACATTGCCGGGCATGACCATCGTGTGCGGCGACTCCCACACCGCCACGCACGGCGCCTTCGGCTCATTGGCCTTCGGCATCGGTACCTCTGAAGTTGAACACGTTTTGGCGACGCAAACCCTGAAACAGGGCCGTGCGAAAACCATGAAAATTGAAGTGACTGGCGACGCACCGGCGGGCATCACCGCCAAAGACATCGTGCTGGCCGTCATTGGTAAAACCGGCAGCGCGGGCGGCACTGGCCACGTGGTCGAGTTCTGCGGTAAAGCGATTGAAGCCTTGAGCATGGAAGGTCGTATGACCCTGTGCAACATGGCTATCGAAATGGGCGCTAAAGCGGGCTTGGTTGCCGCCGACGAAACCACCTTCGCTTACTTGAAAGGCCGCCAGTTCGCGCCGAAAGGCCAAGACTGGGATGAAGCCGTAGCTTACTGGAAAACGCTGAAAACCGACGAAAATGCCACGTTCGACACCACTGTCACCCTGAACGCGGCGGACATTGCGCCTCAGGTCACTTGGGGTACCAACCCAGGTCAGGTAATGGCGGTGAATCAGGTTATCCCTAATCCATCCTCTTTCAGCGACCCGGTAGAACGCGCGTCCGCTGAAAAAGCTTTGGCTTATATGGACCTGCAGCCGGGCATTAAGTTGACCGACGTCTCCATCGACAAAGTGTTTATCGGCTCTTGCACCAACTCACGCATTGAAGATTTACGCGCAGCTGCTGCAGTGGCCAAAGGACGTAAAGTCGCCAGCGGCGTGCAGGCTATCGTGGTGCCAGGCTCTGGCCCGGTGAAAGCGCAGGCGGAAGAAGAAGGTTTGGATAAGATCTTCATTGAAGCTGGTTTCGAATGGCGTCTGCCGGGCTGTTCAATGTGTTTGGCGATGAACAATGACCGTCTGAATCCGGGCGAGCGTTGTGCTTCCACCAGCAACCGTAACTTCGAAGGTCGTCAGGGTCGCGGCGGTCGTACTCATCTGGTTAGCCCGGCAATGGCAGCTGCCGCCGCGGTAACTGGCCGTTTCGCTGATATTCGTGAACTGAACTAAGGAAACCATCATGACTAAATTCACTCAACATATTGGTCTGGTGGTTCCGCTGGATGCGGCTAACGTCGATACCGATGCCATCATTCCTAAGCAGTTTTTGCAGAAAGTGACCCGTACAGGTTTCGGCCAGCACCTGTTCAACGACTGGCGTTTCTTGGACGACGCGGGGCAGCAGCCTAACCCTGATTTCGTGCTGAATAAGCCGCGCTACAAAGGCGCAAGCATCCTGCTGGCTCGTGAAAACTTCGGCTGCGGCTCATCCCGTGAGCACGCACCTTGGGCGCTGACTGATTACGGCTTCCACGCCGTGATCGCCCCAAGCTTTGCCGATATTTTCTACGGTAACTCGTTCAACAACCAACTGTTGCCAATCACCTTGAGCGATGAGCAAGTGGATGAGTTGTTCAAACTGGTTGAAGCTAACGAAGGCATCACCTTCGAAGTGGATCTGGAAAACCAAGTGGTCAACGCCGGTGGCAAAAGCTACTCGTTTGAAATCGACAGCTTCCGCCGTCACTGCATGATCAACGGCTTAGACAGCATTGGCCTGACTTTGCAGCACGAAGCCAACATCTCCACTTACGAGAACAAACAGCCTGCATTCATGAAGTAATGACTGCGCCATTTGATAAAAAAACCCGCGAATTTCGCGGGTTTTTTATTGCTGATGGCGCGCCTTACACGTCTTTGACTTTCCACATCAGGCCCAGCGCCAGCAGGGATAGCAGGGTTATCGCCCAATAAACCGGATAATGTCCGAAGTTCTCCACGATAGTGCCTTGCAGCAGCCCGGCAAAAATCACCCCGGTTGAAATGCTATTGGTAAACAGCGTGGTCGCCGACCCCGCGCGGCCGGGCATTAGATCTTGGAAATAGAGCATGCCGATACCCGCGATAATACCGATGAATATCGCATTGAACAGTTGCAGCAGGATCAGCGCGGTTTTCGACTCGAACAGCACCAGCCCGGCATAGAAAATTACGCCATTGGCGGCGGCAATCAGCATCAGGCGGCGCTTGCCCCAGCGTTTCACCAACGTCCCGGCAATCAGCATCGCCGGGATTTCAATCCCCGCCGCCGTGCCCATTAACAAGCCAGCCAAGCCCTCGGGAAGCCCCAAGTCACGCGCAATATACAGCGGCATATCAATCACATACATCAGGTTGCAGGTCCACATCAGCAACGACGCGAAAAACAGCAGCCTGACATCGCGATTGCGCCACGCGCTCACCGCCACCTCGGCGTTATCCACCGGCTGCTCCACGCGCGGCACCGACGGCAGAAACAACCAAATCATCAGGATACTGGCGACATACACCGCCGCCGCGCTGAGATACATCAGCGTGAAGCCGTAATTGAGCGCCAGCATAAAGGAGAGCGGCGGGCCGAGCACCCACGCCAGCGACAGCATGGCGCGCATGGTCGAGCTAAACATCACCACTTCGCTGGCCGAGCGATCCGCATGCTCGCGGGCCAGCGCGAACAGCTGCGGCATCGAAGTATTAGCAATTGCCGCCAGCAGCACGCCGACGGTGATCAGCACTAAATAGTCGCGGCTAAAAGCAAAAACCAGCGCGTTTCCCACCGCCATTACGCAGCACAGTAGCAGCAGCTTTCGGCGGTCACCCTTCTTATCCGAGCGATTGGCCAGCAGGAAGCTGACGGCAATGCCCGCGATGGCATTCACCGTATAAAACAACCCAACCCACATTGGCCTGACTTTCACTTCATTGGTCAGAAACAGGCTCAGCGTAGGTGCCTGTAACGCCCCGGCGATGCCGCACAGCAGGGAAACCGTCAGAAAAGTGGCATAGATTGAGTTGATACGACGCTTAAGCATGAGCCATCCCAGAGTGGTCGAAGGCGGGTAAACAACCCTCAGTGTAGCCGCGTTTTAAAATAAAAAAACCAGTGAGTTACCTCACTGGCTGGTGACAATACACCATTACTCAGAAATCGTTTTAGCCCGCCTGAGGCTGCTTACGTTCAGGCTGACTTAGGTATGTTTGCGGTACTGCTCATCACTCATCTCGTCGATGTCCCACTGCATCAGCTGGTTCAGCGTGGCAACGCGATACTCTTGCGGCACCCAGTTTAACCACTCTGCTGGCGCACTTTGCGGGGCGACCGCGCGGAAATAGCGCTGGAAAAAATCTCGATTTAGAAGACCTTGCATGCTGACCTCCGGGGTATGTGCATCACGGCTTTGTTGCTAAACAGTATCGGAGTAATATGAGGAAAGATAAATTGATGAAAACAGCACTTGGAGTTCCTCTTTTATGTCATCACCGCGTTTGCAACAGCAGTTCATTCGCCTCTGGCAAAGCTGCCACGGGGAAGAGACGCACACCACTTTGCAGGCGCTTTCCGAGGTGATGAACTGCTCGCGCCGCCATATGCGATCCTTGCTCACCACCATGCAGGAGCAGGGTTGGATCAACTGGCAGGCCGAGGCCGGTCGTGGCAAACGATCTACGCTGACCTTTCTCTATACCGGGCTGGCGCTCCAGCAACAGCGGGCCGAAGAGCTATTAGAAGAGGATAAAATCGACCAGTTGGTGCAGCTGGTCGGCGACAAAAAGGCCGTGCGCCAGATGCTGATTTCTCAGCTAGGTCGCAGCTTTCGTCAGGGGAAGCATATCCTGCGCGTGCTCTACTATCGCCCGCTGCTCAATCTGCTGCCCGGCACCATGCTGCGGCGTTCAGAAACTCATATTGCTAGGCAAATCTTTAGCGGCCTGACGCGCATAAATGAGGAAAACGGGGAACTAGAAGGCGATTTAGCTCACCACTGGCAGCAGCTATCCCCGCTGCACTGGCGTTTTTATCTGCGCCCGGCGATCCACTTCCACCACGGCCGCGAGCTGAACATGGCGGACATCATCAGCAGCTTTGCGCGGCTGAGCACCCATCCGCTGTTCGCGCACTTTTCATCCGTGACGTCGCCGACGCTCAACGTCATCGACATTCATCTCACCTCGACCGACAAGTGGCTGCCGTGGCTGCTGGGCAACGTTCACGCCATGATTTTGCCGCAAGAGTGGGCGTCGATGCCGGACTTTGCCCGCCACCCGGTCGGCACTGGCCCCTACGCCGTGGTGCTCAATCAAAACACCCAACTGCGCATTCGGGCATTTGACGAGTATTTCGGTTTTCGCGCGCTGATTGATGAAGTGAATATTTGGGTTCTGCCGGAACTCACCGAGGACTTGGTGCATTCCGGCGTCCAGTTGCAGGCCGACGAGTCTGGCGACAGCGAGCCGGAGAGCCGCCTCGAGGAAGGCTGTTATTTCCTGCTCTATGACCAGCGTTCGCCTATCGGCAGTGATGAAGCCAGCCGCCTGTGGCTCAGTGAGTTGCTCAGCCCGATTGCCCTGCTCAACGCCACCGAGACCATTTACCAGCGCTATTGGGCACCCGCCTTTGGCCTGCTGCCGCGCTGGCATCATCTGCAAACGCATCTTCCGCACCCTAAGCCTGCTCACCTGAAAGAGATAACCCTGACTTACTATAGCGAGCACTCGGAGCATCAGGCGATCAGCAAGGCCATTACGCCGCTGCTGGCGGCGCACGGGGTGAAGCTCAATGTTCAGGTGGTGGATTACGCCAGTTGGCACAGAGGCGAGGCGAAAAGCGATGTCTGGCTGGGCAGCGCCAACTTCACCCTGCCGCTTGAGTTTTCACTGTTTGCTACCCTGCTGGAGCTGCCATTAATCAACTACTGCATGGATTGCGACCTGAAATCCGACGGCGCTATGTGGCGCGCCGGGCAGCTGAACATGGGCGAATGGGCGCAAAAACTGGTGGAGAATAACCATCTCCATCCGCTTTTCCACCACTGGCTGGTGTTACAGGGCCAGCGCAGCATGCGCGGGGTGCGCATGAACACCCTCGGCTGGTTCGACTTTAAATCTGCCTGGTTCGCACCGCCCGATAGCTAAAGCTTCTTCCACAAGCCGTACTAAGTCTCTAGAATGGCAATCGTTCTCAACGGGGTGCCTGAAATATTAAACGCCGCGAGCGAGTGTTCAGCGGGTGAAGTCCAGCGCACAGCCAGCGCAGCGTACTCAAGTACGTGAGCATAGCGAGCACTGCACGACGCCCGATCAACACCCGCGCAGCAAGTTTAAAGGCTGAGATAAACCCGTCGAACCTGATCCGGTTAGCCCCGGCGGAGGGATTTGAGACTGCGCCTGCTTACTCAAAATCCTTTGCCCCTTTTCTTTTATGGAGTGCAAAGTTGAAGAAAATACTGCCTTTCCTGCTGCTGTTGAGCGCCCCGGCCTTCGCCGCCAAGCCTGTCCTCACTGTTTACACCTACGACTCTTTCGCTGCTGACTGGGGCCCCGGCCCGGCAATTAAAAAAGCCTTTGAAGCTGACTGCGGCTGCGAACTGAAATATGTCGCGCTGGAAGACGGCGTCTCGCTGCTCAATCGCTTACGGATGGAAGGCAAAAACAGTCAGGCCGACGTGGTAGTCGGGCTGGATAACAACCTGCTGCAAGCCGCCGAGCAAACTGGCTTGTTCGCCAAAGCCCCGGCTACTGACGCCAAGCTGGATATTCCGGGTGGCTGGAACAACTCAACTTTCGTGCCTTACGATTACGGCTACTTCGCCTTCGTCTATGACAAAAATAAGCTGAAGAACCCGCCGAAAAGCCTCGATGAGCTGATTAACAGCCCGCAGAACTGGAAAGTGATTTACGAAGACCCGCGCACCAGCACCCCTGGCCTCGGCCTGCTGCTGTGGATGCAAAAAGTCTATGGCGACAAAGCGCCGCAAGAATGGCAGAAGCTGGCGAAGAAAACCGTCACCGTCACCAAAGGCTGGAGCGAGGCTTACGGGCTGTTCCTCAAAGGGGAAAGTGATCTGGTGCTGAGCTACACCACCTCTCCGGCTTACCACATTATAGAAGAGAAGAAAGACAACTACGCCGCCGCGAACTTCAGCGAAGGCCACTATATGCAGGTTGAAGTTGCCGGGCAGTTGGCCGCTAGCAAACAGCCGGAACTGGCGACGAAATTCATCAAATTCGTCACCAGCGCGGGCTTCCAGAACACCATTGCGACCGGCAACTGGATGTACCCCGTGGTCAAATCCGAGCTGCCTGCCGCCTTTGATCAGTTGACCGTACCGAGCAAGTCCCTGCAATACAGCGCGCAAGACGTCGCTGACCACCGTAGTCAATGGATTCAGGCATGGCAAACCGCCGTCAGCCGCTGATCCCTCACTGGCTATGGCCGGGCATGGTCGCCGCCCTGAGTATTTTGGCGGTGGCCGTGCTGGCTCTGGGTTCGCTGTGGCGTCATGCGCCACAGTTAGCTGGCCCCTCGCTGTGGCAAGACGCCTATCTGTGGCATGTCATTCGCTTTACCTTCTGGCAGGCGCTGCTGTCGGCGCTGTTCTCGGTGCTGCCCGCGATCCTGCTGGCGCGCGCCCTGTTCCGCCGCCGTTTTCCCGGCCGCCAAATCCTACTGCGCCTGTGTGCCATGACCTTAGTGCTGCCGGTATTGGTGGCGGTGTTTGGCATTCTCAGCGTCTATGGCCGTCAGGGCTGGCTAGCCCAGCTCTGCCAATGGCTCGGCGTGGATTACGCTTTCTCGCCCTATGGGCTGAAAGGCATTTTGCTGGCGCACATCTTCTTTAACCTGCCGCTGGCCGCCCGCCTGCTGCTTCAGGCGCTGGAAAATATCGCCACCGAGCAGCGCCAGCTGGCCGCCCAGCTCGGGATGAATGCCTGGCAGCAGTTTCGCTTTGTCGAATGGCCCGCGCTGCGCCGCCAGATCCTGCCCGCCGCCGCGCTGATCTTTATGCTCTGTTTCGCCAGCTTTGCCACCGTGCTCTCCCTCGGCGGCGGTCCGCAGGCCACTACCATCGAGCTGGCGATTTATCAGGCCCTCAGTTACGACTATGACTTAACCCGCGCCGCCAGTCTGGCGCTGATCCAACTGGTGTGCTGTCTCGGGCTGGTGATGCTAAGCCAGCAACTCAGCCGCGCACTGCCGGTCGGCCATACCCACGCGCAAAAGTGGTATGACCCCAATGACTCGCTGCTGCGCCGAAGCTGCGACGCCCTGCTGATCGCCCTCGCGCTGCTGCTTATTCTCCCTCCGCTGCTGGCGGTGGTGGTTGATGGCGCCAACCGCGCCGTGCTCAGCGTGCTTACCCAGCCCGCGCTGTGGCAGGCTTTGTGGACCTCTTTGCGTATCGCGGCAGGCAGCGGAATATTGTGCGTGATCCTGACCATGATGCTGCTGTGGAGCAGCCGCGAGCTGAGACTTCGCCAGCGCAACGGCTGGGCGCAGGCGCTGGATATCAGCGGCATGCTGATTCTGGCGATGCCCGGCATCGTGCTGGCGACCGGCTTCTTCTTACTGCTCAGCGACACCATCGGTCTGCCGCAATCGCCATGGTCGCTGGTTATCATGACCAACGCGCTGATGGCGGTGCCCTATGCCATGAAGGTGCTGGACAACCCGATGCGTGACGTCGCCGAACGCTACAGCCTGCTCTGTTTGTCTCTGGACATGCGCGGCTGGCGTCGACTGCGCTGGGTGGAATTCAGCGCGCTGAAACGCCCTTTAACCCAGGCGCTGGCCTTCTCTTGCGTGCTTTCACTCGGCGATTTCGGCGTCATTGCGCTGTTCGGCAATGAGAATTTCCGCACGCTGCCTTTCTACCTTTATCAGCAGATTGGTTCTTATCGCAGTCAAGACGGCGCGGTCACCGCGCTGCTATTGCTGCTGCTATGCTTCTTGCTGTTCACCCTGATTGAACGTTTACCGGGCCGCCATGCTGACGCTAAATAAACTGACTTACCTGTATGAACACCTGCCGATGCGCTTTGATTTACAGATTGAGGCGGGAGAGCGCGTCGCCATTCTGGGGCCAAGTGGCGCGGGCAAAAGCACCCTGCTCAGCCTGACGGCGGGCTTTTTGGCGGCGACCAGCGGGCAGATTCTGCTTAATGGTCAAGACCATAGCCAAACGCCACCGGCCAAGCGCCCGGTCTCCATGCTGTTTCAGGAGAACAACCTGTTCTCCCATCTGACCGTGTGCCAGAACATGGCGCTGGGGCTGCATCCGGGGTTGAAACTGAGCGCCGCGCAGCAGCAAGAATTGTTGGAAATCGCCCGGCAAGTGGGCCTTGAGGATTGTCTGGATCGCCTGCCTTCGCAGCTCTCGGGCGGGCAGCGCCAACGCGTGGCCTTGGCGAGATGTCTGTTACGCAGCCAGCCTATCTTGCTGCTGGATGAGCCATTTTCCGCCCTCGACCCGGCATTGCGCAGTGAGATGCTCAACCTGCTGGATAAGGTGTGCTCGGAGCGCAATCTGACGCTGCTGATGGTGTCGCATAATTTGGATGACGCGGTGCGCGTGGCGCAGCGCACGCTGTTGGTGGTCGACGGCCGAATTTACTACGACGGCCCGACGCAGGCTCTGGTGGAAGGCAGTGCTGCAGAAGCCCAGATACTGGGCATTCCGCTGCGCTAAGAGGAGTTAGCGGGTGATCACTTTCCACAGCAGATGCCCGTAAACCGGCATCAAAGGCTGCTTGCTTAGCATGACAAAGCAAACCGCCGTGGCAATCACGCCAAGCACGGAGAGCACGCGCACCCGAGCCAATGGCAGCCAGCGCGCCATGGCGTCGCCGCTGTTTTTATCCGAGCGGAACCAGCGCCACAGTAACCACGCCGTCAGCCACAATAAGGCCGCAGAGCCCAGCAGCAGCCACTTGAATACCGTGCTGTTATGCCCGGCGGGGATATCAATCGCCACGCCCGCCAAGATACCCGGCAGGAAGTAGACCGGCGGCCAAGTGATGCAGCCGACGATGTTCGGCGGCGCAAATTTATACGGCGGCAGGCTGAGCATCCCAGCGACCATCGGCACCAGCGGGCGTGTCGGCCCAATAAAACGGCCAATAATGACCGTTGCGAAGCTGTGCCGGTCAAGCGCGCTGCCGGTTTTGTCGAGCAGCGCCTGATAGCGTTGCAGGAACTTCCAGTTATGTAGCGGCCCCTTGAAGCGACGGCCGATGAAATAAGAGGCCCAGTCGCCCACGAAACAGCCCAGCCCGGCGGCCAGCCACGCTTCGTACAGGCCAACCTGTCCGCTGCCAATCAAGGTGCCAAGAGTCGCCATCATGACGGTGCCGGGAAGGATTAACCCGACCAGAGCCAGCGATTCAAAAAACGCCACCACCGCAACGATAATCAGTGCAATTCCCACCGACTGCGCGACGAGATGCTGTAAATAGGCTTCCATAAAATCCCAGTGTTATGTGCGTCTTGCATGGCCAAATCAATGGCTGACCATCCCTGCAATATCAGGTAAATGACTGAATACTCTATAAATGAAAAACATTCACAAAATGCATTTCAGTCCAGTAATTCATAAGTGTAGCTTTATAAAACATTACGCGGCTGAATTGTCAGTGCAGTGCGAAAGTGAGTCAACCGGCGAATTGTATGCATATTTGCCTAAATGCGCCTTAAACCCGCGCCGATGGACAAGAACTGTATAAATAACCATACTATATTGCTCTGCCCTGCTTTTTTACTCGACCTAATGAGGCGCTTATCAACGCACCCACTTCGCACGCTTCGACGCTCACCTCGCCACGTGAGGGGTTTGTTTTAACCCGACACTGGCGCGACACCCCGCGCGGCACGGAGGTGGAGCTGTGGCTGGCGACTGACAGCGGCCCTCAGCGCGTGCGTTTACCTTTGCAGGAATCAGTGGCTTTTTTGCCCGTCGAGCAGCGCAAGCAGGCCGAACGGCTACTGGTTGGTGAGAAGGGCTACAGCCTGCGCGAGCTGCCTTTGCAGGATTTCCAATCTCGCCCGGTCCTTGGGCTGTATTGCACTCAGCACCGCCAGTTAATGCGACTGGAGAAGCTGCTCAAAGAGAGTGGCGTCACGCTGTTTGAAGCAGATATTCGCCCGCCGGAGCGCTACCTGATGGAGCGCTACATCACCGCGCCGGTCTGGTTCAGCGGCCAGCAGAGCGGCGACAATCTGCTGGTCGAAACCCGCATGAAGCCTGCCGAGGCTTATCGCCCGCCGCTAAAACTCTGTTCGCTGGACATTGAAACCAGCGGCAACGGCGAGCTTTACTGCATTGGCCTTGAAGGCTGCGGCCAGCGCCACGTCTACATGCTCGGGCCGCCGAATGGTAACACTAATACTCCGCGCGACTTCATTCTGGAGTATGTCGACAGCCGCCCGAAGCTGTTGGAGAAGCTCAATGAGTGGCTGGCAGCCTATGATCCTGACGTCATTATCGGCTGGAATGTGGTGCAGTTTGACCTGCGCGTGCTGCAAAAACACGCCGAGCGCTACCATATTCCGCTGCGTTTTGGCCGCGACGGTAGCGACCTTGAGTGGCGCGAGCACGGCTTCAAGCAGGGGCATTTCTTCGCTGCGGCCGCCGGGCGTTTAATCATTGACGGCATTGAAGCACTGAAATCGGCTTTCTGGAACTTCTCTTCGTTCAGTTTGGAAAACGTCTCGCAAACTTTGCTTGGCGAAGGTAAAGCCAGTGACAGCCCTTACCAGCGGCTGGCCGAGATTGAACAGCGTTTTCGCGAAAATAAGCCCGCGCTGGCCCACTACAACCTGAAAGACTGCGAGCTAGTGACGCGCATTTTTGCCAAAACCGAGCTGATGCCCTTCCTGCTCGAGCGCGCTTCGGTGACCGGGCTGGCGGTCGATCGCCACGGCGGCTCGGTGGCCGCTTTCACCCACCTTTATTTACCGCGCATGCATCGCATCGGCTATGTCGCGCCGAACATGGGTGAACGCGAAGGGGAAATGAGCCCAGGCGGCTTCGTGATGGACTCCCGTCCCGGCCTGTATGATTCCGTGCTGGTGCTCGACTACAAAAGCCTTTATCCGTCGATTATCCGCACCTTCCTGATTGACCCCGTCGGGCTGGTCGCCGGTTTGCAGCAGCCCGATGAGCAACACGCCGTGCCGGGCTATCGCGGCGCGCACTTCTCCCGTGACAAGCACTGCCTGCCGGAGATCGTCCGGCAAATCTGGCAAGGGCGCGAAACCGCCAAGCAGCAAAAAAACAAGCCGCTGTCGCAGGCGCTGAAAATAATCATGAATGCTTTTTATGGCGTGCTGGGTTCCAGCGGCTGTCGTTTCTTCGACCCAAGGCTGGCGTCGTCTATCACCCTGCGCGGCCACGACATCATGCGCCAAACCCGCGAACTGATTGAAGCCGAAGGCTTTCAGGTGATCTATGGCGATACTGATTCCACCTTTGTCTGGCTGAATAAAGCCCACTCTGAAGAGGAGGCCGGGGCCATTGGCCGCCGTCTGGTGGAGCAGGTTAATGCTTGGTGGAAAGCTCATCTCCAACAGGAATATGGGCTGGAAAGCGCGCTGGAGCTGGAGTTTGAGACTCACTTCAAACGCTTCCTGATGCCGACCATTCGCGGCTCCGAGCAGGGCAGCAAAAAACGCTACGCCGGGTTAACCCAAGGCGCGGACGGCGAACATATCATCTATAAAGGTTTGGAAACCGTGCGCACCGACTGGACGCCGTTGGCGCAGGAGTTCCAGCAGGCGCTGTATCAACGCATTTTCCATAATCAGCCCTATCAGGACTACGTGCGAGAGTACGTGGCAAGCACGCTGGCGGGAGAGTTCGACAGCCAGCTGGTTTATCGCAAGCGCCTGCGCCGCAAGCTCAGCGACTACGAGCGCAATGTGCCGCCGCACGTTCGAGCTGCAAGGCTGGCCGACGAGTATAATGTGGCCCAAGGCCGCGCCCAGCAGTACCAAAACGGCGGCTGGATAAGCTATGTAATGACCACCTCGGGGCCAGAACCGCTGGAGAATCTGCATTCGCCAATTGATTACGACCACTATATTGAGCGCCAGCTCGAGCCGGTGGCCGACGGCATTCTGCCCTTCCTGCATGATGACTTTGCTACACTTATCACTGGCCAGATGGGTTTGTTTTAAATCAGGCGCGCGGGTCTGTTTAGTAAAGATGTATCGTGACGAAAGGGCCGCCTTCTATTACCATAGCGCCCTTTCCCGAATCTGAACCACCCCCATAAAATTAACAATTCCGCGCCACTGGCGAGGAAAGCAAGCTATTACTAAAAATCAGGGCGCAGTAAAGCCGTTCATAACAGACAGACACAGAGAGAGATTATGCCGTTTACATTGGGTCAACGCTGGATAAGCGACACGGAAAGCGAATTAGGATTAGGGACCGTCGTCGCGATTGATACGCGCATGGTAACCCTGCTTTTCCCCGCCACTGGTGAAAACCGACTGTATGCTCGTAATGATTCCCCAATCACCCGCGTGATGTTTAACACCGGGGATACCATCAGTAGCCATGAAGGATGGCAGCTACTGGTGGAAGAAGTGGTTGAAGATAAAGGGCTGCTGACCTACATCGGTACGCGTACCGACACCGAAGAGACGGGCGTCGCGATGCGCGAAGTGCTCCTCGACAGCAAGCTGACCTTCAGTAAGCCTCAAGACCGACTGTTCGCCGGTCAAATCGACCGCATGGACCGTTTCGCCCTGCGCTTCCGCGCCCGTAAATACCAGCGCGAACAGTTCCGTCTGGAGTTCGGCGGCCTGCGCGGTATGCGCGCCAGCCTGATCCCGCACCAGTTACACATTGCTTATGAAGTGGGCCAGCGCCACGCCCCGCGCGTGCTGTTAGCCGACGAAGTGGGTCTGGGTAAAACCATCGAAGCCGGGATGATCATCCACCAGCAACTGCTGTCTGGTCGCGCCGAGCGCGTGCTGATCGTGGTGCCAGAAACTCTGCAACACCAGTGGCTGGTCGAGATGCTGCGCCGCTTCAACCTGCGCTTCTCGCTGTTTGATGACGACCGTTATGCCGAGTCGGTCCATGAAGCCACTAACCCGTTTGAAACCGAGCAGCTGGTTATCTGTTCGCTGGACTTCGTGCGCCGCAATAAGTCTCGTCTCGAGCAGTTGTCCGAAGCCGAGTGGGACATGCTGGTAGTCGACGAAGCGCACCACTTGGTGTGGAGCGAAGACGCGCCGAGCCGCGAATATCAGGTTATCGAGCAGCTTTCTCAGCAGATCCCAAGCGTGCTGTTGCTGACCGCAACCCCAGAGCAGTTGGGCCAGCAGAGCCACTTTGCCCGCCTGCGCCTGCTCGACCCAGATCGTTTCCACGATTACGAAGAATTCATTGAAGAGCAGCAGCAGTATCAGCCAGTGGCTGACGCCGTGACCCTGCTGCTCAACCAAGAACAATTAACGCCGGAAGCGCTGGCGCTGCTGGGTGAGCGCGTGGGCAATGCCGACGTCGACAACCTGCTGGCAGCTGCCAACGCCGGTGATGAAGCCGCCGCCAAAAAACTGGTCGCCATGCTGATGGACCGCCACGGCACCAGCCGCGTGCTGTTCCGTAACACCCGTAACGGTGTGAAAGGCTTCCCTGAGCGCCACCTGAACGCGGTGAAATTGCCTCTGCCAACCCAGTACCAGACGGCGATTAAGGTGTCCGGCATCATGGGCGCTAAGAAAACGGTGGAAGCGCGTGCCTACGACATGCTCTACCCGGAGCAGATTTATCAGGAGTTCGAAGGCGACAACGCCACCTGGTGGAACTTCGACCCGCGCGTTGAGTGGCTGCTGGGCTACCTGACGGCCAACCGTGACGAAAAAGTGCTGGTGATCTGCGCCAAAGCCGCCACCGCGCTGCAACTCGAGCAGGTGCTGCGCGAGCGTGAAGCTATCCGTGCTGCCGTGTTCCACGAAGGTTTGTCGATTATTGAGCGTGACCGCGCGGCGGCCTACTTCGCTTCTCAGGAAGATGGCGCGCAGGTGCTGCTCTGTTCTGAAATCGGATCCGAAGGGCGTAACTTCCAGTTCGCCAGCAAAATGGTGATGTTCGACCTGCCATTTAACCCGGACCTACTGGAGCAGCGTATTGGCCGTCTGGACCGTATCGGCCAGCAGAACAACATCGACATCATGGTGCCTTACCTCGAGCAGACCGCACAGTCGGTGCTGGTGCGTTGGTTCCATGAAGGTCTGGACGCGTTCGAGCACACCTGCCCGACCGGCCGCACCATTTACGACAGCGCCTATGAGCAGCTGATTGCTTTCTTGGCGACGCCAAACGAGCAAGAGGGTCTGAACGAGTTTATTGCTGAATGCCGCAGTAAGCACGACGCCCTGAAGCTGGAGCTGGAAAACGGCCGCGACCGCCTACTGGAGATGCATTCCAACGGCGGCGAACCGGCGCAGCAGCTGGCAAAAGAGATTGGCGAGCAGGATAACGACGTCAATCTGGTCAACTTCGCGCTGAACCTGTTCGACATCGTGGGGATCAACCAAGAAGACCGCAGCGATAACCTGATCGTGCTGACGCCGTCGGATCACATGCTGGTGCCGGACTTCCCGGGGCTGCCGGAAGATGGCTGCACCGTGACCTTCGACCGTGAGCAGGCGCTGTCCCGCGAAGACACCCAGTTCATCAGTTGGGAGCATCCAATCATTCGCAACGGCCTGGATCTTATTCTGTCTGGCGACACCGGCAGCTGCGCGGTGTCAATCCTGAAGAATAAGGCGCTGCCGGTCGGCACGCTGCTGGCTGAGCTGGTGTATGTTGTGGAGTGTCAGGCACCGAAGCACCTGCAATTAACCCGCTTCTTGCCACCGACGCCGGTTCGCATGCTGATGGACCGTAAAGGCACCAATCTGGCGGCTCAGGTTGAGTTCGAAAGCTTCAACCGCCAGTTAAATGCCATTAACCGTCACAACTCCAGCAAACTGGTCAACGCGGTGCAGGCTGATGTCCACGCCATGCTGCAACAGGCAGAGCCGCAGATTGCCGAAGAAGCTCGCACGCTGATTGAAGCCGCCAAGGTTGAAGCCGACGTGCAGCTGAACCAAGAGCTGGCGCGCCTGAAGTCGCTGAAAGAGGTTAACCCGAACATTCGTGATGATGAGCTGGAAGCGATAGAATCGAATCGCCAACAGGTTCTGGCTAACCTGAACGATGCCAGCTGGCGTCTGGATGCTATCCGTCTGGTAGTGGTTAGCCACCAGTAATGCCAGCCAAGAGGCAGGAGTCCCCTGCCTCTTCCCTTTTCATGACAGTAGAAAATTGAAACCGCGATGAGTGAAAATCAATCCACATCCCACATCCCTTCCAACACCAAGCCGCTGGAGGATTACAACCCGCCGAAGGATCCATGGTTGCAGGTGATTTTTCAGGATGAGCACATCATGGTGGTCAATAAGCCGAGCGGCCTGCTGTCAGTTCCCGGCAAGCTG
This sequence comes from Ewingella americana ATCC 33852, assembly GCF_000735345.1. Lineage (GTDB taxonomy): Bacteria > Pseudomonadota > Gammaproteobacteria > Enterobacterales > Enterobacteriaceae > Ewingella > Ewingella americana. The sequence continues at coordinate 253,116 of NZ_JMPJ01000017.1, read as the reverse complement.
GCTGAGCATCACGACAGCCTGATGACCCGCATTCAGCAAGAGTTTCCCGAAGCCGAGTCGGTGCATCGCCTTGATATGTCCACCAGTGGCGTGATTGTGGTGGCGTTAACCAAGGAAGCCGAGCGCGAGCTTAAGCGCCAGTTCCGCGAGCGCGAGACCAAAAAAGTCTATATCGCCCGCGTTTGGGGCCGGGTAGAAGAGGATTACGGCATTATCGATTTACCGCTGATTTGTGATTACCCGAATCGCCCAAAACAGAAGGTGTGTCACGAAACGGGAAAAAAAGCCCTCACCCAGTATGAAGTGATGTCTTGGGACGATGACGGCACCACGCGCGTTAAGCTGCGGCCGATAACAGGCCGTTCTCACCAGCTGCGTGTTCACCTGCTGGCTATCGGCCATCCGATCCTTGGCGATAAATTTTATGCGCCGCCCGAGGCGCTGGGCGTGGTCAATCGCCTGCAACTGCATGCGCAGGAGCTATCGTTCTACCATCCAATCACCGATACGCCAGTGGTCTTTAACTGCGAGCCGGACTTCTAAAAGCAGCATTAAAGAAAAAGGCGCTGAACTCGCATTCAGCGCCTTTTTTTCGCCACAAGAAAGGAAGTTTATTTAAACCCTTTCTCGCGCTTAATCAGGTCATAAGCCGCCTGAATCGCCTGCGCTTTCTCTTTCGCCATCTCCATCATTTCCGGTGGTAAGCCTTTCGCCACCAGCTTGTCTGGATGGTGCTCGCTCATCAGCTTGCGATAGGCACGTTTAATCGTGGCGCTATCGTCTGACGGGCTAACACCCAGCACTTTACAAGCATCGGCCAAGGTCGGCCCCTGCTGAGCCTGACGGAATCCGCCCTCCGAGTAGCGCCCCTGCTGGCCGCCGCCAAACTGCTGACCGCCCTCCATCATGCTGAGGAACTGGTCAAACTGCTGACGGGAGATGCCCAGCTCTTCGGCGATGACATTCAGCACCTGCCGCTCATTGGGATGCAACGAGCCATCGGCAAATGCGGCTTGGATCTGAATTTCCAGAAAAGTCCGGATTAAGTCGAAACGCCCGAAGCACACATTGCGCAGCTCACGCATTTTCTCACGCAGCGGATAACTCGACTCTTTACCACTCTGGAATGCGCGCTGTGCCGCATTTCGGTTCTCACCGTGCAACTGCATTCGGTCCATATAAAGGCTGGCAATTTGAATATCAGCCTCGGTCACACGCCCCTTTGATTTCGTTAAATGCCCCATCACCTCAAAGGTGGTGCGGAAAAAAACAGTTTGTCTTGTCTGTTGATCGGCAAAATAACCGCGACTCTTAACCGAGCGCGCCTTGTCGAACATGTGTCCAATCAACACCCCAATAACGATTCCCCAGAATCCCACGCCGGACATTAAACCCAGCACAAGCCCGAGCAGCTTTCCCCAATACTGCATATACTCCTCAATTCACCATGGCGTCGTCGAAAAATTGCTTTATCATAACTGGCATTTATCGTTGTGCCTAACGGCTACGACGTTTACCGGTTGGATTTAACACTAGCGCAACGATGATGAGTAATATAGTCTCTGACCGTTTGCCGGCATGATGCCTCTGATGACGGAACACCAATTTACGTATGAAAAACAGACGTCTGAAAACACGCTTCCCCACGCTGCTGGCCACCACTATTTGGACGGCCCTGTACAGCCATGGCGCTTTAGCCGACCTCGCTGCGCAATGTATGCTCGGGGTACCTACTTATGATAAACCTCTGGTTACCGGTGACCCGAACAAGCTTCCTGTCAATATTCAGGCGGATCAGGCAACCGGCAACTATCCCGACAACGCGCTGTTTAGCGGTAGCGTTAATGTCGAGCAGGGTAACAGCTCCCTGACTGCCGATCAGGTGCAGCTCAACCAGGTGACTACGCCTGGCGAAGCCACGCCAATCCGCACCGTGACCGCAACCGGTGACGTGAGATATAGCGATCCGCAGGTCAAACTGAACGGTCCTAAAGGCTTCTCGAATCTGACCACCAAAGATACCGATATGGAAAAAGGCGACTACCAAATGGTAGGCCGTCAAGGTCGTGGTACGGCAGATAAGATGAAGCAGCGTGACAGCAACCGCTACACCATTCTGGATAACGGGACCTTTACTTCCTGTCTGCCCGGCGATAACAGCTGGAGCGTGGTGGGTTCAACCATCATCGAAGACCGTCAGGAAGAAGTGGCAGAGATCTGGAACGCCCGTTTCCACATTGGCCCAGTGCCGGTGTTCTACAGCCCATACATGCAGTTGCCAATCGGCGACCGCCGTCGTTCCGGTTTCTTGATCCCGAACGCCAACTACAGCAACACCAACGGCTTTGGCGTCACTATTCCTTATTACTGGAATATCGCGCCTAATTACGACGCCACTATCACCCCGAACTACATGAGCAACCGTGGTCTGCAATTGCAGAACGAGTTCCGTTATCTGACCGGACTCGGCGCGGGTATGATGGAGTTCGATTATTTGGGCAATGACAAAAAAATCGACGACGACTTTGTAAAAAGTCAGGCGCGTACCAGCGATAAAACCAAGCGCTGGATGTACTACTGGGCCCACTCGGGCGTCGTTGATCAAGTTTGGCGTTTCAACGTTGACTATACCAAGGTCAGCGATCCGTACTACTTCACCGACTTTGACTCAAAATACGGCTCAACCACTGACGGCTACGCTTCGCAGAAATTCAGCGTGGGCTATGCCAACAAGAACTGGGATGCGACTTTAGCCAGTAAGCAGTTCCAGATCTTTAACGGTGCGGGTAATAACAATGCTTACCGCGCAATGCCGCAGTTTGACGTCAACTACTACAAAAACGATCTCGGTCCATTTGATCTTCATGTCTACGGGCAGGCCGCCAAATTCACCAGCGTGAACCCGGATAACCCGGAAGCCACGCGACTGCACTTGGAGCCAACGTTAAGCCTGCCGCTGAGTAACAGGCTGGGTAGCCTCGATAATGAAGTCAAATTGATGACGACCCATTATCAGCAGGATATTCCTGACTCGTTCTTTGCTGCCAACCCTAACTCTAAGCTGCAAAGCTCGGTGAACCGTACGCTGCCTGAGTTTAAATCTGACGGCAAGATGGTGTTTGAACGCACCATGGATTGGAACACGGGCTATACGCAAACCCTCGAACCACGCGCCCAGTATCTCTACATTCCTTACCGCGACCAGAGTGGGATCAACACCTATGACTCCACGCTGCTTCAGTCCGACTACACCGGCCTGTTCCGCGATAAGAGCTATAGTGGCCTTGACCGTATTGCCTCTGCAAACCAAGTGGCGGGTGGTTTAACTACGCGTATTTACGACGATGGCTTGGTTGAACGCTTTAACGCGTCATTGGGCCAGATTTACTACTTTACCCCTCCGCGTACCGGCGATCAGAACAGCGTTCTGGACAAGAATGACGATACCGGCAGCTTGGTGTGGGCGGGTGATACCTACTACAAAATCAATGACTTCTGGGGTGTTCGTGGCGGTGCACAGTATGACACACGCCTTGACTCCTTGGCGCTGGGTGACGCGGTGCTTGAATACCGTGCCGACTCCGACAAAATGGTTCAGTTGAGCTACCGTTATGCCAGCCCGGAGTATATTCAGGCGACCTTGCCGAACGTACAAAACCCAGGTTATCAGCAAGGTATTTCGCAAGTGGGCGGTATCGCCAGCTGGCCGATTGCCGATCGCTGGGCCATCGTGGGTGCGTATTATTACGACACCAAAGCGCAGCAACCGGCTGATCAATTGCTCGGCCTGCAATACAATACCTGCTGTTGGGCAGTTGGCTTTGGCTACGAGCGCAAGATCACCAACTTTGATACCGTCAACGCAGAAAGTAAGTATGACAACAGGATTTCACTCACTCTGGAACTTCGTGGCCTGAGTAATAGTCATACCCTCGGGACCACAGAAATGCTGGGCCGCGGTATATTGCCTTACCAACGTGCATTCTAAGACCGACGACATGTTGAACTCAGTGAACTTGCATCCGCAATTGCGGATTAAACAAATGGAAAATGTATGAAGAACTGGAGAACACTTCTCCTCGGCTTAACGCTTTGTGCCAGCACCGCGTTCGCAGCCCCTCAAGAGGTTGATAAAGTGGCCGCCGTGGTTGATAACGGCGTGGTCCTGGACAGTGACGTCAACAGCCTGATGCAATCTGTTAAACAGCAGGCTAAAGAAGCAAATCAGCAATTACCTGATGATGCGACGCTGCGTCACCAGATCCTTGATCGTCTGATCATGGATAAAATCCAGTTGCAGATGGCCGATAAAATGGGCATCAAACTGACTGATGATGACGTTGATAAAGCCATCGCTGGGATTGCCGCACAGAACAAACTGACCGTAGACCAGCTGCGTAGCCGTCTGGCCTATGACGGTCTGAACTACAGCACTTACCGCGCGCAGATCCGCAAAGAGATGATGATCAGCGAAGTGCGTAACAGCGAAGTTCGTCGTCGTGTTACCGTTCTGCCGCAGGAAGTTGATGCGCTGGCCAAACAGGTTGGTGCGCAAAACGGCGGCGACGCTGAGTTCAACCTGAGCCACATCTTGCTTCCTCTGCCGGAAAACCCGACGCAGGACCAAGTGGACACCGCAGAAGCGTTAGCCAAGAAACTGGTGGCTGAGCTGAACAACGGTGGCGACTTCGGCAAAATGGCCATCACCTACTCTGCTGACTCACAGGCGCTGAAAGGCGGCAACATGGGTTGGGGTAAATTGCAGGAGCTGCCAACGCTGTTTGCTCAGGCTCTGAGCACCGCGCAGAAAGGCCAAATCATCGGTCCAATCCGTTCGGGCGTCGGCTTCCATATCCTGAAAGTTAACGATATCCGTGGCGACAACAAAACCGTTTCCGTCACTGAGGTTCACGCACGTCACATCTTGCTGAAGCCTTCTGTGGTGATGACTGACGATCAGGCTCGCGCTAAGCTTGAGCAGGTCGCAGCTGATATCCGCAGCGGTAAAGCCAAGTTTGCCGATGAAGCGAAACAGCTTTCTCAAGACCCAGGTTCTGCGAATCAGGGTGGCGACTTAGGTTGGGCTTCTCCTGACATGTATGATCCAGCGTTCCGCGACGCACTGATGAACCTGAAAAAAGGCGAACTCAGCGCACCGGTTCACTCTTCCTTCGGCTGGCATTTGATTCAGTTGCTCGATACCCGTCAGGTTGATAAAACCGACGCAGCGCAGAAAGAGCGCGCGTACCGCATGCTGTTCAACCGTAAATTTGCTGAAGAAGCTCAGACCTGGATGCAGGAACAACGTGCCAACGCGTACGTGAAGATTCTGGACGGTAATGGACAATAATTCTTTGGCGACAAAACGTTTAGTGGTAACCCCCGGCGAGCCAGCCGGGGTTGGGCCGGATCTGGTACTTGCTCTGGCTCAGCAGGCTTGGCCTGTTGAGTTAGTGGTTTGCGCCGATCCGGCTTTGTTACTTGAGCGCGCCCAGATTCTGGGACTGAACATCGAGTTACGCGAGCACCAGCCGGATGCTGCACCTGAGCCTCAGGCTGCGGGTACGCTCACCGTTTTGCCGGTGAAAACCGCCGTTCCTGTGACTGCCGGTCAGCTTAACGTGGCTAACGCCGGTTACGTGGTGGAAACGCTGGCTCGTGCCTGCGATGGCGCAATCAACGGCGAATTCGCCGCTTTGGTTACTGGCCCGGTACAAAAAAGCATTATCAATGACGCAGGTATCCCGTTTATCGGTCATACCGAGTTCTTCGCCGATCGCAGCCATTGCGACCGCGTGGTGATGATGCTGGCGACGGAAGAGCTGCGCGTAGCGCTGGCGACCACCCATCTGCCTCTGCTGGACGTGCCTGCGGCGATCACTCGCCAAAGCCTGCATGAAGTGATCACCATTTTGCATCATGACTTGCAGACTAAATTTGGTATTACCGATCCGCAAATTTATGTCTGTGGCCTGAACCCGCACGCAGGGGAAGGCGGCCACATGGGGCATGAAGAGATTGATACCATCATCCCTGCGCTGAACGAACTGCGCGAAAAGGGGATGAGTCTGATTGGCCCACTGCCAGCGGACACGCTGTTCCAGCCGAAATATCTGCAACACGCCGATGCCGTGTTATCGATGTATCACGATCAGGGCCTTCCGGTGCTAAAATATCAGGGATTCGGTCGCGCAGTGAATATCACACTCGGCCTGCCCTTTATCCGGACCTCCGTTGATCACGGTACTGCACTTGAACTGGCCGCCACCGGCACCGCCGACGCAGGCAGTTTCAAGACGGCAATAAATCTCGCCATTCGTATGGCAACCAATTCTGCTGTTCTATAAAGAAAAGTAAAACAACTACAATGAATAATCGTGTACACCAAGGCCACTTTGCTCGTAAACGTTTCGGGCAAAACTTCTTAACCGATCAGTTTGTTATCGACAGCATCGTATCGGCCATTCATCCCTTGCCCGATCAGGCCGTTGTCGAAATCGGTCCCGGCTTGGCTGCTTTAACAGAGCCGGTTGCCTCGCGCCTTAATAGCATGACCGTGGTCGAGCTTGACCGCGATTTGGCCGCTCGTCTGGAAACCAATCCAAAGATGGCCGGCAAGCTGCGTGTTATCCAGTCTGACGCCATGAAAGTCGACTTCGGTGAGCTGTCGAAAGAGCTGGGCCAGCCGCTGCGCGTGTTCGGCAACCTGCCGTATAACATCTCCACGCCGCTGATGTTCCACCTGTTCCTCTATACTAATGCCATTCGCGACATGCACTTTATGTTGCAGAAAGAAGTGGTAAACCGTCTGGTCGCGGGTCCGAACAGCAAGGCTTATGGCCGTCTGAGCGTAATGGCACAGTACTACTGCAATATTATTCCGGTATTAGAAGTGCCGCCGGAATCCTTCACGCCAGCGCCAAAAGTAGAATCTGCGGTGGTGCGTTTAGTGCCGCACGCGACAATTCCTTATCCGGTTGACGACATTCGTATTCTGAGTCGCTTGACCACTGACGCCTTTAACCAGCGTCGTAAAACCGTGCGTAACAGCCTCGGCCATCTGTTCACCGTTGAAGAGATGGAAGAGCTGGGTCTGGATTTACAGATGCGCGCCGAGAATATTTCTGTTGAGATGTACTGCAAACTGGCTAACCGCTTATCGACCCGGCCTAAAAACGGCCAGCCTCAGCCAGAACAATAATCGTACTGAGCCAATATGATGAGAGGCGCGAATGCACATCGCACAGCGCCTCGAAACATAAAGGAAGCGAGGAGTAACGCTATGCTTGATTCACCACGCGTATGTGTTCAGGTGCAAAGTATCTACATTGAATCTCAGTCGATACCTGAAGAAGAGCGCTATGTCTTCTCCTACACCGTGACTATCCGTAATCTCGGCCGCTTCAACGTAAAATTACTCCGCCGTTATTGGTTGATTACTAACAGTAATGCACGGCAGATAGAAGTTCAGGGTGAAGGTGTGGTCGGTGAACAACCGCTTATTCTTCCTGGTAACGAATTCCATTACACCAGCGGCGCGGTGCTTGAAACGCCACTGGGCACCATGGAAGGACATTACGAAATGGTCGCAGAGGACGGTGAAATATTCCGTGTCCCTATCCCTGTTTTTCGCCTCGCAATCCCAACGCTGATAAATTAACTCTCATGTCGACATATCTTATTGGTGATGTTCACGGCTGTATCGATGAACTCAAAGCGCTATTGGCGCAAGTGAATTTCAATCCTGAACAAGACCGTTTATGGCTGACCGGCGACCTCGTGGCGCGCGGCCCTAACTCGCTCGAAGTGCTGCGCTATGTCAGCGGCTTGGGTGAGTCGGTGCGCATGGTGCTGGGCAATCATGACCTGCATCTGCTGGCGATTTATGCCGGGATCAGCTTCAACAAGCCGAAAGATCGCCTCAATCCGCTGCTGGAAGCCGACGACGCCGATGAGCTGATCAACTGGCTTCGCCGCCAGCCGGTGTTGCAGGTTGACGAAGAGCTGAAGCTGGTGATGGCTCATGCTGGCATCACGCCGCAGTGGGACTTGGAAACCGCGCAAATGTGCGCCCGCGAAGTTGAAGCCGTGCTGAGCAGCGACACTTACCCGCTGTTCCTCGACGCCATGTACGGCGACATGCCGAACAACTGGTCGCCGGAGCTGAGCGGTTTAGCGCGTCTGCGCTTTAGCACCAACGCCCTCACCCGCATGCGCTACTGCTTCCCGAACGGTCAGTTGGACATGATGTGTAAGGACACCCCGGAGAACGCGCCGCGCCCGCTCAAACCTTGGTTTGATATTGCCAGCCCCATCCGCGAAGCAGGATACAGCATCGCCTTCGGGCACTGGGCTTCTCTGGAAGGAAAAGGCGCGCCGGAAGGCGTTTATGCGCTGGATACCGGCTGCTGCTGGGGTGGCGTACTGACCATGATTCGTTGGGAAGATAAGCAGTATTTCACCCAGCGCTCTAATCGCCGCAGCGACAAAGAGCAGGTTGCGGCTCCGACCGCGTCCTGAGTTGGCTTCGGCAGATCAAAAAAGGCACCTTTTCAGGTGCCTTTTTATTTGGCCTGCGTACGGGATTAGCCGCGGTTTCTGTCGAGAATTTCGAAACAGAAACCGTGCGAGTTCTGCTCGTCAGCGTCGTGGAATTCGCTGAAGGTGCTTTCCCACTCATCGGGCTCATAGTCAGGGAAATGCGTGTCCCCTTCCACTTCAGCATCAATGTGGGTCAGGTATAAACGGTCAGCGCGCGCCAAGAACTGGTCGTAAACGTGACCACCGCCCATGACCATCACTTCCTCAACATCGCCTGCCGCAGCAACAGCCGCATCAATGGAGGTAACCCAGGTGACGCCGTCGTGCGTGCCCGGTTGTGAACTGATCACGATATTTAAGCGGCCTGGCAAAGGACGGCCGATAGACTCGAACGTTTTGCGTCCCATGATGACCGGTTTGTTCAGCGTATTACGCTTAAACCAAGCCAGGTCAGCCGGTAAATGCCAAGGCATGGCGTTTTCCATGCCAATAACGCGATCCGCCGCCAGTGCGGCGATCAGGCTGATAATCATTATGAAGCCCTGTGTAAAAGAGGATTTTTAAGGTGACTCAAAAAAGTGCAGACACTATACGGAAAGCCCCTCAAGCCGTCGATAGCGATAACTGCCCAACCATCAGATATAAGATGGCTCTTAGTGATGCGCGATTTATCATTATAAAAGTTCCAATTCTGCACCTTAATCCACGCCATATATAACGAATAATTATCTTAAAACGGCATATATCACTGATTTGAATTCGAGGCGTTTAGCGCCTTGTACAGTGCGGCTTACAAGCTGGCGGCATTGGCGTACAGCGGCGTGTAGGCGAGTCGCTTCGACTTTATCTGAAACAGAAAAAAAACTGCCTCCCATAGTTTATGCGTTTGAGGATTGGCGTATGATGCCGCCCTATCTGCTCCTGAATTAACGACGGTTGTTGCCATGCTTGAAACCTCCCTGTTTGTCGCCAGCATCTCACTGCTCGGCATGCTCTCCCCCGGCCCGGATTTCTTTCTGGTCATTAAGAATGCGGCTCGCTACCCGAAAGCGGCGGCGATGATGACGTCTCTGGGAGTGATTTGCGGAGTGATAACCCACATGTCTTACTGCGTGGCTGGGCTGGCTGTAGTGATCACCACCACGCCGTGGCTGTTCGACATGCTGAAGTATGTCGGCGCGGCTTATCTGATTTGGGTGGGCATTCAGGCACTGTTTTCACGCTCAAACAGCAAAATGAATCTCGACGGCCTAGAGCAGCAGAAGATCAAACTGCACAAAGCTTTCGTTCAGGGCTACTTGTGCAACTTGCTCAACCCTAAAGCGACCCTGTTCTTCTTAGCGATGTTCACTCAGGTACTGCAAGTGAACTCCAGCGTGGGCGAAAAGCTGTGGTATGCCTCGATCATCATCGGGCTGTCAGCCATTTGGTGGCCGCTGCTCTCATTGCTTATCCAAAGCGCCCCGGTGCGCCGTGGTCTGGCCAAAGCGCAGAAAATTGTCGATAAGCTGTTGGGTGGCGTGCTGATTGGTTTAGGCATTAAAGTCGCTCTGAGTTAACATCCCGCTGCTTTAACGCAAAACGGGCGATGCCTGCGCACCGCCCGTTTGATAACACTTCTTACCTCTTCCCGTTCGCCTTACCCCTTAGCTTCAATCACCTCATCTTCCGGGGCTTTGCCATCAATACTTCCGCGCCAGCCTTGCTGCTGCCCTGAGGCCAGACGCTTCTGATCCTGCTCGATGGCGTCGGTCAGCATATCTTTGGCACGCTGCATGGTGGCAACGCGGAACTCGGTATCCTCGTAATTCTCGATAGTGGCTTCGAGCATTTTCGAGTTATAGCGGCGGAACAGGTCGGCTTTTTCCCGCGCCTCGTAAGCATCTAATCCGAGGAATTCCAGCGTCTCACGTCCGACGCGCAGCGAGCCTTCAAACAGCTCACGCTCAGGTGCCTCAACGCCAAGCCGGCGCAGCTGATACCAGTGGTCGACGTCGCGAGCGCGGGCGATAATTTTCAGGTTCGGGAAGTGCTCTTTCGCCAGCTCGGTGAGCTGGAGATTGGCCTCGACGTCATCAATGGCGTTGATCAGCACCTTGGCCTGCCCGGCCCCGGCGGACTCCAGCAGGTCCACGCGGGTGGCGTCGCCGTAAAACACTTTTGTGCCGAATTTACGCAGCGTTTCGATGTGGTCCGGGTCGTGATCCAAAACCACGGTATGGACGTTATTGGCGAGCAGCAGACGACCAGCGATCTGTCCGAAACGCCCAAACCCGGCAATGATCACCGTGGCATTTTCATCATCAATGGTATCGTCAGGTCGAGTGTCTTTCGGCGCGTTGCGCTCCAGACGGCTCGCCAGCACTAGCAACAGCGGCGTGACCGCCATGGAAAGCGCCACCGCCAGCGTCAGGGCTTTCGCCCACTCTACTGGCAGCACGCCCGCCATCTGCGCGGTGCTGAAAATCACGAAGGCGAATTCACTGCCCTGCCCAATAAGAATGGCGAACAGGCCGCGCTGGCGTTTTGGCACGCCGAGCAGCGGCCCGATCAGCCACAGCAGCGCGGCTTTCAGCAGCATGAAGCCCACCAGCAAGGTGGCAATCAACAACGGCTGATGCACCAGCGTGCCGAAGTCGATGGACATGCCGACGCCGATGAAGAACAGCCCCAGCAGCAAGCCTTTAAATGGTTGAATATCGCTTTCCAGCGCGTGGCGGTATTCCGAACTCGCCAGCATTACCCCGGCCAGAAACGCCCCCATCGCCATCGACAGGCCCGCCGTTTCGAGCAAGATACCAAAGCCGAAGACCAAGAAAAGCGCCACGGCGCTGAACACTTCGCGCATGCCCGAGCGGGCAACGAAGTGCAGCAGTGGCCGCGCCACATAGCGACCCAGCAGGATCACTGCCGCCAGCGCACCCACCACCTTGGCGGCAGACAAACCAAAGCTTGCCAGCGTGGTGGCTTCTCCGGTGCTCGCCAGCAAGGGGATCATGGCGACCAGCGGAATGGCCGCGATATCTTGAAACAGCAGCACGGCAAAGGCGCTGCGGCCAATTGGCGAAGTGGTCAGGCTACGCTCGCTCATGGCCTGCATAGCGATGGCGGTGGAAGACAGCGCCAGCGTCAGGCCAATCAGCAGGGCGACTTTCCAGTCCAACCCCAGCAAGTAACAGAACAGGCTGAGCACCAAACCGCAGCCGCCCATCTGGATACTGCCGCCGCCGAACACCGAGGCGCGCAGGGTCCATAGGCGTTTTGGGTCCAGCTCCAGGCCGATGATAAACAGCATCAGCACCACGCCAATCTCGGCAAAAGTCAGAATCGACTCCGGGTCGGAAACCAGCTTTAGCCCCCACGGGCCGATGATGCAGCCCGCAATCAAATAACCCAGCACCGAGCCTAAGCCAAGGCGCACGGCAATCGGTACAAACAGCGCGGCGGAGCCGAGGTAGAGCAGCCCTTCAAGCAGCAAATTATGGTTTTCCATCGCTGCCTCCCACTGGCGCGGTTTCTTTCAAACTTAGACAAGCCGACAGGCGGCGGCGATACTCTTCGCCGGAGGCCTTAAGCGCCACCTCGTCGCAAATAAAGGTGTTATGCACGGCGAAGTACGGTAGCCAGTTCATTCCGCAGTAAACCGCCGTGGCCTGAAGCGGCTGGGCTAAAACGTCAAAATCAGGATGATCGCCCAGCTCGAAGTGATGCTCGTTACCGCCGGTGGTCACCGCCCACAGACAGTGTTTGCCATTCAAAGCATTGCCTTCGTGGCCATAGGCCCAGCCGTGCTCCAGCACTTTATCAATCCACAGCTTAAGCAGCGGCGGCATGCTGTACCACTGCAGCGGATGCTGGAACACCACCAGATCGGCGCGTTCAACCGCCGCCTGCTCGGCGCTGATATCAATACTGAAATCGGGATAGAGATCATAAAGTGAGCGGACTTCAACATCAGGAAGATCCGCAATTGCCGACAGCAAGCGCTGATTGGCCCGGGAGTGGCGTGGATACGGGTGGGCGTAAATAATTAAAATCATCAGTCAGCTCATATCGTCAAAACATAGATTAATCATAAAGTATTTCTGTGGTTTATTAACTGCCGCCAGTGCCATGCGAAAGTAATAAAAACGCCCGCTTCCTTTCGGTCGCGGGCGTCGCAGTACCAGACTATGAGGTCTTAAGGTTACTTTTTAATTTTAGCGTGCATTTCCTGAACCGAAATAACCTGCTCGGTTGGGTCGGAAGAGAGCGCCATCGCGGTCGCAAAACCGCCGTTCAGCGTGGTGTCGTAGTGCACTTTGTATTGCAGCGCGCTGCGGCGAATCAGCTTGGAATCCTCAATCGCCTGACGACCCGCGGTGGTGTTGACGATATACACATACTCGCCGTTTTTGATGCGGTCCTGAATGTGTGGGCGGCCTTCATGCACCTTGTTGACCAAGCGTGGGTTAATTCCCGCTTCGCCCAGCACCACTGCGGTACCGTGAGTAGCGTCCAGCTCGAAGCCACGTTTAAGCAGCTTGGCAGCTAAGTCGACCACGCGGCCTTTGTCCCCTTCGCGCACTGACAGCAGCGCACGTCCGGCTTTCTTCATGCCGGAGTTACTGCCGAGCTGCGCTTTGGCGAAGGCTTCGGCGAAGGTGCGACCCACGCCCATCACTTCACCGGTAGAGCGCATTTCTGGCCCTAAGATTGGGTCAACGCCCGGGAACTTGTTGAACGGCAGCACTACTTCTTTCACCGAGTAGTACGGTGGAATAATCTCTTCGGTCACGCCTTGCTGGGCCAGTGTCTGCCCCGCCATCACGCGAGCAGCCACTTTAGCCAGCGGAATACCCGTGGCTTTAGAGACGAACGGCACGGTACGCGCGGCGCGTGGGTTAACCTCAATCAGGTAAACCTCATTGTTCTTCACCGCGAACTGCACGTTCATCAGGCCGCGAACGCTCAGCTCAAAGGCCAGTTTCTCAACCTGTTGGCGCATCACGTCCTGAATCTCTTTGCTCAGCGTGTAGGCTGGCAGAGAACAGGCGGAGTCGCCGGAGTGGACGCCCGCTTGCTCGATGTGCTCCATGATGCCGCCAATCAGCACGCGCTCGCCGTCGCAGATAGCGTCGACATCGACTTCTACTGCGTCATCAAGGAAGCGGTCGAGCAGCACCGGCGCGTCGTTGGAGACGCTAACCGCGTTCTGGAAGTAGCGACGCAGGTCGATTTCGTCATACACGATTTCCATCGCGCGGCCGCCCAGCACGTAAGACGGGCGCACCACCAGCGGATAGCCGATGCCGCTGGCTTTTTCTACCGCTTGCTCAATGGTAGCAACCGTGGCGTTGGCAGGTTGTTTCAGGCCCAGACGGTTAACCGCCTGCTGGAAACGCTCGCGGTCTTCGGCGCGGTCAATGGCGTCCGGGCTGGTGCCAATAATTGGCACGCCTGCGGCTTCGAGTTCACGAGCCAGTTTCAGCGGAGTTTGACCGCCGTATTGCACGATAACGCCTTTTGGCTGCTCGATACGCACGATTTCCAGCACGTCTTCCAGCGTCACTGACTCGAAGTACAGGCGGTCAGAGGTGTCGTAGTCGGTGGAAACCGTTTCAGGGTTACAGTTCACCATGATGGTTTCGTAACCGTCTTCGCGCAGCGCCAGCGAGGCGTGAACGCAGCAGTAGTCGAACTCGATGCCCTGACCGATACGGTTTGGTCCGCCGCCTAACACCATGATTTTTGGCTTATCGTTAGTCGGATTGGACTCGCACTCTTCTTCATAAGTGGAGTACATGTAGGCAGTGTCGGTGGAGAATTCTGCCGCACAGGTATCAACACGTTTGTAGACCGGGTGCAGGTTGTATTTGTGGCGCAGCTTGCGCACTTCGCTCTCTGACACGCCAACCAACTTCGCCAAACGCAGGTCGGCAAAGCCTTTGCGCTTCAACATGCGCAGGTAATCGTGAGTCAGGATGTTGAAGCCGCCTTCGGCCACTTCGTTTTCCAGCTTCACCAGCTCTTCAATCTGTACCAAGAACCAGCGGTCGATGTTGGTCAGGTTGAAGATACCGTCAACAGACAGGCCAGCGCGGAAGGCGTCGGCGATGTACCAGATGCGGTCTGAACCAGCTTCTTTCAGTTCGCGGCGGATCTTGGTCAGCGCTTCCGGGTCGTCCAGACTGACTTTCGGGTCGAAGCCGCTAGCGCCCACTTCCAAGCCGCGCAGGGCTTTTTGCAGAGATTCTTGCTGGGTGCGGCCAATCGCCATCACTTCGCCGACAGATTTCATCTGCGTGGTCAGACGGTCATTAGCACCGGCAAACTTCTCGAAGTTGAAGCGAGGGATCTTAGTCACAACGTAGTCGATTGAAGGCTCGAACGACGCCGGCGTTTTGCCGCCGGTGATGTCGTTCATCAGCTCGTCCAGCGTATAACCTACCGCCAGCTTGGCGGCCACTTTGGCAATCGGGAAGCCGGTTGCTTTAGAAGCCAGAGCAGAAGAGCGCGACACGCGCGGGTTCATTTCGATAACAATCAGGCGACCGTTTTTCGGGTTCACGGAGAACTGCACGTTAGAACCGCCGGTTTCCACGCCGATTTCACGCAGTACCGCCATCGAAGCGTTACGCATGATTTGGTACTCTTTGTCGGTCAGGGTCTGCGCCGGAGCCACGGTGATGGAGTCACCGGTGTGGATGCCCATGGCGTCGAAGTTTTCGATGGAACAGACGATGATGCAGTTGTCGTTCTTATCGCGCACCACTTCCATCTCGTACTCTTTCCAGCCAATCAGCGACTCATCAATCAGCAGCTCTTTGGTTGGCGAAAGGTCCAGACCGCGCTCGCAAATCTCTTCGAACTCTTCGCGGTTGTAAGCGATACCGCCACCGGTGCCGCCCATGGTGAATGATGGGCGGATGATGCAAGGGAAGCCAACGTCAGCGGCAACCGCCAGCGCTTCTTCCATGGTGTGAGCGATACCTGAACGCGCGGTGTCGAGGCCAATCTTCTTCATCGCCACGTCGAAACGGCGACGGTCTTCGGCTTTGTCGATAGCGTCAGCGGTGGCACCAATCATGGTCACGCCGAATTCAGCCAGCACGCCCTGACGTTCCAGCTCGAGTGCGCAGTTCAGTGCAGTCTGGCCGCCCATGGTCGGCAGCACGGCGTCTGGACGCTCTTTCTCGATGATTTTACGCACCACTTCCCAGTGAATAGGTTCGATGTAAGTCGCATCGGCCATTTCCGGGTCGGTCATGATGGTCGCCGGGTTGGAGTTCACCAGAATGACGCGGTAACCCTCTTCGCGCAGGGCTTTACACGCCTGCGCACCGGAATAGTCAAACTCACAGGCCTGACCGATAACAATCGGGCCAGCGCCGAGGATCAGGATGCTTTTTATGTCTGTACGTTTTGGCATTTTTTAGGGCTCCTGATTTATTTGCCAGTCTGAGTGGCGTGAGAACGGTATTGCTCAATCAGCTCGATAAAGTGGTCGAACAGCAGTGCCGCGTCGTGCGGGCCCGGGCTGGCTTCTGGGTGCCCTTGGAAGCTGAACGCCGCCTTATCGGTGCGGTGGATCCCCTGAACCGTGTGGTCGAACAGCGATTTGTGGGTCACTCGCAGGTTGGCTGGCAGGTCATTTTCGTCAACCGCGAAGCCGTGGTTCTGGGCGGTGATCATCACCACATTGTTATCGAGATCTTTCACCGGGTGGTTACCACCGTGGTGGCCCAGCTTCATTTTCAGCGTTTTCGCGCCGCTGGCCAGTGCCAGTAACTGGTGGCCGAGACAGATGCCGAAGACCGGAATGTCAGTCTCGAGGAAAGCTTTAATGGCGTCGATGGCGTAGTCGCACGGCTCCGGGTCACCCGGTCCGTTGGACAGGAAGATGCCGTCTGGATTGAGCTTCAACACGTCTTCGGCTGGCGTTTGCGCTGGCACGACAGTCAGGCGGCAACCGCGGTCAACCAACATACGCAGGATGTTGCGTTTTGCGCCGTAGTCATAGGCCACCACGTGGAATTTACACTCTTCGGCCGCTTTCGCTTCTGGCAGTTCGCCTTCTAATGTCCAGCTACCCTGCTGCCAGCTGTAAGACTCTTTGGTAGTGACTTCTTTCGCCAAGTCCATGCCTTTCAGGCCCGGGAAGGCTTTAGCTTTCTCAAGTGCCAGCACCGCGTCAACGGAGTCGCCAGCGATGATGCAGCCGTTTTGTGCGCCTTTTTCACGCAGCACGCGAGTCAGTTTACGGGTATCAATGTCGGCGATAGCGACGATGTTGTGGCGTTTGAGATAGTCAGAAAGGTTTTCGGTGCTGCGGTAGTTGCTGGCAATAAGAGGTAAATCGCGGATAACCAAACCTTGAGCGTGTACAGCAGAGGATTCTTCATCAGCGGCGTTAGTGCCGACATTACCAATATGGGGATAAGTAAGAGTAACAATTTGGCGGGAATAGGAAGGATCAGTAAGGATTTCTTGATAACCGGTCATCGACGTATTGAAGACCACTTCCCCCACTGCCGTACCTTCTGCCCCGATGGCCCGACCGTGGAATTGGGTTCCGTCTTCCAGAACCAATAGCGCTGACTTTATCAAAGCATCCTCCAGGAATAATCAATCACATTATTTGCATATTAATTCAGATAAGCCGATCTAAATCAATGCAAAAATCGCCCTCGAAGCCAATTTTCGGCAAATTGCGCGCATTCTAATGATGGGCGCTCGCTTTGTCTACCAAAAGCACCAATATTTCTCTGTTTTATACAGAACTCAGTGAAATAGCTGCCTCACAGCCATAAAAGCACGGCCTAAGTCACTATAGTAAACGTTTGCGAGGGGGGTTGTCTGAAAAAAGGCGGGAAATCAGCAAATGTTACACATCGGATCTGTTGGGGAGGTCATTTTGTAGTCAGCGAAGAGCAAAATAACTCACAAAATGCATTAAAATAGGCATTACAGGTAAAATAACAAACCAATAATACATTTTATAAAAAAAAGAAAAGGGCAGCCAAGGAACCGCCCTATAATCAAATAACTATGATTAAAACAACCACATCACAATGGTGTAAAACTTAAACATCGTCCAACTTAAGCACGTCACTCATATCAAACAGGCCAGCTTTCACACCTTCCAACCACTTACCTGCGCGAACTGCACCTTTTGCAAATGTCATTCGGCTTGAAGCCTTATGGGTAATCTCAACGCGTTCGCCGATATCCGCAAAAATCGCGGTATGCTCGCCCACGATGTCACCCGCGCGCACGGTGGCAAAGCCAATGCTTTGCGGATCACGCTCGCCAGTATGGCCGACGCGAGAAAATACCCCGTGCTCCTTGAGATTGCGACCCAGCGTGTCGGCAATCGCCTCGCCCATCGCTAGCGCCGTGCCCGAAGGCGCGTCGACTTTGTGGCGATGGTGAGCTTCAATAATTTCGATATCCGTGTAGTCGCCCATCACCTCGGCGGCTTTTTCCAGCAGCTTGAGGACCAGGTTCACGCCCACGCTAAAGTTAGCGGCGAAAACCACCGGAATAGACTCGGCTGCCTGCTTGATTGCTGCCTTACCGGCATCGTCAAAGCCAGTAGTGCCGATAACAATACCTTTGTGATGTTTCACGCAGAAGTCGAGATAAGCCTGAGTGGCCTCCGGGCGCGTGAAGTCGATTAAAATGTCGAAGTCATTCACCACCTCATCCAGACTGTCGCTCACCTTAATGTTTAGGCGACCAACACCTGCCAGCTCCCCCGCGTCAGTTCCCACCAACGAGGAGCCTTTGCGCTGAATTGCTGCGCCCAGCACCACGCCATCAGCTTCACAAACCGCCTGAATAAGCTGGCGTCCCATTCTTCCACCCGCGCCCACAATGGCCATGCGCAGTTCAGCGTTACTCATAATCTCTCTCTTTATAATGTGTTCTGCTTTATAACAGCAGCAGGTTATCGGCCCCTCTAAACAGGAGCCAGCAAAATTGCGGCATAATTAGAAAATTATGATATAGCCCAGCTGACATCAGTAAAACCTATCAGCTCAAAAGTTATCCATTTGATGATTTTATGTTACTCATCAATGAAAAGCGTCATTAGCAGCAAGGCGCGTTTCTGAAAACAGCCATTTATCTCTCGCGCATAACCATTCATTTTTATGCATAGCCTTGCTACGGAGTTTTTGCCACAGCAAAGAGCACCGTTAGCGTATCTCCCTTAGCCTTTCCGCCGCAGAATCCAAATGTGTCAATTGCTACATAAAGCAACAAACGCGCATTTTCTACGACCTAAAACATCTATTTCTTATTATATGTAACGAAATGATATTGCCAAAACCAATGAATATGGTAATAAATAGCTCGCTAATTTTAACCCGCGAAACTTGATTTCGCCGCGTTAATATTTCGCGTCTTCACCTTGGCCAGACGCTTATCGGCCAAGGGAAATATAAAATAATAATCTGCCAACATCATTGATGATTCTCTATAAATCAGCGAGTTGGCGCAGGGGCATACCATGAAATTCAAACTAAACAAAGTCACCCAAGTGGTTTCAGCCGGGCTGCTTTTTGGCTTGGCGTCTTTCGCTTCGCAGGCAGAAATCACGCTGATTAAACAAGATCCGCAGCCGAATGACCCGCTGAGCCGCCTCGACTTCAAGGTGGGCGGCAGCATTCGTCCACAGTGGAACATGGAAACCGGCGACAAAGATAAAGGTTCGTACAAAAATAACGGCTTTGACGGCGGCTCGCGTTTTCGCTTCACGGCTGATTACTATCTGTTTGATGATATCAGCTGGGTCAGCTACTACGAACTGGGCGTTAACTTCCCTGCCCTGTTTGATTGGGACAATCACTATGCCGACGGCGCGCACAACACCACGCGTCGCCAGCTCTATACCGGCCTGAAAAGCAAAACCTACGGCCAGTTGACCTTCGGCCAGCAAAACAGCGTCTACTACGATGTAGTTGGTGTGAAAACTGATATCTGGGACTACGACATGCTCGCTCAGGCCCCGGGTAACGGCGTGAATGGCGACTACGACGGCTCTTATCGTTCCCGCAAGATGTTGAAATACAAGAACACCTTTGGCGACGCTGACCTCTACGCCTCTTACCTGTTCGCTGATACCGACCTGCTGACCGGCGACGGCCTGCGCTACAAGCGTAAAGGCGGCGGCTCTGTCGGCGTGGATTACCACATCACCAAAGAGCTGACTTGGGGTACGGCGTACAACTACACCAACGCAGAGATGAAAAATCCGGGCCGCGGCAGCTCCACCAACTATGACCAGAACATCATTGGTACGGCATTAAGCTGGAAACCGGGCAACTGGACGGCTTCTTTCGGCGGCGGCTATTACAACAACTTCCTGACAACTAAGCTGAAAGCGGATAATAACTACTTTGCTGGCGACGCCTACGGTCTGGAATACTTCTTGGGCTACGCCTTCCCAATCAACCAGTACGCAGTCAAAACCGTACAGCCTTACTTCATGGGTGACCGCCTGACCTACGTCTCTGGCCGCGATTATCAGCGTATCGATAATGGCTTGGGCTTGTCGGTTCAACTCGATTACGGATTCCGCGTTGATTATGAACACGTATTTAGCTCCACCACCGACGACCGTGGCGACATGAACCTGGTTCGCCTGAGATACGACTTCTAATCCTCCCTGACCTACCTCAGGGGCCAGTTTTACGTTTTATTAACGGGCTGGCCCCTTCTTTTTACGCCTTTTATTCTATCCTCCATCGGCAAAGCCAGACTAGACTAAGTAAAGACACTGCCATGAAGGAGAGCTTTACAATGTCAGCTTTTTTACGATCCGCCATCACTGCGATAGACGACTACCGTGCCGAGTTGGGAGAGACGCCGGTGTGGTGTCAGCGCACGCAGTCATTACTGTGGGTCGATATTCTCAACTTAAAATTGCTGCGCTACTGGCCGTCCCAGCACAAAACCGAGATGCGCAAGCTGCCCTCGCTAACCAGCGCGGTGCTGTTAACCAGCGCGCTGAATCGCTTTTTATTGGTTTCGCAAGATGGCCTGCATCTCTATGACTATGCCTTCAGCAAAACAGAGAAAATCTGTGATTATGCTGGCCGAGAAGGTACCAGAACCAATGAAGCCGCTATCGCGCCAGACGGCTCGCTGTGGTTTAGCACCATGGATTTGAAGGAAGAGCAGACGCTGGGCGCGTGGTATCGCTATGAGAGTGGTGCGCCGCAACCCGAGCTGATGATGGACAATGTGGGCATTCCCAATACGCTGGCGTGGCATGAAAGCAAAGTGTGGTTTGCCGACAGCATGAAGAAGCGTTTTTACTCCGCCAACGCGCGGCACATCAATCCGCTGAAAATCGCCTGCTTCTCCTCTGGGGATAAAACGCCAGATGGCTCGGCAGTCTCGCTGGACGGCCTGCTGCTCACCGCCTGCTGGGGCAGCAGCTGCCTGTTACGCCAGCAAATCAATCAGGGCGAGCTGCTGACCCTCGATACGCTTCCTCTTCCCGTCGTTCAGCCAAGCTGCTGTACCTTTGGCGGGCCGGACATGAGCGAGCTATTTATCACCTCGGCGCGTAAAGGCTTGGAAAATCCCGGCGAGCTGGACGGCGCGCTGCTCCACGTGCAGACCGGCACCACCGGCACGCCGCAGAACCTGTTCCGCCTCAACTGATTGTCATAAAAAAAGCGGCCAGTTTTCACTGACCGCTTTCTATTCTTGCTCGTCTTGCTCGATTAGCTGATGAGCTTAATCGACCTGACGCACATCAACCCGCAGCTCTTTCGGCACTTCGAAAACGATATTCTCTTCGCGCCCTTCCACGTTAATCACATCCGCGCAGCCAAAGGCTTTCAGCTTGCTGATCACGTCCTGCACCAGAATGTCTGGCGCAGAAGCCCCGGCGGTGACGCCGATG
Source organism: Ewingella americana ATCC 33852 (assembly GCF_000735345.1). Taxonomy (GTDB): domain Bacteria; phylum Pseudomonadota; class Gammaproteobacteria; order Enterobacterales; family Enterobacteriaceae; genus Ewingella; species Ewingella americana. Next base: position 231,674 of record NZ_JMPJ01000017.1, on the reverse strand, counting down.
CTCTTGGCGTCTTTCAGCCAAGACTCTTGGATGTCGGCAGCGGAGTCAATCAAGTAAGAAGGTACGCCAACGCGCTGCGCCAGTTCGGCCAGACGGTTAGAGTTTGACGAGTTCTTCGAGCCGACCACCAGCACCACGTCAGCCCCGTCGGCCAGATGGCGCACGGCTTCCTGACGGTTAGTGGTGGCGTAGCAAATGTCGTCTTTGCGCGGGCCGATGATTTTCGGGAAACGGTCGCGCAGGGCGTCGATCACTTCCGAGGTATCATCAACCGACAGCGTGGTTTGCGTCATAAAGCACAGGTTACCTTCATCTTTCACCTGTAGCTTATAGACGTCCGCTGGCGATTCGACCAAGTACATGCCGCCGTTAGGGTTGCTGTATTGGCCCATGGTGCCTTCCACTTCCGGGTGACCGGCGTGACCAATCAGAATCGCTTCAGTGCCTTTACGGCTGGCACGGGCGACTTCCATGTGGACTTTGGTCACCAACGGGCAGGTGGCGTCGAACAGCATGGTCAACTCACGCGCCTTAGCTTCGGCACGCACGGCCTGAGAAACGCCGTGTGCTGAGAAAATCAGGATTGAGCCGTCCGGCACTTCGCTGATTTGCTCGATAAACACCGCGCCGCGCTGGCGCAGGCTGTCGACCACATAGCGGTTGTGAACCACTTCATGACGCACATAGATCGGCGCGCCATACAGCTCAAGGGCGCGCTCGACGATGCTGATCGCACGATCCACGCCTGCGCAGAACCCGCGTGGGTTAGCCAGCAGTATTTGCATCTTTCTCCTCCAGTTGCGGATCAATCTCCAGCACTTCGATATCGAAATCGATATGCTGGCCCGCCAGTGGATGATTGAAATCAACGGTGATGGAATCTTCGGTCACGTCACGCACCACGCCGGGCATTTCGCTGCCGTCACGGGTAGTAAATAACATGATGGTGCCGACGTCAGGAATGCCCGTTTCTTGGAAATCCCGACGCGAGAAGTACTGCACCAAGTCCGGACTTTTCGAGCCGAAAGCAGATTCAGGTGCCAGCGTAAACGCGTGCTTGTCGCCCACTTTCAAACCGAGCAGTTCATTCTCCAGCGCGTCAGACAGGCTGCCGTCACCCAGTCGAAACAGGGCCGGTTTGCCATTGCCACGGGTGGATTCCGCCGTTGAGCCGTCTTCCAGCTTCAGGGTGAAATGCACCAGCACCGCGCTGTCGTGTTTTACCTGTTCAGACATGTTCTATCCTTTGCTCTTCGCGGCAGCATTGGGTTTGGCTAAGAAGCCTTCCAGCACCACCAGCACGGCACCCACACAGATAAAGCTGTCTGCCAGATTGAAGATAGGGTAATGCCAGTCGTTGACGTAGAAGTCGATAAAGTCGATGACAAAACCGTGCACCATGCGATCGAATAAGTTGCCCAGCGCGCCGCCGATAATCATCGCAAACGCGATGTTATTGAGGCGTTGAGCCGCGTTGCTGCGGTACATCAGCACCAGCAGGATGATCACGATAGCCAGTGCAATCAGGGCAAAGAACCAGCGCTGCCAGCCGCCTTTATCCGCCAGGAAGCTAAACGCCGCCCCCGGATTATGCGCATAAGTCAGGTTAAAGAACGGGATCAGCGGCATGGATTCGCCAAGCTGAAAATGCCCCATGACCAAGAACTTGCTGCCGAGATCAAGGATGACAACCAAAACCGCCAGCCAAAGCCAGCGGAGTCCGGTAGAACAAATAGGTTTACTCATTATGCAAACTTACGCTCTTCGCCGTCACCGGCAATGTTAGTCACACAACGGCCACAGATTTCGCTGTGTTCCGCGTTCTGGCCGACGTCAGTAGTGTAGTGCCAGCAGCGTGGGCACTTGTCACCTTCTGCTTTTTCCAGACCGACTTTCAGGCCTTTGAGCAATTCACTGGCTTGCGCACTGTCATCAGCATCCGCCAATGGCGCCACGCGAGCACCGGAAGTCAGTAACACAAAGCGTAGCTCGTTGCCCAGAGAACGCAGGTCAGCAGCCAGTTTATCGTCAGCGTACAGCGTGACCGCCGCTTCCAACGAACCACCCACGCGCTTATCAGCACGCGCTTGCTCGATAACCTTGTTCACTTCGCCACGCACTTTCAGCAGCTCGTCCCAGAAGTCATCATTCATCGATTCGTCGGCAGCCAGACCAAACAGGCCGTCGTACCACTCTTCGGTGAAGACAAACTTCTCGCGGGAACCCGGCAGGAAGGCCCAGATTTCGTCCGCGGTGAAGGACATGATTGGCGCCATCCAGCGCACCAGCGCTTCAGAGATGTAATACAGCGCGGTCTGGCAGCTGCGGCGAGCGACGCTGTCGCTTTTCGCGGTGTACTGGCGGTCTTTGATGATGTCGAGATAGAACGACCCCATTTCAACCGAGCAGAACTGCATCAGGCGCTGCACCACTTCGTGGAAGTCATAACGCTCGTAAGCGGCAATGATCTCTTCTTGAGCTGCTTTGGCACGGCCCACGGCCCAGCGATCCAGCACCACCATCTCTTCCGGTTTCACGCAGTGCAGCGCAGGATCAAACCCATTCAGGTTAGCCAGCAGGAAGCGCGCGGTGTTACGGATACGACGGTAAGAGTCGGCAGAACGCTTGAGGATCTCGTCTGACACGGCAATTTCGCCGGTGTAATCAGTCGACGCAACCCACAGACGCAGAATGTCGCCGCCCAGCTTGTTCATCACGTCCTGTGGACTGACGGTGTTGCCGATGGACTTGGACATTTTGCGGCCCTGACCATCGACGGTGAAGCCGTGAGTCAGCACTTGTTTGTAAGGCGCTTTGCCTTTCATGGCAGTTGAGATCATCAGAGATGACATGAACCAGCCACGGTGTTGGTCGGAGCCTTCCAGATACATGTCAGCTTCGTGGCCGTTGAACTCAGGGCGCACGGCAACAACCGAGGCGCTGGTAGAACCAGAGTCGAACCACACGTCCAGCGTGTCAGGCACTTTCACGTAGTCTGCGGCGTCCGCACCCAGAATGTCGGCGGGATCCAGATCCCACCAAGCCTGAATGCCGTCAGCTTCAACGCGTTTCGCCACTTCTTCCATCAATTCAAGAGTGCGCGGATGCAGCTGTTCAGTGTCTTTGTGCACGAACAGAGACATCGGCACGCCCCAAGTACGCTGACGGGAGATACACCAGTCAGGACGGTTAGCGACCATGTTTTCGATACGCGCCTGACCCCAATCTGGGATCCACTGCACGCCTTTGATCTCTTCCAGAGATTTCGCGCGCAGGCCTTTTTGGTCCATGCTGACGAACCACTGCGGCGTGGCGCGGAAGATGATTGGCGTTTTGTGACGCCAGCAGCACGGATAGCTGTGGTTCAGCTTCTCAACGTGCAGCAGTGCGCCTTTCTCGCGCAGCAGTTCAACGATCAGGTCGTTGGCTTTGAAGACAAATTTACCATCCAGTGAAGGATAGGTGCCCGGCAGATAGCAGCCGTTCGGGCCAACCGGGTTAGCCACTTCCAGACCGTATTTCTGGCCGATAACAAAGTCATCTGGGCCGTGGCCCGGCGCGGTATGAACTGCACCAGTACCGGCGTCCAGCGTGACGTGGTCGCCAAGAATTGCTGGCACGTCGAAGTCGAGGAACGGATGCTTGAAGCGCAGCAGCTCGAGATCAGCGCCTTTGCACTCACCCAGCACGGTCCACTCAGCGATACCCGCGCGCTTCATCACGCTTTCAACCAAGTCAGTTGCCAGAATCAGGCACTGGCCTTCAACCTGCACCAGCTGATAAGCAAACTCGGCGTTCAGTGAGATCGCGCGGTTAGCTGGCATGGTCCACGGCGTGGTGGTCCAAATAACCAGAGAAACCGGGCCATTGAAGGCGGTCGCGCCAAATTTCGCAGCCACGGCAGCGGCATCGACGGCGTTAAAGGCCACGTCGATGGACGGCGACACTTTGTCGTAATACTCAACTTCGGCTTCAGCCAGAGAAGAGCCGCAGTCCGCACACCAGTGCACAGGTTTAGCACCTTTATGCAGATGGCCGTTGCCGATGATTTTGCCCAAAGCACGGATGATGTTGGCTTCGGTTTTGAAATCCATGGTCAGGTATGGGTGGTCCCAATCGCCCAATACGCCAAGGCGGATGAAGTCTTTCTTCTGACCTTCAACCTGCTCTGCGGCGTATTTGCGACATGCTGCGCGGAATTCAGCAGCGGACACTTTCTCACCCGGCTTGCCGATCAGCTGTTCTACTTTCAGCTCGATTGGCAGACCGTGGCAGTCCCAGCCCGGCACATAAGGCGAGTCGAAACCGGCCATGCCCTTGGACTTAACAATAATGTCTTTGAGAATTTTGTTAACTGAGTGACCAATATGAATGCTGCCGTTCGCATACGGAGGGCCGTCATGCAAAATAAAGGACTTTTTGCCCTTTTTGGCTGCGCGAATAATCCCGTACAGATCCTGTTCATACCAGTTTTTCAGCATGTCAGGTTCTCGCTTGGCCAAATCGCCACGCATCGGGAACCCTGTTTCCGGCAAGTTCAGGGTGTTCTTATAGTCACTCATTAGATTCTCGGTTCCGTTTTTCTGCTGGATGTCAGGCCCACGGCGGCTGCCAGTAAACCTGTCATAAATAATTAGCGTGGTGCTGGTAGCCCAAAGAACTCCCGGGCGGTCACCTCATCGTTCGCAATTTGTTGCTTTAAGGCATCAAGCGACGAAAAACGCTGTTCGTTGCGCAATTTCGCGCGTAGCACCACGTCTATGTGGCGCCCATATAAATTGATATTGGTATCGAGCAGGTGCACTTCAAGCTGCTTGCGCACGCCGCCGACCGTCGGGCGAATACCAATATTGGCAATGCCTGGAATAGGCTCATCGCCCAGCCCCAGCACGTCCACGGCATACACGCCGCGCACCGGAGAGACCAAACGCTTCAACGGCACGTTGGCCGTCGGAAAGCCGATGGTGCGGCCTAGCTTGTCGCCGTGAACCACGCGCCCAGAGATACTGAACGGGTGACCAAGCAGCGTTTCGGCTAATGCCAAGTCGTCATCACGCAGCGCGTCACGAATCGCCGTGCTGCTGATACGACTGCCGCCTTCGCGGAAAGTCTGAGTGCTTATGACTTCAAAACCATATTCCGCACCGGCTTTCTGCAGCAATTCGAAATCGCCCAGACGACCAGCACCAAAGCGAAAATCATCGCCCACGGTCAGGAATTTGACGCCTAATTTCTCCACCAAGAGCTGGGAGATAAATGCCTGAGCAATGTTAGCCGCGAAACGCGGTTCAAAGCGCACGCACAGCAAGTAATCAACGCCACACTCGGCAAGATACTTGGCTTTATCTCGCAAACTGGTCAGTCGAGCAGGCGCTTTATCGCCCGCAAACAGCTCAAGAGGTTGCGGTTCAAAAATCATCACCATTACCGGAACGCCAAGCTTCTGCCCTTCCAGCTTTAGTTGTTCAATCAGTGCTTGATGGCCGCGATGCACGCCATCAAAATTACCAATAGTAAGGACGCAGCCATGATGGCGCGCCCGAATATTGTGTATCCCGCGAATTAGCTCCATAGCTGGCTCAAATCCATAGCTGACTCATAACGGTGGAAATCGGCGGATTATACCTTGTACAGCCTCCAAGGTTAACCAGCGATTCACTGGATCAGCGCAATCTCTTTGCCATACGGCAGATCTGACGGCGCAATTACCGCCTTGCCGAGGAAAATCTTACTTTCGGCGCGGCATAGTGCGCGTTGCAGGCGCGTGCGCTGCAACATGAATTATTTTGGCTATAAATGTACTCAAAGCGTGACTTTTCGTAGAAACAAAGCGTTAATGCCCCCCGTTGGCTAAATAACCACTCCCCTGTCGAATTTTCTTGCGAAAGACTGTATTCCAAGGTGGGAAGCTGTTAAAATCCTGCGCCATCACAACGTAACAAGCGCCGATTGTAGTTTGAATCCGTTTTGAATATAGAAACGGCGCTTATTTGCACAAATCCATTGACAAAAGAAGACCGAAAAGGCATATTCCTCGGCCTTCGAATTGTCCTCAATAGAAAAATATTTGGGAGTTGGACCTTGGCTAATATCAAATCAGCTAAGAAACGCGCCGTACAGTCAGAGAAACGTCGTAAGCATAACGCGAGCCGTCGTTCTATGGTGCGTACCTTTATCAAGAAGGTATACGCGGCTATTGCAGCAGGCGACAAAGCTGCTGCACAAAATGCATTTAACGAAATGCAACCAATTGTGGACCGTCAGTCTTGCAAAGGCCTGATCCACAAAAACAAAGCAGCGCGTCATAAGTCAAACCTGACTGCGCAAATCAACGCAATGCAATAATCGCATTTCGTTGTCTGCTTGATAAAAAAACCGGCTTCTGCCGGTTTTTTTATATCTGCGTTTTGAGCTTCACGCGCTCTGCCCTTCACAACTACCTTCGAAAACTTCCCTCAGCCCGTAAACAGCCCCGAGAAGTCGGTGTTACACACCCGCTGTACCGAAGGGTGTTGAATCATCCGCTCGGCGAAAATCACGTAGTACTCTTCCTGTATGCCTTCTACCCGCCCTACTTCAACAATGTCATCCCCTTGAAACACCTCGGTCAGATACACCGACGGGGCGACGAAAATCGCATTGTGGTTCTGAGCAAAAGCCTTCATCAGCGCGGCATCGTCAAACTCGCCCAAGATTTTCACCTTCAGTCCTTGGGTGTTAAACCAGTTGAGCAGCTTGCGGCCAAGCATTGAGCGCCGTCCGGGGATCAGCAAGGGGCGCTTCTCCAAGCACTCGGGGAAAGACTCACTTTCCGCCGGCTGGCGGCAGTAAAAGCTGATGGGACTTTCTCCCAGCTTGACCGAAAACAGCCCCTCCTGCTGAGTGGAATCCACCGGGCAATCGGACAGAATGATATCCAGCTTGTGCTGACTCAGCTGCTCGAGCAGCATCTCGTGGGTCGATTCAAAGCAGCGCAGGTGGATATCTTGGTTATCCACCACGGCGGCATCCAGCACCCGGCTGACCAATCTTTTCGACAACGCATCGGCCACGCCCACGTCAAACAGCAGGCTGGACTCTTTGCGATAGTTGACGATATCCAGCATCTCTTGGCTCATGGCAAACATCTTGTCGGCATAGCGAAAGACCAGTTGCCCCAGCTCAGAAGGCACCAGTCCGCGCCCTTGACGCTTAAACAGCTTGCCGCCGAGACGCTCTTCCAATGACTTAATCTGCCCGGTGATGGTCTGCGGCGTCAGAAACAGAGCTTCTGCCGCGCCGACCATCGAGCCGGTTTTGCAAACCTGCCAAAAGTAGTACAGGTGGTTGAAATTGATATGTGACATACCTGCTCCTTCTGGCGGTTCGAGATTACTTCAATTCAGCGCATGGGCTTATCAGCGCATAAGCTTACGCGCCGTGGCGCGGAGCCTTCTTAGGCAATAGCTTATTCAGCAATAGATAACCTAAAACAGCCGAGACGGTGGAGCCGAGCAAAATACCGATTTTCGAGTAAGTCAGCAGCTCTGGGTCGGCTTTAACAAAGGCCAGCGAGGCGATGAAAATCGACATCGTGAACCCAATACCGCAGAGCACGGATACCCCAGCAATCTGTTTAAAATTAATACCTTCCGGCAAACGAGCAATGCCAAGTTTTACCGCAATGCCGCTGAAAATCATGATACCAATTGGCTTGCCGAGTAACAGACCGGCCGCGATACCCATCGGCAGCAGCGAGAATACGCTCTCAGCCGACACGCCCTGTAGCGAGACTCCGGCGTTAGCAAAGGCGAATACCGGCAGGATAAACCACGCCACGTAAGGGTGGATGCCATGCTCTAAACGGCGGGCCGGAGAAACTTTCTGCTTGGTTTCCAATGGGATGAAGAAGCCGAGGATCACGCCCGCCAAGGTGGCATGGATACCCGATTTCAACACGCAGACCCACAGCACCGCGCCGACTAACAGGTAAGGCGTGAGTTTGCCGACGCCGCGCCAGTTCAGCCACGCTAAGACCGCGATAGACAACGCCGCCAGACCCAAAGCTACGCCAGAAATATCGTGGCTATAGAACAGCGCGATGATCACGATAGCGCCAAGGTCATCAATAATCGCCAGCGCCAGCAGGAACACTTTAAGGCCGGTCGGCACGCGTGAACCCAGCAGGGCCATGACGCCCAGCGCGAAAGCGATGTCAGTCGCCGCCGGAATCGCCCAGCCTTGGCGCGCGACCTCGTCGGCACCGTTAAACATCAGGTAGATAACCGCAGGAGCAACCATACCGCCCACCGCCGCAATGGCCGGGAACAGCGCCTGCTCGCGGTTTGCCAGATTGCCTTCGCGCAGTTCGCGCTTCACCTCAAGGCCAATCATCAGGAAGAACACCGCCATTAGGCCGTCGTTTATCCACAGCAGCAGCGGCTTATCAATCAATAGGTCGGCAAAGCGCAGGGTGACCGGGATATCGAGAAATGCTTGGTAAAGCCCCTGCATTGGCGTGTTGGCCATAACCAGCGCGATGATTGCCGCAACAATCAGCACGATGCCACCCGCGGCTTCCATACGTAAAAACTGACGAATAATATTCGACACTTTCAGACTCCTGTTAAATGGGGTTGCGCAGCCACGTGCTGCACAGTTGTGGCGAATTATAGCCAACAGCAAAGCTCGGAAAAAATCGATTATTGCTGCTTCATAGCTCGGTTTAACCGAATTATAGGTTAAGTTGCACTTTTGCAGCGCCATAAAAAAATCCCCGCCGCCTGAACAGGCTGACGGGGATTTAAAGCGTTTACTAAGGTCTTGAAACTGTGCGAATTAACGCGTCAGGTCATCAAAGAACTTTTTCACGCCATCTAAGAAGCTTTTAGAGCGCGGGCTGTTTTTCTCACCCGATGCGCCGCCAAAGCTCTCTTCCAGATCACGCAGCAACTGCTTCTGTTTCTCGTTGAGGCTAACCGGCGTCTCAACCACTACGCGGCACAGCAGGTCGCCCTGAGCACCACCGCGCACGGATTTCACACCGCGGCCGCGCATGCGGAACAGCTTGCCGGTCTGCGTCTCTGCTGGCACTTTCAGCTTCACGCGGCCATCAAGAGTTGGCACTTCAATCTCGCCACCCAGAGCCGCCATCGCGAAGTTGATTGGCACTTCGCAGTACAGGTTGTTGCCTTCGCGCTCAAAGATTTTGTGCGCTTTGACTTGAACCTGAACGTACAGGTCACCCGCCGGAGCACCGTGCTCGCCCGCCTCGCCTTCACCTTCCAGACGGATACGGTCGCCGGTGTCGACACCCGCAGGGATTTTCACTGACAGGGTTTTCGAACGCTCTACGCGGCCATGACCGTGACATTTGTTGCACGGATCTTTAATGATTTTGCCGCGACCCTGACAGGTTGGACACGCCTGCTGCACAGTGAAGAAGCCTTGACGCATCTGCACTTGGCCAGCGCCGTGACAGGTCGGACAGGTGACCGGAGAGCTTCCGGCTTTCGCGCCGCTGCCGTGGCAAACGTCACACTCGGCCAGTGTCGGGATGCGGATCTCTTTGGTGACACCACGAACGGCCTCTTCCAAAGTCAGATCCATGTTGTAGCGCAGATCTGAACCTCGGCTGGCGCGCTGACGGCGTCCACCACCGAAGATGTCGCCAAAGACGTCACCAAAGATGTCGCTGAAGTCTGCACCGCCGCCGCCGTAGCCGCCACCACCGCCCATTCCGCCTTGCTCGAAGGCAGCATGACCATATTGGTCGTAGGCAGCACGTTTCTGTGCGTCAGTCAGAATTTCGTAAGCTTCTTTGATTTCTTTAAATTTGGTTTCGGACTCTTTATCACCCTGATTTCTATCAGGATGGTGCTTCATCGCTAGCCGCTTATAGGCTTTTTTGATTTCGCGCTCGTCGGCCGTTTTGGAAACGCCCAACAGCTCGTAATAATCTTGCTTCGCCATGCTTTTTCCTGCCCTCAACATGCGTGCACGGGCGCAGAGTTTCCTCGACGCCCGTGCTGGTTTTCAATAAAAGGTCTTAGTTAAGAACTCTTACTGTGCCCGCTTAAGGGCGATTATTTCTTGTCTTTAACTTCTTCGAATTCAGCGTCTACAACGTCGTCATCTTTCTTCGCGCTGTCGTCGCCGCCTTCAGCCTGGCCTTGTTGCTGTGCCATTTCTGCTAACTTGCCAGAAACCTGCACCAGCGCTTGCAGCTTAGCTTCGATATCCGCTTTGTCTTCGCCTTTAGCAGAAACTTCCAGTGCTTTCAGCGCTTCTTCGATGGCGGTTTTATCTTCAGCTGGCAGCTTGTCGCCAGACTCTTCCAGTTGCTTATGCGTACCGTGGATCAGGTGATCCGCTTGGTTACGGGTCTGGACCAGCTCTTCGAACTTACGGTCAGACTCGGCGTTAGCTTCGGCATCGTTCACCATTTTCTGGATTTCTTCTTCGCTCAGACCAGAAGAAGCCTTGATGGTGATTTTCTGCTCGCGACCGGTGTTTTTGTCTTTGGCAGAAACGTGCAAGATACCATCCGCATCCAGGTCGAAGGTAACTTCGATCTGCGCCATACCGCGAGGTGCAGCTTGGATGCCGTCCAGGTTGAACTGACCCAGAGACTTGTTATCGCTAGAACGTTTACGCTCACCCTGCACCACGTGGATGGTTACCGCAGACTGGTTGTCTTCAGCGGTAGAGAACACCTGGCTGTGCTTGGTTGGGATGGTGGTGTTCTTGGTGATCAGTGGAGTCATCACACCGCCCATGGTTTCGATACCCAGAGACAGTGGAGTAACGTCCAGCAACAGAACGTCTTTAACATCACCAGACAACACGCCGCCCTGAACCGCAGCACCGATAGCTACTGCTTCGTCCGGGTTAACGTCTTTACGTGGTTCTTTACCGAAGAAGTCAGCAACTTTCTTCTGAACCATTGGCATACGGGTCTGACCGCCTACCAAGATAACGTCTTGAATGTCAGAAACTGACAGGCCAGCATCTTTCAGAGCAACTTTCAGTGGCTCGATAGAACGGCTTACCAAGTCTTCAACCAAAGATTCCAGTTTTGCACGGGTCACTTTGATGTTCATGTGTTTTGGACCTGTCGCATCAGCAGTGATGTACGGCAGGTTAACGTCTGTCTGTTGTGCAGAAGAAAGTTCGATCTTCGCTTTCTCAGCCGCTTCTTTCAGACGTTGCATAGCCAGCGGGTCGTTACGCAGGTCCATGCCTTGTTCTTTCTTGAACTCTTCAACCAGATAGTTGATCAGACGGCTATCGAAGTCTTCACCACCGAGGTGGGTATCACCGTTGGTTGCCAGAACTTCGAAGGTTTTCTCGCCATCAACTTCATCGATTTCGATGATAGAGATATCGAAGGTACCACCACCCAAGTCGTATACCGCGATAGTGCGGTTGCCAACTTCACGATCCAGACCGTATGCCAGAGCAGCAGCGGTTGGTTCGTTGATGATACGTTTTACTTCCAGACCTGCGATACGACCGGCGTCTTTGGTTGCCTGACGCTGAGCATCGTTAAAGTAAGCAGGTACAGTGATAACCGCTTCAGTAACTGGTTCGCCCAGATAATCTTCAGCCGTTTTCTTCATTTTCTTCAACACTTCAGCAGAAATCTGCGGAGGTGCGATTTTCTGGCCTTTAACGTCGATCCATGCGTCGCCGTTGTCTGCGCCAACGATCTGGTAAGGCATGATGCCTTTGTCACGCTGTACTTCTTCGTCCTGGAAGCGACGGCCAATCAGGCGCTTGATCGCAAACAGGGTGTTTTGCGGGTTAGTGACAGCCTGACGCTTAGCTGGTGAGCCCACCAGAGTTTCGCCATCTGCTGCATAAGCGATGATGGAAGGAGTGGTGCGATCACCCTCTGCGTTCTCCAGCACACGTGCAGTTGTGCCATCCATAATAGCCACACAAGAGTTGGTGGTACCCAGGTCGATCCCAATAATTTTACCCATCTAAAACGTCTCCACTAAAAATTCATATTCGGTCAGGTTGTTACTGTATATGTGGACGAATTGTGTAATTTCAACTGCCCAATATTGCCTTTTACCGGCGGTAACAACTGCGGTTGAGAATAAGATGGGGCCATGCGAGCCAGCATCAAGGGGTTCAATGAAAAAAAATCTTCAACTGCGGTTACGCCAGATCAATGTTTGCTCGCTGACACCTCCTTATGATGCCGCGCGCTGGTGACGATATGTGGCCTTTTTGCCCCTTTCACAAGTGAATCTAGCCCGGTTATTTATTCGCGACATTTATAGTCCAGAGGAATTATGCAAAGCAAAATGATGGCCAACCCCTGCCCGTTGGGTCTGATGGGATTTGGCATGACAACTATCTTGTTGAATTTACACAATGCCGGTTTCTTCCCTCTGACGGCGGTTATTGTCAGCATGGGGATTTTCTATGGTGGCCTGATTCAGATATTGGCGGGCGTCATGGAGTTTAAAAAGGGCAATACTTTTGGCACCACGGCCTTCACCTCTTATGGCGCATTCTGGCTGAGCTTGGTAGGCATTCTGATGCTGCCACGCATGGGCCTTGCCGATGCCAGCAGTGAAAGCTTCTTGGGAGCTTATCTTGGCTTGTGGGGCGTTTTCACCCTTTTCATGTTTTTCGGCACCTTGAAAGCAAACCGAGGATTACAGGTGGTTTTTGGCAGCCTGACGGTATTGTTCGCCTTGCTGGCCGTGGGCAATATCACGGGTAACGCAGACGTGCTGCGTTTCGCCGGGTTCGAAGGGATCTTCTGCGGCGCGAGTGCTATCTATTTGGCGATGGCCGAAGTGCTGAACGAGCAGTATGGCAGAACCGTGCTGCCGATTGGCGAGATGCAAAAAGCCTGATTTATTTGCTTTTATAGATTCCAAAAAAACAAAGCCCCGGCATCTTCGCCGGGGCTTTTTACTTTCACACTATCTTGTTCGCTTAACGGCCTGAGGCCGCCGGGCGGGTAAACTCACTCTTCTCATCGCTATTCAAATCACGGGTTAAGTAGAAGCCCATCAGCACGCCCACCACCGCCATCGCGAGAATATAATAGGCCGGAGCCATTGGCGTGACGTGAGTGATAAAGGAGATGAAGATTGGCGTCAGCCCGCCGAAAATGGCGTAGGAGACGTTATAAGAGAAAGAGATGCCGGTGAAACGCACTTCCGCCGGGAAGGCGCGCACCATGACATAAGGCACTGTACCTACCAGACCGACGCTAAAGCCCGCCAGCGCGTACATCACCATCAGCTTAGACGGGTCGGTGGCCACCACGTGGTAGAAGGCCCAAGTACAAACGCCCAAGAACAGACTGCCGAAGATAAACATTTTGCTGGCGCCGATGCGGTCGATTATCCAACCCGCCACGATGCAGCCGAAGGTCAAAGCAATGGTCGCCATGCTGTTAGCCTGCAACGCCTCTGCCGCCGGGATAGCAAACTGCTTTTGCAAATAGGTCGGCGTCATCAGGATCACCACCACCAGACAGGCTGACAGCAGCCAAGTCATCAGCATTGAAATCACGATTTCTTTCTTGTGATTGACCACCACTGACTTCAGCGGCAGCTCTTCCGCCAAGGTTTTCTTGGCTTTCATCTCAAGGAAAATCGGCGTCTCTTGCAGCCAGCGGCGCAGGTACATGGCGATCAGGCCGAAAATCCCGCCGATAAAGAAGGGAATGCGCCAGCCGTAGTCACGCACGGCCTCTGCCGACAAGGTGCTATGCAGCACGGTCGCCACCAGCGAGCCGAGCAAGATACCGACGGTAAGGCCCGCCGTCAGCGTACCGCAGGCAAAACCAATGTGCTTGCGCGGCACGTGTTCAGCGACAAAGACCCAAGCGCCCGGCACTTCCCCGCCAACCGCCGCACCTTGCAACAGGCGCATTAGCAGCAGTAACAGAGGTGCAGCAATGCCAATAGAGGAATAGGTCGGCAGCAGGCCCATCGCCAGCGTAGGTAGCGCCATCAGCAGAATACTGAAACTAAACATTCGCTTACGGCCAATCAGATCGCCAAAGTGCGCCATGATGACGCCACCCAGCGGGCGCGCCAAATAGCCCGCAGCGAAAATCCCGAAGGTTTGCACCTGACGAACCCAGTCAGGCATATCCGCCGGGAAGAACAGATCGCCAATGACTGCGGCAAAGAAAACAAAAATGATGAAGTCGTAGAACTCGAGGGCGCCGCCTAATGCAGCAAGGGACAGTGTCTTGAAATCTTGCCGGTTAAGTCGGCGATTATTAGCCTGTTGCATAAGATACCGTATAGCACAAAGTGGAAGATGTAAAAAAACGAGCCGCTACCTGTAAAGGAATGATTACTATAACGGCAAACGTTTTAGGCACCAGATGGGCTGAATCTTATGTCAGAAATAGTCTAACTTTAGCTTTTTGTATCGCGGCGGGCACTTTTGGGACGAAAAGCTGCTACCACGTCCTCGTGCGTTTCAATATAAGGGCCGTCGAGCAGTTGAATACAGTAAGGCACGCTGGCAAAAATCCCCGAAACAATCACCTTCCCGGCTTCATCCTTCAAGCCTTCCAGTGTTTCCTGAATCGACTTTGGCTGGCCTGGCAGATTCAAAATCAGCGCCTGTTTACGGATAACGCCCACCTGACGCGAGAGAATAGCCGTTGGCACGAAGTGCAGGCTGATTTGACGCATCTGCTCGCCAAAGCCCGGCATCTCTCGGTCGGCAACGGCCAAGGTGGCATCAGGGGTGACGTCGCGACGCGCCGGACCTGTGCCGCCGGTGGTCAGTACCAAATGGCAGCCACATTCATCCACTAACTCGCTAATCGCCTGCTCAATCAGCGGCTGCTCGTCGGGGATCAATCGCTTCTCAACCTTAAAAGGCGTGATCAGCGCTTTTTCCAACCAAGCTTCTAATGCCGGAATGCCTTTATCCTGATAAATGCCGTTTGAAGCGCGGTCCGAAACCGACACCAAACCAATTCGTAAGTTATCCATGCTTTTCTTCTCCCCAAGCATTTGTTCGGCAACCCAGCCGTGAATGGGATAAAGGATAAGTATATCGGTAAGTCGGGGCGAGATTTTTTTCTTCAGACATTAAAAAAGGCGACTCAATGAGTCGCCTTCTGATACTGAGAGCCGTGATTACAGCAGGTCAGCGATCATTTTTTCCAGTTTACCCTGGTCGATAGCAAACTTACGGATACCGTCCGCCAGTTTGTCGATAGCCATTGGGTCTTGGCTGTGATCCCAGTAGAACTGAGCTTCAGTCAATGGCTCTGGACGTGCTTTAGTTTCGCCAGTGTAAGACAGTTTACGCTCCAGCGGACCTTCGCTTTCTGCCAGTTCTTTCAACAGTGCAGGCGCGATAGTCAGACGGTCACAACCAGCCAGCTCGATGATTTCACCGATGTTACGGAAGCTTGCGCCCATAACCACAGTCTCGTAGCCGTGCTGTTTGTAGTATTCGTAGATTTCGGTCACAGAGATAACGCCTGGATCTTCGTGCGGCGCGAACTCTTTTTTGTCGCCGTTAGCTTTGTACCAGTCGAGGATACGGCCAACGAATGGAGAAATCAGGTAAACGCCAGCTTCAGCACAAGCACGAGCTTGAGCGAAGGAGAACAGCAGAGTCAGGTTACAGTTGATGCCTTCTTTTTCCAGACGCTCTGCGGCACGGATACCCTGCCAGGTTGAAGCCAGTTTGATCAGGATACGGTCGTTGCTGATGCCCGCATCGTTATAAAGTTTGATCAGACGATGGGCCTTAGCCACGCTCGCTTCGGTATCATAAGACAGACGCGCATCAACTTCGGTAGAGATACGACCTGGGACCAGTTTCAGGATCTCCAGACCAATGTTTACCGCCAGTTTGTCAGCCGCGTCAGCAACCTGCTGGTCACGATCGCTGCTTTGATCTTTAGCCCATGCAATGGCTTCGTCGATCAATTTACGGTATTCAGGAATTTGTGCAGCGTTGAGGATCAGAGACGGGTTGGTCGTAGCATCTTGCGGCTGGTACAGTTTCATTGCCGCAATATCCCCGGTGTCTGCAACAACTTTAGTCAGTTGGCGTAGGGAAGTCAGTTTATCGGTCATTTGGCATATCTCATCGTTTGTACATTTTCGTTGAGGCATTTTCATGCCTTGCCTTTGCCTGATGATAACATGCAAAAAGCCACGCGCAAGGCAGATATGGCGGTGCGATAGGCATGATAAAAATGGGTTTATCTTCTACAGAATCTTAATTTTTCAGTCAAAATGACAGTGTCCCCACGCGGACAAAAAGGCTATGTTAACCGGCACTCAGCACAAAATGGCTAAAATACAATCACCCATGCAGGGGTCTATCATCACTAAATTGAACAACAAAGGCTTCCAATGAGCGAAATGCTGGATTTTTTCGACAACATTCTTTGGGGCTCAATTCTAATCTACCTACTGCTAGGGACGGGCATCTACTTTAGCCTGCGCACCCGCTTTATCCAGTTCCGCCTGTTTGGCCATATTTTCTCCTCCCATATCCATAAAAACAGTAGCAATCCACGCGGTATTTCCACTTTTCAGGCGCTGTGCATCAGCCTTGCGGCCCGTATCGGCACCGGCAATGTAGCGGGCGTGGCCTTGGCTATCACCGCAGGCGGGCCGGGCGCTATTTTCTGGATGTGGGTCATTGCTCTGATCAGCATGGTGACCGCGCTGTTTGAAAACACGCTGGCGCAGCTGTTTAAGGGGCGAGACTTAAAGGGGAATTATCGCGGCGGCCCGGCAGATTATATGGAGAAGGGTCTTGGCATGCGCTGGATGGGCATCCTGTTTTCCATCATGCTGGTGATCTCTTTTGGTTTGATTTTCAACGCACTACAGGCCAATGCCATTGCTCAGGCGGCCTCTGTCTCCTTTGACAGCAACCCTTATTACGTCGCCGCCGGTCTGGTGGTGCTCACCGCCCTGACTCTGTTCGGCGGGCTAAAACGCTTTTCTAAACTGACCCAGTGGCTGGTGCCGTTCATGGCCGTGGGCTACCTGCTGATGGCTATCTGGGTGATTGGGCATAATGTCGAACGCCTGCCACAGGTGTTTGTTTTAATAGTTAAAAGTGCCTTTGGATTGCAGGAGGTCGCCGCGGGCGCGGTAGGTTTTGCGATTACTCAGGCCCTGACTCAAGGGGTGCAGCGCGGGCTGTTTTCCAACGAGGCGGGTATGGGCTCTTCCCCTAACGCCGCCGCCCTCGCCGCCCCGACGCCAGCCCACCCGGCGGCAGTTGGCTTCTCACAAATGCTCGGCGTGTTCATCGACACCATTGTGATTTGCAGCGCCACGGCGCTGATTATTCTCAGTTCCGGCTTGCTAGACGCCCCGGACCAGCAACTCACGGGCATCGCACTGATTCAGCAAGCCGTCGCGGCCGCTACCGGCAATGCTTTGAGCCATTATCTGGTGTCTGGCTTCGTGTTTATTTTCGCCTTCTCATCTATCTCTGCGAACTATGTTTATGCTGAAAACAATCTGGTATTCCTGCGCAGCGGCGAGAAAGCAAAACTCTATGTTTTCCGCCTGTTAGTCCTTGGCATGGTGGCTTTCGGCTGTCTGGTCAAGCTGCCAACCGTGTGGAAAATGGCTGATATCAGCATGGCGCTGATGACCATCATCAACCTCACGGCCCTGATGCTGCTTTCTAGCATTGCCCTGAAAGTGATTAAGGATTACGAGCGTCAGCGCCGAATGGGCAAAACGCCGGTGTTCAACCCCGACCACTTCCCCGAGTTCCGCGAGCAGCTTACTCCCGACGTATGGCAGAAAACCCCTTCTCAAGCGAAACATTAAGTTTTTCCTATCGCAGAAATTTCTCTTCTGCCCGACCTTCGCGCCATTTTTTTGGCCGGTTTAGGGCAGATTTTTGCTAAAATAGGGCCGAAACCAAGATCTCACGATGAACCGATAGCCGACCAACGGATGCGACTATGCTGACCATTATTTCTCCTGCTAAAACGCTCGACTACGAAAGCCCACTCGCCACAAAACGCTTTACCCAGCCTGAATTACTGGATAAGTCGAGCCAGTTAATCAGCGTGGCGCGTAAGCTGACGCCAGCCCAGATCTCCAGCCTGATGGGCATCAGCGACAAGCTGGCGCTGCTCAACGCGGAACGCTTTAACGACTGGCAGCCTGATTTCAACCCGGACAATGCGCGTCAGGCAATCTTGGCATTTAAAGGTGATGTCTATACCGGTTTGCAGGCGGAAGATTTCAGCGAGAAAGATTTCGACTTCGCCCAAGGCCACCTGCGCATGCTTTCTGGCCTGTATGGCCTGCTGCGCCCGCTGGACTTGATGATGCCTTATCGTCTGGAGATGGGTATCCGCTTGGAGAACCCGCAGGGCGCGAATCTGTACGCTTTCTGGGGTGATTTACTGACCGAGAAACTTAATAAGTTATTGGCTGAGCAGGGCGATAAAGTATTGATTAATCTGGCGTCAGACGAGTATTTCAAAGCCGTTAAACCGGCCAAGCTCGATGGCGAAATCATCAAGCCGGTGTTCCTTGACCAGAAAAATGGCAACTACAAAGTCATCAGTTTCTACGCCAAAAAGGCCCGTGGCCTGATGAGCCGTTTCATCATTAAAGAGCGCCTGAGCAAGGTCAGCCAGCTGCAAGATTTCAATCTGGAAGGTTATGAATATGACCCGGCCCGCTCCGCAGGTAATGAGCTGGTGTTCACCCGCCCGGAGCAATAAGCCGTGCCTGAAGCCATAAAAAAAGCCCTCGCAAGAGGGCTTTTTACTGTCTGAAACTCAGCTAGCCGTTACTTTGGCAGCGCCATCAGGAAACGACGCATTTCGCTGAAATCAGCCGGTAAGTCGTGCGACAGCAGCGGAAGATCCGCGCGCTCCGCCAGCTCTTTCGGCAAATCGATTTCTTGGCTCAGAATCGCTTCCACGCTCTCTTTGAACTTGGCCGGATGCGCAGTGCCGATGAACAGGCCGAATTCGCCCGGTTGCAGCTGATCGCGCAACACGCGGTAGGCAATGGCGGCGTGAGGTTCAGAGATGTAACCAATGTCCGCCAGTTCGCGCATCGCGTCCTCCGTGGTGTCATCGCTCACCGCGCCGAAGCCCAAATCTTTCAGCTTCCAAATTTTACGGCGATACAGTTCTTCTACGCGCGGCCAGTTGTTTGGCTGGCTGACGTCCATCGCGTTCGACAAAGTCGCTACCGTGGTTTTCGGTGCCCATTCGCCATTGGCGAGGAAGCGCGGCACGGTGTCGTTGGCGTTGGTTGCCGCGATAAAGCGTTTGACCGGCAGGCCCAATGATTTCGCCAGCAGGCCAGCCGTCAGGTCACCAAAGTTGCCGCTCGGCACAGAGATAACCAGCTGATTGCGCGCTTCCTGTGGCAATTGCGCCACGGCTTCAAAGTAGTAGCAGATTTGCGCCAGCAAACGGCTGATGTTAATCGAGTTTGCCGAGTTCAGCTTCAGCTCGTGCTTCAGCTCTTCATCATCAAACGCCTGCTTCACCAGTGCCTGACACTGGTCGAAGTCGCCGTCGATCGCCACGGTGTGGATGTTGTCACCCAGCGTACAGAACAACTTTTCCTGCAACGGGCTGATTTTGCCTTTCGGATAGAGGATAACGACGCGCACGTTTTTCATGCCATGGAAGGCGTGAGCCACCGCCGCGCCGGTGTCACCCGACGTTGCAGTCAAAATAGTCACCGGCTGGTCGCCAGAAACCTGAGTCAGCACCTGTGCCATGAAACGGCCGCCGAAGTCTTTGAAGGCCAGAGTTGGGCCGTGGAACAGCTCCAGACAGGCAATATCGTCAGACACTTTGGCAACCGGCGCCGGGAAAGCAAAGGCGCTTTTCACACGCTGGAAAAGCTGGTCTTCTGGAATTTCATCACCGATGAACGCGGACAGAATGCGGCTGCTGCGGGTTACAAAGTCTTGCTCCAGCAGGCCATCGATGTCACTCAGCGCAAACTCAGGCAGTTCGAGAGGGAAGAACAGCCCCTGCTGCTTCCCTAAACCTTGCTTAACGGCCTGAGCAAAGCTGACCTGCTCGTTGTGATCCTTCAGGTTATACAGTTTCATCATTTATCCCAATAGTCTCGCGCCTGCGGTATCCAGACGACAAATATGAACAAAGCCTTCATCATTTTGCAGATAGTGATTCTGCAACCAGTCCGCCATACGTTTGGCGGTTGCGCTGTCATTGCACACGGCAAACAGCGTCGGGCCGGAGCCTGAAATACCACAAGCCAGAGCGCCAATTTCTTCAGCGGCGGTGCGCGCTTCGGCAAAGCCCGGAAGCAGGCGCGTGCGATAAGGCTCGGCAATTACGTCTTTCATTAATTTAGCAGCCAGCGCCGGTTGTTGCGTATGGCAGGCGTGAATGAAGCCAGCGAGGTAGCGACCGTGGCTGATGCAGTCCTGACGGCGGTACTGGGCCGGTAGAATCGCGCGCGCTTCGGCGGTCGACACTTTAATGCCCGGATAAGCCATCACCCACAGCCAATCATCAAAGCTCGGCACGTTTTGGCTGATCACGCCCAACTCTTCCAGCATCAGCTGAATGCCGCCGAGATAGCACGGCGCGACGTTGTCGAAATGCACGCTGCCGGAGATACGCCCTTCCAGCTCGCCCATCAGGGAAAGCATGGTGTTTTCATCCAGCGGCTTGCCGCAGAACTCGTTCATCGCCACCAGCCCGGCAACCACCGAGCAGGCGCTAGAACCTAGCCCAGAGCCAATCGGCATGTTCTTTTCCAGCGTCATGGCGACTGGGATCTCTTTGCCGATTTCCTGACAGAAACGCTGCCAGCACTGGAAGACGATATTGTCTTCCATGCGATCCGGTAACTTGGAGACGAAGCGGCCTTCGCTCTTCAAACTGAATTCTGTCGCTGCCTCTACGCTAACGCAGTCGCCGAGCAGCGTGCCGTCAACCGGAGAAACAGCCGCGCCCAACACGTCAAAACCTACGCTGACATTGCCAATTGAGGCAGGGGCATACACCTTAACCATATTAAACTCCTAACTTCCATGACAGCGTTCGCAAAAGATCGGCAAATACGCCGGCAGCAGTAACGTCATTGCCCGCGCCATAACCGCGTAAGACTAATGGCAGAGGCTGATAATAACGGCTGTAGAACGCCAAGGCATTCTCGCCATTTTTCACTTTATACAGCGGGTCGTTGCCGTCGACGGCCGCGATTTTCACTATGCAGCGGCCTTCTTCGATAGAACCCACGTAGCGTAAAACCTTGCCTTGCGCCGTCGCGTCAGCCACGCGCTGGGCGAAATCGCCGTCCAGCGTTGGCAGTCGGCTGACAAAGTCGGTCACGCTACCTTCAGAGTCGAAGGATAACGGCAGAACGGATTCAACTTCAATGTCAGAGAGTTCCAGTTTGTAACCGGCTTCACGGGCCAGAATCAACAGCTTGCGAGCGACGTCCATGCCCGACAGGTCATCACGCGGGTCTGGCTCGGTATAACCCATATCGCGCGCCTGAAGCGTGGCCTCGGACAGCGACATCCCTTCATCCAACTTGCCGAAAATGTAGGACAGCGAGCCAGAAAGGATGCCGGAGAAGCGCACCAGCTCGTCACCCGCATTGAGCAGGTTTTGCAGGTTTTCAATCACCGGCAGGCCCGCGCCGACGTTGGTGTCGTAGAGGAATTTGCGGCGTGAATGCTCCGCCGCTTTACGCAACTGGTAGTAATAGTTCATCGACGAAGTGTTGGCTTTCTTGTTTGGCGTCACGACGTGGAAGCCGTCGGCTAAGAAGTCCGCATACTGGTCAGCCACTTCTTGGCTGGAGGTACAGTCAACAATCACCGGGTTAAGCAGGTGGTACTCTTTCACCAAACGGATCAGGCGGCCAAGGTTGAACGGCTCTTTCGCCGCGCCCAGCTCGTCACGCCAGTTGTCCAAAGAGATGCCGTGAATGTTGGTCAGCATGGCGCGAGAGTTGGCGATGCCGCACACCCGCAGCTCGATATGCTTGGCTTTAAGCCACGCCTGCTGGCGACGAACCTGCTCGATGAGCGCCCCGCCTACGCCGCCAACGCCAATCAGAAACACTTCGATAACCTGATCGGTGTTGAACAGCATCTGATGGCTCACGCGAACGCCAGTGGTGGCATCGTCATTGTTCACCACGACTGAGATTGAGCGCTCGGAGGAGCCTTGAGCGATAGCCACGATATTGATGTTAGCGCGGGCCAGCGCGGAGAAGAACTTGGCTGAAATGCCGCGCAGCGTGCGCATGCCATCGCCGACGACCGAGATAACCGCCAGCTTCTCCATTACGTCCAGCGGCTCGAGCAGGCCGTCTTTCAGCTCCAGATAGAATTCATCTTCAAGTGCGCGACGCGCGCGCTCCAGCTCGCCTTGAGGCACGCAGAAGCTGATGCTGTATTCAGAGGAGGACTGGGTGATCAGCACCACCGAGATGCCGGTGCGCGACATTACGGCAAACACGCGCGCCGCCATGCCGACCATGCCTTTCATGCCCGGCCCGGAGACATTAATCATCGCCATGTTGTTCAGGTTGGTGATGCCTTTGACCGGCGTGTTGTCGTCAAGGCTTTCGCTGCCAATCAGGGTGCCCGGAGCCTGCGGGTTGGTGGTGTTTTTAATCAAGCAAGGGATTTGGAATTGGGCGATGGGCAGGATGGTGCGAGGGTGAAGAACTTTGGCGCCGAAGTAAGAAAGCTCCATTGCCTCTTGGTAGGACATCGATTTCAGCAAGCGAGCATCGGGCACAGTGCGCGGGTCGCAGGTATAAACGCCATCGACGTCAGTCCAGATTTCGCAACAGTCGGCGCGCAGACAGGCGGCTAAAACGGCGGCTGAGTAGTCGGAGCCGTTACGGCCCAGCACCACCAGCTCGCCGCGGTCGTTACCGGCGGTGAAGCCCGCCATTAACACGATATTGTCAGCAGGAATGCCGCTGGCGGCGATTCGCAGCGTGGATTCGTTGATATCCACGGTGGATTCCAGATAGCTGCCCTGAGCCAGCAATTTTTCCACTGGGTTGATAACGGTTACGCCAAAGCCTTTAGCGACAAACACGGCTTCCATGATGGCGATGGAGAGCTTCTCGCCACGGCAGATGATTGAGGCGTTGACGCTATCAGGGCACTGGCCTAACAGGCTGATGCCGTGCAGCAACTGCTTGAGCTGGCCGAACTCTTGCTCGATGAAAGTTTTCACTTTCGGCAGATCAAAGCCCGGAACCTTCTCAGCAAGACCGGTGATTAATTCGGAGAAAATGCGTTCTGCATCGCTCATGATTGGCTGGATCTCTTGCCCAGCAACCGTTCGCTCAATCATTGCGACGAGGTGGTTGGTAATTTTGGCCGGCGCAGAAAGTACCGTGGCAACCTGTCCCTGACGTGCATTGCTTTCCATGATGTCCGCGACGCGCAAGAAGCGTTCCGCGTTTGCTACTGAAGTCCCGCCAAATTTCAACACTCGCATTTCTGGTACTCTCCTGAAGCTCATTCGTAGATGACGATTCGTTAAAAAAGTCGCTAAAAAAAAAGCCCGCACTGTTTAGGTGCGGGCTTTTTTCTGTTTTTCCTGTACGCGTCAGCCCGCCCCGTAACCTGTGGTTTCGGTGGTGGTAATAATTGTTGTGTTCAGGCTGATCATTCGCATTTTTATTTTCTGTCTGTCTGTTTATATGTTGTGTTTTTTACTCTGTCTGCCCCTATTAGCTAAAGCATCAGGCACCACAAGTCAATTTTTTTCTGATTTTGCGCCAAGCGTCACAATGAAATCCAAACAGATTATTCTCTGCTTAAACGGCCTAAATCAGTGAAAAAGCGAGGTCATGAGACCCAGACCCGAGCATTTCCCCATACAAACCACGCTGCGCCTCAGATCACTTTGTCAGTTTTTTTTCGATGTCATGCAGCAAAGTGTGCAACATTGCAGCATCTCTTTGCTGGAAAAGTCCTACACGTTGCTGCACCCAATCCGTCAATTTTTGGTCTTCGCTGGCTTCTACCGCATCCAATAAACGGTTAATTCTTGAGCGCAACGCACACAGTTGTCCGGCATCGGGTTTGGCCACTACAGGTGCTGAAATTTGGTTTAGCGCCGACAGCTGATAGCAGAACACCATCACGGCTTGCCCAAGATTCAGCGAAGGGTAATCCGCCACCATCGGCACGCCGGTGAGGATATCAGCCAAGTCCAGCTCTTCATTGGTCAACCCGGAATCTTCCCGCCCAAAGACCAGCGCGGCGTTGTTTATCCACTCGCGCTTCTCCTCTAACTGCCCGAGAAGCTCCACTGGCGTGCTGTAGTAGTGGAAACGGGCGCGGCTGCGCGCGGTGGTCGCCACGGTGAAATCGATATCGGCCAGCGCCGCCTCGAGAGTGTCGAAATGTTGCGCGTTATGCAGAATTTCATTGGACGCGTGCGCCACCCATCCCGCCTCGGGTTGCAGGTGAGCCTGACTGTCGACAATGCGCAATGACGCGAACCCCATGGTTTTCATTGCTCGTGCCGCAGCGCCGACATTTTCAGGCCGCGCCGGGGAAACCAAAATAATATGAAGTTGCATCAGTCCTCTGAATCTTCGAATTAGAAATATCTGCGGTGGATCTTAAGTGAGCTTTTAATTGAGTAAAAGTGACTTCTCAAATTGCACAATTTTTCACATAAACTTAACAGTCAAATATCCACCGAAAACTAAATTGGATAAAACCTGCGGTTAGCCAGAAAATAGAAATGAACCTTCTCTACATGAGTTATAAAGTAAAATAAACCTTATGAATCATATTGATATTTCGAGCGGATCGAATCAATTCTATCAATATTAAGCATTGAAATTATAACTTGCTGAATCGTGACCAATTTTGGGCAAAATGTGACTTAACCGTGCATTCCTATAAGTGTTTTTCACTAAAGTGTTACCGTGCTACAATTGAATTTGATATATGTCAACAAAGCGTAGTTTTGTTGAGTGGAAATATCGGCACTCGCTGTTATATTGCTGTTAATAGGGTTAGGATAAGCGCCATTACAGCACCCAAGTAGCAAGTCACAAAGTGGCTTCACGGTAGAGCTGGCGACAACGATGGTGTTGGTGTAAAGCGCATCAGAAACGCATTTACGTACTTTAGTCATGTAACGAGTGAGATAGCGCATCCGCTGTCAAAATTCATCGGAATAACAAGGACTTCTGTACTCCTATTTTCAATTTGTTGGCAATCTTAGGTAGCAAACATGCAGACTCCTCATATCCTGATCGTCGAAGACGAGTTAGTGACCCGTAATACGCTAAAGAGCATTTTTGAAGCAGAAGGCTACATGGTGCATGAAGCCAATGATGGTGCAGAAATGCACAACATCTTGTCTGAACATGACATCAATCTGGTCATCATGGATATCAACCTGCCGGGTAAAAATGGCTTGCTGTTGGCCCGTGAACTGCGTGAACAAGCAAGCGTTGCCTTGATGTTCCTGACCGGCCGCGACAATGAAGTCGACAAAATTCTTGGTTTGGAAATTGGTGCTGATGATTACATCACTAAACCTTTCAATCCGCGTGAGCTGACCATCCGCGCACGTAACCTGCTCTCCCGCACCATGAATCTGAGCACCACTGGCGAAGAACGCCGTCTGGTAGAAAGCTACAAATTCAACGGTTGGGAACTGGATATCAATAGCCGTTCGCTGGTAAGCCCTGCGGGCGAGCAGTACAAGTTGCCGCGCAGTGAATTCCGCGCAATGCTGCATTTCTGTGAGAATCCGGGCAAGATCCAAACCCGTGGCGACTTGCTGAAGAAAATGACCGGCCGTGAGCTTAAGCCTCATGACCGTACCGTTGACGTGACTATCCGTCGCATTCGTAAACACTTCGAAGCTACGCCAGATACCCCAGAAATCATCGCCACCATTCATGGTGAAGGCTATCGTTTCTGCGGTGACTTAGAAGACTAAGCAGCAGGTTGCCAACCCTGCGGTAAGGCGTCGTCAATGAAAAAGGCCAGCATATGCTGGCCTTTGCTTTTGGTATCAATCCAAGGCTGTTAGCGAGCACCCCAAGGAATGATTGGCACCGCGCTGAGGGCGTTTTTCGGCGAACCGTCGACCACTTTGTCGGAATAGCTCAGGTAGATAAGCGCGTTACGAGTGGCATCATAGAAGCGCACCACTTGCAGCTTTTTGAACACCAGCGAGGTGCGTTTCTGGAACACCACCGTGCCCTTATCCTTGCCCTGCTTAATCTTATCGCTCAGTTCGATTGGCCCCACCTGCTGGCAAGAGATAGCCGCGTCAGAGGTGTCTTCAGCCAATCCTAAGCCGCCTTTTATCCCGCCAGTTTTTGCCCGACTGATATAACAGGTTACATTTTTAATATCAGGATCATCAAAGGCTTCAACCACAATTTTGTGGTCTGGCCCTAAGAATTTGAACACGGTATCTACCGATCCCACCTGCTCCGCCTGTGCCGAATTCAAACAAATAAAGAACAGTCCAAAAACAAAAATACAACATTTTTTCATTAGGTTACTCCGCAGCACGCTGCTGATGGTGATATCGAGCAAAGACGATATTAATGAATGCCCTTGCTCACAATTTGTAGTAGGAATATTCGGTTAGAGAAGCAAAAAGCACGTTTAGCTAAAAAATTCTTAAGAAGTCTTAAGCAGAAAAAGTTGCTATTATGCGGCGTCATCATTCTGTGCATTTATCTTAGTTCAACGAGGACGATCTATGGATCAAGCAGGAATCATTCGTGATCTTCTCAGCTGGTTAGAAACCCATTTAGACCAGCCGTTATCACTCGACAACGTAGCAGCAAAAGCCGGATATTCGAAATGGCACCTGCAACGTATGTTTAAGGATGTCACGAGTAACGCAATTGGTGCTTACATTCGTGCTCGTCGCCTGTCAAAAGCTGCCGTCGCGCTGCGCCTGACTGGCCGACCAATCTTGGATATTGCCCTGCAATACCGTTTTGATTCTCAGCAGACGTTTACTCGCGCCTTCAAAAAACAGTTCGCACAGACGCCCGCGCTATACCGTCGTTCAGAAGATTGGCACTCCTTCGGGATCTGCCCGCCGATTCGCCTTGGCGCATTCATTTTGCCACAGCCAGAGTTCGTCTCGCTGCCGGAGCAAAATCTGATCGGCATTACGCAGAGCTACTCCTGTACGCTGGAACAGATCACCACTTACCGTAATGAGATGCGCCTGCATTTCTGGCGTCAGTACATTGGTGAAGCCAAAACCTTGCCGCCGGTACTCTACGGTTTGCACCACTCTCGCCCAAGTCAGGAAAAAGATGACGAGCAGGAAGTGTTGTACACCACGGCTATCGAACCGAAGCATCTGCCAGAGAATGTGGAAGGTCAGCCGATTGTGGTGCAGGAAGGTGAGTACGCGATGTTCCACTACAAAGGTTCACCAGAACTGCTTCAGGAGTTCATCCTGACGCTGTACGGAACCTGCCTGCCGTCGCTGAAAATGACGCGCAGAAAGGGACAAGACATTGAGCGATTCTATACCAAACATAAAGTGCCGAGCGCTACGCCGCCGACCGAAATAGAATGCGATTATCTTATCCCTATTCGCCGTTAATTCTGCTGTAAAGCTGCCGCGTTTAACGTTGCAGCTCATCTAATGCGGGCTGATCCAGATGCGAAATATCGCCCGCAGTCTCCACAATCCAGCCAGATGCCAGCCACGCACTTTCCTGATGATCCACGCGCGAAATTGAACAGTTGCGCAGGCGCAGGCGGCGCTCGGCATAAGGCTTAAGCCCTAAAATCGTGCTGATAAGGCAACCCAGCGCGATGCCGTGGCTCACCAGCAGCGGCTTACTGCCCGCCGGTAAATCAAGGCAGCTATCGAGTGCTGAACGCATGCGCTCGGCCAGCTCAATCATGCTCTCGCCCTGTGGAATGCGGCCATCCGGCGTGCCGTCGACCATCTGCTTACGCCACGTTTCTTCGTCCGCACTCAGGCCATCAAGATTACGCGTTTCCAGCACGCCCATGTGCAGCTCGCGCAGGCGCGGCTCCTCGGTGACAGCGCAACCACAGGCATCAGCAATGATTTGCGCCGTGGCGCGAGTGCGCCCAAGGTCGCTGGTGATGACGTGCGTGATGCCTTCGCGGCGCACGCGCTCGGCCACCTGCTGTGCCTGGAAGATGCCCTTTTGGGTTAACGGGCTGTCTGATTGTCCCTGAATCTTGCGTGCTGCATTCCATTCGGTTTCGCCATGACGGACGAGATATACCTGTAACATGAGTGTTTTCCGTTATACTGCGTGAAATTTGCTAAAGGATGCTAAAACTCTATGTACCACGTTGTCGCTGCAACCACTAACCCGGCAAAAATTAAAGCTATTGCTCTGGCATTTGAGGACATTTTTGGCACTGACTCGTTCCGTATCGAAGGCGTCGATGTCGACAGCGGCGTGTCTAACCAACCTATTGGCAGCAGCGAAACCCGTACTGGTGCCCGACACCGCGTCATCAGCGCACGACAAGTGCGTCCCGAAGCGGATTTTTGGGTTGGCATTGAAGCCGGAATTGAAGACAACATGACCTTCGCCTGGATGGTCATCGAAAACATGCATCAACGCGGCGAATCCCGTTCAGCCAGCCTGATGCTGCCTGAAATTATATTACAAGAGATCAACCAAGGCAGTGAATTGGGCGATGAAATGGAAAAATTGACGGGAATTGCCGAAGTTAAACGCAAAGGCGGGGCGATTGGCATTTTTACCGCCGGTAAACTGACCCGTACCAGCGTGTATCATCAGGCGCTGGTATTGGCGCTAGCGCCCTTCCACAACGCGGTGTATCAAGTCAGAGTGCAAACGCACTGACGCCTGCGTCAGACGTCTTTACTGACTTCGTCAGGACCTAATAATTGCGTGCCGAGCCAAGCTTTCAGCGTGGCCGGTGCGTTCTTCAAACCGTTAGACCCTCGGGTGATCGTTGCAATCCCTGCCCCCAATTGATTCTTCAACTCTCGCTGGCTGAGTTCGCCACGCATCAACTCCTGAACAATTCTGACACGTGTGCCTAAGGCAGCCCTTTCATCAGGCGTCAGTAGCAATTGCAGCAGTTCGTGGTGGAGATTTTCAGCGAAAGATTGCTGTAACAGCGCCATAAAGCACTGCCAGTCCTCATTGCCTTGTTGGGAAAGAGCGGGATCGTTTACCGGAGTTTGGGTCATGTCATGGCTGCCATACTATTAAACTAGTACGGCAGCATAACATAGCTGTTAAAAATCAGTAACGCCTCTGCCATTCGGCATCGGTCAAAACTTTTGCCGGCTGATGCAAAAAGTAGCGATAAAACGCGTCGTACGCCAACACATTTTTAACATATCGCCGAGTTTCGGAGAAAGGGATACTTTCGATAAAGGCCACGGCGTCGATTTGGCCCGCGCTGTTGCCCAACCACGTATTCACGCGCGATGGGCCGGCGTTATAGGCGGCACTGGACAGAATACGGTTGCGGCCAAACTGCTGATAAACATATTCCAGATAGTTGGTGCCAATCAGGATATTGGTCTGCGGGTCGAACAGCTGGCTTGGGCTGGTATAGCCCGGCAGGTTAAACATCTGCACCGTGTGCTGCGCCGTGGCAGGCATCACCTGCATCAGGCCAGAAGCGCCAACCGGCGAGCGAGCCTCTGGGTTCCACGCACTTTCCTGACGCGCAATGGCCATCGCGTAGCTCTGTGTAATGCCTTTATCGTCCGTCGCCTGCTTAAATTCAGGCGCCCACGCCAGTGGGAAGCGCTCCTCGAGGTAATCCCACAGCTTACCGGCAATGGTCGCCTGCACGCTGAGATCGGCCCAGTTGCGCTCGAAGGCGTAACGCGCCAGCGCCGACTGCTGATCTTTGCTGCGGCTCAGCACCAAATAGGTCCATTCGGTGCGCGCCAGATTGTCCATGTGCCAGTACATCAGCTCACGCACGCGGGCGATTTCAGGCAGCGAGGCAAAGCTGGCGTCAGGCTTGGTGGCGACTGACACCTGCATCGGGTAAGGCACGCCAAGCTTTTGCGCAGCGGCCATTGGGTAGAAGCCACGACCCTGCATCAGCGTGCGCAGAATGGTCTCACCCTGCTGGCGTTTACCTTGGTCAATCAGCACCGAGGCTTCCCAGTAGCGCCATTCATCTTCCTGTTGCGCATCCGCAGGCAGGCGATCCATCCACTGACTCAGCCCTTGGCGGTCCCCGGCGGCCAGCGCCATGCGAATTCGGCGCTCCACCAGCGAGGTCGAATGGCTGCGCAGGATAACGCTATCGCGCCATTTGGCCTGCTCAGGCGTCGCGGTGCTGCCCATCAGCTGCCACGCCACGGCCTCTTCTAGCTCGAGGCGGTCGCTGTCGCTCATCTTCTGCAAGCGAGCCAAGATTGGCAGCATCGAGCGGGCGTTTTCCACATCTTCACGGGCAATACGGGTGAAGGCGATCGCCACGGCATTGCGGGTGAAGTCGGTCGGGCCGACGCTGCGGGCGAAGCTTTCAATGCTGTTCGGATCGCTTTGCAACTTCAGCAAGGCGTCACGCATGGTCTGGTAGTCGTCAGGCAGCTGCTTGGCGAGGAAATTCACCAGATTGCTGTTGCCCTGCTTCATCGCCAAACCAATGCGTTGCAGGGTGACCAGCGCCGTCTGATTGCCCCCCTGCTGCCACACGCTAAACAGCTTGTCGCAGGCGTTCGGCAGCGAGGTGCCGGTCAGCCAGATGTCTTTCGCGGCGTTCAGCGCGGTTTTCTGATCGCCGGTCGACCATTTGGCGTAATAGTAGTTACAGCGCGCGGCCACCGGCTTTGGCGGCTGCGGGCTGAAGGTCAGCAAACCGGTCCAGTCTTGACGATTGGCCAACTCATTGACGAAGCGTGAAGGCAGAGAACGCGCCGGAGGCAAAGTAGGATGAGATTGCACGAAGCTGCTGATCTGCTGCGGCGTCGCCAGACTCAAGTCTTGCGTCAGCTGACGGTATTCCAGATAAGGATAAAGCGGATAATCCTTCAGGGTCGGCATCAGCTGATTAACCACGTCCATCTGGTTATTGTCCCAAGCCTGCTTGATTTGCATATAACGCTGGCGCTGACCGTCTAAAGAGTCCGCTTTGGCGACTCCAGAAACGGCGACCAACAACATGCCTGCTGCCAAAAGATACCCTTTGTCCACCTTGACCATACTTGCCTTTATCCTCGCTGGTTGTATTGCTGACTGCCAAACAGGGTGCAGCCTTCGTCGCTCATCAATGACGAATCCGGGCCGCAATGCGTAGACAACGCCTACGCTAATGCATTCATTTTTAAAATTGAAGTCATGCGTTCACAGCATCACAAACTTTACACAGTGTGGTGCAAGCGGCGCGCAGATACCAGACGACAGCAGGCCGATTTCTCTGCCGCGCGATCATTTTTCATCTTTAAAGGAGATTATTGGCGTCCTGTGAGGTTCGATGGTTGGGAAGCGTAGCGAAACAGGCTAAACTTCGCAGTCGGAACACTTATCAGTCATGCCGTTTACGGCGGGGCTGACTTTAATCCGCCGCAGCGCCTGCTTGTTGCAGACAGCGCGCGGCTCGCATAGAAAGAGGCTCAAAACAACGTGGCTCAATACGTATACTCAATGCATCGCCTCGGCAAAGTGGTTCCGCCGAAGCGTCACATTCTTAAAAACATCTCCCTGAGTTTCTTCCCGGGCGCCAAAATCGGCGTATTGGGTCTTAACGGTTCTGGTAAATCCACCTTACTGCGCATCATGGCCGGTATTGATACCGACATCGAAGGCGAAGCTCGCCCGCAGCCAGACCTGAAAATCGGCTACCTGCCTCAGGAGCCGCAGCTCAACATGGAGCACACCGTCCGCGAGTCGGTGGAAGAAGCCGTTGCAGAAGTGGTTGGCGCATTAAAACGTCTAGATGAAGTCTATGCCCTCTACGCTGACCCGGATGCAGATTTCGACAAACTGGCTGCCGAGCAGGGCAAGCTGGAAGAGATCATTCAGGCGCACGACGGCCACAACCTGAACACTCAGCTGGAGCGCGCGGCTGATGCCCTGCGTCTGCCAGACTGGGATGCCAAAGTCGCTAACCTCTCCGGTGGTGAGCGCCGCCGCGTGGCGCTGTGTCGCCTGCTGCTTGAAAAGCCAGAGATGCTGCTGCTCGATGAACCCACCAACCACTTGGACGCCGAGTCCGTTGCTTGGCTGGAACGCTTCCTGCACGACTTCGAAGGTACCGTTGTGGCGATCACCCACGACCGTTACTTCCTCGACAACGTTGCCGGTTGGATTCTGGAGCTTGACCGTGGTGAAGGTATTCCATGGGAAGGCAACTACTCCACTTGGCTGGAGCAGAAAGATGAACGTCTGGCGCAGGAAGCTTCTTCTGAAGCGGCGCGTCGTAAATCTATCGAGAAAGAGCTGGAGTGGGTGCGTCAGGGCGCGAAAGGCCGCCAGTCTAAGGGCAAAGCCCGTCTGGCACGCTTCGAAGAGCTGAACAGCACTGAATACCAGAAACGTAACGAAACCAACGAATTGTTCATTCCAGCTGGCCCACGCTTAGGCGACAAAGTGGTCGAAGTGAAGAACCTGAGCAAATCCTACGGTGACCGCGTTCTGATTGACGACCTCTCCTTCTCCGTACCAAAAGGCGCGATCGTCGGTATTATCGGTCCAAACGGCGCGGGTAAATCTACCCTGTTCCGCATGATGTCTGGTCAAGAGCAACCAAACGGCGGCACCATTGAACTGGGCGACACAGTGAAACTGGCCTCTGTCGATCAGTTCCGTGACTCGATGGACAACAGCAAAACCGTGTGGGAAGAAGTGTCTGGCGGTCAGGACATCATGCGCATCGGCAACACCGAAATGCCAAGCCGCGCCTATGTGGGCCGCTTCAACTTCAAAGGTGTTGATCAGGGCAAACGCGTTGGCGAGCTGTCCGGTGGTGAGCGTGGTCGTCTGCACTTGGCGAAACTGCTGCAAGTCGGCGGCAACATGCTGCTGCTCGATGAGCCAACCAACGACCTCGACATCGAAACCCTGCGCGCACTGGAAAACGCCCTGTTGGAATTCCCAGGCTGCGCCATGGTCATTTCCCACGACCGTTGGTTCCTCGACCGTATCGCGACGCACATCCTTGATTATCAGGATGAAGGCAAAGTTGAATTCTTCGAAGGTAACTTCACCGAATACGAAGAGTACAAAAAACGCACTCTGGGTGCCGATGCACTGGAACCTAAGCGTATTAAATACAAGAAGATGATCAAATAAGTCTCGATCGTTTACTTGATGAAAGGCTCGGAAACGGGCCTTTTTTATGGCTCAGATTTAACCGCCAGCGCCTCACTGTAGCTCTTCGCAAAGTCATACTCTTCCAGCATAAAATCGATAAAACAGGCCAGCGCTGGTGAATTCAGTTTGCGGCTCGGGTAGACCAGATAGAGGTCATTGCCCTCGGCTTCCCACTCGGGCAGAACCCGCACCAGCAGGCCTTTCGCCACTTCGTCATGACATAAAAACGCCGGTAGCAGGGTGATCCCCGCCCCTTCCACCGCGCATTCGCGGGCATAGAGCAGGTTGTCAGTGGAGTGCGCCCCCGGCAGCAGCCAGCGATGATAAGTCTCCCCGCGATGCAGCACCCACTCGGCCCACGCGCGGTGCGCGATACAGTTGTGCGAAGCCAATTGCTGCGGATGGGTCAGCGGCGAGTGCGTCGCCAGATAGGCCGGAGAGGCGAGTAAGTAGCGCGGGCTGTGGCCCAACTCGCGGCCAATCAGCGACGAGTCCTGCGGCTTGCCGGTGCGCAGCGCCAAGTCGAAGCCCTCCTGCACCAGATCTACCATGGCGTCCGAGACCGACACTTCCAGCGATACCTCGGGGTAGCGCTTCTGGAACTCCGCGTTCATCCGCGCCAGCAGCGTGGCTCCCAAACCCGCCGGGCTGGTGATACGCAGGCGGCCGCTGGGGTTATCACGCAGGCGGCGGATAGCCAGCTCGGCGCGTTCGCTCGCCAGCATCATCTCTTGGCAATGGATCAAATAGCGTTCACCGGCGAAGGTCAGGTTGAGCTGCCGCGTGGTGCGATTGAGTAAGCGAATGCCCACGGACTTCTCCAGCTGGCTTACACGCTGGCTGACGCTCGACTTGGGCAACCCCGCGCGCTCGGCGGCGGCGGTAAAGCTGCCGCACTCGGCAACCAAGGCAAACAGCGCCATATCCTGCAATTGTTTGAACATGATTGTTCACCTCAGACGAACACTTTGTTAGTTATTGTCCATCTTATCAGCTTAGCCCATGGCGACTACACTCTGTGTAACCCTAAATGGAGGAACCCACATGTCCATCAACGCTATTGCCGTAAACCCGAAGAACCCTGCGCACTTTATTGCGATTGAACTGCCACAGCCTGAAGTCGGCGAATTTGACCTGCTGGTTGAAGTGAAAGCCGTCTCCGTTAACCCGGTCGATACCAAGGTACACAAAGGCGCACAGAAAAATGGTCTGGATGCCCCGCGCGTGCTGGGCTGGGATGCCAGCGGCGTGGTGAAAGCCGTCGGCAGCGCGGTGAAAAACTTTAAAGCGGGCGACGAAGTTTGGTACGCCGGTGACATCACCCGTTCAGGCAGCAACGCCACCGAGCAGCTGATTGACTCACGCATCGTGGCGCGCAAACCTAGCTCACTCAACTGGGCCGAAGCCGCCGCCATGCCGTTGACCGCGCTGACCGCGTGGGAAGCCCTGTTCGAACACCTGCACATCCAAAACGCCGGTGAAGAGAAAACCCTGTTGATCATCGGCGGTGCCGGTGGCGTTGGCTCGCTGGCAATTCCTTTCGCCGCGCTGCGCAGCAAAGTGAAAGTGATCGCCACCGCCTCACGCCCGGAATCAGCCCAATGGTGTTTGGATCGCGGCGCGGACCTGACCGTGAACTACAAAGATTTGAAAGGTGAGCTGGCGAAACACGACATCAAACAGGTCGATTTCATCCTCTGCCTGAATGACACCGACGGCCACTGGGCCGCCATCAGCGACCTGATCGCGCCAATGGGCCACATCTGTACCATCGTTGAGAATGAGCATCCGCTGGATCAGAGCAGCCTGAAAGTGAAAAGCGCCGCGCTGCACTGGGAGCTGATGTTCACCCGCAGCATGTTCAACACGCCGGACATCGCACAGCAGGGTGAAATCCTCAAGCAGGTGGCTGAGTTAGTGGACGCGGGCAAAGTGAAAACGACGCTGAGCGACACCTTGCACGGCCTGACGGTGGAAAGCATCGAAGCCGCCCACGCCAAAGTGCTCGACGGCCATATGCAAGGCAAAGTGGTTATCGCCTTCTAAGCCGTAGCCTTTGCATAAAAAAAGCCCTCGATTTGTGAGAATCGAGGGCTTTTTCATAACGACGAGTTACTCTTTCGGCAGCGCGCTCACTCGGCTGGTGTCCGCCGCCAGCATGATCTGCACCAGCTCCACGCACTCGAGGAAACGCTCGTCATAGTCCGAGGATTTCACGTGCACGTAGTCAATGTTGTTTTGCTGCAACATCTCGATTAACAGGTTCTGGAAGGAAGAACGGTCAGTGGTGCTGCCCAAGCTGCGCAGCCCGTCCGCCACCCACGGCGTGTTGTTCTCCAGCAGGATCACCAAATCAAACCGATATTCATCCATCAAGGCTTGAACAAAGGGATGCTCGCGGCCTTCGTACTTTTTGCAAAATGCCTGCGTGGTCAGGAAATCGGTGTCGATGAAAGCCACCTTGTTGGCGTATTTCACCGCGAAATCAATGTACTGAGCCTGCCCGAGGGCGATTTTGTCATAGTCGGAATATTGCAGCGCCATCTCGTCGCCGCCGAGGTGCGAGAAGACATAATCGCGGCCATATTCCCAGGCACTGGTGGTGTTGAAGATGTTGGCTAACTTATTGACCAGCGTGGACTTTCCGCTCGACTCGCCGCCCAGCACCGCCACGGTTCGCACGAAGAACGGCTTTACTTCGGTCGGGATATAATCCCAGTAGCGGAAAGGGTCGCGGCGAATTTGCGATCCGCTGATATTCATAAACGAGCGTTTGGGATCGATAAGCACGGTTTCGATCCCCAGATGCTCGCGGTAGCGCGGCGCATCGTTCTCTTCGCTCGAATAGATGGTGTTCGGCACGATCCCCTGCTTGTTCATAAAGTCGGTGATCCCCTTACTCCACACGTCCCAGCCGTGCGGATAAGGCTCCATTCCCTCTTCGTTAAACGAATGAATATGGATATTCTTCTGATACTTAAAGGTTTGCAGCAGCCAACGCAGGCGGTCGCTCACCGTGGGTTGCTGAGACATGGAGCTGTTCTCGAACAGGCTCAGGTCGCGAGGCTCGTCGTAGCCCATGATGATGTGCAGTTCATCAACCTGACTACAGGCGCGCTGGATTAAATAGATGTGTCCGGTATGCAGGGGATAAAATTTACCAAACACCACGCCGATGTTTTTCTCCCGGCGGGGGAATTCAAGATCGAGGAAACGGTGCAGTGCTTCCAGCTTTTGCGCACTCGGGCTTTTGATTTTGGCATTCAGCAGTTGGCTAAGATAGCCCTTGGTCATGCCGCTGGCATCCGCCACCTGCTGTAACGTACATCCCTGTTTCTTAATTGCCGTCTTCAGATAATCAAACTGTGACATACCTTGTCCTCTACCCTGCGTTTAATTTACTAAACAAAAATAGCACAACTGGCGGGTAGAGGAATACTCAGAAAATGTTACAGATCGTCGAGGATCGCCAGCGCGTCCGCCAGCTTCTTCACGCCAAACACCTGCATCCCGGCAGGCACCTTTTTCGGCACATTGGCATGAGGCACGATGGCGCGTTTAAAGCCGTGCTTGGCGGCTTCGGTAATTCGCTCCTGACCACTCGGCACCGGGCGAATCTCCCCTGCCAGCCCCACTTCGCCGAACACCACGAGGTCTTGTGGCAGCGGGCGGTCGCGCAAACTGGAAACCAGCGACAGCAGCAATGCGAGGTCAGCACTGGTTTCCGTGACTTTTACGCCACCAACCACGTTGACGAATACGTCCTGATCCGCCATCTGCAAGCCGCCGTGACGGTGCAATACCGCCAGCAGGATCGCCAGTCGGTTCTGCTCAAGGCCTACCGCCACGCGGCGCGGGTTGCCCATCATCGAGTGGTCCACCAGCGCCTGAATCTCCACCAGCAGAGGCCGGGTCCCTTCCCACAGCACCATCACCGAGCTGCCGGACGTTATCTCATCACCACGGCTCAGGAAGATGGCCGACGGGTTGCTCACTTCGCGCAAGCCCTGCTCGGTCATGGCGAACACGCCCAATTCATTCACTGCGCCGAAACGGTTTTTATGGCTACGCAGGGTGCGGAAGCGGGAGTCGGCGTCGCCGTCCAGCAGCACCGAGCAGTCGATACAGTGCTCGAGCACCTTCGGCCCGGCCAGAGAACCGTCTTTGGTCACGTGGCCCACCATCACAATCGCCACGCCGCGCGTCTTGGCGAAGCGCGTCAGGTAGGCGGCGGTTTCACGCACCTGCGCTACCGTGCCCGGCGACGACTGGATGTCCGCCATGTGCATCACCTGAATGGAGTCGATCACCATCAGCTTCGGCTTCTCCTGATCGGCAATCAGGCAGATTTGTTCAATACTGGTTTCCGACAGCATGTTCATGTTGGCGGTCGGCAGCCCGAGGCGATGGGCGCGCATTGCCACCTGCTGGAGTGACTCCTCGCCGGTGACATACAGGGTTTTCATGCTTTCGCCGAGGTTACAGAGGATCTGCAACAGCAGCGTACTTTTGCCCGCTCCCGGATTACCACCAATCAGGATCGCACTGCCCGGCACCACGCCGCCGCCCAGCACGCGGTCAAACTCTTTGAATCCGGTACTGAAACGCGGCAGTTCGTCGAGGCTGATTTCAGACAGCTTCTGCACGCGGCTAACGCCCGCATCACCGGCATAACCACTTAAACGCTCGTTGCGGGCCACGGTTGGCGAGGCAGACAAACGGATTTCGGTAATGGAGTTCCAGGCCTGACAGGCACTGCATTGCCCCTGCCAGCGCGGATAATCTGCGCCGCATTCATTACACACAAATGCTCGTTTTGCTGCTTTTGCCACAACTTACCTCGAAATATTTGATTTAAAACTTAGGCTAAGCTTCCGCTTAAAATACAGAGAACGCCAATTAAGTCGGCGTGACGGATACAGACTTCCGCCTGCTCGTAGACCTTTGGCTTGGCGTGATAGGCAATGCCCATCCCCGCAACGGCCATCATCTTCAGGTCGTTCGCGCCGTCGCCGATAGCCACGGTTTGCTCTTTCGGGATCTCCAGCCGCTCTGCCAGCTTGAGTAACGTGTCGGCTTTATATTGTGCATCGACAATCGGACCAATCACGCGCCCGGTCAGCTTGCCGTCGCGGATTTCCAGCTCGTTGGCCGCCACGTCAATCAGGTTCAGCTTGTCGCGCAGGTACTCGGCGTAATAAGTAAAACCGCCGGAGGCGATGGCCACGTGCCAGCCCAGCTCTTGCAGGCGCTGCACCATCTTGGTCAGGCCCGGCATCAGAGGCAGGGTTTCGCGCACTTGTTGCAGAATGCTGGCATCAGCATCTTGTAAGGTGGCGACGCGTTGACGCAGGCTGGCCGAAAAATCCAGCTCGCCGCGCATCGCGCGTTCGGTCACTTCAGCCACCTGCTCGCCGACGCCCGCCAGTTTGGCAATTTCGTCGATGCATTCAATCTCAATCGCGGTAGAATCCATGTCCATCACCAGCAGCCCCGGCGTGCGCATGTGCGGCACTTTGCCAAGCTGGGTGACATCAAGCTCGAAGGACTCGGCCAACGCTTCTATGTCCGCGGTCAATGCACCGGCCAGACGAATAACCTGATAATCATCAACGGTCCAGGCACTGACAATCACCAGAGCGCGACCCAGACGGCGTTGGAAGTTCGTAATGCTTGTTTTATCCAGTTTCCTGCCGTACAGCAGCCAGCCAGTATGCCCAGCACGGTAGTCCAACGGCATCACTTCGTCACCGCTGAGTGAAAGGGGAAGTCCCGGCCATTGGTGGATCTCCGCTGGAAGATCGCAATAGGTCAGACTGTTTGGCATGATCACTCCTGTCGAGCAGTTAGGCGTAGAAAAACAAGAATTGCGTAAAATATTACCCAAAATCATTCACGTTGCGTCAAGGCGGCAACTGAGTGAAACCCAGGAGCATACATCAGTATGTGACTGGGATTCGCGAAGGCAGCCAACGCAGAAGCAGCTTGAAGGATGAAGGGCATAAATGAGGCAACAAGCTACCCTATAGCCCGCGCTTCTGGCAACATTAAAGTCGTCGAAAATCTTAAGGAAACAGAATGGCAAAGGCCAAACTGAAATTTCGCCTGCATCGCACAGCTATCGTGATGATTTGTTTGGCTTTATTGGTAATTCTGATGCAAGGAGCTTCCTACTTTAGCTTGGGGCATCAGCTTGCCCGTTCCCAGCAGGTGGAACAACTTGCCCAGACGCTGGCGAAACAAGTGGCTTTTAGTCTGGCTCCGCTGATGGACAGCGAGAATGATGGCGCGGATATCGCCCAGATTTCCACTATTTTGAATCAACTTACCGACAACAGTCGCATTCTTGATGCCAGCGTCTATCAGATGGATGGCTCACTGATTGCCCACGCCGGTGAAAAGGTGCCGGTTCGCGACCGGCTGGCGCTCGACGGCAAACGCGCGGGCAGCTACTTCAACCACCAAATCGTTCAGCCCATTGAAGATAAAGACGGCCCGAGCGGCTTTCTGCGCCTGACCCTCGACACCCACGTGCTGGCGACCGAATCCAAACAAGTGGATAACACCACCAACCTGCTGCGCCTGATGATGCTCGCTGCGCTCGGCGTCGGTATTATCCTTGCCCGCACCCTGTTGCAGGGCCGCCGTAGTCGCTGGCAGCAATCACCTTTCCTGCTGACCGCCAGCACGCCGGTCAAAGAGGATGATGAGCCAGAGGAAGAAGAAGCCGACGAGTTCGGCCCGCCGCCGACGCTGAACATGACCGAGCCCGACGCGGAGGTGGCTCCCGCCAAACCCGCCACCGAGCAACAAACCAAAGAAGCCGCTCAGGCCGCCTACCGCAGCCTGAAACGCAGCCGCGAAAAGCGGGATTAAGCCAGCCGCCGAATATTGGCGGTGAGCTGTGCAACCTGAGCCAGCATCTGGCTGGCTATCAGGCGGAATTCAGGGCTGATTTGCTCGTCCTGCTCCACCTTCTGCCAAAAATCTGACGCCCAGCGCTGAGCCCGCAGCCACTGGCTTTTCGCCACGCTGGGGTCTAAAACGATATTGATTGCCTGCCGTTTCATGTTGCCGCTTCTGTCCGGCGCGAAGCTCATTGGCAGCATGTCATAAACCGGCGATAGCTCGAAGGCGAACTTGTTCGGCAACAGCGGTGGGTCGATAAAAGACAGGTTCCCCTGATGCATATCACCATTGGCGATCAGTTTGCCAAAGGCGTAAAGCTCGCCAATGCGCGCCAGCGTGCTCTGCGAAATCAGTTTCTCCTGCTGCAATTTTTCCGCGATGGCGACCCAGCTACCGTGGCTGCCCGTGAATTCAGCGGCGACGGCCTCCAGCGATGCCAAACCGCGCCGCCCGCGCTCGCCAAGGCGATCAAAGCGTTCGACCTCTAAGAACACCTCACCATGGCTTCCGCTGTACACCTCCGCCCGTGCCGCCGCAATGCCTGCCTGTTGCAACACGGCCAGCGCGTGAGCCTCCGCGCGAAGCAAATCGCCCCAGCGCCGGGTGTTTTCATTGCCATCTCGCGGGGAGAATTTGACTAAAACGTGGGAAGCTGGCTTCTGCGGATGCTCGACAAAAACGCTAAACTTTGGCTGTTCCCCCCCTGCCGAAGAGCCCACCTCTTGCCCCGCGAGGCTTTTTTGCGCCAGATCTTCGAACGCTGAGATCTTACCTCGCCAAGCCACGGCTGACTCATCCGGCTTTAACGCCCACTGCTGATAGGCAGCCTGCCCCACAATCAGGTTGCCCACGGTTTCATTGCCATGTCGGCTAAGGGCCAGCAGGGTTTGCGACTCATTCCACAGCTTAATATCTTCAGGTAGTGCCAATAGCGCGCTGACATCCCGCCCCCACGCGCGGCCCAAAAATCCCTGCGGGCGCATGTCGGTAATAAACCACGGCAGCCCGTCGAACAGCGCGCACTGCCCGTCAGCGGTTTCAAACGCGCAGCTCTCCGCAGGCCATATCGACACAATGCTGCCGATTTGCTCGGCGTGCCCCTGAGTATCAATTCGGTAGAGCGGAAACTCACTCTCTCCACCAACCGGCCGCAGCAAGGCGTAGCGCGTTGACTTCCCCCGGCCTATCTTGCGCACATCACTCTGCTCAGCAAGCCGACGGGAAAGCGTTGCCTGACTTACCCCAATTTGGGCCATGATCTCTTTCGCCGTCAAGCTGCCCTGACGCAGTAAATCAGCCAACTCACTCATTATTGAATCAATCCCTGCATAGCAAGATGAATAGAAAGGTGAATAGAAAACCTTAATTATTTATAGAGCAAAGATGAGAGCCAAGCGAGGGAAAAATCAATAAAAAGAAAAATATAGAGAAAAAATAGGAAAGAAGAGAGATTGAAAAGGTCAAAAAAAGGCAAAAAACCGCGATTTGGTGAATAGAAAAGCTGAAAAATATGAATAGAAACGGGGACTTTTAACGTCCCCGTTTTGCTGTCTGCGGTCTGGCTACAGAACTTACTCTTTATCGCCCAGCAGAACGGATTCCAGTGCGATTTCGATCAT
Source organism: Ewingella americana ATCC 33852 (assembly GCF_000735345.1). Taxonomy (GTDB): domain Bacteria; phylum Pseudomonadota; class Gammaproteobacteria; order Enterobacterales; family Enterobacteriaceae; genus Ewingella; species Ewingella americana. The sequence continues at coordinate 189,862 of NZ_JMPJ01000017.1, read as the reverse complement.
GTCGTTGAAGGTGGTCTGGCGTTCTTCAGCGGTGGTTTGCTCGTGAGTACGGATGTGGTCGGAAACGGTACAGATAGTCAGTGCTTTCGCGCCGAACTCTGCTGCCACGCCGTAGATACCGGCGGCTTCCATTTCCACACCCAGAATGCCGTATTTTTCCATCACGTCGAACATTTGCGGGTCCGGCGAGTAGAACAGGTCAGCAGAGAAGATGTTACCCACGCGCGCGTTGATGCCTTTGGCTTTCGCCGCGTCAGAGGCGTTACGCACCATGTCGAAGTCAGCGATAGCCGCGTAGTCATGGTCTTTGAAACGCAGACGGTTCACTTTGGAATCCGTACATGCGCCCATGCCGATAACGATGTCACGCAGCTTGATGTCTGGACGAACTGCGCCGCAAGAACCCACACGGATGATTTTCTTCACGCCGAATTCGGTGATCAGCTCTTTGGCATAGATTGAGCAAGAAGGGATGCCCATGCCGTGGCCCATTACAGAAATTTTGCGGCCTTTATAAGTACCGGTGAAGCCCAACATGCCACGCACGTCGTTCACTTGTTTCACGTCTTGCAGGAAAGTCTCAGCAATGTGCTTAGCGCGCAGCGGGTCTCCCGGCATCAGCACTACGTCAGCAAAGTCGCCCATCTCGGCATTAATGTGTGGAGTTGCCATTGTTATCGTCCTTTAGATTCTTATTAATATAATTTCGTATACAAACTTGAGGAATTTCAAGCCGTAACCAGATGGGATACAGCTTGAATACGCGAAGTTTTACAGCATGGATTTACCGTAATCCATCGGCGACAGGTCAAAATACTTCGCCACGGTCTGGCCGATATCCGCGAAGGTGTCGCGGTAACCTAATGAACCAGGTTTCACTTTCGGGCCGTAGATTAACACTGGAATGTGCTCGCGGGTATGGTCGGTGCCACGCCACGTTGGGTCACAACCGTGGTCAGCGGTGAAGATGATGATGTCATCTTCTTTCACCAGTTCCAGCAGCTCTGGCATACGACGGTCGAACAGCTCTAACGCCGCTGCGTAGCCCGGCACGTCACGGCGGTGGCCGTAAGCGGAGTCGAAGTCTACGAAGTTGGTGAAGACGATAGTTTTGTCGCCAGCCAGTTTCATCTCTTGAATGGTTGCGTCAAACAGCGCGTCCAGACCAGTAGCTTTCACTTTTTTGGTGATACCCACCTGAGCATAGATGTCGGCGATTTTACCCACAGACACCACGTTACCGTTTTTCTCATCAACCAGCTTTTTCAGAATGGTAGGTGCTGGCGGCTCTACGGCTAAGTCATGGCGGTTACCAGTACGCTCGAAGTGACCTTTCTTGTCACCAATGAACGGACGGGCGATTACGCGACCAATGTTGTAGCCGCCTTCGGTCAGCTCTTCACGGGCAATTTCACACAGCTCGTAGAGGCGATCTAAGCCGAAAGTCTCTTCGTGGCAGGCAATCTGGAACACGGAGTCAGCAGAGGTGTAGAAAATCGGCTTGCCGGTTTTCATGTGCTCTTCGCCCAAGTCGTCTAGCACCACGGTACCGGAAGAGTGGCAGTTGCCCAGATAGCCCGGCAGGTTGGCGCGTTTCACCAGCTTATCCAGCAGTTCCTGCGGGAAGCTGTTGGTGGTGTCGCTGAAGTAACCCCAGTCGAATAAGACCGGAACACCGGCGATTTCCCAGTGACCAGACGGGGTGTCTTTACCGGAAGAAAGCTCGCTGGCATAAGCGTAAGCGCCGGTTATCTCAGCGTTACCGTCCATACCGTCAGGGATCTTGCCGGTAGACGCTTCGGCAGCTTTCGCCAAACCTAAACGGGTCAGGTTAGGCAGATTCAGTGGGCCTTGGCGTCCAACGTTGGCGTCGCCACGTGCACAGGCAGCAGCAATATGGCCCAATGTGTCAGAACCTGCATCACCGAATTTTTCAGCATCTTTACTGGCACCAATACCGAATGAGTCCAGTACCATGATAAACGTACGTTTCATCTTGCACTCCTATGCTCAATTATTCGTTGCGTGCATCGGTTCAGGCCGACACACAGATCATATTGAATTGGGGGCGTAGCTAGGCTTTTTCAACCCCCAAATATCCGATTATTTAATTCTGCGATAAACCACCGGCGTGGTTTCCGGCGCCTTGTCACTGAGGACGATGGCGGCGCGAACTTCATCAGCGGCGCTCTGCCACGCTTCTTCATTGCTGGCGTGGATCATCGCTAATGGCTGCTGGGTATCGACCTGCTGGCCCAAGTGCGCCATGTTGGTCAGACCCACGCTGTAGTCGATTGGGTCGCTGGCGCGGCGACGGCCGCCACCCAGTGATACCACCGCCATGCCCAGCGCACGGGTGTCCATAGCACTGACAATCCCGGCTTTCTCTGAGTAGACCGGCTTGCTGAGAGTCGCCTGCGGCAAGTAGCTGGCGTAACGCTCGATGAAATCGGTCGGCCCTTTTTGCGCCGCGACCATGCGGCCGAAGATCTCTGCCGCCTTGCCGTTGTCGAGCACGGCTTGCAGCTGGCGGCGCGCGTCGGCGTCGTCGCTGGCCAAACCGCCGGAAATCAGCATCTCGACGCACAGCGCCATAGTGACTTCCAGCAAGCGTGGGTTGCGATATTCGCCCGTCAGGAAGCGCACGGCTTCGCGTACTTCCACCGCGTTACCCGCGCTGGAAGCCAACACCTGATTCATGTCGGTCAGCAGCGCGGTGGTTTTGCAGCCCGCGCCGTTAGCCACGTCAACAATTGCCTGCGCCAAGTCTTCTGACAGCTGGTAGGTCGGCATAAATGCGCCAGAGCCGACTTTGACGTCCATCACCAGCGCGTCCAGCCCTTCCGCCAGTTTCTTGGCGAGAATGGAGCCGGTGATCAGCGGGATAGAGTCGACGGTCGCCGTGATATCACGGGTGGCGTAGAAGCGTTTGTCCGCCGGAGCCAAAGAGCTGGTCTGGCCGATGATAGCCACGCCGACGTCTTTGATAATGCTGCGGAAACGGTTGTCATCCGGGAAGATATCGAAGCCCGGAATGGCTTCCAGTTTGTCCAGCGTGCCGCCGGTATGGCCCAGACCGCGCCCGGAGATCATTGGCACGTAGCCGCCACAGGCCGCCACCATAGGGCCAAGCATCAGCGAAGTCACGTCGCCCACGCCGCCGGTGGAGTGTTTGTCGACAATCGGCCCATTAAGGTTGAGGCTGTTCCAGTTCAATACGGTGCCTGAGTCGCGCATCGCCATGGTCAGCGCCACGCGCTCTTTCATGTTCATGTCATTGAAATAGATGGTCATCGCCAGAGCAGCAATCTGCCCTTCCGACACCTGACTGTCACGGATCCCATTGATGAAAAAGCGAATTTCCTCTTCGCTTAGCGGCTGTCCGTCACGTTTTTTTCGAATAATTTCTTGTGCGAGAAACACGGAGTGCTCCTGAATGACTAGGAATGTAGAGAGGAAGTTATTGATGTTCTATGGCAGAGGCCCGGCGAGCCGGACCCCGTAACGCCGAAAGCGTTAGCTCAGCGCCTTAACCATCAATAGCTGCTGGTAGACTTTTGGTCAGCGTGGCCCAGCGTGGTCAGCAGGCTGGCCAACAGGCTTGATGCGCCGAAACGGAAATGACGTGAGTCAGCCCATTCGCGGCCCAGTAGGCGGTCTGCCAATGCCAGATACTGCGCAGCGTCTTCAGCCGTTTTCACGCCACCCGCTGGCTTGAAGCCCACGGCTTTGCCTACGCCCATCTCTGCAATTACCGTCATCATCAACTCTGCGCTGTGCAGGGTCGCGTTGACCGGAACCTTGCCGGTTGAGGTTTTGATGAAGTCAGCCCCGGCTTTGATAGCGATTTCAGACGCTTTGCGGATCAGCGAATCTTGCTTCAGTTCACCGGTTTCGATGATCACTTTCAGCAGCACATTGGCGGCAGCACAGGCTTCTTTACACTGTTTCACCAACTCGAAACCGACCTGCTCGTTGCCCGCAATCAGCGCGCGGTAAGGGAATACGACGTCAACTTCGTCTGCGCCATAGGCAATAGCCGCGCGGGTTTCAGCCACGGCGATCTCAATGTCATCGTTGCCGTGTGGGAAGTTAGTGACGGTCGCGATACGGATGTCTGGCGTACCTTGCTCACGCAGGGCTTTGCGCGCAACCGGAATGAATCGTGGATAGATGCAGATAGCAGCGGTGTTGCCCGCCGGGCTTTTGGCCTGATGACACAGGGCGATCACTTTGGCGTCAGTGTCGTCGTCATTCAGGGTGGTTAAATCCATCAGGTTCAGTGCGCGTTGTGCTGCGGCGGTTAAATCGGTCATAAAACTCTCCAACAATTTTCAATTCCAGCGACCAGCCAGAACTGAGCATACAGTCATGAATTCGGAAAAGTTGCCGAACTCTGCACGGTTGGCGAGCGGACTTGGTTCCTTGAAGACAGCGAACAGAGGCGAATTCGCGCCCTGCTGGCAGATGAGATCCTTCTCACCGCACCTGATTGGCATCAGCCAATGCGTTGTGACTATTTGAACACGCCGTGTCAGGTTGCTCTGTGCAGTATTTCACAAATTATGAAAACCGCTTGCAACGTTACTTGCACAAATGAGATTCAAATCACATTTAAGCCGCAACAATTCTGAGAATGGCGCAATTATGCTCAATATCCGACCCTAATAAGAGTGTATACCCGATTCATGACAACTGATGGCGGGTTACCCACTCTGTGATCACCGACCGGTGATCCTGAGATGAATGTTATAATAATAACATTTAAAGAAGAAGCACTGGTTTGGAAATGCGCACTAAAAGCTATAGCTTGGTATTAAGTGAATTTAAAATGTTATTTAAATAACAAAATCACTTTTTGGAGGGGCAACGAGTCACAAAATTCAGGCCGGTAGCGCGAAAACGCGGCGGGTGTTCTCAAGCAAGGCGTCAGCAATTTGCTCAGGAGATTCTTCACGAAGTTCGCACAGCACGTCGAACACCGTGGCGGCGCGCTCTGGGCGATTGGGCTGCCCCTGAAAACCTTGCAGCGGCATATCCGGCGCGTCGGTTTCCAATAGCAAGCTGGAGAGAGGGAGCTGAGCCATGACATTGCGGGTTTTCTGCGCTCGCTCATAGCTGATGGTGCCACCAACGCCGATGGCAAAGCCTAATTTAACAAAGGCTTGTGCCTGAGAAAGGCTGCCCGCAAAGCCGTGAACCACGCCCGTCGCCGGCAGTTTGGCCTGACGCAGCATTGCCGCCAGCTGATCGTGACTGCGGCGAGAGTGCAGGATAACCGGCAGATTTTCGCGTTTCGCCAAGGCAAATTGCGATTTCAGCAGCCGCTGTTGGCGTGCAAACTGCGGCTCTTCCATATAGAGATCCAAACCAATCTCCCCTACCGCCACCAGCTTACTATCTCGCTGAGCCAGAAAACGGTCCAACAGCTCAATGTCAGCATCATGGTGCTGGGCAATGTACAGCGGATGTAGGCCCAGCGCGGCGTACAGCTGGGGATGCTGTTTGGCGAGCCGCACAATGCCCTGAAAACGGTCCGACGTGACGGCGGGAACGATGATTTGGCGAACCCCCGCCTGTTCCGCCATCGACAGGCTCTCGGCCTCGGCGCCGGTAAAAGGCGGGAAATCGAAATGGCAGTGGGTATCAACAAAATGCGCCATTACAGGTTTTCACCATCGCTGCGTTTGTCCTCGGCTTTAGCCGGAGCTTCAGGCTTAGGCGCGCTGCTTTTGGCGGGATATGGGCTCTCATCGTTGAAGGCCGCCGCGCGCACCATGCCGCCGTCGGCCACGATGTCAGTAAGCACGGCGGGATCGAGAATGATCTGCTCCACCGGCCCGGCTTCCGCCGCGATCGGCACCACGTTTTCTGGATTCTCTTCCGGCACCACCACGCGTTTTGGTCGCGTGGTGCGCGGCACGATATAAGGCAGCGGCTTATCTTTTTCACGCGGGATCAGCCAGTGCGACGCGGCAGACAGGAAGTAGCGCGCGCAGCGACGGCCAAGGTGGTAATCCTGATTCAACGCCGGTAAACGGCTGCCCAACGCGTGGCTGGCCAGCGGTTTTGGCGGGAAGATCTCGAAGATGCGCAGATCCCCCGGCGGATTTTCGATGAATTGCTGAATGCGGTGATAGCTGCTCTCGTGGTGCTGCATCATGCGCACCAGCTGTTGCAGGCTACTTTCGCTCAGCCACTGCTCCATGCGCTTCATCCACTGCGGGGTGTAGAACATGGCGGACGGCACGGTGCGGATCACCACGATCGTGTCCGCGCCACGGCGATAAGCCTCTTCCACCGGAATGGCGTCGCTGATGCCGCCGTCTTGGTAGCTCACGCCGTCTAGCTCCACGCCCATGCGATAGAAGCCAGGAATGGCGCTGGAGGCTTTGATCACCGGCAGCCAATTCTCACGCGTCGGCGCGAAGTAGTTGGCGGTGTAATCATCGCTGCGGCAGGCGCACATCAGAAACTCGCGGCCTTCCAGCAGCAGCTTTTCGGCGGTATCCATCGCCAGCGGCATGTTTTTCGAGGTTTCTTCCACCAGCCAATCGAGGTCGATCAAGTGGCCGCCACGCACAAAGCGCAGAGGATTGAAGAAGTGGGGACTGGTGGTGTAGCGCGTGATAACGCGTCGGGCATAACCCGGCTGGCCGCAGACGAAAGCGGAGAGATTTTGTGCCCCGGCAGAGGTGCCGATATACAGGTCGAACGGATTAAACCCCGCACGCTGGAACTCATCCAGCACGCCCGCGGTGAAAATACCCCGTTGCCCGCCGCCTTCACACACCAGCGCTATCTTGCCTGGTTTGTAGGGTTTGTACGCCAGCGGTTCAATGTTGCCGAGCGTGACAGGTATTCTGTATCCCAACGCCTTTCCCTCAGTATTTCGGCCTCACAAATGGCGGGCCTCAACTAAGAGCATACATTGTCTTTCTAATATGGGTAATCAACAGACAAAATACCGGGGATTAAATCGTTACTTTCTGTTAACCAAACTCTCTAATGTCGAGAAGTTGGTCCTCAGTGTAAGATTTAATCCCCGGCAGGATTCTACTTGCTACTTAATCTTTCCGACTTGGTGTCAGAGTCGTTTACGTCCAGTAAACAGGCTCACCAAGAACAGGATGATACCGACGACGAAGACGATTTTCGCAGCCCAGGCAGCTGTACCAGCCAGACCACCGAAACCAAGAGCCGCCGCGATAAGCGCGATGATTAGAAATATAATGCCCCAACGAAACATAAGCTTCTCCTTACCCTATTTAACTTTTACCCAAATCAATGTGGTACCCAATATTCCGGGCCTCAGTTCAGCTTTAAACATTTCTTTTCGGCTGCTTCAAAAGTGCTTTTCACCTGTTGAAAGAAAAATGCTTACCTTTTAAAGATAGTCGTAAAAATGAAACTGTTAGAAAAACTGACTGTTTTCTGGCGCGAAAGGTCCCATGAGTTCTGTTTTATGGTGTTAACGCTTACTGCTGAAGAGCAGATTGCCTGCCAAAACAGGCAATCTTTGGTCGAAAATCTTATGGTGCGATTTTCAGATCATTTTTGACGCTTTTTACACCGTCAACGGTTTTAGCCACGCTTTCAGCACGATCGGCCTGCGCCTGATCTTTTACTGAACCGGAAAGTTGAACAACACCGTCGGTGGTTTCAACTTTAACCATGCGTGATGGAACGATGTCGTCAGCCAGCAGCTTCGCTTTCACCGAGGTGGTGGTGGCGGTGTCGCCAGCGTAGCCTTTCGCAGACTGCTCTTTGCTGTCTTTGGTGTGCAATTTATCGCTGACGGACTTCACGCCTTCAACTTTGGTCGCCACGGCTACGGCTTGCTCGCCTTCAGCCTGTGAACCGACAAAACCACTCAGCGTCACGACGCCGTTGTCAGTTTTGACGGAGATATCATTGCTCTTGATCGCTTTGTCATCGATCAGTGCGCTTTTAACTTTTGCTGTAACGGCGCTGTCGCCCATGTAGCTATCAACTTTCTTCATGGAGCTATCGATTTTTGCACCCGCGCTATCAGTGGTGGTTGCAGCCAATGCGCTCCCGCTCATTACAGCGGTGCTCAAAACAACGGCCAGCATGGAATAGGCAAAGTTAGACTTTTTCATCGATTTCTTCCTTTCAGTTTATGAGTCCAAAATGGCGGACTCTTTACGTCACATGGTCGTGACGGTTTTGTGCAATATCGAACCAGACTTAAGGTCTGTAACTTGGTTAAAAACCTTTCTCTTATTGCATGTGCAGTAGAGTCATTCGTCAAAGGGTGAGATTTGTCACCTTTACCCTATAACACTCTGCTTTATTAATCGGAACCAGTGATTTCACCCACCGTTCGCTGCACACAGATTTAATATAGCTGAGAAATCGAAGAGCGGGAGAAAGAATGCCAAATCGACGCCAAATGCAGACAAGTCCGATCAAAACGCGACATTATTGCCCAATAAATCAACGAAAACCGCAAAAGTAGTTGCGCAGCGGAAACAATAAATCAGCAGATTTGGGCAAGCAGAAAGAGAAAAGGCGACATGATCGTCGCCTTTTGAAGTGGATGAGTTAACCCGTGAATCAGGTTAACTGAGCAGTGAAAATTAATGCTCGCGGGTTTTGCGGAACGTCACTTCTGGATAACGCTCTGACGCCAGATTCAGGTTCACCATGGTCGGCGCGATGTAAGTCAGGTTATCACCGCCGTCCAGCGCGAGGTTAACTTCGTTCTTACGCTTGAACTCTTCGAACTTCTTCACGTCGCTGCATTCAACCCAGCGCGCGGTGCTGACGTTGACGGATTCGTAAATCGCTTCAACGTTGTACTCGCTCTTCAGACGCGCGACCACCACTTCAAACTGCAGCACGCCGACCGCGCCGACGATAAGGTCGTTGTTGGCGATTGGGCGGAATACCTGTACTGCGCCCTCTTCCGACAGCTGAACCAGCCCTTTCAGCAGCTGTTTCTGCTTCAGCGGATCACGCAGACGAATACGACGGAACATTTCTGGGGCGAAGTTCGGAATGCCGGTGAACTTCATGTTCTCGCCCTGAGTGAAGGTGTCACCAATCTGAATGGTGCCGTGGTTGTGCAAGCCGATGATATCGCCGGGATAGGCTTCTTCCACGTGCGAACGGTCGCCCGCCATAAAGGTTAGGGCGTCAGAAATCACCACGTCTTTGCCGGTACGCACTTGGCGCAGCTTCATGCCTTTCTCATATTTGCCGGACACCACGCGCATGAAAGCCACGCGGTCACGGTGTTTCGGGTCCATGTTGGCCTGAATCTTAAAGACGAATCCGGTGAACTTCTCGTCGCTGGCTTTCACTTCACGCAGGTCGGTGTTGCGTGGCATCGGAGCTGGCGCCCACTCAACCAAGCCGTCCAGCATATGATCAACGCCGAAGTTACCCAATGCGGTCCCGAAGAACACTGGCGTCAGTTCGCCACTGAGGAAAGCTTCTTGCTCGAACTCGTGGGACGCGCCCTGCACCAGCTCCAGCTCTTCACGCAGCTGCTTCGCCAGATCTTCACCCACGGCGGCGTCGAGGTCAGGGTTATTCAACCCTTTAACGATGCGTACTTCCTGAATGGTGTGACCTTTACCGGTCTGATACAGGTAAGTTTCGTCTTTATAGAGGTGGTAAACCCCTTTGAACAGCTTGCCGCAGCCGATAGGCCAAGTGATTGGTGAGCAGGCAATCTTCAGCTCACGCTCAACTTCGTCCATCACTTCCATTGGGTCACGGATGTCACGGTCGAGTTTGTTCATAAAGGTAAGAATTGGCGTATCGCGCAGACGAGTAACTTCCATCAGCTTACGGGTACGGTCTTCTACACCTTTCGCGGCGTCGATCACCATCAGACAGCAGTCAACCGCCGTCAGGGTACGGTAAGTATCTTCAGAGAAGTCTTCGTGCCCCGGGGTGTCGAGCAGGTTAACCAGACAGTGGCGGTACGGGAACTGCATCACGGAGGTAGTGATGGAGATACCACGCTGCTTTTCCATTTCCATCCAGTCGGATTTTGCGTGGTTATTAGAGCCACGGCCTTTTACCGTACCGGCGGTCTGAATCGCGTGTCCGAATAACAACACCTTTTCAGTGATGGTCGTTTTACCCGCATCGGGGTGAGAAATAATAGCGAAGGTACGGCGTTTAGCCACTTCGAGGGCGAATTCACTTGGAGACATGTTTTTCACGTTTCTTCGGTTGGCCGCCCTGCATCATTGTTCATCACGTCACAGGACGTCAGGCAAAGCGGTAATAAAAGTTAATAGCCGGCTATTTTCACTGATTTGAGCTGGATGGGCAATCAATGGTTTTTTAGGCAGGGTTTAAGGAATGGTCTTAGAGGCGGAAGTCGGGTGAGAGTGAGGCCCAATGTTCTCTCAAAACGGTTTTGTGCGCCTCAAGCATTGGCAATTGCTCAAGTAACTCAGGCCAGCTTTCACGCGCCTTTTGCATGACATCTTCGAGGTGAACTTTAACGGCTAACCAAGACACGCCAACACGCTCGGCCCAGCGTTCGAAAGTTTGCAGAGAGATAACCTCCCAACGCTTCTCTTTTGCCATATTTAGGGCAACACCTTGCTCATTGGGAATATAAACCTTGGTGCTAACAATGTCGTAGGCTGGCGAAAGCTGACCATTGAGGCCGTCTGGATAAATCATTGACCAGTTTTTCAAATGCGCATCGCCATTGCCCAACAAAATATTAACCAATAGCCGACGCGCCATCTGTTGCACGTCGGCCATGCCTGCCGAGCCTACTCGCGCTAACACAGCAGCAATATGTTCATAATTAAATCGCACATATTTTTCGCGAGCAAAAACAGCAAATATTTGAGCGAAATCTTCGGTTTGAACTCGCCCATTAAAACCGCGATCAAAACGTTTTATGCTAAAGGCATAAGGCTCGTCCGGCAGGCGAATATCTGGCAAGTTTTCAATGTCAGCCAGGCGGATAAGCTTAATTTCAGGAATTTCTACCCCCACCGATGCAGCCAGCGTCATGGAAGTAAACTCGTTTTCGGCAAGCCCCGGGTGCACGACTGATGGCGTTTTAATGATCCAACTATCGCCACCCACCTCTGTGCTAATGTTGAACCGCCCACCCAGTCTTAATGCCGAGAATTTCAACTGTACCCCGGCTAACGAGAATTTATCGGCCTGCCGGCTTACCTCTATTTGCACCGGCTCCAGACGATCTCCACGGGAGGCTTTGGCCCATACAGGCATCTCTCCCAGCGCAATAGCTTTCACCAATAGCGCGCCCGGAAGGTTATTTCCCGTGTAAGCCAATAAAGGAAATTCAGAATCACGATGGGTTTTCAGCGCCTGTGCCATCCACTCGCGTAACGCCCCTTCAGGCAGCAAATTGGACAACACTGGAGGCAAGCTAATGGCAGAAACTAAGGGTTGGTGTAGATAATCGGGATGTGTTTTTTGAGTCAGCGTGAAAATGGGGCGCGCGCTCTCGGGCAAAGCAATATAGGCGGGATCGAAAGTCAGAATGTTTCGGCTCCCCGCATAGTGCGCTAACACACCTATTCGCTGCTCGCCAAGATACAGTGACAACGCCTCAACGGTTTCAGTTTGCTTGCTCAAATTTAATCCTCTAAATCGCCCAGTATGTCTTTCCAATGGTCAGGGGGATTTTCATTTAAAGTGAGGCTTGTTGGGCTGCCCGCCAGTAACTCTTCTACTTCCGTTACCCGTTTGCGCGGAACTAGCATCAGCTCGAGATCCATCCCTTCCAGAACACGTAGAAGCGTTGAAAGACGCGGATCTCCACCCGCCTCAATTCGCTGATATTGCTGCTGAGACATACCTATTCTCATCAACATATCTTTTTGGTTGAGATCTAACTGCAACCGACGATGTTTCAGAAGCTCGGGAAGTTGTTTAAGTGCTCTCATCCTGCTGTTCCAATCGCTGCATTTAACAACACTCTAGTTGTTACTTCTCGCTATAACAACTTAATGATTGTTATTATGAATAAAAACAACTCATGAGATGTTTTATAAATTAGAAACACCTTATGAGATGTATTTTTAGGAGAATTACAAGCAATGAGGTGTATTCGCGAATTAACCCAAAATCAGCGCCATCATGATGGCGTCTTCGCGGCCTTGCGCGGCGGGGTAATAGTTGCGGCGAACGGAAACTTCATTAAAGCCGAGGCTTTCATACAGCGCGATGGCTTTGCTGTTGGAGGCGCGGACTTCCAGCCACAGGGTGACGACTTCGCGCTGCTCGAGCTTTTCGATGACATCTTCAAGCAGCTTGCGACCTAAGCCTTGGCGCTGGAATGCGGGATCGATGGCGATGTTGAACAGCGTCGCTTCGTCGAGGACTATCTGGGTGATGGCGAAACCGGCGACCTGCTCGCCCTGCATGATTTTGAGATTGAGGTAACGCTCGCCCTGATTGCTGGCTAAGGTTTTCTCGGTCCACGGGAAGGCGTGGCTGGCGTTTTCAATTTGCAGAGCACGGGGTAAATCAGCGGGCGTCAGAATAGAAATGTTGTTCATTTTCACAAATCTGCTGCCAGAGCGCACGTTTGGCTGCGGCATTTTGATAAAGCTCGGCCAGTGCCGGGCTGGATAACTGCGTGCCTTCAACCGCTAAGGGTGCGTTGATGCCCAGTCGCCATGTATTACAATGCGTGCCTTCGGGGAGCATGCTCACCTGTTCTGGCGTCAGGCGGTAAACCTGTTGAGCGGCCAGCGCCAGGCTGCGCACCACATCATTTACCAGCGGATCATCTTCAGCAGGCGGCACATCGGCGACGATCAGCAGGCGAGTATTTTCCGGCAGGCTAACTGCCACTTCACCTTGTAAAACAGCGGGTTTGCGCAATGTCCACTGCGTGATACCCATCTGTTGTAACAGCCAGTCTCGTCTTGATGCCATACCTGTTCCCTGCCTGTTGAACACCCGAAATGCCGCGCTATGCTAGCAAACACATCGAACGCGCGCCAATAAACCTCTATAATCACCGGTCATATTCCTGAGGAGCCACAACCTGATGTCTGCATTAACCCCGGCAAGTGAAGTAATACTGCGCCACAGTGACGAATTTACAGGGCGCCGCGTGCTGTTTGCCGGTGACTTACAAGATGATTTACCCGCAATTTTCGTAGATGAGTGCGAGGCCGAAGAGGTTCGCGTTCACACCAATCAATATCACCACTGGCAGATGCTGCGTGGCGCATTGCAAGACAATGTGCAATTTGGCCTGTTAGCCGATGCCGAATTTATCAAGCCTGCTGACCTGCTGGTCTACTACTGGCCGAAGAGCAAGCAGGAAGCAAAATTCCAGCTGTTCAACCTGTTGTCGCAGTTGCCAGTCGGCATCGACATCTTTGTGGTCGGCGAGAACCGCAGCGGCGTTCGCAGCGTGGAAACCGTGCTTGAAGAGCTGTGCGCCGTCAGCAAAATCGACAGCGCACGCCGTTGTGGCTTGTACCACGGGCGTTTGGAAAAGCAGCCTGAGTTCGACGCCGAAGAGTGGTGGGACACCTATATGGTGGAAGAAGTCGCCATCAAAACCTTGCCGGGCGTATTCAGCCGTGAAGGTCTGGACAGCGGCAGCCTGTTGTTAATCAACAGCTTCGAAGAGCCGGTGAAAGGCAAAGTGTTGGATATCGCCTGCGGCTCCGGCGTGCTGGCTGCGGTATTGGCAACCTATTCGCCAAAAATGAAAATCACCCTCAGCGATGTGAGCGCTGCGGCTATCGAAGCCAGTCGCGCGACGCTGGCAGCTAACGACCTGCCGGGCGAAGTCATCGCCAGTAATGTCTATTCAGACATCGCGGGCCGCTTCGATATGATCATTTCCAACCCGCCGTTCCACGAAGGCTTACAGACCAGCCTGCATGCGGCTGAACAGCTGATTCGCGGCGCAGCAAAACACCTGAATATCGGCGGGCACCTGCGCATCGTGGCTAACGCCTTCCTGCCATACGCCGCCTTGCTGGACGCTACTTTCGGCAGCCACGAAGTGTTGGCGCAGAATGGCCGCTTTAAGGTGTATCAGGCCACGCTAGGCCGCACGCCACGTGACCCGAAAAAGAAAAAGCGCTAGACCCAACTCGCCGTAGCTATAAGGCTGCGGCACCTAATATCGCCGCGGCCTTGGCTTCACTCAGGGAGACATCAAACGCGGCGATCCTTCCCTCAAGTCATCGTATTTGGCTATTGGTATCAGTTAAACAGCCCTATTCCCCATGAATATGCTGCTTTTTGCGCCAAACGTCCGCATTGGGGGAAATAAGTATTGACGGCGGGGCGGAAATCTCTAGAATTCGGCCCCGTAGTTGTATTACTCGCAGAGTCAATTCTGATGAATTTTCTGCTGAGAATGCGATGGTGGCGGAATTGGTAGACGCGCTAGCTTCAGGTGTTAGTGTCCTTTGGATGTGAGGGTTCGAGTCCCTCCCTTCGCACCAATACAACTACTTAGTGAGTTATCAGCAGTAAACTGTATTTATATTGCACGGCACGATGCGATGGTGGCGGAATTGGTAGACGCGCTAGCTTCAGGTGTTAGTGTCCTTTGGATGTGAGGGTTCGAGTCCCTCCCTTCGCACCACTCCGGTGATATAAATCAGGCAGTAATATATAAAGAAGAAATCATCTGTGCGATGGTGGCGGAATTGGTAGACGCGCTAGCTTCAGGTGTTAGTGTCCTTAGGATGTGAGGGTTCGAGTCCCTCCCTTCGCACCACATGATTCTCTTCAAATATCAGTACCGCCCCCTCTCGCAATCCTCTGACTTTTATCCAAAAATCTCTGCCTTTCAGGCACCAAACTTTCACTAAAAACCTCAAACCATTTATAGCGATTTGCCTTTTAGTGACGGTTATTAAAGCAGATTGAAGTTCACCGAGAAGGCTGTCAGCCCGCCCGCCAGTGCGACAAACGATGGCAAAAGCAGGTAGTGGCGAAGCGTTTTATGCAGCAGCATCACCAGCGTGGCTAACATGGCGATGACGACCATCACGCGCAGATGATCTAAAGAAATATTCGCCAGAGCAAAAACCGGCAGTAGCACGCAAGGCAGCAGAACGCCCCAGCCGCTGGTCAGCCTTTTACCCAGATACCAACTCACTCCCCAGAGTCCACACGCCGCTACCATCGCTGCAATCATGATTTTTGCCACACAGTGATAATGAGAACCAATAGCATATAGCAATTTTTCTCATCGCGCATCATTTTGCCCGCCACGCGCCCGTTAGGGTGACACTGGTTGCCAAAAGTGATAGTTTTGAGTTCGGTATTAATTAGCCTATCGATTTAAAATAATCACCCTTCTCGATTATTAGAATTTTATTTATTTGAACTCAGCTATTTACTGCATATATTGCAGCATTGATCTATTCAGAAGGCCGGACACTAAATAGAGTGAATCTTAATGATATTTCATGCCTATGATGAATTGCTAAAAAGCAAACATCGTCTTTCGCTATTGTTATTCTTTTTCTTAAATAGTGCATCGGCCCTATTTGCAATGATTAACCCAGCGGTAAAGATGGCTAAATCCACGCTGCCCTTAATAATTATTGGGGTGGTATGCGTGCTGGGATTAATATTCATTTATTTGAACAAAAAAACCGAGCTATTCCGTTTAAGTATCTGCTCCATCGTGGTTGGCAGTTTATGGGCATGGCATATCATTTTACAGTTCGATAAATTCGGAGATTATGACAAGAGTTACTTGTTGGTGAGCTTGCTCAGTATATTCTTTATTAGCGTTATTGCTTTATCGGATAATTTTCTGGCATTTTGCCTGCACGTAGCACCTTCTACTGGAACTGTTATTTATTTAGACGGTTTTACTCACATCTCCAAGATACTTTTCACCGTCGCGCTGCCCCTGATTGGGCTGTATCTGCACCATATGATGCTAAAGCGTAGCGATGCTTTCACCCGCCGAATGCTGACCAATCTCTATAGCGAAAGGCAGAAATTCAGCGATCTCAGCATGATTGATCCCCTGACCGGTTTGTACAATCGGCGTGGCTTACAGAACAAACTTGAGACGGTGTTTAGTCAGGATAAATCCAGTCATTACGTGATGTTGCTCGATATTGACCACTTCAAAGCCTACAACGATAACTATGGTCACAGCATGGGCGATCAGGCGTTGGTGCGCGTTTCAGCTGCCATACGCGATGCCGTGCGCTCTCGCGACGTGGTGGTTCGCTACGGAGGTGAAGAGTTCCTAGTCGTGATGTCGAATGTGACTCAAGACTACGCGGTGCGCATGGCCGAACGCATTCAAAATAAGGTGCTGAGTTTAAATATTCCACACAGCTTTAATGCCGATGTTTCGACCCACGTCACCGTCAGCGCGGGGCTTTCTACTCTCCACGATGGCGATTTCCCTTCCGCATTAACCGTGGCGGACCAGCTGCTTTATAACGCCAAAAATAGCGGCAGAAATAAAATCCTTTATTCATGGGAAGCTATCCCAGACGGCGAAAAAACGCATATTGCGCTGTAAAGCACGGCGCTTTTAATGTTTAAAACATTAATAAAAGAGAAGAGTTATTGCGCAAAGAGAGTCAGTTTTATACTTTATTGCATGGCGCTTTTATTTCATTATTATGACAATCTTGACTACCAACAAAGGCTGTTGAATAAAACATCAGTACCACTCTCCAAATGTTACACCACGCGGTTACAGCGCCGACTTCTCTTTTTAGGAGGAATAAAATCGATTTATTAATTTCTAAAGATTATTACGGTCTTAACCAAGCCAAATAAAATACCCCCGCCGCTATTTTTTAGTCTCCCTCATCCAGTAGTAAGCCGTTCGTTTGGCCTTCGTTGGTTGATACAAAAACATGTCTCCACGCCAAACCGACTCACACCCTCTCCCTAGCAGAGCAGCCGTTCTTCTATGTAGTGAAACAGCGTTATAAATAAGAAAAACTTATATTAAATCTTACTTTTGGTAGGAAAAGCTCACCAAACAAGCTTCGAAAACAGCGGCTCTGTCGGCAGAACACCAAGGCTCACCGCCTCTTTCCATTAATCCCTTCAGCCTGTAAAGGCCATTTTTACTGGCATAAAACTCATCACTCTAAGATTTTCCTTATGCGGAATTGCCGACTAACATGTTAGAAACTGTATCTGTAAGCTTCAATTCGTAATTAAAGAATTCTTATCTTTTGACGTTAATGGCCCTGGTCAGGCGGGTTAAACCTGCTTGCCCCACAGACCGAGAGAAGCAAAAGTGACCACGATAAATCCCCTCCTTGCACGCAATCGAAGCCGGACGCAGAAACCGCGCCAACCTGATCTCCACTCTTACTCATCCACTGTTCAACCACATAAGCCACTTAGGCCGTGGATTGGCCATCCTGACCAGTACAGCTCACTCGACGGGAGAACTGAGCATGGATAAATCACTCAACCTTACTAGCCTGCGCTATGACATTCCGGCCGGCATTGTGGTGTTTTTGGTGGCACTTCCCCTCAGCTTGGGTATTGCACAAGCCAGCGGAATGCCGCCGTTTGTCGGTTTACTGACTGGCGTGATTGGCGGCATAGTGGTCACTTTACTCAGCCCGTCGCGCTTTGCCGTCAGCGGGCCTGCCGCCGGGCTGGTCACTATTGTGGTTGGCGCGATGCAAACCCTTGGTTCGTTCTCCACCTTGCTGCTGGCGATTATGCTGGCGGGCGTGCTGCAATGCGTTTTCTACCTGATTAAAGCGGGGCGTTTTGTCTCTCTGGTGCCAAGCTCGGTGATTCAGGGGATGCTAGCCGCCATCGGTATTCTGCTTATCTTGCAGCAAATCCCCGTGGCCTTGGGCTATGAGGGCGAAGATGGGCTGAAAGGCCTGTTTAGCGATCCGGCTCAGGCGATTTCTCCGTCGTCACTCGTGGTCGCAGGCGTCGCACTGGCTATTCTATGGCTGTGGGCCACCAAGCCCTTTCGGCGAATCAAACTGATGACTTATATTCCCGGCCCGCTGATCGCCGTTTTATGGGGAAGTCTGGCAGTTATCTTTGGCGACCGTATTCTGCCGGACGCCATGCACTCCCTGCCGCGCATTGCCTTGCCTAAGTTCGACAGCGCCGACGAAGTCACCTCGCAGTTGGAAAGACCCAACTGGAGCGCGTGGAATAATCCGCAGGTGTATGTCATCGCCGCGACGCTGGCGCTGGTCGCCAGCCTTGAAACCTTGCTCAGCCAAGAGGCGCTGAAAAAGCTCAAGGAGCAGACTCCGCCCCCTTCCCCCAATAAAGAGATGCGGGCGCAGGGCATTGGCAACTTACTTAGCGGTTTTCTCGGCGGCCTGCCGATCACGGCGGTCATTGTGCGCAGCTCGGTGAATGTTAACGCCGGGGCGCGCAGCAAGGTTTCTATCCTGCTTCATGGGGTATTGTTACTGCTATGCGGCATGTTTTTCAGCGACTTACTGAATACTATCCCCCTCGCCTGTCTGGCCGCAGTGCTGCTTTATACCGGCTACAAGCTGGCGGCTCCGGCCCTGTTCATCGCCCAGTGGCGGCTCGGCTTGGCCCAGTTTCTGCCTTTTGTTGCCACGGTGGCGGGGATTTTAATCTTCGGCATGCTGGCGGGTATTGGCATTGGTTTGCTGGCTCAATTGCTGTCGAGCACTTATAAAAGCCATCACAACGCCATGCATTTGAGCAATGATGACAACCATTATGTGGTGCGTTTTCAGCAGAACCTCACCTTCCTGCATAACCCGCGCCTGCAAAGCATTCTGGCGGAAATCCCGGATAACGCCGTGGTGCGCGTGGAGCAAGAGAACGCCGACTACATCGACCCGGATGTGAAAGCCGTGCTGACGGAGTTTGGTGAAAAGGCGTCGGGTCGCGGCATTAAACTCGACCGCTGGCCGCACTAACCTGTGATTGACTG
The DNA here is from genome assembly GCF_000735345.1 of Ewingella americana ATCC 33852. GTDB lineage: Bacteria > Pseudomonadota > Gammaproteobacteria > Enterobacterales > Enterobacteriaceae > Ewingella > Ewingella americana. Next base: position 170,955 of record NZ_JMPJ01000017.1, on the reverse strand, counting down.
ATGATGAATAGAAAACGGCCTGTGAGGGAAACCGCACAGGCCGTTTTATTTCAGCTCTTACAGATTATTTGGCGAGAGCCTCAAACACTTTTTCGACCGCCACCGCGCCCGGATCTTTTACCCCTTTCAGACTGTTGCTGCTGAGGTAAGAAGAGCGGCCCGCGTTGGCCTTCTTCATGGTTGAAGTGTCTCTCGCGCCTTTTGCGGCGGCCTTGGCGGCGGCTTTCAGGTCGCCTTTTTTACCCAAGGCTTCCAAAGCGGGCTGCAAGGCATCAATCATCGTGCGGTCGCCCAAGTCAGCCCCGCCGTAGTGCTTCATGCGCTCCAAACCGAACAGCAGCGCCTCGTTGATTTTCTTCCCATCAGCCACTTTTTGCCCTGCGGCGGTGAAGAAAATCGACATCAACACGCCACTCGAGCCGCCCATGACGGTCGCCAAGCGATCGCCCACCACGGTTAAGAGTGCAGAAAGGTCATTCAGTGGCAGCTTTTTGCCTTTGTTTTGCTCTTGAATATCACGCGCGCCCGAGGCGAAGGTTGACCCAGTGTCGCCATCGCCGACTTTGGCATCCAGCTTGTTCAGTTCATCTTCCAGCCCGGAAAGTGTCTCAGTGATCACCTCGACAATCTTGCCCACTTCGGCATTGACCGAGGCTTTGACTTTAGATTTCTGCCCCAGCTTTTTGGCTTTCTGCGTTGGCAGTTTTTCAAGTTTCACCAGCGGCTGCCAGCCTGCGGCTTCAACATTCGCCAACAGCGCTTTTTCAGTTTCATCATCGAGCACGATGGTGGAAAGCGAGAAGCCTTTCATATCTAACGCGCTGACCAGCGCCGCAGGACCAATCAGATAACGAATCGACTTGCCGAGCGGCGAATGCACCAGCTCTTTGGTCAGCTGATTCATCTCCAGTGGAGAGACGCCACCGAGGTTGTTAATCAGCACCGCCAGCTTGTCACTTTTCTTCACCTGCGCCTGCAGCTTCTCGACCAGCGTCGCGATAACTTTTTCACTGTTTTGGGTTTTGATTTTCGACACGCCCGGCTCGCCGTGGATGCCTAGACCCAGCTCCACCTGCCCGGCAGGAATGCGGCTCTCTTCCTCTTCTTTGCCGCTGTCGCCCGGCAAACTGCAGCCGGTCATCGCCACGCCAATGCTTGAGGTGGCATCAATGGCCTTTTGCGCTGCGGCGGTTACTGCCTTGAGTGACTTACCTTTTTCCGCCGCGTAGCCCGCGATTTTGTGTACCAGCACGGTGCCGGCAATGCCGCGAGGCTGCTTGTTATCCGGCAGGGAGATGTCGTCAGACACCATCACCAAATCGACTTTGTAGCCCAGATTTTTGGCTTTTTCAGCCGCCAGCCCGAAGTTGAGACGGTCGCCGGTGTAGTTCTTCACAATCAGCAAACAGCCCGCTTCGCCGGTGACGGCAACAATGGCGCTGAGCACCGCGTCCACGCTAGGAGAAGCAAAAACGTCGCCACAGACGGCGGCGGTTAACATGCCTTTGCCGATAAAGCCGACGTGCGCGGGCTCATGGCCGGAGCCGCCGCCGGAGATCAGCGCGACCTTCTTTTTGTCCCAGTCGCTGCGAACCACAACGCGGATTGCCGGATCAATGTCCAGCTTGGCGAGATTTTTGTAGGGGGAAGTGAGAATTGCGCCTTCAATTACGTCGTTAATCAGATTCTTGCGGTCATTCATGAAAAATGTCGACATGCCGATTCGTCCCTTTAACTGTTATTGAGTATGGTCAGATTTGTGAATAACTCTAGACCAACATAGCACAGTGCAGCAGGAGATTTGGGGCAGAAAGGCGGTTTCCCGCCTTAGAGAAAACAGATTATTTGACTAATCGCACGCCACGACGGTGATTGCCAACCCACCGCGCGAGGTTTCGCGGTACTTGGCATTCATGTCTTTGCCGGTTTCGTACATGGTTTCAATGACTTTATCGAGGCAGACGCGAGGCTCGCTGGTGCGGCGTAACGCCATGCGCGACGCATTCACCGCCTTCACGGCTGAGATGGCATTGCGCTCGATGCACGGCACTTGTACCTGCCCGGCCAGTGGATCGCAGGTCAAACCGAGATGGTGTTCCATGGCGATTTCCGCCGCCATAAATACCTGCGCCGTGCTGCCGCCCAGCAGTTCGGTAAGCCCGGCAGCCGCCATTGAACAGGCCACGCCGACTTCCCCCTGACACCCCACTTCGGCACCCGAGATAGAGGCGTTCATTTTGAACAGAATGCCGACCGCGCCAGCGGCTAAGAAAAAGCGGCTGTAAGAGTCCGGGCTGACGGGGCGAATAAACTGATCGTAGTAAGTCAGCACGGCGGGAATAATGCCGCAGGCGCCGTTGGTTGGCGCAGTCACCACGCGGCCACCGGCGGCGTTCTCTTCATTTACCGCCATGGCGTACATGTTTATCCAGTCGACGACGCCCATCGGGTCTACATTATTCTTGTCCTGCGTCACCAGTATTCGGCGCAAAGCGGCGGCGCGGCGGTTAATTTTCATCGGCCCCGGTAGCAGACCTTCGGTATGAATTCCGCGAGTAATGCCCTCACTCATCACATCCCAGATAGCCGCGAAGTGCTCGGCAATCTCGGCCTTGCTGTGCCCGGCCAGCTCGTTTTGCATCATCACGCCGGATAATGACAGGCCGGTGTTATTGCAGTGCTGCTGCAAATCATGCGCGGAGTTGAACGGGAATGGCATGGTAACCGCGCTCTCTTCCTGCATACCAAAACGACTGGCTTCGACGATAAACCCGCCGCCAATCGAGTAATAGGTTTGGCTATAAAGCAGCTGCTCGCCGTCGAAGGCGCTCAGGGTCATGCCATTTTCATGCAGAGGCAGATTGGTGGAATGGAAGTTCATGCCGCCCTCAAGAGGGAACTCCACCTCTTTGGCACCATTGGCCAGCATCAGCTTGCCCGTGCTTTCGACATCACGGATAAAATCGGGGATCGCATCGATATTTACGCTGTCGGGTAAATTACCGGCAAGTCCCATGATTATGGCTAAATCCGTGTGGTGGCCTTTACCGGTTAAAGATAAAGAACCATAAACATCCACCACGACGCGAGAAGTATTATTAATATGGCCGAGGGCGATAAGCTCATCGCTAAATATTTTCCCGGCTTTCATTGGCCCGACGGTGTGAGAACTCGAAGGTCCAATACCAATTTTGAAAATATCGAAGATGCTAATCACGTTAGACTCCATGGCAATAAAATGTCAGAAAAATCAGGAAGGAAGGTTTTTAGTATTTGAAATAGAGGGGCAGAGTATTTCCGCCCCTTCTTTATTATTAATTTAGAGATTAACCCAGAAGAGTATAAACAATCGCAGACATAGCAATTAAGCCCATAATAACCACGAACACGTTACTAATATGGCCACTGTATTTTCTCATTGCCGGGACTTTGCGAATCGCATACATCGGCATCAGGAATAACAGCATTGCAATGATTGGCCCGCCGATATTTTCAATCATACCCAAAATGCTTGGGTTTAATGTTGCCACAGCCCAAGTGGTTAACAGCATGAAAATAGCGGTGTAGCGGTTCAGTGTCGGCAGAGAGATATTTTTACCTTTGCTGCGCAGTGACTTAATCACCATGCCGTTAAAGCCTTCACGAGCACCTAAATAGTGGCCGAGGAAAGATTTAGTGATCGCGATAAAGGCAATAAATGGCGCGATATATTCAATCAGTGGGTTTGAGAAGTGGTTAGCCAGATAAGACAAAATAGAGATGTTCTGGGTTTTCGCTTCCATCAGGTCAGCCGGAGAGAGGCTGAGCACGCAGCTGAACACGAAGAACATCACGGTCAGCACCATCATGATGTGGCTGTAAGCCAGGATGCGCGAACACTTCTTCTCAGCGCCTTCGCCATACTCTTTACGCTTCGCCACCGCGAAAGAAGAGATGATCGGCGAGTGGTTGAAGGAGAACACCATCACCGGAATGACCAGCCACAGGGTCATCAGCATGCCGCTGCCCACGCCATTGCCGGACATTGAGACGTTTTCAAATACCGAAGTATTCCAGTTCGGGATGAGATAAAACGCCAGCGCCATCAGCACGGCAACAAAAGGGAACACCAGAATACTCATCGCTTTAACGATTAAGTCCTGCCCAAAATGAACGATTGCCATCAGGCCAAGAATCAATATCAGAGACAGTAATGCACGCGGCGGAGCCGTCCAGTGCATCTGATGAGTAATAAAGCTTTCGACCGTATTGGTTATCGCCACGCTATAAACCAACAAGATAGGATAAATAGCAAAGAAATATAAAAGAGTAATTAACTTACCGGCTGAAATACCAAAATGCTCTTCAACAACTTCAGTAATATCTTCACCGGCGTTTTTACCTGATAATACAAAACGCGTCAGGCCTCGGTGAGCAAAAAAGGTCATTGGGAAAGCCAGCACAACCATAATAAGCAGCGGAATTAAACCACCAATCCCGGCATTAATAGGTAAGAACAGAACGCCTGCACCAATTGCTGTACCATACAGACCCAGCATCCACATGGTATCGGTTTTACGCCAGGTACTGGTTGAGACATTTACCTGCGTATCAATATGTGTATTGTCCATAATCCCTCGGTATAAAAAACAATCTGTCATTTATAATTGATTTTTTTACTACGTGTTAATACCACCAGCGCGCCGTTAAAAAACCAATGAATCGTTTAAAACATATCATTAATGGCGGGATGATACCTATCAGCAGCATAAAAAGCTGTCATTTCGCTCTGCTTTGAGATCAAAGTCACGATTAATAGCTGGTACTCGATAATAAGTCTTAAAAAACACCTTTTATTAACATAATTGCTCTTCGGATGATCCCAATTTAGGACATTCAGTAACAAATTATATTTCTAGCCCCCGCCTGATGCCTGCACGTTATTTGCGCAGATCGCACAAAAATAAAACCAGTTGATGATTATTTTGGCAATTTTGTTATTGGGGTGATTTAGAGGATGTGAATAGTTACGGTTTAAAACTAATTGTAGTGTAGATACTTCCTTTATCTATAGCACGATAAATAATCATGCGTAGGTCATGCGCGGTAGTCAGATTGATCACCGCGCTTTGAGAACCATAGGTAAACAGGTTTGCCTACAAAAAGTAGCTGAAGGGCTAAATGGCCTTCTTATTATTGATAGCAATCATCACCTTCAGTTCTTCAATACTGAGCGTCCGGTCTTTCTTACGGTGGATTATGCTATGGCAATTGGCACAGACCGGTACTAGATCCGTCTTGGGATCGACCCTTTTCGATTTACCAAACAGTGAGACAGGCAATACGTGATGTATGTGGATAAAGTCCTGCCCGTATTCTCCATAAAATTCGCCAAAATTGAACCCACAGGCAAAACAGGTTGTGCCATGGAGTGCTTTAGCTTGTTGTTTTAGCTTAGGATTCCTTTCATATACAGTTACGTACTTCGATGACTTTTTCCCCTCTTCATAAGAGACAAGGGATTCTTCATCCTTTTCGTTCTCCTTTTCATCCTGTTTGGGAAATGCATCATTTAATGAAAGAGGCGCAGAGGTGATCGCATTAAGAACAATATTATCGAAAACGCTTTTAGAGATCTTACGAACACTTACACGCCAATAATTAGATTTTTTAGATTCCGGAATTTCTTCAAGATAATTGCCATCATTTTTTGCCAGTACGGCTTCCCCGAACGCTTGGAAATCACTAAGCGTTGCGATCAAATGCCCTGCTTTATCAGGCTGAACATCAACGATTCGGCCAATACCGAAGTAATGTGGACTCTTAGATAAACGTTGGCCTTCAAAAGCCTTATTCTCAGGTTTTAATCTGCCTTTATAGTAGACAAACTGCATACCTGGTTTTATCGATTTACTGTATTGCTTAGGAAAATGATAACGTTCGCCCGTTTTATCGTCCCACTGTGAAACATCATTTTCAGTCAGTACAACATACTGTTCTTCATCAGACATTTACCGATACCCGTTATTGAAATCACTAACGAGAAGTATAAAGCGACAGGGAATGCATACAATCCTTGAGACAATATTTCATACTGCCTATAAGCAACAAAAAAGCCAGCACCTCTCGGCACTGGCTTTGGCTGTTTACGCGGCGTATTGCCGGGCAGGACAGAGATTAGAAGTCGTAGAACACGGTGACCCAAGTAGAGTCAGGAACTTCGTTGTTGGTTGAGGTTGCCAGAGTACGTTCTACGTACACAGACAGGCCGTGGCCAATAACGGTGCCCGCACCGAAGTACACGTTGTTCTGATGGTAATCTTCGTCGCCTTTCAATTGCAGGGAATCCGCTGCAACGTATGGCTGGATAGATTTCAGGAACGGCTGGTCGATGTTGAAGGTGTAACCAACGAACCCTTCTACGCCGTAACCACTGCCCGCGAAGTAACGGTCAACAGACTGTTCATGCGTGCTTGGTACGAAGTTTTTGTAGTAGCTCGCAGTACCGACGATATACCAGTTGTTCGGCTGCCAAGTTAAAGCAGTACCGGAGATTTCCTGATGGTAATCTTTTTCGTTTTCTGGCGTTTCTTTAATAGTGGCATTGTTGGCACTATATGCAGCGCTGAAGACTAAATCTTTGGTGATTTTATAATCTGCACCAATACCTGCGCCGTTATTACGACGATAATCTAAATTGCCACCGGCAGTGGTTTGATCTTCAGGTAATAAGTAGTTGGCATATAAAGTCACTGGGCCGAAATCATTAGTATATTTCAGGCTATTCTTCGGTTTATTAGCACCGTCGAAATCACCATTTACACCAATACCGGTTGCGCCTGCGTGACCATCGTTATCCCATACGTCACTTTTAATACCAACGACGGAATAATAGATGCCGTACTGGTGGCCGTAAGTGAAAGTACCGTAACGGTCATCTTTAATACCCGCGTACAACTGGCGTTGCTTGTCGCGACGGCCATCTTCGTTGTAGTGGTCATCCCAGCTCAGCGCGTGTGCCAGGTCTACACCTAACTCGTAATAACCAATGATTGAGGTATCTTGGCTCAGGGCATAATCAGTGCTGAAACGGAAACGCGTACCGCCGTCGTGACCATTTTTATAATAACCTGGCTCTGGGCCGTTATTAAAAATCCACTCTGGACGAATACTACCGCCAACCTTAACGCTTAATGGCGCGAGCAAAGCATCGCTTTGCTTATTCTTTTCTAAAACGGTGATCTCAGCTTGTGCGCTGGCAGATAATACCGACAGAACGACGCCGCCAATAATCATTGGCTTAATAAATTTGCTCATAAATTACCCTGTCTGATCAATTTCTATTGTTATGTGTTTGCTGTGGTTTTGCGCCACGAACAAATAATTAACATAGGTGATGAGGGTCACAAAGAACAAAATGAGAAAGTTCCCAATGGGATTTCTTTAAAATTAGATCATTAATTAAGCAGCAATGTATGCAGTTGTTAGCTTATGAAACATTGAATACTTTACTGCTCATTTTGATTTCAAATTGCGGGATATACACTCAATACGGGCAGGCTTTTTAGACTGTGTCGACATATTTGATAACAAATCACTCTGTAACAGAGCACGTCTGAACAAAACAATTTTCACGATTAAGAGACGGTAATTTACGTATTATGTTTAATCTTTAATCAACTGCTGATGAAAGAGTCTATTTGCTTCTTACTCTATTAAGGAAAGCAGCGTAACTCAGGCCTAAGTTAGCGCGAATAGATGACAGAAAATCGATTGTCGTGAAGTAAATCGCGTCAGTATTTCCTTCACATGCTTCTGGTTACAGCTTCTATTAGCCTTTCTCCCCCACCAGCCCGGTGACAAAATCCAGCAGTGCGCGGGTTTTAGCGGGGGCGTGGTGGCGTGACGGGTAGTAGGCGTAGAGCGGGAAACGCTGATCTGGCCAGTCGGGGAACAGCGGGATTAGCTGATTGGAGGCAATGTAGGTGTCGGCCCCCAGTTCCAGCAGCTGGGCAATGCCCAGCCCGGCCAGACACATGCTGTAGACCGTGCCGGAATCATTGACGGTCAGCGAGCCGTGCGGCTTGACGCTGATTTTCTTGCGCCCGCGGTGAAAGTCCCAAGGAAATGGCCTGCCGGTTATCGGCTCGCGGAAGAAGATGCAGCGATGCTGATCGGTGGCGAGTTCGTTGGGGTCCTGCGGCATACCGAATCGCTCAATATATGCCGGAGATGCCACGGCGAATACCCGCGTGTCGAGTATTTTGCGGGCAACCAATGAAGATGAAACCGGATGGCCGAAACGCAGCGCCACGTCGAAGCCGTCGGCAATCAAATCCCCTAAGTCTTCCCGGCTGTGCAGCTCAATATCCAACTCGGGGTGGCTGTCGATAAAAGGCCCCAGACGCGGGCCGAGCACCAACCGCGCAAACAGCGGATCGACATTGATACGCAGCCGCCCTCTGACTGTGCGCGCATTACCCGCCGCGTTGCTGGTCGCCTCGGACAGTTCGGCAATCAGCGGCATCACCTGCTCGTAGAACTCACGCCCTTCGTCGGTCAGCCGGACGGATCGCGTGGTGCGCTCGAAAACCCGAATACCCAGCCGTTTCTCCAGCCGCGCCACCGCCCTGCTTACGCCAGACTGCGACATATCCAGCATTTCGGCGGCCGCGCCAAAACTCTTGGTGTCCACCACGGCGGCCATGACATCGACCCCTTCCAGCAATTGAGAATTGAATACGCTCATTCGTGACTCCGACGCATAAATCATATGCTTTTCATGCTATCGCAATTACTCGGCAAAAATCTCAGAATTTCTCCAACGCAGAGACATCCCCTTCTGTCCCACCCGCAACACGTGTGTTAATCAACATCTCTATGAGGAGTGATTCTTGAACTCAAACGTTTCACAATCCGGCGCTATGGTCGATGCGACCGGCGCAAAAACCAATGTCGCCGAGCTTTCCAAGGTGCGCCGCGCTATTGCCGTTCTGGCACTGAGCCTCGGCTGTTTCTCTTTCGTCAGCACCGAGCTGATGCCCGTCGGCGTTCTGCCTTCGATGGCGGCAGGCCTTAATGTCTCGCTGGGCGCGGCGGGTTATCTGGTGACCTGCTTCGCGTTTCTGGTGGCGCTGACCGCCACGCCGCTGACCAGCCTGTTTGGTCATATTAATAGAAAGGCATTGATGGCGGCGCTGCTGGCGGTGTGCTGCGTCGGCAACTTGGTCACCTATGTCGCACCTAACTACGCCATTGTGCTGGTTGGCCGCGTGATGGTGGCGGCGGCGATTGGCGTGTTCTGGTCAACGGCGGTGGTCACGGCGGTGCATCTGGTTTCGGCGCGCAACGCTATTCGCGCCACGTCTATTGTCTTTGGCGGCGTGTCTCTGGCGACGGTTCTTGGCGTGCCTGCCGGAACCATTTTGGGAGAGCACGAGGGCTGGCGCGCGGTGTTCGCCGCCCTCGCGGTGCTGAGTCTGCTGGTGTTCGTGGCTATCGCCTGGTCCGTTCCGGCAGTGCGTATTACGAATGCTTCTATTGGCGGCGCGATGTCCCGCGTCCTAAAAAGTGGGCGATTGATGGCTATTTTTGTCACCACCGCGTTTATCGTGATGGGCAACTTTTTGGCTTACACCTATATCGCGCCCTATCTGGAACAGATTGCCCATCAGACGGCCAGCCAGACCAGCGTCATGCTGCTTATCTATGGCGGCGCGGGGGTTATCAGCAACTTCGCCATCGGGCCGTTTGCCGCTCGTTCGCTGCGCGGCTGCTTGATCACCATTACCCTGATGCTCGCCATCAGTCTGATTATCATGAATACCGCGGCAGTCAGTTATCACTCCATGGTAGTGGCTTTCGCGATTTGGGGAGCAGCCTATGGTGCGCTGCCGGTGTTGCTGCAAACCAGCGTCTTTAAACACGCTTCAGTAATAGAAGGTGGCGCTGATGCGGCAACCTCAATCAATGTCGCAGTATTTAATGCCGGAATTGGTCTAGGCGCGCTGATTGGCGGACTTATCATCAACCACGCCGGGCCGCACATTATTCCTGCGGCATCGGCCGGATTTGTTATCCTCGGGCTGATAGTGATTCTCGTTACGGGGGAACGCAGAGCGCGCTAGGCATCACGCGAATTTCCTAGGCCGTGGGTTAATTTCCCGCGGCCTTTTTTTTATGGCGAAAATAACAAAATAGTCTTTAATTCTATAGATATAACGAATGGCTTAATCGCCCATTCATTCCCACTTCAAATACCTTCTTGCTGATTAATTCCCCAAAATGTGAAGGGAGTCATAACGGTTGGTCAAGGAGAGACAATTTTATCAGCAGATGAATTATCGTCCGTCGAGCTTGCTGGATTATACTGACTGCAAGCAGAGACAATCAGGACGAATCATTCTGCCCTGTTATTTCTCAGAAAAACGAGGATTACGTTATGGAAAAGAAAGTCATTTATTTGTTCTGTTCGGCGGGTATGTCCACTTCATTGCTGGTCAATAAAATGAACGCTGTCGCTGAAAAACACGAAGTTCCAGTCATTATCCAAGCCTTCTCCGAGTCACTGGCGGCAGAAAAAGGCGGTGAAGCGGATTTAGTCTTGCTCGGCCCGCAAATCGCTTACAAGTTAGATGAGATCAGAAGATTACTACCGGGTAAAACTGTCGAAGTGATTGATTCAATCCACTACGGCAAGGTTGATGGGTTAAAAGTTCTACAATCAGCAGTCGCTTTAATTAAAGCATCAAGTCAGCAATCTGTGAGTCATTAATTAATTTTTAATTTTGCATTACTTTAAAGTCAAAGAGTCAGCAGTCAAAGAGCGAATTTCATACCCTGGCCGTCTAAAAGGCGGCATTAAAGGAAAATAAAAAATGAGTAAAGCCATTGATTCACTTGAAAAGGTGCTTCTACCTTTTGCTGTAAGAATAGGTAGACAGCCCCATATTAACGCTATTAAAAATGGTTTCATCCGATTAATGCCGCTGACCCTCGCAGGGGCGATGTTCGTTTTAATTAATAACGTATTTTTGAGTTTCGGCGAGGGTTCTTTCTTTTATTCTCTCGGCATTCGTTTAGACGCTTCCACTATTGAGACGCTGGCCAGTTTAAAAACCATTGGTGCCAACGTTTATAACGGGACATTAGGGATAATGTCGCTCATGGCGCCGTTCTTTATCGGGATGGCATTAGCCGAAGAGCGCAAAGTGGATCCTTTGGCCGCCGGCCTGCTCTCCGTGGCAGCCTTTATGACCGTTACCCCTTATAGCGTGGGCGAAGCTTACGCCGTCGGGGCCAACTGGCTAGGTGGCGCGAACATTATTTCCGGCATGGTGATCGGCTTAGTCGTCGCCGAGATGTTTACCTTTGTTATCCGCCGCAACTGGGTTATCACCCTGCCAGACAGCGTACCGACCTCCGTCTCCCGCTCCTTCTCCGCACTGATCCCGGGCTTCATTATCCTGTGTATCTTCGGGGTTATCTCTTGGCTGCTGGGGCTGTACGGCAACAACTTCCACCAGATCATTATGGATTCCATCTCCAAACCTCTGGCATCGATGGGAAGCGTGGTGGGCTGGGCTTACGTGATTTTCAACTCCCTGTTGTGGTTCTTTGGTGTTCACGGCTCCCTCGCGTTAACCGCGCTGGACAGCGGCATCATGACCCCGTGGGCGCTGGAGAACATCGCCATTTACAACCAGTATGGTTCAGTACAAGCCGCACTGGATGCAGGACAGACCTTCCACTTCTGGGCAAAACCAATGCTCGACTCCTACATCCTGCTAGGTGGTTCTGGGGCAACGCTTGGCCTGATCATCGCCATCTTTATCGCATCACGTCGTGCAGACCACCGTCAGGTCGCCAAACTGGCACTGCCATCTGGCATCTTCCAGATTAACGAACCTATCCTGTTCGGTCTGCCGATTATCATGAACCCGGTGATGTTTATCCCGTTCGTTCTGGTGCAACCGATTCTGGCCATTATCACGCTGACGGCGTACACCATGGGGATTATCCCGCCGGTGACCAACCTCGCGCCGTGGACCATGCCTACCGGGCTGGGGGCCTTCTTCAACAGTAACGGCAGCATTGCGGCGCTGTTAGTCGCCCTGTTCAACCTCGGTATTGCCACGCTGGTCTACATGCCATTCGTCATCTTGTCGAACAAGGCGCAGGCGATTATCGAAGAAGAAGAGAGCGAAGAAGACATTGCTGCATCACTAAAATTCTAATCTAGGGCAAGCTGGGGAGAGGAGATTCTCCCCAGTATCCAACGAGTTAACTCAGGGAGATAACCATGTTTGATTTAGACAATATCGAAGACAGTGAAGAAGAGTTAGACAGTCTGGAAGAAGTGGTGATGGGCCTCATCATCAACTCCGGGCAGGCGCGCAGTCTGGCTTATGAAGCACTGAAGGTCGCTAAACAAGGCGATTTCACCAAGGCTTGGGAGCTGATGGCCAAGTCGCGCGAGTCACTGCATGAAGCCCATCTGGTGCAGACCAAGCTGATTGAAGGCGACGCCGGTGAAGGTAAAACCAAGGTTAGTCTGGTGCTGGTTCACGCCCAAGACCACCTGATGACCTCCATGTTGGCCCGCGAGTTAGTGACAGAGATCATTGAGCTTCACGAGAAAATAAAATAGCGTTAGGGGTCATCATGCAGCCACAGTTACTGAGTATGGACATTAAGACAGCACGCGAAGATCAACTATTCGACGGTCAAAATTTCCACATGTTTATCTACAACAAGGTAGAGAGCATCTCAGGGCTGCACGAACACGACTACTACGAGTTCACCATCGTGCTCACTGGCCGCTACTACCAGCAGATCAACGGCAAGCAAGTACTGCTCGAGCGTGGCGATTTCGCCTTTATCCCGCTGGGCTCCAACCATCAGAGTTTCTATGAGTTTGGCCCAACCCGGATATTAAACGTCGGCATCAGTAAAGCCTTCTTCGAACAGCACTATTTGGACTTGCTGCCGACCTGCTTCGTGGCCTCGCAGGTGTATAAAATTAAGAGTGAGTTTCTTAACTTTATCGAGTCGATGGTGGCGTCTCTCAACTTCAAAAACGGCGAGTTTAACGAGTTTCTTGAGATGGTGACCTTCTACGCCATCAACCGTATTCGTCATCATCGCGAGTCTGATATCGCGCCTGACGTGCCGGTGTGGCTCAAAGAGACCATTGAGAAGATGCACGATAAAACCCAGTTCGGCGATAAAGCTTTGTCGACCATGGTGCAGCACTCGGGAAAATCGCAGGAGTATTTAACGCGCGCCACTCAGCGCCATTATGGCAAAACGCCAATGCAGATTATTAATGAGATCCGCGTTGATTTCGCCAAAAAACAATTAGAGATAACTAATTATTCTATTACTGATATTGCATATGATTCGGGATATAGCAGCCCTAGCATGTTCATTAAGAACTTTAAAAAAATAACCACCTTTACGCCAAAGCATTATCGCAAGGAGTTATTTAATAATAGCTGACTGTATATGAATTAATGCGGACTCAATAATAGTCTTCACTCATTCCTATATTTACCTTTGTTTAAAGTGCATTCATATTGCACGGGAGCCCCTATGTCTAAAAAACTTAAAGTAGTCACCATTGGCGGTGGCAGCAGCTATACCCCGGAACTACTCGAAGGCTTTATTAAACGTTATGAAGAGTTGCCGATCAGTGAATTATGGTTAGTTGACGTCGAAGCCGGTAAAGAGAAGCAGGATATTATTTTCGACCTCTGCCAGCGCATGATAAAACGCGCGGGCGTACCCATCAGTTTGCATAAAACATTAAATCGCCGTGAGGCATTAAAAGACGCCGACTTTGTCACTACCCAGCTGCGCGTCGGCCAGTTAAAAGCCCGTGAGCTGGATGAACGCATCCCGCTGAGCCACGGCTATTTGGGTCAGGAGACTAACGGCGCGGGCGGCCTGTTCAAAGGCCTGCGCACCATTCCAGTAATTTTCGACATCATCAAAGATGTGGAAGAGATCTGCCCGGACGCCTGGGTTATCAACTTCACCAACCCGGCAGGCATGGTCACGGAAGCCGTGGTTCGCCACACCAACTTCAAGAAGTTTATCGGCGTGTGCAACATTCCGGTCGGCATGAAGATGTTCATTCAGGACGTACTGAAGATTAGCCCGCAGGATGAGCTGTCGATTGACCTGTTCGGCCTCAATCATCTGGTGTTTATCAAAGACGTCATCGTCAACGGCGAGTCGCGCTTTGCCGAGCTGCTGGACGGCGTGGCCTCCGGCACCCTGACCGCCGGTTCGGTGAAAAACATCTTCGACCTGCCATTCAGCGAAGGACTGATCCGCTCGCTCAACCTGCTGCCGTGCTCCTACTTGCTGTACTACTTCAAACCCAAAGAGATGCTGGCCATCGAGATGGGAGAGTTCTACAAAGGCGGCGCGCGCGCCACCGTGGTACAAAAAGTGGAGAAACAGCTGTTCGAGCTTTATAAAGACCCCGAGCTGAACGTAAAACCAAAAGAGCTGGAGCTGCGCGGCGGGGCTTATTACTCCGACGCGGCGTGCGAAGTGATCAGCGCCATCTACAATGACAAGCAGACCGAGCAATACGTCAACTTCGCCCACCACGGGCATATTGATAATATTCCGGCTGACTGGGCGGTCGAGATGACCTGCACCATCGGGCGCAATGGCGCGACGCCAACTCCGCGCATTACCCATTTCGATGAGAAAGTGCTGGGCCTGATTTACACCATCAAAGGCTTTGAGATTGCGGCGAGCGAAGCGGCTCTGAGCGGCAAACTGAATGATGTGCTGCTGGCGCTGAACCTCAGCCCGCTGATTCATTCCGACAAAGACGCCGAGAAGCTGGCCCGCGACATGCTGCTGGCGCACGAAGCGCTGCTGCCGAACTTTGCGAAAGCCATCGCTGAACTAAAATAACCTATGCGCCCTCCTTCGCGGGAGGGCAGCCAAAGGGCAATTTATGGATAAATTACTGATAGTTAATGCCGACGACTTCGGGCTTTGCAAAGCACAGAACTACGGCATTATCGACGCCTTCACCCACGGCGTGGTCAGCTCCACCACGGCGATGGTCAACCAGCCGGGTGCCGAGCACGCCGCCCAACTCAGCGCCGCCAACCCACAGTTGCCGGTCGGCATGCACTTCGTGCTCACCCTAGGTAAACCTCTCACCGAGATGCCGGGCTTAGTGCGCGATAACGGCGAGCTGGGTAAATGGATCTGGGAGATGGCCGAAGCCGACACCCTGCCCCTCGACCAGATAAAACAAGAGCTTGCCGCCCAGTTCGCCCGCTTTGTCGAACTGTTTGGCCGCAAACCGACGCACATCGACAGCCACCACCACGTGCATATGATCCCGCAGATCTTCCCTATCGTCGAAGCCTTCGCCCAACAGCAAGACGTCGCGATGCGCATCGACCGGGATGCCATCCAGCAGCACAACATCCCCCTGTGCGGCGCGCGCAGCACGGCGGCTTTCGACAGCACCTTCTACGGCGACAGCATCACCGAGGAGTTGTTCCTCAGCATCCTCGACCACGCCAACCAGCGCGGCGACCACTCCCTGGAAATCATGTGCCACCCGTCATTCATCGATAACACCATCCTCGGCAGCAAGTATTGCTACCCAAGATTGGCGGAGTTGGATGTGTTGACTTCGGTTGGAGTGAAGGCTGGGGTTGGTGAGCTTGGATTTAAACTAGGTGGATTTGGAGAGTTGTAGGACTGAGTAGGCGTGTTGTGGTCTTGATGCCCTCTCCTCTCGGAGAAGGCATCATTTTACTTAGCGACTACCACTTACTGATTCAATTCCCGCAGCAATCTGGTGTTCATATACAGCTTTTCACGGCCAACGCTCATCTCCTCCAGCACACCAATTTCAACCAACTGCTTGAGGTAGAGTGATGCCGTTTGACGCTTAGCCACGCCGCGTTCAACCAGATTCTCGATCCGACAATAAGGCTGTGCAAAAAGCGCTTGGACCAGTTCATGGGTATAAATTTTAGGTAGCTTGTCACGAACATACGCCGAGGTTTCAGCCATCAAGGCCCGCACAATCGAGATTTTCTCAGTAGTCCATCGGGAGGTACTTTCTACCGCCTCCAGCATAAATAATATCCACGACTCCCAATCCCCCTCCTCTGTCACTCCGCGCAGGAGACTGTAGTAATCGTCACGCCTCTCCAAGATAAAACGAGACAGATACAGGATGGGAAGTGAAAGCAGTTCGCTCTGGATCAGATAGAGAATGTTCAGGATACGGCCCGTTCTCCCGTTCCCATCCGGGAAGGGGTGGATGCACTCAAACTGATAGTGCGCAATAGCCATTTTTACCAAGGGATCTAAATCATCATCACCATGGATAAACCGCTCCCAGTTCGCCATCAAGTTACGAATGGCGTCTTCACCCACCGGCGGCGTATAAACCACGTTATTATTCTGGTCACGCAATACCGTGCCCGGCGTTTTCCTGATATCAGTTTGAACTGCGCGCAATTTGGTACAGATAGCTATCGCTGTGTTTGTGCAGAGTGGATAGTCTTCAAGGTGCGTATAGCCATCAAAAAGCGCGGTGCGATAGCGCAACGCTTCTTTCGTCGCCGGATCGGCCCCCTCTGTACGGTCAACATACTGAAAGAGCTGATCGCTGGTCGTTACGATGTTCTCTATGCGGGATGAGTCCTTCGCTTCGAGCATCGGCAGGATATTGATCAGCAACCCTTGGTCGGGGATCAACTCACCGGAAGTTTTCAACTCAGCGATTGCAGAGCGCGCACTGATGCAGGCTTTGAGTACGCTGCGCGTTTCAATCTGCTCCAAGTCAGGCGGCAGTATCGGCAACGCGTTGTAAGGCGTTTCAGGATCCCAGCTCATATGTTTATAAAAACCGTTTTAATCGACATATAGCCATAATATGTCGATGCCATAAACATGTCACGCCCTCATGTTTATAAAATCGCGTTTTATCGACATATAGCTAAAACGTGTCGATGGTATAAACATATCTGGGGGATATGTTTAGGAAAAGGGGTTTTGTGGGCATGTTTCGGGGGGATGTGGGTTGGCTGGATGGTGCAAAAGCCCAGTTACTGAAGGTGACTGGGCTTTTCGTCGTAGTGACGGTTGTTTCTTAAAGACCCAACTTTTGGAATTACTATTCCGATATTATCAACAGAGGTTGGTATCACCTTGAATAGTTTTACTGAGCAATAGTTGAATTACATATTTTTTGCGAGCAAGATCTCAACAACTTCAACCTGTTAACCTGAGTCAAACATGCGGTCAGTTCCGGGAAGATGTCTTTATCCGCATACGCATCTATCCGCGGTGTAGATACGGCGCCAGCCTAACGCTGGCTATCCTAATAAAACTGGTTCCCCTTCCGCGATTTACGGAATGTACGCTACTATTAGGCGACAACATAGCGTTAGGACCTAAGGAGGATATTCAGGCTGAAATACCTGAGCAGGTTAAGATAAATTTGGATAGATTAGGAGAAATAGTAAACTGCAGGAACGCGAGAAAAAAACCAACTAATTATCATTAATTACTAGACATTAAGGAAGGCAGATTGCTATTCTGGAATGGACAAGCGAATAGGGCATTCGGACACTGATTCAAAAAGTTGAGTCATTGGGCAATAATCAAATCAATGTATCAATTTTTACTTCCCGCTTATCAAGATTGTCTATAATAAAGCGAGGGATAGTATTCTCGAAAAGCTTACCCAGTACAGAGAATATTTTGGATGATTTAAGGGCGATGCTTAGACTTACGACCATCATAGCACTTAATATTATAAGCGCGCTTTATATAGTTCGAGTGTTTACCGAAAACTTACCCTAAGTAATTAAATACCAATGTCGTGTTGAGATAGCTAGCATAAGTTTTGTGTCTGACAACATGGTGTCATAATAAATATGGCTTTAAATGCTAACCTAAAAAGGAAGATAATCTTGCAAGTTACAATCACTCTCAATTTTACCCCCGATGAAGAAACAGAGGTTGCAGCCATTCTTGGATGCAATATTGCTGATCTCAATAATCAGCTAAATACCTGCGCAACAGCCTCACTAAATGAATACCTGACTATGTTTAGAGGACAAAAAGTATTCAAACGTGGAAGCGACATGCTTGAATATCGATTACTATTATTGATTGAAAATACATTCAATGGCGAGATTCCTGATGAACGGACAGTGAGCAGTCTGTTCCAAACCACTCTGACTGAAAGTCGCTCGCTGATTAAATCCGTAATTTCGAAGTTTCAATATCAACTTCGCCCCCATATCGAAAATACTCTTAAAGCAACTTTGCAACGAGCAAATCGTCAGAACAATACACAAGATTACACTGTTGTTATAAATAGCCAAAATGTAGTGAATGAACTAAATAAAACGTTAGCCGATATTGATGGAAGCCTTACTGCAATAACAAAGAAGAAAGGCAGTGTATCTACATTTGAAATCCCTCCTTCTTCTTACAATAAACTTTGTGCCAACTTTAAAATTCAGCCTAATCCATAAATAAAATGAGCGATTTACTCTCTGCTTCAAGCTTACTCATGGCAATCGCTGCTATCCTTTTCAGCCTCTGGTATTTAGAGATCACGAAAGCTCTCGAAATAATCCCTAAAGCACATAAAGAGGATAACGTCGCTGCACGTGCGACAGTAACCAGTGTCTTGTTATCCAAAGCCCTACCCGTTGCAGTAATGGCTCTCATAATTGCCGCAATATTTCTACCCGATACAATTAAGCTAATTAGGGATTCTCTAAAAACATACCATGATTCGGGACTCTCAGCGATTAACAATTATAATGCAGTAAAAACCGCCTATTGTTTTGTAACAATTGTTTCACTGACTCTGGCTTTGTATATGTGGGTATTAATAATAAAGCTATGTAAGTTAAGAAAAGAATTGAGTTAGGTTAGGTGACTTACAGTCATAATTTTCCCATTTTCCTGAGCTTTACCCTATAGTGTTGTGATGTCACTCCCGAATTAAGGCGATCAGTAAAAGTATGGTACTGAACAACTTAGGAAAGGGCGTCCATCACATCACTGCTAAACCTAACCAACGACTCCTGAGGGCTAAAGTTCAACATAGAGGTATTAGTCCCGAACCTACTATCAGTAAAGTATACAAATAGTACGAAGAGCTGCCCTCAAAGAGAAATTTCTCCGAGTAAATAACCGGAGCCAGAGTTCCGGTTTAAATTAAATAATTATTCAAAGTAATCCATATCTAACTTGGGAACTTTAACCAAACGGGAGGAAACACCGACTTCGTTTTCAATCATAAGATGAACCAAACGTTCTCCATCAACAAGCACCATGCCCTCTACGGAAACGGCAAAATCCCGAGCCTGTGAAGTAAAACCGGAGGTTGTGATAAACACGCCACGTTTAGCTTTTTGACCGGCTAAAGCGCCATAAAAAGCTTGAAGCTCCGGGCGGCCAACCGTATTCTGCCAGCGTTTAGCCTGTACATAAACTTTTTCGAGTCCCAGTTTATCAAGCGAGATAATCCCGTCTATACCACCATCACCGGTGCCACCCACGCGTTGTAGATCATCCCGGTGCCCGCCATATCCCAGACGATGAAGAACATCCAGGACGATAACCTCAAAACGTGCCGGTGAGACTTGCAACAGATTTTCCAACAACTCACCAGCAACCGTGTCCCGTAACTCTATTAACGCCTGATCAAGGCGATCATCCGGGCTGCTTTTTGCCAGCTCTTCCTTGTTCAGTACCGATGGTTTCGGATCAAGATCGACAGCATCTGGCTGCTGTTTAAGCTTCACGTTCATGAAATCAAACGCCAGATGGTTCACTTCCCCGTCTGTGAGTGGCAGGGTATGGGCATGTACCCAATTAACTCCTTCTTGCGTCAAGCACCACTTTCCTCTAGATACGCTTTGCGATAAACCGGCTCGCTTCAGGCGATCGTGTGCCCAACCAGCCCGATTCTTATAAACTAACTGACCGCTAGCTATAACTTCTGCTCGCTGATTATCATCAAGATTAAGTGCATCAGCAGCAGCTTCATGTGTATCACGAGCAGGTACGCCATCGGGTTTATCAGCCAGAAAACGGAGAATTGGCTCAATAAATTTATCGTAGGTAGGTACGGCCATAGAAACATCCCTGATAAAGTTTTTAGTAGATTGGTTAGCGACCAAGTGTACCTCCAACTCGTTATGAGCATGTACCCCACTGTTATAATTTTAACTGATTGAGGTAAAACCTCATCTCTACATCATAAATCGGAAAAAATACCTTCGCTATTCTGCCTAATAACTCACTGGTCTACTTTCAGTCCAGCATGATGAGCCCCTTGCGCCGGTAGAAGTTTTCACTAAAGTTATGCTCGTCCATCGAATCCAAAGAGTGATGTATGCAAGCCGCTTACCCCCTAATTCAAAACATCAATCAACATCCCACCGAGATGGAGGAATACTCGCGCTGTTGGAAGCAACATGGAAGCTGTCTCAGATGAAGATGGCTGTCTTGGTAGGAATCGAGACTGCAGACCACCCACTGGCACAGACTCGTAGAGTCTTGCCGCTAGAAAGCAGCTCCCATCAGACGTACAATCACAAACCTAAAATAGCCTTTTCAAAAAAGAATTGCTTTCAACAGGACTTATAGTGAATAAACAGCAGCTTGCGGCAAAAATCTGGGAATCCGCCAACCAGATGCGTTCTAAAATTGAAGCCAACGAATACAAAGATTACATACTCGGTTTCATCTTCTACAAGTACCTAAGCGACCAGCTGGTGCAGTTTGTCACCAGACAGGGTATGACCCCCGCAGACATCAAAGCTCTCAATGAAAAAGACGCCGACGCCGTTAAATTCGTGCAAGACAACTTGGGCTACTTTATTGCCTACGATAATCTGTTTTCTACATGGGTTGATCCAACATCCGGATTTGATGAATCAAACGTGCGCGATGCGCTCTCTGCATTTAGCCGTTTGATTTCGCCAACTTACAAAAAACTGTTTGAAGGCATTTTTACCACCTTAGAAACAGGTCTAAGTAAATTGGGTGAAAGTGCTGGAAAACGCACCAAAGCCATCAGCGACTTACTGTACCTGATCAAAGGTATCCCGATGAATGGTAATCAAGGGTATGACGTACTGGGCTACATTTACGAATACCTGCTTGAGAAATTTGCCGCCAATGCCGGTAAAAAAGCCGGTGAGTTTTACACGCCTCATGAAGTCTCAGTACTGATGTCGAACATCATAGCCCACGAGTTAAAGCACAAAGACACCATCAAAATTTATGATCCTACTTCTGGCTCTGGTTCGTTGCTGATCAATATCGGAGAGGCGTTCGAGCAGTACGCTAAAAACAAAGACAGCATCACCTATTTCGCCCAAGAGTTAAAAGCCAATACCTACAACCTAACCCGTATGAACCTCATCATGCGCGGTATCAAAGCCAGCAACATTAAAACCCGTAATGCCGACACGCTCGAAGAGGATTGGCCGTATTTTGATGATAGCGATCCTCAAGGCTCATACTACGCCTTGCATGTCGATGCTGTGGTGTCCAACCCGCCTTACTCACAAAATTGGGACCCAAGCTTTAAAGATAGCGATCCTCGCTATTCACGTTTTGGTCTGGCGCCTAAAACCAAAGCCGATTTTGCCTTTTTGCTGCATGACCTCTACCACCTAAAACCCGATGGCATTATGGCTATCGTCCTGCCTCATGGTGTCTTGTTCCGTGGTGGTGAAGAAGGTCAAATTCGCAAGCAACTCATTGAGCAGAACCATATTGATACTGTTATCGGTTTACCGGCCAATATCTTTTTTGGCACCGGCATTCCCACGGTGATTTTGGTCCTCAAGCAAAAACGTCAAAACACCGATGTATTGGTGGTCGATGCCTCTAAACACTTTATGAAAGAAGGCAAAAACAACAAACTACAAGCCAGTGACATCAAGCGCATTACTGATGCGGTGATTAACCGAGAAAGTATCGACAAGTTCTCGCAACTGGTGAGCAAACAAACCCTGTGCGACAACGGTTACAACCTCAACATACCGCGCTATGTTGATTCATCTGCAACTGCACAAAGCTGGGATTTACACGCCACCATGCTCGGCGGGATTCCCAACAGCGAAATTGCCGAGCTACACAATTTTTGGCAAGCCTTCCCGCAATTGCACGATACTCTGTTTACGCCAAAATCCGCTGCTTACAGTGAGCTGACGATTGTCAAACAAGACGTCAACGCCAGCATTAGTGGGCACCCGCAAGTGTTGGAGTTTATCAGTGCCTACAACCAAGCCTTTAATGGCTTTGATGACCACCTAAACTCCCAATTAATACAAACCTGGGAAAGCGTAAAGCGTAACCAACAAGAGGCGGTATTAAGTGCCGAACTATTTACTCGCTTAGCCCCGATTGCCTTAATCGACAAATACCAGGCTTACCAATTTCTGAACAACCAATGGCAACTCATCAGCGCCGATTTAGAGATGATGCAAACCGAAGGCTTTGCCGCTACCAAACAAGTTGACCCGAATATCGTCATCAAGAAGAAAGACGGCAAAGACACTGAAGTACAAGACGGCTGGAAAGGCCACATACTGCCGTTTGATTTAGTGCAACAAACTTACTTGAGTGATGACTTACAAGCCCTGGCCGCTAAAGAAGCCCGTCTGGCAGAAATCGCCAGCACGCTGGAAGAAATTTTAGAATCTCTGACCGAAGAAGAAAAAGAACAAGATACGGTAAAAGAAAGTAAAGACGGTTTTGCCAATACCGAAGTAGGCAAAGCTGCCAAAGCCTTCTTGAAAGAACAAAAAGACATCAAAGCTAAATTCGCAGATGAAAGCTATGAAGCCAAAATCATTTGTGCGAATAAACTCATCGATGAAGAAAAAGCTCTGAAAAAAACGGTCAAAGATGCCGCCGCGGCCCTGCACTTAAAAACCAAAACGACCATCGAAACATTAACTGATGAACAGGTGAACAACCTGCTGCATCTAAAATGGATTGCGCCATTAACCACCGAACTCGCTGCTATGCCAAACTCAGTGATTAGCCAACTTACCAGCCAGGTACAAGCCCTTGCTGATAAATACGCCGTCACCTATTCGCAAGTGGCAAATGAGATAAAAACCACAGAGCAAGAACTGGCGGATATTATGGGCGAGCTCACAGGTAATGAGTTTGATATGCAGGGCTTGACTGAACTCACCAGCTTACTAAAGGGCAAATAAGATGAGTGTGGATAGTAAGATTCCAGAGATTCGCTTTGAAGTGTTTAGTGGGGAATGGGAGGAGAAGGTATTAGGTGAATTAGCTGAAATTGTTCGTGGCGCCAGTCCTCGCCCGATTGAAGATCCTAAATGGTTCGATAGCCAATCAAGTGTTGGTTGGTTACGTATTAGAGATGTGACAGAGCAAGATGGCAGGATTCACTATTTAGAGCAGAGAATTTCAAAACTTGGCCAAGAAAAAACTCGTGTATTACATGAGAAACACCTGCTGTTAAGCATAGCAGCGAGTGTTGGTAAACCTGTAGTTAACTATGTTGAAACAGGGGTTCACGATGGTTTCTTAATATTCAAAAAACCACTTTTTGAACTTGAGTTTATGTATCAATGGTTAAAATCCTTTGAAGCAAAGTGGCAACAATTTGGCCAGCCCGGAAGCCAGGTTAACCTTAATTCCGATATTGTTAAAAGCCAGGTCGTAGCAATTCCTACAAATGAAGAACAAACTGCCATCGGCAACTACTTCCAAAAACTAGATGTCCTGATCAACCAACACCAACAAAAGCATGACAAGCTCTGCAACATTAAAAAAGCCATGCTGGAAAAAATGTTCCCCAAACAAGGCGAAACCATTCCAGAAATCCGCTTTAAAGGATTTAGTGGGAAGTGGGAAGAGAAAGTTCTAAACAACGAAGTTGAACTTTTTAGTGGTCTGACATATTCGCCGAGTGATATTAGAAAATCAGGCACATTAGTGCTTCGTTCATCCAATGTAAAAAATGGCCAACTTATTGAAGCTGATAACATATACGTTAATTCTGAAGTAGTTAATTGCAGCAATGTGGTGGAGGGAGACATTATTGTTGTCGTCCGTAACGGCTCAAGATCCTTAATTGGAAAACATGCGCAAGTAACTTCACGCATGAATAATACTGTTATTGGTGCTTTTATGACTGGCATCAGAAGTAAGCAGCCTGCATTTATAAATGCATTGTTGGATACAAACATGTTTACATCTGAAGTTGAGAAAAATCTAGGTGCGACAATTAACCAGATTACCAATGGCTCTTTTAAGAGTATGGTTTTTATGTTTCCAACAGAAGATGAACAACAAGAAATCGGCAACTATTTCCAAAAACTCGATAACTTGATCAACCAACACCAACAACAAATCACCAAACTCAATAACATCAAGCAGGCCTGCTTAAGTAAAATGTTTGTCTAACAGGGAGCGCCATAATGACCACGTTTAAAACAGAAGCACAATTTGAGCAGGCCTTTATTGAGGTACTCACCAACAAAGGTTGGGAACCGAAGATACTCAAAAACAAAACCGAAGCCGATTTACTGCAAAACTGGGCAAGCATTTTGTTTGAAAACAATCGCCAGCGGGATCGCTTAAACGATGTTCCGCTTACTGTGACTGAAATGCAGCAAATTATTGAGCAAATCAAAGAGCTTAAAACTCCGCTCAAGCTCAACGGTTTAATTAACGGCAAAACCGTGGCGATTAAACGCGATAACCCAGCCGATACCTTGCATATGGGCAAAGAAGTCAGCTTAAAAATATACGATCGCCAGGAAATCGCCGCAGGCCAAAGTCGTTACCAAATTGTGCAACAGCCTAAATTTGAACGCGGCAGCCCTTTGCGTAACGACCGGCGCGGCGATGTGCTCCTACTGATCAACGGTATGCCGGTGATCCATGTAGAGCTTAAGCGCAGTGGCATTCCGGTAAGCCAGGCAGTAAATCAAATTGAAAAGTACAGCAAAGAGGGCGCATTTAGCGGTCTTTTTTCGCTTATACAGTTGTTTGTGGCTATGGAGCCAAACGAGTCCAAGTACTTTGCCAACCCCGGATTAGACGGCAATTTTAACCCAGACTATCAATTTAACTGGGCCGATTTTAATAACGAACCCATCAACCACTGGAAAGACATCGCCTCGACCTTGCTTTCCATTCCTATGGCACACCAGTTGATTGGTTTTTATACCGTTGCCGACGATACCGATGGCGTGCTGAAAGTGATGCGCAGCTATCAGTATTACGCAGCCAACGCGATATCTGACAAAGTGGCCAAAACCAACTGGCAGCAACTGGGTAGCGCGGCCAATAACCCCGATCGCCTTGGTGGTTATGTGTGGCATACCACGGGTTCGGGTAAAACCATGACTAGCTTTAAATCGGCGCAATTGATCGCACAATCCAGAGATGCCGATAAAGTAATTTTCTTAATGGATCGCATAGAGCTGGGTACCCAATCGCTCACCGAATACCGTAATTTTGCTGGCGATGGTGAAGACGTTCAAGCCACCGAAAATACTCATGTACTGATTACCAAATTAAAAAGCACCGATCCCGCCGATACCTTAATTGTTAGCTCTATTCAAAAGATGAGTAATATTTTTGAAGCAGTAGACGATGAAGGCGTGGCCACAAACTCTGCGGATATTGAAAAAATTCGCGCTAAGCGTTTGGTGTTTATTGTCGATGAGGCGCACCGTTCAACCATGAGCGGCGGTAAAGATAATAAGGACGGAATGTTAATTACGGTCAAAAAGACATTTCCTGCCGCGTTGTTTTTTGGTTTTACGGGTACACCTATCCATGATGAAAACCATGTTAACAACAACACCACCGCTGATGTTTTTGGAAACGAATTACATCGTTACAGCATTGCCGACGGTATTCGTGACGGCAATGTTTTAGGCTTTGATCCTTACAAAGTCGGTACCTTTAAAGATAAAGAGCTACGTCAGGTCGTCGCCCTTGGACAGGCTAAGGCCGATTCGGTTACAGATGCAATGTCTACGGCTGCCAAAAAGAAAAAATTTAGTTATTTTATGTATGATGTGCTAATGGCTGGCCATAAAGATGCAACAGGTAGGTATATAAAAGGTATAGAAGATTATGTGCCAAAAGAGCAATATCTCACTGCAGACCATCAAGAAAAGGTGGTAGAAGATATCCTGGCCGAGTGGGATGTACTCAGCCAAGCCAATAAATTTCACGCCATTTTAGCCACGAGCAGCATTGCTGAAGCCATTGACTATTACCGCCGTTTAAAAGCCGCCAAGCCTGAGCTTAAAATATCGGCTTTATTTGACCCGCACATTGATAACGATGGTAGTAGCGATCGTGGCCCTACTTTTAAGGGTGATGGTCTGGAAGAAATTATGGCCGACTATAACGCGCGTTATGGCCAGGATTTTGATTTTGCCCGCCATGGAGCCTTCAAAAAAGATCTAGCGGCACGCCTTGCCCATAAAAAGCCCTACGAGCGCATTCATACTGAGCCTTCGAAACAATTAGATTTATTGATCGTTGTAGATCAAATGCTTACTGGCTTTGACTCTAAATGGCTTAATACTTTGTATTTAGACAAGGTGATTAGATACCAAAACATTATTCAAGCGTTCTCACGCACCAATCGTCTATTTGGCCCCGATAAGCCCCATGGCATCATCCGTTATTACCGCTATCCACACACCATGGAGCAGCATATTAATGACGCGGTAAAACTCTATTCCGGCGACAGACCTATCGGATTATTTGTTGATAGGTTAGAAAGCAATATTAAAGCCATGAATGAATTGGTGGCTGACATCACAGAGCTATTTATCAGTGCCGGTGTGGAGAATTTTGAAAAACTGCCAGACGATATTGAAGCCTGTGCCCAATTTGCCAAGTTATTTAACACCTTTAGCAAGCATCTGGAAGCGGCTAAAGTACAAGGTTTGCATTGGGAACAGCCGGAACATTCCTGTATTAAAAATAATGTAAAACATGAAATAACGCTGAGCATAGGAAAACAAACTTACTTGACCTTGGTCCTGCGTTATAAAGAGTTAGCAGGGAAAAGTGATAACACTAGCTCTGGTGGCGGCGATGTGCCTTTTGATATCAGTGGTTATTTAACTGAAATAGATACCGGAAAAATCGATGCCGATTACATGAACAGCCGCTTTGATAAATATCTAAAAGAGCTAAACAAACACCAAGACTGCGCGAGCATTGAAAATACATTAAATGAGCTGCACAAGTCGTTTGCATCGCTTAATCAAACTGAGCAAAAGTACGCCAAACTATTCTTGCACGATTTGCAGCGCGGCGATGCACAGTTACTTGAAGGCCATACTTTTAGAGACTACATCAACACTTATAAAGATAATGCTGAAAACGCACAGTTAAACGCTGTCGTTAATGCTCTTGGTTTAGATAAAAGACTGCTCACAACATTAATGGCTGATAATGTTAATGATAAAAATCTCAACGAATTTGGTCGTTTCGATGCATTAAAAGAATCGGTAGATAAAGCTAAAGCCAAAATCTATTTCGAAAAACAAGATGGCGTAATAATGCCTCTATTTAAGCTTAATATTCGTATTGATCAGTTTTTAAAGCAATTTATCTTTGCACGAGCGGATGATTTTTTAAGTCAAACTGATGTGATGTGATGCCCCTCCCTCAGCATAAGTACTACCATACTTATGCTGAGTGTTCTTTTTTCATAAATAGTGTTAACAATAGCAATATAATTACAAAACCCTAATATCCAATCCCCTAAACGCTCCCCCATTTCCTGCGATCCACATTCCAAATTCACATACAAATCCCTGTAAATGCATCCAGCACATTTCTTTGTGTTGATGCTGGGAATACACTCTCTTCGCTGCGGCAAAATCCGTAGCCGGAATTAGCGTTCTGCCTAAACATATGATGTGGCACTGTGTAATAATGCCTCACGCTTTTGCTCACCCAAATTATGGTGGCTCAGGCAGAGGCTTCGCAAGAAGCGCCGGTTTTCCCATATGTTCCGGTAACGCTAACTCTGTCTGAGCTGCCACCCAAGGTTAGCGTCTTGGGCGGTCATCTAAATTTTAAAATATGGGATTAAAATGATGACTCACACCGAAACCGCAGAAAACTCTATCACCGTCTTCCGTTCACTGATTGCCGGGCTGGATTTCAGCCACTTGGAAGACACCCAGCTTTATGACCTGAGTGCATTAGCCTCCGAGTCTGCCGAAGGGCTTTGTCATGGCTTGCTGTGTCTTAGCGAAGGGCTGGAGAACAGTGAGATTGTGCCGCCAGAGGGGGTGCCTCAAATCAGTGCTTATCTAAAAGCCGTGGCGCATCTTGTACCACTATTGTTTGAGTTGAATGAGTGTGCGAGTGACAGACTGGGAAGTCGAAGAAACGGACCATTAACTGTCTGAATTTGAAACTTAATCCTTTGGGTTAAGCCAAATCGCAGACATAAAAAAAGCCACCCGAGGGTGACTTAATTTTCATACATACTAATGGTGCCGAAGGCCGGACTCGAACCGGCACACCTTGCGGCGGTTGATTTTGAATCAACTGCGTCTACCGATTTCGCCACTTCGGCACTGAAAGTAGTATGCGGAAAACGGGTGCATTATACCTTTCCGAAGACCTCACGCAATACTTATCCTGACGGGTTTTGACTGAGTGCCGAAAAAAACGGCAAAACCGCGTCTTTCTGGCTGTTTTTACTACAAATCGAGGGTCTGAAGGGGTGAATAAAAGCCTTGAATCAGTGGGTCGCGTCGCTCGAACATCGCCACCAACTCTTTTACCACCTCTCCGCCGCGTTCGTGTGACCACGCCAGTGACAATGGCGAACTTTGGCGGTGGTTGACCAGCGTTCTGGCGACCAGTTCGCCGCTGTCTAGATACGGCTGGCATAGCGTACGGGGCAGAAAGCCAATGCCGACGCCGCGCAGGTGGCATTGCAGCTTGGTGTTCATGTCCGCCACTTTAATCTCCTGCTGGCCCGGCAGCAGCCAGGCGACGCGTTTGGCGAGATGCACCGCCGTGTCCTCGATATTGACCGCCGGATACCAGCGCAGCTGCTCTTCGCTCAGCGTCTCCCCGCCCTGTGCCAGCGGGTGCTGCGGCGCAACCACAAACACCCACTCGACTTTGCCGAGGGGCAGAATGCTGATGCTGTTCTCCAGCGACTCCCTGCCCGACACGCCAATCGCCAGATGGCAATCGCCATTGAGCAAGGTGTCCCACACGCCCATATACACCTGCCGGGTGATGTGGAAAGTGGTGAAGGGATAACGCACGTTTAAATGCGCCAGCAGGTCGGCAACGCTGTCGCCGTTATACAGCAAGTTATTGATAACAATATCAACCCGTGGCTCAACGCCCTGATTGATCTGCTTGAGTTCGCCGGGCATCGAGTCCAGCCAGCTCAGCCACTGGCGGCAGCGTTCGAGCAAATAGCTGCCCGCCGGAGTCAGCGTCACGCTACGGGTGGTGCGCAGGAATAGCTGGGTGCCAATCCCCTCTTCGAGCACTTTGATGCGATAACTGATGGTGGCCGAGGTCTTGTGCAGCGACTCGGCGGCGCGGGAAAAGCTACAGCACTCGGCAACTTTTACAAATGAACGGATTGTCTCGTGGTCCAGCATTGGCGCTCCTTGCAGGTTTGTCTCAACTCACTATGCCGCCTATTGAGCCTAAAATCCTCCCCATCTCCCCTGACCTTCATCACAAAAATGGTTTTAATTGCAGAGATAGGGAAAGCGTGCGCGAAATACAATTATGGAAATATATTCCATTTATCACTTTTAATTGAAAATTCCCTTGCTACAGTAGGGATCGAATCGACGCGATAAGAGAAAGGATGTAATGACTGAATTACGGAGAAGAGGTCGGCCTGCTCAGGAAGGCACCTCTGCGACCAAGGGCGCGCAGGCGCTGGATCGTGGGCTGGAGATCTTGCAGTTTTTGGCACAATCGGGAGGGAGTTCTTCCGTGTCGGTGCTGTCGGAAAAACTGGATCTGCCGCTTTCCACCACCTTCCGCCTGCTGAAAGTGCTTGAAAAATCAGAGTTTGTGTTTCAAGACCCGCAGCTGGGTTGGTGGCACATTGGTATTCAGTCGTTCACCGTCGGGTCGACCTATATGAACGATCGCGACGTGGTATCGGTCGCCGGGCCCTTTATGCGCCGCCTGATGCTGCTCTCCGGAGAGACCGCCAATCTGGCGATCCGCAACAATATGGACGCCGTGCTGATCCGCCAGTGCGAGTGTCAGGCGATGGTGCGCATGTGCGCCCCGCTCGGCAGCCGCCTACCGCTGCACGCCTCCGGCGCGGGCAAGGCGCTGCTCTACGCACTGGATGAAGAAGAGATGTTGGATCTGATTGTGCGATCCGGTTTGCAGACTTTTACTCCGCACACGCTCAATAGCCTGATCCCATTGAAGAAGGATCTGGCGACCTCGGCCCAGCGCGGCTATGCGGTGGACCACGAGGAGCACGCGCTGGGGCTGAACTGCCTCGCGTCGGCAATTTTTGATAAGAATAATCAGCCGATTGCCGCCATCTCTATCTCGGGGCCAAGCTCGCGGATGGAACCGGCGCGCTTTGCCGAACTCGGTGAGCTGGTACGCGACGCCGCGCGCGACATCAGCACCGCGCTGGGTGACCCGCACAGCTAGAATCTCAAGGCCTGACGTCAGCGATGGCGTCAGGCCGCACGGTCTGCCAATCACAAAGCTCAGTGCTTTTTTTTGGCATAAAGTTAAGTTGGAAAAACTTTCCAATAAATGGATTTATCGACGATAAGGAATGTAAACCATGGCTAAGATGAGAGCAGTTGATGCAGCAATGTGGGTGCTGGAGAAAGAGGGGGTGACCACCGCCTTTGGCGTGCCCGGCGCGGCGATTAACCCGTTTTACGATGCAATGCGCAGGCACGGCGGTATTCGGCATATCCTTGCACGCCATGTGGAAGGCGCGTCGCATATGGCCGAGGGCTATACCCGTGCCAAGGCGGGCAATATCGGCGTCTGTCTGGGCACCTCGGGACCGGCGGGCACGGACATGATCACCGCGCTCTACTCGGCCTCGGCGGACTCCATTCCTATCCTGTGCATTACCGGGCAGGCCCCGCGCGCCCGTTTGCATAAAGAGGATTTTCAGGCAGTGGATATTGAGTCGATTGCCAAGCCGGTGACCAAGATGGCGGTGACCGTGCAGGAACCCGCGTTGGTGCCGCGCATGCTGCAAAAAGCCTTTCATCTGATGCGTTCTGGCCGCCCCGGTCCGGTGTTGATCGACCTGCCTTTTGATGTGCAGATGGCGGAGATTGAGTTTGATCCTGAAACTTATTCGCCGCTGGTGCCTTACAAGCCTTGCGCCACGCAGGCGCAGATCGACAAGGCGCTGGGGATGCTGTGTCAGGCGGAGCGCCCGCTGATTATTGCCGGGGGTGGCGTGATCAACGCCGACGCGGCGGATCTGCTGCAAGAGCTGGCGGAGATCTGTAATACCCCGGTGATCCCAACCCTGATGGGCTGGGGTTCGATCCCCGACGATCACCCGCTGATGGCGGGCATGGTCGGGCTGCAAACCTCTCATCGCTACGGCAATGCCACCCTGCTGGCGTCGGATCTGCTGTTCGGCATTGGCAATCGCTGGGCCAATCGCCATACCGGATCGGTGGAGAAATACGTCGCGGATCGCAAAGTGGTGCACATTGACATTGAAGCCACGCAGATTGGTCGGGTGATCTGCCCCGATCTGGGCATAGTGTCAGACGCCCGCGAAGCCTTGCTGATGCTGGTTGAATCCGCCAAACGCCTGTTCGCCAAGGGTGATTTGCCAAACCGCGACGGCTGGGTCGCAGAGTGCAACCAGCGCAAAGCCACCCTGCTGCGCAAAACCCATTTCGACGAGGTGCCGGTCAAACCGCACCGGGTATATGAAGAGATGAACCGCGTGTTTGGTGCCGACGCCTGCTACGTGACCACCATCGGCCTGTCGCAAATCGCGGCGGCGCAGACCCTGCACGTGTTCAAACCACGGCACTGGATTAACTGCGGACAGGCTGGCCCGCTGGGCTGGACCCTGCCTGCGGCGCTGGGCGTTCGCGCCGCAGACCCTGCTCGCAAGGTGGTGGCGCTGTCCGGCGATTACGATTTTCAGTTCTTGATTGAGGAGCTGGCGGTCGGCGCACAGTTCAAACTCCCCTACATTCACGTGTTAGTCAACAACGCCTATCTGGGGCTGATTCGTCAGGCACAGCGCGGCTTCGACATGGATTATTGCGTTCAGCTTTCTTTCGAAAATATCAATAGCAGCGAGCTGGGTGAATACGGCGTTGACCATGTGAAGGTGGTTGAAGGGCTGGGCTGTAAGGCCATTCGGGTGTTCAAACCGGAAGAGATTGCCCCGGCGTTTAGGCAGGCTGAAAAGCTAATGAAAGAACATCAGGTGCCGGTTGTGGTAGAAATTATCCTCGAGCGCGTGACCAATATTGCGATGGGTACCGAGCTGGATAATGTCACTGAATTTGAGCCGACCACGGAGCTACAGGCTGAAGCCCCGACCGCCGTGGCGTTTTACGATTACCGCCAAGGAGAGAACTCATGAGTCGCTTTGCCGCCAACCTTTCCATGCTGTTCATCGACGTCGATTTTTTGGCTCGATTCGCTCAGGCCAAGGCCTGCGGGTTCAGCGCCGTGGAGTATATCTCTCCTTATGAGTATCCGGCCGAGGTAATACAGGCCGAGCTGGCCGAGCACGGTTTATCTCAGGTGCTGTTCAATTTGCCGGTAGGGAACTGGGCCGAGGGCGAGCGCGGCATTGCCTGCTTGCCGGGCAGAGTGGACGAGTTCCGCCAAGGGGTCAGTCAGGCGATTCGCTATGCCAAAGCCCTGAACTGCCCGCAGGTGAACTGTCTGGCCGGTAAAGTCCCGGCGGGCAGTGACCAGCAACTAATAGAAAATACGCTGGTGACTAATCTGCGTTTTGCCGCCGACGCGCTGGCAAAAGAGAACATTCGGCTACTGATTGAGCCGATCAACAACCTTGATATGCCTGGGTTTTATCTCAATACCAGCCGTCAGGCGCTGGCGCTGATTGAACAGGTCGGCAGCAAGAATCTCTGGTTGCAGTATGACATTTACCATATGCAAAGGATGGAAGGCGAGCTGATCCAGACCCTGCGCAACCACCTGTCGCAGATCGCGCACATTCAGGTGGCGGACAATCCGGGGCGGCACGAACCGGGAACCGGTGAGATCAATTTCGACAACATTTTTAGCGCGCTGGATCAGATGGGCTATAGCGGCTGGATCGGCTGTGAATATAACCCGCAGGGCGACACGGCGGCCGGATTATCTTGGCTAAATCATCGACAACGTTAATCAACTCACAAAGGAAGTCACGGGAAAAATATAATATGGCGTTCTGATAGACTTTTAATCGGAACCGGGAATGATAATTACCTCTCTCCGCTCAGGGTTATTAACCACCCTGAGCGGGAACTCTACAAATAAGACCAGCCTTCATAAAAAATTATCAGGATCTTAATCCAAGGAGATAGGTATGGCTGTTTCAGAAACAATCAATGGATCATCAATTTCACAACAAATTAATAAATCAAAATTGTATCGAAAAGTTGCATGGCGAATCATGCCCATTCTATTAATCAGTTATATTGTGGGTTATTTAGATCGCGTCGGCATCTCCTTCTCTAAATTCCAAATGATGCCGGACATTTTAAATGGCAACATGGCGCTGGCGGAATCGGTATATGGTCTGGGCGCCGGAGTGTTTTTCATCGGCTATATTATTGCCGGCGTGCCGAGCAATATGGTGTTGAGTAAGTACGGCGCGCGAAAAATCATTGCGCTACTGATGGTGATTTGGGGCGGCATCTCGATACTCAGCGTGTTTATCACCTCACCCACCCAGTTCTATATTGCCCGGTTTTTCCTCGGGATTGCCGAAGCGGGCTTCTACCCCGGCGTCATTCTTTACCTCACGTTGTGGTTCCCCTCCGGCCAGCGCGCCAAGATGACCGCCCTGTTTGTCTGCGGTATACCCATCAGTAATATCATCGGCGGCCCGCTGTGCGGCTGGATCATAGAGCACATGAATGGCCTGATGCAGATGTCCGGCTGGCAGTGGCTGTTCTTTATCAGCGGCCCGCGCGCGTTGCTGATTGCGCTGGTGATCTTCTTCTTCCTCGACAACACCTATCAAAACGCTAAGTGGCTGACAGATGAGGAGAAAGAGATGATCCACGAGGATATGGATCAGGCCAATCAGCAGCGATTGTTAAACGCTAAAAACGGCATTGTCGCTCACGAATGGACGATGAAAACCATGCTGAAATCCTCGGCGTTCACCAAAATGTGGCTGATCTGCTTCTGTACCGTGATGGGCCAAGGCGGGCTGGCGTTCTGGGTGCCGACCATTATCAAAGATACCGGCGTGAAGTCCGTTTTTGACGTCGGCCTGCTCAGCATGGTGCCTTATATGCTGGCGGTGGTGGCGATGCTGCTGGCGGCGCGCAGCTCCGATAAGCACCGCGAGCGCCGCTGGCACATCGTGGTTCCCTTCTGCATTGCCGCCGTAGCGATGGTGAGCATTGGCGTATTTCAGGACAACAAAAGCATCGTGATGTTCTCACTGTGCATCGCCGTGGCCGCCAGTCTGGTGCCTTCGCCGCTGTTCTGGAGCCTGCCGAATGCCATCTTTACCGGCACCTGCGCGGCGGCGGGCATTGCGCTGATCAACTCTATCGCCAATATCGGCGGGTTTATCTCGCCTTATATCATCGGCTACTTTAAGAATACGACGAACAGTAATCTGGTGGCAATGTGCGTGCTGGCGTCGATGATGCTCCTCGGCGCGATACTCACGCTAACGGTACCCGCCAAGATGGTGAATAAGTAGTAACTGATTGTCTTAGAAGAGAAAGTGAGAAGCATTAAAAAAGCGCCAGAGGAGAGATCCTCAGGCGCTTTTAGCTATTTAGGTAAGACGAAATGCGTGATTAAAGCTCGGCGTCGCGATGGCAATCTTTAGAGTAGATGTAGCTGAACACCTCGTCTTTTCCCACCGCATAGCCCGCCTGCGGGCAGTACGCGCCCATAAAGATGTAGTCGCCTTTCTTTACCGGCACCCAGTCGTTGTCGAGGTTGTACATGCCCGCGCCGCTAAGAATGTAAGCGCCGTGCTCCTGCACGTGAGTCTCAATGTAGCCGTGGCTCGCGCCTGGATTGAAGGACAGAATGTGCATGTTCATGTCAAAACCCAGCTCTTTCGGCAGGAAGTCTTGCAAGATAACGTCACTCATTCCTTCATACTCAATACGCTCGAGCTGGCTGACGTTGCCGCTCACCACATAGGCTTTATGGCCCGCCAAAGGCTGATATTTGCGTTTGTAGAGGAACAGTTTGCTTGGTTTACCTTCGCTATTATTATCGAGATACAGCTTAACGCCTGCCGGGCAATATAAATATCCGCCGGTTTTCAGCGCGTAAGATTTATCATCCGCCGCCGCCATAATCTCGCCATCAATAACATAAATGAATGTTTCAATATCGCCGCCGCCGAAACCTTGATGATTACGGCCGCCGTCTAATAAGGTCACCAGATAATCGACAAAGGTCGCGCCTAACTTTGGCGTAGACAGAATAGTAATATCGCAATTCTCAAAGCCGGGAATAACGTTTTTAACTAAACCGTCCGGCTCAATTAAGGCGTAGTTGTGACGCTTAATAATAGAACGTGAAGATAAGACGTCGCCGCGGTAGCCGGTTTGTTGATTAATATAGCCCATGATTTTTCCTTATATATTCCACAGGCCGATAATTCATATCGACCTATATAAATTTATTGAGATAAAGCCGGTTTTGTAGCCTGCTGTTTTTTCATTAATACGTTGACGGTGAAGAACATGATGGTGCCGATAACCAAAATGGCCGCCGAGATATAGAAGCCCATGACCTTCGAGCCGGTATGGTCGGAGATCATCCCGGTCACCAGCGGCGCAATCACCGATGAAGACATGCCGAAGAAGTTGAAGACGCCGAAGCTGGTGCCGTAACCCTTTTTCGGCGCATTGTCGGCGACGAAGGAGATCATGATCGGATCGACCGCCAGCTTGCCGAGCAGGCCGTAGAGGATCAGGCTAATCAGCAGCATGGTGGAGTCCGGCGACAGCACGGTGCAGGTAAGCATCACCGCCGCGCAGATCTCGAGGAAGATGATCAGACTGACTTTCTTATTGCGGAAACGGTCGGACATGCGGCTGAAGAACAGCGCGCCCGGCACCGAGGCAAAGGCCACCAGCGCCGAGGAGAAGCCAATGGCCACGCCCTCGAAACCGCGCTCCTGCTGCAAGAATGACGGCAGCCAGGTGACAATCATGTAGTAGCCGTAACAGGTGGCGAAATACATCACGTAGGCGGAAATCATCTTCAGGCTGAACAAGCCGCCGGGGTTCTGATTCACCTCTTCCACTTCCGGCGCGGCGGTCACGGCTTGCGCCGCTGCCTGCTGTTTCGGAGCACTTTTGATAACGAAGAAGAACACTAGCGTCATGATAACCAGCAAGAAGGTGATCATGAATAGCAACAGTTGCCAGTTCATGCCGACGCTTTTCACCAGCAGGCTGGAGGCAATCAGGCCAATCCCCATCCCCAGCGCGGAGCCGCTGTTGATGATGGCGGTGGATAACCCGCGTTTCTCCAGCGGAATGCTTTCCGAGGAGAGCGAGTACGCCGAGCCATAGTAGGAACCACAGCCCGCACCGGCGAGCAGGCTACCGGCGTAGATCATATGCAAGCTGGTGGCGTTACCAATCAGCAGCGTGGCGATGATAAACAGGCAGAAGCCGGGGATCAGCACAATCTTCTTGCCGAACTTATCCACCAAGATCCCGGCGGGGATCTGCATGCCTGTGTAGGCGAAGAAGTAGAAGCTGGCGATCAGCCCCATTTCGGTGTCGGACTGCGCGCCAATCGTGGCCTGAATTTCAGGGAAGATCGGCGTCAGGACGGTGCGGTAGATCCAGATAACCGCCCAGCCGAGGCAGAGCACGACGACGATTTTCTTCCAGTACAGCGGATCAATGCCGCCGCTGGCGGGTGATGAGGCAGTGCGAGTGGTCATACTGCGCCCCCGTTTTCTTGGTAAGCCAGCTGATACAGCACGTGGGCCAGTGCGCGAACGCCTTCGGCCAAGTCGCTCAATTCAGTTTTTTCAGCCGGGTTGTGGCTGATACCGGCGATGCTCGGCACAAACAGCATGACGGTCGGCACCCGTGGCGCGAAGATTTGTGAGTCATGCCCCGCCCCGCTGTGCATCAGGCGATAGTTCATTTTCTGCGTTTCACACACTGCTGCGACCTGTTTCACCAGCTGCGGGTCCATCGGGATTGGCGCTTCGTCCATCCACAGGTTGATCTCCACCTCAATGCCCATCTCGCCGCAAATGCGCTTCATGTCAGCCTCAATCTCTTGAGTGAAACGCAGCAGCGCCTGTTGGTCGGTGTGGCGACAGTCCATGGTGAAGTGGGTAAAGCCCGGCACCACGTTGACGGTATTGGGTTTTGGCTCCACTTTGCCGAAGGTCAGCACCAGCGGGTCGCCCTCTTTGCGCGCCTTCTCAATGGACTCGTAGCAGATGCGGCTAAAGGCGTGCACGGTGTCACGGCGGTAGCCCATCGGCGTGGTGCCCGCGTGGTTGGACTCGCCGGTTAGGCGAATGTCGTAGCGGCGCTGGCCGACAATGCTGGTGACGACGCCGACGGTTTTGCCCTCGGTTTCCAGCACTTTGCCCTGCTCGATGTGCAACTCGACAAAAGCCCGCAGGTCCTGACGCACCGGCGTGTTTTCCGGGCGGAAGTCGAAACCGGCCTGATGCATGGCATCCACAAAGCCCACGCCCTTGGCGTCTTGGACCTGATGCATGTCGGCGTTATTCGCCAAGCCAAAGATGTTTTTGCTGCCCCAGAAGACAAACGGGAAGCGGCTGCCCTCTTCTTCCGCCATCGACAGCACTTCTAAAGTGCGCAGTGGCTGGCCGTAAGTCTCTTTCAGGTAGTTGATTGCCAGAAAAGCGGCTTCGATACCAAACTGGCCGTCGAGGTTACCGCCGTTCACCACGGTGTCGATGTGTGAGCCTGACATGATGGTCTGCTCGGGGTAATGGCTGCCTTCGAGGCGCGCCGACAGGTTGCCGACGTGGTCGAAATGGGTCTTCAGCCCGGCACTTTCAAATTTTTCCTGTAGCGCGCGCTGGGCGGCACACCACTCGGGGGTATAGAGAAGACGCGTCATGCCTCCGGTCGGGTCTGCGCCGATCTGCGAAAGCCACGCGGAAATGTCTTGTATCTGGCGAGGGAAGTTCTGCATATTCCGGTCCTTATTTAATTTCCATATTGAAGGTCATTAATCACGAGGAGGTAGAAATAGAACCGCGAATTACTGGCAGGTTATTAGCCAATAATCCGCGCAAAAGCATTTATTCATTCAAGTGATGTATTTCACTTATTTATAAATAATTAGAATCTATTAATTAACTGGCGAACGGGTCTTTATGGTCGTAAGAGCGTAAATAGATTTCATCGGAGACGAGGTAGTTGTAAATTTCATCAACAATTTCGATGCCATTGATTTCACTATTACGCTCATTGTTCTCGCTGTTTTGCCCCGGATACATTACCTGACTCACGCCCGGCGCAGGTTTAATGCCATTGAGGTCACTCATCACCTGATTAATATTTTTGCGGAAGCTGTCGATATTAGTAAAGGCGGCAGGATCGATAACAATATGCAGCTGGCCGAGGTTACGGCCTTCGGTCAGGTCGTGATACATCGAGCTAACATTGCGACCAAACGGCAGGCCGAGCATGATGCCCGCCAGCACGTCCACCATCAGCATCAGGCCATAGCCTTTCGGCCCGGCAATTGGCAGCAGGCCGCTGACGGCGAAAGGATCGGTAGTGTGTTCGCCGTTGGAATCCACGGCCCAGGTGTCAGGGATTTTGGCATTGCGCGAGCGGGCATCTAGCACTTTGCCCCACGCCTGCACCGTGGTTGCCATGTCGAAAGTGATCATATGGCCGTCTTCGCCCGGTGCGGCAAAGGCTATTGGGTTGGTGCCGTAATAGACTTCCGCACCGCCGTAGGGCACAACCATTGGGTCGGACTGGCAGAGAGAAATGCCGATAAGCCCTTGTTTAGCCGCCTGTTGTACAAAGTAAGAGAGCGCGCCGCTGTGGCCAATGCGGCGGATGCCCACCACCGCCACGCCGTTGTCTTTGGCGATGTCGATGGCGTGCTCCATGGCGATTTTGGCCGCCACGTGTCCCGCGCCGTTATCGCCGTCAAATACGCCGCTGCAAGGTCCGGTTTTCTCAAATCTAAAGTCCGGGTTGTTGTTGGTCCCGCCTTTGCTGATACGTTCTGAGTAGTACTCCACCCGAACGGCACCGTGAGAATGTACGCCCCTTGCATCGGCATGAACCAGAACATCCGCCACAATATTGGCCTGTTCTCTTGGCAGTCCCGCCTTGTTGATCTTATTGCTAATTAAAGTGTGGAGCTGTTCCCGGGTGACTTTCATAGATAATCCTTTTGGCTAACCACTGATAGAACCTATTTATGGTCACAATCTATAACCCTCAGACTTTAAAAATGTGATCGGCGACGTTTTTAAACTATTAAATTAAAATTTCATTTACTCCCTGCCGAATTATAAAAATTATTTTGATAAAGCCACGCAGCATTGATTGAGCGATTTTAATAAAGCCTGCGCTTTACCATGAATATTTCTAACAATCCGCGAAGTGTGATTCACCTCTCCTTGTGATACCCCAGATGTTTGTAATTTCCAGCCAGCCATTAAGGGAAATTTTAAAATGAAATTCTTTATCAGGCTTTTCACGAACCGCTTCTCACCAAGCATGAGAAAAAAAGCAAAAGGAAACAGTCATGGTCCACGCTTTTATTAAGAAAGGGAGTTTTCAGGACTCGGTAAGCCTGATGTTGATCTCCCGAAAGCTCAGCGAATTTCCACAAGTAGATGAAATTTCGGTGATGATGGGCACCCCCGCCAATAAATCCCTGCTGGAAGCCACCGGCTTTTGGCACGCCCAGTTCAACGACGCCACGCCGAACGACATTTGTGTCGCCATCAAGGCCGACAGCCAAGACCCAGAGATAACCCAGTTCATCAGCGACGCGCTGGAAGAGGCGCTGAAAGCCATTGCGCAGGGACAGCAAGGGGGCAAACGCCTTCCGGTCGCCCGCAGCTGGCAGACGGCTCGCCAAAAAGCGCCGGACGCCAATCTGCTGCTGATCTCCATTGCCGGTGAATACGCCGCCGGTCTGGCCGATCAGGCACTCGACAACGACTGCAACGTGATGATGTTTTCCGACAACGTCTCGCTGGAGCAGGAGATTGCGCTGAAGAAGAAAGCCAGCAGCAAAAAGCTGATTGTGATGGGGCCGGACTGCGGCACCGCGAATATCGCAGGAGGACCTTTGGCTTTTGCCAACGTTGCGCCCAAAGGCGTCATCGGGATTATCGGCGCGTCAGGCACTGGCATTCAGGAGCTGACTTCGCAAATTACGCTGGCTGGTCAGGGTGTCTCTCACGCCATTGGCCTCGGCGGGCGCGACCTCTCGGCTGAAGTCGGCGGCATCAGCGCCCTGACGGCGCTGGCGATGCTGGCCAATGACAGCAAAACGCAGGTCATTGCCTTCGTGTCGAAGCCTCCCGCTGAAGCCGTGCGCCAGCGCGTGATGGCTGAAATGCAGGGCATCAATAAGCCGATTGTCGCGCTGTTCCTCGGCACCAAACCTGCCAGCCCGCGTCTGGGCAATGTGTGGCTTGCCAGCACGCTGGACGAAGCCGCGCGCCTCGCCGCCATGTTGGCCAATGTGCAGCAGCAGATAGCCTCCCTGCCCGCCGTGCATGGTAAGAAAATCGCCGGATATTACGCCGGAGGCACCTTGGCCGCCGAAGTCGCCATGCTGCTGGCCGAACACTTGCAGGTCGCCCCTGACAGCCAGCATCACCACGGCAGCATGCTCGACGCCGAGGGCCATCGAATCATTGATATGGGTGATGACTTCTACACCCAAGGCAAACCCCATCCGATGATTGACCCGTCAACCCGCAACCAGACTATCGCCCAACTAGCTAATCAGCTTGAAACCGGCGTGCTGCTGATTGACGTGGTGATTGGCTTTGGTGCGCAAAATGATCCGGCAACCTCGCTGGCCGACACGATCCACGCACTCAAGCAGCATCGCGACGCGGCTCACCCGCTGGTGGTGATCGCCACCGTGACCGGCACCGAGCAGGACCCGCAACAGCGCAGTCGGCAAATCGACACGCTCACCGCCGCGGGCATCGTGGTGATGAACACCCTGCCGGAAGCCGTGCTGCTGGCCCATCAACTTATTAGCCCGCCGACCGAAACCGGGCCATTGACGCCTTACCACTTGCTGGATGGCGTCTCTGTTATCAACGCCGGTCTGCGCAGTTTCGCCACTGATTTACAAAGCAATCAGGTTCCCGTGGTGCATTACCAATGGGCACCGGTCGCGGGTGGAAATCAGCGTTTAGCCGCCATTCTGAAAAAATTGCACTGAGGGATCACATGACTACAACTATTAATGAAGCCAATGCAGCCGTAATTGCGCGGATCCGCGAAGCCCGTCCACACTGGTGTGACGTCAAACTGGCGCAGGAAGTGGTGCCGGTATTACAACAAGGTCGCAAGCTACTGCACGCCGGTCCGCCGGTGGTCTGGCAGGACATGAGTGGCCCGGTGCGCGGGGCCTGTATTGGTTGTTGCCTGTTTGAAGGCTGGGCCGAAAATGAACAGCAGGCGCTGGCCTTGCTGGAAAACGGCGAAATTGAATTTATTCCGTGCCACAGCGTGCGCGCCGTTGGCCCGATGGGCGGCATCACCTCGGCCCATATGCCCATGCTGGTGGTGGAGAACCACACCCACGGCAACCTGGCGTTCTGCAATATGAATGAAGGGATTGGCAAAGTGATGCGTTTCGGCGCGTATGGCCCGGACGTGCAGGAGCGCCTACGCTGGATGCGCGATACCTTGGCTCCGGTGCTGAAAGAGGTATTGAGCCACGTGGATGGCGGCATCGACCTGACCGCCGTGATGGCGCAGGCTATCACCATGGGGGATGAATTCCACCAGCGCAATATCGCCGCCTCCGCGCTGTTAATGCGCCAGCTGGCACCGAAAATCGCCCAGTTAGATCGTCCACAAAGCGAATTGACCAGCGTGCTCTCCTTCCTCGCCATTACCGATCAGTTCTTCCTCAATCTGGCGATGGCCTACTGCAAAGCCGCCATGGACGCCGGGGCCGAAATCAAACAAGGCACCATCGTCACTGCCATGACCCGCAATGGCAAAGATTTTGGTATCAAAATCAGCGGCATGGGCGACCAGTGGTTCACCGCGCCGGTCAACACGCCGGAAGGTCTGTTCTTCTCCGGCTACAGCCAAGCCGACGCCAACCCTGACATCGGCGACAGCGCCATCACTGAAACCTTTGGTATCGGCGGCGCGGCCATGGTCGCAGCACCGGGCGTGACGCGCTTTGTCGGCGCGGCGGGCGGTATGGGGGCAGCGCTGGACGTCTCCGAAGAGATGGCGGAGATCTTCCTCGAACGCAACATGATGCTGCAAATCCCGACGTGGGACTTCCAAGGCGCTTGTTTAGGTCTGGACGCCCGCCGCGTGGTGGAAACCGGCATAACGCCGCTGATCAACACCGGGATAGCTCACCGCTCTCCGGGCGTCGGTCAGATTGGCGCGGGGACAGTTTGCCCGCCGCTTGCCTGCTTCGAAAAAGCCATTGAAGCCTTAGCCGAGAAGCTTGGTATCAGCGCGTAACCCTTCACGCCACTTTGCCCGGCGCAGCCGTCGGGCAATCAGGAGCCACCATGGTTTGCATCGTTCTCTCTTCCAGCGCTCACGCCACCTGTGACTATGGTCCGTTGCGCCGCGCCGGTTTGTTTAACAACGCGATGAACTTTCTTACTCCGCGCCATCAGTTGCTGACGTTGCACCGCAGCGGGCACGGCCTCAGCCCGATGGGATGGGTGGTGGATGAAACGGATTTCGACCTGATTGCCGACCAGCTGCAAGGGGCCGAGCAGCTTCATTTTGATGCCGAAGGCTTATTGATTGATGGCCTGCGGGTGAAAAACATCGGCCCGCAGCGCGGCTTAACCTTAGGCCAGCAGGGGCTGGTGACCACGCAAACATTGCGCCAGACCCTGCGCTGTTCGCCAGCGCAAACTGGCCTGTTTGGCGGGTTAGACACACTGGTTGCTTCACCCGTCGTCGGCGAATTACAGCAAATGCAGCGCCAGTTTGCGGACTGGCTGCTGGGCGGCGAAGTGGACTGGACGGCGTTTATCGGCAAGGGGCCGGGCCTCACGCCAAGCAACGACGACACGCTGGTCGGCATGCTGCTGGTCGCCTACTGCGACAGCCGCGTTAATCCCAGCCAGCTGGCACCTTTTTTTGCGCACAGCAAGCCACTGGCCGGGCTGACCACGTTAGTGAGTCATCACTATCTGGCCTATGCCGCACGGGGGATTTTCTCCTCGCCGCTGCTGGCTATCGCCCACGGGCTATTGGCTCCACAGACCTTACTCCCCGCCGTGCGCGACCTGCTGAATGTCGGCCACTACTCGGGCGCGGACGCGCTGCTGGGCATCTGGCTGGCGGCGCAAACCATTAATCAACTTCACTCAGTCAGCACCTCGCCGCACTTTGCGACCTGCTGAAAGCGTGGTTTTTACTTGTGATTCAACACACTAGAGAACTGAACATGGAAACTTTGGTTATCGCTTTAGGCGGGAATGCCCTGTTGCAACGCGGCGCGGTTCTTTCTGCTGAAAATCAATATAAGAGTATTGCGCTGATTGCCGATGCGATTGGCGAACTAGCCAAGAAATACCGCATTGCCATTGTCCACGGCAACGGCCCGCAGGTCGGGCTGCTGGCCTTGCAAAACCTCAACTATCGCGACGTGCCGCCTTATCCGCTGGACATTCTGGTGGCGGAAACCCAAGGGATGATTGGCTATATGCTGGCGCAGAAGCTCTCCGCGTCTCACCCCGAGCAGGCAGTTTCAACCCTGATGACCCGCATTCTGGTGGACGGCGATGACCAAGCCTTCCAGCAGCCAACCAAGTTTATCGGCCCGGTCTATGCGCCGAAGGAAGAGTCACACCTGCGCCAGCAGTATGGCTGGACTATGAAAATGGACGGCGAGCATCTGCGCCGCGTGGTGCCTTCCCCTGAGCCGAAGCAGATCTTGGACATAGAAGCCGTTCACGCGCTGCTGGCGAAAAATCAGGTGGTGATTTGCAGCGGCGGCGGCGGCATTCCGATGGTGGCGACCGAGCAGGGGTTACAAGGCGTTGAGGCAGTGATTGATAAAGATCTCGCCGCGGCGCTGCTGGCCGAGGCGCTGGATGCTGACCATCTGGTTATCTTGACCGACGCCGACGCGGTGTATACCGGCTGGGGCACGCCAAGCCAGCAGGCCATTCGCAGCGCCACGCCGCAACAGTTGGCTCCGCTGGCGGTGCCGGACGGCTCAATGGGGCCGAAGATCATGGCGGTCAGCCGCTTTGTCGAACGCTCAGGTAAAGAGGCGCACATTGGCGCGCTCAAAGACATTGATGCCGTGTTGAACGGCAGCGCGGGAACACTGATCCACCCCGCCCGCTGATCCACCCAAAACACTGAAGCAGGCTGGTTACAGCCACAAAAATCAGGCCGGTGGAGAGCGATTTCTCACCGGCCTTTCAACGTTGAAGCATTTGAACTTTTGAGGCACACATCATGGAAAAAAACGCGCACGCCAGCCGGTTCCCCTACT
Organism: Ewingella americana ATCC 33852; assembly: GCF_000735345.1. Classification (GTDB taxonomy): domain Bacteria; phylum Pseudomonadota; class Gammaproteobacteria; order Enterobacterales; family Enterobacteriaceae; genus Ewingella; species Ewingella americana. The sequence continues at coordinate 125,991 of NZ_JMPJ01000017.1, read as the reverse complement.
GGATCCAGTTGGTCATTATCTTCTTCTTCGGCTGGGTGGTTATCTACGCCGGACGCTCGGTTCTCAGCCCGCTAATGCCAATGATTCAGGACGAATACGGGCTGAATCAGGCCGAGCTGGGCATTATTAGTAGCCTGTTCTTCTTGGCCTACACCCTGCTACAGGTTCCCGCCGGATTGCTCGGCGACCGGCTGGGCCACAAAAAAGTCTTAGTCACCGGCTTTATGCTGTTCGCCGTGTTCATTGCTTCTATCAGCATTTCGCCGGGATTCTTGGGCTTTATCCTGCTTTGGATGCTGACCGGCGCGGCGCAAGGGGTCTATTACGGCCCGCAGTACGCGCTCTCCTCAGAAGCCATTCCGAAGAAATGGCTGACGCTGGGCAGCGCAGTGATTGGCAGCGGCATGTCCTTTGGTATTGCGCTGGGCTATCAGCTATCTAGCGTGTCGGTGAATCATTTCCACACTGGTTGGAAATTGCCCTTTGTGATCATCGCCCTGCCGGTGCTGGTGGTCGCGCTGTTGATGCTGTTTGTTATCCATAAACGCCCGCCGGTTGCCGCGCCCGCCGCGGTACAGGCCGCCGACCAAGAGCCGCCGTTCCGCTTTATGGATTTGCTGAAAAATCGCAACCTGATCCTCGCCTACATCACCATTTTCTGCTCGATTTACGGCTTCTTCGTGATCATCTCTTGGCTGCCTTACTACTTGCAGCAGGAGCGTGGAATGGACATGGCGCGCGCCAGTAATATTGCGTCGATTGTGCCGTGGATTTCGATTCTCGGGACGCTGATTTTCAGCTACGCCTCGGACAAGCTGGGACGCAGAAAGCCGGTGGTGCTGTGCATGCTGCCGCTCTCGCTGCTGGCGCTGTTCGGCATTGTTTATTCGACCTCGGAAACCATGCTGATCGTGGTGCTGGTGCTGTATGGCTTTATCGGCAAAATCAGCCTGAACCCGATTCTGGTGGCGCTGGTCGCGGATAACGCGCCGAAGAAAGCCCTCGGCACCGCCTTCAGCCTGTATAACTTCTTTGGCATGGCGGCATCGATTTTTGCCCCTTACGTGACCGGCTTTATCGCCGACCGGACTGGCTCACTTAACGCTGGTTTCTACTTCGCGGCGATCATCACGCTGGTGGGAATCGGAGCCATGCTGCTGGTGCGCGAAAAACACGTGCCGCAACCGGAATGACCAGATAAAGGAGATTTCTTACAACATTTTGCCAATTGGGCGCTTTTTTCCCATGCCGTTTCAGAAAGTTCGCATTAGTATACAAATTCCGAATAAATACTCTGCCTAGTTGATGGATACCGGTTTGCTGAAAAAAATTTCTCTCTCACTTTTGGCTCTGGCCTTTGCCAGCATGCCGCTGTTGAGCCAGGCGAAAAACGCCCGATTGGCTTCTCAAGTTGTTGATGATTATGCCGAACATATCTTCTACGGCAGCGGCGCGATGGGAATGGCGCTGGTGGTTGTCGATAATAACCAACAAGTTTTCCGCAGCTTTGGCGAAACCCGCCCAGGCTCAGACATTCGTCCACGTGAAGATTCCGTGATTCGAATTGCCTCGCTGACCAAGCTGATGACCAGCGAAGTGCTGGTTAAGCTGTCGCAGCAGGGCACCGTCAAGATTAACGACCCGCTGCGTAAATATTCCGACGGCAAAGCCGTGCCTTCCTACAGCGGCACCACGCCAATCACCCTGCTCAACCTCGCGACTCACACCAGCGGCCTGCCGCGTGAGCAGCCGGGTGGCGCGCCAAATCGCCCGGTATTTACTTGGCCGACCAAGGCCGATCGCTGGGCGTGGCTGCGAGTCGCCAAAATGACCACGCCTCCGGGCGCGCGTGCGGCTTACTCCAACTTAGCTTTTGACCTGCTGGCTGACGCCTTATCCAACGCGGCGCGTAAACCTTACACCCAGCTGCTGCGCGAACAGATAACCCAGCCGCTGGGCATGGTCGACACCACGCTGACGCCAAATGCCAGCCAGTGTGCTCGCCTGATGTCCGGCCTGCGCCCAAGCCCATGTCTGAATACCACGGCGGCGGCGGGTAGCGGCGGGATTTACTCGACCCCGGCCGACATGGCGCGCTGGATGCGTCAGTTCCTGCCTTCACCTCTCGGCAAGCCAACCCTGACCGCCGAAATGGCGCAGAAGATGTACTTCAAGCGTACTGATTTGGTGTCGCTGAAAGGCATGGACGTACCGGGCATGGCCGACTCTTTGGGGATGGGCTGGGTGACGATGGCGCCGACGCCGTTGTTACCGCGCATTATTCAGAAAACCGGCGGTGGCGGTGGCTTTATCACTTACGTGGCGATGGTGCCTCAGCGCGGCGTAGGCGTGTTCGTGGTAGTGACGCGCAGCGAGTTAACCAAGTTTAAAAACATGAGTGACGGCGTGAACGATCTGGTTGCGGAGTTAGTGCGTAATAACGAGATTTAAGGCGCGGAATTATTTAAAGCACGGAATTGCAAGCTAGGCTTATCCTCCCCTTAGTTCAAGGGGAGGATCAAAACCCTATCTGATTGATAGGGTTAGTCATTAATGACGTTTGCCGTCATCATCTTCATCAACCAAATCTTCTTCATCACCTTCTTCGCCGTCCTCATCTTCGTCGTCGCCTTCGAAGTAAGTGCCCCAACCGTCGTAATCAACGCCGTGGGCTTCGGCCAGGTCCATCAACTGCTCAACCTGTTTATCAATCAGTTCGGCGTTCAGCGCAATTTCGCTGATCACGTCACAGCACATCACGGTTGAACCGTCTTCTAATTCCAACTCTTCTGCGTCATTAACTTCATAACCCAGTTTGAAAGCGGCAACCGCGGCTTTCTCCAAATCTTCAAACTTATCAGAAGATAAGTGATGTTCGATGGTGTAAAGCGCGTCTGGATCGCTGCCATCATCCAGCAGCTCTTCGATGATTAAGCGGGTCTCTTCACTCTGTTCTTCTAGCAATTCACGATTTGCCATGCCTCTGTCCTCAATCAATGTGACGTTTCTCTAGACCATTTTCACACAGCGCGGGGCCGGCCTCCACTATAAAGTTTTAACGACGGGGTTGTAATTGCATATTCATACATATAAATTGAATTTTAATTCACTACAGAATGCAAAAGCATTGGAGAGGAACACCATGAGTCTGTTGAGTAAACGTCATTTTCTCAGGTTACTGGATTTTACCCCGTCGGAGATTTCCTCCCTTCTCCAGCTCTCCGCCGAGCTGAAAGCCGCTAAGAAAAACGGTATCGAAAAAGCCCATCTGCAAGGGAAAAACATCGCGCTCATCTTCGAAAAAGACTCAACCCGCACCCGATGCTCTTTCGAAGTTGCCGCCTATGATCAGGGTGCTAATGTCACCTACCTCGGCCCAAGTGGCAGCCAAATTGGTCACAAAGAGTCGATGAAAGACACCGCCCGCGTGCTGGGCAGAATGTATGACGGTATTCAATATCGCGGTTTTGGTCAGGACAAAGTTGAGACGCTGGCGGAGTTCTCCGGCGTGCCGGTGTGGAATGGCCTGACGACGGAATTCCACCCGACTCAGCTGCTAGCCGACCTGCTGACCATGCAAGAGCATTTGCCGAGCAAATCGCTGTCGCAAATGACGCTGGCCTATCTCGGCGACGCGCGCAACAACATGGGCAACACCCTGCTGGAAGCCGCCGCGCTCTGCGGTTTGGACCTGCGTCTGGTCGCGCCAACGGCCTGCTGGCCTGAAGCAGAGCTGGTGGAAACCTGTAAGAAGCTGGCGCAGGAAAACGGCGGCAACATCACCCTGACCGAAGACATTGCGGCGGGCGTGAAAGGCGCGGATTTCCTTTATACCGACGTTTGGGTGTCAATGGGCGAGCCAAAAGAGACATGGAAACAACGTATTAGCCTGCTGCGTGACTATCAGGTGAATAGCGCCATGTTGGCCCTGACCGGCAACCCGCAGGTGAAATTCCTTCACTGCCTGCCTGCTTTCCATGATGACCAGACCACCCTTGGCCGCCAGATGGCGGAAGAGTACAACCTGCACGGCGGGATGGAAGTGACCGATGAAGTGTTCGAGTCGGCGCACAGCGTGGTGTTCGATCAGGCTGAAAACCGCCTGCACACCATCAAAGCGGTGATGGTCGCCACCCTTGGTTCACTCTGATTCGCCTTCGGCCTGACGCGACAATCCTCGCGCGTCAGGTTATTTCCTCCAGCTTCGCACATACCCTTTTACACAACATTGCAGTTTTTCACGGCCAATCCCCGCCTGAACACCCCATTTTCAACTAACCTTTTCATTATGCGCCGCTTCTTTTGCCATCTTTTGGAGTGATAAAGAAAAGGGAAACGATATGAAATCAGTCAATTTGGAATATGTCTTGCGACTGGAAAGTTTACTGAGCCGGATCTATCCCAGAGAACACATTGCCGATTTACTGAAACAGATCCTGCAACTGGCCGAAAAGTGGAATTACGGCAAACATCGCACTCAGGATTGGGTCGATGGCACCAACATTTACCTCATCACCTATGGCGACAATATCAGCCACGGCGAGCAGAAACCGCTGGCGACGTTGAACCATTTCGCCGACAAGTATCTGCGTGAAATCATCAGCGATATCCACATCTTACCGATGTATCCCTACAGCTCGGATGATGGTTTCAGCGTCATTGATTATCGCCGGATTGACGAACATCTTGGCGGTTGGCAGGACATCCACCAGCTCTCTTCTCACTTCAACCTGATGTTTGACTGCGTGATCAACCACATCTCGCGATCCAGCGACTGGATGAAAGGCTATCTGCACGACGATCCTTACTACAAAGATTACTTTATCGACTCCAACCCAGAGCTGGATTACAGCCGCGTGGTGCGCCCCCGTGCTCTGCCGCTGCTGACGCCATTTATCAAAGCCGACGGCACCGAGTTGTATCTGTGGACCACCTTCAGCGAGGATCAGGTCGACATCAATTTCAAAAATCCGCAGGTGCTGCTGGAGAGCATCGACGTGCTGCTGCAATACGCCGCCAGCGGCGGGCAGTCGATTCGCCTCGACGCCATTGGCTACATCTGGAAGGAGGTCGGCACCAGCTGTATCCATATGCCGCAGGCGCACAACATCATCAAGGTGTGGCGCACCATTCTGGATGAAGTGATCCCCGGCACGCGGCTGATCACCGAAACCAACGTGCCGCATCACGAGAACATCAGCTACTTTGGCGAAGGCGACGAAGCCCACATGGTGTACCAGTTCCCGCTGCCGCCGCTGACCCTGCACGCCTTCCTGCGCCAAGACACCACCACGCTAACCCAGTGGGCACAGAGCCTCAACGCCGAGGCGCGCTACCCGGAAACCACCTATTTCAACTTTTTAGCCAGCCACGACGGCATCGGCCTGCGCCCGACCGAAACCTTCCTCAGCGACGATGAACGCAAATACATGGCGCAGGAGACCTTGCGCAAAGAGGGCCGCGTCTCCTACAAAGACAACGGCGACGGCACCCACTCGCCCTACGAGTTGAACATCAACTTCCTCAGCGCCCTGACCGAGCCGGATGACGACGTCGACACCAAAGCGCGCAAATTCCTCGCAGCGCAGGCCCTGCTGCTCTCCTTCATCGGCGTGCCGGCAATCTATATCCACAGCCTGCTGGGCAGCGAAAACGACCTCGACGGCATGCACCAGTCGGGGCTGAATCGCCGCATTAATCGCAAGAAGCTCAAGCTGGACCAAGTGGAGGCCGGGCTGGAAAAAACCAACAGCCTAAGCTCGAAGGTGTTTTACGGGCTGAGTAATCTTATCAAGCACCGTCGCGCCCATCCGGCCTTCTCGCCACAGGCCGGACAGCGGGTGTTCGACATGGGGAAATCGCTATTTGCCATGGAGCGCTATGACCCGCTGACGGAAGACAAAATCACCTGCGTGTTCAATATCAGCAACCAAACGCAGGTGGTCAAACTGGCGATTGAAGGCAAGGATTTGATTGCCGATGTGCCTTTCGACGGCCAGACGCGTCTCCAGCCGTGGCAGGTGGTGTGGATCAAGCACAAGCTGAAGGCGCCGGAGCGTCTGGGGCGCATGCGTCGCTGGAGAATGAAAATCTTCAAACGGTAAGTGGGCTGCCAATCGTTTGCTTTTTTGCTTCGATTCAGGCCGATTTTCGCTTGCAGCATGAAAATCTGCGCGTATAATGCGCCACAATTTGCCGGGAGAACCCATGAACAATTGTCAGGTTTGTGATGTTAAAAAACATACTCAACACGCCGTACCTGAAGGCAGCCCGCTGCCGTTGTTCTTCCGTTGCATCACTGAATTATTGAAAGCCCCTCATTGAAGGGGCTTTTTTTTGTCCAGAATTTGAGGTTTAAGAACCGTAACTGCTGAGGAAATACGTCATGGCTAATCCGCTGTACCAAAAACACATCATCTCGATCAACGATCTCAGTCGTGAAGAGTTAGAACTGGTGCTCGACACCGCGGCCAGCCTGAAAGCCAATCCACAGCCCGAACTGTTGAAGCATAAGGTGATTGCCAGCTGCTTCTTCGAAGCCTCGACCCGCACGCGCTTATCGTTCGAAACCTCAATCCACCGTCTTGGCGCTTCAGTAGTTGGCTTTGCCGACGGCTCCAACACCTCGCTTGGCAAGAAAGGCGAAACGCTGGCCGACACCATTTCAGTGATTGGCACCTACGTGGACGCCATCGTCATGCGCCACCCGCAGGAAGGGGCGGCGCGCTTAGCCACTGAATTCTCCGGTGGTATTCCCATTCTTAATGCCGGGGACGGTGCCAACCAGCACCCGACGCAGACCCTGCTCGACCTGTTTACCATTCGCGAGACTCAGGGCCGTCTCGACAACATCAAGATAGCCATGGTCGGTGACCTGAAATATGGCCGCACCGTCCACTCGCTGGCGCAGGCGCTGGCGAAATTCAAAGGCAACCGCTTCTACTTTATCGCCCCGGACGCGCTGGCGATGCCGGGCTACATTCTCTCCCTGCTGGAAGAGAAAGGCATTGAGTACAGCCTGCATCAGAGCATCGACGAGGTGGTGCCGGAGCTGGATATTCTCTACATGACCCGCGTGCAGAAAGAGCGTCTGGACCCGTCGGAGTACGCCAACGTCAAAGCCCAGTTCATCCTGCGCGCCAATGACCTGCAGAGTGCCCAGCCGCACCTGAAAGTGCTGCACCCGCTGCCGCGCATCGACGAAATCACCACCGACGTCGATAAAACCCCTTACGCCTGGTACTTCCAGCAAGCAGGTAACGGCATTTATGCCCGCCAAGCCTTGCTGGCACTGGTTCTTAACGCCGACACTGCCCACTAAACTTGAGGAGAAAACAGCATGACTCACGATAATAAACTTCAGGTTGAAGCCATCAAATGCGGCACCGTCATCGACCATATTCCGGCTCAGGTAGGCTTCAAGCTGCTGTCGCTGTTTAAGCTGACTGAAACCGACCAGCGCATCACCATCGGTCTGAATCTGCCGTCGAACGAGCTGGGCCGCAAAGACATCATTAAAATCGAAAACACCTTCCTGACCGAGCAGCAGGTCAACCAGCTGGCGGTCTACGCGCCGAAAGCCACGGTGAACCGCATCGACGATTACGAAGTGGTGAAGAAGCTGACCCCAAGCCTGCCGGACCGTATCGACGGCGTGCTGCACTGCCCGAACAGCAACTGCATCAGCCGCTCTGAGCCGGTGGCCTCGAGCTTTAGCGTCAAGCAGCGCCAGAGCGAAGTGCACCTGCAATGCAAATATTGCGAGAAAGAGTTCGAGCATCAGGTGGTGATGAGCAGCGAAGAATAAGCCGTGACGTGATCGGGCGTAATGACTTTTCATCTGCGCCCTTTATACTGTCGGCAAGCTATCCTTCCTTATCACTTAAATCAGGAGACACTATGTCCCGCGAAATTAGCACTGAAAATGCACCAGCAGCTATCGGTCCTTACGTTCAGGGCGTTGATCTGGGCAGCATGATCATCACTTCCGGCCAGATCCCGGTTGATCCAAAAACTGGCGCAGTTGCCGATGACATCGCAGCCCAAGCGCGTCAGTCTCTGGTCAACGTTCAGGCGATCGTTGAAGCCGCTGGCCTGAAAGTCTCAGACATCGTGAAAACCACCGTTTTCGTGAAAGATTTGAATGACTTCGCCACCGTTAACGCCACTTACGAAGCTTTCTTCACCGAGCACAACGCGCCATTCCCGGCCCGTTCTTGCGTTGAAGTGGCTCGTCTGCCGAAAGACGTGAAAATCGAAATCGAAGCCATCGCCGTTCGTCGTTAATTCGACCTTCGCGCCGTGCAATAGCCAGCCTGCGGGCTGGCTTTTTTATGCCTTTTTCCGCCCCACTCCCCGCCACATTGTCATTGCCTCATCAGCGACCATACTTAAGACATCTGCCCGTTTTCTGCCCTGTATTCAGGCAGCCGCCTTATCTGGCGCACTGAAATAGCGCGAAATAGCCTCTTTTACTCACGTTTTTATGCACTAACCCGAAATCATTCGAGCTATATCGAGGCGGCAAAGTCATGAATCCCTAGGAGCTTACTCAAGTAAGTGACTGGGGTGAATGAGTGCAGCCAACAAAGAGATAGTGCGAATGATGAAGGGTTTTTGCACGCTGGCATGGTTTATGCCTGATCCATGGTGTGTATCTAAAAACAATGAAGCAGCCTGTCCTGTCAGTGAGGTGAATATGATTAATATCGAGCTTTCTGATTCACCCTTTTTTGATGAAATGCTAATGGCGCAGGGGCAACACCGCGACCATTATCAAGCTTACTGGCAATGGTTACAGCAGGCCGATCAACAGGCCGTACAGCGCAAAAAAGAGGAAGCCGCGCTGCTGTTTCACCGGGTGGGGATTACCTTTAATGTTTATGGCGAGGATGACGGCGCGGAGCGGCTGATTCCGTTTGACAGCGTGCCGCGCATCATTCCGGCCAATGAGTGGAAGATGTTAGATCTCGGCATTCGCCAGCGCGTTGAGGCACTTAACGCCTTTCTACATGACATCTATCATGACCAGAAGATACTCAAAGCAGGCATCGTGCCTGCCGAGCAGGTGCTCGCCAACGAGCAGTACCAGCCTTGCATGCAGGGGGTAGATCTGCATCGCAACACCTATGCGCACATCGCCGGAACCGACATGGTGCGCGGCGGCGATGGCGAATATTACGTGCTGGAAGACAACCTGCGCACGCCGTCCGGCGTCTCTTATATGATGGAAAACCGCAAAATGATGATGCGGCTCTATCCTGAACTGTTCGCCGAGCAGCGCATCGCGCCGGTGTCGCGCTACCCTTCCCACCTGCTGCAAACCCTGCGCGAGAGCACGCCGGTCAATGACCCGACCGTGGTGGTGCTGACGCCAGGGCGTTTCAACAGCGCCTATTTCGAGCACAGCTTCCTCGCCCAGCAGATGGGTGTCGAGCTGGTGGAAAGCGTTGATTTATTTGTCAAAGATGGCGCAGTGTTTATGCGTACCACCTCCGGCCCGTGCAAAATAGACGTGATTTACCGCCGCATTGATGACGCCTTCCTCGACCCGCTGGCCTTCCGCGCTGACTCCATGCTCGGCGTGCCGGGGCTACTTTCGGTCTATCGCGCCGGTGGCGTGGTGCTGGCGAACGCCATCGGCACCGGCGTCGCCGATGACAAGTCCATCTACCCTTATGTGCCGGAGATGATTCGCTTCTATCTGGCGGAAGATCCGATCCTCAATAATGTGCCGACGTGGCAGTGCCGCGACGAAAAAGCCCTGAGCTTCGTGCTAGCGAATCTGGAAAAAATGGTGGTGAAGGAGGTTCACGGCGCTGGCGGCTACGGCATGTTGATTGGGCCGACCGCCAGCAAAGCGGAGATCGAGCGTTTCCGCGAACTGCTCAAAGCCCGCCCACAGAACTACATCGCGCAGGAAACGCTGGCGCTCTCCACCTGCCCGACCTTTGTCGGCAACGGGCTGGCCCCGCGCCATATCGACCTGCGCCCCTTTGCGCTCACCGGCGCGGAGGTGCGTCTGGTGCCCGGCGGCTTAACCCGCGTGGCGCTGGCCGAAGGTTCGCTAGTGGTCAACTCGTCGCAGGGCGGCGGGACCAAAGATACTTGGGTGTTAGAGGATGAGCCGGTCAACGGCCAAGTTGCGGAGGATGACGCATGCTAAGCAGAACCGCCAGCGAGCTGTACTGGATGGCGCGCTATCTGGAGCGCGCCGAGAACATTGCCCGCCTGCTCGACGTCACCAACAAGCTGTCGATGATGTCTATTCGCGACAAATCCCAGCTGGAAGATGAGCAGAACGATTTACTGGTGCCGCTGACCCTCACCGGCACCCGCCAGCTGTTCAGCGACAACTATCCGCAGGTCAGCATGAGCAATCTGCTCAACTTCTTCGCGCTGGACAGCCTTAACCACAGCAGCATTTTCAGCTGCATGCAGATGGCGTGGAACAACGCCCACGCGGTGCGCGGCAGCCTGTCGTCGGAAGTGTGGGAGAGCATTAACGCCTCGTGGATTGAGATGAAGCAGATCCGCCGCCAAGGCGTGGCGTCGGTCGGCGCAGACGCCTTTTTCGACTGGGTAAAGGAGCGTTCGCACCTGTTCCGCGGCGCCATGTTCGGCACCCTGCTGCGCAGCGACGCGCTCTATTTTATTCGCCTTGGCACCATGCTGGAACGCGCCGACAGCACGGCTCGGCTGCTGGACGCCAAAAACCAGCTGCTCGACGCCGATGAAGACCCGGTGCGCGAATATTACCGAATGGACACCTTGCTGCGCGCAGTCAGCGCCCGCGAGGCTTTCCACACGCTTTATAAGCAGCAAATCAGCCGCGAGACCATTGCCGACCTGCTGATCCTGCGCCGCGAACTGCCGCGCTCGCTGCTGGCCTGCGTGGAGATCATGGCCGAACAGCTGGAGCTGATTGGCGGGCGCACCGGCAACTTGCCGCGCCGCTTGGTTCACACTCTGCACGCCGAACTGCGTTTCAGCACCCTCGACGACATTCTTGCGGTGGGCCTGCGCGAATGGCTGGCGCAATTCCTGAGCCAAACCAATGCCATTGCCGAAAGCATTCACCACACTTATCTGGAGGCACAATAATGAAGCTTAATGTCAGTCATCAGACGCATTACACCTATGCCCAGCAGGTGAAACGCAGCACCCAGTATCTGCGCCTCACCCCACAGGACTCCAGCCATCAGAAGATTTTGTCGTGGGATTTAACCCTGCCGGAGTTCGCCACCCGCACGCTGGACGCCTATGGCAACGTGCTGCACGTGCTGACGCTGGACCAGCCGCATCAGGCGATCACCATTGAAGCCAACGGCGTGGTGGAAATCGAAGATAACGTCGAGGATGACAACTGCGGGCATTTATCGCCGCTGGTCTTCCTGCGCACCAGCCCGCTGACGCAGGCCGACGGCGCGATCCGCGACTTTGCCAGCCGCTATTATCGCCCGCAGGCCCAGCATGAGAGCCTGCGCGCCTTGATGGGCGAACTGTTGATGAAAATGCCTTACAGCCCCGGCACCACCACGGTGAAAGACAGCGCCTCGCAGGCGTTTTCCGCCCAACAGGGAGTGTGTCAGGACCACACCCACGTGTTCCTCGCCTGCTGCCGCAGTTTGGGCATCCCGGCGCGCTACGTCAGTGGCTATCTCTACACCGAGGATTCCACCCACGTGGCCATGCACGCTTGGGCCGAGGCATGGCTCGACGGCCACTGGCAGAGCTTCGACGTGACCAACAACACCTGCCAGCCTAATCAGCATTTGAAACTCGCCATTGGTATCGATTATCTTGATGCGTGCCCGGTGCGTGGCGTCCGGTTAGGCGGAGGGTGCGAAGATATGCATACCGTCGCGGCGGTTCAAATGCTCGATATTCCCCAATGACCCTGACTTACTGAAAAGGTAGATTTCGATGACTTACTGTGTGGCCATGCGCTTGTCCTCTGGTCTGGTTTTTGTCTCAGATTCGCGCACCAATGCCGGGGTGGACCACATCTCCACCTTCCGCAAACTGCATGTTTTTCATCAAAGCGATGAGAGGATGCTGGTTATCCAAAGTGCCGGAAATTTGGCGACCACACAGAGCATCATCAGCCTGCTGCACCGCCGCTGTCTGGACCCCGACCGCGAGAATATGCTCAACGTGGAGTCGATGTACGACGCCGCCAGCCTGCTGGGGGAAACGGTGAGAGAAGTGATTGCCCGCGACAGCGGCGCCAATCAGGGCGGTATGACCGATTTCAGCTGTAACTTGCTGTTAGGCGGGCAGATTAAGGGCGAAGGGCTGCGGCTGTTCCACGTTTATCCGCAGGGCAATTTCATCGAAGCGACCCACGACACGCCCTATTTCCAAGTGGGAGAAAGCAAGTACGGCAAGCCGATTATCGACCGCGTGCTGACCTACACCACGCCGCTGGAGCAGGCAATGCAGTGCGCGCTGATTTCGATGGACTCGACCCTGCGCAGTAATCTTTCCGTGGGCCTGCCGCTGGACGTGATGATTTATCAAACCGATAGCTACAGTGCGGCACAACAGCATCGCATCACTGAAGAACATCCGTATTTCGACATGATCCGTAAAGGCTGGGGGGAAGGTCTACTGAGCATCTTCGCTCAGTTGCCGCCGCTGAAGCTGGATTAATAAAAAAAAGGATCGGCACTCGCCGATCCTTCTCTCACTGCCTCGCCGACGTTTACAGCGTCACGCCGCTTTTAAAAATCGCCAACTCGCGAAAATCATTCAGCTCGTTCTTGGTCTGCTGGCCGCTGGCAATCTTCACAATGAGATCCACAAAGCTGTCCAATAGCTGATCCATGCTTACGCCGTGGATCAACTGCCCGGCGTCGAAGTCGATCCAGTGCGGTTTTTTGGCCGCCAGTTCGCTATTGGTGGCCAGTTTTATCGTCGGCACAAAGCCGCCATAAGGCGTGCCGCGCCCGGTGCTAAACAACACCATGTGGCAGCCTGCCCCGGCCAGCGCGCTGGTGGCGACGGCGTCGTTGCCCGGCGCACTCAGCAGGTTCAAGCCGTGCGCGGTCAGACGTTCGCCATACTTCAACACGTCGACAATCGGGCTATGCCCGGCTTTCTGCGTACAGCCCAGCGACTTCTCCTCAAGGGTAGTGATACCCCCCGCCTTGTTGCCCGGCGACGGGTTTTCATAAATCGGCTGGTTGTGGGAAATGAAATATTGTTTGAAGTCATTCACCATGCTGACGGTTTTGTCGAAGGTGGCCTCGTCACGGCAGCGGCTCATCAGAATGCGCTCCGCGCCGAACATTTCCGGCACTTCGGTCAGCACCGTGGTGCCGCCGTTGGCAATGGTGTAATCCGAAAAACGCCCGAGCAGCGGGTTGGCGGTGATGCCCGACAGCCCGTCAGACCCGCCGCACTCTAAGCCGAATTTCAGCTCGCTCAGTTTGCCCGGCTGGCGTTGATCACTGCGCATCGCGGCGTAAAGCTCGTGCAAACGTGCGACGCCCGCCTCAACTTCATCATCGAATTTCTGCAACGCCATAAAGCGCACGCGAGCTTCATCGACTTCACCTAAGGTGTCGCGGAACACGTCCACCTGATTGTTTTCACAGCCTAAACCAATCACCAGCACCGCGCCCGCGTTGGGATGGCGCACCATGTTCTGCAACATGGTGCGGGTGTTGATATGGTCATCGCCGAGCTGCGAACAGCCCAGTTGATGTGTGAACAGGTAAACCCCGTCTATGCCTTCAGCCTGCTGGGTTTCTTTGAGGAAACGCTGCTGGATCTGCTTGGCGATGCCATTCACGCAGCCGACGGTTGGTATCAGCCACAGCTCGTTGCGAATGCCGACCTGACCGTTTTTGCGGCGGTAAATCTGCACCTCGCGATCGCCCTTTTGCTCAGGCACGGCGGCGAATTCCGGCTGGTACTGATACGCGTCGAGATCGCTGAGGTTGGTTTTGGCATTCTGCGAATGAATGTGTTCTCCGGCAGCGATGTCCACCAGCGCATGACCAATCGGCAAGCCGTATTTGATGATGTGCTCTCCGGCGGCAATCGGGCGCAACGCGAACTTATGGCCGCGCACCACCTCTTGCAGCAAGGCTGTGCCGGTTTCGGTGATTTCTCCGCAGGTGAGATCGCGCAGTGCCACGGCGACATTATCAGCAGGGTGAATAGTAATGGTGCTTTGCATAGTCGCCGTGTCAGTCATGCTGTGCGTCACTCTCAGTTAAGCTCAATCGCGAAGTAGCTTTTGGCGTTGTCGAAACAGATGTTTTTCACCATGTTACCGAGCAGCGCGATGTCGTTCGGCGCTTCGCCCTCTTCCACCCAGCGACCTATCATCTGGCACAGGATGCGGCGGAAGTATTCATGGCGCGTATAGGACAGGAAGCTGCGGCTGTCAGTCAGCATGCCGACGAAGCGGCTGAGCAGCCCCATGTTGGCGAGCTGGATCATCTGGCGCTGCATGCCGTCTTTTTGGTCGTTAAACCACCACGCGGAGCCAAATTGCACTTTGCCCGGAATGCCGTCGCCTTGGAAATTCACCGCCATGGTTGCCAGCACTTCGTTATCACGCGGGTTCAGGCAGTAAAGAATGGTTTTCGGCAAGCCGCCGTTCATCCCCTGCGCGCCCAGCAATTTCGACAGCGGCTCGGCCAGTGGCTGGTCATTAATAGAGTCAAAGCCGACATCGGCACCCAGTAGCTCAAACATGCGGGTGTTGTTATTGCGCAACGCGCCGATGTGGTACTGCTGCACCCAGTTGCGGCGCTGGTATTCAGAAGCGAGGAACAACAACACGCCGGTTTTGAACTGCGCGCTCTCTTCTTTGCTCGGCAGGCTGCCGCTCAGACGACGAGACAAAATGCCGTCCAGCGTGGCCGGGTCAGCTTCGGCATAGACCACCACGTCCAGCGCGTGGTCTGACACTTTGCAGCCGTGCGCCGCGAAGTGATCCATGCGTTTTTTCAGCGCGTCGCAGACATCGCTAAAACGCGAAATGGCGGTATCTGAAGTCTGCTCAAGGCGCTTGATGTAATCGTTGAAGCCAGCGGCATCAATGTTGAACGCCTTGTCCGGACGCCAGCTTGGCAGCACTTTGATGTCGAAATTGCCATCTTCGGCGACGGTTTTATGGTGCTCCAGTGAGTCAATCGGGTCATCGGTGGTGCCGACCATCTTCACATTCATCTGCTTCATGATGCCGCGCGCGCTGAAGCTCTTCTGTGCCAGCAGCTCATTGCCGCGCTCCCAAATTTCATCGGCAGTTTTCGGCGACAGCAGTTTGCCAATAATGCCGAACGGGCGGCGCAGCTCGAGGTGAGTCCAGATATAGAGCGGGTTGCCGAGGGTGTGAGGCACGGTGGCGGCCCAAGCATCAAACTTCTCGCGGTCGCTGGCGTCGCCGGTACACAGGCGCTCGGCCATGCCGTTGGTGCGCATGGCGCGCCACTTGTAGTGATCCCCCTTCAGCCAGATGTCGTAGAGGTTTTTAAACTGATAGTCCTGCGCAATCTGTTCCGGCGGCAGGTGACAGTGATAGTCAAAAATCGGCTGATCTTTCGCATAGTCGTGGTACAGGCGACGTGCGACTTCGGTATCGAGCAGGAAATCTTCAGTTAAAAACTGCGCCATCTTGGGGTTCCTCGCCTTGATGTGAATTTGAGTTATCTCTCTTTGATGCAAAGTTATCACACCAATTTAACTTATCGTCCAGCGCTATTTGTCGCGGCGCTCGCCTCTCTAATAAGCTGAGAAATAATAAAAAAATTCAAATATGATTGATATTTAAGGTTTTTATCAATTTATGTAGCCAGCGCACATTATCCACACTATTCAAATGTGGTTTTGTGATGTCATTCAAATTTTAAATCTGTATGACAAGTTATCGTAATTTTGCCCGAACAAATGTGCCGCCGAGATCCTGCCACCTCGACGGCACCGTTGTTTGGGCATTTTTTAGCGAACCGTTCGCTGGGCAAAGGAAAAAACTAAGAAAGCAATAAAGCCGAGGCCCGCCGTCAGGCGGAGCTATTCGCGCAGTGGCCGTATCGAGCCATCGCCGACTACATGGGTTGGAGAGAACGAAATGGGTAAGATTAAAGGGTTACGCTGGTACATGATCGCACTGGTGACCGTCGGTACTGTTCTGGGGTATTTAACACGTAATGCCATCGCCGTGGCGGCACCGACATTACAAGATCAACTGCATATCACCACTCAACAATATTCTTATATTATTGCTGCTTATTCAGCATGTTACACCATCATGCAACCCGTGGCGGGCTACGTGCTGGACGTGATGGGCACCAAAGTGGGCTACGCCATGTTTGCCATCATGTGGGCGCTGTTTTGTATGGCGACGGCGCTGGCCAGCAGCTGGGGCGGCTTGGCTATCGCCCGTGGCGCGGTAGGTATGGCTGAAGCGGCGATGATCCCGGCAGGCCTGAAAGCCAGCAGCGAGTGGTTCCCCGCCAAAGAGCGCTCCATCGCGGTGGGCTACTTCAACGTCGGCTCGTCCATCGGCGGCATGATTGCGCCACCACTGGTGGTGTGGGCAATTGTGATGCACAGCTGGCAGATGGCGTTTGTCATTACCGGCGTGCTGAGTCTGGTGTGGGCGGTGTGCTGGCTGGTGTTTTATAAGCACCCGAAAGACCAGAAGAAGCTGAGCGAGCCTGAGCGCGAATACATTTTGGGTGGTCAAGAAGCGCAGCATCAAACCTCAAACAGTAAGAAGATGTCGGCGTGGCAAATCCTTCGTAATCGCCAGTTCTGGGGCATCGCGCTGCCGCGTTTTCTGGCAGAACCGGCGTGGGGGACCTTCAACGCGTGGATCCCACTGTTTATGTTTAAAGCCTATGGCTTCGACCTCAAGCATATTGCGATGTTTGCCTGGATGCCAATGCTGTTCGCCGATTTGGGCTGCATCGTGGGGGGCTATCTGCCGCCGTTATTCCAGAAATACTTCAAGGTGAACCTAATTGTCTCGCGCAAACTGGTGGTGACCATGGGCGCGCTGCTGATGATTGGTCCGGGGATGATTGGCCTGTTCGCCAGCCCTTACGCGGCCATCGCCCTACTGTGCGTTGGCGGCTTTGCCCACCAGTCGCTGTCTGGCGCGCTGATCACCCTCTCCTCTGACGTGTTTGGCCGTAACGAAGTGGCGACCGCCAATGGTTTAACCGGCATGGCCGCGTGGACCGCCAGCACGCTGTTCGCCTTAGTGGTCGGCGCACTGGCTGACACCTTGGGCTTCAGCCCGCTGTTTGCCGCGCTGTCGGTATTTGACCTGCTTGGCGCGATTGTTATCTGGACCGTATTGCAAAATCGCTCGGCGGTTGAGCCTGTTGCCCAGCCGTTGCAGCCCGCGAAAGTCTAAAACTCGTCTCCGCCGGTATGTCTTGTGCAAGGCATACCGGTTTTCACTTGAGTTGCACGGTGCATCGCCCTGCACTTCCTCGTATACTGGTATAACAAGTTTGGAACGCTAGTCCCGCGCAATTCAATTTATCAAAGTGATGAAGAGTAAAATCATGGAACCCACTGAAACCAGACGTCTTTATCAACAACTGGCCGCGACGCTCAAAGAGAGAATTGAGGGTGGCGTTTATCCGGTCGGCGAGAAGTTGCCCGCCGAACGTCTGATTTCGGAAGAGATGAATGTCAGCCGCACCGTGGTGCGCGAAGCCATCATCATGCTGGAAGTAGAAGGCTACGTGGAGGTGCGCAAAGGCTCGGGCATTCACGTGATGTCCAACCAGCAGAAGCATCTGGTGGTAGCAGGCAGCGGCGGCACCGGCCTTGATTTCGGCGCGGCGGGCCCCTTTGAGCTGCTACAGGCGCGGCAGCTGATTGAGAGTAATATTGCCGAGTTCGCCGCCACGCAGGTGACCAAGCAGGACATCATCCGCTTGATGGAGATCCAAGAACAGGCGCGGCTCGAAGACCGTTTCCGCGATTCAGAGTGGGATTTGAAATTTCACATTCAGGTGGCGCAATCTACCCAAAACAGCGCCATGGCGATCATCGTCGAGAAGATGTGGAGCCAGCGTCGGCAGAACCCTTACTGGCGCAAGCTGCACGAGCATATTGATGAGAAGTCGATCGAAGGCTGGTGTGAAGATCACGACAAAATTTTGAAGGCGCTGATCCGCCGCGATCCGCACGCGGCCAAGCTGGCGATGTGGCAGCATCTGGAAAACACCAAGCAGATGCTGTTCCGCGCCACCAGCGATGACTTTGAATTCAACGTTGATCGCTATATGTACTCAGAAAACCCGGTGGTGCATCTCGATTCGCCGCCGCTGAATGTCCACACTCCCCTCGACAGCAAATAATCCCGCTTTTCTGGCAGGTCGATTTCTTGACCTGCTTTCATCACTTCTCCATGCAAAATCCTACCTATTTGTCAGAAAAATAAGCCTCTAGCTGTCAGCCATTGTCGAGTTGTGTCAGCGAGTGTAAAAGCGCGCCCCGTATGGCGTTGCGAACTTAAACCAATGCGCTCAAGCAGGTATATTTACCTGTCTCAACGGTGGTTGTTTTGTTACAGTTAGACGACTTTTATTACCTCTGCGCCGAGCGACAAAATGCGTTCACGGCGAGGAAACCCTCAAAACATCCACATAAAGATTAGGGAAAATAAAGGTTAGAAGGTTTTTTTTGCACTAAAGATGCGTTTGATTGCCTGTGATCAACCGGCCTTTTGTATCAATTCCTATACTGCATGTATCAATACTCACGGCGTTTTGGGCAAGAGTGGCCCCGGACGCAGCGCCAGGGAAAGGCGTACTTCTCGGTCTGAAAGTCTCGCGTAGAGCATGCTTGCTCCGCAGTCGATTCAGGCGGGTTAACTGAAAACGATGGAGTTTCGCAAAAGTACATGGAAATCATTAGTTCGCTTATCGATGCCTTATGGCAACAAGATTATGAAACCCTGGCCAATCCTTCGCTGGTCTGGACGCTTTATACCGTTCTATTTTTGATTATCTTCCTTGAAAACGGTTTGCTGCCCGCCGCCTTCCTGCCTGGCGACAGCTTGTTGATTTTAGTCGGCGTGTTGATTGCCAAAGACGCCATGAATTTCCCGCTCACCATTGTGCTGCTGACCACCGCCGCCAGCCTCGGCTGCTGGCTGAGTTATATTCAGGGCAAGTGGCTAGGCAACACGCGAATAGTACAAGGCTGGCTGGCGCATCTTCCGGTGCAGTACCACGAGCGGGCGCACAACCTGTTCCACCGCCACGGGCTTTCCGCACTGCTGGTGGGCCGCTTTCTGGCCTTCGTCAGAACCTTATTGCCAACCATCGCGGGCCTGTCAGGGCTGAGCAACGCGCGTTTCCAATTCTTCAATTGGATGAGCGGCCTGCTGTGGATCCTGATTTTGACCACCCTCGGCTACTTCTTAGGCAAGACGCCGCTGTTCTTGAAGTATGAAGATCAGCTGATGAACTGCCTGATGTTGCTGCCGGTGGTGCTGTTGGTCGGCGGCCTCGGCGGCTCACTGCTGCTGTTGTGGCGTAAAAAACAGGCCGATCGTTTGAAAAAGGGCAACAAGGCACCGTGAAAATCAAACCGATTAAACGCTCAATCCTGTGGCCTATCACCTTGCTTTCGCTGGTGTTGGTAGCAATTGTGATTGGATTTGCCGTCGCCCGCATGCCGCACAACACCAACGCGTTACAGATTCGCCCTGTGCGGGCTGGCGTATCGCTGCCGGACGGCTTTTATGTCTATCAAAGCCTCAACCAGCGCGGGATCCGCATTCAGAGCATTACCCCAGTGGATGATGGATTGATTGTCGAGCTGGATTCATTAGAACAGCGCGAACTGGCGGAACACGCCCTGATGGATATTTTGCCGCTGGGCTTCTCGATTCAACGCTGCGATCCACCGCAGCCGCAGCTTTGGGTGCATAAACTCACCCGCGATCAGCTTAAGCTCGGCTAATCCTTTGGCGCTTTCGGAATCCTCCCCTAAGCGCATCCATCATCTGCTGTTATACTTCATCTCACTGTATTGAAAAATTATCTGTGCCAAGACGGCGCATTTTTTCTGTCGACCCATTTCGATAAGACGTTTTTCAGTGCTTTACCAACGGAAGAAATGCTCCAGCGTTTCACAATGACTAAGGAAGACACCCTCATGAATCTGCGTTTATCCGCGCTGTTCGCTATACCGCTTTTTGCTTTTTCTGCCGCATCTTTCGCTGCTTCGCAGCCGCAGACTTGCGCCACTAAACAACAGCAAATCAAAACCCAACTTGATTACGCACATCAGCACAACAATAAAGACCAGATCGCTGGCCTGCAAAAAGCCTTGAGCGAGAACCAAGCGCACTGTACTGACGCCGGTCTCAAAGCTGAATACGAAAAGCATGTTGCTGAAAAACAGAAGAAAGTTGAAGAGCGTGCGCAAGAGCTGAAAGAAGCTCAGGCCACGGGCGACAGCAAAAAAATTGAGAAGAAACAGCACAAGCTGGATGAAGCTCAATCTGAACTGAAAGAAGCACAGGGCCAATAATTAGCCCATGCCAGACCGTTTTTCCCCGTTCATAGCGGAGAAACGGCGTTGTCTGACTTAGGCTTTTCCTTAAATACGGGGCTTTTTCCCTTAAATCAGGTGCCTAAGTTGCGATAACCCAGATATCCGCTATGTTAAAAGTTCGCATCAGTTAACGTATGGAGTGATATAAACATGGCTAAGAACACCACCTCAGAAAATCTGCGCGCGGAACTTAAATCGTTGGCTGATACCTTGGAAGAAGTTCTTCAATCTTCCACCGATAAGCCAAAAGCAGAGTTAGACAAGCTGCGCGGCAAGGCTGAAAGCCTGCTGAAAGACACCCGCTCTCGCCTGAGTGACACTGGCGACAAGCTGGCCCATCATTCGAAAGAAATCGCGGGTCGCGCTGACGACTACGTGCATGACAAACCTTGGACTGGCGTTGGTATTGGTGCTGCCGTCGGCGTAGTTATTGGCGTTCTGCTAGCCCGCCGTTAATTATGGCTGAACCGATAAAGACTCCGCCACAAGGACCGGGCAAAGGGATACTTGATACGGCGCAACGCATTGTCACCGTTTTGGTGGGCATGGTTGAAACGCGTGTCAGACTGGCCGTCATTGAGCTGGAAGAGGAAAAGGCCAATATTTTCCAACTCTTGCTGATGGCGGGCATCACCCTAATCTTTACCGCTTTCGGTTTAATGAGCCTGTTGGTTGTGCTGTTCTGGGCAATCGACCCGGCTTATCGACTTGTTGCAATGGGCACCACCACGGGCGTTTTACTGTTCTTGGCGGTGGTATTAGGTCTCTGGACGCTGTCGAAAGCTAAACGTTCAACTTTGTTGAGCATGACGCGCAAACAGCTGGATATTGACCGTTCATTGCTGGAAAAGGATGACCAATGAGCACACCTGACCGCGTTATCGAGAAAGTAAAACTGCTGCGTAAAATCGAGCGCCAACGCGCTGAGTTGTCTGCGGGCCGCCTCGAATGGCTCGAAGCAACCGCAAAAGTAGATCGCGGCTGGGTGAAGTTTATTGATATGCGTAAGTATCTGGTGCTGGGTTCCAGCGTTCTGGCAATTTACGGCATCCGACATCCAAGTAAAGTGGTTCGCTGGTCGCGTCGCGCCTTTGGTATTTGGGGCACCGTGCAGCTTTTCCGCCGTAACTTTATAAAGTCGTAGCGCTAACTTGTTGATTAAAATCGACTAACTCGTTTTTGAACAACCCACAATGCGCTCCCCCACGGGCCAGTCTGGAGTTTCTCCGACTGGCCCGTTTCTTTAAGTTCCCGTCTCGAAGTTCAATTTATTTGATAATAATAGACAGTTTTACTTGCTAACAACTGTTCAACTTTCCACTTACTATCCCAGCATCAACCAGACGCGGTAACGGATGGGGATAGTACCTGAACGTGCCGTTAATATTATTGTCGCCCAATTTGGGCAACATTTTTCGGAGTCGAAAATGACCAAAGTTAACAATACCGTCCTGCTTATCGCTCGTATCTTAATGCCGATTCTGTTCATCACTGCGGGCTGGGGCAAGATCACCAACTACGCAGGAACCGGTGCTTACATGAGCTCAATGGGTGTGCCATCTTTCCTGCTGCCACTGACCATTTTGCTTGAATTCGGCGGCGGCTTGGCCATTCTGTTCGGCTTCCTGACCCGCACCACGGCGTTCATCACTGCAATCTTCACCATCCTGACTGCACTGATTTTCCACACTGATTTCGCTGTTGCCGTAAACCAAATGATGTTCATGAAAAACCTGTCTATCGCCGGTGGCTTCTTCGCCCTGTTCGTAGCGGGTCCGGGCGCAATCAGCATCGACCGCCTGATCAAGAAAAACTGGTAACAGTTCGCACATGAGAATGTGCCGCTATACTCAATAGACGAATGGGCGATGTGATTATTCACCTCGCCCTTTTCATTTTTATCAGCACATCTCCCCTGCATCATTCGCGTTGTATCAATGCAGCAAACCAAGATTCAGCTCGAAATATCACGGGGAAGGAGGGATCATGGGACAACTCGTTGAAGGCAAATGGCATGACGTTTGGTATGACACTAAATCCACCGGCGGCCATTTTAAACGCATGGAATCACAGTTTCGCAATTGGGTAACCCCCAACGGCGAGGCCGGTCCGCACGGCAAAGGCGGATTCGCCGCCGAGCCGAATCGCTATCATCTTTATGTTTCACTCGCCTGTCCTTGGGCGCACCGCACCCTGCTGATGCGCGCGCTGAAAGGTCTGGATCAGCTGATCCCGGTCTCCGTGGTGCATCCGCTGATGCTGGAGAATGGCTGGACCTTCGCCACTGACTTCCCCGCTGCGACCGGCGATGACCTGTACCACCTGAATTTCGCCTATGAAATCTATCTGCGGGCGCAGAAGGACTATACCGGCCGCGTCACCGTGCCTATTCTGTGGGACAAAAAGCTGCAAACCATCGTCAGCAATGAATCGGCGGATATCATCCGCATGTTCAACAGCGCTTTTGATGCCCAAGGCGCGCGCGCCGGAGATTACTACCCGGAGAACCTGCGCACGGCCATTGATGAAGTGAATGAGTGGGTCTATCCGCTGATTAACAACGGCGTCTATAAAGCGGGCTTTGCCACCTCGCAGGAAGCTTATGACGAAGCGGTTAAAGGCGTGTTTGAAGGGTTGGACCGCGCCGAGGCGCTGCTGGAGAAACATCGCTATCTGACCGGCAACCAGCTGACCGAGGCCGATCTGCGCCTGTGGACCACGCTGGTGCGCTTCGATCCGGTCTACGTCACGCACTTCAAATGCGACCGTTATCGCATTAGTGATTACCCGAACCTCTACGGTTTCCTGCGCGACATCTACCAGATGCCGGGCATTGCTGAAACCGTGGACTTCGCGCACATCCGTAATCACTACTATCGCAGCCACGCGACCATCAATCCGCACGGGGTGATCTCCACCGGCCCGGCGCAGGATTTAGATGCCGAGCACGGCCGCGACCTGCGTTTTAGCTAAGCAGCATGCTCCCCTTCTGGCGAGGGGGAGCAAGCTTAGTTGGCGTCGCGGGTGCCGAGCAGCTTGGCTATTTCTCGCAGGAACCACGCCTTGGCTTCGCCCATGCTGTCACGACGCCACGCCATAATAATTTCCGCCTCGCGGTTGTACTCCGCGCTTACTACCCGCAGACGCCCCTCTTCGATATCTTTTTCCACCATCGGATAAGGCATAGTGGCGACACCCAAACCGGCCAGCAGCGCCTGACGCTTCTCTTCAATGGTGCTGACGGTTAAACGCTGCTGTTTATCCAGCAACTGCACGGTCAGGGTTGGGCGCTCGCGGGCGGTATCAGCCACCGCAATGCCGCGATACTTCACGCGGCTGACTTCCGACAGCGGCTCGGCTTCAAGATGAATCGGATGATCCGGCGCGGCGACATAGACACTCATCAGCTTGTAGAGCTTGCGGCTGTTGATTTCAGACGATGAACGGAAGTGCATATCCGGCGCGATAACAATGTCGGCGCGGCCCTGCTCAAGGCGCTCCCAGGCTCCGGCTAACACTTCGGTTATCAGCGACACCTCCGTGTTGGCTTTCAGCGCCAGCTTTTCAATTAACGGGAACAGCTGGGTGGCGGGAACCAGCGCTTCACAAACGATAGTGATTTGAGTTTCCCAACCGCGCGCCAGCGCTTCGGCGTCTACCGTAAGTTTATCAGCGGCTTCGAGCAAAACGCGGCCGCGTTCGAGCAGCATACGGCCAACGTTGGTGAATTTTGTCCGATGACCTGAACGGTCGAATAGCACCACGTCCAGTTCTTCCTCCAGCTTCTGCATGGTGTAGCTCAATGCAGAAGGCACGCGGCCTAGCTCATCAGCCGCTGCCGCAAAGCTGCCGCGACGGTCGATAGCATCCATGACCCTTAGTGCTTCCAGTGTGAGTGCGCGATCCTTAGCCATGTGGTTCTCTGTCAGGAAATTTGAATATACCGACCAGATTAACTGGCTAACAATCAGTCGTCCAGACGCTTACCATTTAAGTATGGAAATTTTTTAACTGAGCCAGACCGCAATGATTAAGAGCAGAACTGCAAAAGAGTGCGGCACAGCTGACTTTGGTTGGCTTCAGGCGCGCTATACCTTCTCATTTGGGCACTATTTTGACCCAAAACTTATGGGCTACGCCTCACTGCGCGTACTCAACCAGGAAGTGCTGGCGCCGGGTGCCAGCTTCCAGCCACGCACCTACCCGCAGGTGGACATCCTGAATTTAGTGCTGCAAGGCAGCGCGGAGTACCGCGACGCCGAGGGCAACAGCGTTCGCGTCAACGAGGGCGAAGCCGTGCTGCTCTCCACCCAGACCAACGTGGCCTACAGCGAGCTGAACCTGAGTTCAACCCAGCCGCTGACTCGCATGCAGCTGTGGCTGGACGCCTGCCCGCAGCATGAGAATCCGCTGATCCAGCAGATTAAGGTCGGCCAACAGCCGCACCTGCTGTTGGCATCGCCAGACGGCGAGCAAGGCAGCTTACAGCTGCGCCAGCAGGTGTGGATCCATCATATTGAACTGGGCGAAGGCGAGAGCATTAGCCTGCCGATACGCGGCACGCGGGCCTATCTGCAATCGATCCACGGTCGCATCGACGCCTTGGGCGGTGAGAGTCAGGAGAAGCAGAAGCTGGTGTGTGGCGACGGCGCGTTTATCCAAGGTGAGTCAGAAATCAGCCTGACCGCCAGCACCCCGCTGCGCGCTCTGCTCATTGACCTGCCGGTGTGACGCGATAAGCTTCACCTAGAAACACTATAAATGAAGAAGGCCCGTGCAACTTGCGTTACACGGGCCTTTTCGTATTGGAGGAGTTGACCGTTAAGCCGGGTTCTGTCGTGGACAGTCATTCATCTAGGCCAGCAATCGCTCACTGGCTCAAGCAGCCTACCCGGGTTCAGTACGGGCCGTACCATGTGAACCCCTATTTGGCCTTGCTCCGGGTGGAGTTTACCATGCCACGAACTGTTGCCAGCCGCGCGGTGCGCTCTTACCGCACCCTTTCACCCTTACCTGATCCCACTTGCGTGGGCCATCGGCGGTTTGCTCTCTGTTGCACTTGTCGTAAGCTCGCGCTTCCCAGGCGTTACCTGGCACCCTGCCCTATGGAGCCCGGACTTTCCTCCCCTTCATCTGTCTCCCCCGAAAGGGACGGCAACGAAGCGGCGACTGTCTGGTCAACTCCGGCGCGGATGATAGGCCATAATGGCCTACTTGTCACCCTCTTGCTGGTCGAGTGCGTATTTATACAACGCATTCTTCTTCACGCCGTGGATCTCGGCGGCCAGCGAGGCGGCCTTTTTCAGCGGTAACTCTTTTTGCAGCAGCGCAAGCGTGCGCAGCGCCTCAGCCGGTAGGGCTTCGGTATCCACTTTATGGCCTTCGACAATCAGTACCATTTCGCCACGCTTGCGGGTTTCATCTTCTTTTACCCAGTAGAGCAGCGCGCCGACGGCGTCGCCACGGATATTTTCCCAGGTTTTAGTGATTTCGCGCGCCAGCACGACGTAGCGATCTGGCCCCCAAACTTCCACCATATCTTGCAGGCTGTCGAGCAGGCGGTGAGTGGATTCATAGAAAATCAGGGTGCGAGGCTCTTCAATCAGTGCCTGAAGAGCATCTTTGCGTGATTTTGTTTTGGCGGGCAGAAAACCCTCGTAACAGAATTTATCCGAAGGCAAACCGGCGGCGCTCAGCGCTGCAATCGCGGCACAGGCACCCGGCAGTGGAACCACGCGAATACCGGCTTCGCGACAGCGGCGCACCAGATGGTAGCCGGGGTCGTTAATCAGCGGGGTTCCGGCATCGGAAACTAACGCAATGCTTTGACCATCCTGCAATTTTGCCAATAAATGCTCGGCTTTTTGCTGCTCATTATGGTCATGCAAAGGGTACATTTTGGCGCTAATGGCGAAGTGTTGCAGCAGTAATCCGGTATGGCGGGTATCCTCCGCCGCAATCAAATCTACGCTGCTGAGCACCGCCAATGCACGCTGGGTAATGTCCCCTAAATTGCCGATTGGTGTCGGTACGATGTACAGCGTTGATGCAGAAATATCTGCTTGATCGTGTTGATTCATTGTTTCATCCGGATTGCCGATTTAATATTGAGCATCTTGAAAAAAACATCACTGGAAACTGAATGCCTTCCTCAACTACTTTTCGTACCCGCACGGGACGTTTGATCCCTGCCGTTATCGTGGCGATGCTTCTCGCCAGTTGTTCGAGCCAGGCACCGCAAGCTCCGACTGAAACAGTTCAGGCGAAAGCGACGGGCAGCTCAGACTATTATCTACAGCAAGCCCAGCAAAGCGGTGATGATACCAAGGCTGACTGGCAATTACTTGCAGTTCGTGCCCTGTTGCGCGAAGGCAAAGTGCCTCAGGCAGCCGATCAACTGGCCAAATTGCCGCAAAACCTGACCGCCGTGCAGGCGCAGGAGCAGCAATTGGTTAGCGCCGAAGTGCAGGTCGCCCAGCAGAATTTCCAAGCTGCGGCCACCACGCTGAGCAAAATTGATCCTGCAAACCTGAACAGCGACCAGCAGGCGCGTTTCTATCAGGCGCAAATCGACGCCAGCCAAGGCCGCACCAGCCTCGGCCTGCTGCGTGCTTATATCGCGCAGGAGCCGCTGTTGCAGGGCAAACCGCACCTGAACAACATTGACGCCACGTGGGCCGCGCTGATTCAGATGACGCCGCAGGATGTTAGCAACATCACCATCAATGCGAATGAAAACACCCTGCAAGGCTGGCTGGACCTGCTCAGCGTTTGGCAGAGCAACAAGCAAGACCCAGACCTGCTGAAAGCCGGTATCAAGGACTGGCAGCGCCGTTACCCAGTGAACCCGGCGGCCAAGACTCTGCCGACTCAGCTCAACAGCGTGTTGAACTTCCAACCTTCTTCTACTGAGAAGATTGCCCTGTTCCTGCCGATGAGCGGCGCGGCGCAGGTGTATGGCAATGCCATTCAGCAAGGCTTCAACGCGGCAATGAACGGTTTGCCTTCTGCGCAGCCAGCGGCGCAGCAGCAGCCAGCAGCAGATCCAAACGCGGCACCGGCTCCAGCTCCGGCTGACCCGAATGCCGCCGTTAGCCCTTCTGCCCAGCAGGACGGCGCGGACCAAGAGCAGCAACCGGCAGTGACCCCGGCTGCAGCAGCTCCGGCGGCAGCTCCGGCGGCTCCGCAGCCAACCACGCCTGCTAACCCTAGTGCTCAGGTAAAAGTGTATGACACCAGCACCCAGCCAATCCCTGCCTTGCTGGCGCAGGCGCAGCAAGATGGCGCGACTATCGTCGTCGGCCCATTGCTGAAGGATCAGGTGAGCGGCTTGGCGGGAGATCAGACTCCGCTGAACGTTTTAGCGCTGAATCAGCCAGAAACTGAGAAAAGCAGCCCGAATATCTGTTACTTTGCGCTCTCTCCGGAAGACGAAGCTCAGGACGCCGCGCGCCACATGTGGCAGCAGCACCGTCAGGCACCGCTGTTGTTGGTGCCGCGTGGTAACTTCGGCGACCGCATCGCTCAGGCTTTTGCCGACGAGTGGCAGAAACAGGGTGGCCAGACCGTGCTGAAGCAGAGCCTCGGCTCGTATGCTGAACTGAAATCCACCATTCGTAGCGGTATTCGCCTGACCGGCACGCCGGTGTCGAGCAGCGCGCAAGCTGCGGCGGCCGCGCCTCAGGGCGTGACCATTGGCGGCATCACCATCCCTGCGCCACCAACCGATGACCAGATCACTCAGGCCACCGGCGGCGGCGCATCAGGTAATGTGGATTCGGTGTATATCGTGGCGACGCAGGATGAGTTAACCCTGATTAAGCCGATGATTGATTTGGCGGTCAGCGGACGCAACAAGCCAGCCGTCTATGCCAGCTCGCGCAGCTATCAGGCAGGCGCAGGCCCGGATTACCGTCTGGAGATGGAAGGCGTGCAGTTCAGCGACATCCCTCTGCTGGCGGGCACCAACCCAGCGTTGATGCAGCAGGCTACGGGTCAGTTTAAAAATGACTACTCGCTGGTGCGCCTCTACGCGATGGGTATTGATGCATGGGACTTGGCAAACCACTTCTCACAAATGCGTCAGATCCCTGGCTTCCAGATTAATGGTAACACCGGCCAGCTGAGTGCTAACCAAAACTGCGTTATCCATCGCAAATTGCCGTGGTTGCAGTACAGCCAAGGCGCGCTGGTGCCGGTTTCTTCTTAAATCAAAGATTTAAGACAAAGCTGAAATCGCTGAAGGGGTATCGGATTTACCCCGATTTTTAAGTACAAGGATGTACAGATGTTAGAAAAAAACGCGACAACGCGCGAACGTGGCGCAGACTATGAAGTCTTCGCCCGGCGTTATCTCGAAAAAGCTGGGTTAATTTTCGTCGAGGCCAACGCGGCTTGCCGACAAGGTGAAATTGACCTGATCATGCGCGACCAGCAGACCATCGTGTTTGTTGAGGTGCGCTACCGTCGCAACGCCCTGTTTGGCGGAGCCGCGGCCAGCGTGACGCATCAAAAACAGCGGCGTTTATTACAAGCCGCCTCTTTTTGGCTTGCACGAAGAAATGCGAGCTTTGACACATCATCTTGCCGTTTTGATGTTTTAGCCATCACGGGTAGCCAGATAGAATGGCTGCGTGATGCATTCAATGCGGATTAAGATTGTTTTGAGACTGACGCCTGCCATAGCGCAGCCGACATTTTACTGACTGGACTAAATCACGTGCTGGATAGAATCAAAGCCTGCTTTACTGAAAGTATTCAAACCCAGATTGCCGCCGCAGAAGCTCTGCCCGATGCGATTTCCCGCGCAGCCATGACGCTGGTGCAATCACTGCTTAACGGTAACAAGATACTGTGCTGCGGTAATGGTACTTCTGCTGCGAATGCCCAGCATTTTTCAGCCAGCTTAATTAATCGCTTTGAAACTGAACGTCCAAGCTTACCCGCAATCTCACTATGTGCGGATAACATTGTGCTGACGGCTATCGCTAACGATCGCCTGCATGAAGAAATCTACGCCAAACAGGTCCGCGCGCTGGGGCAAGCTGGAGACGTTTTACTGGCTATTTCCACCCGCGGTAACAGCCGTGATATTGTCAAAGCGGTTGAAGCAGCAGTGACCCGCGACATGACTATCGTCGCACTGACAGGGTATGACGGCGGTGAGTTGGCCGGTCTATTAGGGCCTCACGATGTTGAGATCCGTATTCCGTCCCATCGCAGCGCACGTATTCAGGAAATGCATATGCTCACAGTGAACTGCCTCTGTGACCTGATTGATAACACGCTGTTCCCTCACCAGGACGATTAAGGAGATCCAATGAAGGCGAGTCCTCTCTTTGCAGTATTGTTAAGCGCCCTACTATTACAAGGCTGCGTAGCGGCCGCCGTTGTCGGCGTCGCGGGCGTGGCAACAAAAACAACAACCGATCCACGTACTGTGGGCACTCAGGTGGATGACGGCACGCTGGAAGCTCGCGTGTCTAACGCCATTAGCAAAGATAAACAGCTTAAAGATGAAGCTCGCATTGTGGCAACCGCCTATCAGGGCAAAGTATTGCTAACCGGCCAGACGCCAACGCCAGACATGGCCGCGCGCGCGAAGCAAATCACCATGGGTGTTGACGGCGCGAGCGAAGTTTACAACGAAATTCGTACCG
The DNA here is from genome assembly GCF_000735345.1 of Ewingella americana ATCC 33852. Taxonomy (GTDB): domain Bacteria; phylum Pseudomonadota; class Gammaproteobacteria; order Enterobacterales; family Enterobacteriaceae; genus Ewingella; species Ewingella americana. Next base: position 95,785 of record NZ_JMPJ01000017.1, on the reverse strand, counting down.
GCAAGCCAGTCTCTATGGGCACTGCATCAATGGACACTTGGATCACCACCAAAGTCCGTTCGCAGATCCTGACCAGCGACTCAGTGAAATCTTCCAATGTGAAAGTGACCACTGAAAACGGTGAAGTCTTCTTGTTGGGTCTGGTGACTCAGGAGGAAGGGAAATCGGCGGCAAGCATCGCGGCCGGTGTGAGCGGCGTGAAACACGTCACCACTGCCTTTACCTACGTTAAATAAAACACGCTTTAGCGCATAACATTCAGGCCCTTAACGGGCCTGAATTCTTTCTAGCTTTCAATAACTTGCCTTACAACTCGCCTTAAAGCACTTCGCCATTGCTACTAATCACTTTCTTGTACCAGTCAAAGCTCTGCTTACGCGAACGCGCCATGGTTCCGCTACCGTCATCGTTTTTATCGACATGGATAAAGCCGTAGCGCTTGCTGTATTCGCCGGTGGTGAAGGACACGCAGTCGATGCAGCCCCAAGGGGTGTAGCCCATCAGGTCAACGCCGTCTTCGAACACCGCCTTCTTCATCTGCTCGATATGCGCCTTCAGATAAGCGATACGGTAGTCGTCGTGGATCATGCCGTCTGCTGAAGCCTTGTCGATGGCACCAAAGCCGTTTTCGACAATAAATAGCGGCTTCTGGTAACGCTCGTAGAGCACACTCAACGAGTAGCGCAGGCCCACGGGGTCAATCTGCCAGCCCCAGTCGGACGCCTTGACGTGCGGGTTCGGCACGCTGCCGGCAAAGCCTGACAGGCCGTTGTCGTCGCTCGGGTTGTGCGCCGACACCGCGTTACTCATGTAATAGCTCAGGCCCATGTAATCCGCGCAGCCTTCGCGCAGGGCTTGTTCGTCGCCCTCTTCCATCTGGATGTTAAAGCCGCGACGCTCCCACTCTTTAAGAATGTAGGACGGGTAGTATCCGCGCATGTGTACATCGCCAAACAGGAAACGCTCGCGCATCGACTCCACCGAGTACATCACGTCGTCCGGGTGGCAAGAGAATGGATAGAGCGGCACCATGGCCACCATGCAGCCAATCTGCAAGTCAGGGTTGATGGCGTGACCCAGCTTGACCACTTTGGCACTGGCCACGAACTGGTGGTGCAGCACCTGATACATGGTCTCTTCTGGGTTTTCGTGCTCGGTGAACACTACGCCGGAGCAGCAATAACCGAACAGCGGATACTTCCAGTTGCGCTGGTTGTTGATCTCGTTGAAGGTCATCCAGTACTTCACTTTGTGCTTATAACGCTCAAGCACCACTTCACTGAACTTCACAAAGAAATCGACCACTTTGCGGTTTTTCCAGCCGCCGTACTCTTTTACCAGATGCCACGGCATCTCGAAGTGAGACAGGGTGATCACCGGCTCGATACCGTGCTTGAGCAGCTCGTCAAACATGTCGTCGTAGAATTGCAGGCCAGCTTCGTTTGGCTGCGCCTCATCGCCATTGGGGAAGATGCGGGTCCAGGCAATCGAGGTGCGGAAGCATTTGAAGCCCATCTCAGCAAATAGCGCGATGTCTTCTTTATAGTGCGAGTAAAAATCGACGGCTTCGTGATTCGGGTAACGATACCCTTCCAGCACGCCGTCGGTTCTCACGCGATCAACGCCGTGTGAGCCACCGGAAAGCACATCGGCGATGCTGACGCCTTTGCCGCCTTTGTTCCAGCCACCTTCAACCTGATGCGCGGCTACGGCACCGCCCCATAAAAAATCTTTCGGTAATTGCTGGCTGCTACTCATACAAATTCTCCCTTATTCAGGGCGGGAAGCTCCCGCCCAATCTACAAAATACTGATTAAGCCTGATTCAACTGGGCCTGTGGCGCCGTCGCGTCAGTTGCTTTAGCACTGCTTTTCGGTTTGCTTTCCACTTCATCTTTAAAGCCGACCAGATAGGTGAACAGCGCGCCAAGCACAAACGCCACGGTGATAGAAAGCAGGAAGCCGAGGAACTGCGGCATGTGGCCTTCTTTGAAGAACACCGGCAGAACCGCGATGCCCGGCAGGCAGTAACTCCACGAAACGGCATTGAATGACCCGGCAATCGCGCCGCCAATCCCGCCTGCAGCACAGCTGCACAGGAAAGGTTTTTTCAGACGCAATGCCACACCGTAGATAGCCGGTTCGGTGATACCAAACAGCCCGGTCACGCCCGCTGACAGCGAGATGCCTTTCATTTCGCGGCTACGGGTTTTCAGATAAACGCCGAACATGGTGCCGGTCATGGCGAATACCGCAGAAGCCTGAAGACCGGTGAAGGTGTCATAACCCAGCGTCGCGTAGTTGCCGACGGTAACCGGCGTGATGCCCCAGTGAACGCCCAGAGTCACTAATGGCTGCCAGAAAGCACCTACCACGAAGCCTGCCACGGTCGGGCTCAGGTGATAGAGGTAGTTATAAACGCCGCCGATCGCGCCGCCAATCAGGTTACCAATCGGGCCGAACACCAGCAGGGTCATTGGCACCATAATCGCGATGCAGAACATCGGGGTGAACAGGTTACGGATAACCACTGGCAGAACTTTATTGAAGAAGCGCTCGATGTAGGACATCGCCCAAACCATCAAAATGATTGGGATAACCGACGCGGTGTAGCTGAGGTATTTCACCGGAATGCCGAGGAAGTCCAGCGTCGGTGCCGACAGCGGGATGCCCACCAGATTGGTCAAGGCATTGGCGATTTCCGGGTTGCTTACGGCTTCACGCATCAATTGCTGCATCGCAGGGTCCGCAGAGTTGATGGTGGTGATTTTGAACGCCGTCACCATGTTCATGTAGTCAGGGCTTATCAGCGCACAGGCGGTGATAACGGCAGTGAATGGATGAACGTTGAATTTTTTGGCCGCCGTGAAGGCGATCATTACTGGCAAGAAGGTAAATGCCGTCCACGACACAAAGTTCAGAATGCGGTAGGTGCCGCTGCTGGAGTCCATGATGCCGACTGCAGCAAGGAAGGAGATGATCCCCTGCAAAATACCGCAGGCTGCGAGTTGGTAAAGGAATGGCGTAAAAATGCTCGAGATGACGTCCATCACGCGGCTGACAATGCCGACATTCGGTGCAGAGACCGGGGCATTTTCATCAACGGTGATCAGTCGCAGAACCTGTTTATAAGCATCGCTGACGTGGTTGCCGATAACCACCTGCATCTGCCCGCCCGCTTCGATAACGGTAATTACGCCTTTAACGCGTTTTAATTCCTCTTTATCGACGATGCTATTATCTTTCAAAATAAAACGTAATCGAGTTGCGCAATGTGTGACGCTAATCACATTATTATCGCCACCAATATATTTAACAACTTCCTGAGCAGTTTGAGCGTAATCAATCGCCATTATTATTCTCCTAATACCCGTGGTATTTGGCGCTTTGGCTGCCTAGCTGAAACGTCAATCACTGCGGGTATAATTTTTGGCACGAGAGGTGAGATTATTATTTTTATACTTCGGACGGGAGTTTAGCAAAAAAGAATTTGAAGTCACGATATAACAACGTGGGTTATTTGGTAGATGTTACATGTCTAAAACACCCTGTTTTATTTAGGGTGCTTAATAATATTTTCATTAATTAGCGGCGGCAGTTTTTTGCCGATAGTTTCGATAATATACAAAACTGGGATCTGCGTCGTAATATTGTAGTGGCCTTCGAGCAGAATTGGTGGCATGTGGTAAGAGATGTTGAGGTCCGCCATGCGGGCCAGCGTGGAGCTTTCGCTGTTGGTCAGGCTGATAATTTTACAATTTTGCAAACTGAACTGGCTGGCAATGCGAATGATCTCTTCTGTCTCGCCAGAAACCGAGAAAATAATAGCGATGGCATCCTGATACATGTCGCTATTAATTGGGTAATAAGGGTCATCAATATAAGTGCTGAACTTACCAATATTAGAAAAGAAACGTGCGCTGTATTTACCCAAAGCACCCGAAGTGCCAATGCCCACAAATATAATTCTGCGGGTGGAAGCAATTTGCGCAGCGGCTTTATCTAATAACTCATCAAACTCGCTATTATTAATACTTTTGAAGTAACTAATAATCTCGCTAATACCGAAAGAGACCGGCGGCTTTTCGTCACGTTCAAGATATAATTTAAAGCGAATGCGGAATTCTGAATATCCGTCGCAATTCATTTTCTTGCAAAAACGCAGCACGGTGGTGGTGGAAACGCCCGCAGCATCAGCGAGTTCACGGATCGTCATATACATGACTTTATCCGTATTTTTAATGATGGTGTTATACACCATCAACTCTAATTCGTTCAGCGTCGAAATTTCTTTATAAGTGAACATACTGATGCCTGTGCCAAAGTTAGCCGATCCAAACTTAATCGTGCCTGATTATAGCAGTTTAAGCATGGTAACTTCACAATCAGTATGGCCTGTATTGCCTAATGGCCCGTCAATATGCACAAAACCTAAGTGTTCATATAAAGCCACGGCTTGCGTCAGGCTGCCAGTGGTTTCTAAATAGCAGCGTGCGAAGCCTTGGGTACGGGCAAAATCTAATGCCTGTAAGGCTAATTTCTTGGCTAAACCTTTGCCGCGTAATGCAGAGTGGAAATACATTTTCTGCAATTCACACAAATCATCTTCTGCGCCTTGAAGAGGTGCCAACCCGCCGCCGCCCGCGATCTGCCCATCCAGCTCCACCACCCAATATGCACAGCGCGGTTGGCTGTAATTTTCATATAAATGGTCAAGGTTAGGGTCTGCAACCGTGTAGCCTTTATCAGCGGTCAGGCCGAATTCAGCAGACACTTGGCGGATAACATTCGCAATAGCGGCATTGTCTTCAGGACGTATCAGACGCACCTGCAAGTTGAGGGGTGTGGCGGTAGACATAAGACTCACTCAATATGATGTAAAAACACAATCAGTCCGAATTAATACCACCTAACCGCGCCGTGATGCAACGCTGGGGCGACGGATGGCGTTTTAAAATACGGAATAAAATGACCTCGCGCCGCTGTAACAAAAAAGGCCGCGTGAGCGGCCTTTTGCATAACAACACTCAGACGCTAGGCGTTACAGCGCAGCAATTGTCTCTTTCTGCTCGGCCAGCTTAACTTTGGCTTCGCCACAGGCAACCAGACGCTCACGCTCTTTGGCCACTACAGCTTCAGGAGCACGAGCCACGAAGCCTTCGTTGGAGAGCTTGCCTTCGATTGACGCGATTTCAGCATCAATCTTCGCCATCTCTTTATCCAAACGCGCCAGCTCGGCCGCTTTGTCGATAAGGCCAGCCATTGGGATCAGCAGCTCAGCGCCGTCCACCAGCTTGGTGACGGAAACTGGGCCTTTATCGCCCGCAGGCAGCACGGTGATGGATTCCAGACGTGCCAGCGAAGAGATGAAGTTCAGGTTCTGCTCAACGCGACGCTGTGCATCGGCACTTGCTCCGCGCAGCAACAGCTCCAGAGGTTTACCCGGAGAGAGGTTCATCTCGGCGCGTACGTTACGAATAGCGATGATAGCCTGCTTGATCCACTCAAGGTCGGCCAGCGCGCTTTCGTCAGCCTTAGCCGCGTCATACTCTGGGAAAGGCTGCAGCATAATAGTTTCAGCCGTGATGCCTTTCAGCGTTTTAACGCGCTGCCAGATGGTTTCTGTAATGAATGGAATGATCGGATGCGCAAGGCGCAGCAGGCCTTCCAGCACTTCCACCAGCGTATGACGAGTGCCGCGCAGTTGAGCTTCACTGCCACCATTCATCACCGGCTTGGTGAGTTCCAGATACCAGTCGCAGAACTGGTTCCAGGTGAATTCATACAGAATGCTGGCCGCTAAGTCGAAGCGGTAGCCGTCCATTGCGTCACGGTACGCTTTCACCGTGCGGTTGTATTCAGCCAAGATCCAACGGTCTGCCAGAGACAGCTCAAGCTCGCCGCCGTTCAGGCCGCAATCTTGATCTTCAGTGTTCATCAGCACGAAGCGGCTGGCGTTCCACAGCTTGTTACAGAAGTTGCGATAGCCTTCGAGACGCTTCATGTCCCAGTTGATATCGCGACCGGTAGAAGCCAGCGCGGCCAGCGTGAAGCGCAGGGCATCAGTGCCGTGCGGCTCGATGCCGTTCGGGAACTGCTTCTCGGTGCGCTTGCGGATTTTCTCCGCCAGCTGTGGCTGCATCATGTTGCCGGTACGTTTTTCCAGCAGGTCTTCCAGCGAAATACCGTCAATCATATCCAATGGATCGATTACGTTACCTTTCGACTTAGACATCTTCTGCCCTTCGTCGTCGCGGATAAGCCCGGTCATGTAGACCGTGTGGAACGGAACCTGCGGCTTGCCGTTTTCATCTTTCACGAAATGCATGGTCATCATGATCATGCGCGCGATCCAGAAGAAGATGATGTCGAAGCCGCTGACCACCACGCTCGACGGGTGGAAAGCTTTCAGATCGGCAGTCTGGTTCGGCCAGCCCAACGTGGAGAAGGTCCACAGGCCAGAAGAGAACCAAGTGTCGAGCACGTCTTCGTCTTGGGTCAGCACGACGTCTGCGCCCAAATTGTTTTCGCTGCGCACTTCCGCTTCGTCGCGGCCAACGTAAACGTTGCCTTCGGCGTCGTACCACGCAGGGATACGGTGGCCCCACCAGAGCTGACGGGAAATACACCAGTCCTGAATGTCACGCATCCAGCTGAAATACATGTTTTCGTACTGCTTAGGTACGAACTGGATCTCACCCTGCTCAACCGCTTCTACCGCCACTTTGGCCAGCGGCGCAGTGCGCACGTACCATTGGTCGGTCAGCATTGGCTCGATAACCACGCCACCGCGGTCGCCGTAAGGCACGGTCAGGTCGTGAGGTTTGATCTCTTCCAGCAGGCCAGCTTCGTCGAAAGCAGCAACCACGGCTTTACGCGCGGCAAAACGCTCAAGGCCACGGAAGGCTTCTGGGATCTCGTTGCTGCACGCATCGCTCTCTTCACCGTTGGTGTCGAAAACTTCCGCAGTCTGGCGAACATCGCCGTCGAAGGTCAGAATGTTGATCATCGGCAGGCCATGACGTTTACCGACTTCATAGTCGTTAAAGTCGTGGGCCGGAGTGATTTTCACGCAGCCAGTGCCTTTTTCCATATCGGCGTGTTCATCGCCCACGATAGGAATACGACGGCCAACCAGCGGCAGAATAATCTCTTTGCCAATCAAATCTTTGTAGCGCGGATCTTCCGGGTTAACCGCCACGCCGGTATCACCCAGCACGGTTTCCGGACGCGTCGTCGCCACCACCAGATAGTCTTTACCTTCGGCGGTTTTCGCGCCGTCAGCCAGCGGATAGCGCAGGTGCCACATGGAACCTTTGGATTCGCGGTTTTCAACTTCAAGGTCAGAAATCGCAGTGCGCAGTTTCGGATCCCAGTTCACCAGACGTTTGCCACGGTAAATCAGGTCCTCTTTGTACAGGCGTACAAACACTTCGCGCACGGCGTCAGACAGGCCTTCGTCCATGGTGAAGCGCTCACGCTCCCAGTCCACGGAGTCGCCCAGACGGCGCATCTGGCGAGTAATGGTGCCACCGGATTCGGCTTTCCATTCCCAGATTTTGTCGATGAAAGCTTCGCGACCGTAGTCGTGGCGAGTTTTGCCTTCTTCGGCAGCAATTTTACGCTCAACCACCATCTGCGTTGCGATACCCGCATGGTCAGTACCCGCCTGCCACAGGGTGTTTTTACCCTGCATGCGCTGATAGCGGATCATGGCATCCATGATGGTTTGCTGGAAAGCGTGACCCATGTGCAAGCTACCGGTGACGTTCGGCGGCGGGATCATGATGGCAAAGCTTTCTTTACTGGTGTCGCCATGCGGCTTGAAATAGCCCTGTTCTTCCCAGTGCTCGTAAAGCGGTTGCTCGATATCTTGCGGGTTATATGTCTTATCCATTTCGCTTCGTTTTTTTAGTCGGTCGATGTAGTGACAGACGGCGGCGTGGCCGTGGTCAAGGTAAAGCCAACGCTGCGATACGCTTTATAGCGATCGCGCGCCAACTGTTTAAGGGAATCTTCGTATGGTACGAAGTCTACCACTTCATGGAAAGCAGTAGCAAAATCTGCAAACTGAGGCAGCAGGCTTATCAACAGATCGCGCGGCGCGTTGCCGCGTTTCCCCGGCCAGCACAGCTCGACGGGCGCGCCAAACTTCGGCCCTTCACCAGCCAAATTGTGCGGCACGAACTGGCTTGGGTCGCGCTGCCATAAGGCTTCATCCAGACGTTCTGCCTGCTGTTGATCTTCACAGGCCAGCAAAACACGTTTCCCGGCGCGACAGCGTTCGGCGGCAATCTGACAGGCCAGCGCTTCGTGCGAGCTAAGGCCGGTGTCGCCATCGGGCGTATCGAGCAGGAAAAAAGTGGCTTGTTTCATCAGTTTTATCCAAAATAAATCAGGCCGGAGTTAACCGGCCCTAGGCGTTTCGATTGCTGATTAGGCCCATTAGCGCAGGCAGTTTGAGCACTGCTCTGGCTCAAAATGGATTAATCGTCGCCATCAAGCCCTGCGCGGTTCAACAAGAACTGAGAGAGCAGCGCGACAGGGCGGCCGGTGGCGCCTTTGTTCTTACCTGAACGCCACGCGGTACCGGCGATGTCCAGATGCGCCCAACTGTATTTGCGGGTAAAGCGCGACAGGAAGCAGCCAGCGGTGATAGCACCACCCGGACGGCCACCGATATTCGCCATATCAGCAAAGTTGGAATCCAGCTGCTCATAATACTCGTCAGCCAGCGGCAAGCGCCACGCGCGGTCGCCCGACTGCTCGGACGCGCCAATCAGCTCATGGGCCAGCGGATTGTGGTTCGACAGCAAACCGGTGATGTGGTGACCCAGTGCAATCACGCATGCGCCAGTTAAGGTCGCCACGTCAATCACCAGCTCAGGGTCGAAGCGCTCGACGTAAGTCAGGGCGTCGCACAGTACCAGACGGCCTTCGGCATCAGTATTCAGCACTTCTACCGTCTGCCCCGACATCGTGGTCAGAATGTCGCCCGGACGGAATGCCTGACCACCCGGCATGTTTTCACAGCCAGCCAGCACGCCAATCACGTTCAACGGCAGGTTGAGTTCAGCCACCACGCGCATCGCACCGTAAACCGCCGCGGCACCACACATGTCGTACTTCATCTCATCCATATCAGCCGCAGGCTTGATGGAGATACCGCCGGAGTCGAAGGTCAAACCTTTGCCGACGAGCACGATAGGCTTAGCGTCAGGATTCGGATTGCCTTTATATTCCATCACCGACATCAAGGATTCGTTCTTAGAACCCTGCCCAACCGCCAGATAGGCATTCATGCCCAGCTCTTTCATCTGCTGTTCGCCGATGACGCGGGTGGTGATGTTGGTGCTAAAGGCATCTGCCAGTTGGCGAGCTTGAGAAGCCAAGTAAGCCGCGTTACAGATGTTTGGTGGCATGTTGCTGAGGTCTTTCGCCGCTTTAATACCGGCAGAAACGGCCAGACCGTGCTGAATGGCACGCTCACCGCTGGTCAATTCGCGGCGCGTTGGCACGTTGAAGACCATTTTACGCAGCGGACGGCGCGGCTCGGTTTTGTTGCTTTTCAGCTGATCGAAGGTGTAAAGCGACTCTTTGGAGGTTTCGACCGCCTGACGCACTTTCCAATAGGTATTACGCCCTTTGACATGCAATTCGGTCAGGAAACAGACAGCTTCCATCGAACCCGTGTCGTTAAGGGTGTTGATGGTTTTCTGGATCACCTGTTTGTACTGGCGCTCATCAAGCTCACGCTCTTTCCCGCAACCGATCAAAAGGATACGCTCGGAAAGAATGTTCGGAACATGATGCAGCAGCAGAGTTTGGCCGACTTTACCTTCGAGTTCGCCACGGCGGAGCAAGGCACTGATGTAGCCATCACTGATTTTGTCGAGTTGTTCGGCAATAGGTGACAGGCGGCGAGGTTCAAAAACGCCGACTACAATACAGGCACTGCGCTGTTTTTCCGGGCTACCGCTTTTTACACTGAACTCCATGCACTCTCCTGAATCTTAAAGACAACGGCGGGGGCTGCGGCTAGAATGAATAGGCCGGAGACATCTCCCGTCACTGTGTTAACGACCTGTGTTAACCTGAACGGCGTTAGTTTTTATTTTGGCGGCTATAAGCATGTTCCTATAGGACACCCCAATTCTCGGTGTTGTAATACTATTTTAGCTGTGAAGGTTGCCATATGATGAGAATAAATGGCGGATTAGCGATGAAACTATCGATTTTCCTGCAAAAAGACAAGTTATCACAGGCGTATTAAGCGTGATCATCATTAGATATCTGGTTAGGGAAACCTTCAAGAGCCAAATCGCAATTCTCTTCATCCTGTTACTGATCTTCTTTTGTCAGAAGTTAGTCAGGGTTTTAGGGGCTGCGGTCGATGGCGATATCCCAACAAATTTAGTCCTTTCTCTGCTGGGCTTAGGCGTGCCGGAAATGGCACAGCTCATCTTGCCTTTAAGTCTGTTCCTCGGCTTATTGATGACATTGGGCAAACTTTATACTGACAGTGAAATCACTGTTATGCATGCCTGTGGCTTGGGGAAACGTTCATTAATCCTCGCTGCGCTAACTCTGGCTTTATTTACCTCTGTTTTTGCAGGTATCAACGCCTTCTGGGTCAGCCCTTGGTCGTCCAAGCATCAAGACGAAGTGTTAGCCGAAGCGAAAGCTAACCCAAGCATGGCTGCCATGGTCGAAGGCCAGTTCCAACAGGCACAGGATGGCAACGCCGTGCTGTTCGTTGGTAACGTGAAAGGCAAAGAATTCCACAACGTGTTCCTCGCGCAGCTGCGTCCGAACGGCAATCAGCGTCCGTCAGTGGTGGTCGCAGATAAAGGCCATATGGAACAGCGCCCGGATGGCTCCCAGTTGGTAACGCTGGACCAAGGCACGCGTTACGAAGGCACCGCCCTGCTGCGCGACTTCCGTATTACTGATTTCGTTAATTATCTGGCGGTCATTGGCCATCAGGCGGTAGCACTGGATACCAGCGATTCAGATCAGATGTCGATGCAACAGCTGTGGAGCTCAGATTTGCCTGAGGCGCGCTCAGAATTCCACTGGCGTCTGACACTGGTCGTCTCCGTGTTCATCATGGCGCTTCTGGTGGTGCCACTCAGCGTGGTTAACCCGCGTCAGGGCCGCGTGCTCAGTATGCTGCCGGCTATCATGCTGTATTTGATTTTCTTCCTGCTGCAAAGCTCACTGCGTTCTAACGGTGCGAAAGGCAAACTGGACCCACTGGTCTGGATGTGGGTGACTAACCTCGCCTACTTCGTATTAGCACTGGTGCTGAATATGTGGGACACGTTGCCGATGCGTAAGATCCGTGCGCGCTTGAGAGGGAGAGCCTGATGTTTGGAGTATTAGACCGCTATATCGGCCGCACGATCTTCAACACCATCATGATGACGTTATTCATGCTGGTGTCGCTGTCGGGCATTATCAAGTTTGTCGACCAGCTGCGTAAAGTCGGTCAGGGTGGCTATTCGGCCGCAGGCGCGGGCTTGTACACCCTGCTCAGCGTGCCGAAAGATATCGAGATCTTCTTCCCAATGGCGGCGCTGTTAGGCGCACTGTTGGGCTTAGGTACTTTGGCAACCCGCAGTGAACTGGTGGTGATGCAGGCTTCGGGTTTCACCCGCATGCAAATTGCTTCTTCCGTGATGAAGACGGCGATCCCGCTGGTATTGCTGACCATGGCAATCGGCGAATGGGTAGCTCCGCAGGGTGAGCAGATGGCGAGAAACTACCGCGCACAGCAAATGTACGGCGGTTCCTTGCTCTCCACCCAGAGTGGCTTGTGGGCGAAAGATGGCAAAGACTTTATCTTTATCGAACGTGTCGCGGGTGACAATGAAATCACCGGCGTAAACATTTACCACTTCGATAACAACAATAAGCTGCAATCCGTTCGCTACGCCTCTTCCGCGTCATTTGAAAATGGCACGTGGAAGCTGTCGCAGGTGGATGAATCTATCCTCACCGACGGCAAGCAGATCACCGGCTCGCAAACCCTGACCGGCGAATGGAAAACCAACCTGACGCCAGACAAGCTGGGTGTGGTTGCTCTTGATCCTGACGCGCTGTCGATTAGCGGCTTGCACAACTATGTGAAATATCTCCAGCAGAGTGGGCAAGAGGCCAAGCGCTATCAGCTCAATATGTGGAGTAAGATTTTCTCACCACTGTCAGTCGCGGTAATGATGTTGATGGCCCTGTCGTTCATCTTCGGGCCGCTGCGCAGCGTGCCGATGGGCGTGCGCGTGGTGACGGGGATCTGCTTCGGCTTCCTGTTCTACGTAATGGACCAGATTTTCGGCCCATTAAGCTTGGTGTACAGCATTCCGCCTATCTTAGGCGCGATACTGCCGAGCGCGCTGTTCCTGTTTATCAGTATCTATCTGCTACTCAAGAAACGCTAAGTGTTACCCGGCCCCTCCCCTCTTTTTTACGAGGGGATGGGGCCGGAAGAAGTCTCTTCTTTGCTAACTGCTGATTGCTAACTGCTGATTAATGCAAGTTATGCTCTTTCAAGAACGCATCCCCGCCCAGCTGTCCCATCTGCCGTAAAATCCACTGCTGTCTACGCAGCACATAAGCCGAAGGCGCGTTGACCTTAAACAGATGAGGGTTAGGCAGCACCGCGGCTAACAGCGCCGCCTGAGAGGCTGTGAGCTTGCTGGCGGGCTTATGGAAGAAGTGCTGAGCCGCCTGTTCCACGCCAAAGACGCCGTTGCCGAACTCCACGATATTCAGATACACCGTGAGAATACGGCGTTTGCTCCACACGGTTTCTATCCCCACCGTCAGCCCGGCTTCCAGCCCCTTGCGCACCCAGCTGCGCCCATCCCACAGAAACAGGTTTTTAGCCGTTTGCTGAGAAAGGGTCGATGCACCGCGGATCCGGGCATTTTCCTGATCGCTTTTAGAGAGAACGGATTGGATGGCATCGACATCAAAACCCCAATGCTCAGGAAATTTCTGATCTTCAGCGGCCATGACTGCTAGCGCCATTGGCGAGGATATTTCACTCATTGGCACCCAGTCAGAATGTGACACATAGCCAAAATCACCGGAGAGCCACGCCGAAATCTGCCTTTCGACCATCACAGCAGAAAAGGGAACGGGTAAAAAGGAAAACAGCACGATCCCTGCGATCCATACACCGATAACAAAAATTAGCAGTCGTTTTAACCATTTTAAGGGTGCTCGAAGTAGAGACTTTCCTGACGATTTGCTCATTCACTCCATTCCATTACACATCTGACCAGCTTATCAATCCCCAGAGCCGCTTGAGTGTCAGAATCGTCTGACAGACAACCCGGAGTGCTAACAATCCGCATTTCCATATTGACCACGATATCGTCCGCCGGACAGAAAACCGGCTCGGCACCAATTGCATCAAGGAGTTCCGCCCGATCGGCATCATTACCTAAGGTAACTCTAATTGATGTATCAAAGAGTTTCGGCGCTAACAAAGACGACTGACTGACAAATCCAATTGGTTTACGTTGCTTATGTATCTCACTCACCAATGTGAATAGTTGTTCATCGATCATGTAATCGTTTCCATCTTTCTCGAAGCTGGTCAACTGATTAATTACGCCAAATCCGCCACTAAAAATGAGCGAGCTGAGAAGTTCAGGAACCGATTCCTTGAGTGAAATTATTTCATAATCATCAAAATATGAGGATTTTTTTTCGTTAGCGGTAAAGCTAACGTTACACTTCTCAATTAAATCTTTAATAACAGCACGTTCCGAATCATCAGCAACGATAAACAACGCCTTAGCTGTGTGTTTTTTCACCGAACAAACGGTTAAAAAAGCGTCTGAAAACTCTGTTCCATTAGAAAAATCGCTACTACAGAGGAAAACACCCATAACCTGCATTTGTATTCTCCTAAAAATCCTGCGATAAAGACTTGTAGTTTTGTATAGACAAAGACTAATCTACATCACAGTTTTTAATGAATCTTGTAACAGTAACGCTTATATTTGTTATGTTGATTCATACGATATGTATTAGACTTTACGTCGAATTGACCAAAACCTGCGAAACCAGAACCCTAAGAATTATCGCGGGTTAACGATTTCCCTGGTGTTGGCGCAGTATTCGCGCACCCCGGCCTAGGCTGGGGTTATTTTTTTTCAGCGTTTGCCGTCCATTCACGTAAAATCTGCACATCCTTGCGCCATTCCAGCTTCAACTCATCAATCCATTCCTGAACGTTATCCCACCACGCTGGCAATGTAGGTGTTTGAATCTGTTGTGCTAGCACTTGTAGATGCTTAAGACCCACCGATCCGGCCGCGCCTTTAATCTTATGGCCCTCTTCCGCAATGCCTTTTTGGTCGCGGGCAATCATGTTGGAATCCAGCACTGCGAGATAATCCGGCATCATCTTCTCGAACATATCCGCGCTCTGGTAAATCAGCCCCGGCCCAACCAACTCCATGTACTGTTCCAGCATGGCGACATCGAGCACTGACTCGTTAGCTTTTGCGACCACGGTTTCTTCCTCTGTAGGCAACTCTTCGGGTTGATGATCCCAGAACTGCTGGATCATGGCGGTCAGCGCCGCGACGGACAGCGGCTTGCTCAGCACGTCATCCATACCGGCGTCGAGATACTCTTTCTTGTCTTTCAGCACGTTGGCGGTCAAGGCCACCAGCGGCGGGAGATGCTGCCCGGCGTAGTCTTGGCGAAGCTTGCGTGCGATATCCAGTCCGGTCATATCCGGTAGCTGGATGTCGAGCAGCACCAGATCGTATTCGTCCGGGTCGAACATTTGCAGCGCGTCGTGGCCGTTCATGGCCACGTCAACGCTGTTGCCGAGTTTCTCCAGCACCGAGCGCGCCACGATGACGTTCAGCTCGATATCTTCCACCAGCAGCACGTTCAGCGCTGGCAGTGGCAGGTCGTCCTCTTCTTCGCTCTGTTTGACCGGCTCATCAAGCGTAGGCGCGATAACGCTCAGGGTGAAGCAGGAACCCTGCCCCTTTTCGCTGCATACGGTGATATCGCCGCCCATGCTTTGCGCCAGACGTTTCGACACTGCCAGCCCAATCCCGGTGCCGGTAGCAGGCTTGCCGCCATTTTTATCTTTCACCTGGTAATACATGGCGAAGATCTTCTCTTGTTCATCTTTCGGGATGCCCATCCCCGAATCCTGCACTTCAAAGCGCAGATGCTCGCTGCCGTCATGATGGACGCGCACCACGATTTCGCCGTCGTGAGTGAACTTGACCGCGTTACCAATCAGGTTCCACAGGATTTGTCGCAAACGGGTGCCGTCGGTGACGATTTTGTCTGGCATTGGCAAATCAGGCTGCATCACGAACTTCAGCCCTTTCGGCTGAACCAGCAAGCCGGAGAGGTTTTCCAGATCGGACAAGAAACCGGTGAAGTCCACCGGCTGGTTATCCAGCTGCACTTTGCGGCGCTCGAGCTTATCCATCTCAATGATGTCATTGAAGATGTTGCCGAGGGTGATGGCGCTGACGTGAATGGTTTTCAGGTAGTTGTGCTGCTCGTCGTTAAGATGAGTGTCGAGCAGGATGCGGCTCAGCCCCACGATGCCGTTAAGCGGCGTACGCAGCTCGTGGCTGATGGTCGAGATAAACGTCGTCTTTTCCCTGCTGGCGTTCTCCAGCGCGTCCTGATAGCGCTTACGCTCGGTAATATCACGCCCGAAGCCCATCAGGCCGTGGCGCTTACCAATTCGGTCATAAAACGGCACTTTGCGCAGCTCGAAGCAGGCTTTGCGCCCGTCGGGATACACCAGCCACTGCTCGTAAGTTAATGAGACATTGTGGCGGAAGACTTTTTCGTCGGTTTCCACCACTTTCTCGGCAATGTCCGGGCTGTAAACATCATTGGGCGTCAGGCCGATAAGCTGCTTCTCGCTTTTGCCGGTCAGCAGCTCCATGGCGCGGTTACAGCCGGAGAACTCTTTGTCTTCGTTACGGTAATAGACCAAATCCGGCGAGGCATCGAGGAAGGAGCGGAGCAGAGCCGATTGCTGGCTCAGTTCAATCTGCGCCTGTTCGCGATGGTGCATCTCGAGCTTGAGCTTATCGACCACCGCCAGACGCGCTTCTTCAGCCTTGATACGGTCGGCGATCTCCTGATTCAGTTGGGTAATGTTGTCTTTCAGTTGCTGGTTCAGCGTGAGGTCGCGATGGCGCATCTCTTCCAGCTTATCGACCAAGCGCGACAGGCGCTGGCGAGACTCTTCCAGCTGTTCGACCACCACCGAGAGGAAATAGACCGCCCAAGGGGTTATCAGCAAACCAAAGAAGATTGAACGCACCACGTCGATGCTATCAACCTGCCCGCGCAGCAGCATGGTCACGGCCATTTGCACAATCATCGCCAGCACCACTAATGCGGACGCTAATAGCAAAGAAAAACGCACCAATCCCAGCTTGACCATCAGGTCGACGTAATACTGGGCTAACACTCGGATTTGCTTCATAACGATTCCCTAAAAACGAAGACGCTTAAATGATACCGCATATTGCTCAGAGATGAGGCGAAGATGAGTCAGAACCGCGAGTCCGCCATTGGCGCAGGCTTTGCACTCAGAAAGGGCTTGTGATGGTGCAAGGGAGATTAAATCCGTGCAGATATTGACTAATAAGCTGTGGGATATTATTAATGATCGCCTTAACTATTCAGGTTAGCCCCTAATATCCTCAGTATTTCCGCCCTTTCATCATTAATTCTCCTTAATGCGAATCACTCACATTAAGAATAACTATTCATTATTACTGCAAATAAAATCATTATTGGCTCTATGAATATTTCTTATTATTGGCCCCCTCTTAGTACATTATTACTGTCTGGTTAAAAACAGTCACAAAGCACAGGTGGCAGGGGTTTAGCAGTATAAAACACTGCGATTATCGTCACTTCCAGCATGGTACATAGTTAGTGTGGCTACCGGACAGTGAGACAGCTCACACTTCGGCCCCCTATCCGCAACGACTATGCGGGTTTAAAATCACCTTTAAATCCTTTTGTTTCAATGTGATAACCTCAGTTATGCACATTTTGATATAACTTAAATACCTATTTGACCTGTGTATGCTTTCTCGCTAAGTTGGGAGTCCGCTGGAAGCAATCTCGACGGGTGCATCACTCGTCATATTTATGCAGTAATTGAAGACTCCCTCATTAAAACAAGTCAACCACCACTTGTGAGAACCGTCACGAGGGGCCTTTGACCGAGAAACTCAGGCATTCAACGCACCGCAAGAGTGCGTGGAAATGTGAGCCCTCTCCGTCTAAAAGCCCCCTCGCAAAAGGTGTGAGAGTCTCGCAGAGCCTGGGGAGGTTCACTAATATGTTGTACGATAAATCCCTTGAGAGGGACAACTGTGGTTTCGGCCTGATCGCCCACATAGAAGGCGAACCTAGCCATAAGGTCGTGCGTACGGCAATCCACGCACTGGCCCGCATGCAACACCGTGGCGCAATCCTTGCCGATGGCAAGACTGGCGACGGCTGTGGCTTACTTTTACAGAAACCTGACCGTTTCTTCCGCATGGTTGCAGAAGAGCGCGGCTGGCGTTTGGCAAAAAACTACGCCGTTGGCATGTTATTCCTCAGCAAAGATGAAGAAGAAGCTGCTGCAAGCCGCCGCATTATTGAGGAAGAACTGCAAAACGAAACGCTGTCAGTCGTTGGCTGGCGCGACGTTCCGACCAACCCTGACGTTCTCGGTGAGATTGCCCTCTCCTCCCTGCCTCGCATCGAACAGATTTTCGTGAACGCCCCTGCGGGCTGGCGTCCGCGCGATATGGAACGCCGCCTGTACATGGCGCGTCGCCGTATGGAAAAACGTATTGAAGACAAAGACTTCTACGTTTGTAGCTTCTCCAACGTGGTGAACATCTATAAAGGCTTGTGTATGCCAGCCGATTTACCACGCTTCTACCTTGATTTAGCTGACCTGCGTCTGGAATCGGCCATTTGCCTATTCCACCAGCGCTTCTCAACCAACACCGTGCCGCGCTGGCCTCTGGCTCAGCCATTCCGCTATTTGGCGCACAACGGTGAGATCAACACCATTGCCGGTAACCGCCAGTGGGCGCGTGCCCGTGGTTATAAGTTCAAGACGCCACTAATCCCCGATCTGCAAGACGCTGCGCCGTTTGTTAACGAAACAGGTTCTGACTCCAGCTCGCTGGACAACATGCTGGAGCTGTTCTTAGCCGGTGGTATGGACCTGCTGCGCGCTATGCGCCTGCTGGTTCCGCCAGCTTGGCAGCAGAACCCGGACATGGACGACGACCTGCGCGCGTTCTTCGACTTCAACTCCATGCACATGGAGCCGTGGGATGGCCCAGCCGGTATCGTGATGTCAGACGGCCGCTACGCTGCCTGTAACCTCGACCGTAACGGCCTGCGCCCTGCGCGCTACGTCATCACCAAAGACAAGCTGATCACCTGCGCGTCTGAAGTGGGTATTTGGGATTACCAGCCGGACGAAGTGGTCGAAAAAGGCCGCGTCGGACCGGGCGAACTGATGGTTATCGACACCCGTACTGGCAAGATCCACCACTCGGCAGAAACCGATAACGACCTGAAAGGCCGCCACCCGTATAAAGAGTGGATGGAGAAAAACGTTCAGCGTCTGGTGCCGTTTGAAGATCTCTCCGACGCCGAAGTGGGCACTCGCGAACTTGACGATACCCAGCTGGAAACCTTCCAGAAGCAATTCGCTTATAGCAGCGAAGAGCTGGACCAGATCATCCGCGTGCTGGGCGAAAATGGCCAAGAGGCCGTCGGCTCAATGGGTGACGACACGCCATTCGCCGTGCTCTCTAGCCGTCCGCGCATTATTTATGATTACTTCCGCCAGCAGTTTGCGCAGGTCACCAACCCGCCAATCGATCCGCTGCGCGAAGCTCACGTGATGTCTCTGGCGACCAGCATTGGCCGCGAGATGAATGTGTTCTGTGAAGCCGAAGGTCAGGCGCACCGTCTGAGCTTCAAATCACCAATCCTGCTGTGGTCTGACTTTAAACAGCTGACCACGCTGGACAGCAAATACTATCGCGCCGACACGCTGGACCTGACTTACGACCCAGCCGAGCAAGATATGGAAGCCTTTGTCGCCAAGCTCTGTGACGAAGGTGAGCGCAAAGTGCGCGACGGTGCCGTGCTGCTGGTGCTGTCAGACCGCAACATCGCGCCAAACCGTTTACCTCTGCCTGCGCCAATGGCAGTAGGCGCGCTGCAACGCCGTCTGGTTGAGAAGAGCCTGCGCTGCGACGCTAACATCATTGTTGAAACAGCCAGTGCCCGTGACCCGCACCACTTCGCCGTGCTGCTTGGTTTCGGCGCGACGGCGGTCTACCCATACCTCGCCTATGAAACCTTGGCGAAGCTGGTCGACACTCAGGTTATCGACAAGAAATACCGTGAAGTCATGTTGAACTACCGTAACGGTATCAACAAAGGCTTGTACAAAATCATGTCCAAAATGGGCATTTCCACCATCGCCTCTTACCGTTGTTCACAACTGTTCGAAGCTGTGGGTCTGCACAAAGACTTGTCCAACACCTGCTTCCAAGGCGTGGTGAGCCGCATCGGTGGCGCAAGCTACAGCGACTTCGAGCAAGACCTGCAAAACCTGTCCAAGCGCGCATGGTTGAAGCGTAAGACGCTGGAACAGGGCGGCCTGCTGAAATTTGTCCACGGCGGCGAATATCACGCTTACAACCCAGACGTGGTGAACACGCTGCAAGCAGCAGTCAGAAGCGGCGAGTACAGCGACTATCAGCAATACGCCAAACTGGTCAATGAGCGCCCGGTTGCTGCCCTGCGCGATCTGTTGCAGATCACGCCAAAAGGCCAGCCGATCCCAGTCGATCAGGTAGAACCAGCCGAAGGCTTGTTCACTCGCTTCGATACCGCAGCCATGTCCATCGGCGCACTCAGCCCTGAGGCTCACGAGTCTCTGGCAGAAGCGATGAACAGCATCGGCGGTCGCTCCAACTCAGGCGAAGGCGGTGAAGATCCGGCTCGCTACGGCACCAATAAAGTGTCACGCATCAAGCAGGTGGCTTCGGGTCGTTTCGGCGTAACGCCGGCTTATCTGGTGAATGCTGACGTAATTCAGATCAAAGTCGCTCAGGGTGCAAAACCGGGCGAAGGCGGCCAGCTGCCGGGTGACAAAGTGACGCCGTACATCGCGAAACTGCGTTATTCCGTGCCGGGCGTGACTCTGATTTCTCCACCACCGCACCACGACATCTACTCCATCGAAGACTTGGCGCAGCTGATTTTCGACCTGAAACAGGTCAATCCAAAAGCCATGATTTCGGTGAAACTGGTTTCTGAGCCGGGCGTTGGCACTATCGCCACCGGCGTGGCGAAAGCCTATGCGGACCTCATCACCATCGCAGGTTACGACGGCGGTACTGGCGCAAGCCCACTGTCTTCTGTGAAATACGCGGGCTGCCCGTGGGAACTCGGTCTGGTGGAAACTCAGCAAGCGCTGGTTGCCAACGGCCTGCGCCACAAGATCCGCCTGCAAGTAGATGGCGGCCTGAAAACCGGTGCTGACATTATTAAAGCTGCCATCTTGGGTGCTGAAAGCTTCGGCTTCGGTACTGGCCCAATGGTCGCGCTGGGCTGTAAATACCTGCGTATTTGCCACCTGAACAACTGCGCAACCGGTGTTGCAACTCAGGATGACAAACTGCGCCGTAATCACTACCACGGCCTGCCAGAGCGCGTGACGAACTACTTCAAGTTCATCGCTCAGGAAACCCGTGAGATCATGGCCGAGCTGGGCGTGAGCCAGTTGGTTGACCTGATTGGTCGCACTGACTTGCTGCTGGAACTCGACGGTTTCACCGCCAAGCAGAACAAACTGGACCTGTCCGCATTGCTGAAGACAGCAACGCCGCATCCGGGCAAAGCGGTGTACTGCACCGAAAGCAACCCGCCGTTCGACAACGGCAAACTGAACAAAGACATTCTGGATCAGGCCGCGCCGCATATCGATACCAAACAGAGCAAGCCGCTGTTCTTCGATATCCGTAACACCGACCGTTCCGTGGGCGCGCTGCTGTCCGGTGCCATCGCTGAGAAGCATGGCGATCAGGGCATGGCGGCTGACCCAGTTCGCATCAACTTCAACGGTACTGCGGGTCAGAGCTTCGGCGTCTGGAACGCCGGTGGCGTAGACCTGATGTTAACCGGCGACGCTAACGACTATGTGGGTAAAGGTATGGCCGGCGGCCGTATCGCTATTCGCCCACCGATTGGTTCAGCGTTCCGCAGCCACGAAGCCAGCATCATCGGCAACACCTGTCTGTATGGGGCAACCGGCGGCAAGATGTTTGCTGCGGGCCGCGCGGGCGAGCGTTTCGCGGTGCGTAACTCCGGTGCTATCACCGTGGTTGAAGGCATTGGCGATAACGGCTGTGAATACATGACTGGCGGCATCGTCTGCGTGCTGGGCCGTACCGGCGTCAACTTTGGCGCGGGCATGACCGGTGGTTTCGCCTACGTGCTGGATGAAGATGGCGAGTTCCGCAAACGCGTTAACCCAGAATTGGTTGAAGTGCTTGATGTAGAAGAGCTGGCAATCCATGAAGAGCATCTGCGCGGTTTGATCACCGAACACGTACAGTTGACCGCATCGACACGCGGTGAAGAGATTTTGGCTAACTGGCCGGAATGGGCGCCGAAGTTTGCGCTGGTAAAACCTAAGTCCAGTGATGTCAAAGCATTGTTGGGTCACCGTAGTCGTTCCGCAGCTGAGCTGCGGGTACAAGCGCAGTAAGAGGTCAAGATGAGTCAAAACGTTTATCAATTTATCGACTTACAGCGCGTTGATCCGCCAAAGAAACCGCTGAAAATCCGTAAAATTGAATTTGTTGAAATTTACGAGCCGTTTTCAGCGACTCAGGCCGCGTCACAGGCTGACCGCTGTCTGTCTTGCGGTAACCCGTATTGCGAGTGGAAGTGCCCGGTTCACAACTACATTCCTAACTGGCTGAAGCTGGCGAACGAAGGCCGCATTATGGAAGCTGCGGATCTGGCTCACCAGACCAATAGCCTGCCGGAAGTGTGCGGACGCGTCTGCCCGCAAGACCGCCTGTGCGAAGGCTCTTGTACGCTGAATGACGAGTTTGGCGCGGTGACCATCGGCAACATCGAGCGTTATATCAATGACAAAGCCATCGAAATGGGCTGGCGTCCTGATATGTCTCACGTGCAGCCAACCGGCAAACGCGTCGCCATTATCGGTGCGGGCCCTGCTGGCCTTGCCTGTGCCGACGTGCTGACCCGCAACGGCGTGAAAGCCGTGGTGTATGACCGTCACCCTGAAATCGGCGGTCTGCTGACCTTCGGTATCCCGGCCTTCAAGCTGGAAAAATCAGTGATGACCAAGCGCCGCGAGATCTTCACCGAGATGGGTATCGAGTTCCAACTCAATACCGAAGTCGGCAAGGACATCACCGTTGATGCCCTGTTGGCCGAGTACGACGCGGTGTTCTTGGGCGTGGGGACTTACCAGTCAATGCGCGGTGGTTTAGAAAATGAAGATGCACCGGGCGTTTATGACGCGCTGCCATTCTTGATTGCTAACACCAAGCAGCTGATGGGCTATGACGACAGCGTCGACGAACCTTACACCACGATGGAGAAGAAACGCGTCGTGGTGCTGGGCGGTGGTGACACCGCGATGGACTGCGTGCGTACCTCGATTCGCCAAGGCGCAACTCACGTCACCTGTGCTTATCGCCGTGATGAAGAGAACATGCCGGGCTCACGCCGTGAAGTGAAGAATGCCCGCGAAGAAGGCGTTGAATTCAAATTCAACCTGCAACCGCTGAGCATCGAACTGAACAGCGCTGGCCGCGTCAGTGGTGTGCGAATGGCACGTACCGAGCTTGGTGCGCCAGACGCCCAAGGCCGTCGCCGTGCTGAGATTGTCGCCGGTTCCGAACATGTGATGGAAGCAGATGCCGTGGTCATGGCCTTTGGTTTCCGCCCACATAAAATGGAATGGCTGGCAGCGCACGACGTTGAGCTGGACCCTCAGGGCCGCGTCGTGGCACCTGAAGGCAGCGAAAACGCTTTCCAGACCAGCAACCCGAAAATCTTTGCTGGCGGCGATATCGTGCGCGGCTCTGACTTAGTGGTTACCGCTATTGCTGAAGGCCGCAAAGCGGCAGACGGCATCATGAACTATCTCGAAGTTTAAGTTTAAGCGTAACCAGCATGAAAAGCGGGGATGGCAACACCCCCGCTTTTTTTTGCTTTCAACTCTGGCTAGCTAGAACTGGGTATACAGCCCCTCAAATTCAAAGCCGTTGTTCTGGCTGAGTAATTTGTAGAACTCGCCGCTCTTCTTGATGGTTCGCTGCTGAGTTTTCAGGTCCAGCGCAATCAGCCCGTAACGGTTTTTATAGGTATTCAGCCACGACCAGCAATCGATGAAGGTCCACAGGTGGTAGCCTTTGACGTTACAGCCCTCGCTGATGGCCTGATGCAAGTAAGCCAGATGGTTTTGAATGAAGCCGATGCGATAGCTGTCCTGCACTTGCCCGTCTTGAATGAAACGCTCTTCATCCGCCACGCCCATGCCGTTTTCCGAGATATAAGCTTCGATATTGCCGTAGTTGTCGCGGATATCCACGCACAGGTCGTAAATCCCTTCCTCATAGATTTCCCAGCCACGGTAAGGGTTGAACTTACGCCCCGGCATCACATAGCTTTCGAAGAACCATTCCGGCATGAAAGGCGAGTTCGGATCCACCGCCGTCAGCCGCGCCTTGACCCGGCGAGGCTCATAATAGTTGATCCCAAGGATCTGCACGGTGTTTTCGGCGATGATCTGCAAATCGCCCTCTTCAATCACCGGCATCTGATCGTGCTTCTTCAGCACCTCGACCAATTCAGCGGGGAATGCGCCTTTGACTGATGGGTCGAGGAAGCTGCGGTTATAGAACAGGTCGGCGTATTTCGCCGCCTGCACGTCGGCCGGGTTTTCACTGCGTGGATAGCTCGGGCTGAGATTCAAAATCACGCCAATCTTGCTGTTCAGACCGTGGCTTTTGAAAGCGCGAACCGCCATGGCGCTGGCGAGAACCGTGGTGAAAGCCACCTGAGCGGCGCGTTTGAAGTCGACCACGTTCGGATAGTGGAAGTCTTCTAAATAGCCGCCCAGCACCGGCACCACCGGCTCATTGAAGGTGAACCAGCGATAGACTAAATCGCCAAACTCGCGGAAGCAGACATCGCAGTAGTTAACATAGGCCGCCAGCACCTCGCGATTCTCCCAGCCGCCTTTGAGCATCATGGCTTCTGGCATGTCGAAATGGAAAAGATTAACGAAAGGCTTGATGCCCTGCTGAGTTAACTCTCCCAGCACTTTGCGATAGAAAACGATGGCTTCGGCGCAGACTTCCCCGTCGCCCTGCGGGAACATGCGTGCCCACGAGATAGAGATACGGAAGGAGTTATGCCCGGTTTGCTTCATCAGCTGGATGTCTTCGGGGTAGCGATTAAAGAAGTCGGTGGTGACGTCGGTGTTTATGCCGTGGTGGAAGCGGTTAGGGTATTTATCCCAAGACATGTCCCACTGGGTGCGGCCTTTGCCGGTATTACCGCGACCTTCCGCCTGCTCTGCTGACCAGGCACTACCCCACCAGAAGTCCTGCGGGAAAGATAAAAACTGTGGTTTCAGCTTCATGCGAGCACCCCCGCAGCCATCTGATTCCCTTCATTAATTGCAGCAACGCCTTGGTGTTCAACATTCAATACGTCCATACCCATCCTCTCCATAAATGCACAGTCGTGATGAGCATTTAGCATGGTCGGGATGCTTTGCTGAGTAAACAAGTAACAGCGGCAGATGAAAGCTTTGTGATAACCATCACCAAGTGAGGGGGAATACGCGCCGCTTCCTCGAAAAACAGTCATAAAAAAACCCCGCATCAGATGCAGGGTTTCGAGAGTGGTTTTGCTACCGGAGCTTACTTCACCACGCGAAGTGCAGGACGCCCACCGCGAGGCGGCGTCGGTGGCTCATCGTCCGGATCCTCTTCTGAGACATCCGGCAAATCACCGTCGATCACCGACATGGTTGGCGCTGAATCTGACATTTCGCTTTCGTCGCTGTGGTCCTCGAAGGTGCCATCTGCGTCGTAAGCAGGTTCAGGTTCGAACATAGTCCCTGCGCCATTTTCACGGGCGTAGATCGCCAGCACGGCGGCAATTGGCACGAAAACGTTGCGAGGAACGCCGCCGAAGCGCGCGTTAAAGCGAACGTCATCGTTACCTAACTCGAGGTTACCGACGGCGCGCGGTGCCACATTGAGGACAATCTGACCATCGCGGGCAAATTCCATCGGCACCATAACGCCCGGCATTGTGACGTCGACTACCAAGTGCGGCGTCAGCTGGTTGTCGAGCAACCAGTCGTAGAACGCCCGCAGTAGGTAGGGACGGCGTGGAGACATGTCAGTCATCTCCATTGCTTAACCTCGGGTATGTAAACGCATTTCGCGCTCTGGTTCAGTCAAAGAGGCCAAGAAAGCATCACGCTCGAATACGCGAGTCATGTAACCTTTCAGCTCTTTAGAACCCGCGCCTGACAGCTCAATGCCCAACTCAGGCAAACGCCATAACAACGGAGCCAGATAGCAGTCAACCAGACTGAATTCTTCGCTCTTGAAGTAAGGCATGTAAGAGAAAATTGGCGCGATGGCGAGCAGTTCTTCACGCAGTTGCTTACGCGCAGCGTCAGCTTCTTGTGCAGAACCCTGTTCGATTTGGCGCAGCAGTGAGTACCAGTCGTTCTCGATGCGGTGCATCATCAGACGGCTTTCACCACGAGCAACCGGATAAACCGGCATTAATGGAGGATGCGGGAAACGCTCATCAAGGTATTCCATGATGATGCGTGATTCAAACAGAGTCAGCTCACGATCGACCAGCGTTGGAACGGTGCGATATGGGTTGAGGTCAATAAGATCCTGCGGCAAGTGATCCATATCCACCTGCTCGATCTCGACGCTAACACCTTTTTCCGCCAGTACGATACGTACTTGATGGCTAAAAATGTCGGTCGGGCCGGAAAACAGCGTCATTACCGAACGTTTGTTGGCAGCGACAGCCATGAAAACCTCCAAGTTTATCTAGAATAATCTGCGAATAGCCAACTGGTCAGGCTTATATCCTGAACAATCATCTTCACCACCAGCCCGCAGTCTCGCTCCGTAGTTTCGCTTCTAGTTTCTTCAATAAACGTTGGCAAGGTAAACCCTAGCCATAGAGTGCGGTAACGGGAACTGCTCGGCGAACAGGCACAAAAGTGTGTGATAGTTTACCAGATTTTGACCGGTCTGTGGGGACGGGATGGAGGATTTCGTGGGGAAATGTGTGTCAGAAGGCAATTTGTTGAGGCATTACGCAAATTTCAGGCATAAAAAAACCCGGTGAAGCACCGGGTTTTTGACGCTGTTCTTTGTGCCGAAGCAGAAAGAATTAACGCTTGGAGAACTGAGGACGACGACGTGCTTTACGCAGACCGACTTTCTTACGTTCAACCTGACGAGCATCACGAGTAACGAAGCCAGCTTTACGCAGTTCGCCACGAAGATTTTCGTCATATTCCATCAGTGCACGAGTGATACCGTGACGGATAGCACCAGCTTGACCAGAGATACCACCACCTTTAACAGTGATGTACAGGTCAAATTTCTCAACCATGTCGACCAGTTCCAGAGGTTGACGAACTACCATGCGGGCAGTTTCACGACCAAAGTACTGTTCCAGGCTACGCTGGTTAATTACGATGTTACCACTACCCGGTTTGATGAAAACGCGAGCGGCGGAGCTTTTGCGGCGACCAGTGCCGTAGTATTGATTTTCAGCCATTGCCTATAATCCCGAATTAAATGTCAAGAACTTGCGGTTGTTGCGCCGCATGAGTGTGCTCGTTACCCGCGTAAACTTTCATTTTACGGTACATTGCACGACCCAGCGGGCCCTTTGGCAACATGCCTTTAACCGCGAGCTCGATCACGCGTTCAGGACGGCGAGCGATCATCTCTTCAAAGGTCGCTTGCTTGATACCACCGATGTGGCCGGTGTGATGGTAATAAATCTTGTCGTTACGCTTGTTGCCGGTAACAGCAACTTTTTCTGCGTTCAGAACGATGATGTAATCACCAGTATCAACGTGCGGAGTGTATTCCGCTTTATGTTTGCCACGCAGACGGCGAGCCAGTTCAGTGGCCAGGCGACCTAAAGTCTTGCCGGTTGCGTCAACTACGAACCAGTCACGTTGTACGGTTTCCGGTTTAGCTGTAAAAGTTTTCATTAAAAGCTTACCCAATTAAAGTTACACGTTGGCGAACACCCTAACGCCTATATGTTTTTACAAACCGAAGTTCATAAAATAAGTATTGGAGGTTCACACGACCATCGTCCAGCAAACCTACCCCTTCGAATAGCCAATGCCGGCACTTATAAAGTTTCGGGAAAAAAACTTCGTAGTAACGTGGGGTCGCAAGATTATAGAGAAGTCGCCCACAAAGATCGAACCCTTTTTTGACTAAAATGCAGTTTTCGCAGCCGATTCTTTTTTCAGCCATCAAACCCTGCAACTTAGGGCAGATGCGGGCGCTTAAGGTACTCCTCGCTCTGCATTTCCTGCAATCGCGAGAGGCAGCGCTGGTATTCAAATTTCAGCCGCTCACCCTGATAAATCTCAAACATCGGCTTCTCGGCGGAAATCACCAGCTTGACGTGGCGCTCATAGAATTCGTCCACCAGCGCCAGAAAACGGCGGGCCGGGTTTTCATCTTTCACGCCCATCACCGGCACATTGTGCAGCAGCACGCTGTGGTAGATTTTCGACAGCGCAATGTAATCCAGCTGGCTTCTGGCCTCTTCGCACAGGGTGTGGAACTCCACCGCCAGCACGCCATCGCCGGAGGCAATCGCCTGTAGCGGGCGGTGATTCACCTGCAACACCGGGCCGGCTTCCCCCTCTTGGCCTGCAAGTTTGTCGAACATGTGCTGCATCGCGACCTGAGTATCTGGCTGTAGCGGCGTCAGCCACAAATTGGCCTGAGTCAGCGTCCGCAGGCGGTAGTCGATACCCGCGTCGACGTTCATCACGTCGCAATATTCTTTAATCAAATCAATCGCGGGCAGGAAACGCGCGCGCTGCAAGCCGTTACGATAAAGGTTGTCCGGCGGAATGTTCGAGGTGGCAATCAGCGTAATGCCACGGGCAAACAGTGCCTGAAGCAGGGTCGCCAGCAGCATCGCGTCGGTAATGTCAGAGACAAAAAACTCGTCGAAGCACAGCACGTCGGTTTCCGCTTTAAAACCGTCGGCGATGATTTCCAGCGGATCTTCCTTGCCCTGTAGCTCGGTTAATTGCTCGTGGACTCGCAACATAAAGCGATGGAAATGCAAACGCAGCTTGCGATCGCCGGGAAGTGTCTGAAAAAACAGATCCATCAGCCAAGTTTTCCCCCGCCCGACCCCGCCCCACATATATAATCCTTGGGCTGGTCTCTGCGGGCTCTTTTGAGCACTTTTGCCGAACAGTCTTCCCAGCAGGCCGGGACGGGCCGAAGGTGAAACCTGCGCAGCACCAGCTTGAGCATTTAACGCGTGGTAAATGGCATCTAGTCGCGTGACGGCGGCAAGCTGAACATCATCTGGCTGGAACTCACCGGCCGATAATGCGTTCTTATATAATGTCAGTGGTGTAATGGGTTGCATGTGGTTCAACGTCCCTGAGAAAATATTTTTCAGTATTTCGCGGAGGTTATGCGCAGATTTAATGCCTATTCGCCGCTTTTATCACCCGTCTGCTCGTGAAAAAACCGCTTTCCCTTGGCGATTGTTCGCCTAGGATTCCACTCAGACAAGGTAAACGGTTATAGTGGACTTATACGGGTCGAAACGTATGTTGAATTTACGTTAAAACCATTGCGTGAAAAAGCCCTACGGAACAACGAAGTCAAAATAGGAGTCATTATGACCTGGGAGTATGCGCTCATTGGATTAGTGGTCGGTATCGCCATCGGTGCGGTAGCGATGCGCTTTGGCAATCGTAAATTACGCGATCAGCAAGTGATGCAAAACGAGCTGGAGAGAAGCAAAGCAGAACTCGAAGAATATCGTCAGGAACTCACTGGCCACTTCGCCCGCAGCGCCGAGCTGCTGGACAACATGGCTACCGACTATCGCCAGCTTTACCAGCACATGGCGAAAAGCTCGAATAACTTACTGCCAGATATGCCGGCACATGATAATCCGTTCAACTACCGTTTGACGGGTTCTGAAGCAGACAACGATCAGGCACCGGTTGAGATGCCACGCGATTACTCAGACGGCGCATCTGGCCTGCTGCGCGGTGAGCGCACTGGTCGTAAATAAGGTTCTACCTTGCTCCGCGACGCTATTCATCGTTGCGGGCAACTCGCGGCGCGCCAATTTCGGCGTCGCCGCGCCAACTTCAAGCCCGTCTTCTTATATAAACAATCTCATTACCGTTTCGAGCCTTTAACAGACAGCGAGAGAGTTATCCTGATGAAGAAAAAGTCATTTTTACTCAGTGCATTAGCCATTAGTCTCGGATTAACCTTCGCTTCTGTTCCTGTTGCGAACGCCAGTATTCCCGTGGCGGTAGACGGTCAGGCATTGCCAAGTCTGGCGCCAATGCTGGAGAAAGTGCTGCCCGCCGTAGTCAGCGTACAGGTTACCGGCACCACGCCTGCCAGCAGCGACGTCCCGCCTGAATTCAAATTCTTCTTCGGGCCACAGGCGCCAACAGAAGATCAGGGCGGACAAGCTTTCGAAGGCCTCGGCTCTGGCGTCATTATTGATGCCGCCAAAGGCTACGTGCTGACCAACAACCACGTGGTCAACAACGCCGACAAGATTAAAGTGCAGATTAACGACGGCCGGGAGTACGACGCCAAGTTAATCGGCAAAGACGATCAGTCAGATATCGCCCTGATCCAGCTGATTGATGCCAAAAACCTGACCCAAATTGCCATGGCTGACTCCGACGCGTTGCGCGTGGGCGACTTCGCTGTGGCAGTGGGTAACCCGTTCGGCCTTGGGCAGACCGCCACGTCCGGCATTATCTCGGCGCTGGGGCGCAGTGGCTTGAACCTTGAAGGGCTGGAGAACTTTATCCAGACCGACGCCTCAATTAACCGCGGTAACTCCGGCGGCGCGCTGATTAACCTGAAAGGCGAGCTTATCGGCATCAACACCGCCATCCTCTCCTCGCAGGGCGGCAGCATCGGCATTGGTTTCGCCATCCCGGTGAACATGGCCAAAAACCTCAGCGCCCAGTTGATTAAGTTTGGCGAAGTAAAACGCGGCCTGCTGGGCATTCGCGGCAGCGAAATGACCCCAGAACTGGCGAAAGCCTTCAAGCTGGATAGCCAGCGCGGTGCCTTCGTCAATGAAGTCCTGCCTGACTCGGCAGCGGCCAAAGCGGGTATCAAGGCCGGTGACGTGCTGATCACCTTACAAGGCAAGCCGCTGAGCAGCTTTGCCGAGCTGCGTGCCAAAGTGGGTACCGCAGGTCCGGGCGTCACCATGCAGATTGGTTTGCTGCGCGAAGGCAAGCCGATGAATGTGGATGTCACGCTGGATAAGAGCCCGACGGTCGAAACCAGCATCGATAAGATTAACCCGGCGTTGCAGGGCGTGACCTTAAGCGACCTTGATCCTAAAACCGCCAAAGGTATTCGGGTCGATGACGTGAAGAAAGGCTCTCCGGCTGACCAAATTGGCTTGCAGAAGGATGATGTGATCATCGGCGTTAACCGCGAAGCGGTCGACAATCTGGCAGCATTGCGCAAAATCCTTGAAACCAAGCCTGCGTTGATTGCGCTTAGCGTGCAGCGCAAAGGTCAGAATATCTATTTGTTGATGCCATAAATCGTCATTGATGGCTGAAAACCGCCGTTAGTGCCGTAAACTGCTGAAAATCGGACGTAGCCAGTGCTGCGTCCGATTAACTCATGCTATCCTTCAGGCATATTTCAACCACCATTCCAGACACTCATGCTAGTTAAGTTATTGCGATCCGCCGTTATTGGACTGATTGTTGCCGGTATCCTGCTGGCAGCTGTGCCTATGCTGCGAAAAAATATCGCCAAGCCGTTGTTCGAACACAATTTCACTGAAAACAGCGAACAGCCGGTCAGCTATAACGAAGGCGTGCGTCATGCGGCCCCTGCGGTAGTTAACGTCTATAACCGTAATATGGGTGCCAACTCACAGAGCGAGTTACAGATCCGCACGTTGGGGTCTGGCGTCATCATGAATGACAAAGGCTACATCCTCACCAACAAGCACGTGATCAACAATGCTGACCAAATCATCGTGGCATTGCAGGACGGGCGGGTATTTGAAGCCCTGCTGGTTGGTTCGGATACCCTGACTGACCTTGCGGTGCTGAAAATCGACGCGGGCACTAACCTGCCGGTCATTCCAATCAACCCTAAGCGCGTCCCCCATGTTGGCGACATCGTGATGGCGATTGGCAACCCTTATAACCTCGGCCAGACCGTGACGCAGGGGATCATCAGCGCCACGGGTCGAATTGGTTTAAGCCCGTCAGGCCGCCAAAACTTCCTGCAAACCGATGCGTCTATCAACCAAGGTAACTCCGGCGGTGCGCTGGTGAACTCACTGGGCGAGCTGATGGGCATCAACACCCTCTCCTTCGACCAGAGCAATGATGGCGCGACGCCAGAAGGTATCGGCTTCGCCATTCCGACTGCCTTGGCGACCAAGGTGATGGGCAAGCTTATCCGCGATGGTCGGGTTATCCGTGGTTATATCGGCATTGGCGGGCGCGAGGCTTCTCCTCTGCACGGGCCGAATACCGGTTTGGATAGAATTCAGGGCATTATCGTTAATGAAGTGACGCCAAACGGTCCGGCGGCCAATGCGGGTATCGTGGTCAGCGACGTGATTGTCAGCGTTAACGGCAAACCGGCGGTGTCAGCCATTGAGACCATGGACCAAGTGGCGGAGATTCGCCCCGGCACGGTTATCCCGGTTGAGATCATGCGCGACGGTAAGAAGATTGCTCTACAGGTCACGATTCAGGAATACCCGACACACTAAGCGGGCGGGTTTAGCCTTCTCTGGCGATGAAATCGCGCAGATAAAAAAGCCGGAAGATTCACTCTTCCGGCTTTTTTATACGTGGCCCGCCAAGATGCAGCGGGCTTTTAGGCTGAATTACTCGCCTTTCACACGTTCGATTTTTGCACCCAGCTGGCGCAGTTTATCTTCGATACGCTCATAGCCGCGATCGATGTGATAAATACGGTCAACGATAGTCACGCCTTCCGCAATACAGCCCGCCAGTACCAGACTCGCCGAAGCGCGCAGGTCGGTCGCCATAACTTGCGCGCCGGACAGCTGCTCAACACCGTGACAAATCAGGGTGCTGCCTTCAATCTCAGCGTGCGCACCCATACGGATAAGCTCTGGGATGTGCATGAAGCGGTTTTCGAAGATGGTTTCGGTGATAACGCCGGTACCTTCAGCCACCAGATTCAGCAAACTGAACTGCGCCTGCATGTCAGTCGGGAAGCCCGGATGCGGCGCAGTGCGCAGGTTCACGGCTTTCGCGCGCTTACCGTGCATGTCGAGGCTGATCCAATCTTCGCCCACTTCGATATCAGCACCAGCTTCACGCAGTTTAGCCAGCACGGCGTCTAGCGTGTCCGGACGAGTATCGCGGCAAACCACTTTACCGCCAGAGATAGCAGCAGCAATCAGGAAAGTACCGGTTTCGATGCGATCTGGCACCACGCGGTAAACACCGCCGCCGAGACGCTTCACGCCTTCGATGGTGATTTTGTCAGTGCCTGCGCCGGTGATTTTCGCACCGATAGCATTCAGGAAGCCGGCGGTATCCGCGATTTCAGGCTCACGCGCCGCGTTCTCAATGATGGTGGTGCCTTCAGCCAAGGTAGCCGCACACATGATAGTCACGGTCGCGCCTACGCTCACCTTGTCCATCACGATGTGAGCGCCCTTCAGGCGACCATCGACAGAAGCTTTAACATAACCTTCTTCCAGCACGATTTTGGCACCCAGCTGCTCAAGGCCGCTAATGTGCAAATCAACCGGACGTGCGCCGATAGCACAGCCACCCGGCAGGGAAACCTGACCCTGACCAAAACGCGCCACCAGCGGACCAAGTGCCCAGATAGAGGCGCGCATGGTTTTCACTAAGTCGTATGGCGCGCAAAATTCATTTACGTCGCGTGCATCAACAAAAACCGAACCATTACGTTCGACTTTAGTCCCCAACTGACCAAGCAGCTTCATGGTGGTGTCGATGTCTTTTAAATGCGGGACATTCTGAAGTTCAACCGGCTCTTCGGCGAGAAGCGCGGCAAACAAGATAGGAAGTGCGGCATTTTTTGCACCGGAGATAGAGACTTCGCCACTGAGACGAGTTCCACCCTGTACACGAAATTTATCCATTATGACGGCTCTCTTAATTTCAAAAACTTCATTTCAAATATTGCGCAACTGTCAGCTTAAAAACCGTTCAGTTTGCGATCGCGCTGCCATTCTTCAGGGGTATAAGCCTTGATAGAAAGCGCGTGGATACGGTTATCAGCGATGTATTCCATCAGCGGGGCGTACACGGTTTGCTGCTTCTTGACGCGGCTCATGCCGTCAAACATTGCGCCGACCACGATGGCCTGAAAATGGCTACCGTCGCCAGTGATGTGAGCTTCATCCAATGCCAATGCGTTCATCAGCACGTCTTTAATTTCGTTAGTGTCCATAGGAATCGATTCTTCTGAAGAGATCATAACAGCCGAACATCTTATAGAGATCCGGCCAACTCTTAAACCATGAAAAAGCCCCTGTTCGAGAGTTTCGCGCAGGGGCTTGTCGGTCTGGATGCCGCTTTTGCCATGACTTCAGGCTAACTCACGGTATCTATTGCCTTATTTTATCCGGCATAGAAAGCACATTTAGTTAACAGGAATAATGTCCTGCAAATTGTAGAGTGCGATCAAAGTGCTCAAACGATCGGTCATGCCGGTGACGCTGAGCGAGCCTCCGCCCTGCTCCGCCAGTTCACGCAGGTGAACCAGCATCGCCAATCCGGCAGAATCCACGCGCTCAAGGCCAGCAACATCCACGGTGTTAACGCCGGTCATCAAAGTCAGGCGTTGGTTCCATAAGGGCAGCAGGGTTTCGCGATCCAACTCACCGCGCAAAATCAGGCGCGGCGGTTGATGTTCCCAGCTCAGTTGGCCTTTCATTTTTGATCCAGAGTGATTGGCTGCGCAGCGGCTTGTTTCAGACGCTCAGTCAGGCCATCAATGCCTTTCTGGCGCAAGATGTCTGCCCACTCGTTCTGCTTGGTAGAGATCATGCTGACGCCTTCGGCAATCATGTCATACGCCTGCCAGTTGCCACTCTGGCTGTTTTTACGCCATTGGAAATCGAGGCGAACCGGCGGGCGACCGTGCTGGTCGATGATGGTTACGCGGATGGCGATAATGTCCTGACCGGCATAGGACTGCTCAGGTTGCACCTGATAAGTCTGGTCGCGGTACAACGCCAGAGCCTGACCGTAAGCCTGTTGCAGGTAGTCGCCGAAAGCTTTGAAGTAAGCATCACGCTGAGCAGGGGTAGCGTCTTTGTAGTAACGGCCCAGCACCAGTGCGCCCGCGTATTTCACCTGCACGAAAGGCAGCAGTTCTTCACGCACGATGGTGCGCAGATAGTTGGGATCCTGCTTAATTTTCGGCTGATCGGTTTTGAGGCGGGTGAAGGTATTCTTCGCCGCTTCGTTCATCACGCTATAAGGGTTGGTCTGGTCAACTGCCGCATTGGCAAGGGGTGCCATTACCACCAGCAGAGTGGCTAAAATAATACGTTTAAACATGCCTTGCTCCTCTTAATAAAGCTTTGCGATGGAAACTACTTAATGACTTGGGGCCGCAGGTTGTGGGGCTGATACAGCATCTGGCGCGGCTTGCGCGTCACCAGATTTCGCATCTTTACCATCGTTACCGCTCTTGTACAGGAATTGGCCGATAAGGTCTTCCAGAACTAAAGCTGATTTGGTGTCCTGAATTGAACCGCCATCTTTAAGGATAGTCGTTCCCATCTCTGGGTCTTCAAAACCTATGTTCAGGGCCAAGAACTGCTCGCCCAACAGGCCAGATGTGCGAATCGCCAAGGTACTGGTGCTCGGGATCTGGTTGTATTTCTGCTCGATATCCATCTCAACTTTAGGCGAGTAGTTTTTATCGAGGGTAATGGCGCTCACGCGGCCAATCACCACGCCGCCCACTTTGACCGGAGAGCCCGCTTTCAGGCCACCGATGTTGTCAAAGGTGGCAGAGATACGGTAAGTCGGTTCTGAACCGAGCGAACGAATATCAGCCACTTTGAGGCAAAGGAATAACACGGCGCACAGGGCGATTATCAAAAATGCGCCAACCCAAATTTCACTCTTTTTCGTTTGCATCGATTAATTCCCAAACATCAGTGCTGTCAGCACAAAATCTAATCCCAGCACCGCCAAAGACGAATGCACCACGGTACGAGTCGTTGCCCGGCTAATCCCTTCCGAAGTTGGGATAGCATCATAACCATTGAAAAGCGCAATCCAGGTCACGGTGATGGCGAAAACTACGCTTTTAATCAAGCAGTTGAGCAGGTCATGACGCCATTCTACTGCACTTTGCATCGCCGACCAGAAGAAGCCGCTGTCGATACCTTTCCAGTTCACGCCGACCAGAGAGCCGCCCCAAATCCCCACCGCGACAAAAATGGCGGTAAGCAGTGGCATGGAGATCATCCCGGCCCAGAAACGTGGCGCGACGACGCGACGCAGCGGGTCAATCGCCATCATCTCTAAGCTTGAGATCTGCTCTGTGGCTTTCATCAGGCCGATTTCAGCCGTCAAGGCTGAACCCGCGCGCCCGGCAAACAGCAGAGCCGTGACCACCGGACCCAATTCGCGAAGCAAAGAGAGCGCCACCATCATGCCCAGACTGGCTTCAGCACTGTAGGTGGTCAGAACGATGTAACCTTGCAGTCCCAGCACCATGCCGATAAACAGGCCTGAAACCAAAATGATCAGCAGTGACAGCACGCCCACGCTGTACAGCTGTTTGAGCAGCAACGGCCACTGCTTGGCAAACTGTGGCTTACCGACCAAGGCGCGGAACAGCATCAAACCGGCGCGACCAAAAGAGGCGCAAGTTTGAATGCCACGGCGGCCCGTTGAGGCTAATGCCTTAATTAACATTGATATACAACTCCATCATCCAAGCAGCTCGGTTTTATAATCACCCGCTGGGAACCGGAAAGGCACCGGACCATCCGCGATGCCGTCCAAGAACTGGCGGACGCGTGGGTCAGGATTGTTCTGCAATTCCTCTGTCGTTCCTTCCGCAATAACGTGCTGAGCCGCCACAATATAAGCATAGTCGGCGATGCTCAGGACTTCGGGAACGTCGTGCGATACGACGATACAGGTAACGCCAAGTGCATGATTAAGCTCATCAATAAGCTTCACCAAGACGCCCATGGTGATGGGGTCTTGGCCGACAAAAGGTTCGTCGAACATGATGAGTTCGGGATCAAGCGCAATGGCACGAGCCAAGGCGACGCGACGCGCCATACCGCCGGACAGCTCCGCGGGCATCAGTTCCCCGGCTCCGCGCAGGCCTACGGCCTCGAGCTTCATGGTCACAGTGCTACGCAGCAGCTCTTCAGGCAGCTTGCTGTGTTCACGCAGCGGGAAGGCGACATTTTCAAACACATTGAGGTCGGTGAACAATGCACCGGACTGAAACAGCATGCTCATTTTTTTACGTGATTCGTAGAGCTTACTGCGTGATAAGGCAGGGATATTTTCCCCATCGAACCAGATTTCACCACTGTCTGGTGCTAACTGGCCGCCAATGAGACGCAACAAGGTGGTTTTACCGATCCCTGATGGCCCCATGATGGCAGTGACTTTGCCGCGTGGCACCGTCATGTTTATCTCTTCGAAAATGGGACGATCGCCGCGCATGAAGCTCATGCCTTTGATCTCGACCAGATTCGATTGGCTCTGACTCATTCAGTTTATCCCTTCGGACTGTTTCAGCTTACGATACCCCTGATGTTAGAGGGATCGGCGCATAACTCCGGTATTTTTACAAAAACTTACCGCGTTTGCGTCACCAAAGTTGCCATTGATTTACTTTTCTATGGCAGAGGGTCAAAATCTTCGAAAACCCGATTAAAACAAATCAACAATTCGTCTAACATATAGCAGCTTTGACTGGCTGTATTTAGGCCGTTAGTAGCATGTTGATCATTTTTGACTTCCATTTTGGTCGCCTGTTCGAGTTACGAACCTCGCATTATACCTAATTAAAGGACTTTTCATGCTTCTCGCTATCGTACTCATGGTTGTCGGCCTACTGCTTCTGGTTTATGCCGCCGATCGATTAGTGTACGGAGCCGCCGTTCTCGCCCGCTCAATTGGCATCCCGCCATTAATTATTGGTATGACCGTCGTAGGTATCGGCATCTCCCTGCCAGAGCTCGTGGTCTCTACCACTGCCGCGATTAATGACCAGATGGATTTAGCCGTGGGTAATGCCATTGGTTCAAATATCATTAATATTCTTCTGATTTTGGGCGGAGCGGCCCTAATTCATCCACTTTCCGTTCGTTCTGATATCTTGCGTCGCGAACTCCCTTTATTGTTACTGGTCACCGTGCTCTGTGGTTTTCTGCTTAGTGATGGTGAACTGAGCAGAACCGACGGCTTGCTATTACTAGCGAGTGCCGCGATTTTTGTCATCTTAATGATAAAAATCGCCCGCGCCGCAGAGAAGCAAGGGTTGGACACCTTGACTTATGAACAGATGGCGGAACTTCCGCAGGACAGCAGCAATACGGTGGCTTTCCTATGGCTGGCGCTGGGCTTCATTATTATGCCGCTGGCGTCGAGCATGATTGTTGATAACTCGACGGTGATCGCCCGCTACTTTGGCGTCAGCGAACTGATCATTGGTTTGACGGTGGTGGCTATCGGCACCAGCCTGCCTGAGCTGGCGACCTTTATTGCGGGCGCGGTGAAAGGCGAAGACGACATCGCGCTGGGTAATATTATTGGTGCCAACATCTTTAACACCTGCTTGGTGCTAGGCCTACCGGCGCTGGTTGCGCCCGGGTCGTTTAGCCCGGAGGCGTTCCACCGCGATTACTGGGTGATGTTAGCCGTCAGCGTGGTGCTAACCGGCCTGTGCCTGATGCGCAAACATCGCATCGGTCATCTGGCGGGAACCTTGTTATTATGTGGCTTTGTCGCCTACCTCGCGTTGCTCTACTTTGTGCCGGGCAGCGTTGATTTTTGACCCATCAGGAAGAAAAAATGGGAAATTTCGAGCCAGAACGCGGGTTTGATTATCAGTCCGCAGGAAAAGCAGTGCTGAAGACGGAACGCGAAGGACTGGAGCAACTCGACCAATACATCAATGACGATTTTACCCGCGCGTGTGAAAAGATGTTCGCCTGCGCCGGTAAAATAGTGGTGATGGGCATGGGCAAATCAGGCCACGTCGGGCGCAAAATGGCGGCAACCTTCGCCAGCACCGGCACGCCAGCATTCTTCGTCCATCCGGGCGAGGCCAGCCATGGCGATTTGGGCATGGTGTCGAAACAAGACATCGTTATCCTGATTTCCAACTCCGGCGAGTCGCACGAAATACTGGCGCTGATCCCAGTGCTGAAGCGCCTTTCTATCCCCCTGATTTGCATGACAGCCAACCCGGAAAGCTCGATGGGCAAAGCCGCCGATGTGCATATCTGCGTGCGCGTCCCTGAAGAAGCTTGCCCGCTCGGACTCGCGCCGACCTCCAGCACCACCGCGGTGATGGTAATGGGCGACGCGCTGGCCGTGGCGCTATTGCAGGCTCGCGGCTTCACGGAGGAAGACTTCGCCATGTCGCACCCCGGCGGAGCACTTGGCCGTAAGCTTCTGCTGCGCGTCAGCGATATCATGCACACTGGGAGCGAAATCCCCCATGTCAGCCGCGACGCTTCTCTGCGCGACGCCCTGCTGGAGATCACCCGCAAAAATCTCGGCATGACCATCATTTGCGATGACCTGATGAAAATCGAAGGCATCTTCACGGATGGCGACTTGCGACGCATCTTCGATATGGGCGTCAACATCAGTGAGGCGTCTATTGCTGATGTCATGACCCCGGGTGGAATTCGCGTTCGCCCGAATTTACTGGCCGTTGATGCCCTAAACTTGATGCAGGACCGACACATTACCTGCGTGATGGTTGCCGATGGCGACCATTTGTTGGGTGTGTTACATATGCACGACATGCTGCGCGCTGGCGTAGTTTAATTGAGGAATGCCCTGAATGAGTATTAAAGCAGCTACGGTGGATACTTGTTACGGCCCGGTCAGCGCTAATGTGCTGGAGCGAGCCAAGTCCATTCGCCTGCTGATTTGTGATGTGGACGGCGTGATGTCTGACGGCCTGATTTATATGGGCAACCAAGGCGAAGAGCTGAAAACCTTCAACGTACGCGACGGCTACGGCATTCGCTGCCTGCTGACGTCCGATATCGAAGTGGCGATCATTA
Source organism: Ewingella americana ATCC 33852 (assembly GCF_000735345.1). Classification (GTDB taxonomy): domain Bacteria; phylum Pseudomonadota; class Gammaproteobacteria; order Enterobacterales; family Enterobacteriaceae; genus Ewingella; species Ewingella americana. The sequence goes on along the minus strand of NZ_JMPJ01000017.1, from coordinate 56,081 downwards.
CCGGCAGAAATGCAAAATTGCTGGAAGACCGCGCCAAGACGCTGGGAATTCGCCACCTTTATCAGGGGCAGTCAGATAAGCTTTTGGCCTTCCGCGAACTGTTAGATACACTGTCCCTACAGGCTGATGAAGTTGCCTATATTGGTGATGACCTGATTGACTGGCCGGTGATGGCTGAAGTAGGTCTGTCTGTTGCCGTAAAAGATGCGCACCCAATCCTGCTTCCTAAGGCGCATTATGTAACCCAAATCCCCGGTGGGCGTGGCGCAGTACGCGAAATATGTGACCTAATTCTGCTGGCACAGGGCAAGCTGGAGGACGCCAAAGGGCTGTCAATATGAACAAACCAAAGCTTTGGATAACTATCGTTCTGGCCATCGTGGTATTAGCCCTGATTGGCTGGAATTTGTCTGACTCAGACAATGCGGCGCCTGTCGCAGTAAACGATCAGGACCCGACTTATCAGAGCCAGCACACGGTGACCGTGGTTTATAACCCGCTGGGTGCCTTGAATTACAAGCTAGTCTCTGACGAAGTCAAATATTACACTACGACTCAATTAACATGGTTTACCAACCCGGTAATGACCATGTATGACAAAGACAAAATTCCTGTGTGGACGGTTCGTTCAGATCGCGCCAAGATGACCGATGACAAGATGCTCTATTTGTATGGTCATGTTCAGGTCGACAGTCTGACACCTGATACCTCGCAATTGCAGCGTATTAGAACCGACAACGCTTCAGTCAATTTGGTAACGCAAGATGTTGCCTCTGATGATGAAGTGACGCTTTATGGCACAGGCTTTACATCTAACGGCATGAAAATGCGTGGAAATCTGCGTAACAAAACCGCAGAGCTGATCGATAAGGTAAATACCTCTTATGAAATTCAAAACAAAAAACAGAATCCGTAATCTCCTGATCACCAGCTCTCTGTTAGCCGTCAGCATTCCGGCGTTTGCGCTGAAAGATGACACCACAAAGCCGATCACCATCGACTCTGCTAATCAGGCGCTGGACGTAAACACCAATACTGCGACCTTCACCGGCAACGTGGTAGTGAATCAAGGCTCTATTCAGGTTAAAGCTGATAAAGTCGTGGTTATCCGCCCTAACGGCGTTTCCGGCCAAGAAGTGGTGGAAGGCTATGGTAACCCTGTGACCTTCTATCAGATGCAGGATAACGGTAAGCCAATCAGCGGCCACGCCTTGAAAGTGCGCTATGAAGTGGCGAATGACTTGGTGACGCTGACCGGCAATGCTTATCTGGAACAACAAGATAGCAACGTGAAAGGCGACAAGATTACTTATCTGGTGCAAAAACAGCAGATGCAGGCCTTCAGTGACAACAAAGGCGGCCGTGTGACCACCGTGCTGGTACCTTCGCAATTGCAAGACAAAGGCCAGCAACCGGCGACAACTCCGACCAAAAAGAGTAAGTGATAATTTATGGCAACGTTAATCGCAGAAAATCTGGCTAAGGCTTACAAAGGCCGCAAAGTGGTCGAGGATGTCAGCCTGGCCGTCAACTCCGGCGAAATCGTTGGGTTGCTGGGGCCAAACGGTGCCGGTAAGACCACCACCTTCTATATGGTCGTGGGCATCGTTCAGCGCGACGCGGGCCGTATTGTGGTTGACGATGAAGACATCAGCCTGCTGCCGCTGCACACCCGCGCCCGTCGCGGGATTGGCTATCTGCCGCAGGAAGCTTCGATCTTCCGCCGCCTCAGCGTTTTCAACAACCTGATGGCCGTGCTGGAGATTCGCGACGACCTGACCAAAGAGCAGCGCAATGACCGCGCCAACGAGCTGATGGAGGAGTTCCATATCTCCCATCTGCGCGATAACTTGGGTCAATCGCTGTCTGGTGGTGAACGCCGCCGTGTGGAAATCGCCCGCGCGCTGGCCGCTAACCCGAAATTTATTCTGCTTGATGAACCTTTTGCCGGCGTTGACCCAATTTCAGTTATCGACATCAAAAAAATCATCGAACATCTGCGCGACAGCGGCCTCGGCGTATTAATCACCGACCACAACGTGCGTGAAACGCTGGATGTCTGTGAGCGCGCTTACATCGTAAGTCAGGGCAAGCTAATTGCTCACGGCACTCCGACAGATATTCTGGAAGATGAACAAGTGAAACGCGTTTATCTCGGCAATGAGTTCCGTCTGTAATCATCGATTTTGCCCGCTTTCATTCGCGTTGAGTGACGGCGGGTAATTCAGTTCAGGAAGTAAAGCCAAGATATGAAGCAAGGTTTGCAGCTCAGATTTAGCCAGCAATTGGCCATGACACCTCAGCTACAGCAGGCTATTCGCCTGTTGCAGCTATCGACGCTTGAGCTCCAACAGGAGATCCAACTGGCGCTGGAAAGCAACCCGCTGTTGGAGCAAACCGATCTGCATGATGAAATTGATTCCGTCGAAGCCACGGCCAGTGAAGGCCTAGATACGCGTGAAGCCCTTGAGCAGAAAGACATGCCCGAGGAGCTGCCGCTCGACGCCACGTGGGATGAGATTTACACCGCAGGAACGCCGTCAGGCACTGGTAATGACTACAGTGATGACGAGTTGCCAATCTATCAGGGCGAAACCACCCAAACGCTGCAAGATTACCTCATGTGGCAGGTCGAACTGACCCCGTTTACTGATACCGACGCCGCCATTGCCACTTCTATCGTCGACGCCGTTGACGAAACCGGCTACCTCACCGTCTCGCTGCAAGATATCCTTGAAAGCATGGGCGATGAAGAGGTCAGCATGGAAGAGGTTGAAGCCGTGCTCAAACGCGTTCAACGCTTTGATCCGGTAGGGGTTGCGGCGCGTGACCTGCGCGATTGTCTGCTGATCCAACTTTCGCAATATGTGGCGGAAACGCCATTTTTGGCCGAAGCTAAATTGATTGTCAGCGAACATCTGGATCTGCTCGCCAATCATGATTTTCGCGCACTGATGCGTTCGACCCGCTTAAAAGAAGATACACTTAAATGTGCGATGCAGCTGATTCAGTCGCTGGATCCGCGCCCCGGGCAGTCGATCAACACTGGCGAATCTGAGTATGTGATCCCCGATGTGCTGGTGCGTAAAGTGTCGAACGTCTGGACCGTCGAGTTGAACTCAGACAGCATTCCACGCCTGAAGATTAACCAGCAGTATGCCGCGATGGGCAACTCAACGCGTAGTGACAGCGACGGGCAGTTTATTCGCAGTAATTTGCAGGAAGCCAAGTGGCTGATTAAGAGCCTTGAGAGTCGTAACGACACGCTGCTGAAAGTGACGCGCTGCATTGTCGAGCAGCAGCAGGCGTTCTTTGAGTCAGGCGAAGAATTTATGAAACCTATGGTGTTGGCCGACATCGCCAGCGCCGTGGATATGCACGAATCGACCATATCGCGCGTGACCACGCAGAAGTTCCTGCACAGCCCGCGCGGCATCTTCGAACTAAAATATTTCTTCTCCAGCCATGTCAGTACTGACAGCGGAGGCGAGGCATCATCTACCGCCATTAGGGCGCTGGTGAAGAAATTAATCGCGGCGGAAAACCCTGTCAAACCGTTAAGTGACAGCAAGTTAGCCACCATGCTCTCTGATCAAGGGATCATGGTCGCACGCCGCACAGTAGCGAAATACCGAGAGTCTTTGTCCATCCCGCCTTCAAACCAACGTAAACAGTTAGTTTGACCTCAACAGAGAAGGAAGACATTATGCAGCTCAACATTACCGGACACCACATCGAGATCACGGAACCTATCAGAGAATTTGTTACGACAAAATTTGCCAAACTTGAGCAATATTTTGATCGAATAAATCAGGTATACGTGGTGTTGAGCGTTGAAAAAGTGCAGAAAAAGGCGGAAGCCACGCTGCATGTGAATGGAGGCGAGTTGCACGCCACCTCGGATCATCAGGATATGTATGCAGCCGTCGATCTCCTGATTGATAAGCTGGCTCGCCAGCTAAACAAGCACAAAGATAAACTGAAACAGCACTAGCACCCACATAGTCTCTGTGCACTACGGACCTTGAGTATCGGCTCGCGACCTTCTGGCAGCGAGCCGAACTGTCATTTAGGGTAAAAGAGCCTGTCCGGTGTCAGAGCGAAAAAGTGAATGATGAAATGATTAACGATATAGCCATGCAGTTAACGTCGGTCCTTAATGCCGAGTGCACCAAAAGCGGCGTTCACTGCGCCAGTAAGAAACGCGCGCTGGAAATCATCAGCGAACTCGCCGCCAAACAGCTCAATCTGGCGCCACAGGTCATTTTTGACGCTATTTTGACTCGCGAGAGAATGGGCAGCACCGGCATCGGTGCAGGTATCGCCATTCCTCACGGCAAATTGGAAGAGGATACGCTGCGCGCCGTAGGGGTGTTCATTCAACTGGAACAACCTATCGCTTTCGACGCTATCGATAATCAACCTGTCGACCTGCTTTTTGCCTTGCTGGTCCCTGCTGATCAATGTAAAACCCATCTACACACCTTGTCTTTAGTGGCGAAAAAGCTCGCTGACAAGGCCGTGTGCCGTCGCCTGCGCGGCGCGCAAAGTGACGAAGAACTGTTCCAAATCATGACCGAAAGTGAATAATAAGAACAATAGGGTCTAAGACCCATTTGATTGATGTTCAGCCGGATCTTATTTTCCGGCACGATTTTGCCAATGACGGTTCCCGGATAGTGTTCCGGGAAAGTGAATTCTGAACACTGATTGCAGGGGAGTGACAACATGGTGCTGATGATTGTCAGCGGCCGTTCCGGTTCAGGGAAGTCGGTTGCTTTGCGGGCACTGGAAGATATGGGGTTTTACTGTGTCGATAACCTGCCGGTGGTGTTACTGCCGCAGCTCGCGCAGACCCTTGCTGAACGTAATACCTCCGCCGCGGTCAGTATCGACGTGCGCAACATGCCGGAAACTCCGGAAGTTTACGAACATGCAATGAAACAGCTGCCTGCGAGCTTCTCGCCACAGCTGCTGTTTCTCGACGCCGATCGCAACACGCTGATCCGCCGTTATAGCGACACCCGTCGCCTACACCCGCTTTCCAGCAAAAACCTGTCGCTCGAAAGTGCGATTGATGAAGAAGCTGACCTGCTGGAGCCGCTGCGCTCCTCGGCAGACCTGATCATCGACACCTCAGAGATGTCAGTTCACGAACTGGCTGAAATGCTGCGTACCCGCCTACTGGGCAAGCGCGAGCGCGAACTGACCATGGTGTTTGAGTCCTTTGGCTTCAAGCACGGTATTCCTATCGATGCCGACTACGTGTTTGACGTGCGCTTCTTGCCGAACCCGCACTGGGACCCGAAACTGCGCCCGATGACCGGCCTGGATAAACCCGTCGCCGCGTTCCTCGACCGCCATACCGATGTGCATAACTTCATTTACCAGACTCGCAGCTACCTTGAACAGTGGCTACCGATGCTGGAAACCAACAATCGCAGTTATCTGACCGTCGCCATTGGCTGTACCGGCGGGAAACATCGCTCGGTTTACATCGCTGAACAACTGGCTGACTACTTCCGTTCTCGCGGGAAGAATGTGCAATCCCGCCATCGCACGCTGGAAAAACGCAAATCATGACGGTTAAACAAACGGTAGAAATCAAAAACCGGCTGGGCATGCACGCCCGCCCGGCAATGAAGTTGTTTGAACTGGTGCAGAGCTTTGAGTCAGAAGTGATGCTGCGTAACGACGCAGGCATTGAAGCCGAGGCCAGCAGCGTGATCGCGCTGCTGATGCTGGACTCGCCGAAGGGCCAGCAGATTGAAATCGAAGCCACTGGCTCCGATGAGGTTCAAGCTTTGGAAGCCGTGATTAATCTTATTAATTCCGGCTTCGACGAAGATTAATTTACCCGTCATAAGGATTTAAACGCGCCAATGCGCGTTTAAATCCTACTCAAGCAATCTATCGCTATCGCTTTAAAAGAATCAAAACTCTCACTGCTCAGCAAACGGCTCATCGACCTTTCCCGCACAAAGGTCACGAATAAGTCGTAAATCGCCATCGCCTCTTCATAGTCCGCTTTGCTGATCGCCAGCAGGAAGATCACGTGCGCGGTTTCGCCATCGCCCCACTCGATGCCTTGTGGAGAGAGCAGCGTGATCACCACGGTTTTCTTTGCCAGCAGCCCCAGCGAGTGCGGGAGCGCAATGCCTTCGCCCAGCATGGTCGAGACAATCTCTTCGCGCTCGACCACTGACGGATAGAACTCCGCGTCAACATAGCCCTCTTCTTCCAGCTGGCTGCACACTTTGTGGAACAGCTCGGCCTGGGTCATCGGCTCATTAATTATCATGAAATGGCGCTCGTCGAAGAACTTCTCCAGCATGTAGGGCCGCGTGCGGTCGACCAGCACCAGCTTGCCGAGCTGCTCCATCTGGTATTCGGTCGGGAATGGCGACAGCACCACCACCGGCTTGTTCTTCTCATTGATACGCGCGTTGGAGATGATGAAGTCTTCGTCGATGTGCTCCAGCTTCTCGTAATCGCGCAGCGACACCACCTGCGTCACCACCAGCTGCGGGTATTTGCGGCTGATCTGCGCCTGAATCATGCGAATGGTCGAGTTGCCGGTATCGCACACCAGCATCACCTGCGGATGGCGCTGGTAGCCGATGTTGTAGTGGCGCTCCAGCCCGACGCCGATATGCAGCACCAGAAAGCCGATTTCGTTCTCACTGAGCGAATACGGCGTGTATTTACCCCAGCTGGAGACTGCGGCCAGCGTGACGTCATAGGCCATCGGGTAGTGCTGCTTGATGTTGCTCAGCAGCGGGTTGGGGATATTAATCTGATACTTCACCCGGGTGATCATGGTCTTGATATGGGTGAGAAGGTCAGCGCGCAGCTGCTTATCCCCTTGCAAATCATAGTTATAGTGCGCGTTGATATAGGACAGAATGTAATCCACCAGCGACTCATCGTCGTCAGCGTTAATGTCCGTCGGCAAAATGTTCTGTACCCGCCGCGCTGCGATGTTCACCCGCAAATAAGCTTCTTCCGCCGCCGGGATCTCCTTACCCACCAGTGCTTTAAGCTCGGCCGCCAGACGCGTGGAGACCTGCTTCACTGCCGGGTCGCCCTCTTCGGCATCAAAATCTGTCAACGGATAGCCGCCGCTAATGCGCTTAATCGCCACCGCGCAGTACAAAATCAGGTACTGCTCGCCTTCATCGGTCAGCTGAATGGAAGACTGCGCCAGCGACTGGTGCATAAAATCGGTTAACGGCCCCAGCGCCTCAAGCGCCAGACTCTCGGTTTTCAGCAGCGGATGGCTCTGTTCGTCGCTTTCCAGCTGGAACAACAAATCTGTCAGGCAGGAGCGGATCGCCAACTCCGCGCCAAACAGCTTCATACCGTAGCGCGGCTTGGTTTCAATGCTCAGGTGGTAACGTGCCAGATGTTCTCTGACCTCAGCCATATCATTTTGCAGGGTTCCCCGGCTGACAAACCATTCATCGGCCAGATCTTCCAGCTTGAGCGAGAAAGCTGAGGTCAAAAAGCGTATAAGCAGATAATTCACCCGCTCCGGCGCGGTGCGCGGCGTTGGGCTGACCCGGCGATTGTTGGTTTCCTGCAACGCAGAGAACAGCGTCTGGTCGTCGATTTTTAGCTGATAACCACTGCCGCGGTTATGCACAAAGGAGGCGCCGTACTGGGCCATGATTTCATTTAGCGCGGTAATGTCAGCGCGCACGGTGCGAGTGGAGACGTCAAGGCGCTTCGCCAGCTCGTCCTGAGGCAGCGTTTCGGCCTGTAATGCATCAAACAGATGGGCCAGTCGTTGATAGGGAAATCTCACCATAATCCTTCCAGTTGGTTGTTGCTGTGAAACATCAATTCTACTGCCACTTGAAATGACAAGGCGGGATGACCCACTGCGTCACCCCGCACCCGTTTTTTCCGCCTACCTCGCGAGGTAACGCGCTTAAGGAACAATCACCATCTGCGATGGGCTGCCCACTGGCGTGTAATCATCCACAAAAGTCAGTTTACCGCTCTCGACAGCAATCTTGAATCGAGTGATGTTATCGCTTCGTTGATTCATCGCGTAAATGTATTTTCCATCCGGCGACAAGGTCAGCGTGCGCGGGTAGTCCCCACGGGTCCAAGCTTCCTCAGCGAAGGTCATTGCACCCTCGCCCGTCACGTTGATTTGCGCGATGCTGTTGTGCAGGCGGTTCGCCACGTACAGGTGATGCCCATCCTTGCTCAGCACGATACCGGCGGCAAAGTTAGTGCCTTTAAAGTTAGCCGGTAACGAAGAGAGCACGTGCAGTTGGGTCAGCGTGCCTTTGGCGCTGTCGAAGCGGTAGCTGGTCAGGGTCGAAGCTTCTTCGTTGATCAGGAATACCACTTTACCGTTCGGGTGGAACACGAAATGGCGCGGTCCGGCCCCGGCGGAAGAAGCGTTGATAAACGGCGGATCGTTGGCTTCCAGCTTGCCGCTGGCGCTGTCCAGCTTCCACTGGTAGATCCGGTCCAGACCAAGATCGGTTGAGAAGACAAACTTGCCGCTCGGATCGGTGGCGATCATATGCGCGTGCGGGCCATTGTGGTCGCTGGCGGCAAAGCTGCCCGGCGCCGCACCTTCAGGTTTGGCGGCACCGGCCGGGCCTGAGTCTTGCTGATGATCGCTGGCTTCACCCAGTTTGCCACTGGCATCAACCGGGAAGGTCGCCACCACGCCGCTGATGTAGTTAGCCACCAGCAGATGGTCGCCTTTTGGCGTCAGCGACAGGTAAACCGGGCCTGCGCCCTGTGAATCTACCTGATTAATCAGCGTTAAGCTGCCGTCCTGCGGGTTGATTTTATAAGCCGCAATCGCGCCATTTTTGCCGCCATTGTAGTTATCGATTTCACTGCCGATGAACAGGGTTTTGCCGTCGTGGCTCACCACCATCTGTGCCTGATTCGGCAACTGGCTGGCCAACACGCGGTCAGTCAGCGCGCCGGTTTTGCTATCAAATTTGAAACGATAGACGCCTTCGCCATTGGGATTGTAAGTCCCGACATAGGCATAGTGTGAAGTTTGGGCCATAGCTTTTTCTGCTGCGTAGAGCGGTGTGGCAGACATCGCCACCATCGCGGATGTTAAACCTGCAATCAGTAACCAGTTTCTCATACATTTCCTCAAATCAAAGGGATTGCCAGACAAACGCGGGATCCCTGCGCCATAAAACGGCGACGCAGGGTGTTTAACAGTGCAGCGAACTGACGGCGCGGATTGGAATACGAGAAGAAACCTCAGCTTACGAGCTTTTTGACGCTCGCCAGCAGGGTTCTGACATCGGCCGGACGGGTGTCGCCGCTGGCGCTGTCGATAATAGAGCTGTAGATGTGCGGGATGACTTTGCTCACCCCGGCTTCGAGGGCGATCTCCATGATCGGCTCGAAGTTTTCCAGATCGATACCGCCGGTCGGCTCCAGCCAGAAGTCGTGCTCGGCGCAGGCGCGCGCCACGGCGGCGAACTCATCACGGGTCTTCAGGCCGCCCATTGGGAAGTATTTCACCGAGCTGCCGCCCATGTCTTTGAGCAGCGCAATCGCGGTTTCGACCGGCACGATGGCGTCGGGCTGCGAGGCGCTCAGTGGCCCGGTATTGATTTTAACCCAGCCCACTTTGCCGGTTGGGGAGATAAGGCCGTTAACCACGCTGTCATTCTGGCCCAGCAACGCGCGGCTGGTGCCGACGCCGGTGAACACCTGATTGACGTGCTGAGGCTGAACCTGCTGTGAAATCAGGCTGACCATCAGCGACTGGCGCGGGTCGCCTGCGCCAAGCCCGACGGACAGGGCGTTTTCAATCAGCGACGCGTACTCTTTCATATCCGCTACGGCAGAAGGCACATCGGCATAGTTCTTGGACAGCACGCCAACCAGCACGTGGCCCTGCGCCGCGTCGTAGATGTCGCGGGCATTGTCTTTGGAGCCAGCCAGCACGTTCAGACACACGCGATCGCGATAGAAGTTCGGGGTCAGGTTCATGCTTTTGCTCCATCAAAAATTTGTTTGAAACGTTCGGCGACGATGGCTAACTGCGGCGGGGTCACGCTGCGCACGTCGACTTCAATCTTGCCTTCGTTGGCGCGGTAACCACGGAAGTACACCGCGATATCGCCCTCTTTCATCGCTTCCACAATGGCTTTGGTTTTCCAGCCCAGCACGGCTTCGTCGAAGGTGATTTCGGTGCGCGCAATGTCGCGCCCGGCGCTGTCCCACACCACGCGGCCACTCACGCCGTTGATTTGGTTCAAGCTTTCGATGAATGGCGTCATCTTGTCCACCATCTCCTGCCCAGTGGTTTTCGGCTGGGTGATGTAGCTTTCAATCGCCTGCGTTAAGCCAAGAATGCCCTCTTTGCCGACTTTCATCGCGCGGCCAATACCGCCGGACTGCTGCTTCACCCACTCGACGTACTGGTGTTTGCCCAGCACCAAGCCGCTGGTTGGCCCTTCGATGGCCTTCGCGCCGCTGTAAATCACCAGCGTTGCGCCCATGTTGTAGTAGCAGGTCAGGTCCTCTTCGGCGGCGGCATCGACTATCAGCGGCAGGTTGTGCTGCTGCGCCACGGCGGCGGCTTCTTCCACCGAGAGAATGCTTTTTTGTACCGAGTGGTGCGATTTGATGTACAGAATGGCGGCGGTGCGCGGTGTAATGCAGGCAGCCAGCTGGGCAGCGGAGCATTCGTTGGCATAACCGGCTTCAACAATTTTGCCGCCCCCCATGGTGACCATGGTGCCGACCGGCGCGCCGAAGTTCACGTTGTGGCCTTTCGGCAGCACGATGTCGTGCGGCACTTCCAGCGGCGCGGCGTGCAGGTTTTCCAGCAGCCAGGCGTTGTCTTTGATGATCACGGCGGCGACTGACTGAGCAATCCCCGCCGAGGCGCAGGAAACCACCACGGCGTTTTCGACATTCAGCAGCTTGGCGATGTAAGCCCCGGTTTTATTGACCAAATCCTTCATTTCGAAGTAGTGATTCAGGCCCGTATTCACCACGTCAGCCACTTCCGGGCGCGGGGTAGACACGCCCAGTGCGGTCATACGGCCTGAAGCGTTAATAACTTGTTTTAATTTATATTTTTCGTAGAGATCGGCATTAGAAGACATGATTTGATTTCCCTTCATCAGTTAATAGGGTGACGCCAGCGACCACGGCGGCCAGTGGGATCAGATGGTGTTCGCCGGTCACTGACTGGCCTTCGGAGTCGAGGAAGACTTTCGGCGCGTGTTGGATCTCAAACAGCGTCAGGTCAGCGTCGGCACCGACTTCGAGGCGTCCTTTTGACGGCAGGCGAAGCGCGTCGGCGGCGTTAGCGGTGACGCAATCAATCACCTGTTCTAACGTCATGCCGACGGTAAAGAATTTAGACATCACCGCCGCCAGACTGTGGACCGGGCCGTTGACGCGGTTGCGGCAGTAAATATCGGAGCTGATGGTGTGCGGCAAAATGCCTTGCTGAATGGCCAACTGGGCCACTTCAAAGCTAAAGCTGGCGCTGCCGTGGCCGACGTCGAGGCGCACGCCGCGGCTCAGAGCGCGTTTAATCGAATCACGCAGCACGCCCTCAGGCGATAAAATGCGGTTGGGTTTGCCGTTGTAGCAGTGGGTGATGATGTCGCCGGAAGTCAGTAGATCGGCGATTTCATCCAGATTTGGCGGGTTATTGCCAATGTGCACCATCAGCGGCAGGTCGTCGTTTTCCTGCTGGATCTCTTTGGCGCGGTTCAGCGGCTTAATGCCATTTTTGCCCACCACGCTGCTGCTCATGCGAGCTTTGATACCGATGATAAAGCCGGGGTTGCGGGCGATAGATTCGCGCACGCCCACTTTGTCGATTTGCTCCATGTCCGCCAGCTCGTTTTGGGTCACGATGCCGGTGCGGGCGATATTGAGGAAAGCAAAGACGTTGGTTTTGGCCTGACGGGTCAACTGGTAGAAGTCATCGACGTCGTTCGCGCCGGTGCTGCCTGCATCAATAACCGTGGTGACGCCGCTGGCGACGCCGACTAAGTCCGGCTCGTCGTGATAAATCGGCGATTTGCTATAACAGTGAACATGAGAGTCGATCCACCCGGCGCTGGCGAAAACCTTGCCCTGTAGCTCGAGGATCTGTTTGGCGCTGACGCTGGGATCCAGCTGGCCGATGGCGGCGATTTTACCGTCGTGAATTGCAATATCCGTCAAGCTGCCGTCTGAGCTTTTTGCCTGTCGGATTATCAGGTCATACAACATACGCCATTCTCCGTTAACGCAGGGCAGTTACAGTGGCCACCCGACCCGTTCTGTCCTGCTTTTAGGCGTCAGCGGCGAGCCGCCGACGCCTGATTTAACTCGTTTTATTGCTTTCTACTACAGCGATACTCTTTACAGTGATACCGGGAAAATTGCCCCGAGGATCATCGCGCCCAAAATAGCGCCGCCGGTGATCGGTTTCTGCCAGATGTAGAACACCAGCGCGCCGAGCAATGAACCCAGACCGATTGGAATTGAAGCCGCCATTGCGGAGAGGATAATCAACGGGCCGAGGAAGCGGCCTGAGGCGTTACCCGCGCCCATCATGACGTCTGCGCCGTAGGTCGAGTTACTCTGGTTGATGGTAAATTTACGCGCCAGAATGATGATGTAACCCACCGCCAGCCCCAGAATCAGGCCAGTCACCAGAGACGCCGCGAAGTTGGCCACCGGGAACACGATGCCAGCGCCCAGCAGAATCGCCGGAACCCCTAACCCGATACCCGTCTGGATAGCGCCGCCGATATCAAGAATACCGACCAGCGAGCCTTCGATAATACGGGCGAACAAGAAGCTCGCGCCGAAGGCGGCTACTGCGCCATACACCCCGGTATCCATGCCGGAACGCAGCATTGACACGAAGGCGACTTCGTTAAAGGCACCGATGCCGTACAGGTAGTACATGTGCGTACCGGCAAATACCCCGGAGGAGAGTAATCCGACGAAGATCGGGAACGACCACTCGGCGTACCAAAAACCACTTTTGGCTTGTTCTTCCATTGTCATAATCCCCTGTTACTTGCCGCTAAGAGAGTTGTGAATGCCGTTCAACCATGCCGGAACATCCAACATGAAGGACTGAAGCAATTTCACATCGAAACCGCGGAAGAACCCGCTGAGCACGAACAGCGCAATAATTGCCGCCATCATCACCTTGGTCACATGGTTCCAGCCGCCCTCTTCGACGCCTTTACCAATCAAGATACCCAGTACCAGACCCGGCACGGCGTTACCCATGATCATCTGTGCCAAACCACCGAAGATGGTGGCCCAGAAGCCGGAGCGGCGGCCTGCGTCAATCGCTGCCAGCCAGAAAATCACCGGCATGACGGTGTTAACCAACAGGTTAGCGGCAGGCACCAGCACTTTGACCGCGGTAACCTGCAAGGCTGCCGGTACGGCGGAGGCGGTGGTGTTGAGGAACGCGACGACAATCATGCCGATAACAGCACCGGCGATGGCCATCTTGCGCGGATCGTGCAGGGTTTCAGACACGTTGCGGTTTTTCACCATCAACGAGGCTGCGGCCCAGTGAGGAATAATGCGGTGGTCGACGTCTTGTGTGAAGGAACCTGCTGCGACAGAAGACGCCCAGGCGTTGAAGAAGAAGCCTAAACCGAAAGAGAAATGCGAAGCTGGATCGCCTTCACAGGAATTTAATTCCCCAAGAGTACGAAAAGCCCCCATCCCTTGCACGCTTGGCGCGTGAAACATACGTGCAGCACCTGCACCTACGCCCACGCCGACCAATCCGCCGATAATAAGCGACTTAAATAAGATAATTAAAAACATCAGTATATCCTTGTCATTTATAGCTAACGTTTTTAGAGCCTTTTATCAGGAATATTAATTCCTGACTCAGCGGCTCCTTATTTAGTGACAAAAACTACCTTGTCAGTCTCAATTACAGTCATATTGACGGTAATATCGAGCACTAAGTAATAACTCTTCCTTTCTCTGGCCAGAAAAAAGAACAGGAACTTTTCCTTTCTTACCGTCTCTTCTGCGGTGATCACCTTGACGTCCTGCGGTTCAATTCGCAGCAAGATATTATTCGTAGATTTAAGAACGGTTCTTTGCACCTGACTCAGCGCGGCAGAAAAGGCGGCGGCCTTATTTTCGCCTTTTCCTTCAACCCGAACGGTGGTGGTTAATTGTTGTTTCATTACGGCTGGCCGAATTTCTTGATATAAGCTTCAACCAGACGTTGACCCAGCTCTTCTTTATCCATAAATCCGAAACCTAATACATTACAACCTTCGTTAATTGCAGTTACGCCTTCATCCACAGAGCGCATTCCATATTTTGCTTTATATCCGTATTTGGTTTGCGCAGTAATTGCGCCCGCGCCGCCACTGCCGCAGAAAGAGATGCCGAAGGTGGCATTTTCTGCTTTCATCACGTCGCCTAATTTCATGTCAGCGGCCACACCCGGCACAACGATAGCCTTGCCACCTGCGGCTTCTACGCCTGCTGCAACTTTCTGGCCTTTCCCTAAACGGTCGCCGATAACAACGGTAATTTGTCCCATGAGTTCTTTCTCCAGATAAATTGTGTGAAATATAAATCGTTAAGAATTGTTGTCTTTTGCGACTTCAAAATGTACCGAGAGTAAATAAGCCTCTTCGATAGGTAAATTGCCGAACAGGTCGACAACTCGCTCCGCCATTCGCATTGACTCCGCAGAGATTTCGTCAAACAGCTCTTTTTCAACCTCGGGTAATGGTTCGCCAGTAATTGAGCGTAATACCATTGCCTTAACGTGCGAGGCTAACATCTGCTGCTGGACATCATTGGTATAGATATTTTCGGCATTCAACATCACCTGAATATCTTTTAACACTTTCTCTGTGGTTGCTTCTGCGTCTTCCAAACCAATTTGCCCTGCCGTATTAACAGATGCGGTTCCGTTATTCACTCGCGGTTACCCCTCTCCTTGCCGTGCAATGCTAAAAAAGCGCGTTTATTTCATCTGTCTTTACCCTAACCCCGTGGGCATTTCCTGTGTAGACGGTTTTTTTCCAGTTCAAAGTGGAAATGCAGTGACCTAAGCGGATCACATTCTCAAAACTGGGATTAATCTGGGGATACCGCTATCAGACGGCGAGGGTTCAGGGTATTTCACTGCCTTTAGGCGTTTTAGTAGTGACGAATGAAAGGTTAGCCCTTCCATTTTGCGCTATCTCTGCCTAGTATCAGATGAGAAATTTAAAAAACGCCAACACCCCTGCGCTTTTGCGCGGGGGTGTTGCTTTTTGACAATCGGCAACCATGCCACCCTACACCATCGCTTGCGATGGCGACTCAGAAGGAAATAGGAAAAATGCTATGAGCAAACCGACCCTGACCATCAACGAGCTTGATGCAGAACGTTTAGATACCTTACTGGCGCAGGCGGCTTACGCCAGCGGCCCGGTGGCTGAGGCATTGAACGATGAACTGGATCGCGCTGAAATCCTGCCGCCGCAGGAGATACCTGCCGACGTCGTGACGATGAACAGTAAGGTACGCTTCACGGAAGGCAACGAAGGCGAAGAACATGTGCGCACGCTGGTTTACCCGGCGGCGTTGAAAGATACCGATGAGCAGCTGTCAGTGATGGCTCCGCTAGGTGCCGCTCTGCTGGGCCTGCGCGTGGGTAGCAGCATCACCTGGACCATGCCGAATGGCAAAGAGAGTCTGGTTAAGGTGTTAGAGTTATTGTATCAGCCGGAAGCGGCCGGAGAGTACCGCCTGTAGCAGTCACGCCCTCCCGATGGCCGGGAGGGCGTATAAATCTTATCTGAACTTCTTGTGGTTCTCGTCACGAATCGCTTTGAAGCCTTGAGCTTCTTTCTTCGCATCATCCAGTTTGCCAGCTTTCGCCAACGCAGATGCTTTGTCGATACCTGCTACCAGCTCATCCATGCCTTTTTTGTAATCCTGAATCTCTGGGCTGTTAGCCGCTTTCCCTTCCAGTTTTGGCGGGGTTGCGTTTTTAGCGTCCAGCGCGGCGGCTTTCATGTTCGCCAGGCTCGCTTCGAAATCTTGGGCATTGCCCGCTTTCAGCGCTTTGCCATAGTTGTCGGCGATGGTGTCCATGTTAGTACCGACGTCAGCCGCCAAAGCGACCATAGAACTGCTTCCAAGTAGGGCAACGGCAACCATTGCTATCAAATGTTTACGCATTTTCGTGTCATCCATCTAGGTTAATAGAGATTTATAATTTTGTTAAAAAACGACATTACTTATTCAGCAATAACAAAATAAATGGGCGCAGGAAAAAGTGGCAGAGCTTTTTTGTAAATAAGTAATGTCTGAGTGGAATTGGGGTGGAATTAGAGCTGAAGAGGATAAAAAAAACGCAGCGATCGGGCGATCGCTGCGCAGAGAACACGAAAGTAGGGATTATTCGCCAGCGATTTTCATCTCTGGCAGCAGCACGGAGCCACACTGAATATTGCTGCGAGTTTCGATGTCGCTGCCAATACTCACCATGTTGCGCCACATGTCTTTCAGGTTGCCAGCGATGGTTATCTCACTGACCGGATACTGAATTTCGCCGTTTTCCACCCAGAAGCCTGCCGCACCGCGTGAATAGTCGCCGGTGACGCCGCTGACGCCCTGCCCCATCAGCTCGGTTACCACCAAGCCTTTGCCCATTTTGCGCAGCATAGCGGCGAAGTCATCGCCCTGACCAGCAATGCGCCAGTTGTGGATGCCGCCCGCGTGGCCGGTGGTTTGCAGGCCCAGCTTGCGCGCCGAGTAGCAGGTCATCAGCCAGCTTTGCAGCACGCCGTCTTTGACGATGTCACGGCGCTGAGTGCGCACACCTTCGCTGTCGAATGGCGTAGAAGCCAAACCTTGCAGCAGGTGCGGATGCTCTTCAATAGTCAGCCACTCGGGAAGGATCTGCTTGCCAAGGCTGTCGAGCAAGAAAGAGGACTTACGGTAGATGCTGCCGCCGCTGATAGCGCCAACCAAGTGGCCGAACAGGCCGGTCGCCACTTCAGAGGCGAACAGCACCGGCGCTTTCATGGTTGGCAATTTACGCGGAGAGAGGCGAGACAGCGTGCGGCGTGCGCACTCGGCACCCACCCACTCAGGATTCGCCAAGTCACTCATTTTACGGGCGATGGTGTAGGCGTAGTCGCGCTCCATATCGCCGTCGTGCTCGGCAATCACCGAGGCGGAAATCGAATGGCGCGTCGAGCAGTAGCTCTGCAACATGCCGTGGCTGTTGCCGAAGACGCGAATGCCGTAATGGCTGTTGAAGCTGCCACCTTCGCTATTGGTGATGCGCTTATCGGCGGCTAACGCGGCCTGCTCGGCGCGGGCTGCCAGCTCGATGCCGCGATCGGCGTCTAACTCAGTTGGGTGGAATAGGTCCAAATCCGGGGCATCAAAAGCCAGCATCTCTGGGTCCGCGACGCCCGCGAAGGGGTCAGGAGAGGTGAAGCGGGCGATGTCCAGCGCGGCCTGTACGGTGCGAGAAATGGCATCTGAGCTAAGATCGGTAGATGACGCGCTGCCTTTACGGTTCTGATAATAGACGGTAATGCCTAACGCGCCGTCGCTGTTGAATTCGACGTTCTCAACATCACCAAAGCGGGTGCTTACCCCAATGCCGGTGGTCTTGCTGACCGCGACTTCAGCACCGTCTGAACCGGCTTTCGCTAATTCGAGGGCCTGAGCTACGGCCTGTTCCAGTGTCTTACGCTGTTCTGCAACTTGATTGACTACGTTCATCAGTCTGCCATCACTTATGAGAAAAAAGAGGTTACGTTGCCTTTGAGTCTAACAGAGACGCCCCATTATTTCGCACCCGACACGCTAGGAAGCGGCTTAATATGCAACAGAACGTGGAGGTAAACCCCATAACCATGCATAATGCCGCCACGCAATAAAGCACAATGAAAAATGATAGGAAAACCTCCCAAGGAGGAAGCACTCATGACAAAGAAAATTGACGACTGGCTGGATGACGTTCCCGAGAGCAACGAGAACGAAGAAGATGATGAAATCATCTGGGTCAGCAAAAGTGAAATCAAACGCGACGCCGAAGCCCTGAAAGATTTGGGTCAGGAGATGGTCGATTTAGGCAAGAACTCGCTGGATAAGCTGCCGCTGGATGATGATCTGCGCGCAGCCATCGATTTGGCGCAGAAGATCAAGAAGGAAGGCCGCCGCCGTCAGCTTCAGCTGATTGGTAAAATGCTGCGTTCTCGCGACGTCGAGCCTATCACCACCGCGTTGGATAAGCTGAAAAACCGCCACAACCAGCAGGTTTCCCTGTTCCACAAACTGGAGCAGCTGCGTGACCGTCTGGTGGAAGAAGGCGATGACGCGATCCCACCGGTACTGGAGCTGTATCCAGAAGCCGATCGCCAGCAGCTGCGCGCGCTTATCCGCAACGCGCAAAAAGAAAAGGCAGCCAATAAGCCGCCTAAATCTTACCGCCAGATTTTCCAATATCTGCGCGAGCTGGCCGAAGCCAAAGACCTGTAAGTCTCTTCAGCTATCAGCAGTAGCCACCGAGGATCTCTGGGTGGCTGCTACTCTAGCGACTCTCCCGCCTACTCTTTCGTTTACTCTTTAGCTTTACCCGTCGCCGCCGCCGCTTTCTCGTGGACGTTAAAACGCAGCTCGCCTTCCAGCTCTTCTTCCGCCTCTTCAAACAGCAGGATCAGCGCGCCGAAGCGCCGTTTGCGGCTGACATTCAAATGGGCAAAATCTATTTCAACGGGCAGCTTAATGCCTCCCGTCACCTCATCCCAGAGTGCGTCAAGATTGGCACCAAAGCTCTCGCTCAGACCAAACTGACGGGCAAACTCGCCATAAAACGCGGGCAAATCGGGGATATGATTAAAATCGAAGACCACTTTATTCATCGATGTCACTCCACCCGAACAAATTGTTTATAGTGATCGCGGCTGACGTAAATCAGGCCATCGCTGGCGAACAGCACGCGATCAGCGCCGCGCCGCCCACAGCGATAGTTGATATCAGCCTCGCGCCACACGCGTTTGTAGGCATTAGGCAAGCGCCCTTCGCGGTTTGAGAACCTGTCGCCGCCTATTGCCTTACCCGGTAAGACCTGACACAGATTGCCCGCGCGGGCGTCCCATCCCGCGTCGCGTGCCTGCCTTTTGGTCACGTAATAATCGGGCAACCGATGATTCTGCCGCAAATAGCTCACCACGGTTTGCTCCGAGGTCAGCCCAGCCAGCGTATCAGAAGATTGTTTCGCCAAAACGACAGACGAGAACTGCCCCGCCAACAGCCCGAGGCACAAACTTATCCAAACGCTGCGCTGACGCAGCCCTTTCAATCGATTCATCATTGCCCTGTTTTTACTCATTCAGATTACTGATTCAGAGTTTTAGTATGTCTCTACAGGTTACCTAAATGTAAGGTTTTCACCTGCAAATATTCTTCCAGACCTAACACCGAACCTTCGCGGCCCAGCCCAGACTCTTTCACCCCGCCAAACGGCGCGACTTCGGTAGAAAGTGCGGATTCGTTAATGCCAATCATGCCACTTTCAATCGCTTCGGCAACCCGGAATACGCGCTGCAAGTTTTGAGTATAGAAGTAAGCGGCCAGACCAAACGGCGTCGCGTTGGCGCGTTCGATAACTTCTTCTTCGGTTTTGAAGCGGAAACAGGCTGCCAGCGGACCGAAAGTCTCATCTGCCGCCACTTTCATGTCGTCGTTAGCGTCGGCAATTACCGTTGGCTGGTAGAAGTTTCCGCCCAACTCGTGGCGCTGACCACCGGCCACCAGACGACCGCCCTTCTCTAGCGCGTCTTTGACGTGGTCTTCCACTTTCTCTAACCCTTTGATATCAATCAGCGGGCCGACAATCACGCCGTCGTCCATGCCGTTACCGACTTTCAGCTTGCGCACTTCTTCTGCCAGCGCGGTGACGAACTTGTCGTAGACGCCGTCCTGCACGTAGATACGGTTGATGCACACGCAAACCTGCCCGCTGTTGCGGAATTTGCAGCTCACCGCGCCTTTCACCGCGACATCAAGGTCGGCGTCGTCAAACACGATATAAGGCGCGTTACCGCCCAGCTCCATCGACACTTTCTTCATGGTGTCGGCGCTGTTGCGCACCAGCGTTTTACCCACTTCGGTCGAGCCGGTAAAGGAGATTTTACGCACCTCGTTGCTGGCCATGATGGCGTCACTGATAGCATGAGTATCACCGGCCACGCCGTTGATAACGCCGTCAGGAACGCCCGCCAGATGAGCCAGTTCAAGCAGCGCAAAGGCAGAAAGAGGCGTGTTGTTGGCAGGCTTAATCAGGCCAGTACAGCCTGCGGCCAACGCCGGGCCGAGTTTGCGGGTCAGCATCGCCAGCGGGAAGTTCCACGGCGTAATGGCCGCAACCACGCCAATCGGTTCACGGGTTGCAAAGATGCGTGAACCTTCTTTCACCGGCGGGATGATTTCGCCATTGGCGCGTTTGGCCTCTTCGCTAAACCATTGCAGGTAGCTGGCGGCGTACTCGACTTCGCCCAGCGCCTCTTTCAGCGGCTTGCCCTGCTCGGCCACCATCAGCTCGCCGAGGAACTGTTTGTTTTCAATCATCAGTTCATACCAGCGGTGCAAAATCTCAGAGCGCGCCTTGCCGGTTTTTTTGCGCCAAGCCGGGAGGGCGTCGCTGGCTGCTTTGATCGCCGCGTTGGTTTCTGCTTTGCCAGCTTTGGCGACTTTCGCCACCACTTCGCCGGTGGCGGGGTTTAACACATCAAAAGTTTCTTTGGCTTCTTGCCATTTGCCGCCCACGTAAAACCCGGTTTTAAACAGTTGGTGAGAAGTGAGTTTCTGTTGATTGGCTGACATAAAGGTTGTCTCTCCTGCTGATAAACATCGTTTAAAAACAACGATGTAAGAATGTAAGTTTCAGTCTTCAATAGCTTAAGTATAGCGGCTAATACGGACTGCGGGCTTCAGACCGCACGTCATGTCCATGCGGCAGAAGGAAAAAAAAAGCCGGAGCAACTGTGGCCCCGGCATGATTTACGCGAGTTTGACCGTCAGGCCAAGAAGGCGTGTTGGTACTTGTGCAGCATATCGGCGAGTCGTTTGACCGGCTCCGTCACCTTGAGCGGCGCGTGATGCTCCACCAGCTTTTGCTGATACTCATTCAGCTCGGACAACAGGCGCTGATAGTAGTAAGTCCGCTTGCCTTCCCCCGACGACACCACGTGGTCGGCGGTATTACGGATTTTCTTGTGGAAGGCCGACAGCTCTTCGCTGACTGGGATCTCCGCCATTTTCATCCGCTGGTGCGCGATGATCAGCATCAGCGCCAGACGGTACTTATCAATATCATTCGGGAACATCACCAACAGCTGATTCAACTGATGATAGAGCGCCGGAAGGTGGTTCTCGCGACGGCGGTACGCTTTGGTGGTTAAGGCCGACACCGCGCTGCTCATAAAGCGGTTCAGCAAGGTGCGCCCGGTTTTGTCGCGCGACTTATCGCGGATAAGCAGCAGCACCACCAACGCAATAATGGTACCAATCGCCTGACCCGTTGCATTGTCGAGAAATGCGGTTACGTTAAATTTCATTGGGTTACTGAGCACCAGCACGTTAATCGTCCCGGCTAATAGCCCGAGCATCCCCAAGCGGCGCTTCTG
The DNA here is from genome assembly GCF_000735345.1 of Ewingella americana ATCC 33852. Lineage (GTDB taxonomy): Bacteria > Pseudomonadota > Gammaproteobacteria > Enterobacterales > Enterobacteriaceae > Ewingella > Ewingella americana. The sequence continues at coordinate 34,422 of NZ_JMPJ01000017.1, read as the reverse complement.
CACTTCAATCCCAATGAAGAAGGTCAAAATCCCCAGACACAGGCAGAGCAGGAACAGGCTCTGCTGGGTGGCGGGCATGATCAGCATGAAGTAAATCGAGCCGACCGGGATTGCCAGCAGCATGCCGACCACGAAGTCTATCGCCATGCCTTTCGGGTTCGGGGTACGCATAGCCAGCGAGGTCACCACCGCAATGATCACCACGCAGCCGCTGGCCGAGGTCCAGCCGGTCCACAGCCACAGCAAGCAGCCCGCCGCACTTGCCACGAAGGTACGAATGCCGTTAATCAGCGCGTGGTGGCGCTCGGCGGAGGCCGGTCTGACCTGCACCTCGGTGTTGAGCAAATCCGCTTCCAAATAGCTGATGCTGCTGTTGGTGTGAACGCCCTTAATCAGCAGCAGCGCGCGGGTTCCCGCGCCAATCCAGCTGGTGACGGTGAGCAAGATGTCTTCGCTGTGCGAGGAGGAGACCGCCAGACGCAGCTGTTTCATCCGCCGCCGCACCTCGATCGCCGTCTCTGCCGGTTCGGCAAATAGCGCTTTGATCTCTGGCGTCACCCGCTCGGGGGAGTTTTGCAGAATAAGATAGGTTTCGCAGGCCTGGGTTATCATGCTCAGCGAAGTGCTGTGCAGCGCCTTCAACCGCCGGTTGCAACGCTGCCAGCGGGAAGACTCCATCATCAAGCTGTTACGCATGCCGTTAAGCGCGGTAGTGCTCTTGATGAGGTTGCTCCAAGACTTGTCGATATCCTCTTTCTCGGCGCGATTGATGCACAGCCGCATCAGCGCAAACTGGTCTAGCATCAGTTGGCTAACCGCGCGGTCAATGTCAGTTTTGATCGAACGCGGCGAAAACAGCAGGTCAGCCACGATAGCGCAGCAGATACCAATCACGATTTCGCTACAGCGCTCGACGGCAAACTGCGGCGTTTGCAAAGGCGTAGTCGCCGAGGTCACCACGATGATCAGCGCGGTGTAGCCCGCCAGCCCGAGCGCATAAGAGTTCTCGACGCGAACCAGCGACGACCACCAAGTGCAGACCCCGGCCCAGATGCAGCACAAAAGCAGCATCACTACCGGAGCACGCGCCGTGGCGATAACAATCACCAACGCCGCGATACAGCCGACAAAAGTACCGATAACGCGCAAGAACCCGCGGTGACGAATGGCACCGGCGAAGGGTTCACCACCCGCCGCCATTGCCGGGCCGGAGGTGACGATAGCCGCCGTCATCGCCGCCCAGCGCGGGGTTTCCAGCTGCATATAGAAGCCGAGAACCAGCGCGCCGAGAATGGCGAAAGTCAGCTTGCAGGCGAACCTGATGCGCGGTATCAGTATGCTATTCATCGCGGCTTAACCGAACTCACGCAGGCGGTGTAACAGCTTGGAGAATGGCGACTGGTGCTCATGTTTGATATCGTGATCGCCGGTGATCACCACCGTCGCGGTAGTCCCTGCCGGGTACGGGTGCTGCTGGTCAACGTCATCCAGCACGATTTTCACCGGCACGCGTTGCGCCAGACGTACCCATTCCAGATTACTGTCGACCGTCGCCAGCCCGTTGGCCGCCGCAGACGAAGAGCTGTTGGTCACCGCCGCAGCGACACTGTCCACCGAGCCATGCATAATGCGATTGCTGCCCAACGGGGTAATTTCAACCCGGTCGCCCTTTTTCAGGCCGGACAGCTTGGTTTCTTCCAGATACGCCAGAATATAGAAGGTGTTTTTCTTCACCAGCGCGACGGCGGTCGAACCGCGATTGATATAGTTGCCCGGATGCACATTGAGGTTGGTCACCCAGCCGTCAGCCGGGGCGGTCACCACGGTACGCTGTAAATCCAACACCGCGAGGTCGCGCGCGGCCTGTGATTTCGCCAACTGGTGTTGCGCCGTTTGCAGGACGTTATTGGCCTGATCGATCTCTTCTTGCGACATCGCCTGCACGCCCAGTTTCACACGGCGGCCTGCTTCGCGTTTTTTCTCTGCGACCAGCGCCTGATAGTAGGCAACGTCGGCATTGGCTTCGTCCAGCGCCTGTTGGTAACGCGGCTGGTCAATCTTGAACAGGGTTTGGCCCTTGAGGACTAACTGGTTATCCACGACAGGGACATCCGTCACCAAGCCGGTGACGTCCGGCGCGATAGAAACCACGTCGGCGGTAAATTTGGCGTCACGAGTCCAAGGCGATTCGGTATAGAACGCCCATGCCCGGAAAATTGCGATGGCAGCAAGAACCACAAGAATTAACGTTATTAAGTAACGTATTATTTTTATAGAGAAATTTTTCACGACACCCTCAGATGAAGAAGCAGGAAATCAGGTAGAACAGACAGCAGTACATCGCTGTGTTAAATAACGCCGGATGCCAGACAAAGTCATAAATTCCGGTGGGCTGTAATAGGCGTCGTAGCAGGAAAAACAGCACCAACGCCAGCAGTACTTCGAAGAACACCGGAGGAAACGACAATCCGAAAATCACCATTACCGGAAGCAAACTCATTCAAAAATCCTTAGTTTATAGTCACGGGCTTTAGTCTCGTGGCGTTACTCTCACCAGAAGGCCCCGTCGCAACACGCCCGAGCTTTTTCATTATTTTAGGCAATACAACCGCATTCCGAGAGCCAGAATGAGTTAAAAAGAGACAATGGGTTTGCCAGAAAAGTGTGCGAAGGTAAGCATTATGTTGCCAGCGAGCGCCGAACCCGAGGTATTCACCCGAGTAACTATATTAGCCTGCTTATTATCAAGTTATCAACGTTCTGTGATCACAATCACTTTTAAGCCAGAGTTAACAATGGAACGATTAAAAAGAATGTCGGTTTATGCTCAAGTGGTCGAAAGCGGTTCGTTTACCGCCGCCGCACGCCGCCTTGAGATGAGTGTTTCCGCGATCAGCCAGACGATCTCAAAACTAGAAAACGACTTACAAGTCAAACTGTTGAATAGAAGTACCCGCAGCCTTAGCTTAACCGAAGCCGGTAAAATTTACTATCAAGGCTGTATGAAAATGCTGCTGGATGTACGCGAAGTGCACGAGCAATTATATGCCTTTAACAACACGCCAACCGGCACATTGCGTATCGGCAGCTCGTCGACAATGGCACAAAACGTTCTTGCCGCCATGACCGCCGAGATGCTGATTGAGTACCCCGGCTTGAAGGTTAATCTGGTCACCGGCATTCCGGCCCCTGACTTGATTGCCGACGGCCTCGACGTGGTGATCCGCGTAGGGAAGTTGCAGGACTCCAGCCTGTTCTCCAAACGCCTCGGCTCCATGCCGATGATTGTCTGCGCCGCACGCAGCTATCTCAGTCAGCACGGTAAGCCCGAGAAACCGGCGGACATGGTGAATTTCTCATGGATTGAATACAGCGTGCGGCCCGACAGCGAGTTTGAGCTGATTGCGCCAGAAGGCATCACCACGCGTATCAACCCGCAGGGGCGCTTCGTCACCAATGACTCGCAAACCCTCACCCGCTGGCTGAAAGCCGGAGTGGGCATCGCCTATGTGCCGCTGATGTGGGTGATCAATGAGATCAACTCCGGCGAGCTGGAGATCCTCTTCGGCAATTATCAGTCAGACCCGCGCCCGGTCTACGCGCTGTACACTGAAAAGGACAAAATGCCGCTGAAAGTTCAGGTGTGTATCAACTACCTGACCGAGTACTTCAAAGAGGTGGGGAAAGTCTATCAGGGCTATCGGCAAGGCAAGCTGGGGCCGAAATAGCATGAAAAAAGGGAACCCTAGGGTTCCCTTTCTATTATTGAGTTGAAAACTTAAGCACTGCCGCCGACAGTGATGTTGTCGAGCTTCAGAGTCGGCTGGCCTACGCCGACTGGCAGACTCTGGCCCTCTTTGCCACAGACGCCGACGCCTTTATCCAGCGCCAGATCGTTGCCGACCATGGAGATCTGCTGCATCGCTTCAATACCTGAACCAATCAGCGTCGCGCCTTTCACCGGCTTGGTGATACGGCCTTTTTCAATCAGGTAAGCTTCGGTGGTGGAGAAGACGAATTTGCCCGAGGTGATATCCACCTGACCGCCGCCAAAGTTAGGTGCATACAGGCCGAACTCCACGCTGCTGATGATCTCTTCCGGCGTAGACTTGCCGCCGAGCAGGTAAGTGTTGGTCATGCGCGGCATCGGCAGGTGAGCATAAGACTCACGGCGGCCGTTGCCGGTTGGCGCAACGCCCATCAGGCGCGCATTCAGCTTGTCCTGCATGTAGCCTTTCAGCACGCCATTTTCGATCAATACGTTGTACTGGCCCGGCACGCCTTCGTCATCAATCGCCAGTGAACCACGGCGGCCCGGCATGGTGCCGTCATCCACCACGGTACAGAGTTCAGACGCCACCAGTTGGCCCATTTGCCCGCTGAACATAGAAGTGCCGCGACGGTTGAAGTCGCCCTCTAAGCCGTGGCCGACGGCTTCATGCAACAGCACGCCCGGCCAACCTGCGCCCAGCACCACCGGCATTCCGCCAGCAGGCGCAGCGACTGCATTAAGGTTCAGCAGCGCCATGCGCACCGCGTCGCGAGCGTAGGCTTCGGCGCGCACTTCGCCATCTACGGTTTCGAGGAAGTAGTCATAACCAAAACGACCGCCGCCGCCGCTAGAGCCGCGCTCACGACGCCCGTCATCTTCAACCAGTACACTGACCGACAAACGCACCAGCGGGCGAATGTCTGCCGCCAGAGTGCCATCAGTAGCAGCGACTAAGACGCTTTCGTAAACGCCGGTGATGCTGGCGCTGACTTCCTGCACGCGCTTATCGGTGGCGCGGGCAACGCGGTCAACACGATGTAATAACTCAATTTTCTCTTCGCGAGACAGGCTCTGTAATGGGTCGAGGATTGGGTACAGCGCCTGATAACCAATTTCACCCAGCGTGTGGGTTTTGCCGTTGCCCTGCTCACGCACGATGCTGCGCGCGGCGGTGGCGCTCTGCTGCAAGGCATTCAGGGTGATTTGGTCTGCGTAGGCAAAGCCGGTCTTCTCACCACTCACCGCGCGCACGCCAACACCCTGATCGATATTGTAAGAGCCATCTTTAATGATGCTGTCTTCAATCACCCACGCTTCGTGGAAGCTGGACTGGAAAAAGAGGTCGGCGTAGTCGAGACGGCGTTCAGACAGTTGACCTAATACAGCGAACAGGTCTTGATGACTCAGATTGTTAGCGGTTAGTAACCGCTCACTGACTAATGCCAGACTCATAGATTCTCACTCTCTTTGGGGATGAATTGTCGCGGCATGAACGGTGATTCATTAGCCGCCAAACAATTCTATCGTAACACGGGTTTTAACCAGCCTAACACAGCGCGTTCAGCACTCAAGGTGCGGCTGGCTCTTTTGCAGGCCGCGGCTGGCGCAGCACTTCATTAATTTTTGGATCCGCGATGGTGCCGTCGATGTGGTAACGGATTAACGAAATCTTATTCCACAGCGGCGCCAAGACCTTACTGGCAGCAAACACCGCCGCGCCGACGATTGGGTTGATCGCAAAGGCCGTCGCGACGCCTACCGTGGCGGAGATTTCAGGGGCGATCACCGCTTCCATATTCAGCCGCTGATTAACTAAATCGACGCTGCCGTTCATGGCGATATCCGCCGCCAGCCCGTCAACCAGCAGGTCGTCGGTGTGCAAGGTACCGTCTTTGATCCACGCCGTGGAGCGAATAGAGTCAAAGTAGAAGCCTTTGCCGAAGGTGTCGCTGAAGTCGAGTTGCAGCTTACGCAGCAAGGCGTCGAAGCTGACCAGACGCAGCAACTGCCCGGCGCGGCCGCCGCCCAAATCGACAATTTCACCCTTCCCAAGATCGGTTTTCAGCGTGCCGTTGAGGGTTTTCAAATCTGGCTTCCACGGGATAGATTTCCAGTGCAAATCGAAGTCGATGTTGAAAGGCGCGCCGCGCAGTGGTGTGGTCACGCCGAAGAACGAGGTCGCGGCTTCAACATCTTTGCCGGAAAGCTTGCCTTTCAGGCCGGTAGACTCGCCGGTTGAGTTCTGCTTCCAGTCGCCCTGCACGTCTAAACGCACCGCGCCGGTATCAATCATGCCGTTGCGCAGCGCCAGCTGATCGCCACTTGGCGTGATATCGGCATTGACCTTGCGGAAGCTCTGGCCGAGGAACCAACAGTCTTCGCAGCGCAGCTGCACCGCAGGCCAGTTGGCGAAGGAGATTTTGTCATTGGCGAAGGGATTCTGGCCCGACTTCCCGCCGGTAGCCGCGTCGGCTACGGTCCACTGCGGGTTGAAGTAGAGATAATGAATATTGGCCTGCCACGGGCCGCGCTCGTTCATCGCCAGGGTGCCGTTGATCTCTTTGCCTTTCGCCGTGATGTTCATGCCATTACTGCCCTGCGTGGAACTAATTGTCAGGTCATTCCACACCTGACCGCCGAGGTCGAGCTTCGGCGTGGTTAGCGTCACTTCATGTGGGAAGCCAAACGAGGCGGCGGCGTTGGCGGCTTTCTTCGCGCCTTTGGCACTCTTCTGCACTGGCGCTTTCGGGGCGTTATCCGGCGATAACAGCTCCAGCCAGCTCTCGCCATCCAGCTCCGGCAGATGCAGCGTCAGGCTGCTGGTCGCTGGCAGTGCCGGGGTTTTCTGCGCATTCATCTGCCACGAGGCGCGATCCAGCTGAAGCTGCTTGCCCAGCAGCCAGCGGCTATTGAAACGGTCTTTGCCACCCAGCACGCCGTTCATCTCAAAACTCTTCAGCCCGCCTTTGGCATTTACCGCCAGCGGCAGACTGCGACCCGGCTTCTTATCTAGCGGGCTAGGTAAGTGACTACTTACACTCTTCAGGTCGGTGGTTACGCCGATACTGTAATTTGGCTCGCCTTTGTGCGGCAGCGAGATATCTACCGTGCCTTTCCACGGCGCGCTGCCGCTGAGTTTGCTGGCGATAGCGTCCGGCATGCCGGTGATTTTGCCCAGCTCCCAATTGCCGTCCAGACCGACATTAATTGTATAATTATCAGTGAGTTCATGGGTGCTGAATTGGACATTTAACGGCTGACCGAACCAGTTGGCGGTGAGCAAGTTACTTTGCAAGTTGCCGTTGTCATAGGTGAACTGGCCGCTGAGGTGTTCAATGGTGCTCTCCAGCGGTTTGATAAACAGGCTGTTGTCATTGAGCGTCACGCCGCCGGTGGCGCGAACCAGTTCGCCATCCAGTGGAATATCCAGATGTAAGCGACCACTCACATTCCCGCCAATCTGCAACTCTTCTAGGGCCGCGCCGAGGGAATCCTTCAGCGGCGTGTCTTTGAAGTAGTCACCAATGTCTTTACCGGTCCCGGAAACGTCAGAGTCGATGAACAACTTCTCTTTCAGGTAATCAGGAATATTGGCGACCACGTTGTTGCCATCGGCATTGCCCAACTTGGTGTGAGCGGCTTTCATAAACAGCCCGTCATTAAGGAAATCGAGGTCGATATCCAAATTGGTCAAGGCTGGCCACTCAGGCTGGAACTGGAAAGTGGAGTTGCGCAGCGGCACCCACACTTCAAACTGCCCTTCGTGCTTCTTAAACGGGAAGTCGTGCGGATTGCCGTTGAAGGTCAGCGTGGCGTTATCCACCTGACCGGCCTGAATCGCCTCGCTGAGGTAATCCGTCAAATGTTTGCCCATCAGCGGCTCTGGGAAGTAGCGCCACGCCTGCCCTGCGTCATAAAGGCGGATGCCGCTGAGGATTTTGAGCCACGGTTCGCCGTGCTCTGGCTGGCTATAGTGGAAGTCGCCGTTGGCCCACAGGCCGTTGGCTTTCACATCCACGCCTTTCGACCACAGCGCCCAGCCCTCTGGGTTATAGCTCCAGTCGAAGGTGCCCTGCGCTGCGCTGATCTCCAGCGGCGCGCGGAACATTTCGCCATACGGCAGCAGGCTGTCTTGCAGGTTCACCGTCAGTTGGCCGCGCTGCACGCTGCCGCTCAACTGGCCGCTAAAGTGATTAACGCCCGGCAGCAACTCCCAGCGATCCCAACTGAGGTCGCGCCATTTGGCGGCAAAGCGCGTGTGGTCAGTCTGCTTAAGAGGAATATCTAACGCCAACTGGTCAATTAAGCCTTTTGGCTGGATGTCCTGCCAGCGCTCGAGCAGTTCCGGCGTCAGGAAGGAGAACGTCGGGATAATCGGCCCAAGGCGCTCTAACTGGAGCTTGGTGGCTCTCAGGCGAAGTTCATCCCCCTGCGATGCCCCTAAGAATTCGCTGTTTTCCGGCAGATACAGCGCGCTGATTTGGCCCTTCGGCCACGCCACGCCGTCGGTTTTCAAGTTGAGCTGCTGGGCATCGACCTGCCAGCCATTGCCCTGTCGGCTGCCATGCAGTGTCAGGTTTTCGACGTCTAACCGATGCTCCTGCCCCGCGCTGCTCCAAGTCGCCGCGCCGTTTTTCACCCAAGCGTCACCGGCGTAGATATCGCCGCTGCGCACGGTCAGCCAAGCCGCAAGGCTGAAGTCAGCGCTTTCCAGCCCGGTGTTGCTGCGCAGCCAGCGGCTAAACCAAGGCTTCATGTCGATATCATCGGCCTGAAGATAGATTTTGCCGTTGTTGAGCAGACCGTCGTTGTCGTTGAGGTCCATGCGCACCTGCACCACGCCATGCTGGCCGTTGAAGGTCGACAGGCTAATCAGCCCCTCGGCGCGGTGGCGGTTGCGGCTGTTCAACCAGCGCAGCTGCGGCACGGTGATTTCGGCGCGCTGCCCGGCTGGGGTCATGAAGGAGATATGGCTGTCGCGCAGATCGAAATGGTCGACCTGTTAGAGGAAGATGTCGCTGATGCGGTTGGCTTCGAAACCTTTGCCGTCGTTGGTTTTATTGCCAAAAGTGGCGTTGGTATCGAGGTCGAGATTATAGAAAGTCAGGTCGCGGAACTGCCAACGGAAATGCAGCAGTGATTGCCAGACATCCAGCGCCAAGGTCACGCGCTCAGCTTTCACCGTGGTGTCTGGCAGGGTTACGCTGAGGTCTTTTAACTCGAGCGTCGGGCCGAAGGTTTTCCAACTGCCGCTGATTTGGTCCAACTCGATAGGCACGCCGGTCAGGGATTCAATCTTGCTGACCAGTTGATCCTGAAAACGGTGAAGCTGAGGCAAAGCCAGACGCAAGCCACTGATTGCCAACGCAACAATTACGATAATTGTTGCGCAGGTAGTTAACAGTATCCCCGGCAGTCGCCTCAAACTTCTCTCCTTGTTTCCATTCCGCAGACTTGTTCGCTGCGGACCGCAATGGAAATTTAATAAATTTACCCGCAATCCATGATTGATGTTGCAGCCTACGCCGCCGCAACACTAGGCCGGACGGGTTATCACATCATGACGACGTCGAACTGCTCTTGGTTGTAGAGCGGCTCGATTTGCACTTTTACCTGTTTGCCAACGAAGATTTCCACCTCAGCCAGCGCGTGGGACTCTTCCCCTTTCAAAGCTTCGCCGACTGCCGCAGAAGCATAGACCAGGAAACGGTCGGCGTCATAGGCATGGTGAACGCGAACGATTTCACGCAGGATTTCATAGCAGACGGTTTCGACGGTTTTCACCGTGCCGCGCCCGTGACAGGTTGGGCAATCGCTGCACAACACGTGCTCGACGCTTTCGCGGGTCCGTTTGCGGGTCATTTCGACCAAACCCAAAGCCGAGAAGCCGTGAATGCCGGTTTTGACCCGATCCTTAGACAGCGCCTGCTCCAGAGAGTGCAGCACCCGCCGACGATGATCCTCATTCGCCATATCGATGAAGTCGATAATGATGATGCCGCCGAGGTTGCGCAGGCGCAGCTGGCGGGCGATCGCCTGAGTCGCCTCGGTATTAGTATTGAAAATCGTCTCTTCCAGATTGCGATGGCCGACGAAGGCACCGGTGTTGATATCCACGGTGGTCATGGCTTCGGTCTGGTCGATAATCAGGTAGCCCCCTGACTTGAGCTCGACTTTGCGTTCCAGCGCGCGCTGGATCTCATTCTCAACGTCAAAGAGATCGAAAATAGGCTGCTTGCCCGAGTAGTGCTCAAGCTTGGCGGTCATTTCGGGAATATATTCGCTGGTAAACTCCACCAGCAGCTCATAGGTCAGGCGCGAATCCACGCGAATTCGGTCCAAGGCTTCGCCCGCAAAGTCTCTTAACACGCGGTGCGCCAGCGCCAGCTCGCCGTAAAGCTTGCACTTGGTCTTGTTGCGACGTTTGCGCTCCATAACCTTGGTCCACAAACGCTTGAGGAAGGCGGCATCTTGTTTAAGTTCTTCTTCGCCAATGCCTTCTGCCGCGGTGCGGATAATGTAGCCGCCCTGCTCGTCACAATATTCCTGAACGATATTTTTCAGGCGATCGCGCTCGGCTTCGCTCTCAATGCGCTGTGACACACCCACGTGTGAAGCGCCGGGCATAAAGACCAGATAGCGGGAAGGCAGAGTAATGTCCGTGGTCAGGCGCGCGCCTTTGGTACCCAAAGGATCTTTCACCACCTGCACCATCAGATCCTGCCCCTGATGGACCAGCTCTACGATGTCACGAACGTTAAAATTCTTCTGCTCATCACGGGCCACACACTCGGTGTGCGGCATGATGTCTGAGGCGTGAAGAAAAGCCGCTTTCTCCAGACCAATATCAACAAAGGCTGCCTGCATGCCCGGCAGAACCCGGCTGACACGACCTTTGTAAATATTGCCTGCAATGCCGCGCTTGGCTTCACGCTCAACATGGATCTCTTGCAAAATGCCACCGTCAATGTAAGCCACGCGCGTCTCGGACGGCGTAACATTGACCAGTAATTCAGCTGTCATGCTTTCTCCTAAGCTCGCGTAATGCAGCAAACTCACTGTACAGTTCTTGAGTTTCCACTAAAGGAAGCCCGACCACTGCGTAGTAGCTGCCGCGAATTTCACGGACGAAACATCCGCCCTTTCCCTGAATACCGTATGCACCCGCTTTATCCATGGGTTCTCCGCTCAGAATATAGTGCTGAATATCATCCGCGGATAGAGAGCGGAAGGTGACATCAGTCACAACCAGCGTACTACGATGCGTCTGGCGGTCCGCCAGAGCAACGGCCGTCATCACTTGATGCTGGCGGCCAGACAATGCGGTTAACATTTGAGCTGCATGAGCTTCGTCGCGCGGCTTCTCCAACACCTGACCGTCGAGCACCACAATGGTGTCGGCACCCAACACCGGGAGGTCTTGTGGCGCAACGGCCACGCCCGCCAAGGCTTTGTCACAGGCGAGACGCACAACATAGTCTGCTGGTGCTTCATCTGGCTGCTTTTGCTCGGCAACGTCGGTCACCAGACGTTCGAAAGCCAACTCCAGCACCGTCAGCAATTCGCGGCGGCGCGGTGAACCAGAAGCCAGATAAAGTTCAGTCATCATTTCCTCATTGCACAGCGAACTGACGGCGAATTTTGCGCATCAGCAGGAATAACCATGGCCAGAGAATGCCGTCTACCACGCTGCTCCAGAACACTTCTGGACGGAACGAGACATTAACCACCAGAAACTCAGCCCAGAACACCACCACGTCGACAGCCAGTGACAGCAGCATGACGATCAGTGCTTGCTGCCACAGCGCCATGTTGCGGAACAGCTGAAACTTGAAGGCGACCAGATAAGCAATCAGTGCCAGAGCCAGCGCGCGCACGCCCAGCGTCGAGCCAAGAATCAAATCCATCACAAAACCGACGATAAATCCGGTACCTACGTTAACGCGGTGCGGCAGCGCCATGACCCAGTAAATCAGGATCAGCATCAACCAAGATGGCCGAAACATGTAGATCTCGTCCGGCCACGGCATCACTTGCAATAACATGGCTATCAGAAAGGATAGCCAAATTATCCAGCGGCCGTGGCTCCGGTAGCGATTCATTGACTGCCTCCGCTAGAAGGACGCGGCGAAACCGGCGTGGTAATGGTGCCAGTAGCAGGTTGAGGAATAGGAGCAGGAGGGCCCATTTCGCCCGGAGGCGGCAGGACCTGAGGCATCATTTGCATCAGGCGCTCATTGGCAACGCGATGCACTTCGTCCGGCGGCAGTGGCTTATCGCCATTGCGGTCAGAGCCCCACAGCAGCAGCAGGTAACGCAGGCGTTGCAGACCCGCCGTAGGGCGCGCCTGAATCACGGTGTAAGCACGCTGGTTGTCGACTTTCACCGAAGAGACCACGGCAACCGGATAGCCTTCAGGGAAGCGTCCGCCAAGGCCGGAGGTCACCAGCACGTCACCCACGCGGATGTCGGTGTTGCTCGGCAAGTGCTCCAATTGCAAGTCGTCCGCACAGCCGCTACCGGCGGCAATGACGCGAATGTCGTTACGCAGCACCTGAATCGGCAAGGCGTGGGAGGCGTCACAAATCAGCAATACGCGGCTGGTGACGGCGCCCACGGCGACCACCTGCCCAACCACGCCTTTGTCACTAATGACCGGCTGGCCGACGTAAACGCCATTGTTGCTGCCTTTGTCGACGACCACCTGATCGCTGTACGGGTCATTGCTGGTCGACAGAACCTGAGCCACCATCTTGTGCTCGTCCTGACGCAGCGGCGAGCCCAGCAGTTCACGCAGACGGGCGTTCTCCTGCTTGAATTGGCCAAGCAGCATCAAATCGCTGTTTTTGAGCAGCAATTCCTGACGCAGTGCGCGGTTTTCGAGTTCAAGAGACTGGCGGGTAGCAAACGTGGCGGAAACCTGATCGAGGAATTCACGTGGCGCATTCGACAAGAAATAGAAAGGACTGACGGCAGTGTCCATATAGGTGCGGATCTTAACGAACGTACCTACTTTACTGTCGGCAAAAATCAGGACAATGGCCGTGAGAATAGCCAAAAAAAGTCGCAGTTGCAGGGAAGGCCCCCTGCTAAAAATCGGCTTCATAAAATATGCGAGTTCCTCGGCAACAGAAGGTTTCAGCCAATCAAGTGAAAGATAGCCTAGGCAGGAAAAGTAGCAAGCGAAGCGGATCGGGCGAAAACTACCTGAATACGCAATGTTTCAGGCAGTTTGATGCACGACCCCAATTTGACACTGCATACTTTAACGCAGCAGGTTTCACCAGACGGACATTCACCTTCGCGGGCAAGACTTATTCTTTGCTATGCACGCCTTACGCAAAGGCGCGCGTCGCTAAAATTACTCTTCGCTGAACAGGTCGCCGCCGTGCATGTCGATCATTTCCAACGCTTTACCACCGCCGCGAGCAACGCAGGTCAGCGGATCTTCTGCCACAACCACCGGAATACCGGTCTCTTCCATCAGCAGGCGATCGAGGTTACGCAGCAATGCGCCACCACCGGTCAATACCATGCCGCGCTCGGAGATGTCAGAAGCCAGCTCTGGAGGACACTGTTCCAGCGCAACCATCACCGCGCTAACGATGCCAGTCAGCGGCTCTTGCAGCGCTTCAAGAATTTCATTGGAGTTCAGGGTAAAGCCGCGCGGAACGCCTTCAGCCAGATTACGACCACGAACTTCAATCTCGTGAACTTCATCACCTGGGTAAGCGGAACCGATACCGTGCTTAATACGCTCAGCGGTAGCTTCGCCAATCAGTGAACCGTAGTTACGACGCACGTAGTTGATGATAGCTTCGTCGAAGCGGTCACCACCGATACGTACAGAAGAAGAATAGACTACGCCGTTCAGGGAGATAACCGCGACTTCGGTAGTACCGCCGCCGATATCCACAACCATGGAACCGGTCGCTTCAGAGACAGGTAAACCTGCGCCGATCGCTGCTGCCATTGGCTCTTCAATCAAGAACACTTCACGCGCGCCCGCACCTTGTGCAGATTCACGGATAGCGCGGCGTTCAACCTGAGTTGCGCCAACAGGCACACACACCAGCACGCGCGGGCTCGGGCGCATGAAGCTGTTGCTGTGAACTTGTTTGATGAAGTGCTGCAGCATTTTTTCAGTCACGAAGAAGTCAGCGATAACACCGTCTTTCATCGGACGAATAGCAGCGATGTTGCCAGGAGTACGTCCCAACATCTGTTTGGCATCATGGCCGACGGCCGCAACGCTTTTCGGTGAACCAGCACGATCCTGACGAATAGCCACAACTGATGGCTCGTTCAGCACAATGCCTTGTCCTTTTACATAAATGAGGGTATTGGCGGTACCCAGGTCGATGGACAAGTCGTTGGAAAACATGCCACGAAATTTCTTAAACATAACGAAAGGATAATCCTGCTAGCTGGGGGCGGAAAATAAAATCCGCCTACTTTACCAACCACGCGAAGCAGCGACAAGGCGCAAAAACGTTCTGCTTCGGTGAAATTGTCCACGATGTCGGCCGCTTACAGTCGCGATGACTTTTGGTCGTCAAATTAGAGGTAAAAAATGACCGGTTCATTTAAGCCGAAACCAGCATTTACCTGTTTACAACCAGCAACTTACAAGCACCAACACCGCACATGAATTCTTGCTCTCGCTCCGAGAACTCCCGCCACAATTCGCCAAAAACTTTACAAACAGGCGTCATTGGACAGTAACCGGTTAAAGGCTGCGCCATTCTACGTTAAATCTTCACATTACGGTCAGTTTAAACATCACCGTTGTGTGAATATTTTTTGCTGACGGGCTCCACGGCCTGCGGGATAGCAAAAAAATCACCCTGCCCACCATGAATGCCCTTCTCTAACAATACTGCCCACTCTTCTTTAGAGCGTACGCCAGAAGCAAAAACTTTAGCTTGTGTTCCTTCACAGGCGCTAATCAGACTTTGTACAAACAGCTGATTTTCAATTCTTTTGTCGATATCTCGAATCAATCCCGGATGCAGTTTCACTCGTTCAACCGGGAAAGTTTTCAAATATGAGGTGCTGACTACGGTAAGCCCGGCTTGAGAAACCGCCAGACGGCAGCCCATTCCTTGTAGCAAACGGACCACGGGGCGTAATCGCTCGGTATGTTGACAGAGATCAGCCTCTGCAAGTTCAATCAGAATGCGATTACGCTGCTTTTTTTCGCATTGCAGCAAAGTATCGCGTAACCAGCGGACAAAAGAGCGCTGCAATAATGAATCAACCGTCAGGTGAAATGCCAACGTTTCGTCCGGCCAACGCGCCAGTAACGGAATTATCTGAGAAAGCATTTGCCGATCATAGCTTTGCGACATGCCGAATTGCACCACCAGCGGCATAAACTCGGCGGCCAGCAGCTCTTGCTCACCATCAAAGATGCGACGCTGGATTTCGCGGTGATCCAGCTTACGGTCTTTAGTAAAAGCGGCCTTATGATAGAGACGCGGCCCGCCGCGCGATAGGGTATTTTCCAGCAATGTGCGCCACTTAACGCTGCCGCGCCCTTTTTCCGGCACTTTGCTGTCATACACCAGCCAACTGTTGCTGCCTTGGAACGCCGCGTTGCGCGTCGCCTGTTCGGCGTGATCCATCACCTCTTCAGCTCGCTGACCAAAACGGTAAGCGCTGATACCTATATAAAGAAGAGCATCGCGATCAATGTTGTTAGAGGTTGGCAGAGCACCCAGCGCGTTGACCAACTGGGCGGCCATCACTTCGGCTTCTTTTAAGGTGCGATGAGGCAGCAAGACGGCGCAATCGCTGTGGAAGTAGCGCGCCAGCAAAGCGTCGGAATAACGCATGACGAAGGTCGAGAGCAGATTGACCATCGCGGAACGCAGCTCTTCAACGTGCCCCTGCCCGTGGATTTCGCGCAGGGTGTCGAAGTCAGGCAGGCGCAGCAGCATGACCACGCCGTGCGCGCCCTCTTCTTCAAGCTGGGTCGCCAATTGGTTGTCGAAAAATAGCCGATTACTCAGGCCGGTTTGAGCGTCTTGCTGGGCGAATGCGCGGATTAAGGTGTCCACGCGGCTGCGCTGCTCACGGGCTTCGGCCAAGTCAGACATCAGTAAATCAATGGCGCTGCTGGCAAAAGGCGGCCATTCGGACACGTCGCCTTGGCGGATATTCTCTCGCTCGCCGCGCAGAATACGCTGTGCGCGCTCCTCCAGCTTCTCCAGCCCGGCAGTCTCTTTGCGCAGCCAGCGGAAACTCATCAGCACCACCACAATCATCAAAATAATGGCGAAGCTAATGGTGATGGTCGAACGCAGCGAGTGGGTATAGGTGGTGATCGGGTCGACATACACCACGTGCAGCGCCATCGACGGGTGCTGCATCAGCGGCAGAGTTATCTCGGCATAATCAGGGTAGCCGCTGTCCCACGCCGCGTGTAAATCGGCGGACTCGCGGTATTGCAAAAAGGGCTTTTTATTTTCCAGCAGGGTGATGCTTGAAACATCCAGCATGCGCATTGCTGTCGGCATCCAGCGCTGGGCTTCGTCAGGAGTGTGTTGCAGAAGAGATTGGTCGAAAGTGGTCGCCAGCGCCCGTAAATGCTGCTCGGTATTCTGCTTGCTGAGATAGACAAAGCTAAACGTCACGCCGAGCAGCATCAGCAACATGGCTACTGCAACCAGCATGGAAATTAGCGC
Organism: Ewingella americana ATCC 33852; assembly: GCF_000735345.1. Taxonomy (GTDB): domain Bacteria; phylum Pseudomonadota; class Gammaproteobacteria; order Enterobacterales; family Enterobacteriaceae; genus Ewingella; species Ewingella americana. The sequence continues at coordinate 17,961 of NZ_JMPJ01000017.1, read as the reverse complement.
GGTGAGTCTGTTAGTAAATCGCATCCTTGTGCCTTACCTGAAACCTATAAATGAAGGAGGCAAGCCGGATAATAATCCTTCATTGTCAGGCCGCCGTTTGAACGCCGCTATCATAAAACAGATGCGCGTCAGATCCGGTAAAGATTTATGCAATTTTGTGCCTAAATTCGCACTCAGTGGCACCGTTTTTGTCTCATATCAGTCCCTATCCCCCCTATTGCGTTATATTCATAGCATAGCAACTGCATAAACAATCAATTCAGAAATCTTATGGAGCTCAGAATGCGCGCACTTTTATTACAGCAAGACGCAGGCCAGACCCTTTCCAGCGTGAGTGATATCAGCACAGATGACCTGCCGGAAGGCAACGTGGTGGTCGACGTTGACTGGTCGAGCCTCAACTATAAAGACGCGATGGCCATTACCGGCACCGGTAAGATTATCCGCCAATTCCCAATGGTGCCGGGCATTGATTTCGCCGGTCGCGTCAGCAGCAGTGAAGACTCGCGCTTCAGCGTCGGCCAGCAGGTGATCCTCACCGGCTGGGGCGTGGGCGAAAACCACTGGGGCGGGCTGGCGGAAAAGGCACGCGTTAAAGCGGACTGGCTGGTGCCGCTGCCGGAAGGGCTGGACTCACGCCACGCGATGATTATAGGCACCGCCGGGTTCACCGCCATGCTCTGCGTCATGGCTTTGGAGGAAGGCGGCGTGCTGCCCGACAGCGGCAAAGTGATTGTCAGCGGCGCCAGCGGCGGCGTGGGCAGCACGGCGATCACCCTGCTTTCGACCCTCGGTTACGACGTGGTGGCGATCAGCGGGCGCGCCAGCAATACCAAATATCTGGAGCAGCTCGGCGCAAAAACCGTGCTGTCGCGTGAAGAGTTCAGCAAAGAGGGGCGGGCTTTGGATAAACAGCTGTGGGCCGGAGCCATCGACACCGTGGGCGACCACACGCTGGCGACTTTGCTGTCGCAAACGGTCTACGGCGGCACGGTGGCGGCCTGCGGTCTGGCGGGCGGCTACCAGCTGCCAACCACGGTAATGCCATTTATTCTGCGCAACGTCCGCCTGCAAGGGGTGGATTCTGTGATGTGTCCGCTGCATCGCCGGATGGACGCGTGGGAGCGCCTGACGCAGACTCTTCCTGCTTCATTCTATGAACAAGCCGCCACGGAAATCAGCCTTGAACAAGCGCCAGCCGCGGCCGCCGCAATAATGGCCAACACCATTACAGGCCGAACTTTGGTTAAGGTGCGCTAACAGCGCCAAGCCAATTCTTAGCGCAGGGAAGCTCTTCCTGCGCTGCTTTGTTCCCATCTCCTCTGAAATTTCGTATTTTCCCCGTCCCTCTCGCCAAAAATCGATTTAACAGCCATTCTTAAACCAGAATCCTCAGTAACAATAATGATTAAGAAATTCTGGAGTACGCCATGAACAATTCCCGCAAATTGACTGAAGCAGACGTCACCCCCGAAAGCATCTTTCACGACCGTCGCAAAGTATTGCAGGCATTGGGCCTGAGCGCGGCGGCGCTGGCTCTGCCCCAGACCGCCAAGGCGGACATTTCATCTTGGTTCAAAGGCCACGACCGACCAAAAGCCCCGCCGGGGAAACCTTTGGATTTCACCAAGCCTGCCGCCTATCAAAATGACCTGACGCTGACGCCAGAAGACAAAGTCACCGGCTACAACAACTTTTATGAGTTTGGTCTGGATAAAGCCGACCCGGCCGCCAATGCGGGCCAGCTGGTGACGTCGCCGTGGAAAATCGTGATTGATGGCGAAGTCGGCAAGCCAATCACCCTCGACATGGACGACATCATGAAACGCTTCCCGCTGGAGCAGCGCATCTACCGTATGCGCTGCGTCGAGGCGTGGTCGATGGTGGTGCCGTGGATTGGCTTCCAACTGAGCAACATTATTAAGCTGGCCGAGCCGACCGGCAATGCGCGCTTTGTGGCGTTTAAAACCTTATATGACCCGGAACACATGCCGGGCCAGAAAGACCGCTTTATCGGCGGCGGGCTGGATTACCCTTATGTCGAAGGGTTGCGGATGGATGAAGCCATGCACCCGCTCACCATGCTCACCGTCGGCGTCTACGGCAAGGCGCTGCCACCGCAAAACGGCGCGCCAATTCGCCTGACCGTGCCGTGGAAATATGGCTTTAAAGGCATTAAGTCTATCGTCAATATCAGCCTGACCAAGAACCAGCCGCCGACCACGTGGAACCAAATCGCCACCAATGAATACGGTTTCTACGCCAACGTGAACCCGCACGTTGACCATCCTCGCTGGTCGCAGGCCACGGAGCGCTTTATCGGTTCCGGCGGGATTTTGGATGTGAAACGCCAGCCGACGCTGCTGTTTAACGGCTATGCGGATCAGGTTGCCTCGATGTATCGCGGCCTCGATCTGCGCGCGAACTATTGATGATTCAGAGGGAAATGCAATGCGGCGTTTGAGCCTGACACAAATTAAATGGCTGAAGGTGGTTATCCATCTGGCGGCGTTCTTACCCTTTATCTGGCTGATATTGTCGATTAATCAGGGTTGGTTCAGCGCCGATCCATCAAAAGATATTCAACATTTTACCGGTAGGATGACTCTGAAATTGCTGCTGGCGACGCTGCTTATCACCCCGGTTGCGCGTTATGGTAAACAGCCGCTGTTGATTCGCGTGCGCAGATTGGTGGGGTTATGGTGTTTTGCGTGGGGAACGCTGCACCTTCTCAGCTATTCGTTCTTAGAGTTGGGCATTAACAATTTGGCGCTGCTGGGCAGTGAACTGATTTCGCGACCTTACCTAACTTTGGGCATTATCAGCTGGATAATCCTGCTGGCGCTGACCTGCACCTCGACATTGTGGTCGCAGCGTAAGTTGGGGGCGAAATGGCAGACATTGCACAATTTAATTTATGTTGTCGCAATTTTGGCGCCAATTCACTACATGTGGTCAGTAAAAATTATCTCGCCGCAACCCATCATCTACGCGACAATTGCAGCGATCTTGTTAGCATTACGCTACAAAAAATTCCGCCAATGGCTGCGTTAACGGGCTTAACTTTTCTGTGTTCTACCCCGCATAATCCCACAGTCTAAACCCTCAGTAGCATTCTGAGGGTTGATTATCTTCGCTGATAAGACCAGTATTTAGCTGCGAATTGCCACGATATCATTATAATGCCCGACCTCATGCTGATGAGCAGGGTAGATTTGCCGCGAAATAGGTGACAAATCGGTGACATCAGGGTATTTTCTACAATCTTTGTCTAATTGCCGGAGATAGGCTCACAATGGCGCATAAGTTTGACATTTTGCTTCTGAACGGTCCTAACCTGAATTTGTTAGGGACTCGTGAGCCTGAAACCTACGGCAGCACTACGCTCAACGATATTGTTAAAGGTTTGGAGCAGCAGGCCGCCGCCGCAGACGTCGCGCTTAGCCATCTGCAATCGAACGCAGAGCACCTCCTGATTGAGAGAATCCATCAGGCACGCGGAAACACTGATTTTATTTTGATCAATCCCGCAGCCTTTACCCATACCAGCGTAGCGCTACGCGATGCGTTGCTGGCAGTGCAGATCCCGTTTATCGAGATCCACCTGTCGAACGTACACGCCCGCGAACCGTTCCGGCACCACTCCTATCTATCTGATATCGCAGTGGGCGTTATCTGCGGACTTGGCGCAGATGGCTACCATTTTGCTTTACAGGCAGCGGTTAACCGCTTGTCTAAAACCCATTAATTTTTTCGCAAAAAGAGTACGGAATCACACCCATGGATATTCGTAAAATCAAGAAACTGATCGAACTGGTTGAAGAGTCAGGCATTTCTGAACTGGAAATTTCTGAAGGTGAAGAATCAGTACGCATCAGCCGTGCAGCACCTGCGCAAGCTTACCCAATGATGCAACAGGCTTACGCAATGCCTGCGCCACAACAGCAACCGGGTCTGGCTGCTGCGGTTGCACCAGCGGCGGCTCCGGCTGAAGCTGCACCGGCTGCGATCAGCGGACACATCGTTCGTTCACCGATGGTGGGTACTTTCTACCGCACGCCAAGCCCGGACGCGAAAGCTTTCGTGGAAGTCGGCCAGAAAGTTAACGCAGGTGATACCCTGTGCATCGTTGAAGCAATGAAAATGATGAACCAAATCGAAGCAGACAAATCTGGCGTGGTTAAAGCCATTCTGGTGGAAAGCGGCCAACCGGTTGAATTCGACGAGCCGCTGGTCGTCATCGAATAACGAGGCGTACCATGGTAGATAAAATTGTTATCGCGAACCGCGGCGAGATCGCGCTACGTATTTTGCGTGCCTGTAAAGAGCTGGGCATCAAAACAGTAGCCGTTCACTCGACTGCCGACCGCGACCTGAAGCACGTACTGCTGGCAGATGAAACCGTCTGTATCGGTCCTGCGCCTTCAGTAAAAAGCTATCTGAACATCCCGGCAATTATCTCTGCGGCTGAAATCACTGGCGCGGTGGCTATCCACCCTGGCTACGGTTTCCTGTCCGAGAATGCCGACTTTGCTGAACAAGTTGAACGCTCTGGCTTCATCTTCATCGGCCCGAAAGCTGAAACTATTCGCCTGATGGGTGACAAAGTTTCTGCTATCGGCGCAATGAAAAAAGCCGGTGTTCCTTGCGTACCTGGTTCTGACGGCCCGCTGGGCGAAGATATGGACCAAAACCGCGCCTATGCAAAACGCATCGGTTACCCGGTCATCATCAAAGCCTCTGGCGGCGGCGGCGGTCGTGGTATGCGCGTAGTACGCAGCGACAAAGATCTGGAACAATCCATCAACATGACTCGTGCGGAAGCCAAAGCGGCTTTCAACAACGACATGGTTTACATGGAGAAGTACCTGGAAAACCCACGCCACATCGAAATTCAGATTTTGGCTGACGGTCAGGGCAACGCGATTTATCTGGCAGAACGTGACTGCTCCATGCAGCGTCGTCACCAGAAAGTTGTCGAAGAAGCGCCAGCACCGGGCATCACGCCTGAGCTGCGTCGTTACATCGGCGAGCGTTGTGCTAAAGCTTGCGTAGACATTAACTATCGCGGCGCGGGTACCTTCGAGTTCCTGTATGAAAACGGCGAGTTCTATTTCATCGAAATGAACACCCGTATTCAGGTTGAGCATCCGGTTACTGAAATGATCACCGGCGTTGACTTGATCAAAGAGCAGCTGCGCATCGCTGCCGGTCAGCCGCTGTCGATCAAACAGGATGAAGTACGCATTCAGGGCCACGCGGTCGAATGTCGTATCAATGCTGAAGATCCAAATACCTTCCTGCCAAGCCCGGGTAAAATTACCCGCTTCCACGCTCCTGGTGGCTTTGGCGTGCGCTGGGAATCGCACATCTACGCTGGCTATACCGTGCCTCCGTACTACGATTCCATGATCGGCAAACTGATCACTTACGGCGAAAACCGTGACGTGGCGATTGCTCGCATGAAAAACGCATTGGCTGAACTGATCATCGATGGCATCAAAACCAACGTTGATCTGCAAATGCGCATTATGAGCGACGAGAACTTCCAGCACGGTGGAACCAACATCCACTATCTGGAGAAGAAGCTCGGATTGCAGGAAAAATAAGACCGTACCTTGCGTACTTTCTTACCAAGGCCGGATATTCCGGCCTTTTTTCATTTGGGACTTTTATGATGAAGACTCAAGAGACTGATTCACGTTTTCTACAAGCCAATCGCGAAGCCCGCTGGGCCTTTGGGCTGACGCTGGCCTACTTACTGGCATGGAGTTTGGCGGCCTATTTGCCCGACGACAAACAGGGGATAACCGGCCTGCCGCACTGGTTCGAAATGGCCTGTTTGCTGGTTCCGCTGATTTTTGTGTTACTAAGCTGGCTGATGGTGCGGGTGATTTATCGCGACATTTCGCTTGAGGACACTCCCCATGCAGACTGAAGTTTTACTTCCCCTTATCGCCTATCTGCTGCTGGTTTTTGGCCTCTCGGTGTATGCCTATACCCGTCGTCAGGCCGGTAACTTCCTCACTGAATACTTCCTCGGCAACCGCTCTATGGGTGGCTTCGTCTTAGCCATGACCCTGACCGCGACCTATATCAGCGCCAGTTCGTTTATTGGCGGTCCGGGCGCGGCCTACAAGTTTGGGCTGGGCTGGGTACTGCTGGCGATGATTCAGCTACCCGCCGTGTGGCTTTCTCTGGGTATTTTAGGCAAGAAATTCGCTATTTTGGCGCGCCGTTATAACGCGGTGACGCTCAACGACATGCTGTATGGCCGCTACAAAAGCCGCCTGCTGGTCTGGTTGGCGAGCCTGAGCCTGTTGGTCGCCTTCCTCGGCGCCATGACCGTGCAGTTCATCGGCGGCGCGCGCCTGCTGGAAACCGCGGCGGGCATTCCTTACGACACCGGCCTGCTGATTTTCGGCATCAGTATCGCGCTCTACACGGCTTTCGGCGGCTTCCGCGCCAGCGTGCTCAATGACGCCATGCAGGGTCTGGTGATGCTGCTCGGCACTATTTTGCTGCTGTTCGCGGTGATCCACGCAGCGGGCGGGCTGCACAGCGCGGTCGATAAACTGCAACAGATTGACCCTAAGCTGGTGTCGGTCAGCGGCGCGGACGATGTGCTTTCGCTGCCGTTTATGGCCTCCTTCTGGATCCTGGTCTGCTTCGGCGTGATTGGTTTGCCGCACACCGCCGTGCGCTGCATCTCCTACAAAGACAGCAAGGCGGTGCATCGCGGTATCGTGCTCGGCACGCTGGTGGTGGCGATTTTGATGTTCGGCATGCATCTGTCTGGCGCACTGGGCCGCGCGGTCCTGCCTGACCTTAAAATTCCTGACCAAGTGATCCCAACCTTGATGATCACCGTGCTGCCGCCTTACGCCGCCGGGATCTTCCTTGCTGCGCCAATGGCCGCCATCATGTCGACCATCAATGCCCAGCTGCTTCAGTCATCGGCGACTATTGTTAAAGATCTCTATCTCGGGATTCGCCCGGCAGAAATCACCAATGAAAAACGTCTGAAACGCTTCTCGAGCTGGGCGACCTTCGTGCTGGGTTTACTGGTGCTGCTGGCCGCGTGGCGTCCGCCAGAAATGATTATCTGGCTGAACCTGCTTGCCTTCGGCGGCTTAGAAGCCGTGTTCCTGTGGCCGCTGGTGCTGGGGCTGTACTGGGAGCGAGCCAATGCCACCGGCGCGTTGAGCTCAATGATTGTTGGCGCGGTTTGTTATACCCTGCTTGCCAGTTTCGACCTGCATCTTGCCGGTCTGCACCCGATTGTGCCGTCGCTGACCCTGAGTCTGCTGGCGTTTTACATCGGCAATAAATTTGGCGACACGCGCGCAGAAGCCGCGCTCAAGCCGTCCTGAGGGGCGGCAAATTATTTACCGCAAGCTTAAAAGAGAATTGCTATGCCTTGGATCCAATTAAAAATTAACACCACCGGTAACGACGCGGAAACGCTGAGCGACGCGCTTATCGAAAGTGGTGCGGTATCCGTGACTTTCCAGGATACCCATGACAACCCAGTGTTCGAACCTCTGCCGGGCGAGACCCTGCTGTGGGGCGATACCGACGCTATCGGCCTGTATGACGCAGAAACCGACATGGCGGAAGTGGTAGCGATGCTGGAAAACGAGCCGCTGCTCGGCAAAGGCTTTGTGCATAAAATCGAGCAGTTGGAAGACAAAGACTGGGAGCGCGAGTGGATGGATAACTTCCACCCAATGCGTTTCGGCCAGCGTCTGTGGATCTGCCCGAGCTGGCGCGACGTGCCGGACCCAACCGCCGTCAACGTGATGCTCGACCCCGGTTTGGCCTTCGGCACCGGCACTCACCCAACCACCGCCATGTGCCTCGAGTGGCTCGACGGCTTGGATTTACAGGGCAAAACGGTGATCGACTTCGGCTGTGGCTCCGGCATTCTGGCGATTGCCGCCTTGAAGCTGGGTGCCGCGCAGGCTATCGGCATTGATATCGACCCGCAGGCGATTCAGGCCAGCCGCGATAACGCGCAGCGTAACGGCGTCTCTGAGCGTCTGTCGCTCTATCTGCCGAAAGACCAGCCGGACAACCTGTCAGCCGACGTGGTGGTCGCTAACATCCTTGCAGGCCCACTGCGCGAGCTGGCTCCGCTTATTAGCGTGTTGCCGGTAGCAGGCGGCCATCTGGGGCTGTCTGGCGTGCTGGCAAGTCAGGCTCAGGGCGTCGCCGAAGCCTATGAAGCCTTGTTCGAGCTAGACCCAGTAGCTGAAAAAGAAGAATGGTGCCGCATTACCGGCGTCAAGAAGGCCTAATACTCCGCCGCCCGCTGGCTTAATTGCTCACCGGGCGGCGCTTTTCTGTTTTCTTCCCCGCCCTGCTTTTTCGACTCTCCCGCCCTTGGCTTTTTATCTCAAACAAAGGGTTATGGATTCTTACTAAAAATGACTCATTTTTTGACCACGGCGAGAGGTGGGTCACAGAAATTTTGCGGTTATTGCTACTTAAAACAGCAAATTTAGCCTTAGATTCAACTGGCTTAACCTGCATATACAGCGAGTTTTAAGGAATTTTCATAAGCGCACAATTTAGCCGTTATTCATTAACCCTATGTTAACTATAAATAAAAACCAATAACGCTGACTTCTTAGGCCGGATGCAAGCATTTTCTTAGGTTATTGGTTAAAGTTTGGCCTTTCATCTGGATTCAAAAATGCGTAATATACGCGCCCTTGCGGACATCAGTATGGTCATTCCTAGTCTATGCGCATCGGACACCACCAACTTACAAATTGCCTGATTGCGGCCCCAATGGCCGGTATAACAGACCGACCGTTTCGTGCCTTATGTCATGCGATGGGTGCTGGGATGGCTGTTTCCGAAATGCTCTCTTCCAATCCGGAAGTGTGGCGTACGGATAAATCCCGTTTGCGTATGGTACATAGCGATGAACCGGGAATCCGAGCCGTGCAAATTGCCGGTTGCGATCCCGAAGATATGGCGGCAGCTGCCCGAATTAACGTGGACAGCGGTGCGCAAATCATTGACATCAATATGGGCTGCCCGGCCAAGAAAGTGAACCGCAAACTGGCAGGATCTGCCTTGTTGCAGTATCCGGATTTGGTCAAACAGATCCTCTCTGCCGTTGTGAATGCGGTAGATGTGCCAGTCACGTTGAAAATTCGTACTGGTTGGGCACCGGAACACCGTAACTGTGTACAAATTGCACAATTGGCTGAAGACTGTGGAATTCAGGCCCTGACGATTCATGGCCGAACCCGTGCTTGTCTCTTCAATGGAGAGGCAGAGTACGACAGCATTCGGACAGTTAAGCAGAGTGTTTCCATTCCGATTATCGCGAATGGCGACATAACTGACCCGCATAAAGCCAGGGCGGTACTCGACTACACCGGAGCTGATGCTCTGATGATTGGACGTGCCGCTCAGGGGAGACCCTGGATCTTCCGGGAAATCCAGCATTATCTGGACACAGGGGAACTGTTACCGCCGCCACCACTTGGGGAGGTTCAGCACTTGTTATTAGGGCACGTACGGGAATTGCACGACTTTTATGGTCAAGGCAAGGGATTCCGTATCGCTCGTAAGCATGTTTCCTGGTATCTCCAGGAGCATGCCCCGAATGACCAGTTTCGGCGCTCCTTCAACGCCATAGAGGATGCCAGCGAACAGCTGGAGGCGTTGGAAGCATATTTCGAAAATCTTGCGTAACAAAAAAGAGCTGACAGAACTATGTTCGAACAACGCGTGAATTCTGACGTACTGACCGTTTCTACCGTTAATTCTCAGGATCAGGTAACCCAAAAACCCCTGCGTGACTCGGTAAAACAAGCACTTAAGGGCTATTTTGCTCAATTGAATGGTCAGGACGTGAATGACCTGTATGAGTTGGTATTGGCTGAAGTTGAACAGCCACTGTTAGACATGGTGATGCAATATACCCGTGGCAACCAGACTCGTGCGGCCCTGATGATGGGTATCAACCGCGGTACGCTGCGTAAGAAATTGAAAAAATACGGCATGAACTGATACTAATCAGTTGGTGTTGATAAAAGGCGCTTTTCCGCAAGGAGAGCGCCTTTTTGTTTTAGCTCAGTCGGTAATGCTCGTCCGGCTTAATGTGCTCTGGCAGCGGATGCACATCATTCATTTCTAACAGATTGATCTCGATGTTCTGGCACATCGCCGTCAGCGGCAAATCGTTATCCGCCGTGCCAAACGGGTCTTCCAACTCTTCCGCCAAGGCATCAATCGAAATAAAGGTGTAGGAGATAAACACCGACACCAGAATCGTCATATACCCCAGCGCCGGGGCCAGCGCGAACGGCAGCAAGGTGCAGAACAGATAAACCGTGCGATGGACTATCAGGCTGTAGGCGAAAGGTATCGGCGTGTTGGCAATGCGCTCGCAGCCGCCCAGCACGTGGGAAAGCTCATTAAGGTTGCGGTCGATGCTGTGGAACAGCATATCGCTCAGACGCCCCTGCTCGCGCTGCTCGGCCAGCCATTTCCCCATCAACAGCAAAAGTCGGTTGGCCGGAGACGGGCTGCTCAACACTTCCTTCGCCACATCGGCGGGCAGCAGGCGCTGCATATCCTTGGCGGCATCTTCACCGCGCAGCTGGTGCTTTAACGCGTAGCTAAAGGCAATTTGCAACTGGCTGAAGGCGGCAACGGCCTGCGGCGAGTCAACCAGCAGGCTTTTAACCTGTCGAAACAGCGAACGGTGAGTAATGAGCAAACTTCCCCATAGCAGCCGAGCTTCGTTAAAGCGCGCATAGCTGGCGCTATTTCTGAAGCCTAAGAAGATGGCGATGGCGATACCCAATAAGCTGAAGGGAGCCAGCGTCAGGCGGATGCCCAATGCTTCGTAAATCTGCACGCTGAACACCGCGACAATCGACATGCCGAAGTTCAGGCTGAGGCGGAAAAGAATGTTTGAAAGCACGGCACCGTGCCAAACAAACAGGCGGCGGAACCAGTGTTGATGAGGACGAACGATCATAAAGAGTTAATGCGGTGGGAAAAGAATGTGAAATATATTACAGAGTTAGGTGTATTTTCCCAGTGATATCGCCTTCGGACTAATCCTATTGCAACTTTTACAAAGCTTACAATTCTCCAAGCCATTAATTCTAAGGCTGTTTTGAACCCAGACAAAACCAGACACGAATTAGTGCCTTTATCGGACGATTCCCCACTCAAGATTGATAACAGAGCGTGATATACTTCACAAGTAAAGTCGTATTCGCCCCGCTCATCGCCTACGGAAAGCCTTTTAGCCTGCGATCCCGTCTTTTAGTGTAAAGATTGCGTCAAGTTCGGCGTTGTTTAAAACATTTGCCCACTTTAGCTGTCCCAATCTTTGACACACACTCCGTATCGCGATCGAGCTACTTCCAACGCGGTACCTCAGATTTTTTATGCCGATGATTGAGCTTATATGACTTCACCATCTTGCTTTCGCAAATCGTTTCTACACCCGCGTTACTGGCTGACCTGGTTTGGCTTGGGCGTGTTATTCCTCCTCGTTCAACTGCCTTACCCTGTCCTTTACCGCCTAGGTAACTGGCTTGGCCGCACCTCGATGCGTTTCCTCAAACGCCGTGTGTCTATTACCCGCCGCAATTTAGAACTCTGCTTCCCGAACCTTGATGAAACCCAGATTGAACGCCGTATTCTCAGCAATTTCGAATCGCTGGGCATGGGCCTGCTGGAGACGGGAATGGCGTGGTTCTGGTCCGACGCCCGCGTAAAACGCTGGTTTGACGTCAGCGGCCTGAATCACCTGAAAATGGCGCAGCAGAACAAGCAAGGCGTACTGGTGATTGGCGTGCATTTCATGTCGCTGGAGCTGGGTGGCCGTGCCATGGGCCTGTGTCAGCCGATGATGGCGATGTACCGCCCGCACAACAATAAAGCGATGGAATTCGTGCAGACTTGGGGCCGCATGCGCTCCAATAAAGCGATGCTGGATCGCAAAGACCTGCGTGGGATGGTTCATGCGCTGAAGAAAGGCGAAGCCGTGTGGTTCGCTCCGGACCAAGACTACGGTCCGCGTGGCAGCGTATTTGCCCCGCTGTTCGCCGTCGATCAAGCAGCCACCACCAGCGGCACTTACATGCTGGCGCGTCTGGCGAAACCGGCTCTGGTCACCGTGGTTCTGGTGCGTAAAGATAAGGGCAAAGGCTACGACTTGGTTATCCAGCCTGCTCTGCAAGATTACCCAATCGATGATGAAATGGCGGCTGCGGCCTACATGAATCGCGTGGTGGAAAAAGAGATTATGCGCGCGCCGGACCAGTATCTTTGGCTGCATCGCCGCTTTAAAACCCGCCCAACGGGAGCGCCTTCACTCTATCTCTAAACAGTGAATCGCCGTGCATTAAGCCCGTCCAGCAATGGCCGGGCTTTTTTATTGATGAAAATAATTCTCATGACGACAAGTTAACTTTTCTATAACATTCTCTTTTACCTGCTCAGGAGAGAAGTGATGAGTCAGCAAGTCCGTTTGGCAATAATCGGCGACCACAACCCCGCCATTGTTGCCCACCAAGCTATCCCCCTCGCATTAAACCTCGCTGCACAAACTTTCGACCTCGACATCCACACCACTTGGCTAAACACCGACACCATTGACGCACAGCGCTCACTCGAAGAGTTCGATGCTTTCTGGTGCGTGCCCGGTAGCCCTTACCAGTCTACCGAAGGGGCATTGCACGCCATTCGCTATGCGCGCGAGCAGCAGAAGCCGTTTCTCGGCACCTGTGGCGGCTTCCAGCACGCGATCATCGAGTATGCTCGCAATGTGATGGGCTGGCAGGACGCAGGCCATGGCGAAACCGATACCGAAGGTCGGCTGGTGATTGCCGCGCTGGCCTGCGAAATGGTGGAGAAGAAGGGAGGCATCACTCTGGTTGCCGACAGCATCGCGGGCCGCGCCTACGGTGAGTTGGATATCGAAGAGGGCTATCACTGCCGCTACGGGATTAACACTGAGTTTCAGGCAGCGCTGGAGTCTCAGCCACTGCGCCTGACTGGCCACGACCAGCAGGGCGAAATTCGCGTTATCGAGCTGCCAAAGCATCCGTTCTTCGTCGCCACGCTCTTCCAGCCGGAACGCGCCGCGCTGAAAGGCCATCTCCCGCCGCTGGTTGGCGCATTGATTCAAGCAGCCCTTTAATCCTCTGGCTCTCAGGCGCCCGCTTGAGAGTTTTTTAATTCCACTTTCCTCTCTTTTTGACCTTCCATATAGCGCTTAAAGATTAGCCAGACTCCACTAAGCGGAACCAGAGTGAGATCCAGTTCCAAATAGTAAAATAAGCCGCACCACTTTGTTGCAGCAATATTGACCACGCACAGGATTGGGGCAATAAATCCTATAACGCAAATCAATGTTACTGGGCAAAACAATCACACAACCCAATAGATAAGCGTTTTTGCATGTTGGCATTGCCTTTGCAATGTCCCGTGCAGAGGGCAATGCCCCGCAACGGACAGGGTGCCTCGCGCATTCATACAATAATAATTTTGGTTATGTCTCACAGGACGACTTATGAAAAAAATACTGCTTTCTACCCTTATTGCTGCTGCCAGCATGATGACGCTGGCAGGTCAGGCTCACGCAGGCACAACTCTGGACGCTGTGAAGAAGAAAGGCTTTGTTCAATGTGGGATAAGTGACGGCTTACCGGGTTTCTCTTACGCTGATTCAAAAGGGAAATTCACCGGTATCGACGTTGACGTCTGTCGTGCCATCGCCGCCGCCGTTTTTGGTGATGCGGAAAAAGTAAAATACACCCCGCTGACTGCCAAAGAGCGCTTTACCGCCCTGCAATCTGGCGAAGTGGACATCCTCTCCCGTAACACCACTTGGACCTCATCACGTGACGCAGGCATGGGCATGATCTTCGCTGGCGTTAACTACTACGACGGCATTGGATTCCTCACCCACAAGAAAGCCGGTTTGAAGAGTGCTAAAGAGCTGGACGGCGCAACCGTTTGCATTCAGGCCGGTACTGACACCGAGTTGAACGTTGCCGACTACTTCAAAGCCAACAAAATGACCTACACCCCGGTGACCTTCGACCGTTCCGACGAGAGCGCCAAGGCGCTGGACTCCGGCCGCTGCGACACGCTGGCCTCTGACCAGTCCCAGCTCTACGCCCTGCGTATCAAACTCGGCAAGCCAGATGACTTCATCGTGCTGCCAGAAGTTATCTCCAAAGAGCCTTTAGGCCCGGTAGTTCGCCGTGGTGACGAAGACTGGCTGGAAGTGGTGCGCTGGTCGCTGTTCGCCATGCTGAACGCCGAAGAGATGGGCATCACTTCTAAAAACGTTGACCAGCTGGCCGCCAACCCGACCACGCCTGACATGAGCAACCTGTTAGGTAAAACCGGCAAATATGGCGAAGACCTAAAATTGCCTAACGACTGGGTGGTGAAAATCGTTAAGCAAGTCGGTAACTACGGCGAGAGCTTCGACCGCAACGTCGGCGAAGGCAGCGAGCTGAAAATCAAACGCGGGCAAAACGCATTGTGGAATCAGGGCGGGATCCAGTACGCACCACCAGTCAGATAATTCCCCTGATCCTTGGGAATCCAAGCAGTTGAATTAAATAAGTAATGACAAAAAACGGCGCGCTGGCCGTTCCCCAGCGCGCCGTTTTCAGGCTTCATCTTTGAGGTACTTTCTATGCCACAACGCCCAGCTAGAAAAGGTGCGTTATCGCTGACCAACCCAGCCGTGCGCGCGTGGATCTATCAGATCATCGCCGTCGTCCTGCTGGTTGCCTGTCTCGGCTATCTGCTGCACAACACCATCACCAACCTGACAACACGAGGCATCACCTCGGGCTTTGCTTTCCTCAATAGCGGCGCAGGTTTTGGTATCGTTCAACATCTTATCGACTATCAGGAAGGTGACACTTACGGCCGCGTGTTCGTGATTGGCCTGCTTAACACGCTGCTGGTTTCGGCACTCTGTATCGTTTTCGCTTCTATCCTCGGTTTTATTATTGGGCTGGGTCGCCTGTCGGAAAACTGGCTGATCCGCAAAGTTTCCACTATTTATATCGAGACCTTCCGCAACATCCCGCCCCTGCTGCAAATCTTCTTCTGGTACTTCGCCGTCTTGCGCAACTTGCCCGGCCCTCGTCAAAGCCTTGAAGCGTTTGGCGTGGCCTTTATCAGCAATCGCGGGCTGTATCTGCCCTCTCCCGAGCTGGCTCCGGGCAGTCTGGCGAGCGGTATCGCCCTGCTGCTGGCGCTGTTTGGCATCTGGGCGTTAAAGCGTTACAACCATTTCCGCCAGATCCACACTGGCCGGGTATGGCGTATTTGGCCTTGGGCGATAGCCATGCTGGTGATTTTCCCGGCGCTAGCGCACCTGTTCTTCGGGCCTGCGGTTCACTGGGACATCCCGGCTCTGCGCGGATTTAACTTCCGCGGCGGCATGGTGCTTATCCCTGAACTGGCCTCGCTGACGGTGGCGCTGTCGGTTTACACCTCGACCTTTATTGCGGAAGTGATTCGCTCGGGCATTCAGTCGGTTTCCCACGGCCAGCATGAAGCCGCGCGCTCCCTCGGCCTGCCGAATCCGGTGACCCTGCGTCAGGTGATTTTGCCGCAGGCGATGCGGGTGATCATTCCGCCGCTGACCAGCCAATACCTGAATATCGTCAAAAACTCCTCACTGGCGGCCGCCATCGGGTATCCCGACATGGTGTCGCTGTTTGCCGGAACGGTGCTCAACCAAACCGGTCAAGCCATTGAAACTATTGCTATTACCATGTCCGTCTACTTGATCATCAGTCTGGCGATTTCGTTCTTAATGAACATCTACAACCGGCGTATCGCGCTGGTCGAACGTTAAGGGAATCGAATGACGATGAGCATACTCCCCTCTGCCATGCCCACGAATAAGCGCGCGACTTCGGTCGGCGGTGCCTTGACGTGGATGCGTAAAAACCTGTTTTCCAGCTGGTTCAATAGTTTACTCACACTGTTCTGCCTGTGGCTGATGTGGCTGGTGATCCCTCCGCTGCTCAACTGGGTGATTTTTCAGGCCAACTGGGTCGGCACGGCTCGCTCGGACTGCACCAAAGAAGGCGCGTGCTGGGTGTTTATCCACGCCCGCTTCGGCCAGTTCATGTATGGCCTCTACCCGTTCGAAGAGCGCTGGCGCATCAATCTGACCTTGATCGTCGGCTTGATGACGCTGGTGCCGATGTTCATTCGCGCCATGCCGCGCCGTGGCCGATACATCGCCGTCTGGGTGGTGCTGTTCCCGATTTTCACCTGGTTCATGCTCTATGGCGGCTTCTTCGGCCTGCCGGTGGTCGAAACCCGCCAATGGGGCGGGCTGACGCTGACGCTGATCATCGCCGCAGTGGGTATCGCCGGAGCCTTGCCGCTCGGCATCCTGCTGGCGCTGGCTCGTCGCTCTCGCCTGCCGATTGTCCGCGTGCTGTCGGTGATTTTTATCGAGTTCTGGCGCGGCGTGCCGCTGATCACCGTGCTGTTTATGTCCTCGGTGATGCTGCCGCTGTTTATGCACGAAGGGACCAACATCGACAAACTGGTGCGCGCGCTGGTTGGGGTGATTTTGTTCCAGTCAGCCTATGTCGCGGAAGTGGTGCGCGGCGGCTTGCAGGCGCTGCCGAAAGGCCAGACCGAAGCCGCCGAGTCGCTGGCCTTGGGGTATTGGAAAACGCAGGGGCTGGTGATTTTGCCGCAGGCCCTAAAGATGGTGATCCCCGGCTTGGTCAACACCATTATCGCGCTGTTCAAAGACACCAGTCTGGTGATCATCATCGGCCTGTTTGACCTGTTCAGCAGCGTGCAGCAAGCCACCGTTGATCCCGAGTGGCTCGGCATGTCGACCGAAGGCTATGTCTTCGCCGCCGCCGTTTATTGGATTTTCTGTTTCAGCATGTCGCGTTATAGCCAACATTTGGAAAGACGCTTTCACACCGGACGTTCCGCACACTGAGGTAAAACATGAGCGACCATCACATTATTGATGCTAAAAAAATGATGATCACCCTGGAAGACGTTAACAAGTGGTACGGACAGTTCCACGTTTTGAAAAACATCAACCTGCGCGTGAAGCCGGGCGAGCGCATCGTGCTATGCGGCCCGTCGGGATCGGGGAAATCCACCACCATCCGCTGTATCAATCATCTGGAGGAACACCAACAGGGCCGGATCGTGGTTGACGGCACCGAGTTAAACGACGATCTGCGCAATATCGAACGCGTTCGCACCGAAGTTGGCATGGTTTTCCAGCATTTCAACCTGTTCCCACATCTGACGGTGTTGCAGAACTGCACATTGGCTCCATGCTGGGTACGCAAGATGCCGAAGAAGGAAGCCGAAGAGCTGGCCATGCACTACCTGAAACGCGTGCGCATCGCCGAGCACGCACACAAGTTCCCCGGCCAGCTTTCCGGCGGGCAGCAGCAGCGCGTCGCCATCGCACGCTCACTCTGCATGAAGCCGAAAATCATGCTGTTCGACGAACCGACTTCTGCACTGGATCCGGAAATGGTGAAAGAGGTGTTAGACACCATGATCGGACTCGCCGAGGAGGGCATGACCATGCTGTGCGTGACCCATGAGATGGGGTTTGCAAGAACCGTCGCGGACCGCGTTATTTTATGGATCGCGGGGAAATCGTCGAAGAAGCGCCACCGATGGAGTTCTTCGCCGCACCGAAATCAGCAAGGACCAGGGAGTTTTTATCTCAGGTGATTCATTGATTTAGGGTTTTAACTCCTTCTCCTCTCAGAGGAGAAGGAGTAAAGCAAAACCACCTGAAACGGCTCTGTGTAGAAGCCAGTAGGTCGCGTTCGATGCAGCTAACCCCACACCCCACCTAACCTCCCCTCCTGAAAGGGGAGGGATAAAACCTAAAACCATACTCAGTCGGGCTTTGGGTTTACTCCCTCCCCTATT
>NZ_JMPJ01000016.1 GCF_000735345.1 Ewingella americana ATCC 33852 | reverse complement strand
CGTCCATCCCAACCCTGCGCAGCCTCGATCTTACAGCGAAAAAAACGCAGGGTTCCAAGGGAGGCGCGTTTACGCCTCCCTTGGTCGGTGTGGGCCGACGCCCACGGTTTTAAATTTGAATTTAGTTTTTTAAATTAAAAATGCATTAAAAGGGGCGCGTGTGGCCCCAACCACACCCCTTTTCAGCACGCTCTGATTTAAACCGTAACGGTTTTTGATCTACTATTCCTTGGGTATGTGTCAGGCGCGCCTGATTGAAAGTCATAAAAATAAGAGTCTAAGGAAAGCATGGAAATCTTCTTTACCATCCTCATTTTGATTCTGGTGGTGTCGCTCTCCGGGGTGGTGACCAGAATGTTACCTTTTCAAATCCCGCTTCCATTAATGCAGATTGCCGTCGGGGCATTGCTGGCGTGGCCGAATTTTGGCCTGCACGTAGACTTCGACCCTGAGCTGTTCTTGGTGCTGTTCATTCCGCCACTGCTGTTTGCCGATGGCTGGAAAACCCCGACGCGGGAGTTTTTACACCACGGGCGCGAGATTCTCGGGCTAGCCTTGGTGCTGGTTCTGCTCACCGTGGTCGGCATTGGTTACCTGATTTATATGATGGTGCCGGATATCCCGCTGGTGGCGGCCTTCGCGCTGGCTGCGGTTCTGTCGCCAACGGATGCCGTGGCGCTGGGCGGCATCGTCGGCAAGGGGCGTATCCCGAAATCGATAATGGGCGTGCTGGAAGGCGAGGCGCTGATGAACGATGCGTCCGGTCTGGTATCCCTGAAGTTTGCTATCGCGGTGGCGATGGGCACCATGATCTTCACCGTCGGCGGTGCTTCGGTTGAATTCCTCAAGGTGGCTATCGGCGGCCTGATGGCGGGTGTGGCGGTCACTTGGCTGTACAGTAAATCACTGCGCATCATGAGCCGCTGGAGTGGTGATGACCCGGCGACGCAAATCGTCTTCCTGCTGTTACTGCCGTTCGCCTCTTACCTGATTGCAGAACATATTGGCGTGTCGGGCATCTTGGCGGCGGTGGCGGCCGGTATGACCATCAGCCAGTCTGGCATCATCCGTAACGCGCCGCTGGCGATGCGCCTGCGCGCGAACAGCGTCTGGGCGATGCTCGAGTTTGTGTTCAACGGCATGGTGTTCATCATGCTCGGCCTGCAATTGCCGGGCATTCTGGAGAACTCGCTGGATCAGGCAACCCATGACCCTTCTATCGTCACTTGGCACCTGTTTGCTGACGTCGGGATTATCTACTTCGCCTTGCTGCTGCTGCGTTTCGTCTGGCTGTGGGTGATGAAAAACATCAGTAACCGTTTCCTGAAAAAGAAACCGTTGCTGTTTGGCGCGTACAGCACGCGTGAACTCTGGGTGGCTTCGTTTGCCGGGGTTCGCGGGGCGATCACGCTGGCCGGTGTGCTCTCCATTCCTCTGTTCCTGTCCGATGGCACGGCCTTCCCGTCGCGCTATCAGTTAGTGTTCCTCGCCACCGGCGTCATCTTGTTCTCGCTGATTGCGGGCGTGATTGCGCTGCCATTCCTGCTTAAAGGCGTGGTGGTGGCAGATGGCACGGCGTATCGCGAAGAAGAGCGCATGGCGAAGTCGATTGCGGCCGAAGTCGCCATCGAAAGCCTGCATAAGATGGAAGAGCGTTTGGCGGCGGATTCCGAAGAGAATATCGATGAGCAGACGCTGAAGGAGATAAGCTCGCGGGTGGTTGGGACGCTACGGCGACGCACGCTCAATAAAGATGATATTGAGACGGCGCTGAAGCTGGAAAACCTCGAGCGCCGCTTCCGCCTCACGGCGCTGCGTGCCGAGCGCGGGGAGCTATATCATCTGCGCGCGACGCAGAAAATCAGCAATGAAACGCTGCAAAAACTGCTGCATGACCTCGATTTGCTCGAGGCGCTGCTGGTCGAAAAAGAGGTGTAAAGCCTCGCAACGCGCACGCTATCCGGCGTGCGCGTCTTTTTGCTGCTGCCTGTAATGCTCCCGACACATGGCAATCCACGCCTGCGTACTGTGCGACATATAACTTCCCTCCCGCCAAATTAGCTCCAGTTTCCACAGCATTTCCGGCTCGATAGGCATCCACATCAGGCTTGAGTCCAGACGTCGGCAAATCGGCTCCGGCAGAATTGCCACGCCCATTCCTGCCTGCACCATCGCCGCCAGAAAGTCCCACTGGCCGCTGCGAGTGGCAATTTTAGGGGTGAATCCATGCGCCGCGAAGCTCTCCATCAACATGCCGTGCAGGGCAAAATCTTCGTTATAAATCAGGATGCTTTCATCGGCTAATTCAGAAATAGGCAGGCGAGTGCGGTTGAGCCACTTCTCGCTGCGCGGCACCACGGCGCACATGGGGTAGCTAAACAGCGGGATGGAGGTGAGGCCAAGACTTTCGTCAATCGATAGCAGGTTCATGGCTAAATCCAGCTCGCCGGAAACAATCGCCGACTGCACCGTGCGGCCACCAAACTCGGAGATAATCAGCTCAATGCCGGGATATTTTTGGCGAAACGCGCCAATCAGCGGCGCCATCTGGGTGCCGACCATCGGCGGGATGCCGATTCGCACCTGCCCACGGGTGAGGGTGCTGATGTCCTTAAGCTCGCTTTCCAACTGGCGAAACTCTTCCAATATGTTCTGTCCGCGTTGATACAGCGCCTGTCCGCTGTCGGTCAATCTCAGGCGGCGGCCATCGCGAATAATCAGTGTACATTCAAGCTCTTCCTCCAGATGGCGCAGCATCTTGCTGATGGTTGGCTGAGTGACAAACAGTTTTTCCGCCGCGCGGGTAAAGCTCTGTTGGCGAACAACTTCGACAAAATAACGCAGGGTACGCACGTCCATATTGATCCTCTTAATCGGCGTGTTTGCGGCGAAAGGCAAAACATGCCGATTTGGAATGATTTCGATGATTTTAATTCATTTCTATACCGGTTTGCCGCCAACGTATACTTCTTTCGTTCCCCTTTTTAACCCACCGAGGTTATCCCTATGTTGTTGGCGTTGCGCACTCGAGCGCCGTCTTATTTAAGTCGTCTACAGGTCCCAATTCAGGTGGTGCTGTACGCGGCTCTCTATCTGGTTGCTGACCGTCTGGTGACTTTGTTGCATCTGCCTCTGCCAGCCAACGTCGTTGGCATGTTCATGCTTTTACTCTTGATTATGTCCGGCATTTTGCCGCTGAAATGGGTAAAAGCCGGTTCTCGCTGGCTGCTGGCCGAAATGCTGCTGTTCTTCGTTCCTGCGGTGGTGGCAGTGGTGAATTACACCTCGCTGTTGATGGTTGAGGGCTGGAAAATATTCTTGGTGATCGCCGTCAGCACCACCCTGACGCTGGGGATTACGTCGCTGGTGGTAGACAGGATCTATCGTTTGGAGCTGCGTTTAGCAGAGCGGAAGGTGCGCGGTGAGTGACATTATTATCAGTGCAATCTGCTTCGTGGTGACCGTGCTGCTGTATTACGCCAATAAGAAGCTCTACCGCCAGCGCCGCACCCTGTTATTAATGCCGCTGGTGTTCACGCCGGTGGTGCTGGTTCTGCTGCTGGTGGTCGCCCACGTGACTTGGCAGGACTACATTGGCGAGACGCACTGGCTGCTGTGGCTGCTTGGCCCGTCAACCATCGCGTTTGCCGTGCCGGTGTATGAGAACTTGCCAATTATCCGTCGCCACTGGCTGTCGCTCTCCGCAGGCGTGGTGACAGCTATTGTTGTCGCGGTGTTCAGCTCCGTCTGGCTGGCCCGGCTGTTTGCTCTGCCGGAGGTGATTCAGCGCAGTTTGTCGGTTCGCTCCATCACCACGCCGTTTGCCCTCGCCGCCGCGAAGCAGGTGGGCGGGCAGCCCGACTTGGTCGCGCTGTTCGTGGTGATCACCGGCGTTTTCGGCATGGCGATTGGCGACATGATGTTCCTGCGTTTGGCGGTGAAAAGTAAGTTAGCGAAAGGCGCGAGCCTCGGGGCGTCATCCCACGGCGCAGGCACGGCCAAAGCCTACGATATGGGTGCCGAAGAGGGCGTGGTTTCAAGTCTGGTGATGATGCTGGCGGGGGTTGTCACCGTGGTGATGGCGCCGGTGATCGGAACGTTGATGTGGTAGGCGAAGTGCTCCTCCCCCTGGTAAGGGGGAGGCTGGGAGGGGGTATTTCATAAAAATCAGTGGCTTATGTGAG
>NZ_JMPJ01000015.1 GCF_000735345.1 Ewingella americana ATCC 33852 | reverse complement strand
GCTTGGCAACCGCCAGTTTAGCGAGCAGGAGCTGGCTGAAATTGAAGGGATTTTAGTGTAAACGCTTTCCCACAAGGCTAATAAAGGAGAAAACGTTAGCTTTGTGTTAAGCGGCGTAAAACAATCAAAACAGGATTGTAAGCAATAGAATAGGTGTTGCCTTCCTCTTATAACTGTTAGCAGAAATTATAAGAGAGAGAGGAGGCGACATGATTAAGCCTTTATTATTCGGAAGTTTATTGTTTGCCCTGCTGCCTGCCGCGGCCCCCGCCGTGCAGGCCAGCAGCCTTAGCCTGAATACCCCTGGCCTTTCAATTAATATCGGTGATCGCGACCGTCGCGGTTACTACTGGGATGGTTATGACTGGCGTGATAGCCGTTGGTGGAACAGCCACCGTGGGCGCTATTACGGCGAGCGCAGCCATCGCGGCTACTACTGGGACGGCGGCCGCTGGCGAGATCGCGGCTGGTGGAACAGCTATCAGGCGCGGCACCGCCCTCCCCACGGTCATGCTTATGGTCACGATCGCGGACATCATGGCAATCATGGGCACGGGCATGGCGACCACGGACACGGCGGCGGGCACGGTGGTCATCACCACTAGCCCTCAGCCGCAGGCAACAAAAACGGGACAGTTTGCGCTGTCCCGTTTTTTATCCATTTCTCTATTTTGGTGTTACTTGAGCATGCCAATCAGCAAATAAAGGTTAAGGCTCACCACCAGCAGCACGATCACCCGCCCTGCCCACTGTATGCCTTTCGAATTGACCATTTCGCCCATCAGCTCGCGGTTGCCGGTAAAGGCCAGCAGAGGCAGCAGCGCCAGCGCAATACCAAAACTCAGCAGCACCTGACTCATCACCAAAATACGCGTGGCGTCCAGCCCCATCATGATGACGATAAATGAAGGCGCCATGGTCACCGTGCGACGCACCCACAGTGGAATATAGAATTTCACAAAGCCTTGCATCACCACCTGCCCGGCCAAGGTGCCAACCACGGTGGAAGAGAGGCCCGCGGCAACCAGACTCAGGCCAAAGGTGGTGGCAGCCGCCTGCCCGAGCAGGGGTTGCAGCGTGAGGTAAGCCTGATCCAGCTCGCTAATGCCCTGATGCCCGCTGAAGTGGAAAGCCGCCGCGGCGGTTGCCATCATCGCCAGATTGACAAAACCGGCGATGGTCATGGCAATGCCGACATCCAGCTTGGTGGCAGAATAGCGCTGCCCCTTTGACGCGTCGCCCGCGCGCTGGGTTAATGAAGAGTGCAGGTAAATCACGTGCGGCATAATGGTCGCGCCCAACACGCCAGCGGCCAGATAGACGGCATCGCTCGACGGCAAGTTAGGGATCAGCATCCCCTTGCCCAGCGCCGCCATGCTCGGCTGCGAGAAGAACAGTTCGACAATATAGGCCGCCGCGACAAACAGCAGCAGACCAGCAATCACCAGTTCGAGTGGCTTTTGCCCGCGCTTTTGCAATGCGAGGATAATAAAGGTGGCGATCCCGGTCAGCACCGCGCCCTGTAGCAGCGAGACCCCAAGCAGCAGCTTGAAGCCGATGGCCGCGCCGATAAACTCGGCCAGATCGGTCGCCATGGCAATGATTTCGGCCTGAACCCAATAGGCCCAGACGGCAGGACGCGGGAAACGATCGCGGATATGCTCGGCCAGGTTTTTGCCGGTTGCGATACCCAGTTTGGCGGAAAGCAGCTGGATAAGCATCGCCATGATATTGGCCCACACCACCACCCACAGCAGTTGATAGCCATAGGAAGCACCGGCCTGAATGTTGGTCGCGAAGTTGCCCGGATCAATGTAGCCAATGGCGGCAATAAAGGCTGGCCCCATCAGGGAAAGCTTTAAT
>NZ_JMPJ01000014.1 GCF_000735345.1 Ewingella americana ATCC 33852 | reverse complement strand
GACTCCTCCGGCCGGGTGGTTGCAGTGCAACGGTGCCTCGTTTGACAGAAGTAAATATCCACTGCTTGCCATCGCATATCCTAACGGTGTACTTCCTGATTTGCGTGGCGAGTTCCTGCGTGGTTTTGACGATGGCCGTGGCGTCGATGCTGGGCGCACGCTGTTATCACCTCAGGCTGGAACATGGATACAGCCAAACATTGAAAACAACCAAGTAACAACTGGCATCGTATTGGGAGGTGGTGAGGGTGGATTTAACGAAGGTGTGCTGGGTGGGGTAACTAGTGTGACAAATACAGGCAACAATGGGCCACGTGCTCGCTGGTATGTTCGCCCTCGCAATATTGCATTTAACTACATCGTGAGAGCTGCATAAAAAAAGCGCCCCGTGTGGGGCGCACTTCTTTATGCGGCACGGACTATGTAATTGAATGCTAAGTTACGTGGACGAGTCTCGGTACCACCTGTAGTCGATGTAGGTACCTCTGGAAAATAGTCATAACCCGGATGCGAAGTGCTGGCTACCTCATAATTGTTTGGGCCTGGTGGAACATCACCTGTGTAGGTAGGTGTTAAGTGTGTATGCGCGGCAAAAGAGTCAGCCTGAGCACTTAGAAGCTGACGTCCTGTATCAACACCCCGCCCATCATCAAATCCACGAATAAACTCCCCACGAAGATCAGGTAACTTCCCTGATGGATAAGCCAAAGCCAGTTGCGGATAAGCATTTTTATCAAACGCCGCCCCATTACATTTCAGCCACCCGGCCGGAGGAGTT
>NZ_JMPJ01000013.1 GCF_000735345.1 Ewingella americana ATCC 33852 | reverse complement strand
ATCAGACAATCTGTGTGGACACTGCACAATGCGTATCTTTAGGTAAGGAGGTGATCCAACCGCAGGTTCCCCTACGGTTACCTTGTTACGACTTCACCCCAGTCATGAATCACAAAGTGGTAAGCGCCCTCCCGAAGGTTAAGCTACCTACTTCTTTTGCAACCCACTCCCATGGTGTGACGGGCGGTGTGTACAAGGCCCGGGAACGTATTCACCGTAGCATTCTGATCTACGATTACTAGCGATTCCGACTTCATGGAGTCGAGTTGCAGACTCCAATCCGGACTACGACATACTTTATGAGGTCCGCTTGCTCTCGCGAGTTCGCTTCTCTTTGTATATGCCATTGTAGCACGTGTGTAGCCCTACTCGTAAGGGCCATGATGACTTGACGTCATCCCCACCTTCCTCCGGTTTATCACCGGCAGTCTCCTTTGAGTTCCCACCATTACGTCGCTGGCAACAAAGGATAAGGGTTGCGCTCGTTGCGGGACTTAACCCAACATTTCACAACACGAGCTGACGACAGCCATGCAGCACCTGTCTCAGAGTTCCCGAAGGCACTAAGCTATCTCTAGCGAATTCTCTGGATGTCAAGAGTAGGTAAGGTTCTTCGCGTTGCATCGAATTAAACCACATGCTCCACCGCTTGTGCGGGCCCCCGTCAATTCATTTGAGTTTTAACCTTGCGGCCGTACTCCCCAGGCGGTCGATTTAACGCGTTAGCTCCGGAAGCCACGGGTCAAGCCCACAACCTCCAAATCGACATCGTTTACAGCGTGGACTACCAGGGTATCTAATCCTGTTTGCTCCCCACGCTTTCGCACCTGAGCGTCAGTCTTTGTCCAGGGGGCCGCCTTCGCCACCGGTATTCCTCCAGATCTCTACGCATTTCACCGCTACACCTGGAATTCTACCCCCCTCTACAAGACTCTAGCTTGCCAGTTTCAAATGCAGTTCCCAAGTTAAGCTCGGGGATTTCACATCTGACTTAACAAACCGCCTGCGTGCGCTTTACGCCCAGTAATTCCGATTAACGCTTGCACCCTCCGTATTACCGCGGCTGCTGGCACGGAGTTAGCC
Source organism: Ewingella americana ATCC 33852 (assembly GCF_000735345.1). Classification (GTDB taxonomy): domain Bacteria; phylum Pseudomonadota; class Gammaproteobacteria; order Enterobacterales; family Enterobacteriaceae; genus Ewingella; species Ewingella americana. Next base: position 557 of record NZ_JMPJ01000013.1, on the reverse strand, counting down.
GGTGCTTCTTCTGCGAGTAACGTCAATCGCTAAGGTTATTAACCTTAACGCCTTCCTCCTCGCTGAAAGTGCTTTACAACCCGAAGGCCTTCTTCACACACGCGGCATGGCTGCATCAGGCTTGCGCCCATTGTGCAATATTCCCCACTGCTGCCTCCCGTAGGAGTCTGGACCGTGTCTCAGTTCCAGTGTGGCTGGTCATCCTCTCAGACCAGCTAGGGATCGTCGCCTAGGTGAGCCATTACCTCACCTACTAGCTAATCCCATCTGGGCACATCCGATGGCGTGAGGCCCGAAGGTCCCCCACTTTGCTCTTTCGAGGTCATGCGGTATTAGCTACCGTTTCCAGTAGTTATCCCCCTCCATCAGGCAGTTTCCCAGACATTACTCACCCGTCCGCCGCTCGCCGGCAAAGTAGCAAGCTACTTCCCGCTGCCGCTCGACTTGCATGTGTTAGGCCTGCCGCCAGCGTTCAATCTGAGCCATGATCAAACTCTTCAATTAAAAGTTCGATTTGCTTCAACTCGTGAAGCGGTGCTCAAAAATTAACTTTCGTA
>NZ_JMPJ01000012.1 GCF_000735345.1 Ewingella americana ATCC 33852 | reverse complement strand
GTTATCCGCACCGCTCACTCAGGTTTCACACCCTCGCTCGCCATACGAACCAATCTCGGAACATCGCTGAAAATCTCTTCTAGTCTCTCAGACCAAAACACCTTCGGTGTTGTAAGGTTAAGCCTCTCGGGTCATTAGTACTGGTTAGCTCAATGCATCGCTGCACTTACACACCCAGCCTATCAACGTCTTAGTCTTAAACGTCCCTTCAGGTGGCTTAAAGCCACAGGGAAGACTCATCTCGAGGCAAGTTTCGCGCTTAGATGCTTTCAGCGCTTATCTTTTCCGCATTTAGCTACCGGGCAATGCCATTGGCATGACAACCCGAACACCAGTGATGCGTCCACTCCGGTCCTCTCGTACTAGGAGCAGCCCCTCTCAATCTTCCAACGCCCACGGCAGATAGGGACCGAACTGTCTCACGACGTTCTAAACCCAGCTCGCGTACCACTTTAAATGGCGAACAGCCATACCCTTGGGACCTACTTCAGCCCCAGGATGTGATGAGCCGACATCGAGGTGCCAAACACCGCCGTCGATATGAACTCTTGGGCGGTATCAGCCTGTTATCCCCGGAGTACCTTTTATCCGTTGAGCGATGGCCCTTCCATTCAGAACCACCGGATCACTATGACCTACTTTCGTACCTGCTCGAGCCGTCACTCTCGCAGTCAAGCTAGCTTATGCCATTGCACTAACCTCACGATGTCCGACCGTGATTAGCTAACCTTCGTGCTCCTCCGTTACTCTTTAGGAGGAGACCGCCCCAGTCAAACTACCCACCAGACACTGTCCTCACCCCGGATCACGGGGCCGAGTTAGAACATCAAACATTAAAGGGTGGTATTTCAAGGATGGCTCCACGCAGACTGGCGTCCACGCTTCAAAGCCTCCCACCTATCCTACACATCAAGGCTCAATGTTCAGTGTCAAGCTATAGTAAAGGTTCACGGGGTCTTTCCGTCTTGCCGCGGGTACACTGCATCTTCACAGCGAGTTCAATTTCACTGAGTCTCGGGTGGAGACAGCCTGGCCATCATTACGCCATTCGTGCAGGTCGGAACTTACCCGACAAGGAATTTCGCTACCTTAGGACCGTTATAGTTACGGCCGCCGTTTACCGGGGCTTCGATCAAGAGCTTCTCCTTGCGGATAACCCCATCAATTAACCTTCCGGCACCGGGCAGGCGTCACACCGTATACGTCCACTTTCGTGTTTGCACAGTGCTGTGTTTTTATTAAACAGTTGCAGCCAGCTGGTATCTGCGACTGGCTTCGGCTCCGAGAGCAAGTCTCTTCACCTACGCGCCAGCGTGCCTTCTCCCGAAGTTACGGCACCATTTTGCCTAGTTCCTTCACCCGAGTTCTCTCAAGCGCCTGAGTATTCTCTACCTGACCACCTGTGTCGGTTTGGGGTACGATTTCGTGTTACCTGGAGCTTAGAGGCTTTTCCTGGAAGCAGGGCATCAGCTACTTCACCACCGTAGTGGCTCGTTATCACGCCTCAGGGTTAAAGTAATCCGGATTTACCAGGACTACACCCCTACACGCTTGAACCGGGACAACCGTCGCCCGGCCAGCCTAGCCTTCTCCGTCCCCCCTTCGCAGTAACACCAAGTACAGGAATATTAACCTGTTTCCCATCGACTACGCTTTTCAGCCTCGCCTTAGGGGTCGACTCACCCTGCCCCGATTAACGTTGGACAGGAACCCTTGGTCTTCCGGCGTGCGGGTTTTTCACCCGCATTATCGTTACTTATGTCAGCATTCGCACTTCTGATACCTCCAGCAACCCTCACAGGTCACCTTCAACGGCTTACAGAACGCTCCCCTACCCAACAACGCCTAAGCGTCGCTGCCGCAGCTTCGGTGCATGGTTTAGCCCCGTTACATCTTCCGCGCAGGCCGACTCGACCAGTGAGCTATTACGCTTTCTTTAAATGATGGCTGCTTCTAAGCCAACATCCTGGCTGTCTATGCCTTCCCACATCGTTTCCCACTTAACCATGACTTTGGGACCTTAGCTGGCGGTCTGGGTTGTTTCCCTCTTCACGACGGACGTTAGCACCCGCCGTGTGTCTCCCGTGATAACATTCTTCGGTATTCGTAGTTTGCATCGAGTTGGTAAGCCGGGATGGCCCCCTAGTCGAAACAGTGCTCTACCCCCGAAGATGAGTTCACGAGGCGCTACCTAAATAGCTTTCGGGGAGAACCAGCTATCTCCCGGTTTGATTGGCCTTTCACCCCCAGCCACAAGTCATCCGCTAATTTTTCAACATTAGTCGGTTCGGTCCTCCAGTTAGTGTTACCCAACCTTCAACCTGCCCATGGCTAGATCACCGGGTTTCGGGTCTATACCTTGCAACTTGACGCCCAGTTAAGACTCGGTTTCCCTACGGCTCCCCTATTCGGTTAACCTTGCTACAAAATATAAGTCGCTGACCCATTATACAAAAGGTACGCAGTCACCTAACAAGTAGGCTCCCACTGCTTGTACGTACACGGTTTCAGGTTCTATTTCACTCCCCTCGCCGGGGTTCTTTTCGCCTTTCCCTCACGGTACTGGTTCACTATCGGTCAGTCAGGAGTATTTAGCCTTGGAGGATGGTCCCCCCATATTCAGACAGGATGTCACGTGTCCCGCCCTACTCATCGAACTCACAATAAGTGCATTTTTGTGTACGGGACTATCACCCTATACTGTGCGACCTTCCAGACGCTTCCACTAATGCACAAACTGATTCAGGTTCTGGGCTCTTCCCCGTTCGCTCGCCGCTACTGGGGGAATCTCGGTTGATTTCTTTTCCTCGGGGTACTTAGATGTTTCAGTTCCCCCGGTTCGCCTTGCATGGCTATGTATTCACCATGCAATAGTGTGACGTATCACACTGGGTTTCCCCATTCGGGTATCGTCGGGTATAACGGTTCATATCACCTTACCGACGCTTTTCGCAGATTAGCACGCCCTTCATCGCCTCTGACTGCCTAGGCATCCACCGTGTACGCTTAGTCGCTTAACCTCACAACCCGAAGGTGTTTCACTTCGGTTTGCAAGTCTTGAGAGACTCAACACAGGGTACTCCTTATCTCAGTACATCTACGGAGAGATAAGTTTCAGCTGTGTCGTTTCAATTTTCAGCTTGTTCCAGATTGTTAAAGAGC
>NZ_JMPJ01000011.1 GCF_000735345.1 Ewingella americana ATCC 33852 | reverse complement strand
TGTTTCAGCAGTCACGGTGATCGTCGCGAAGTGCCGCCGCTTAGGCGGTTCCCTCAGTTCGGGCTTCGAGCCATAGGTCTCGAACCACTCCCTCGGCGTCACTTCTGAACGCGACCTACTGGCATTTACACCGAACCATTCCATCCAATCCGTAAAAAACAAACCCAAAACCAAGCCCATTGAAACGGCACGGCCAAGAT
>NZ_JMPJ01000010.1 GCF_000735345.1 Ewingella americana ATCC 33852 | reverse complement strand
CAGCCACCGCGCTGGTCGGCGCGCCGCTGCTGCTCTGGCTGCTACCGCGCCTGCGCAACAGCATGTCGCCGCCGCCGATGGATCAGGGCGACCACGTCCCAGAAGAGCGCCACCACTTAGTGCGCTGGGTTGGGCTGGCGCTGTTACTGCTGGTGGTGGGCGTTGCCGTCGCGCTGATGGCCGGGCGCGATGCTCATAGTT
>NZ_JMPJ01000009.1 GCF_000735345.1 Ewingella americana ATCC 33852 | reverse complement strand
CAACTTCACTCCTCGCCGTTAATTCAGGGCGAACGGATTGTTAATAGGATAATACCTTGCAGTCTATCACTTTCCACCCGCCCCCTACACACCCGCGTATTGATTTACGGAGAGTATTCAATCAGGAATGTTAAATGTTTCCCCAACGGCGGCACACCAGTAGAATAGCGGCAACTGATTTACTAGCGCGCTGCACTGACGGCGTAATACTGAAGCGAAATATGGC
>NZ_JMPJ01000008.1 GCF_000735345.1 Ewingella americana ATCC 33852 | reverse complement strand
AGAAAATAATGTCCGCTATAATCCAGTAACTAAAGGCTGGCGTTTAACGCTGCGCCTGAAAGTGAAAGATCCGAAGAAGCCAATCGAAATGCGCGCTTCTCTGGTTAATGGCGAGAAAACACTGAGTGAAACCTGGAGCTATCAGCTGCCTGCCAATGAATAAGTCAACGCATTCTACTCAAGATTACGTAAAGGCTTTGCCGCTCTCTGAAGAACAGAAAGCGGCGCTAATTCAGCAACTCCCTCAGTCCGAGGGAGAAGCCTTTGCGAC
>NZ_JMPJ01000007.1 GCF_000735345.1 Ewingella americana ATCC 33852 | reverse complement strand
GATAGAGACGCTTTTTGCCTCCTGATTGACCGTTTACTCGGCCAAATAACCCTCCAAACTCCCCGGCTGTTCCTTTACCAGTTTCTCTTTCTGCGCTTTAGTCAGTTTTTTCACTTTCAGTTCAAGCTTCGAGGCAAGCGAGCGGTCACCGGCGGGGCAGTGGAATACGAGTTCTAGTTCGCCTTTACCGCGCAGGGCTTTGGCACCTTTGCCCGATTGATGCTGGGATAGACGGCGTTCGACCTCGGTGGTGATGCCGGTGTAGAGCATGCCGGACGGCGTGCGCAGCATGTATAAAAAC
>NZ_JMPJ01000006.1 GCF_000735345.1 Ewingella americana ATCC 33852 | reverse complement strand
CGGAGCGCCGCGAGCGTCTGCAACTTACCGACTGGGAAGATCTGCATAAAGAGCAGTTGCTGAAAGCGATTGATATCACGCTGGCGGCGGTGAGCGAGCACATCCTGCGTTTTGCTGTTCTGGCACGGGAAATGGCGGCAACTGAAAGCCGCGAAGCGCGCCGCAGCGAGCTGCTGAGCATGGCTGAAAACTGCGAGCTTATTGCCCACCAGCCGCCGCAGACCTTCTGGCAGGCGTTGCAGTTGTGCTACTTCATCCAGCTGACTCTGCAAATCGAGTCCAACGGCC
>NZ_JMPJ01000005.1 GCF_000735345.1 Ewingella americana ATCC 33852 | reverse complement strand
GTGATTTACAAATCATTCTGTATATCGAATTCCCACAAATGCTGCGTTTTTCAATTCCTGGCGTGATGAATGAACTGACCTCAATCCTGAAAAATACCCCTTTTGCCTACACCGTAGGGATAACGGAAATTCTGGGGCAGGCCAAAGCCTTAACCGCCTCCACCATGTTGGGAATGAATATCTACCTGATTGCCGGGATTTTGTATTTCATCATTTACCAATTCTTCGTTTTCATTATAGAAAAAAACCAAAA
>NZ_JMPJ01000004.1 GCF_000735345.1 Ewingella americana ATCC 33852 | reverse complement strand
CTTTCGATGAAGATGGCCGCGTGTTGCTGTGCAGCTCGTTTTCCAAAACGTTGGCGCCCGGCCTGCGCGTCGGCTGGCTGGCTCCGGGGCGTTATCACAACCGCGCCTTGCATATGAAGTTCATCAGCACCGGCGCGACGTCGACCCTACCGCAAATCGCTCTGACCGACTTCATCAAGCAGGGACACTACCTGCAACACCTGCGCCGGATGCGCAATCAGTACCAGCGTAACCTCTGCACCATCACCTGCTGGGTGAGCAAATATTTCCCGTGCGGCGTGGGTGTCAGTCGCCCGCAGGGAGGCTTTATGCTGTGGATTGAACTCGACGAGCGCCTCGACGCCCAGCGGCTCAACCGTCTGCTGGAAGTCCACAAAGTCCAAATTGCGATCGGCTCGATATTTTCTGCATCGGGCAAGTATCGCAACTGCCTGCGAATCAACTATGCTCAGCCATTAACCGAGGCTTACGAGCAAGCCGTGAAGCATATTGGGCAGACCATTAACGACATGATGGCGGAACTCTGATTCTGCCCCAACTGGAGCGCATACCGACGTGCAGATTGAACCCTTACCACCGCTAAACACCTTGGTGGCCTTTGAATGTGTTGCACGTTATTGCAGTTTTTCACGCGCGGCGGATGAGTTAAATCTGACGCAAAGCGCCATCAGCCGGCAGATCTTGCAGTTAGAAGAGATGCTGGGCTGCAAGCTGTTTCAGCGTAGCCAGCGCAAGGTGACCTTGACGCCTCGCGGTGAGATTTACGCCGAACAGGTGCGAAAACTTCTGGGGGATATTTCGCAATCCACCGCCGAGGTGATGGGTTGGAGCGGCCTGCCACAGGTGACGCTGGCCTGCACCAGCGCGATGGGCAGTCTTTGGCTCTCATCGCGGCTTTCAGCCCTGCGGCGGCTGATGCCGGATTTACAGATCCGCATGAAGATTTCGGACAGCTTCTCCGAGTTGAAATCCTCAGAGTTTGATCTGGCGATTTTCTATCTGCGCACTCCGCCCGCTGGTTATCACGCCGTGCCGCTGTTCGACGAAGTCTGTTACCCGATGTGTTCCCCCGAGTTTTTGCGCCATCTCCCCGCCAACCCCGACGCGGCCGAGTTACTTAACCACACGCTGTTGATTCAAGACGATCCCCAGCGCGAATGGACCGGCTGGCGAGATTGGTTTGCCTCACAAGATGTGCATCACTTCGCGCCAAGGCAGACATGGCGAGCCAATAACTACCCGTTTCTGGTGCAAGCCGCCGTTCTCGGCGACGGAATTTTACTCGGCTGGGAAGGCCTAGTGCAGGATTTTGTCGATAACGGGCAGCTGGTCCATGCCCATCCGGGGAAGCTGGCCGCCGATGGCAAATGTTATATTTTGACACCGCAAGACAGGTATTTGAGGCCCGTCATTCGACGGGTGATCGAATGGCTTTTGCAAAGCCAGCAAACCTAAAATCGCGACTTTGCGGTGTGTTGCAAACTGGCCTAAGGTCAAGACCGTGCGCTGCCGCCA
>NZ_JMPJ01000003.1 GCF_000735345.1 Ewingella americana ATCC 33852 | reverse complement strand
CTTTCGATGAAGATGGCCGCGTGTTGCTGTGCAGCTCGTTTTCCAAAACGTTGGCGCCCGGCCTGCGCGTCGGCTGGCTGGCTCCGGGGCGTTATCACAACCGCGCCTTGCATATGAAGTTCATCAGCACCGGCGCGACGTCGACCCTACCGCAAATCGCTCTGACCGACTTCATCAAGCAGGGACACTACCTGCAACACCTGCGCCGGATGCGCAATCAGTACCAGCGTAACCTCTGCACCATCACCTGCTGGGTGAGCAAATAT
>NZ_JMPJ01000002.1 GCF_000735345.1 Ewingella americana ATCC 33852 | reverse complement strand
AAGGCTGCCCGTAGGGCGAGGGCCATGGACGGCCCGAGTGCACCCCTGAGCACCGATCTTACAGCGTACTCTCCCCCGCAGTTTTCAGGAAAGCCAATTTGAACAGCCGCAGGCTGCCCGCAGGGCGAGGGCTATGGACGGCCCGAGTGCACCCCTGAGCACCGTTCCTCCACCGATTTGTGCACCTGTTTTACCCCACATTGCCCACGTCTTAACCATCCAAACCTAATCCGGCAAATTATGCTTGACCCTTTGACCCGCTCTCCCTATAGTAGCGCCCCGTTGCACCGCACAGCGATGT
>NZ_JMPJ01000001.1 GCF_000735345.1 Ewingella americana ATCC 33852 | reverse complement strand
GAGAAGCCTCAAAACCGCAGTCAAAAATGGCGCTGAGCGAACGGTTCGAGACCTATGGCTCGAGCCGAGCGAAGCGAGACAGCGTTGCGTAGCAACGACCCAAAGGGCGAGGCCAGAGGCCGAGTAATCCTGAAGCGAAGGCACCGCCTAAGCGGCGGCATTTTGCGGTGAAGAACTGAAGTACCTGAAACACGTCCCTTCCACCAGCGACAGCGCGCAGTGAAGAGCCGGGGATTCTGAAGGGGCGCGGCGATAGGCGCCCTTTCAGGCCGGTGTGGCGGCAGCGCACGACCTTGCCTTTAAAAGCCAGTTTGCGTGGCAACGCAAGGTTTAGACATTAAACCTTTAAGGTCAAATGTTTAAACAACGGCCAGCAAAGGCTCTGCTACTCGGCTGCTCTCCCCTGCCATCAGCTCCTGCAAAATCTTATAAACTGCCTGCGCCGGAGCCGACAAAGGCTGGGTGGTGGAGATTTTCAGTTGATGTGACTGGCGGGCTGATGCGCCG